>CAWBCG010000062.1:0-23803 GCA_963787235.1 uncultured delta proteobacterium
GGTAATTCGATGGTAAACTTGGCCCCGCCCGACTCGTTGCCTTCGACCGTAATGGCACCACGGTGATCGTTGATGATCCGCAACGAGATGGCCAACCCGATGCCTGAGCCGTCGGTCTCGGTTGTGAAAAACGGGTCGAAGATCTTTTCCCGGATACCGATGGGGATCCCGGATCCAGTGTCTGATACACTCAGACAGATGTTATTGTTTTCCGAATACGACCGAAGCGTCAATCGTTTTTCAGCACTCTTCTTCTCCATGGATTTCACGGCATTGTCGATCAGGTTCAACACTACCTGCTCGATCAAACTCGCATCCCCGTAACTCATCGGCAACTCGTGATCCAGGTCAATGGCGACCATGATACCCTTCTTGCGCAGGCTGCCCGCCGAAAGGTTGAGCGCCTCCTGCAGGGGGCCGTTCATGCTGATCAGCGACATGGAGGGGACACCGGGCCTCGAAAAATCGAGCACCCGTTTGATGACCGATTCGATCTTGTTCGACGCCCCCTGCACCTGGTCGACGATCTTTTTCATCATATCGACCGTACCGGCATCGAGTTCCTCGGCTTTCAGCAGGTCCTCGAGTGTAAAAAGGTAGGAGTTGATGCCGGTCAGGGGATTTCTGATTTCATGGGCGATACCGGCCGCGACACGCCCCAGGGAAATCATTTTGCTTTTTACCCGCAGGAAATGTTCAAGTTCCTGGGATCGGGTGATGTCCATCAGGTTGATCAGGATGGCATCGGCACCCCGATACTGAAACAAGCTGGCGCGGCACTGCAGCCAGCGGATGTCGGTATCTTTCTTTTCGCTTCCCGAGGGATAGATCCTGAAATCGGTTTCCACCGATTTTTGTTTCCCCGCGATGAGTACGCGATAGCATTTAGACACTTTGTCGACATCATCCGGGTGGATAAAATGAATCAGTGTCTCCGGTGAAACACTGGCAAAGGATCGGTATAATTTTTTCTGTTCCGGATTCTGATAGATGATTTTTTTGTTCTGGACGATGCAGATACCGATCAGCGAATTTTCGACCAAGGTCCGGAAGCGCTCTTCGCTGTCCCGCAGGGCGGCTTCCGAACGCCGGCGGGCCTGATCCAGTTCGCGGTGATCGAGAGCGTTCTTGACCGTCTTGGTCAACTCCTCGATCCGGACCGGTTTGCGAAGGTAACCGTATGCGCCGCTTTTGAGCGCTTCCACAGCCGTTTCGATGGTGGCGTCGCCGGTAATCATGATGACGAGGACCCCCGCCGCTTCTTTGCGGATGGCGGCCAAAATCTGAAAACCGTCCATGTCCGGTAGCCGGATGTCCAGAAAAACCAGATCGAAACGTTTCCGGCGGATGCAGTTCAAAGCCTCTGCGCCGCTGCTGCAGGTGTCAACCCGGTGCCCCTGGAAATCGAGCAGGCCTTGCAGTGTTTGACAGACGATCGGTTCGTCATCGACGATCAGTATGTCGGCAGCATTTGTCATTTTTGCCTCGGCTGTTGCAATGGAGCGATCGCTGGAGCCGGTGTGACGACCCGGAAATCGGACGGCGACCAACCCGGAAGCAGTGGTTGGCGCGCAAACTTTCCAACAGTTTCTCGGCTGATCTCCATTTAAATTCGGCTGATCTCCATTTAAATAAGGTCGTCCGGCGGCACAACAGGATTAAAAATTCGTCTCTAATCGGCCGGTTCTCTGTTATCGGCCGATCACTTTCCCCAGAATTGATATCAGTATTTTACCAAAAACAAGCCATAATGACTATTTTAATAAAAATTTCTATTTTAATCAAGATCTTATAAATATTTGGGCCCGTTTCGGCTCAACGCGGAGCTCCTGAAGTCCATGGGGCCGATTAAAAGAGCGCTCCAGTCGCGTAACCGCCGCCTTTTTTTGACCCTGCATGACGACAACACCAGTACCCCTTAAAATTGCAACCTGTCTCAATGCAAGCCGAAAACAGGGATGGCCACAGCAACTTCTTGCAATTATTATTGATTAGTTATATATTGAATCTCAAAATAAACCGTTATTTTAGATAAAGCCCTAAGTACGAACAAACGCCGGCCCACGCTTCACGGCATCATTATCGTTGCTATGAGAGCATATGGACACAGTCAATGAGAAAAACGCCGGCCATCTAAGGCCGGAAGATCTGCTGGCCAAGACAGTTGCTACATGTGCGGCTGCACAAATGGATGATTTCGAAGGTATGCTGCCGCAAACTCTCGAACGGATCGCGACCTTTTTTCAAGGCGATCGGTGTTATGCGTGCGAAGTAGATGAATCGTGCAAAACGATTATAAACCGCATTGAATGGCGCGGACCCGTCTTGCCCCCCAATGATAAGCCCGCAAACGACCTGCCGGTCGCCTTATCGACTGAGTACCTCTCCCGGTTGCAGCGCGGTGAAACCGTTCATCTCGCCGAGCCGTTGGAGCCGGGGGCGACCACCCATCATAAATCACTGTCCGGAGGTGCCGTCATCCGTTCGAGCCTGTTGGCGCCGATGGTCAGCGGCGCGGTGATGATCGGATTTCTCGGTGTCGATATCATGTCCGAAGATATGTCACCAACTCGGGAGGAAGTCGACGCATTAAAGACGCTGGCAGGAATTATAGGGTTGTCTTGGGGCTGCGTCCGTTCGGAAAAAAAAAGGCGTCTGTTTCAAATCGTCGTCGAGCAAGCTGCCGAGCTCGTCTTGATCACCAACAGCGCCGGAACAATCGAATATGTCAACCCGGCCCTGGAAAGAATCACCGGCTATGCCAGCAGCGAGCTAACCGGACGCAATCCGCGAATCTTGAAAAGCGGTCTTCAGAAACCGGTCTTTTACCAGGAGCTCTGGAACACCATCTCGAATGGCCACCCCTGGCAGGGCTGTTTCATAAACCGTCGCAAGTGCGGCACCCACTACTCGGAAGAAGCCGTCATCGTACCGGTCATGGACGGCAACGGGTCAATTTGCAACTACGTCGGCATCAAGCGCGATGTGACCCAGGAAAATCACCTGCAGCGGCAGCTGATTCAGTCTCAGAAAATGGAAGCGATCGGGACCCTGGCCGGCGGCATCGCCCATGACTTCAACAACATCCTCTCCGCTATTCTGGGATATGCCGAACTGGCCGTGTACGAAATACCCGAAGGCGGCCCCGGCCGCCATGACGTGGCTGAGGTCATCAAGGCCGGTAACCGTGCCAAGGACCTTGTCAGGCAAATCCTGACCTTCAGCCGCAAGACGGAGCAGGATTTCAAGTCGATCGATATCGCCCCGCTCCTCAAGGAAGCCCTCAAATTTCTGCGCGCCTCTCTGCCCTCAACCATCGATATCCGCACCCGCATCTCGGCCGAAAACACCCGCGTGCTGTGCACCCCCACGATGATTCAACAGATCTTGATGAACCTGTGCACCAATGCCGCCCAGGCCATGAAAGACTCCGGCGGTATTCTGGACGTGAGTCTGACGAAAACCGCGATCGAAACCGCCGAAATCAAACAGCATCCGGGCCTTCGACCGGGACCGCACCTTCAGTTGACGGTTGGCGACACGGGCCCCGGCATCGAACCGGATATTCTCGCGCGCATCTTCGACCCCTATTTTACTACCAAAGAAAAAGGGGAAGGGACAGGCCTGGGGCTATCGGTGGTGCATGGAATCATCCAAACCCTGAAAGGGTCCGTCCAGGTCGACAGTTGCCCGGGCAGCGGGGCAATTTTTCATGTCTTCCTGCCCTGCGCCGCCAGCCAAGACGAACCGACGGCTATTCAACCGATTGCGCCGCCTACCGGAAACGAGCGGATTCTGTTGGTGGACGACGAGGAAGTGCTGGCTGCAATGGGAAAGCAGATACTGGAACACCTCGGTTACCGTGTCACTGTGAGGACCAACAGCTCCGACGCCTTGAATACCTTCCAATCCCATCCACAAGATTTCGACCTGGTCATCTCCGACAGGACCATGCCTCGAATGACCGGCTTCGAACTGGCGGAACAAATCAAAACGATACGTCCCGATATCCCGATCATTCTCTGCACCGGCTATAGCGACGAGATCGAAGTCGAACGCGCCGCCACGCAGGGTATCAGCCGCATGTTGATGAAACCGCTGGGTATGAATGAACTGGCCGACGCGGTTCGTTCGGCGCTCGACACTGCAGAACCGAAAGATTAGCTCGTTTTCGTCAGCAAATAAACTTCTGCCGCAGTGTCTTGATTTCCTAAAACCTGCATACCGAAACGACAGCAGACTTGACGGCCGGGACCCATTTGTTTAGGGTTGCGAAAACGGGCGGGAGCATGCCGCTCTTGCCGTCGAGGTTCCATCAAATGCCGCTGTCTCCTGTTAACCCCAAAGGTCTGCATGATTACTGCACCGAGTGGTCCGATCCGCTTGGGCAACTCGCCGACAACGAGTCAAAAATCGATTATGTCCGGCAGAGGCTACCGACCCTTCTCGAGAATCAGCTGCTGATAACCGCGGTTCTGAACGACATCAAAAAGAATTCCGGCGGAGCCGAGCGTCGCCGGCATATGCTCTTCGACAACGAATGGCGCCTGCACATGGATAGCAAGCGCCGTTTTTCCGTTCGGATGTATCTCTACAAGCCGGGAGAGGTCACGTTTATCCACGACCACAGTTCATGGGGCGTTTTAGGCTGCGCCTCCGGGGAAATGGAGATCGTCAAATACCGCAGGAAAGACGACGGCCCAAAAAACGGCTATGCCCTCCTCGAGGAGACGGAACGAATCACCTGCACATCGGGCCGGACCGATACCACTCTGCCGCTTGACGAAGGTATCCACCGGGTCGGCAACCCCACCGATCAGACCATTGTCGTCATCAATGTTTACGGAACACCGCTGAGAAGGCTATACATCAACCGTTTCGACATTGAAAACATGCGGGTCACCAAAATTTATCCGCCACGACTGAAAAAAAAGATGCCAGCATGACATTTTTCCGGTCAGAAAGTCTTTCGAATTTCCCATACGATTCCAGGCGGAAGCCCGTTTTGGCCCGCAATATCGTGGCGACTTCACAGCCACTTGCCGCCCAGGCAGGTTTGGACATGCTGCGCCGCGGCGGAAATGCCGTCGACGCCGCTCTGGCCGCGGCCATCGCACTGACCGTCGTCGAGCCGACCGGCAACGGCATCGGCAGCGATGCCTTCGCCTTGATCTGGGACGGGAAAAAACTCCACGGGCTCAACGGCTCCGGCCGCTCGCCCTCAGGCTGGTCACCGAACCGTTTTGCCGCCTGCAACAGCATGCCCGAGCTGGGATGGGACTCGGTCACCGTACCCGGTGCGGTGGACGCCTGGTCACGCCTGTCGCAACGATTCGGCCAACTGCCGTTCGAACGGCTTTTCGAACCGGCCATCGGCTACGCCGAACAGGGATTCCTCGTAACACCTGCGGTGGCGTCCATCTGGGCCGAAGCACCGGAACGCTTCCAGGGTTACGCGGAATTCGCCAAGACATTTCTCCCCGGCGGCCGGCCACCCACCGTTGGTGAACACTTTGCATGCCCGCAACAGGCCGAAACTCTACGGAAAATTGCCGCAACCGACGGCCAAGCATTTTACCGGGGCGAACTCGCCGCACGTATCACCGCCCAGGCGGCCGCCGAAGGTGGTGCATTGACGCTCCAAGACCTGGCGGAGCACACATCCGAGTGGGTTACGCCGCTCACGCAGGAATACCACGGCATTCAATTGTGTGAAATTCCACCCAACGGCCAAGGCTTGACGGCCCTCATGGCCCTCGGGATTCTGCGTCACCTGGATATCCGCCACTATCCTGCGGATAGCGCGGACAGCATCCATCTGCAGGTGGAAGCAATGAAGTTGGCTTTTGCGGAATCCTGGCGCCACATCGCCGATCCTGCCGCCATGAAGGTCGCCCCGCAACACCTGCTAGCTGACGCTTTTCTGGCCGACCGCGCCGCCAAGATTCGGATGGATCAGGCCGGAACGCCGCGTGCCGCATTGAGATCGGACGGCGGTACGGTTTATTTGAGCACAGCGGACCGGAACGGCATGATGGTGTCCTACATCCAGTCCAACTATATGGGATTTGGATCGGGCATCGTCGTTGCGGATGCAGGGATCAGTCTACAAAACCGCGGCAGGGGCTTCACACTCGAGACTGGGCATCCCAACGGCGTCAGTGGCGGCAAACGTCCTTTCCACACAATTACGCCCGGTTTTGTGACCCGTGACGGTCGACCGCTTCTCAGTTTCGGCGTGATGGGCGCATTGATGCAGCCCCAAGGTCATCTGCAGATGATCGTGCGGCTTTTCGATTACGGCCTCAATCCCCAAACGGCTTCCGACGCACCCCGGTGGTATGTGGCAGAGGACTTTCGTCTCGCCCTGGAATCGGGTCTACCGGATAACGTTGCCGCGGAGCTCGCCAGACGCGGTCACCGATTGATGCGGGATCCGCCGACCCGACTATTCGGCGGTGCCCAACTCATCGCCTGCCTGCCGGATGGATACTGCGGAGCCTCCGACCACCGCAAGGACGGTCAGGCCGTAGGATTTTAGGCTCACGAAAAAATAAGTTTGCAATTTCATACATTTAGGCGCTTCATCGAAACCTTATGAGGAGTGACAATGGACGATAATATTATTACTATCTCGGTAAATGACATTCGTTTAGAGGCTGAACTCGGTACGAGCGCGACGGCCGTCAAGATTTTAGAGGCGCTGCCTTTCGAAGGCACTGTCAATACCTGGGGCAACGAGATCTATTTCACCATACCGGTTACCGTGCAACAGGAGCCTGATGCACGGGCGGAAGTTGAAATCGGGGAAATCGCCTTCTGGCCCATGGGAAAAGCATTCTGTATTTTTTTCGGTCCCACACCGGTCAGCCGGGACGAAAAACCCCGGGCTTACAGCCCGGTCAATGTGTTCGGCCGGGTCCTCGGCAACGCCACGGCCTTCAAAGGAATCGCAAACGGCGCACGAATCCGCGTCAACCGCAAACAGATCTGACAAAACGGTTACGGTCGCTCCACAAAATCCGAACCGTTGAAAAAACCCTTTACAAGCTTAAGGGCTTTTTCTAAGCTGCGAGAAAGATCGGATAAAGTATTCGGGCCGAATACGTGCATCGGCATCATTTTCATCTTCAACTTTCGTCAACTAAACCAATAAACGGACTTTCAGCAGGGAGTCGACTATGGAACACCAGTATGACGTCGTCATCGTGGGAGCCGGCTTATCCGGCCTGCGGGCAGCCATCGAGCTGGGGGAAGGCACAAGGGTGGCAGTTCTGAGCAAAGTCTTCGCCACGCGCTCCCATTCCGGGGCCGCACAGGGCGGAATCGGCGCTGCTCTGGGAAACGAAGAAGAAGACAATTGGGAATGGCACATGTTCGACACCGTCAAAGGCAGTGACTACCTCGGCGACCAGGATGCGATTGCCATCATGTGCCAGGATGCCCCAAAAATTGTATACGAGTTGGAGCACATGGGCGTGCCTTTCAACCGCACGCCGGAAGGTAAAATCGCCCAGCGGGCATTCGGCGGCCACACCAGCAACTTCGGCAAAGCCGCCGTAAAAAGGGCCTGTTATGCCGCCGACCGCACGGGCCGGGTGATTCTGGACACCCTATGGGAAAAGTGTCTGCAACGCCATGTCCAATTCTTCGATGAATTTCAAGTTCTTTCCCTGATCGTCAAGGACGGGCGCTGCTGCGGTCTGACGGCTTATGAACTGGCCACCGGCAAAATCCACGTATTCAACAGCAAGGCCGTGCTGTTGGCCACCGGTGGTGCCGGCAAGGTTTTCAAAACCACTTCCAATGCCATGGCGTCAACCGGAGATGGAATGGCGATCGCCTATCGCGCCGGTGCGCCATTGGAAGACATGGAATTTATCCAGTTCCACCCCACGGGTATCTACAAGTTGGGCATCCTCATCAGCGAGGCCGCGCGGGGCGAAGGCGGCATCCTGCTCAACAGCGAGGGCGAGCGCTTCATGGAACACTACGCACCCACGATCAAGGACCTGGCGCCGCGCGACATGGTTTCGCGCTGCATCCTGAAAGAGGTGCGCGCCGGCCGTGGGATCGGCGGCAAGGATTACGTCCACCTCGACCTGACCCATCTTGGAGCCGAGGTCATCGGACAAAAGTTGGTCGAAATCATCGAATTCGCCAAAACGTACGGCGGCGTGGATGCCCGCAAGGAACCGATCCCGGTCCAACCCACCTGCCACTACATGATGGGCGGCATTGCCGCCGATGCCGATGGGCATGTCGTTCTGGATGACAAGAACACCCCCTTTCCGGGCTTGTATGCCGCCGGTGAATGTGCCTGTGTCTCGGTTCACGGGGCCAACCGACTGGGTTGCAACTCGCTGCTGGACACCTTGGTATTCGGACGACGATCGGGCATCGAGATACGAAAATTCATCCATGCGCACGGCCTGTGTACCATTCCTGACGACCTGGAAGATCTGGAAGCCGCTAAAATCAGATATCTAATGGAAAAAGACGGCACCGAAAAGCTAGGCCCGATCCTGCAGGAAATGCAGACCGTGATGATGAACAACGTTTCGGTCTTCCGGCACAAGGAAACCCTGGATGAAGCGCTGCAAGCCATCCGCGCGTTGAAGGAACGATTCCACGATATCGGTGTCCACGACAAGGGCAGCTGCTTTAACCGCGAGTTGCTGGATGCCATGGAGCTGCAACACATGCTGGACCTGGCTGAGGTAATGACCTTCGGAGCCCTTCATCGGGAAGAGAGCCGCGGCGCCCATTCCCGCGAGGACTTCCCCGAACGGGACGATCAGCGGTTCCTGGCTCACACCATGGTTCGCTATGAAGAGCAGGCAGAACCGCAACTGTTCACCAAACCGGTCAATATCACCCGATTTGAACCCAAAGAGAGGAAGTATTAAGATGAAGGCCACCTTTGTCATCTTTCGCTTCGATCCCGCGCTCGACAAACAGCCCCGCTACCAGGAGTACGCGATTGACGTCGAATCGACCGACAAGATCCTCGACTGCCTGAACCGGATTCGCTGGGAACTTGACCCCACGCTGGTTTACCGGGCTTCATGTTCGCACGGCATCTGCGGCTCGGACGCCATGGTCATCAACGGTCACGTCGGCCTGGCCTGTCAGAAACTGGTGCGGGATTACAAAACGGCCAACAACTTTGTCATCGAACCGCTGCCGTTGTTCAATGTCATAAAAGACCTGGTCGTGGACATGGACCCATTTTTTGAAAAACACCGCTACGTTCGGCCGTATCTGATCAACGACGAGGGAGTGCCGGAAAAAGAACGGATTCAGAGCGCGGAAGAACAAAAGGCGATCGAACCGGCCCTGCGCTGCATCCTTTGCGCCTCCTGCACGTCGTCTTGTCCGATCTCCAGGGCCAATCCCAACTACCTCGGACCGGCAGCACTCCTGCGCGCATTCCGCTATATTAATGATTCTCGAGACACCGCCACCGGCGGTCGCCTGGCACAGCTCGACAACGATGACGGCGCCTGGGGGTGCAAGACCATGTGGTGGTGCACAGATGTGTGCCCCAAGGGAATCCCGGTGACCAAGTGCATCGGTCAGATCAAGCGCGCCATCAAACAACAGGAGAAAAATGAATAACTCTCCTGACGTTTGGCCAAGGTTATTTTGACACGAAAATAGAATGTAATACGGTAAAAGGTGGGCGCCTCCGCCCGGATAAACGGTTTCGAAAGGCGGCTGAAACTCGCCGCCAACGGGTTCTAAGCCCGGACCTGGCCCGTCTTAAAATAAGGTGGTCGTTTTTTTCCGATGGTGTTTCTTTCATGCGGTATCGGCTTTGGGCCCGGTCTAAGACCCCATAGACGGCTCAAACAGTCAGCCGCTGTTCTCAACCGCTCATCCGGTCTCCGGCGCATCATTTTCATGCACCGTGGCGGCCCGCAGGGCCATGAGTGTTTAACACGAAAATAAAATATAGGTTGAACGTTCTGGGTTGAAAAGCCCTTAACTGCTTATATATTACTCGAAGAAATGATTGTGAAACATACCGCGAAATAAGAGGAATGATTCATGTACACATTGAAAACCCTTGCAAAGGCAGCGATACCGGGTGCATTGGAAAAAGCCGAACGTTACCGCCTCTTGAACGAAGCCTTGGAGGCCGAAAGCATTTGCCGGGATGTGCTGGCCGTCGAACCCGATAATCAACAGGCGTCGATCATCCTGCTGTTGGCACTGACCGACACATTCAAACAACACCTCAACACCGCCTTCAGCCAGGCACAGGAAGTTCTGGAAAACCTGAGCGATCAATTTTGCAAAGCTTACTATGGCGGCATTATTTTTGAGCGGCGGGCCAAGGTCCATCTCGAACGCGGTGGTCCGGGCTCCGGGCGGCTGGCCTACGAATGGTTCGACAAGGCAATGAAACTTTACGAAACAGCCCTCAGTTCCTGTTCACCCGGCAATCAAGATGCTCTGCTGCGCTGGAACACCTGCGCCCGGATCATCATGCGGCATCCTGAAATTGCTCCTGCTGAAGCAGAGGCGCGTGAACAGATGCTCGAATAAAAAAGGAGATTTTCATATGGCATCTCGCGATACTGATTTCGTTTCGTTGCCGCTGCTGACGGTCAGCGAAACGGCTAAATATTTAGGCGTCGGACGCAAAATCGTTTATCAGTTACTGGAATTCGGTGAAATTCGTGCGGTCAAAAGAAAAGGTGCCGTGCTTATTGAAAAAGCGAGCATTGATTCGTTCAGATCGAGCGGTAAACTGACGTGACCGAACCGCGGGCTATCGATCTCAATCCGGAGTATGGTGCCGTCCATTACAGTCGGACCAATCTTCACTCCAACATGAGCAACGAAGATCGGGCCACGGAAGACATCGAGATGGTCACCCATTTGACGAATGTCAACATCGAGACCTTTTCCAACGAGCATAACACCTGGCGGTCGCAACACCTCAAATTGGAATAGACCGGAGATCTCACCGATGTCATGGATCGGTAAAACTAAATTGGTTGTTCCGGTATCCGATGTCGCTGACAAACTGTCGAACACTACACCTCAGCACACCCGTGCAAAGGACCTACCTACAACCAATTACCGCAGCACCAGTCGAAATGCCCGATATTCTGCTTGTTCAACCACCAATCAGGGATTTTTACCTGACCGCAAAACGCACCTTGCCTTATGGTCTGGCATGTATTGCGGCCGGTCTCGAAAAGGCAGGGTTCTCGGTGGAAATCCTGGACGCCCTGGCCACATCCCGGTCGCGTGACATCGCGTTGCCCGAAAACATGAATTATCTCAGAGAATTTTACGGACGTGCCGATCGATCCCCCTTTGCGCTTTTTCACCGCTACCGCCACTACGGCTACAGCTTCGAGCATTTGGCACGAAAAGCCGCGCAGTCGGGTGCCTTCCTGGTGGGAATATCTTCCCTATTTACTGCATACAGTGGCGAGGCCCTTGAAACAGCGCAACGCATCAAGGCCGCACTACCGTCCTGCGCAATCGTAATGGGAGGTCACCATCCGACGGAACTTCCGGAAAGCGTCATGCAATGCTCGGAGGTAGATTATGTTATCCGCGGTGACGGCGAACATGCCTTGCCGCGGCTGGCCCTGGCGTTGAGAGACGGACGCAACCCGCTGAACGTTCCCGGCATTGTTTTTCGGGCTGCGGACGGTACGCTTCAAATCAGTGGTCCGGCCCGCCTCGATGACCTGAATGATTTTCCCCTGCCGGCCACGCATCTGATCCGGCACTCCCACTACCGCAGGGGTAAAAAAGGCAGTGCGGTCGTCGTGGCCAGCCGGGGCTGTCCCATGCGCTGTTCCTACTGCTCCATGCGCCGTTCAAGCAAGCGCACCTTTTGCCGGCGCCCTCTCACATCCGTTCTGGCCGAGATTGAACGTGCCGTGGAAAGAGACAGCGTCGGTTTTATTGATTTCGAAGACGAAAATCTCACCCTCGACCGTCGCTGGTTTTTGGATCTGTTGCGTGGCATCACATCGCGCCTCGGCAATGCCGGACTCGAGTTGCGGGCCATGAACGGGCTCTTTCCGCCCTCCCTCGATGACGATGTCATCGCCACCATGGCCGCAGCCGGATTCAGGACTCTCAACTTGTCGCTGGGCTCGAGCAGCCCGGAACAATTGAAAAAATTTCAAAGACCGGATGTCCGCGCGGCCTTCGATGCCGCCCTGGCATCGGCCCAAAAATACGACCTTCAATGCGTCGGCTACGTGATTGCCGGAGCACCGCAGCAATCGGCGGCTGCCTCCGTGGCCGATCTTCTCTTCCTGTCGGAACGTCGCGTGCTGGCCGGTGTTTCAATTTTCTATCCGGCGCCGGGAAGCCCCGATTATCGATTTTGCGAGGAACTGGGTCTCCTGCCGACCGACTTTGCACTGATGCGCTCCAGCGCCCTGCCGATCCCTCATACCACCGACCGGCAGCAATCTGCGACGCTGCTGCGGTTGGGACGAGTGCTCAATTTCATGAAGTCTCTCTTGGATCAGGGCGCCGGACTTCCCGAGCCTCAAGATTTTAAAACAGGCGTTACGCCAAACCCGGAAGATCGCCGGGCTGTCGGTGTTCAACTGTTACGCTGGTTTCTCTCCGATGGGCAGATTCACGGTGTCGATTCGCGCGGCAAGGTTTACCGCCACAACATATCCATCGCCCTGTCACGGATGTTTCTGGATGGACTGCGGGAAATCACCTTGAGGGGATGTATTTAGACGAACAAATGGGTCCACTGTGAATCAAAGCGGTTAGGTGCTCAAACCCGCTAAGGAGCTGGGAAAGGTCCGCTATTCCAAAAGCATCCACATACAATCGACCCCATCCAACACCATGTGAATCACCAATCCAAGACCGACCAGACGGATCTTAGGAATCATCAGTAACAGAAGGTAAATACCGATCGCCGGATATGTGTGCAGAGGGTGAAATCCGATTCCGCAGCGGTTTGGATCATAAACAGGGTTCGCCATGAGGTGATCCAGGTCAACGATCATTGTAACGACCATGATGATCCATGCGCTTCTCCAGCGGTCTGCGTATGCCCATTTAGCGGCTACTCCCGGTACGATAAAATGCGCTAACAGATGAATCGCCGGACGAAACATCATCATTTACGATCCTCGGCTCCAAAGCGCTGCAGCCGATATCCTATTTGCCGCAGCATTTTTTATACTTTTTCCCGCTGCCGCACGGACAGGGTTCGTTGCGTCCTATTTTTTTCTCGACTCTCCTGGTTTCCGTTGGGTTCAATAATAATTCCAAATCGGCGATATCCTCCGGTTTGTCCGGTTCCAGTCCTATAGTAAATTTCCAACCGTTTTCCTCGAATATGGCCGCGACTTCTTTCATTCTCTCTTCGGTCTGCACTCTCACAATTGCGGGCCTCTTTTCAGTGCCCAATTTTGCCGTCTTTGTGCTGCTAAATGTTTTTGCCATGTGGTCACCTTTTCTAGTGTTTATCTCTAGTGTTTCTTTATAATCACGGACCAAGACCTGTCCCCTTTTTCCTCTATGGATTTGTTCAGTGGAAAAAATTTCTTTAGACGACAGCTTTCAATCTGCCGGCTTGCGTTGCTCACATCAACCAATTCGGTCGGGTATCCATCCAGACTTTGACAGTCTTTCGCAACCAGCTTTCCAAACCCTTGGTTATATAAAATCTGGGAAATAGAAGGTTATCGTCGGGTTTGATCAATCCCTCTTTTATCGCTGTCTGCGCAAGCAGCGTGTTGGGATAAATCCGAATTCCAATCGTGATTTTCATCGCCTCGAGGCCAAGTGAGTCGGCAAATACTAAACTTTCATTAGCAGTCTCCTTGGTTTCACCGGGTCCTCCGAGCAATAAAAATCCCATCCGGCTGATACCAAATTTGTTAAGCCTTTGTGAAATTTGGCGAACGTCAACCGGGGTATATCTTTTGTTCATTTTAGCCAAGATGAGCTCTGAACCGCTTTCGAATCCCAGACTAACCTCTTTGCAGCCGGCCTTTGCCATTTTTTCGACCAACTCGTCATCAACCCTCCATGGATAGAGAATGCAGCGCCAGTTGATTTTCAATCCAGATAAAATCATAAGTTCGCAAAGTCTTTTAGCGTAAGAATTGGGAAGATTGAATGTGTTGTCCACGAAAAAGAAATGATCCAACCCGACCTCAACATATCTTGAAATAACCTCGATCACCTTTTTAGGGTCGTGTTTTCGAATCGTCCGGCCTTCAATCGTTGCAGTGGAACAATAGCTGCAATCCAAGGGACAACCGCGTCTGGTTTGAAAAGGTATCCAAACCTCTTCACCTTTGAGAGCAGACGGGGTCAACAGATGCACCTCGGGCAGAGGCAACTTTACATCCCGTAAGCTTTTTATATGAACCGACTCGCCGCGACTTGTCCGGCCGGGTAAACAAAGACCCGGAATTTCTGAGAGATCCATCTTGTCGCGAAGTCTCTCTAAAAGGGTCAAAAAAGAGTTTTCACCTTCTCCTTGAATACCGATGTCCGCTCCCAGAAAATCCAAGGTGGCTTGAGGAAAAATGCTAAAACCCGCGCCTCCTAAAATAATGGTCACGTTGGATAATTCACGGCACTGGGCAACTACCTCTTTTACGGTTCCTAACAGGAATCGCGGGTTTTCCATTTTCTGATCATCGATATTGCGAACCGAAATACCGATAATTTCGGGATTAAAATCAACAATAGCCTCATGGAGAGCCGTTTGCGCATCTGTTTGCATCATCAAATTAAGCATTTTCACCGTGTGACCCTGAGTATCTGCGGCCGCAGCAACATAAGCCAGGCCCAACGGCAACACCGGCATGTTGATCTGTTCTGTATTGGCAGATATCAGCAGAATTCTCATGTCTTCGGGCTCCTGCATAAATCTTGAAAGCGTTCACAGGGCACCGCACCTGCTTTGTTATCGGGCAGTTGAAGTACAAAAGTACGTCTGTGCGCCCGACGCCTTGCATCTGCGGCACCCTGTAAATGCTTACAATGAGGTGGTTTGAAGCGCATCGGACTTTGCACCCCTGTGAACGGGTACTAAATCTTCAATTCGTCATTCTTTAAAGATCACATTTATAAAATGTTATGTCTTATCAGACTTCTTTTTCAGCACTTTTAATCCATAGGGGCAGACGGCTGAGCAAATCCCGCAGTTATGCCCATTGTGATACTGAAAATAGTGTTCCTTTTTCCATCGATCACATGCCCGGACATCCAATATCTCTTCACGCGGCACTCCTGGATACCATGCGTTGCCTATCAATGCTTTTGCAGGGCAGGCCTCCACACAGCGCGTACAGCGACCGCAAAAGTTTCTTTCAATCGTTGGCCCACACGGAAGCTCGATGTCGGTGAAAACGGTACCCAATCGAATCCATGATCCGAAAGGGCGCGTAATAAGCTGACAATGACGACCGACCCAGCCCAACCCTGCTCTGGTTGCCGCAGTTTTGTGGGGAAAGTCCCCTTTTATATTTACCGGATCGGTGCGGTCAGAGGCCGCCAGCGGTTCGGATCTAAAACCTCTGGCTTTGATTTCGGATGCTATAGCTGCTGACAATTCATTGATGCGGTTGTTCACGCTGGCATACTCATCAGCATATGCGTGATTGGGCCCGTTCTGGATGCTGACCATTATCTGTGGATTCATGGGAATAGCCCACGAAAGAGCAAAAGGAAATCTTTGTCCTGTTTCATCCCGGGGCGTAGAAAAATCCCGAAGATCCGCCGCACCCCATAAGGTAATCTTGTGCACTTCCATCCACTCAGAAAGCCAGAGAGGGGCAATTAATGACGGATCTGACAATTCCAGCCTCGCATCTTTTAAGTATTGTTGGTTAGGAATTGGTAAATTGCTGCAAAATCTTTTCTTCCAAATCCACTTCGCTTCGCATTTGCGTATAATTCTTTGGCAAGATTTGCCAATAATAGCGGCTGATTGTTCTCATATGCTGTCAATGCAACCAAATGCAAGTCCTTGTGCATCAATTCCAGGGGGAATTGGGCCTCATAGTCATCCGCACGGATCATTTCTGCTTTGGCTTTTGTAAATGGAGCTGAGACCAATAAATTAGGCAAGCTATCCAATAAAAAGTCTTTTGACAATCCTAGTTTTTCCCCAAGCAAAAGAGCTTCCGAGAAAGCTAACATGGACTGCGCGAGGAGAGAATTAACAAGCATTTTATAGGAAGTGCCTTTCCCGGTTCCTCCTACATGGACGATCTTGCTGCCCATGAAATTCAAAAAGGGCGTAATCTCTTTCACGTCACCTGATTTTCCTCCTACAAAAAAAACCAATTCCGCATTCTCGGCATGGGGTTTCGTTCCGGCTACAGGGGCATCCACAAACCTGATATGATGATTTTTGGCGACCAGGCTTTCTTTATTTGAAAACGAGGGATTTACAGTCGAGCAATCAACCCAGATGGCCTTAGTCTTCATCTCAGAAATAAATCCATTTTCAGAGAGTGCAATTTTTTCGATGACCTCAGGCGACGACAGCATAGTAAACACGATGTCTGCGTCTTTTACTGCTTCTTGATGTGATTTTGAGGTTGTCGCACCTGATTTCTCGAGTTTTAACATCGGGTCTACAGAACGATTAAAGACTGTAAGTGCCACATTGTTGTTCAATAGATTTTGGGCCATTCGGCTTCCCATAATCCCTAATCCGATAAATGCTGTCTTCATTTTTGCTCCTTTTAGGCATCGTAAATTTTCTCCGCCAACAAACCGCTGCCCGAATGAAAATTAAATTGGGCGGATTTATGATCTTAGCATCTGACGCAACTAATAACTAAGTAGACATGACCCAGTCATCTTGAAGATGTGCACGGTCTTTGACATATCGAAGTGCATTACGCTATAGACCATTTGTTGCACGAGTTATTGCCGGTTTTGCGCAAACACGGTGGTGCAGCCGATCGAACAGCGATGCCAAGTTATGGATAATCTTGACGTGTGGGGCGAACGATGATGTCGCTTATATGCACATGAGGTGGTTGGGTGACAATGTAGTGTATGGCACTCGCTATGTCATCCCCCCTCAACAAGGGACCAAATTTTTCATCAAAGCTTTGCACCATCTCGTCGCTGTAGCCTGCTGCCGCCTGAAATCCACTGATTACAATCCCCGGCTCAACCAGCGATACACGAACCCCTTTCGGCCCCATTTCGCGTCGCAACCCTTCGGCCAGACCATGCACGGCAAATTTGGAAGCGCCATATACCGCGCTGAATGGTGATACATGCCTTCCCACCACCGATCCGACGATGACAATATCCGCCGCCGACTTCGGATAAGCCCGTTGCTGCCTGTCTACCATTTTCCGAGCAGCTTTTTGCAATAAGGCGAGGGTGCCGATCACGTTTATCTTCAACAGATCGTCAAATTGCGACAAATCGGCTTCTTTGACCGATCCACCTAAACCTCGCCCTGCGTTGACGACAACGATGTCCGCCGGTTTGTTGAAATGGTCGCTTGCCGAAGCAAAGAGCAGCTCCAACACAGCGTTGTCGGCAGCATCGCCTGCAACACCGCAGAATGCAGAGCCGATTTCTTTTTCAAGGTCATACAACCTATCGGCATTGCGCCCATTTCCGACCACACCGAAACCAGCAGATGCCAGTTTTTTGGCGACGGCTTCACCAATGCCGGATGTGGCGCCGGTCACAATCGCAATACGTTCATAACTATCAGACATTGTTAGTCCTCCTGCTCAAAAAATTTCATTGTGACTTCCATACTCATACCAGTTTATTGAGGGGCCGTAAAACCCAGATCGCGGGGGAATTTCTTTGCTGATCCTTCCCTTCCTCGATGAGATTGCTTTCGGCGTTTAATGCGTCTTTTGCCCCGCCTTACAGGCAAGATCTACGATTGGCAAAGGCTCGTTGACTTTTGTGCTGAACATTACATTCCGTTTGTCTTTTGCCATGCAGTATACATGAAAGAAATATTTATTGGTATACTTGCAATCCCTTTAAGACTTTTTTCCTTTCAGCAAATCTTTCAGACTCGCAAACGGTTTGTTTCCGTGACGCGGCTGTTGCCTGCCGGACGGCGATGTTTCGTCATACCATTCAGCGACCTGATGCCGGGAGTGTTCATTGTCGTGACAGTAGATACACAGCAACTCCCAGTTGCTGCCGTCCGGCGGGTTGTTATCGTGGTTGTGATCCCTGTGATGGACCGTGAGTTCCCGAACCCTCTTGCCTGAAAATTCGCGCCCGCACCGCGCACAGATCCACGGAAACATCTTGAGCGCTCGCCCTCGGTAGGTCTTCTCCTGGCGCTCTCGGTCATTGCGAGCCTCGGCTATGATGTGGTTCAGCCTGTCAGACTCAGTCTCCGTCTTTTTCGATGACATGTGGACATCCTCCAGATGTACGATGTAGATAAACTTAGGATTACGCTTAAAGCTGCGCCTCCCCGTGCAATCCGGCATACTTCTTTTTATGTCATTAACTGGACGGATAGAGCGGCATTTGGGACAGTTCAATAGTGAACAGCAAGCCAGATCGTCTCGCATGCAGGATCGGTCCACTCTACGCGATGCTTCACGTGAGCACCAATGTTCAGGTAATCACCTGTCTTCAAAACCACAATATCCCCCTCGTTCTCGATCTTCAGACCGGCACCGCCCTGCACAATCAATATAAACTCATTTTTTTCTTGATCGTACCAATATCCTTCCGGCGAAGCATGTCCTCGCGATACGATTCGCTCTATCTTCACGTTGTCCGATAAGCAGATTGTGTCGAAAATTTCCTCCGGCAATTCAACCGGTATGTCTTCGAGTAGCGTCCCCTTCATAAGCATCTCTTTTGGCACATAAACACCACGGCTAAGAGGCGCGAGGTAACGAGCGTCCTGATTCAGCACTTGGTTATAGCCTTTTCAATGGTATAAACTGCATCAGTGCTGAATACACGTATCTCTTTATCAAGTCGGTCCGGTAGTTGGCCCTCTGTTGCCTCAAGATCAAAGCGGTTGTGTAGATTTAGCCAAAAGGGAGGCGACATTTTGAAAAATCGCCCTAACCGAAAGGCTGTATCTGCGGTGATTGCTCTTTTCCCATGAACAATTTCATTAATACGTCTTGATTGACAAGATGAATAATTTTCGCTGGATTGGCGAACCAGAATCCCTTTAATCCCTTTGACAACGATTCAACTCCATCTCTCCTGATTTTGTAGTGATTGAACACACCTCATATTCTCACAAAATATGGCAGTACCACTAAAAGAGCACCGAGAATGACGAGAATGTATACGTTCGCTATAAAATAGGGGAATGAACTAACGCCAAGCCCACCTGAACCGAGGGCCGTTAGGCCCTTGGTAACCCGGCCACCTGCACTATTCTTCAACCTCAACCGGTTGGACCTGAAGCCTTTTATAATAGAAATTCTGGCCGTATAGGACACTCACCGGATTATGGCCGGTGACACGGTCTTTGACAACCAGCGTTGTGACCGGCGCTTCGGAGTATTTGCTGAACAGCATGTCATGACCGACGCAGAGGCCAACGATAACGTTCATATCGGTCTGGGCCCTGTTCAGGAGTTTGGCCTGGGCCACAGGATTGCAGGCCGGTTCAAAGGTGCCCGGCCGAACCTTGTTTGATTCTTGCAACCCCAGTTCCAGCTTGTCGATGCTGCCGGCTTTGCAGCAGACGCTGACCGGTCTGAAACCCTGGGCCTTGAAGATTGCCGCCAGCCTTTTGGTCTCATCGAGCAGTCCGATGCAGGTCGCAATGCCGATTTTTTCGTAGCCCATGAGTTTGGCAAAAGCGATGGTGTCCTCGACCCTGGTCCAACGAGCATGCACCGCCTCGCTTCCCGGCATCGGCTGATAGCAGAGTCCTTCCACTTTGGCCGCCACCTGGGCTATTTTGGCATCAGCGCTGTCGCCTTTGTACAGTTCAAAACATTCCTGGATCACCTCCAGGTTGTCCTGTGAAGGACAATTGCCTGGTTTGGGAGGCATGGTTTCCGGATCATTACTCCAGCAATTGGTTGCGCCGCTCTTCTGCCAAGTTTTGCTGCACTGACTGCAGGAAAAATTTGTATTCTTCATCTTTTTGGTTAACCTCTCTACACTAAATAAAATGCTGGTAATAATCCATAATCCCTGCAATCCAAAAAAGAATCCACTCAAAGGTAACAAAAATCAACAGCCGCACGTGTTTTAGAAGCTTCATTGAGTCACTATCCGAAGCATAATTTTGAGCTGAGAGGTGCACCGGTTGCGGCGCATCCCTCTCAAGCGATTTGTTCGCTTCAGCGATAAATATCTTTGCGGTGACCGACTTTCACGACCCAAACAGTGAGTTCTTCATCCTGGATCGAGTAGACAATTCGATATCGTCCCTGTCGTAGTCGATACTTTTCTTGACCAGTTAATTTTTCGCAGCCTATCGGGCGGGGGTTGTCTTCAAGGGTCTTAATTCGATCCAGGATTCTCTTCACATTCTTTTTCGGAATGGCGGAAAAATCCTTTTCCACAGAGCTTTTGAAAAAGACCCTATATCCGGCCATCTTTCTTCAGCCTTCTCACCATTTCATCATAACTGACCAAGGGATCATCCGCCCTCTGCTCGAAAGCGGCAAGATCCTCGGCATCCTCGGCAAGGGCCTCTCTGACAGCCTGATTAACAAGATCAGATACGGATCGAGATGTCTCTATCGCTTTTAATTTCAATGCCTTATGTATGTATGGGTCCAGATAAATCGTGGCGCGTTTAGCGGGTGTGGCCATAATGTCACCTCCTTGCTTTTAGTGACATTATAACGCTTAAACGTTATGACGTCAAGTTGTTTTGGGCAAGCGAACGTCGGCGGTAAGCTGCGGGCGGAATAAACCACGAGCTTGAACAGCATTTAACGAAATGCCCCGCAGTTTCTCCCCGTCAGCTTCACTGGGTTATGCGTTTTCTTTGAATCTCATTTCACCTTTTTCTGTAAATTCAAACATTGGCCCCCAAGCCACGAAATATGAGGCGCATAACGCCTCTAATCAGCTGCGCGGCTTTTTACGTCGACTGCATTAGCGTTGTTGGGTCTCAAACGTCTAACAATCGCCGCTGCAAAAGCGACTGCATGCCGCGACGTCCATCGACAATTAGCAGGATATAGACGTTCTTACCCATGACACGGCAAATGATGCGGTAAGGTTTGAAGAAAACCTCGCGGTATTCACGAATCCCTATAGCCAGCAGTTCTTTAGGATAGGCATCCCGTTCAGGGAATTCGGACAACTTGGTGAAGGCTTTCTCGATTTGCTTCAAAACAAAGTTCACTTTTCGAGGCGTATCGTGCTCGGCAATGAAGTCATATAGCTCTTCGAGATCACGTGTTGCAGCATTGGTCAACAAAACCGCACGGCATCACTGAGCCTCCCGTTGTTTGCGCATTCGTTTAATCACATCCTCGGCGGGTAGGACCCTGCCTTCCTCAATCTGATGCATCCCGAGCGCCAGTATCTTCAGAAGAGCCATTGTTTGTTGCGTTTGCTCGTAGCTCTCAATGTCCTGTATGACCACCTTGGCTTCGCCATTCTGGGTGATGACCAGCGGCTCCCGCTGCTCGCCCAGCTTCCTTACGATTTCGGCGACATGGGCCTTCAGGTAACTGATGGGCTTAATCTGGCTGGACAGTTTCATGAAAAGACCTCCATTTCCTATGTATGACTTAATATAGTCCATAAAAAGGTCAACTGATAACATTCCACGCCCGCCAAAACGAGTATCTAAATATACTCGATTCCATTGCCAAAAATCGTCTGCTGCCATCGACTGGATCTATCGGATGCCGAAGAACGCTCTGGCATTGGCGGTGGTAAACCGCGCGGCCTCTTCGATCGGCAGGTCTTTTATCCGGCTGAGATGCGTCAGGGTGGTGAGTAAGTCGGCTGGCTCGGAAACCTTTCCCTGGTATTCGACCGGGCAGTCGGTTTCGATGAGGATACGCTCCAGTGGGGCGTTCCGGATGGCAGACCGGTGGTGGGTGCTGTAGGCCAGTGCCGGGGTGCAGGACACGAAATACCCGTCGGCAATGATCTTCTCCAAAAGGTCTAAGGGGCCGCTGTACCAGTGAAAAACCGCTTTTTTTATCTTCGTCGCAGAAACCATCCGGTGGCACCTCTGGTGGGAAAAACGGGCGTGCACGATCACCGGTTTTTCGAACTCGGCCGCCAGGTCGAGGACGCGCGCAAAGACCTCCCACTGAACCGCCTTTTTCACTTTGGCCTTGTAGTCGAGTCCGACTTCTCCCAAGGCCGTGCAGGTCGCCAGGTGCGTCCTCACAAAGGCCAAGGTCGCCTCGATCGGCTCGGTCGGAATCGACCAGGGGTGAAATCCCAAGGACGGCAGCACCAAACCGGGATAGGACGCGGCAATTTCCAGAGCCCTGCGGTTGGAGGCGATGCCCATGCCCACGGCCACGATTCGCGCCACACCGGCCGCTGCGGCCCTTTCCAGGGCGCCCTCGATGTCATATACTTCGTTCAAGTGGGCGTGACCGTCGATCAACTCACGCAAATGATTCGATTGAACCGGCATCCTGACCTCGCTTTTCGGCAGTGGAGAGACCTTGGAACTTGACCGGTTGAACCGTATTATGTAACGAGGGATAACATTTTGCAACCGTTTACAGGCTTAAAGATAAAGGTTTTGGACTGCGTTATCGGTCGTCGGCGTATTACAATACAGCCTTTTCCCTCTGGTCTTGCCAAAAATTTTATCTTAAAACCTATAGCGGCCTAAAAACCGTCACCGGCGCTACCGGCTCGAATAGAACGATTCAATTTACGATAATGATAAAAAGCCCCAAGAAAGTAACGCTTTTTGTTCAGTGTCTGGTCGACGGTCTTTACCCCGAAGTCGGCGAGGACATGCTGAAAATATTTCGAAAGCTGTGCCCTGCCGTCGAGTGCCCCGCGGAAAAGACCTGCTGCGGGCAACCGGCCCTCAATGCCGGCTACCGGCGGGAAGCCCGGGTCGCCGCCAAGCGGTTCATCCGAATCTTCGAAAAGGCGGAGGTTGTTGTCTGCCCGTCGGGCTCCTGTGTTCACATGGTCCGCCGGCACTATCCGGACCTTTTTCGCGACTCTCCCGATTGGCGCCGACGCGCCGAGGCGCTGGGCACAAGACTTTCGAGCTGACGCAGTTTCTGGTGGACGTTGTGGGGGTAGAGGATCACGGCGGCCGCTTCGACGGCCGTATCTCCCTGCACGACTCCTGCCAGGCGCTGCGTGCCCTCGGCATCAGCACGCAGCCCCGCCGGCTGATTGCAAAGGTCGCCGGCGCCGAATTCGTCGAGATGCGGGACTCGGAGCGGTGCTGCGGTTTCGGCGGCTCGTTTTCAGTGAAATATCCGGAAATTTCAACGGCCATGGTCGATGACAGGTGCACAACATCATCGCCACGGGAGCCGTCGTGGGCGTGGACATCAGCTGCCTGATGAACATCCAAGGAAGGCTCAGCCGAATGAAATCACCGGTCAGGGTTCTGCACATCGCCCAACTGCTGGCCGGGTGATAAGAGCCTGATATGGGATGAAAAAAATTGATTGGTACAAGGTTCAGGGTCCAGGGTTTAAGGATTCGACTTAAAAGTTTCCTCTTCAATCAAACTGGATGCTTGTAGCCAGGGGCGTCGCTGAACCTTGAACAGTGAACCTTGGACCCTGGAAACCTTGACCCCTTTTTCCAAACAAAACGGGAGAAGAACCATAATAATGTGATCTCCGATGAGCCACATCACTACCGAACACTATAA
>CAWBCG010000063.1:0-42961 GCA_963787235.1 uncultured delta proteobacterium
TCGAATTCGCAGCGAAGTTCGGCAAGACGTTTAACGGGATCAGCCCCGAGGCGGAAACGGCATTGAAGACTTACAAATGGACCGGCAATGTGCGTGAGCTAAAGAACCTGATCGAACGGGCCGTATTGCTCGGAGACGGTCCACTGCTGGAGCTGCGGGACGTTGGGGTTGCGCCGGACTGTCAGGGTGCGGGCACCGCCGTCGGCGGTACCGCTGTCGGGCTGCCGAGCCTGATCCCCGACGGCATCGACCTCCCGGTGGTCATGGCGGCCATCGAAAAAAAATATTATGAAGAATCTCTTCGGATGACCGACGGCAACGAAAGCCGCGCGGCGCGATCTCTCAATGTCAGTCGTGACACCTTTCGGTATCGACGCAAAAAGCTATTCGGATAAGCGAACCCTCCCCCCTCCCCGGTTAATGTATCTGCTTTTTACAGCGGTAGGGCGATGCCTGTGGACCTGTGCCCCGGCGACAGCCGCTGCCACCTTTGATTTGGCGCCATGTTGATCAGCAGTTAAACGCATCCGTACCGGCAAGACCGGAAGGCAGGCATTCGGTTTTGGCAAACGGCTGTTTATTGGGGCATTATTCCCACCGAAACTGCGTTTTTTTCCCCAATCCGACCCGAGTCTTTCACACCATCAATTACTTGTTGTCCGCTTTAACTAATTGAAATTTAGCGTTTTAAATTAATAAAAATCAACTGGCACACTATTTGATTCGGGGAGGCCATAGACATGACCCATAAACCCTATTAGGAAACGGAACAATGATCACCCATCCCAATCTGAAAAACCTGAAAACGCTCCTGATCGATGACAACGAATTTATCCGAAATTCCATGGAAATCGCTTTCCGCCAGAAAGGATATCCTCTGCGGACGGCTGCAACCGCCGAGGAAGGCCTTGAGAAAATGGCTGTAGAAAACTTCGATATCATCATCAGCGATTACAGGTTGCCCGGCATCAACGGGCTGACATTTCTAAAACACGCCGGCGGCGCTCGGCCGGATATCATCAAAATACTCATATCCGCCTGCGGTGATCATGCGACGGTCGCAGCGGCCTATGCCATCGGTGTGCATGACTACCTCCAGAAACCCTTCACCCTCGATACTCTCTGGGCCACTCTGGCCATGCACGCGGAGAAACTCGAAAGCCGGCGCCGTGTCATCGACCTGCGAAGTCGGCGGGAAGCACTGCGAAGTCAAGGCCGAGCAGTGGGCGGCAAGCTTTAATACGAAAATAAAAATTCAAAAAACTCAGAACCCTTAACCCGTGATGGCTTAAGTGCCATGACCGTTAGTATCCGCGCTCAAACTCCTCCAACGGGCGTTCCACATCAAAACACCCGGACAAACCCGAAACACTCAACATCCGGAGTCGTCCGGCTCGGCTGCCTCCGATCCGATGCGCCGTCCTCGCCCGTGAGGGTTGAAACGTATCTGCCGATCCCGTTTCAAACCATTCCCTAAAATTTAGGCGTTCCGACCTTTAGATACCGTCGCGGTCGGGCCATTTTTTCTCTTTGACACGCCAAGCGGCTTGTCATTTGCACGATTCTATGTCAGAGAGATGACGCGTTTCCATTCTTAAATGGCGCTTGTTTGCGTTTTTAACGAAACTGAAAATGGGCACCGATCCGTTGCGACCCATCGTTTCCGGAGGTTTTTAATGAACGATTTCAACCCGATTCACTATCGATTCGCCCTCACACCCGATTTGGACGGTTTCAAATTCTCCGCCAGAGTCGAGATTACCGGTGAACTTCCCGAAGCGCAGGCAGCGGTGACCTTGAATATCTTGGAGTTGGCTATTTGGCGCTGCATCGCGCGCCTGGACGGCAAGGATGTCATCTGTCCCTTCAGCATAGACCCGCAGAAAGAGGAATTGCACATCCAGCTGCCGCGCGACATTTCCGGACGCCTGACACTGATTATCGAGTACGAAGGTCAGATAAACGACCGGATGGCCGGTTTTTACCGCAGCCGTTACCGGAAAGATGGTCAAACGCGCTATATCGCCGTGACGCAATTCGAGGAAAGTGACGCCCGCCGGGCGCTTCCCTGCGTGGATCATCCTTTTAAAAAAGCGACCTTCACGGTTGAAATGATCGTCGACGCCGGTCTTTCCGCGATATCCAACACGCTTATCGACACCGAAGAGCACCTGGCAAACGGCAAAAAGCGGGTAACCTTTCAACGGACACCCAAAATGTCGACTTACCTGCTGTTCTTCGCTGTCGGGGAGTTCGAATTCGTGGTGAATTCTGAAGATCCGCGGGTGAGGGTCGCCACCACCCCGGGTATGACGCCGTATACCGGATATGGCCTCGAATTCGGCCGCCAGGCGCTCGCGTATTGTGAAGACTACTATCGGATCCCTTACCCGCTGCCGAAGATGGATCTGATCGCCATCCCGGACTTCGCTTTCGGGGCCATGGAAAACTGGGGCGCGATCACCTTTCGCGAAAATCTGCTGTTGCACTATCCGGATTCGACTTCCCGGGCGGGCGAAGAGCGGATTTGCGAGGTGATTGCACACGAAATCGCCCATCAGTGGTTCGGGAACCTCGTGACCCCCTCGGATTGGCGCTACCTGTGGCTCAACGAGAGCTTTGCCACCTTCTTCGGCTTCGGGGTCGTCGATAACTACCATCCTGAGTGGGGCATCTGGGAGCAGTTTATCGGCAGTCAAACCGAAGGTGCGCTGGTGCGCGACGGGTTGCACGAGACATTCGCGATTGAAATTCCGGGCGGTGAGCACGTGGTGATCAACACCAGCACGGCGCCGATTATCTACAGCAAGGGCGGCAGCATCCTGCGGCAAGTTTTGGGCTTTATCGGCCCGGATTTGTTCCGGGACGGGCTGCACCGGTATCTGGAAAAGCACGCATACGACAATGCCGCCAGCAGCCAGCTCTGGGAGGCCTTCGAATCCTCATCCGAAAAGCCGGTGACCCGGATGATGAAAAGCTGGATCGAACAGCCGGGATATCCGCTGATTACCGTCGAACGACGGGACGATCAGCTTCGCTTGTGGCAGCACCGGTTCACCTACCTGCCCAACACTTCCGGGCAACTCTGGGATGTACCGATTACGGTGCGGTTGATTGACCGAAACGGGGAAGAGCGGATCGTTCGACACCTCATGGCCGGGGAAACCGCCGTCATCGAACTGGCTCCCGGGACGGCGGCTTACAAAATCAACGCCGACCAAACCGGATTCTACCGGGTCCAGTATCTGAATCCCGAGGACCTCGAAACCCTCGGTGAACGGGTAAGCAACAAATCTTTGCCGACCGAAGACCGTTGGGGACTCCAGAATGACCTGTATGCCGGGGTCAGAAGCGGCAATATCGGCATCGACACATACCTGGCGTTTCTCGAGTATTACAGGGCTGAAGACGCCTTCCTGCCATTGAGCAGCATCGCCGCCAATTTGTTTCAAGCCTACAGCGTCCTCACCGGCGACAGTAAAAACCGACTGAAGCCGATCGGTCGTTCTCTGCTCCAGGGGGCACTGGCCGCAATCGGTCTCGTGCCGCAAGCCGGCGAGCCCTTCACCGTTTCATTGCTGAGGGATCAGATCATGCTGCCGGCCGCGATTTTCGACGGGCAGGATGTCATTCAGTTTGCCGGGAAACAGTTCGAGAATCTGCTTTCCGGCGGCGCCGTCCATCCGGACATTCTGAAGAGCACCCTTCAGATTGGCGCCCTGACCGGCGCTAACGCAGCTCTGAAATGGCTCCAACAGCGGTTTCAGTCGACTATCAGCGAACACGAGCGGCTCAACATTCTGGCGGCATTGGGATGGTTCAGTGACAAACGTGTTATCGAGAGCGCCCTTCAATTCGCACTCGAAGAGGTGCCCGACCGCAACAAATTCATTCCGATCGTTGCGGCATCCGCAAATCCCCACGCTGTCGATCATCTCTGGGACTGGTACCTGGCGCACCTGCCTGAACTCGAAGCCTTTCATCCCCTGCTCTACGAGAGAGTGATTGCCGCGATCGTACCGACAGCCGGTATCGACAGATCGGAAAGCGTCGGCGCATTTTTCAAGGAATACGTGGCGGATCATCCGCAGACCGGCGATGTGGTCAGACTGGCAATGGAGCATCTCGAGATCAACCTAAGAATGCGCAACCGATCCTCGAGTTGAGAATCACCCGGCGCCCATCTTAGAATTTACATAAACACTCGGATAGTTCAATTAATAGTGCCCGTCCAGAGACAGTGGATTTTGATTCAGGCCAAGGCCGCAGCAAATTTAAAACCGCAGGCGTAGTCGGCTACGTTGAGGATTTTAAATGAGCGAGAATGCCGGCCTGGGCCAAAAGATGCTATTTATTGATGGGCACTGAGGCCGAACCCCATCGACCCATACTCCCGGATGCGCGTTTTCGCTTCTACAATCGTTTGACCCAGATTCCAGGGCGCCATGAACCCCTCGAGCATCATCTTCCACCCCTCTTCGTCCTTGACACGGCGGCTAATTTTTATTACTCGCTTTAAAAGCTTTTCCCCTGCCACCCCAAACCTTGCTGAAGCCTATGCTTGAAATACACATGCATATCAGGGCCGACGGTTCACAACGATTGAAGCGATGGCGCCAACACATCCCGTGTATGGAGAACCCGGTTATATGAATCGACGAACCTTCTTGAAGATTGTCGGCATGAGCAGCATTTCGATGGCCGCCGGCTGTACCCCCGACCCATACAACCAACCCCGACCAGACAAGACACTCTATTCGCTGGTACATGCCCCCGACGACATGATAACCGGTGATGCTTCATGGTATGCGTCTACTTGCCGAGAGTGTCCGGCGGGGTGCGGTATTCTGGCCAAGAATCGGGAAGGTCGGGTGATCAAGGTCGAAGGCAACCCCCTGCATCCGATCAATCAGGGGAAGCTCTGCATGCGCGGCCAAGCGGCGGTGCAGGGGCTCTTCAATCCGGACCGGATCAATAAGCCGCTACTGAAAGAAAACGGCGTTTGGCGATCGATACCATTCGAAGAGGCGGGTGATATTCTCAAAACCAAAGCCGAAGCGGCCGCCGGTGCCGGGCCCAACAGAGTGCGTATGCTGAGCGAGGTCGTCGGCACCAGCCTGGAAAAACTCTTCAAAGAATCCCTGCGGCGCTGGAAGTCGGATGGACCACTATTTTATGAACCCTTTGCCTACGAGTCGTTGAAGGCGGCCAATGAGGCCGTTTTCAACGTCAAGGGGTTGCCCTCGTATCGAATGGAGGATGCCGATGTCCTGATCGGCTTCGGTGCCGATTTTCTAGAAACCTGGCTCTCTCCGGTCGAATACGCCCGCAAGTTCAAATCGATGCACGCTTTGCGGGATGAGCGCAAAGGCCTGTTTTTCCACATCGGTCCTCACATGGCGCTCACCGCCGCCAACGCTGACTTCTGGTTGGCCTGCCGACCCGGCAGCGAGGCTGTCCTTGCCTTCGGCCTGATCGGCGAAGCCCTGCGCAGCGGTCGCTTCTCCGATTCAACTACGTCCTTGCGTGCTGAACTTGAGAGTGCCACCGCGCCATACACCAAAGATCGGGTGGTCGAATTGACCGGGGTTGGTGTCGAAATTTATGAACGACTGATCACTGCATTGGGAGAGGCAAAAAATCCTTTGGTTCTCGGGACCGGCGCCGCCGCTGCCGGACCGAATGCACTGCAGACCGACCTGGCAGTCAATTACCTCAACTGGATTTTGAATCCGCAGCTTCCGTTATACGACTTCGGCCAGCGACACCGGGTTGAAATTGCGGCTACCCGAGCGGAAGTTCTGGAATTCTTCGAGATCCTTGACAAGGAACCGGTCGACCTGCTTCTGTTGAACAACGTCAATCCCGTTTATACGAACCCCACAACCGGTGATATCGAGCGGGTCCTTCAGAATGAGGCTTTGTTCGTCGTGTCTTTCAGTAATTTTATGGACGAGACGACAGCCATGGCGGACCTTGTTTTGCCCGTCAGTCTGCCATTAGAGGCCTGGGATGAATACAGCGGCAAACTGGGGATGGTATCGACCCTGCAGCCGGCAATGGGAAAGTTCAGAAACCGCGTCCTGATCGGTGATGTCTTCCTGAAAGCCGCAGTCGACAAAAACAGTTCCGAAGACAGTTACAAAGCCTACCTGATTGCCGATTTGATATCGAAAAGGCGGATCGAAAAAGAGATGGAATGGCTGCAGACCTTGCAAAATGGCGGTATTTTCAAAACCACTGATGAGCAGGAGATCCCTCTGCCGTCCTCGGGACCGACAACCCTGAATCCAGCATTCTTGTCGAAGGTCCATCAACCGGTGGTTGACGAGTTGAGCTGTATTGCTGCACCATCCATCCGGTTTTTTGATGGCCGCAGTGCCAACAGACCCTGGCTGTGTGAAGTGCCCGATCCGATTACGCGCGTGGCTTGGCAGACGCCGGTTCTGGTGAATCCACGCACTCTTGCATCTGCAGGATTGAAACAAGGCGACCTGGTACAAATCGTCAGCAGTTGGGGGCAGGTGGAGGCTCCGGTTTACGAAACCATGAGTGTTGCCCCTGGCGTCCTCACTATGAGTACTGGTCAGGGACATAAAGACTTCGGCCGCTATGCCGCCGGCAAAGGAGCCAATCCGTTCCGGCTGACATCACCCGAGCCGGTCGAGGATACCGGCGGCCCTCAGTTTCTGGTCACAGGAGTCCAGATCAAGAAAACCGACCGGTCGATGAAGCTCGCTCATACCGACGGCAGCCGTTCAGCGCACGATCGCAAAATTGCCGTAACAGTGCCTTTCGACGACCTTGACAACCTAAAAAAAGGTCGCAAAGCTGGCTTGACCATGTGGGACTTCCCGCTGACGCTGCCGCTGCCGGAAGGATATGATCCGAAACGGGACTTCTATCCGCCCCACGATCACAACGGCTACCGCTGGTCAATGATCGTCGACCTTGACCGCTGCATCGGCTGCGGTGCCTGCGCAGCTGCCTGTTATGCTGAAAACAATATCGGCATCGTTTACGAGGAGCGTATTTTACAGGGGCGCGAGATGGCCTGGCTCAGTGTGGAGCGCTACGAAGAGGCGCGCCACCCGGAGCGGATCACCTTCCTACCGCTCATGTGCCAACACTGCGACAACGCACCCTGTGAATCGGTCTGCCCGGTGTATGCTCCCCACCACAACAAAGAGGGGATGAACAACCAGATCTACAACCGCTGCATCGGTACACGATTCTGTTCCCAAAACTGCCCCTATAAGGTGAGACGGTTCAACTGGTTTACCTGGGAATGGCCGGAACCCCTCCAGTACCAGCTCAATCCCAATGTGACCGTCCGGTCCAAAGGCGTCATGGAGAAATGCTCCTTTTGCATACAGCGCATCAAAGAGGCCCACGGCTGGGCCAAAAATGAAAAACGCGGCATTCGGGACGGCGAGGTGGTGCCGGCCTGCGTGCAGACATGCCCCACCGATGCCCTTGTATTCGGCAGTCTGATGGACCCGAACAGCCGCGTCAGAAAAATGGTGGGCGACCCCCGAGCCTACCAGATCATGGGATATTTGAACACCAAGCCGGGGGTGATTTATTTAAAGAAGGTGGTGCAGGAAGTTTAGCCGGTTTCGCCCGTTGAGCCGGTTAACGGGCCAAACGGGCATAACGGGCCAAACGGGCTCAACCGACTCAACCGACTCAACCGACTCAACTGGACGTACACAATGACCGAACTGACCTTTGCAAAAATCGACCAGACGGTTCTGGACACCCTGGCGCCAGGCCGGCGCGATTACTGGATCACCGTGGCGTTGCTGTTTACGGGGATTCTGATCGGGCTGGCCTGCTGGATTTACCAGATTTTCTTAGGGATCGGAGTGGCCGGACAAAACATCCCGGTGGCCTGGGGCACCTACCTGATCAATTTCGTGTTCTGGGTCGGTATCGCCCATTCCGGCACCTTAATTTCGGCAATCCTGCACCTGTTTCGCGCCGGCTGGCGCAACCCTATCGCACGGGCGGCCGAGACCATGACGGTATTTGCGGTCTGTGTTGCCGGACTGTTTCCCTTCATCCATCTCGGCAGGGTCTGGCTGGTCTACTACATGCTGCCGATACCGACCCAAAGAACCCTGTGGCCCAATTTCACGTCACCGTTGGTATTCGACGTGGTGGCCATCAGCACCTATCTGACGGTCAGCTCCCTTTTCTGGTACACCGGATTGCTGCCGGACCTGGCCCGGGTGCGGGACAGCGCGGTCGGGTTTCGCAAAAAAGTGTTCACCTGGTTGTCACTGGGATGGACCGGTGATCTCGAGCAATGGCGGCACTACACCCGCATCTACCTCTTCTTTGCGGCCTTGGCCACGCCACTGGTCATCTCCGTGCACAGCGTTGTCTCCTGGGATTTCGCCCTGGGGGTAGTGCCCGGTTGGCATACGACCATCTTCGCCCCTTATTTCGTGGCTGGTGCGATTCACTCCGGGTTGGCCATGGTGCTGACGCTGATGATTCCGCTGCGCAAGATCTTCAAGTATGAACAGATCATCACGATGCATGTCCTGGAGAGTGTGGCCAAGACAATCATCTTCACCGGGCTGATTGTGGGATTTGCCTACGGCACTGAATTCTTCATCGCCTGGTACAGCCACAACAGTGTCGAGCAGGCCATCTTCCTGTATCGCATGTTCGGTCACTATGCCTATGGCTTCTTTATCATGTTGACTTGCAATACGATGGTCCCGCTCTTGTTTTTTTTCAAGCCCATCCGCACCTCGATACCTTGGCTGTTCGGTATTTCGATCCTTATCAATATCGGCATGTGGTATGAGCGGTTCGTGATCATCATCACCAGTGTCGCGCATGATTTTCTGCCGAATGCCTGGGGGCTCTATCGTCCGACGCTTATCGAAATAGGGATCATGGTGGGAAGTTTCTGCTTGTTTTTTTTCTTTTACGTTCTTTTCGTCAAACACATGCCGTCGGTATCCATGACCGAAATGAAGGAAACCGTTGTTGAAGGAGAGGGGCATGGCCACTGATACCTATGTCATGGGAATTTTCAATACTGAAGATCAGGCCGTAACAGCCGTGGGCGCCCTGAAGACCTCCAGTTGGCCGTTGCGCCGGATTCACAGCCCCATCCCCAGTCATAAACTGGCCGATGCCGCCGGTATCAAGAAGAGCATGGCAGGATGGTACACCCTGTGCGGCGGCATCATCGGGTTTTTCAGCGGCTTTGCTTTGGCGATATTCACAGCCCTGCGCTGGGAGTTGATCGTGAGCGGCAAACCGGTCGTGGCCCTGATTCCGTTTGTCATCGTGGGGTTCGAGTTCACCGTGCTGTTTGCCATCTTCGGCAACCTGATCGGTTTCCTGCACCAGTCCAAGCTGCCGCGACAGGCCAATCTCGAGCACTACGATCCGCGCTGTTCGGGGGAACATTTCGGCGTTCTGGCCGCCTGCGCGGAGGATCAGCGCGAAGATCTGTCGGAGCTGTTCAGACAAAACGGCGGAGATGTCAGGGTATTCGGAAAAAACGCTTGACCAAGGAATAATAGTCGAATTGCCATGGAAAAGAGATCACCATACCGGCTGCCGTTTGCAGCCTTGATCGTCGTCGGGTCGGCCGCATTCGTTTATGGCGTCCTTAAACCGGATCCTGCAAGAGCCTGGCAGGCCTACCTGATCAATTTTCTGCTATGGTCCGCCATAGCCCAGGGCGGCCTGCTCTTCTCCGCCATCATGACCACGACGCGGGCCAAGTGGAGCGGTCCTCTGTCGGGACTATCGGAAGCTTTTGCCGGCTTTTTTCCGGTATCGATTGTTCTTTTCCTGATTCTTTTTCTCGGCGCTTCGCATGTTTTCCCGTGGCTTCACAGCCACGACCTGCACGGGAAGGAAGTCTGGCTCAATTTACCTTTTCTGTTTACCAGGGACCTTGTCGGCTTGCTGATCCTTTATGGATTCGGATTCGTTTATCTTTATTATTCGCTGCTGCTAAAGGTCGAGCCGGCGGACTTCGGCGGACCGTTCCGTTTCGTTTTCAACCGGCTGCACGGCCATCGCCAACAGGACCAAGAGCGGATCAAGAAACGCAAAGGATTGTTCAGCATCCTTTACATGCTGGCCTTTGCGTTCGTGCTTTCCCTCATCGGCTACGACCTCGTAATGAGCATGGACCCGCACTGGATTTCCACCCTTTTTGGGGCCTATACGTTCGTGAAGGCCATTTATGTCGGACTGGGCGGTTTAATCATTCTGGCTGCCGTCATGCACTTGAATCCGAATAACGGTTTCCACCTGGAGGATGCCCACTTCCACGACGTCGGCAAACTCTTTTTCGCCTTTTGCCTGGTGTGGGCCGATTTCTTCTACGTTCAATTGGTGGTGATCTGGTACGGCAATATCCCCGAAGAAACCGTCTACATCATCGAACGGACCATGATGGTTCCATGGCGTTATCTGGCCTGGGCAATCTTTGCCGTCTGTTTCGTGATACCCTTCTTCGTGCTCCTCAACAAGAAAGTCAAAACCATGCCCAAATTCATGATCGTCTTCTGCTCGTGCATCATTACCGGCATGTGGTTCGAGCACTTTCTGCTGCTTGCGCCGGCTATGGGCCATTCGATGCATCATAACCTGCCGTTAGGAATCAATGACGTTCTGATCAGCCTCGGTTTTCTGGGCCTCATGCTGTTGGCCCTCAACTCCTTCCTACGACAGTTTCCGGAGTTGGCACGCACTGAAAAGAGGGAGGTGAGTTGATGGAGGTTCTGCTCAGCCTCACGTTGCTGACCATCACTACGGTTTTGCTGGTGATTCTCGTCATTAAATACCGAGTTTTTCTCTGGGGCAACAGGAGAGCGCTTCTTCTGACTCTCTTTTCAGCATTTTTTGTGTTGGGATTTCTCTATTTTTTCTACTTCTACCGCTCATCGAGCATGGCTATCGGGGTGGAACAGCCGATACCCTTCAGCCACCGGGTGCACGCCGGAGTGAAGAAAATTCAGTGTTATTTTTGCCATCCGTATGTAGGTCGCTCCACTCATCCGGGACTGCCACCCGTGGAAAAATGCCTGTACTGCCATAAGTACATCATCGCCCGGCACCCGCAGATTTTGAAGGAGCACCGCTACTATGACACCCGGACACCGACGCCGTGGAAGAAGGCGAATTATCTGGCCGAACACGTTCTCTTCAACCACCAACGCCACATCAGAAAAGAGGTGGCTTGCAAGGAATGCCATGGGGCGATTGAAACCATGGACCGCATCCGGGGAAAGTACTTTTACATGCAGTTCTGCATCAAGTGCCATCGTGAACGCAAGGTGAACCTGGGATGCTGGCTCGCCTGCCACAGCTAAATCGCTCCGGGAATCGGCAAATGCAGGAACGTAACTATCTATTAGGATCATTGATCTGAGCGTGGCAAAGCGATTGTCAACATCGACTGAATTGAAAAGGAAACCGAATCGATGACCACAACTGCCGATCAACAAGCGGCAACCTATCCAACCGCCATCGCATTTTGTGTGACGTCGGCGCTCTGGTTCGCCGGCGCTACATCTTTCGGGATGATCGCTGCCGGTTATCTGATTGCACCGGATTTCCTTGCGAACATCGGCTGGTTGCACTTCGGAAAGGCTCGCCCGATTCATGTCAACCTGGTTCTCTTCGGTTTCGTGACACCGGGACTTCTGGCGGCCTCATTTTATTTCATTCCGAAACTGCTGCGGACGGAACTCTACAGTGAAACGCTGGGTGTTTTTACGGCCATCCTTTGGAATATCACCCTGATCTCGGCCGTTTTCGGTATCGGCGCCGGTTTTTCTCAGGGGAGAGAATATGCCGAGCTTCCGTGGGCCGTCGATATCATGGTCGTGATCCTGTTTGTGCTGGTCATCATCAACATTGTGATGACCATCCGGCAGCGCAAAGAGTCGATTCTCTATGTGTCGGTCTGGTATGCCACCGCCGCCATGGTGCTGACGGCCGCCACCTACATTATCGGCAACGTGATCTGGAAACCCGACACCGGAGCCCTGATCGGCATACCGGACGCGATCCTGCTCTGGTTTTACGGTCACAACATTTTCGGGCTGCTGCTGACGCCCATGGGGCTGGCGGTGGCCTATTACGTGCTGCCGATTGCGACGCGCAGTCCCTTGTACAGCCATACGCTTTCATTGATCGGTTTCTGGTCGCTGATCATTGTCTACACCCATATCGGCACCCACCATCTGCTTCAGGTCCCCGTGCCCACTTATTTAAAAGTCATTGCCATTGTCGACAGCGTGGCCATGGTTATCCCAGTCATGGTCGTCTTGATCAATCTGTGGTTCACCATAAGAGGAAAACTTGGAGCAATCCACAGCGATATCGGTGCCAAGTTTGTGTTTGCCGGCACGGTCTATTATTTTTTCGTCAATATCCAGGGATCGATGATGGCCCTGCCCATCGTCCAACGTGTTACCCATTTCAACAACTGGGTCGTGGCGCACGCCCACATCGGGGTTCTCGGCTTTGCCGGTATCACCGCGTTGGGGGGCATCTATTTTCTGCTGCCGCGGATAACCGGAAAACCAATTTACAGTAAGTTTCTCGCCGACCTGCAGTACTGGCTGGTGCTGATCGGCATCACCGGATTTGCGATTGTGTTGACCATCGTCGGCCTGATCCAGGGACAGGCCTGGGCCATAGGCGAAACCATTTACCGCGTACTGCCGGAAATCCAACCGTATTACATTGCCCGGGCATCGCTCGGTTTAACCATCATGGTCGGCGCTTACATCGGTTTGTACAACATCATCAGAACAATATTTTTCAATCCAGGAGTGACGACAGAATGAAAATGACGCTGACGGCCATCGTGGCCGGTGCGCTGACGATACTTGCGCTGATTGTATTCATCATGGTTTATATGCCTTACGCCCAGCAGGACACGACACCCTCGGAGATTTGGCGAGATCGAGGGCAGGTGGAGCAAGCCGGTCGTAAAATCTATATCGCCAACGGTTGCGTCTATTGCCACAGCCAGTCGATTCGCGCGATCGACTGGGGGCATGGGGCCGAACGCATTGCCCAGACCGGCGATTATGTGGGTGATGAGCCTATTTTACTCGGATCCGAGCGCACGGGCGTGGATCTTTCGCAGGAAGGCGGCGAACACCCGGACGACTGGCACATCGCGCATTTCATCAATCCGAGATACACCCGGCCCAGTTCCATCATGCCGCCCTTCAAGTGGCTCCGAAAGGAAAAAATCATTACCCTGACCCAGTACGTTCAAAGCCTGGGTTTCAAACAGGCCGATAAACGGATGGAGAGACAGCGCGATTGGAAGCAGAAGGCCATCGAAGCTTATGAAGCCGGTCCGGATGTGAATGTCAGGTGGCTGGCCGAACATATACCGGAGGGATGGCGCAAAGTTCCCAACCCCTATCCGACGACACCCGCCGGACTGCAACGCGGGCACAAAATCTATCAGGAATTTTGTCTCGGCTGTCACGGGCCTATCGGTGACGGCATGGGACCGGCCCAACCCTGGATTTACCCGCCGCCACTGAACTTTACCATTCTCAAAGGCAGGGAAATTTCCGGCGGCATCATCTACTACCAGCTCATGAACGGCATCACCGGAACCGCCATGCCGTACTTCAAACGCGACCTGGAATCGCAGAAAATTTGGGAAGTAGGGGATTACGTGGCGAACTATTTCATTAATCAGTCCGACGCCAACACCGAGCCTCGTGGAATCGACTCGGCGTGGGAACCGTAATGAAATTTGAAACTGGAAACTGGAAACTCGGGACACTTAACGCGCATCTATCAACTCGAAACACTAAACACCAAATACAAAACACTAAACACCAAATACTAAACACCAAACACTAAATAATGTATTTCCCTTATTTAATCGCCTACATGGTGGCCGGATTTGTCATCAGTCTGGTGACTTTTCTGTGGGCCCTGAATGCCGGACAGTTCAAGGACCAGAAGCGCGCCCGCTTTCTGCCGCTGGAGGGAGAGCCTGAAATGGCTAACGTGAGAGCGCCGCGCTCTTACCGCATTAAGGTTTTTATTCTTTTTGCCCTGGCCTGTTCCGGGTTGATCGCAACCGCCGTCGCGATCGCGTACACCGTGATAAAAGACGGTTGAGGCCCATCGGTCTGTCGCCGGGGCACGGGTAAACCGCACCGCAGCGGTTGTTTTCTGTGGATGTCGAATCGATAGAGGTAAACCATGCGCTATTTTGAACTGCTCAATTTTCAACAATTTGTCTTATACCTGCTGCCGGCGTGGGTATTTATTCTGGTTTTCGCGGCCGGACTTTCTTTTACGCATTTCCGCACCAAAGAATCCGAAAAAAAGCTGTCGAAGATCATTGAAAAATATCCCGGCGGCATCGAGGGCCGCAACGCGCCCTTTCCGTTGTTCCTGTACCTGACCATCGCCGGCACCGTTCTCTGGGCGCTGGCGTATATCCTGCTAAACGCGCTATTGGGGGTTAAAATATAATGGAACACATGGAGCACCGGGAATCGACGTTTATGACCTGGGTGATCATTTTTTTGCTTCTTCTGATCGTTGCGTTCAAGGGCGGATTGGCCTATTTTATGATCGGGGACCGCGGTCAGCCGGACTGGGACTATAGGCCGGTGAAGGATGTTCCCGGAGAATCTCCTTATGCGATATACGAGTATCTTCCCTTCCCACAGCACGTTGAAGGACACGAAAGTGATTATCCGTCCATAAGTGATTATCCGCCGATAGGAAAGAATTGGGACGAGAGTTTCTTTCCTTCACCGAAACAAAATGCAATAGGTAAGTAAATGAAAAAACTGATTGTGTTGGGCGTCGCCGTCGTTGCCGTCGTCGTGGTTTACAATGTGCTGATGTACTACGATAACAACTTTCCTTTTGGAAGAATGCGGGAGACGCCAGCGGTCAAACCTTACGAAAAACCGTTGCCGATCATGGAGGCTGGCCTGGTGCCGGTCCGCGGGGGTGAGGCCTTGTACCGGGCGGCCAGCCCCGAGAGTTTGAAATCCTCGATGCCCTCCGGAGATCCTAAAGTGATTAAAGAAGGGGCCCAGCAATATGCTAACTTCTGCCAGCAGTGCCACGGGGTCAATTATGACGGGATCGGAACCGTGGGGCAGAGTTTCGCACCGCTGCCCACCGACCTGAGAAGCCCGAAAGTTCAATCTCAATCGGAAGGAGCCCTATTTCAACACATCAGCTACGGCGTCGGCGGCAGTGGACGACAGCCGGCCCTGGCGACCACGATTTTTATGGACGATCGCTGGCGGATCGTGGCGTTCGTCAAATCTCTCGGCACACGGTAAATTATCCCCGGTTCATGGCCGAACCGGTTCATTCAGTGGAAAAAGTTCCGTTCCGGCGGAACTTTTTTTATTTTTGCACGATCCCTTGAGGATACCTGTGAGTGACACTTGTGACCTGTGTGGCTTGACCTTGCGTTACGGCCATCACACCCTGAACTCTGCGGGGCAAAGCTACAATTTCTGCTGTATCGGGTGTAAGCAGGTGTTCAGCATGCTCATCACCGCCGGCGGTATCGACGATCCGGCCCACTTTCAGGATACCGACCTTTTCAAAAGATGCCGGGACCTGGGGATCATTCCGGCGTCGGAGTCCGACCTCCAACTCCGCGAACAATCGCCTGAAAGACCGATCGCAGCGGCCGCCGGCGATCGTGAAACGCACGGTTCAGAGGTTCTCAGCCCCTCCGACCAATCGAATCGCCTTGCCCTCTTGCTCAGGATCGACGGCATGTGGTGTCCGGCATGCGCCTGGCTGATCGACGCGTCTTTGAAGAAGCTCCCCGGGGTTTTAATGTCCGGCTGCAATTTCTCAACCGATCGTCTGCGGTGTACCTACGATCCGGTCCTCACCTCTCCGGACCGGATTATCGCCTTTGTCGAACGCCTTGGCTATCATGCGGCCTTACCCGGTGAAGGGGGCCGGGCCAAGGAGAAGCGGCGGGAGACGATCCGATTCGCCGTTTCCACTTTTCTGACCATGAACGTGATGATGATGTCCTTTGCCCTCTACTCCGGTTTTTTCAGTTCACTTTCTCCGGAAGCGGTGGCCAACTTGTCGTGGCCGATTTTCATAATGGCCACCGTAGTCATGGCATACGGCGGTAAGTTTATCTTCGTAAAAGCAGTGGCCGGTTTTTCAAATGCCGCCTTCAGCATGGAAACCCTGATCGCCATCGGGGCTTCCAGTGCCTACCTATACAGCATCTTCAACCTGTTGCGGGGCAACATCAATCTCTACTTTGATACGGCTTCCATGTTGATCACCCTGGTGCTGCTGGGAAAACTGCTGGAACGAAATGCCAAGGAAAAGGTCCTCGAGGACCTGGATGCTTTTTTTGCACTGAAGCCAACCAAGGTGAGGATCTGCAGTCGCGAGCACCCGGAAGGACGCTACGTTTCGGCAGACTACCTGCGCAAAGATGACTTGTTTCTGCTCGATGACGATGAAATCGTGCCGGCCGACGGATTGGTGGTCCACGGAGACGGACTGGTAGATGAGTCCTCATTGACCGGCGAGGCCCGGCCTATTCCCAAGCGCTCCGGCAGCTCCATCCGCAGTGGAACCAGGGTCAGTCGCGGTAGTTTCAAAGTGAAGGCCCTTGTGGTGGGGGAAGATTCGATCCTGGGTCAGATGATGCAGATCATCGAGCAGACGCTCGCACAGAAAACTGCCTTTGAGGGGAAAACGGACCGGTTGCTGAAAGGATTTGTGCCGCTCATCATCCTGCTGTCCATCGGCACGGCCATTTTCGGATTTCTCATGGGCTTGGATCCCGGTGATTCCCTGATTCGGGCGGTCACGGTTTTGGTGATATCTTGTCCCTGCGCACTTGGCGTGGCCATACCGCTGGCACGCGTGGCCGGCATTTCGGTTGCCGGGCGCAACGGCATCCTGGTGCGGGATTTTGCGGCCTTTGAACAGGCCCAAAGGATCGACACCTTCGTGTTCGACAAAACCGGCACCCTGACTGAAGGCCACTGGCAGTTGCTGGCCGTCCGGTCCCTATCCGAAATGACGGCCGATCGCCTTGTGGCGCTGGCGGTTGCACTCGAAAAGGATTCGGATCACCATGTCGCCATCGAGCTCAAGCGCTGGGCAGCAGAGCACGGCATCGAGCCGGCAGATGTTACCGACATCCGGAGCGCACCAAACGGCATATCCGGACGCGCCGGCAACGAGACGATTAAGATCGGGTCCGCCGGTTTCCTTTCCGCCGAAATTGCAGCGGCCGCGCCCGTGCCGGAAATCGATCCACAGGATTTCGACGCCGAGCCCACGACGGTTTACATGAGCGTCGACGGACGCTTAGGCGCCCTTCTGATTTTTGGTGACACGATCAGGAGTGGTGCCCGTAAGACCGTCGCAGAACTGAAAAATCTTGGGTATGTTTTGGCAGTGGTTTCAGGTGACGACGCGGCGGTTACGCGTCGGATTGCGAGATCGCTCGGCATCGAAGACGCCCATGGCGCTTTGTTGCCTTCGGGTAAGGCCGCCTTCCTGGCAAGTCGGCGCCGTGACGGGAGACGTCCGGTGATGATCGGTGACGGGGTCAACGATGCCGAGGCTATGGCGGGTGCGGACCTGGCCATCGCGGTCCATTCCGGCAGTCACCTGGGCAAAGAGGTCGCCGACATCACGCTGATGCGCGGGGAGCCCGAACAGGTGCTGGTATTCCTCCGTCTGGCCGATATAACCAACCGTAAGATTTTGCAAAACCTCTGGTTTTCCTTTGTCTACAATATTATTAGCATTCCGCTGGCGATGAGCGGTTTGTTGACCCCCCTGGTGGCCGTCTGTGCCATGCTGCTGAGCAGTCTGACCGTGATCGGCAACACCCTGCTGTTGGTCCGGTCCCATACCGGTCGGCAGTAGCGCCGCCATTCCGTTTCGCTGCTGACACTGCACGGTCAAATTCCCGGACCTTTGGACGCACCCCTGGTCAACCATTCGGTTACGCCTCTGGCGTGATGGACACCGAAATTGTGGGAAGGGGCCATTTATGGATGGCAATTCACGCAGCCTCAATTCTCCGGATCAGAGGTATTAACTTGATCATCATAGGAACCGGGGGTATAATAATCTTTAATTATGCATAATTATCGGCATCTAGCGGAAGGGCGGCGCCTGATCCGACCGGACAAACGGTTGTACCGTCGGGTTTTGATGATTAATTTTATTTTACTAATTCTCTTCTCTGCCTTTAGATGCCTGCGCTGTGGCTCGCCTGACATGCAAAATAGATGAGGTCCTGAGTGTCGTCGTCCATTCTTAATTTCTAACGACGCGAACACACATATGAACAAAATTGCGGTCAAAAACGTCAACGACTCAAAGTTGGGAGGTAGCATGGCAAATACAACGGAGCGCTCACTTCATTATCATCTCAGCGCGGTCAAAGAGGGACGTCGCAGTTTTGAAAATGCTTTCCAGGCCGTGGCGCGGATGATACTGGAAAGCGACATCAAAAAGGTGGTCGTCAACGGCAAGACGACATATGATTTCAGCATATTCCGTACCGGGAAAAAGCATGTGATCGGCATGTACGATGAAATCAACAGCTTTGTCTCGTACGTCAAGGACGCCTCCGAAGGCGGTTCGTCCAAGGAGATGGCCTTTATTCTGGTCGGAGAACCGGGAAACGGCAAGACCTATTTCGTCGATTTCCTGTGTACAAAATACCGCGAATTCTTGTCCGATGAGAAGAACCGCAAGTACACCTTCAAGTTCCGTAACATCGACAAGCTGCAGAACTACGGTCGTATTACGACCATCGAATCTCAGACGTACGAAGACCCGATGATACTGGCCATGAACCTCTTCGATGAACCGGCGGCCAACAAGGAATATCTGGCCAAGTCGGTTGACTTTTCGGAGAACGAAATTGAAACGCTCTACGAAAATTATCGGCCGTTGGGCGCTTGCACCAGTTATATTTTGAACGATATCCGAACCTATGTCGATGGTGATATCGAGCGGATGCTGGAGTTCGTTGAAATCGTGCCGGTGCCGCTCACCGAAAGTCTCGGTACGGTTACGGGTAAATACCCGGCCAAAGACAAGATAACTTCCTCTGCGGTCGACCTGCTGGGAGAGGAATCGATTCAGCGGCTGCTGCACATCACCGACACCAACAATCCTTACCGGTTCGATCTGCGACGCGGGGCACTGGCGCGGGTCGCCGGCGGCGGTATTCATTTTAGTGACGAGATCTACAAGAACAAAAAAGACCTGGTCCAGGTTTACCTGGGCGTGATCCAGAACCGCAACATTGAGATCGATGGGTATAAATGGCCGATCGACACCCTCATCCTCGCCACCAGTAACAACTCGGAGTTTCACCGTTTTCTGGCTGAAAAAGAGGAGGCACCGATTGTCGACCGCTGCCGGATTTGCTACGTTTCCCACAACACCAACTACAAGCTGCAAAAGGACCTCACCCAGTATTCTATCGGCAGCGAGACCCGGACCACCATCAACAGAGAGTATCTTCATCAGGACCCGAGCCTGAACTATGCCGCTTCCGTGGCGGCGGTTCTGTCGCGCCTGCCGCGTTCCGAAAAACTGACGCCGGTGGAGACCATGAAACTGGCCGCCGGTGAGGTGGCCGGCGAAAAGAGCATCAAAACCCTGGCGGAGGTCATCGATATGCTCAACCAGGATCCCGAGATCATCAACCGCTTCGGACAGAAGGGTCTCGGGCAGCGGAATATGGGCCGCTCCATCCAGCTTTTAATGGAAAGCTCGGAAACCAACGAGGGTCAGTGCATGTTTGCTTACGACATCTTCAAGGCCATCGAGCGCGTGATCCTCGACTATGTCACCGATGCCAACGACAGGGCCAAATACATCGAGGACCTCAAGATTGCCAAGGGGCTCTACCGGGAGCGGATCATGACCGAAATGTTCAACGCGTACATGGACGAACCGCTGGCTATCCGCAAGGACGTGATGAACTACGTGAACATGATCATCGGCATTGACGCCGAGAACCTGGGTGCGGACAAGATGTGGAAGTACAAGGACCCGCAGACCGGAGAATTGAAGGCGTTGAAGATTGACGAGCGCTTCATTAACAGCGTGGAGGACCGGCTCGGCTTGAAGACCGAGGAACAGCGGGAAACCTTCCGGACCTCGATCCGCAAGATCTACGGCCAGAAAATTTCGGTTGTTCCGGATTACGACTTCATGGACAACCTTGAGCTCGTCAAGGCCGTCACCGATGTACGTCTGAAGTCCGATATCGCCGGTGCCGGCAGTCTCATCGGTGCTCTGGCCAATCGAACCAACGAAGAAAACCAGAAGCTTTACGACCGCATGGTCGACACCATGCTCAACAAGTTGGGGTATTGTAAGACGTGCGCGCAGAAAACGATTGAGTATTTCTGCACACAGGAGGACGAAAACTGAGAAAATAGAAACTCGAAATTAGAAACTCGAAACTTGAAACTCGGAGCGAGTAATCCAGAACACCGAACACAAATAACCAAACACCGGCCATGACAACGAAAAACGACATATACGATGCTCTCAAGGCGCGCGGGCTTGCACCCGAACAAGAGGAAATCATCGCAGAGGAATTGCGCGATAACCGGCGTCATGCCGTTGCCGGAGAGTCGACGCGACTCGGAGATGGGAAAACCGTCGGTGAGGGCCCGGCGAGCATCTACCAGTTCTACGACCTGATCCACCTGCAGGCCATTGCGGCGATGCGCGGCACATACAGCGCTACGGTACGCTCCATCGATGAGCTTTTGGAACGCGACCGCCTGCGGGAAAAGGACGGCTTTCCGCGCAAGGTCAATGTCGGTCGGCTCATCAAGCCGAGTAAAGGCGGCAAGGCCAAAGTGGTTATCGTTCCCACAACGGTCGAGGAAAAATTAATCCACGATCCCTCCTTCAAAACCACCGAAAAAGGCGAGGGCGATTCTTCCGGCGGCGTCGGTGAAGGCGAAGAAGGCGAGGTCATCGGCGAGCAACCGGTGCGTTCGCCGGAGGGAGAAGGCGCCGGACCCGGCGAAGGAGAGGGCGGCGGCCACGAGATGGAATCCGATGCTTACGATCTGGGGAAAATTCTGACCGAGAAGTTCGCGCTACCCAACCTCAAAGACAAAGGCAATAAACGCTCGCTGACCCGCTACACCTACGACCTCACCGACAAACACCGGGGGTTCGGCCAGTTTCTCGACAAGAAGGCCACTCTGCGTCAAATCGTCGAAACCAACATCCACCTCGGCAATATACCGGATCTGAATGACATCGATCCGACCGGTTTTCTGATATCACCCGCCGACCGGATTTTTCGAATCCTGTCCCGCGAAAAGGACTACGAATCCCAGGCCCTGGTTTTCTTCGTGCGTGATTACTCCGGTTCGATGACCGGAAAGTCCACCGAGTTGGTGGTTGCACAGCATGTGCTGATTTACAGCTGGTTGCTTTATCAGTACGATATGCAGGTAGAAACCCGCTTTGTTCTTCACGACACCGAGGCCAAGGAAGTCCCGGATTTTTACACCTATTACAATTCCACGGTGGCCGGTGGGACTCAGGTTGCCTCAGCCTACCGCCTGGTCAATTCAATCGTGGACAAAGATAACCTGGCCAAGGATTACAACATCTACGTTTTTCACGGCACGGACGGGGACGACTGGGACACAGACGGTAAGGAAGCGCTGCCGGAGTTGAAAAGAATGCTCGTATACGCCAATCGGGTGGGGATCAGCATCGCCGAACACGGCGTCCGTTCTACCAAAAGCAGCGAAGTTGAGCGCTATATCAAGAATTCGGGGTTGCTCGAGAAAAAACCGTCGCTGCTGCGCGTCGATGTCCTGAAGGAAGATGCCGATGAGCAGAGGCTGATCGAAGGGATAAAAAAACTGATATCCGAATAATCATCGGCGACCGCGATCTGTACCGAAAAGGTTTTCGCGGGCCGGCGGTTGGTAGTGTTAATAATACCGTGGTCGATGATTATGGAAAAAGAAATTTCATTGCTCAACGGGCCCAACGGGCTCAACGGGCTAAACGGGCCAACCGAAATATGGAATTAATCGACCAGCACACCAAGAAAATAATGGAGGGGTGTAAAGAACGGGCCCTGGAGGCCGGGTTGCGGTTCGAGGAAGAGAGCCTCGAGTATATCGTGACCAATCGTGACCTGTTGGAGCTCACACCCAAGGTGATGATCCCGACCCTCTACGACTACTGGGTCCACGACGTGGAGGTGCTCAAGGAAAAAGGCCGCTACGAGCTTTATCCCAGCAATCCCTATGAAACCGTTATCAACACCCGCCCGGCCATCTCGTACTACAATGACAACAATCCGGACTGGATGAATGTCATGATTTTTTACCATGTGCTGGGGCATATCGACTTTTTCCAGAACAATCTTTACTTCCGACACACTTGGGATTACGATTTTACCGGGCGGGCGCTTTCCGACAAACGTCTGATCGCCGCCCTGAGATCTGAAAAAGGGCGGTGGGTGGATTACATCATCGAGTTCACCCGCGGCATCGACAACCTGGTAGGATACCACCACGAACTTTCCCAACTGGACCGACCCCCCATCATCAACGGTTCGAAGCGGTTGAACTATTTCTTCGACGTCTTTTTGCAGGATGTTCGCAAGGTCAGAGTCAGCGAGTATATCAAGGAGATCGAAAGGTACAACAGCTGTATACGTAACGAGGGCCGCAGGGGGATGAAAACATTCTTCGCAGAAGTCGCCAAAACCCATCCCGAGTTCGATACGTTGTTCAAGAAAAGCCTGAAGGAAAAGAAAAACACAAAACCGGACTTGATTCAATATTTATCGGAAAACTCCGACTTTTTGAACAAGGAAAAAAACAGCTGGATGAAGTCGGTTATGGAGGTCGTGCGCAACACCTCTGTTTTTTTTCAGCCGCAGATCCGGACCAAAATCATGAACGAAGGCTGGGCCAGCTATTGGCACGAAAAGCTTTTCCTGCAGGACGACCGCATCCAGGGACACGAAGTCGATTTTGCGCGCACCCATGCCGGCGTGACCTCGCTGCCGCGGGTCGGCCTGAATCCATATGCTTTGGGGATGCGCCTGTTTTACTTCATCGAGGATTTGGGGAACAAGGGCAAATACGCCACCCGGTTCAGAAAGCTTCTCGATGCCGACCAGCGGGAGCGGTTCGATACTCATGCGGCCAAAGGTCAGGAATTCATATTCAAGGTCAGGGCAAGCTTGTGTGACTTTACCTTCATCAGTACTTTCGTCGACCAGGATTTTGTCAACCACAACAAACTCTTTGTGACCGGCAAACGCCTGAACCGGGATCGGATGGTCTGGGAGTTCTACGTCAAGAGCCGCAAGGCGGAGGATTACCGCCAAATGCTCCTGAACGGTCTGTACCACCCGCCTCACATCACCATAGACGGAAAGAAGCGGGACGGAAACGTCCTTTATCTCGTGCATCACTTCGAGGGCAAGCCTTTGGTCAAAGACTTCGTTGCCAACACACTGCTCGGCATCGAGTTTCTCTGGGGCGGACCGGTGAAGTTAGAGACAAGTGAAGTCATCGCGACTCAGGGAGCCGTCTCGCAGCAAGAAGAGCCGGGGCCGGCCGATATCCGATGGGAACGGGTGGTGTACACGATGAAAGACCGCAAGCTCGCCAGAGAAGTGATTGACGGTTAGAAGAGAATACAAATTGCATCAGGTGCAGTCGGCCATCAGGGTATCGTATGGGCGACTTTAAAGAGAAAAGCAACCCGATGCACAATGATTGTGCCGTCAACGGCCAAAGCAGGGAGAAGAGTATGTCAGACGGCAGAGAATCGATCGCAAAAGCAGAAGAACGACCCTCTGTTTCCAGCGTGGAACTCGAGACCGCCGCCGAACACATACAATCGGCCGTGGCGAACCTCGACCGCAGCTTGAGCAGCCGAGATCAGAGGGCACCTATTTCTTTCGGTGCCTTCCTGAAGAAGCTCACCGAAAAGCCTAGCATTGTGATCCGTAATATCTTTCAGTTATTTCACGATATGGTGACCACTTACGTGGGCAAGGGTTACGATGAGTACCCGGACGATCCGGAATCGATCAGTTACATTTACTATGACTGCAACAAGCTCTTTGTCGAAGGCGTCGACCACCCCTTCTTCGCCGATCGATTGTTCGCCAACCGGTTGATAAGCCTGGTCGATGCCATGAAGCGGGGGGCGCAGCAGAACAAGATCTATATGTTTCGCGGCCCCCACGGTTGCGGGAAGAGCACTTTTCTCAACAACCTGTTGATGAAGTTCGAAGAATACAACAACACCGACGAGGGTCTGCGCTATGAAACACTCTGGCGCCTGGACTCCAAAATGCTGGGCGATTTTCCGGAAAACCAGACCATTCCACTGCTCGATAGGCTTTCGCCGCTCCAAGAGCGGCTCGGCCGCGAACAATACGACCTGCTGAGGATGCAGAGCATGCTGAGTTTGAACGACGAGTTCGTCGAAGTGCCCTGCCCGAGCCACGACAATCCGTTCCTGATGATTCCCAAGACCTACCGCCGCACGTTTTTCGACGAGCTCTTCGAGAATGACGAGTTCAAATGGAAACTCTATACCGAAAAAGAGTATGAATGGGTGTTCCGGGACAATCCCTGTACGATCTGCAGCTCACTTTTCCAGGCGCTCCTCGAACGGCTCGAGAGTCCGCGAAAGGTCTTTGAAATGATCTACGCGCGGCCTTATCGGTTCGACCGTCGCCAGGGGGAGGGAATCAGTGTATACAACCCCGGGGACCATCCGCTGCGCCAAATCACGCTCAGCAACCCCTTCATCCAGAGCCGGATCAATGCCCTGCTCAGAGACAGCAATCTGGTTCGCTACATATTTTCCCAGTACGCCAAGACCAACAATGGCATCTACGCTCTCATGGACATAAAATCCCACAATACCGAGCGCCTGATCGAACTTCACAACATCATCAGCGAGGGAATCCACAAAGTGGAGGATATCGAAGAAAACGTGAATTCGCTGCTGATTGCGGTCATGAACCCCGAAGACCAGAAAAACATCTCTGACTTCCAGTCCTTCTCGGACCGTATCGAATACATCAACATTCCGTACGTGATGGACTTGAACACGGAAGTGGAAATTTACCGCAACATCTTCGGGAAGCACATCGACGAAAGTTTTCTGCCGAGAGTGCTTCACAATTTTGCGCGGGTGATCATCTCCACCCGGTTGAACAAGCGTTCCGATGCGATGCTGGAATGGATCGGCGACCCGGAAAAATACCGGCTTTACTGTGACGAAAACCTGCAGCTGCTCAAAATGGAAATCTACACCGGCTACATCCCGAACTGGCTCGGTGAGAAAGACCGCAAGCGCCTGACCGCCAAACGGCGGCGTAAAATCATCGCCGAATCCGAAGCCGAAGGCGAACAGGGCATATCCGGCCGGGATTCGATCAAGATCTTCAACGAGTTCTATTCCAACTACTCCAAGGACGACAAGCTGATCAACATGTCGCAGTTGTGCAATTTTTTCACAAAGAGCCGCAAGGAACTCAGCGAAATGATTCCCGGCGGGTTTTTGGATTCACTGCTGCGAATGTACGACTACACCATACTTCAGGAAGTCAAAGAGTCGCTCTATTATTACAATGAAGAGCAAATATCCCGTGATATACAGAACTACCTTTTTGCCGTCAATTTCGAACCCGGCTCGGTAGCTACCTGCACATACACCGGTGAGAGGCTTGAGATTTCGGATGATTTTTTCGAGAATCTCGAACGGCGTTTTCTGGGATCCAAAGCCGACAATGACGAGCGGCGGCGGTTTCGTTCGGATACCCAGAGAGAGTATACCTCAAAATCGCTGACCCAGGAGATGATGGTGGAAGGAAAACCGTTGACGGCTACACGGATCTATTCTTCACTGCACGAGCGGTATGTCTACAACTTGAAAGAAAAAGTCCTGGATCCGTTTCTCGAAAATGAAAACTTCCGGCGGGCCATCAAGGATTACGGCGAGGAGGATTACAAGACCTATGACAAAAAAATACGCGACGACGTCAGCTACCTGATCACGAACCTGTGCAAGAATTTCCATTATGCCGAACAGGGCGCCAGGGAGGTTTGCATTTACGTCATCGACAGTGATCTGGCACGAAAGTTTGCCAAATCCTAAGCATCGGTAAACCGAAACGCTGGTTCCGTGACCGACGCCGATGTTCGAAGGTTATCGGCCGTCGTGCGAGGCAGTCACTGGGACCATGTCGATCGATTTACCTCAGTTGTTGCTGGGCTATTCTCTGCGCCGGCAGACAATCGCAGTATTCTTCGAAAACATAGTACATGCAGCGCTCGGAGCCGTTCGACTTTTCGTAGAAGCAGCATTCTTTCTGCTTATGGCCGTTGTCGGCTGCGCATACGGACATCATTTCCTGCCTGCAGTAACTCATCTGTTGTTCCTGCACGTCGAATACTCCTCACGTTGCGGCGGAGAAAATGGCCTCCTCAAGGTGCTGTCCCCCTATACTGTTATTGCCCAATTTCAGGTGAAACTTTAGCGGATTGTCTGACACACTCACTGAGCGGATATCCGCGCCGGGTCAGGAACGCTCCAATGAAATGGCGACAACATTATCGCGGGTATCCTGGGACAAAGCAGGAAACATGCCAGAATGACCGAAAGGTGAGATTCGGCGGCATGCTTGCGCTGCAGGAGTATTTTAAATGGAGCGCAGTGCACAGAAAGTCGGCTTTTCGACGGTTGACAGCATCAGGCGCGTCAAGAAGGTGACAGCCGGCAACTGCCATACGCCTACCCGTCGATCCAAACGCTGAAGCGCAGGTGCCAGAAAAGCGGTGGCAGGACCGTGAGAAAGAGAAATACGAAGAGCGCCAGGAGGACCCGGCCGGCAGCGATGCGGCTGCGTTCAAGAGCTGACGGCAGCATCTGCGGATCGTTTTTCACTGCGGCCGGCAGCAGAAAGGCTGTCAGGCTTTCGAAGCCGATGACGGCCAACGCGCCGAACAGCGGGAACCCGACCGCACGGTGTTGAGGCAGGAAAAGACACCACGGGCAGCGGTGTTGCAAAACCCCGTAATGGTAGGCGGAGAGAATGTCGACCAGGGTGATGGCCGCCACCGGGACCCAGACGGCGGCGGTTGCCGCCAACAGGCCGTTCCACTTCATTGAGGGAGCGGTTGCCGACCGGCGAATCAGCAGCCCCAGAAGGAGAAGCAGAATGCTCAGGCCGCCCCAGGCCGTCAGCCAGAAACCATCCGAAAGCCCTGAAATGCTTTGTGCCTCGCTCAGGGTTCGGTACTGATCGTAGATGACCGCACAGCAGTCCACGGGTCGGTGCGTATCCACTCCGAATGCGGCGCTCACGCTCTGGCCGATTGCCAGAACGGCCACCGGCAGCGCGAGCAGCAGCAAGCGTGCACCGAGCCTGGCCAGCGGGTAATCAGGCCGCCTGCGGCCGAGTTTTTCCAGCGTGTTCCAGAACAACAGGATACCCAGCAGAATAAAATTCAGAATCAGGAACCCGGTTCCGGCCGGGCCCATGGCCTGCATGACGCCGGTTCCGCACATGGCCCCGGGAATCAGAGCGGGAAACACATTGGTGATGCCGAGTATCATCAGCACGATGGAGAAGAAGGTGATCCACAAAGCCCAGCGGGCCATGACAACGGCGGCTTCGGCTTCGATCTCGAGGGATATCTGGGCGCGGTCGGCCGATGCCGGGTTCCATCCGATAACGATGCGAAATGCCTTCACTGCAGCCGCCGCCAGCAGGAGCAGTCCTATAAATTGCGCCGCCAGGGCGGTCAGCTGCAACGGGTGCCAGATCATTTTAACGCCGTCAACCGGCCTTGCACGAGTCGGAAGCGGCCGCCTGTCCCGTCAGCCTCAAGGATGCGCGGATCGTGTGCGGTGACAATCACGACGGCGCCCGCTGCCGCAGCTGCCGCCAGCGTCTTGAGGATCTCTTCGGCGCTCTTCTGATCCTGGTGGGCGGTCGGTTCATCTGCAAGGAGAAAGGACGGCTGCGAGACCACAGCCCGGGCGATCGCCACACGCTGGCGTTCACCGCCGGAAAGGCTGCGGACCATTTTATCGGCCAGTGGATCGACGCTAAGTCTTCTAAGCGCGGCCAAGGCCGATCGGCGGCATTCCTTCAGACCGCCTCCCCGCGGAATCAGCGGCAACAGAACGTTTTCCACTGCGCTCAGGTCACCCAACAGCCGGTCATGCTGGAAAACAATGCCGACCCTTCGCCGCCAGCGATCACGATGTGAACTCACCCAGCGGGAAACGGCCTCGCCGTCGACCACGACTTCGCCCTGGACCGGGCGCAGCAGACCGGCCAAGACATGCAGCAGGGTGCTCTTGCCGGAGCCGGTTGCTCCTGATATGACTGCCATTTGCCCGGTTTTAAAATGTGCAGACAGGTCATCGATCACAAGCTTTTCCCTGCCTTCCGGTGTGCGGCGGGCGACCGTCAGCCGACGGCATTCGATTCCCCGTTCCATCAGAAATTCGTCCTCTCGAGCATTTCCTGGGGATCGGCAACGGCACAGCGGAGCACCGTACCGATCGTGGCGGCAAGAAACGGCAATACGACCAGCCCCGTAACCTCCAGCAAAATCAACCCGACGTCGCCCGGACTGAAAGCGAGCCGGGAGGCCAGACCCTGCCATTCCGGGCACAGGCGGCCGGGCCAGTTCGCATCCGGCCAGAACACCAGCAAAAATGCCAGCATCATACCGCCGGTTGCGCCGGGGATGCCGATCAGAGATGCTCTCGAGACCTGAAGGCGGACAATGTCGCCGGTGGTCCACCCCAGGGACTTGAGCAGACCGATTTCGGACCGGTGACCGAAACGGTCTCTGACCGTCACGGCCACGAGCAGACAAAGGGCCAGCAGCGCGGGGACAAGAAACGCGACGGCCATACCGCCTATTCGTGCGAGCCCCGCGTCATAGATTCCGGCACTTTCCGTCCGGGTCGTGATCCGGACGGTCCAAGGAAAAACGGCGCTTAGATCGGGCAGGATCGCGCTTTCCTCGGTCGGGTTGAAGACCTCGATCGCCAGATCGCTGGCATAACCGTCTGGAATCCCCAGTAAGTCGCGCGCGTCATCGATGTGGAGCAGCACGACATTCGGTTCGGCGAAGTCTGTCTTTAAATCGCTGCGGCCGACGACCCTGAGAGTTGTCGTCCTCTGGCCGGTGAGGGTTAAAAACGGTGCCGCATGGTCCCTTCTTACGTCGGTACCGGCCACGGCTTCTCCCCGCCCGGGCAAGGCGGTCGATTGCGGCAAGGGCGGTCCATACCGATCGACACCGATCACCGTCAGCAGCCCCTCGGGGCCCGCGACCCGGCCCCAGACGCGCGGGCGGGCGGCGATGACACCCGGAACGGTTTTTGCGAGTTTCGCGGATTGATCGGACGGAAGGGGTGTCCAGCCCAAGGCGTTAAATTTCCGGACGATCAGGGACGGGGCATCCTTGAGCATCAGGTGGGTGGTGGTCGATAGGGCCTGGGTGAACAAAAGCGGGGCAGCGGTTACTGAGACTGTCAGCAGCAGGGCGATGATGAGCAGGCCACTCTCCAGCGGTCGACGCAACAGATCACGAAGCGCCCATGCGAGCAGGGGCTGCAGGACCGGTCGCTTCATTTGGCGGCTTTTCGACCGGTGATGGCGTACCATTTGTCGTCGTTCATCTCATCCATCCGGAAGACGGCCTTGCCGCCGTGGCGCCGTTTAAATGCTTCGAGGGCCTTTTCGCCCTTGACGGGGACCAGTGCCGGACCCATCGGACCGATGACATCGGAGCCGGCGACCCAGAATACATCCCGACCGTCCACCTCTTCCCCGGTGAAGTAATCCCTGACCACCGGCGTTTGCAATTGTTCCTTTTCTGTCGCCAGAAAGATCTCCGGGTGCAGCCACGAGCGCATCATGCAGCCCGTGCCGCAGAAATAAAAGGTGGTTTCGTCCGTCAACTGAATCGCACTGGAGAATTTTGCGTGCTCGGCCACCTTCATGCCGCACACGGGGCATCGGTCCTGGGCGCTGATCTGCATGCGGTTATTTTCGTCGAGGGGTTTGCGACCGGGTTCAGGACCGTCTCCAGGGCCGGCAGCCCGGGCGACGACAGTGCCCCATAGTAATATGGTCAGCACTCCCGTCAGGCAGAGGGCGATTAGAAACAGTGGGCGAAGCGTCAGGCGGTTGGACATCATCGTTCTCCTTTCGTCAAGCATCTCTGATGGACACGAATCGGGCTTCAACGGCGACTCCTAACTCCTACAACTATGGAAATTAAAATAGACTGTCAACGCCATTTGTTTTATATCAAACGCTGTCATGGGTGATCTCGATCTGATATCTCTTTTCCTTTTGGGCCTTCTGGGTACTGGGCACTGCATCGGGATGTGCGGCCCTCTGGTGGTGGCCTTTCCGGGCCGTACCGGCCGGTATACGCCGCATTTCTTCTATCACCTCGGGCGACTCGTCACTTACGGCGGGATCGGCGCGTTGATGGGCGGCATCGGCAGCGGTCTGGCCATGGTGTCGTCTGTCACGGGTTCCGATCATTTGCAGCTCGTCGCCCGCGTGCAAATCGTCTTGTCGGTTTTGTCGGCCGGGTTTCTGCTCTATTTCGGTCTTTGCCAGCTCGGTTTTTTCAAGCAACCTCAGTGGATGCGACTGGCGGCACCGGAAAAGATACCGGGCTACCGGCGGATAATCCGCCTGGCCTTCGTGAATCAAGGAGCGGCTGAAATGCTGTTTACCGGACTTTTGATGGGGTTTTTACCCTGTGGCCTATCCTTTGCGGCTTTTTCCAGGGCGCTTGCGGCCGGTGGTTTCCTGCACGGGTTACTGCTGCTGTCGGCCTTCGGGATCGGCACTCTGCCGGGGCTACTGCTCATCGGGACCGGAGCGTCCGCCTTGGCCCGCCGCTATCAGCATCATTCCGACATTGTCGCCGGACTGCTGATGATTGCCATGGGCTTTTCCTTGGGATTGAAAGCGATAACGGCTGGCTAAGTGGTCCTGTTCGTAAATAAGGTGACGCACCGAAATGACAGAGGCGCCCACCGCGCAAGGCGCGAGAAGCAAGCATACCAAGCGTATGCGAGTGCCGAGCAACACAGCGAGGCGGGATGCATCGGTCATTGAATGCCACCGTATTTACGAATAGGGCCACTAAGGGCTCACTCAATAGTAACGTCACATTTTGTAAGCCGGTGTGTCCCGTACGGCAGTGTCGCCTAAACTCTGAATATCCAGATATTCATGCGTTTTCGCGCTTCGCGGTCGGGCACTTCATCGCCCAAAATTGGGAACTTATTTATTCGTGAACCCCAAGGCTGCGTCCGCCTGCGGACCGTCGTCGAAAAACCTGGATCTCTTGGTGCGGCTTTGATATGCGTGCCTGATCGGTTGTTATGCAGCCGACTGACAGTTTAAGGGATCGTAAGCGTTCACAGGGCACTGCATCTGCTTTGTTGTCGGGCATTTGAAGTACAAAAGTACGTCAGCGCGCCCGACGCCTTGCATCTGCGGCACCCTGTAAACGCTTACAATCAGGTGGTTTGAAGCGCATCGGACTTTGCAACCCTGTGAACAGTTATAAGGGATCTTCTACCATGCCGTCTATTAAAAATTTTTGGGGAAGCGAACACGACCGGCAATATCATTACGACGAGCGGATCCGTCGTGAAAAAATCGCCAATTATGGGTATCAGAAGGTGCCTGAGGATGAAAAGACCCAGTGGGTCTTGCGCCATTTCAATTCGGTTGCCCGCCAGTACGACCTCATGAACACCCTGCTGAGTTTCGGCATTCACTATCTCTGGAAGCGCACGGCTATCGGCACACTGGGGTTGGAACCCGGCGACCGGGTGCTCGATGTCTGTGGTGGAACCGGCGACCTGGCCATTCTGGCCAAACGGGCCGTCGGTGCCTCCGGAGAAGTGGTGGTTTATGACATCAATCGGGCCATGATCGACGCCGGACGCTTCAAAAAGACAAATGCAGACGTTAGAAATCGCATTCGCTACGTTCAGGGGAATGCCGAACAGATTGCATTTCCTGATGAACACTTCGATGCGGTGATGGTCGGCTTCGGCATCCGCAACGTCACCCACATGGAGCAGGGTTTCAGGGAAATGCTGCGGGTGTTGAAACCGGGCGGCCGGATGATGTGCCTGGAGTTTTCCAAACCGTCCAACCCGGTTTTTTGCCGACTGTACGATTTTTATTCTTTCACCATCATGCCGCTGTTGGGGCAGTTGCTGGCCGGTACGCGCCAGGCTTACACTCACCTGCCCGAATCAATCCGTTTGTTTCCTTTGCCGGGCGAGCTGAAGACCATTTTAGAGCGCATTGGTTACACTCAGGTCTCCTGGCGGCGCATGACCAACGGGATTGCGGTCATCCACACCGGTAAAAAGCGGCATCCATAGCACGGGGTTTTGCAGCCGCAATTCGAAACGATAACACGTTTCCGAGCTGGGCATCGTGGTTTGGGCGCCGAAAGGAAGGCGTGCTTCCCAAATTTCGGAACAATCGGAAAAGGTGTTTCGAGCCGCCGCTAAAAAAATCTGCATTTGGCAACCTTCAAGTACCCCTCTGAACTGCTGCGATCCAGATGGGAGGATGTCAATTTCGACCGAGAGGATGTGATCTGCCTGCGCTCCTACCTCATGAAACCGGAACATTGCGACTGGATCGAGGATATCTGGAAAATATTCCAGGCTGCAGCCGGTACCGTTTGACGCCGATGTCGTATTCTGCTAATATATATAATATTATCAATTTTTTATAGTCATTTTCACTCGTCGGTTCTTATTTTCGGTGCAACCGGGACCCTTGCGGTGCGCAGCAGCATGAGAACTTGAAACGACACGATTCATCACTCCACCGGAGCTTTTTATGAAGCGTGCTGAGAAACCCTCCCATTCACTGGTCAACAAATTTACCAGAGAATACCTCTTTGTTTCTCTCATTCCTGTGGGGATCTTTTTTGTCTGCGTGCTGACGGGCGTTTTTTTTGCTCAGAAGTATATTGCCGATCTTATCCATCAGTCAACCTACGAGCTTAGTGAAGACGCCAGGGGCCAGCTCGAAGATATCGGGCGGACGATTATTCAGGGCAAGGCCAGAGATGTCGCCAAGCAGGTCGACATATTTCTCAGGCTCAATCCCGACCTCGACATGCCGGCGCTCCAGAAAAGCGATGAATTCAAGAACATCGCTATGCAGAAAGTTGGACAGAACGGTTACACCTGCATGTATGAAGCCGAGACCGGCATCATGAGGATTCATCCCAACCCAAAATTGATCGACATGGAGATGCGGTTTCTGTCGGAGAAATTGCCGTCATGGTGGGCGCTATTCGAACCGACCCGGTCCGGAGCAGAGGTCTCCGGTTATTACGACTGGTTTGAGCCGGACGGTCAGATACGCAAGAAATACATGACCATGACGCCGGTCGGGACGAGGGTTCGCGGGCAGACCCTGATGATAGCGGCCACTGCCTATATTGACGAATTTGCGACCCGAATACTGGCGATGCAGCAGAAGTCGAAGGAAATCAGTTCACGCTACCAGAGTTTTGTCAACCAACAGGACCTGGTTATCGTCAGCGCCATGGCGGTGATCCTGGGCATGACCGCTGTCGTCGTTTATTTACTGGGTCAACGGTCGGCCCGTCGGTTTATCATACCAATTGTGGGCTTGGCCAACACCTCCAAATCGTTTGGGGAAGGCAATTGGGAAGCCAACGGCGACACCGCGTTGCTCACGCGTGATGATGAGATCGGAGAACTGGCCGTGTCTTTTGATCAGATGCGTCTCCAGCTCAAGCAACTTTTTCAGGAACTCGCCAGTAACCTTGCCGAACTCAAATCGACCCAGGCGGCGTTGAAAAAGAGTGAGACCCACTATCGTAGTCTGTTTAACGGCCTCCCCTTTGGACTCTACCGCACGACGCCGGAAGGCAGGATTCTCGACGCAAACCCGACGCTGGTGAGAATGCTCGGATATCCCGATAAGAAAAGCTTTCTCGCCCAACGCGCAGAGGCCATGTATCTGAATTCGGAAGAACGTGCGAAATGGAAAACCATAATCGAGAACCAGGATTTCGGTAAGCCGTACGAATTTCAAATGCGGCGTTATGACGGAACCGCCATCTGGATCGAGAATCATTCGATCGCGGTTCGGGGCGGCATGGGGCAGGTCCAGCATTATGAAGGGAGCTTGAAGGATATCTCCGAGCGCAAAGCGGCCGAGGTGGCTTTGCAGAAAAGCGAGAAGGAGTACAGGACGCTCTACGACGACGCCAAACGGGCGGAAGAGTTGTATCGCTCGTTGCTTCACTCCTCGGCCGATGCGATCGTCATATACGATCTTCAGGGAATGGCCAAATATGTGAGCCCCGTGTTTACGAAGATGTTCGGGTGGTCGCAGGAAGAAGTGGAAGGGAAGAAAATTCCTTTTCTTCCGGAATCCGAGATGGAGTCCACTTTAAACATCATCAAGTGTTTGGTGGAGAACGGAATACCGTGCCACGGATTCGAGACCAAACGCTACACCAAAGACGGAAAGACGATCGACGTGAGCATCAGCGCTTCGCGCTTTGAAGACCATATCGGGCAACCTGCAGGAATCCTCGTCATTCTCCGCGATATCTCCGATCGCAAGCGACTCGAGGAGCAGCTGCACCTTGTTCAGCGAATGGAGGCCATCGGAACGCTGGCGGGGGGCATTGCCCATGATTTCAATAACCTGATGATGGGGATCCTGGGAAATATTTCTCTGATGATGTGCGACTTTGATTCGACCAGCCCCCACTACAGGAATCTGCAAAATGTCGAGCAACTCGTTCAGAGCGGTACCAAACTGACCGGTCAATTGTTGGGGTACGCCCGAAAAGGCAAATACGAACCCAAGGCCATCGATCTCAATCATGTCGTCCGGGACAGCGTGGAAACTTTCGGGCGCACGCGGAAGGAGGTCAGCATTAATTTGGATCTGGCGCCGGAGCGAATCGTCGCTGATGTGGACAGATCGCAAATCGAGCAGGTTCTGTTTAACCTGTACATCAATGCGGCCGATGCGATGCCCCGCGGCGGTGAGCTATACGTGCAAACCACGGTTGTCGACCACAGCGATTTTACCGATAAGCCTTACTCTCCGAAGCCCGGCAAATATTTGAAGCTACAGGTGACCGACACGGGCACCGGCATGGATTCCGAAACCCAAAAACGGATATTCGACCCCTTCTTCACCACCAAGGAAATCGGACGGGGGACCGGTTTGGGACTGGCTTCGGTTTATGGAATCGTCAAGTCTCACGGCGGGTACATCGATGTCTTGTCCGAGAAAGGAAAGGGGACGACCTTTTGCATTTACTTGCGTGTGTCGACCGGTTCACTGGCCGAGGCCGGCGCAAACCCCACAGAGCTCAAGAAAGGAAAAGGCACGGTGCTGCTGGTCGACGATGAGGAAATGGTGATCGACATCGGTGCGCAGATGATCAAAAAAATGGGGTATGACGTCCTGTATACCCGCAAAGGCGATGAAGCCCTGTCGTTGTACGACACTCACAGAAACAGCATCGATCTGGTTGTTCTGGACCTCATCATGCCGGGTATGGGGGGCGGCGATACCTTCGATGAGCTGAAGAAAATCGATCCCGGCGTCAAGGTCTTGCTGTCCAGCGGCTATTGCATCGACGGGCAGGCAAGGGAGATCCTGAACCGGGGCTGCCGCGGCTTCATTCAGAAGCCTTACAATATTGAGGCCTTGTCGCAGAAGATCAATGAAATCTTGACCTGATGTGAGTTCAATACAGACTTGAGTGCCCATTCGCGAGTGATCCCTTCCCGCAATTCCGACTGTTCAATCCCCCGACGCTGAAAATCCTTGATAAACATGCTCATTATGATTATCAATTCAAGTCTGGAACGTGAGCGTTAATGCTATAATTTCTGAAACTTATTTCCAATGGCTACCGAGACCCGTCACAAAGCAGGCCCTGTCCTCAAAGCTATCGTGATCTGCGTGCTGACCGCCGGCTTTTTTGCTCCAATATCTGGGGCTTCCAGCCCGGTAAACATCAAGCACGTTCTGCTCCTCTATCCACAGGATAGTTCGGCCGTCCCCGCCTACCGCATGGTTTACACGGGGATAAAAACAGTATTTGTTACCGACTCTGAAAGTCATATCAACCTGTTTAACGAAAGCCTTGACCTTGCCCTTTTTCCTGAAGAGAACGACCAGCGGCGCCTGGCCGAGTTTCTCCACACCAAATATGCCTCGGACCACATCGATGTCATCATCGCCGTGACTTTTCCGGCGCTGAACTTTGTTTTGCGGCAAAGGGAAACGGCGTTCCCTGGGGTGTCTGTCGTATTTTGTGCGCTCAACGTCGATGACCTGTCGAAATTGGGCCGCATGCCCGATGTCACCGGTGTTGCGACAACCGTGAAAATTGCCGAGACAATCGACATCGCCCGAAAGCTTCAGCCCGGCTTGAAGCGGCTCGCCGTTGTCGCTGGTACAGGCCCGACGGACCGTTACCTGGTGCCGTTTGTTCGCCAAGACTTCGTGAAAGTAGAAAGGCCGCTCGAATGGATGGACTTGACGGGACTGCCCATGAAGGAACTGCTGAAGAGGGTTTCCCAGTTGCCGGCAGCGACGGCTATACTCTTCGTGACCATGGGGCAAGATGGGGCCGGTAACAGATTTGTCTCTGCAGAGGCCCAAAGAATGGTTTCGAAGTCTGCCAATGCGCCGCTCTATAACTTCATCGATTCAGCCTTTGGTTACGGAAGTGTGGGGGGGTGCATGACATCGTTAAAGGCCAATGGCCGTGAGGCGGCGGAGTTGGTTCTACGTGTCCTCTCCGGTGAGAAAGCCGGCGCGATCGAGCCTGTCGTGATGCGAGACAATCCGTATATGTTCGACTGGCGTGAGATGAAGCGCTGGGGCATCGATGAGAGCGCCCTGCCCACGGGCAGCATCGTCCGCTTCAAAGAGTTCTCCCTATGGGAAACTTATAAATGGTGGATTGCGGGCATTCTGTCTTTTCTCGTTTTTCAGAGCGTTCTCATCACGGGGCTGTCGATCAACCTTTCGAGGCGTAAGCGGGCGGAAGCGGCCCTCTCCCGCAGCGAGGCCAATCTCAAGAGCAGCCAGGAGGTCGCGCGCATCGGCGGATTCATTTTTGACATTCAAAAAGATTCGTTGACGTGGTCCGAGGGGACGAAAGAGGTCTTCGGCATGCCGGCCGAATCGAAGCTCAGTTACAGTGCATTTTTGCAAATGGTTCACCCGGATGACCGCGACTACGTGGACATGATCTGGCAGGCCGCCCTTAAGGGGGCCCCATCCGACATGGAATACCGCGTCATTGTCGAAGACACCTCGAAGTGGATCAGAGCGAAATTCGTGGTCGATTTTGACCGGAGCGGCCGGCCGTTCCTCGTGAAAGGCATCGTCCAGGACATCTCTACACGCAAAAAATCCGAAGAGGAGGCGGCGCGGCTGCGCCACGACCTGGCTCACGTGGCGCGGATGTCGACGGTGGGGGAACTCAGCCAGAACATCGCCCACGAGGTCAACCAGCCGTTGGCGGCGATTGTCGTGAATGCCGAGGCGGCCCTGCGCCTTTTGGAGGAACCGGAGCTCGACATCGAGGAAGTGCGCGAAGCCCTCGGCGACATCGTATCGGACCAGAAGCGGGCCAGCGAGGTGGTCCAGCGCATTCGCGCCCTGGTGAAAAAAGACCGGCCGGTTCATACGCTGGTCGACCTCAGCGAATTAGCACGTGACGCGGTCAAGGTGGTCCAGGGCGATGCGACGATAAGAAATGCCCGCATCATATTGGATCTGAATGCGGGGCTGACGCCGGTGTGGGGCGACCAGGTGCAACTGCAGCAAGTGGCCATCAATCTGCTCGTCAACGCGCTGGATGCCCTGGACTGCGACGCGTCTGCGCCGCACCTGATAACGGTCAAAACCGGTTGCGCGAGTGCGGGCGGCGCAATGCTTTCGGTATCGGACACCGGTGTGGGGATCGACACCGAAACCGCGGGCCGTCTGTTCGAGCCCTTTTTTACGACCAAAACCCAAGGGATGGGACTGGGGCTGTCGATCAGCCGCTCTATCGTCGAAGCACACGGCGGAACGATTGGCGCCGCCGCCAACGGCGACGGCGGAGCGACCTTCCATGTCAGCCTGCCGGCTGTTTCACCGGAATGTGCGGAGGGTCACCTCGCGTCATGCCCCAGGTCCGGCGTATAGAAAAATCCCATCGATCACTGGAAGTGGTTTCGAAACCGCTTCCAGCCTGCTGTATTGTGTTGCGAGGTCAGCCGTGAAAGGTTTACACCGTGCGGAGTGAATCCGAAATCGATGTTTTCATCGTCGACGACGACCCTTCCATCCAGCGTGCGCTCAAGCGGCTTGTGCGGTCACATGGCTTGCGAGCCCGTATTTATTCAAACGCCGTGGAGTTCCTCTCCGCGGATATCTCTCCCGACGTCGCCGGGTGCGTCTTGCTCGATGTGGAAATGCCAGAGATGAGCGGTATCGACCTTCAGGTGGAGCTTCGTCGCCGTGGAACCAACCTGGCAATCGTTTTTATTACAGGACACGCCAACATTCCGATGAGTGTTCAGGCCGTAAAAGGCGGCGCGGTGGACTTCCTGGAGAAGCCCTTCGATCCGGGCACGCTCGCGAAGATCATTCCCAACGCGATTGCGCGCAGCCGGCGGCTCGTCGCCGAGAATCACGAACTCCGGCAAGTTCAGAATGATTTCGGATCCCTGACATCCCGCGAGCAGGAGGTTTTCCGACTGGTTGTCTGCGGTATGTTGAACAAGGAGGTCGCTATCAAGCTCGGAATTGCAGAAAAAACCGTGAAGGTACACCGATCGCGGGTGATGACGAAAATGAAGGCGGACTCACTGGCCGCCCTCGTCCGGCTGGCCGATAAGCTGAAACTTCCATCGTCTATAAATTGACCTGAACGTTCATCAAAATTCATCTATTCTCATTTCCTGCTTTGATATTGGACCAAAGTCCAATTGACGTAACCGTCTCGCGCATTAGATTGTCTCGTGATATTCTCTCAATCATTCATTTTGAGTCGGTCGGGTCGAGAAAAAATAATTCTGTGGCTCAGCCCGGTCCCCTATGTAACCGATCCCCACGGTGACACAGGTTTGCTGAGAAGACGATTGTGAGTGATTAAGAATATGGATCTCACCGGCCGCAACTTCAGCGTACTAAGGGAAGGTGAAATAATGATCAATCAGGCCTTAACGAAGTGGAAATGGCTGAGACCGTTGCTCGTCGTGCCCTTTTTGATGACCTCTTTCGTGTGGGCGCAGGAGAGCAAGACCTTCACTAACGAAGAACTCGACCAGATGCTCGCACCGATAGCCCTTTATCCCGATTCGCTGCTGTCCCAGGTGCTGATGGCCTCCACCTATCCGTCGGACGTGGCCGATGCGGCCAAGTGGTCAAAGGTCCATCCCGATCAGAAGGGCGATGCGGCCGTAAAGGCGGTTGCGGACCAGCCCTGGGATCCGAGCGTGCAGTCCCTGGTTGCTTTTCCGCAGGTGCTCGCCACGATGGACGAAAAGCCCGATTGGGTTCAGCGGGTCGGCGACGCCTTCCTCGCCCAGCCCGAAGATGTCATGGATTCGGTGCAGCGGCTGCGGGCGGCGGCGCAGAAGTCGGGGAACCTCGAGACGACTGAACAGCAGAAAGTGATCGTCGAGCAGGCGCCGCAAACGGAGCAGACCATCATCAAGATCGAACCGGCCAACCCGCAGGTAGTCTACGTACCGGCCTACAACCCGACGGTGGTCTACGGGTCGTGGTGGTATCCGAGCTATCCGCCGGTCTACCTGCCGCCGCCGCCCGGTTACGTCTTCGGCACGGCGCTCGTTTCCGGCATCGCGTTCGGTGTCGGCATCGGCATTACCAATGCACTCTGGGGGGGCTGTAACTGGGGACGGCGCAGCGTAGACATCAATGTCAATCGCTACAACAACATCAACATCAACAAGAGGCTCAACGTCAATCAGAAAAATGTCAACTGGAACCACAACGCTCAGAACCGCCGCGGTGTACCGTACCGGGATGCCAATAGCCGCGAACGCTACGGCAAGCAGGTGGCCGGCGCCGACAACCGCAAGGAATTTCGCGGCCGTGATTCGCAGCGCGATGCCAGCCGCCAGCGGGCCCAATCGACAATGAAGGACCGCGGCCTCGATCCGGCAAAGGGGCGCGAAAAATTGCGCAGCGATCCGCAGACCCGCGAGCGGGCACAAGCGGCCGCCAAAAACATGGATCGTGACCAGGCCCGAGCCAAGGCACAAAACATCGACCGAGATAAAGCCCGATCCGCGGCCCAGAACATCGACCGCGACAGGGCGCGCCAGTCCGTTCAGAAACGGGGCGGTGATTCGGCCCTATCGGGGGTCAGGAATCCAGACCGGGCGAAACAAAACTTCAACCGCGGTGCGGCGAGCCGGCAGGCGGCCCAGCGGCCTTCCGGGGGCAGACATGCCGGGGGCGGTCGTGCCGGCGGCGGCCGCGGCCGACGTTAGGAGGTTATAGCGATGATCACGAAAAACGAATCAGCCTTTCGAACCCTTGTAACGACGGCCGCGTTGGTTTGTTCCGCATTGCTGACACCGTCAAATGCACTCGCGCAGGAGGCGTTTGACAGCCCTAAGGCCGCAGCCGACGCTTTCGTGCGAGCGGTGGCGACGAGCGATGATGACGCACTCCGCACCGTGCTCGGCGCCGATTGGAAACGCTTCATCCCGATCGACAACATCGACCGGGACGATGTCAACGCCTTTCTTGCCGCGCGGTACAAAAAGGAGACGATCATACGAGACTCGGACAACCGGGCTCACCTGGCGGTCGGACCCGACGAATGGACGCTGCCGATTCCGATCGTCAAGAGCGGCGGCGTCTGGCGCTTCGACACGAGAGCCGGAGCGGAGGAAATTCGCACGCGCCGGATCGGACGAGACGAGCTGTCGGCGATGAAGGCCGCTCTCGCTTACTATGACGCACAGAAAGAATATGCGCTCGCCGACCGCAATGGTGACGGAATTCTCGAATACGCCCAGAAACTGATCAGCTCGCCCGGTAAAAAAAACGGCCTTTATTGGGAGGTGCCGGACGGTGAAGAGAAGAGCCCGCTCGGGCCGCTTTTCGGTAACGACAAGCCCGGAACGGATTATTACGGTTATTATTTCAAGATCTTGAAGGCGCAGGGAAAACACGCACCGGGCGGTGCATTCGATTATCGGATCAAGGGCCGGATGACGGCCGGTTTCGCGCTCGTGGCGTGGCCGGTGCGGTATGACGAAACCGGGGTGATGACGTTCATCATCAACTACGAAGGACTGATCTACGAAAAGAATTTAGGCCCCCGCACAAACGCTGTGGCGCGCAAGATGACGCTTTTCGATCCTGATTCCAGCTGGCGAAAGGTATCGCCATGAGACGGTATCTTTTAGCGTTCGTTTTCGCCGGCCTGCTGATCGCCGGCTGCACCTATTACCAGACGGCGCCGGGAACCGTCGTGACGACGCCGGTCACCAGTTTTGACCGTTCCTGGGCCGCCGCCATCGGTGCGCTCCAGGATCAGGGTGTGCGGATCACGAGCGAAGATCGTGGCGCGGGAATCGTGCGCGGAACCCGCGACGGGATCAATGTCACCGCCAACGTCAGAACGCAGGCGGATGGCAGCGTTCGCGTGGAATTCAACACGTCCGGTGCCACCGAACGGGACCCGGCCCTGATCGACCGGATCTCGCAGTCTTACAACCGGCGCATGGGCCGTTGAAAAGCGGGGTCCGATAATTAATTGGCACCTACTCGGATTCGCAGCTTGTGAGAATTTATAGACCCTCGAACCCTTGGCCCCTTGAATCCTGATCCCATCATCAACTTCTCCGGAATGAGTTTTTTTTGCTTATTGGACCAAAGTCCAATTGCCTCGTTTTTCCGCAGTACATACTAATAAACCATGAGGCAACGTTTTCCCAGCTGTCAACCCCGCAGGACCTTATTGAATCTCATCTTTTCGAAAAGAATGGAGAGACCATCGGCCATGAAGCCTGAAGATCTATCGATTTACATCGTGGATGACGACGAATCCGTTCTCAGGTCGGTCAAACGACTGATACGGTCGGCGGGATACCGGAAGGTCGAAACGTATGCCTGCGCCGAGGATTTTCTGAGCGGCGCGGTCTCCAGGGAACCCGGCCTTCTGATTCTCGATCTGCTGTTGCCGGGAATGAGTGGGATCGACCTGTATCACCGCCTCAGAAAAGAAGGCCGGACCATTCAGACGGTGTTCGTCTCGGCACTCGAAAAGGAGCTGGATCGAGCCCGGACGGAGTGCAGCGATGCTCTGGCGTTTATCCAGAAACCCTTTGAAAGAGGAGACCTCGTTGCAGCAGTGCGCTCGGCTTACGGTCGGCCGGTTCCGACGGCATAAAGACGAAGAAAAGCAAAAGAATGAGAGGACAAAATAATGTCTAAACCCTGATCCACCTGATCAGCATACCGGTCACCAACACCGCGGTCAATCCGGCCCGCAGCACCGGCGTGGCCCTGTTTGCCGGCGGCTGGGCCGTCCAGCAGCTGTGGCTTTTCTGGATCGCACCGATCATCGGAGGAATTCTGGGCGGCGTCGTCTATCGCTGGCTTGGGGGAGAAACAAACAGCCGCCAGGTTAAATCAAGTCCTCCCAGACAGAAACAATTTAGAAAGGAGATCACAATGAAAAAGCGAACCATGTTTTCCTATAGCACACTGATTCTGGCCGTGATACTGGCGTCCGGTATAGCCTGGGCGGCAGACCCG
>CAWBCG010000064.1:0-16899 GCA_963787235.1 uncultured delta proteobacterium
CAACTCCTACGGCCATCATGGCCGGGACAGGCAAGGGGGCTGAGAACGGCATTTTGTTTAAAAACAGCGCAGCTCTCGAAATGGCGACCAAGCTCGACACGATCGTGCTCGACAAGACGGGCACGATCACGCTCGGCAAACCCACGGTCTCGGATGTGGTGGCTTTCGATGCGGTGGCCGGCGATGAGGACCGTTTGCTTGAAATGAGCGCCGCAGTCGAACGGGGGTCAGAGCATCCGGTGGGCAAGGCGATTGTCAGCGCAGCCCGCTCGAGAGGGATTGCGCTGGAAGAACCGGCCGAATTCAAGGCAACCGGCGGAATGGGGGTGCAGGCGCTGGTGCATGACAGGCCGGTTAAAGTCGGCAAACCCAAGTGGTTTGAAGCACAGGGCATCGATCTCCGACCGGCGCAGGAATATATTAAGACGCTACAGTCTCAAGGCAAAACCGTGATGGTGGTGGTCAGCGATGAAGTCCTTTGCGGTTTGATCGCCGTTGCCGATACCTTGAAACCCGAATCCGAATTTGCCATTGCGGCCCTGCATCGCGAAAAACTGAAAGTTGTTATGCTGACGGGCGACAATCCGGAAACCGCCCGATCGATTGCCGAGCAGGTCGGCATCGATGAAGTTGTCGCGGAGGTCAAACCCGACGAAAAATCGGCCAAAGTCAGTGCGCTGCAGGCAGAGGGGCGAAAAGTCGGCATGGTGGGTGACGGCATCAACGACGCGCCGGCACTCGCTCAGGCCGATGTCGGTCTGGCCATCGGGACCGGGACGGATGTGGCCATCGAAACGGCCGATGTCATTTTGTCGAGCGGCAGCTTGACCGGCGTGCCGCGCACGATTGCAATCAGCCGGGCAACCATGCGCACGATCAAAGAAAACCTTTTCTGGGCTTTCGGCTACAACGTGATACTCATCCCCATCGCCGCAGGGATTCTCAATCCATTTGACAGCCTGCCCCATTTCCTACGGCAGCTTCACCCGATGATGGCGGCACTGGCCATGGCCTTCAGCAGCATTTCGGTTGTCAGCAACAGCCTGCGACTTTACAGGGCCAAGTTTCGCACCTGACATAAATAATATTAAATAATATTTGTAACCGAACAGGTACTTAGGGTTCACTATGGGCAGTTCTTTTTCCGGAAAATTAAGGTGCTGATACGCTATCGTTGCGTTTCAAGCTTTTGGGCGAAAATAGGAGTGGACATCCCATGCGAAACTACTTATTTATAAGGAGCTAAGCTTATGATAGAAATGCTGATTTTGTTCTTGGTAATCGGCGTATGGATTTTGTTGCAAGCCGTCATTCTGCCGAAAATGGGGATATCCACCTGAATGAGTGACGCTTGTCAGGTGACAAGAAAAAAGGGTCATGACATCCAACCGGAAACGGAAAAAGATCGAGGATAGAGACACCGAACTCGTTGAGGCCATCAATTCGGGCCGGCACGATTTGTTTCAGGAAGTCGTTAAGCGTTACGAGAATAAACTCTACAACTTCGGATTGCGGATGTGCGGTGACACGCGTGATGCCGAAGATATGGTCCAGGAGACATTCTTAAACGTTTTCAAATATCTCAAAGACTTCAGATACGAAACAAAATTCAAGAACTGGCTGTACAGGATTGCCACAAGCATTTGCATTAAAAAGCGCAGAAAATCCAAATTTGCTCCGGAACGAGAACTTTCTTTGGAGGAGTTTCTGCCCAAGGAAGATGCGCCGACGCCCGGCGAAATACCGAATTGGGCTCAACTGCCCCTTGAAAAGCTTTTAAACGAGGAGCTTTCGAAAATGCTGCAGGAAGCCATCATCTCGCTGCCGAAAAAATATCGAGTGGTCGTGATCCTGCGGGATCTGGAGAGATTTTCCACGGCCGAAACCGCTCAAATACTCAACATTGGGGAGTCCAACGTGAAGGTCAGGCTCCACCGGGCGCGGCTTTACCTGAGAGACAGATTAAAAGGATACTTTGAACATGGTGCCTGACCAACACGACCCGAAGCACTGTGTGGCAATGTTTGAGAAGCTGTCCGAGTACATTGACGGCGAACTGGACGAGCTGACCCGCAGGCAACTCGAAACGCATATCGGTGGGTGTGTATCCTGCAAATATTGCCTGGCGACACTCAAGAAAACCATCAAGCTGTGCAAGCAATTGGCCGACGACCCCGTGCCGGAGGCTTTTCGCTTGAAACTCAAAGAGATGCTCCTCCAAAACATGCCCGAAAGCGGTCCAAGAGCCCAGAAGAGATAAGGCGCATTCCCAACGCCCCCCTCACCTTTGTCTATTAATCTTGCTGAATGATGCGCATGAACGCGATCGAAAACTGCACCTAATCGGTTTAATCGATCTGCTTGATGTCACCTTTGAACTCGATGAATAGATTTTCATTGCGGCCGTCTATTTCCGGCGCGTTGTCCTTCCAGTTGTAAATCCGACAGGCATCGGTTTGATCGGATGGTATGGTGCAGCCGATAAACGGCACAAGGGGGTCACCGGCGGTCGATTTGTAGTTCAGCATGAGTGCTCTGGATTGAGGAAAATTTTCAAACTCCAGCAGACGCATAAAAAAAATCTTGCAATCGCCCTCGAAAAATTCGCTTTTTTGGCGAAATTCGACGATTCTTTGGCGGAACTTGTTTACGGCGGATTGGGTATCCGGGGCGTCGATGATCAGGTTGAACTCGCCGTGTCTTCGATCTCGTTCTTCAATTTCCTCTTGGTTGGTCAGGTGGAAGAATTCGCCGATGAATATCATCAAATTTCCTTTCTTACCGTTTATATTGCCTACTAATCACAATCGAGCCGTCTTGATCAAGTCTTTCGGTTAAATCCCGCATTTTTCGGCTCTGAAACTTGCCAGTGCCCTTAATAAAACCGTGGATGGGGGTACTCGCCCCGCTACGCGGAATACGCTTCCCTGATCCAAGAGCTTTCGTCCCATTGTTTACGGTATTTTTGCTGCATAACAAAGGCCAGCCAGATTTTTTCCATGGAGCGAAACAGTTTTCCAGGAGTTCTGCCGCTGCTCCTATAGGGCTGCCGGGTCCAGTCGAAAAAGTCCTGCACAATGCTCTCGTAGCGACGTCCCGGAATCTGTGCCATCTCGATCAGCTGATTCTGCCGGGGAAGCCAGGTGAATTTCGAAAGATGGATGACGCTGTCTTTGACACAGATGCTGAATCCCCTTTTGATTCGCACCGGCCCGGGGCCTCTGGAAATCCAGCACCGGATCTGACTCTCGGCATCGGCGTAAAAGTCGCCGTAAGCCGGCTGCCAACGGCACTGTAATTCTTCGGCGGTCGCACACATCCGAATGTAGTCCTCGCTTTTATCCATTTGTAGCCGGAATCGCGGTGGGATTGCCCGAACCTTATCGGACCGTCGCCTGTTTAGCGGTTTGTGTCATTGTGACGACCTGTCGACAGTTTGTTTCCCGTGTGAAAAAAAGCAAAATAAATGCCAGCACCATCCACCCGAACATGAGGCTGAAACCGATACGGAAAGCGTCCAGGTCATATATCCTGGAGCCGTTTAGGGTCTGCCCGCTCCATCTTAGATCCAGCACCCAGCCCACAGTCGGCTGCAGCAGGGTCGGCCCTAAGATAACCCCCATGTTGATCAGGCCGGAAACCGTTCCGGTCAAATCAGGCGGCACCGACTCCTTGACATAAGCGAAGCTGATGATCATGCAGCCCGAGGCGAAGCCGGTGACAATGATCACAATAATGAGCCAGTACAGCGGCTGGGGAGCAACGAACAGAATCAGGGCCCATCCGATTGTCGCCACGGCGCAGCCCACGATGTACGGCATTTTTCTGCGTCCGAGCCGGTCTGAAATCGCTCCGAAGAAAGGGCTGCCGACCGCCCAGGCCACCAGAAGCATCGAAGACACCCCCGCCGCGCCGGTGTCGGTGAGGTTGTGGTGAGTGACGAGAAAGGGCACACCCCAGAGCCCTGAAAACGTCAGCACACAACCGACGATACCACCTGGAATAACGAAGAGCAGCCAGGTATTGGGATATCGTAGGACTTCTATGACACCGGATATGATGTCAATTGCGGTGCGATGGTTTTGCTGGGCATGCACGGGTGCATAGCTCTGGTAGCCTCTTTCGCTCGGATCGTCCCGGACGATCCACCAGATACCGGCACAAACCAGAAAAGCCATCACAGACGAGTAGAGCATAACCGGTCGCCAACCGACGCTGTGAACCGCCATTCGAAGCGGCACACCGGCGGCCACTGCCCCGATGATGCCGCAGAAAAGCGCGACGCCTGATACAAACGCAAAACGTCGCGGCGCAAACCATTGATTGGCTAGCTTTAGCATCCCTACCCAGGCCACGGAGACCGAGCCGCCGATTAACAGGCGCCCGAATCCGGCCCCAAGAGCGCTCGAGGCCGTGGCGAAGATCAGGCTGCCGACGCCGGCTACACAGGCACCGGCGGTGAGCAGGCGATGAGGGCCCCAAGTGTCGACCAGGATACCGGTGGGGATCTGCATGACGACGTAACTGTAAAAATAAAAAGCCGACAGATGGCCCAGGGCGGCGGCGCCAATGCCGAAATCGTTCATCAACTCGGTGGTCATAACGGCCGGTGCCACGCGCTGGTAAAATCCGAACAGATACAGGAGGGCACCCAGTCCCCAGACTGACCACGAAACGTAGGCTGGTGGTGGAGAATTCTGGCGAGCGAGAAAATCCGTTGTTAATTGCAATCCGTTTTCCCCCGGGTCCTACCGCGACCGAAACCGTTTCAGCAAACAGATGAGGCCGTAAATCGTTATTCCCCACAGGAGACTGTTGACGGCAAGCGGGACGTAAATCCAGTCACCCGGAAACCACTTTCGCGAATAGAGCGATAAGGTGATAACGGGAAAAAACAGCACCCGGGTGACCCATACCAAAATGTTGCCGAGATAACCGGCAGCGCGGCTGCTGCTTGCAGCGAACGTGCCCATCTGCATAGTGAGGGCGATGATGATTTTCGCTGTGATAAAATGGACCGCGGCGATGCCGACGACGATGGATGCTTTTCGAATCATGTTATTTCTTTACGCCTGTTATTTTCGCAACACCCACAGGATAACCGAAACGATGACGCTGACCAGGATCATCGTTGTGATCGGGATGTAGACCTTTAAACCGGGTTTGTCGATGCTAATGTCACCCGGCAGCCGACCAATCGGCAACTTGGAGATCCAGGGCCACAGGATGCCGGTTGCGAGCAAAAGAATACCGAGTACAATTAAAATTTTTTGCATCTTTGGCAATTATTTTTTCCATCACCGCCGTTTCGTAAATTGACCAGGGCGATTTAACGCGAAGATGAGGTGGGCGCCTCCGCCCGGATAACCGATTTCGAGTCGCGGCTGAAACTCGTCGCCAACGGGGTCTAAGCCCAGACCAGGCCCGTCTTCAAATCAAGGGTTCGGGTTTGTCACCAAGGTTGTGTCTTTCATGTGGTATCGGCATAGGGTCCGGTCTAAGACCCCGTAGGCGGCTCAGACAGTCAGCCGCTGTTCTCAACCGGTCATCCGGGCTCCAGCACGTCATTTTTATGCACCGTGGTGGATCTTTATGGCCTTGAGTGAGTCCCCTTAGTATATGTAATCAAGTAAGGGGCTTGCCGTAACGATCCAAAAAGACTTTTTCATCCTTGAGCGACTCTCGCTTGTGGGGTGCTTTTTTTTCGGCCGGGTAACCGACGGCAACCATTGATTCGACTGCCAGATGCTTCGGTAGGCTCAACGCTTCGGCGATGTAGGCTTCGGCGGTTGTGGCGTCGCTGTGCATCCGCTTGCGGATTTGGATCCAGCAGCTGCCCAATTCCAGGGCTTCGGCTGCCAGCTGGATGAAGATGGTGGCAATCGAGGCATCCTCCACCCAAACGTCTGATTTGGCCGGGTCGGCGCAGACCACGATAGCCAGGGCCGCGTTTGATAAGAAGGCGGAACCATGCGGTTTGGCCCGGCTTAACTTTGAGATCAGGGCGCGATCGGTGACGAAAACAAATTCCCAGTGGTTTGAACCCCGGGAGGAAGGGGCCCGCAAGGCCGTCTCCTTCAGCCGTTCGATTTTGGTGGCTTCGATTGCATCGCTCGTGAAGTGTCGAATGCTTCTTCTTTTTTCGATTAGTTCGAAAAACATTTGATAAATTCCTCCGCAGGCAATATTGTTCTTGACATTATCTGACGTAATTCCTAACAAATACCGTGAACTTTTTAAAGGGAATCGATTTTTTTTCGTTATCGTCCATATCCCAAACAGGAGATTGAAAATGGCAGAGGCTGACCGCAGGTCCAGCATCCGTGTACCGGGAAAATATGAGATCAACTTTATTAACGAAGGCGACTACCTCATATCATACAGCAAAGACATTTCGGTCGATGGCATGTTCATCCAGACCGATAGTGCACCGGCGGTCGGGGAACTCACCCAATTGACCTTTTCCATCGGTAATGTCGAAAAAGTATCGGTCAATGCAAAAGTCGTCTGGGTCAACGATTCCGAGTCGAGTGGAGACCCGGGCATGGGCGTGCGGTTCGTCAAGCCGCCCAAAAAACTCAAAGAAACCATCCTGGCGCTTGTCAAAAAAGTAGCGGTGCTCGAGCCGAGCAAGACCAAGTCAAAATAATATATGCACGATTTGCCATCGGCGACCATTCTTTCCTCTGGCTGTACCAATGATATAAAGAATCGCCGTTTCCAGCTTCATTTGCCTTTCTAACACTCCTGGCCATCTTATACCGGTGTGCCACTCAAACTCAGTTTACCTGCACTTAAAAAACTACTTTTCGATCTTTACACCGACAGCGGCGAGTTCTTGCTTCACGGCGTTTTCCCAACCGCGATTGGCCTTCGGATTGGCCGGGCTGGGGTGGGTGATGCGGCCGACCACAAGCCCCATGCCCTCCAGGGTTTCCTGAACACGATCGCGGGCGAAATTTCCGATACCGATGACATACCGCGGTTTCAGGAAAGCGATCATTCGTCGCAAGGCCCGGTCACAAACGTTCAGCAGCGGTTTTTTTTCGGCAGCCTTGAGACTATCGGGTGTGCGGTTGCGTCCGCTTGCTTCGAGGAAGAGCAGCGGACAATAGTTGGCAACAAAAAAACGCCTGAAAAAGATCTCCGGTGACCCGCAGGTTGCCTTGGCCCAGCCCCACAAGCGTCTACCGCTCACCTCGCTTTTCGCGCAGGAAAAACCCGTTACCGGTTTTTTGGGATGCGTGATTTCCGGAGCACCGATTTCCGTCTCGATATCGAGCCAGTTTTTCACGGCATGAACTTCGCCGAACGGAACGCCGGTTTGGGCCATACCCCATGGACCGGGATTCATTCCCACAAACACCACTTCTTTCGGCGGCGCGGCATAGCGTTGTAGATAGGCATCGTAAGCCTTGCGGGCATACACCAGAGGGTTGTAAACGTGAGTCACCGGCGGACCGAAACGCAGCGTCTTGAGTTCGGTAATCAGGTCATCGGTAATGGCGGAGAGTTCCATAGCAAGAAAGTCCTTTCAGCTTTCATGCGGCATCATGAGCCGGCTTGTCAGCGATGAACCACGCGAAGAGTTGAATGAACTCGCCGGTGGCGGCTACGGTGAAACCGTTTTGTTCGAGTGCTTCGGCAAATTGAGCTCGGGTAAATCGGTCCTGCCGAGGGTGGTCGAGGAGACGCCGAAACAGTGGGTGGATGATGTATTTTTCGAAGGTATTTAAGCGCATGGGCTCAAAACATCATCGACAAGCGGCGCGTTCATTCTGTCGACGTATGTTGAAGGGTTTTGATCGCTTCCAGGAGTCGTGTCATGGCGGATGCGGCCTTATCGAGAATGACGACGTCGGCATCCGGAAAGGCCCTTTCAATGTTGATTTCCACGATTTTTGCACCATGCTGCTTTGCCACCACCGGCAGGTGGGCCGCCGGATAGACAACGGCCGAAGTGCCGATAACCAGCATGATCCGGCATGCGCTCGACTCACGGATGGCCACTTCCAGTGCCTCGGTCGGCAATTGTTCGCCGAAGAGAACTGTGTTGGGTTTGAGAACCCCTCCGCATTCGCAGTGGGGCGGATTGCCTCCAGGTATGTTGGGGGCCAGGTAGGTTCTGTCGCATTGCTGGCAGATAATTTCCCTCAGACTGCCGTGGATTTCAACGACTCTCCGGCTGCCGGCTTTGCGGTGCAGGCCGTCGATATTCTGGGTAATCACCTGGCGCACGATTCCCAAGTTCTCAAGTTCAACCAGTGCCCGGTGAGCGGTATTTGGCTCATAGGAGTCGTAATCGCGGATGAAGTCTCCCCGGATCTGCCAATACTTTGACGGGTCTTTGCGAAACACTTCGATGGAGGCGTACACCATCGGATCGTATTTTTCCCAAAGCCCGTCCTTTGATCGAAAGGTCGGAATACCGCTTTCGGCGGAGATACCGGCCCCGGTGAGCACGACACAATTTTTCAGTCTCAGTAGGAGCTCCGCGACGTCTAAATAAGGAGAGGTCATTCGGGTGTCCTATTGCCAGTAAGGGATGCTCATTCACTCATCGGTCACACAGCCTTCGGAAGCCGGCCGGACGTTTTTGATATACCGGTGCAGCGCGCCCCGTTGGACTTTGAAGGGCGGGGCCTGCCACCGTTGCCGTCTTTCAGACAGGGCGTCGTCGCCGATGTTCAGATCGATCCGTTTGCTTTCTGCATCGATGGTGATACGGTCGCCATTTTCAACCAGTGCGATCGGACCGCCCTCCTGGGCTTCGGGACAGATGTGTCCGACGATAAATCCATGCGAACCACCCGAAAAGCGCCCATCAGTCAGCAACGCCACATCCTTTCCCAGGCCGGCCCCCATAATGGCCGAGGTCGGCGTGAGCATTTCCGGCATGCCGGGACCGCCTCGCGGGCCTTCGTAGCGGATAACGATGACCTCTCCTTTGTGAATCCGGTTCATTTCAAGGGCCTCGAGCATGTCTTCTTCGGAGTCAAAGACATTGGCCGGTCCGCTGAAGTGAGTGCCTTCCTTTCCCGTGATTTTTGCCACGGCTCCCTTCGGTGCCAGGCTGCCGTGCAGGATTTGCAGGTGTCCGGTGGTCTTGACGGGATTGTCCAGCGGGCGAATGATCTCCTGACCGTCCGAAAGATCGGGCAGATCGACCAGGTTTTCCGCCAGCGTTTTACCGGTGACCGTCAGGCAGTCGCCATGCATCAGGCCTGCTTTCAGCAGACGCCTGATTACCGCCGGCAGGCCTCCGGCACGGTGCAGGTCTTCCTGCACAAATCGGCCGCTTGGCTTCAGATCCGCCAGCAGAGGGACGCGGTCGCTGACCGACTGAAAAACATCCAGCGACAACTCTACGTCTACCGCCCGGGCCATGGCGATTAAATGCAGGACGGCATTGGTGCTGCCGCCGAGGGCGATGACGACCGCTATCGCGTTTTCAAACGCAGCGCGTGTCATGATGTCCCGCGGCTTGATATCGGCTTCCATCAATCGGCGGATGGCGGCACCGGCTTGACGGCACTCGATGCGCTTCTCTTTTGAATCTGCCGGCGTGCTGGCGCTGTAAGGCAGAGCCATTCCCAAGGCCTCGATCGCCGATGCCATGGTGTTGGCGGTGTACATTCCGCCGCAGGCCCCCGGACCGGGGCAGCTTCTCCTGACGATGGCACTGCGGGTTTCCTCGTCGATTTCACCGGCGATAAATTCGCCGTAGCTCTGAAAAGCCGACACGATGTCGATCTTACGGCCGTCATAATCTCCGGCCCGAATGGTACCGCCATAGATCATCAAAGAGGGGCGGTTGAGCCTGCCCATGGCCATGAGGCATCCGGGCATGTTTTTATCGCAACCGGGAATGGAGATGTTGGCATCATACCAGTGAGCCCGCATGACGGTTTCGATGGAATCGGCGATCAGATCCCGGGACTGCAGAGAATAGCTCATGCCTTCGGTTCCCATCGATATGCCGTCGCTCACTCCGATGGTGTTAAACCTCATTCCCACCAGGCCGGCGGCTTCGACCCCTTTTTTGACCTCGGCGGCAAGGTCGTTGAGGTGCATGTTGCAGGTGTTGCCTTCAAACCACATGGTACTGATGCCGACCTGTCCCTTGCCCAGGTCCTCGTCGGTCAGACCGACACCGTACAGCATGGCCTGGGATGCGCCCTGGGACCGCGGCTGCGTGATCCGCTGACTGTATTTGTTTAGTTTTGAAGATTTGATCTTTTCCATGGCTGGTTCCTTTCAAAGATAAATCTTAAGGGGCCCGGCAAAAAATAATTCCATCTCCTGCTTGTCTTATGGCCCGTCTACTGTGTTACATCCACCTACACATATCCCGATATGCGCAGGTGGATGTGCCTTGTAGATAAACCATAATCGGGCGCAACCGTTTGGAATTATTTCTTACCGTGACCCTCAGTTGCTGTGGCGATCCGCGGTTGGTTCTTCAATAGCGCCTCTCGAATTTTCAGGCACGACCTCAGTGGCCAAAGGCACTTGATCGTCACCATCAAATGGCGTGCCGGTTGATCTCTGCGATAATTTGCGGCCAGACGGCTTCGGGCAGCGCGTGTCCCATTCCCGGGATGATTTTCAACCGTGAACCGGGGATGGCTGCCGCGGTTGCCAGGCCGCATTCAACCGGCAGCAGCGGGTCCTCTTCGCCGTGAATCACCAACGTCGGGACGCCGATGGACTTGAGTTTTTCGGTACGGTCCCCGGCCGCCATGATGGCGGCAAACTGGCGCGCCACCCCGGCCGGATTCAGTCCGCGTTCATAAGATTGTTCGGCCCATTTCCTGGCCAGCGTTTCATTCAACGGCATCGCCGGGCCGCTCAGAATTTTAAAGGCCCGCACGAAACTCTCGACGAAGCCGTCATGATCGGAAGGAAAGGGCGTGTAAAGAATTTCGAGCACCTCCGGTTTCGGGGGCGGAAGCAATGGATTGCCGGTGGAGGACATGATGGAGGTTAGGCTGCGCAGGCGCTCCGGAAAATGTATCGCCATAATCTGACCAATCATCCCGCCCATCGATTCTCCCACGATGTGAGCGCTCTCATATCCCAGGGTCGTGAGCAATTCCGCGGTATCCGTGGCCATGTTTTCGAGCGTGTAGGGCAGTGCGGGCGCCTCACCGCGCTGCAGAGCAGCCGCTACTGCGGTCGAGTCGGGAACTTCCATCCAATCGAGTTTCGTCGACAGCCCGACATCGCGATTGTCGAAGCGGATCACCCGGTATCCGACGGCCGCCAGCTGCCGGCAGAATTCATCATCCCAAAGAACCATCTGGGAGCCGAGGCCCATTACCAGGATCAAGGGGAAACCATCCTTGTCCCCGAAAGCTTGATAAGCGATATCAATCCCATTGGCACGGGCAAATTCAACCTTGTGGCGTGAAATATTTAGCATCGATTTTCTCCGTCAATATAGATTTTACAAGAGTGACGATTCATCCGTGATCCACCCGGAAAAATATGAAATCAACCATTTCGCGGTTACTTAGCAGCATATTTTTCGGTCGGCCCGTCTTTGGCCATCCGGAATGTGGCCCGAAATTCCATTACCGGTCGTTTGTCTTGATTAAAGAGTGTTGCCCGGCCGTAGAATCGGTTTTGTCTTTTTGCCGTTACACGAGCTCTTGCGGTAACGACGCCACTTTTAACCGGAAACAGAAATTTCGTTTCGATAGAAGTGGTCGCAAAATGGGTGCCGGGCGGTACCAGACCCTTGATCGCCATTACGACGGCGGTATCCGCCAGGCTGACCAGTGCTCCGCCATGCATCAGTCCGCTTCCCTGAGCGAAATCGATCAGAAACGGCATGGTCAGCACGGCAGTTCCGTTACGCGACGCGACAATTTTAATGTGCAGCAGTCGCCCGAAATGGGCCGGATCGATCCAGGGCCTGGCAGTGATCGTATGCGGGCCGGTGAATGAGGTGCAGTCGGATGAACCGCTCCGGTGTTTCCGTGTATCGGGAGATTCTGTCATTTTTGCGGTTTTTTTATCCGTCATAGATGCCCAACATCAGGATAATCGCCAGCACTGTCAGACCGAGGCTGACGGCAAGTAGGGCCACCAAGCGGATAACCCGGGTTGTGTAGGCCGGTTCGAAAGATTCGCCGCGGCTGAAGTTGATCCTTTCGACATATATGCTCACGGCACCAATTGCGACACCGACCGAGGCCACACCCAACAGCAGCAGATAGTCATCGTTTCTCAGCGCCCAGTTAGCCAGGATGAGTAGGAAAATCAGCAATATCCAGAAAACATACCGGTAAGCGGATGTCTGGTAGAATTTGCGTAACCTGTCCATTCGTACCCCTCAGCCGATTTTTTTTCGAAGTGCCGGGCTCTCGCTGCACATTGGGCATAATATAAAGGGCTTATTAAAACCAGTGATGGTTAAGTAATACACGTCGCACAGTCGTGCAAGGGCATTGATGTGGTGTGCCGAATCGTTGAGGGCTGACTGAGTGAGGGCCCCGGCAAAAAATAATTCCACCACTTGCTTGTCTTATGGCCCGTCTGTTGCGTTACATCCATCCACGCGTATCCAGATATGCGAAGGTGGATGTGCCTTGTAGACAAACCATAATCCGGAGCAATCGTGTGGAATTATTTCTTATCGTGACCCTAAGGCGCATAACGGCCGCTTTGGTATCGGGCGAAAAGCGTGAGCCGTGACCGAAAGGGCTAAGGCAGATAGGGCCGCCCAAGATCAGTCCATGGCTTCAAATACAATTTTATGGTTGACCAGGTTCATGATTTTCAAACGGCCTTTGATGATTTTCTGATCTCCGTAAATGCTGACCAGACGAAAACCGCTCTGTTCCTTCGGTTCAACGACATCAACTGATTCGAGAACCATTTCCTCTTTGCCGTTTTCATAGAAATACGCATTGGCTTCGCACATCTTTATAATCCCTTCCCTTCTTTCACATAAAAAAAGCCACTGGCAGCGTTGTCCCGTCGATAGGGCCCTCTTGCGCCTTCGTGGCTATGTTAAGGTTCTTCTATTATTTGAATCCGCAAGCCTTCATGGCCCGCCATTGCAATACGGCTAATTTTTACAAGAAAAAAATTTCGGTGTCAAGCGCCGGTGGCGGTAAATGAATCGATCACATGGCCGTTAATTAAGAGTTGATTGAAACGGCGATCCAAGATATAATTATTTGATTTTGTTGGTCTTCACAGACTCACAAGATGAAATTGGCAGAGAAGTAGGCATAGACTGATCAGTTCAGGGTTCAGCCCTGCCGCTGGCTGCAAGCACCCAGTTTGATCGAGGAAGAAACCGTGCCATTTTGGCGTAGTTTCAAATAAGGGTTTGAGGGTTATTAAAAGCTGATTCCCGGAACGTTATACGCCATAATTTGGATTGGTTGTTTTAACCCATTTGGTGAAACATGGAATTCGACGCAATTGATGCATCATACGATTATTGAGACCAGTTATGGCTCTTTAACGGGAACCGTTAATCCGTCGGGAAACTGCTCAACCTGAAGTATAAGAAGGCGTACCTTTATGCAAAATAATTACCTGGAAATTTTAGAGATCATACCAAATAAACTCAAAGAGATCGATCAGGTTCTCGGGAACGTGTCACTGCTGGGCTATCAAATCGGGATTCTTCCGGCCCTCTCGATTTTCATTTTTCTGGTTCTCATTTTGCTGTTTTTACTAAAACGCAAACGCAAAGGAAGGATTGCGCCGCAAGTGGAGGTTCCGCCGGCGATTATCGAAGAGACGATCGAGCCGATAGACGAGGTGAAAGAGATTGACGAGGAAAGCATTGTCGAATTTTTTTTGAATATTTACAAGATACAATTGGGGGAGACTCAACTGGCCCGGGGCCGCTTTAAATTGCTGGATTCCGTTGTGATCGATACGCGCAGAACTTATGAATTGGAAGTGTTCCATGACAAGCAATGGGTGTCGAGGCGCATGAGCGTCGGACTTGCCGGCGACGATAGCGCCAGCCGCAGCAAATGCTTCACCGTGATTTACAACGACCATTTCGTGATCAAGGTCCCCCAGAAACCGATCACTAATTTTGAAAATTATATCACCGCCATCGAATCCGACCGGAAGATCGTCAAGAAAGTTGCCCCTCGGGAATGTATCGTACCGACAGTGGCGGCCGTCCTCAAAATGATCCGTCCATTTTCAGAAAGTAAACAACTGACCCCGGAGCAGTTGGAAGAAAAATATCTCGACTGGTTGAGAAAGTTTCCCTCTTTTCAGGCTCATTTGAGAATCGGCACCTCGTATGTCTTTGTGATGGATCTGTCACGCTACTTTTTCCTCAGTCACGTCATCAATGATTTCCACGACCTGCCTAACAAACTCTACCAGGAGATCGTCGGGTATCCGGATGTGATCTGGGAAAACCACGGTTTCGAAGGGCGCTATGCCGCCGAAAACGATGAACAGCTCGATGCTGTCCGGAAGGTCTATAAGGCATTCGAAGAGCGGTCCCAAATTCTGCTGAACAAAACCGCTAAGCGCAAATTCCCCCGCTACACGTTGCAGAAATGGTTTTTGATTCACCTGGCCGGCAAACAACTGGAGGTGGGTCATAAAGATCTGACTCCGGACCGGGCCGAAAAAATAAACGCTCTGCTGAAAAAAACCCTTGCTGAAAACGAGCAAACCATTGACGATTACCGCCGGACGATTCGGGGGTGTATCCAGTCTGTGACGGTCAACCAGAGCATGCACCAGATTGCCGGACTTGTGACAAATTTGCTTGATCTGTTGGCCTGGCTGCGGTCAAAAGGCGTGGCCATGCGGGACCTGAAGCCCGACAATCTTTTGATTGCCGGCGACAAGGCCAGGTACCCCGAATTTCTGGATATAAGCGAAAACTATTCGATCGGTCTCATAGATGTTGAGACCGCTGTTGCTTACGGCTCCGATAGTAATCGGCAGGTACCGCAACCGATTTTGGGCGGAACACCCACCTACGGGACACCGACACATTTAATGCCGAACGAGATCCTGGCGGCTTGCTTTCAAGATGCAGTGCGCATTCTGTACCTCCAAGACTGGTACGCTGCGGTCGGGATCATCTTCGAGATAATCACCGGTGAACGACTGTTCGGTCAGACCGGCAAAATGATCATCGGCATTAAAAACTTGATAGCCAAAAACGCGGGCGAAACTGCGGCCCAGCTTGAGCTTTTAAAAAACGCCAGCCGGATGTTCTGGCATAGCGCCCGGTCAGAAATGGCGAAGAAAACCGGTGAGAAAAAACACATCCTGCAAAGGGTCGCCGTCGGCTTGACCGATGACGTTCGAGCGGTGTTTCTTAAAGAATTGCAGATGGAAAAGAACTGCATCATTAAACGTATTAAGGAGACTATTGCCGGCCAGAGGGTATTTATGAACGATAAAACCCGGCGGAGCCTTTTAATTGCATCACGAAAAAAAATAACGCAACTGAAGGTCAAATGGAGTAAAGCCCACCCGGGTGGCGGTCAGGCTCTCAAGACCTTGAACGAATTGGAAGCGCTCAAGCGCGCAGCCGAAAAAAATATGCTGCTGACGCCTCTTTTCGAAGACCCGCTGTCGACCCTGTCGGCTTATGAACTGCTCCATTTTATGTTCGAGGTCGTCCAAAAGGCTATGTACCGAGAGACTTGGGGCGATCTGGTTCCAGCCGAGGTCGTGGGTGTCCGGGAGGGGCAGGGGGCAACCACGGTCGAGGCCACCATTTGATTCCTATAGTGTCCGTCCACAAATGGTAGATTTCGGTTCCGGGCAAGGCCGCAACGAGCTGGCGACCGCAGGCGTAGCGGAGCTACGTCGAGGATCGCCAGGAAGCGAGAACGCCGTCCGGGGCCGAAAGATGCCATTTGTGGATGGGCACTACTTGATTGCCGCAGCGATTTTCTCCGCTGTCTTTCCAATTGCTGTCATATCACCGGGAACCAGCTCCCACTCGGTCATCGTCAACTTGGGATCACTCGATTTACGCGGAATCAGGTGCAGGTGGTAATGCATCACGATCTGGTTTACGGCCCTTCCGTTGAGTTGTAGAAAGGCGATTCCGTCCGGATTTAAGGAAGTTTTCATGGCCTTGGCGATTTTTAGAGATGCCCGGTGAATAGCGGCGAGATCCTCCCCATCGATTTCCCAGATGTTTTCGGCATGTCGTTTGGGAATAATCAATGTGTGTCCGGTATTAATGGGATTGACGTCTGCGAATGACAAAACCCTGTCGTCTTCGAGAATCTTGAAACACGGGATTTCGCCCCTGACGATCTTGCAGAAGATACAGCCTTCCATTGAGGTCTCCTTTCGAATCGGGTTGGGTCCATCTTGCAGTCTTTTTTTTACGAAATTCAATGTAGTACGAAAAAGAGGTGGCACCTCCAGCCGGATGAGCGGTTCCGAAAGACGGCAATTATAAGGTTCAGTCCGGTCAGCCGATTTTCGATATGTCGCCAAAAGTCTTGATTTCCATCGGCAGGTCCGATACCGAAATGGCAATTTCGGCCCCGAGTGCGAACGCCCTTTCGATGACGTTTTCAAGCTGGATCACATTACCCGGCCAGTGGTACTGAAGCAGATACGACAAGGCTTCCGGCTCAAAGGTGTAAATCTTGCGGGCGCTGCCAGCATTGTACTTGTGAAGAAAGTGGTTTACCAGCAAACAGATATCCTCTTTGCGTTCCCTTAGAGGCGGCATCTTGATCGAAACGGCACTGACGCGGTTTAATAAGTCTCTGCTCACCAAGTCACTCTCGAGGGCGTCTCTGAGATCTTTACCCATAGCGGCAATCACCCGAATATCCCCTGCAAGACCGCCTCCGACCGATTCGATGTCTTTCGTCTTCTCGTCCAACAGCCGCAAGAATTCCTTTTGAACCGGGAGTG
>CAWBCG010000065.1:0-15322 GCA_963787235.1 uncultured delta proteobacterium
TTACAAGCTCCTGCTGGCGGAAATGAAAGAACGCATCACCAACCACGAGGCCGCGGTCGAGGGCGAACGCTTTCGGATCTACTGGGAAGGCATGCCGGTCTGGGGCCGTCTCAGCACCCACTCGAAGATGTTTGCCGAACTGAACACCTGCGTGTTGGCCTCGACCTATTGCAACAGTTGGATATTTAAAGCCTTCGATCCCGACGACCCCTTCAGAAGCATGGCGCGGGCCTACACCGAATTGTTCATCACGCGCGCCGACGATGCCAAGGAACAATACATCAAGGATATGCTGGCCTTTTTCAAAGTGGACGGGATCATCTACCACGATGCCAAGACCTGTCCCAACAACTCCAACTGCCGCTACGGCATGCCCCAGCGCATGGAAGAAATTACGGGCATACCGAGTCTGATCATCAACGGTGATCTCAACGACATGCGACTGGTTTCGGACGAACAAACCAAGACCAATGTCGAAGCGTTTATCGAGCAAATCGAAGAAAGAAGGGCATAGAAGGAGAGAAAACCATGCTGGAATCCTTATTCAGACCCAAGAAAGTTGCGGTCATCGGCGCTTCGAGCAAAGAGCTCTCCATCGGCAATCGGGTGATCAAGAACCTGATTGATTTCGGGTTCAAGGGCGACATCTATCCCATCAACCCGAAGGCGGATGAAATACGAGGCATCAAGGCCTTCAAGTCGATTACGGACTGCCCGGACAATATCGACGTGGTTCACATGGTCATTCCGGCCAAGTTCGTGCCCCAAGCCGTCGAAGACTGCGGCAGGAAAGGTGTCAAAAACATCATCATCAACTCCGGCGGGTTCTCGGAAACCGGCCCCGAAGGGGAAGCCATAGAAAAGGATTTTCTCGCCCGGGCCGCCAAATACGGCATCCGCATCCTGGGACCCAATTGCCAAGGAATCATCAATTCGGACCCCCGGATCCGGGCCTACTGCAACTTTACGTTCACCAAGCCCGAGCCGGGATTTATTTCCATTGTCGCGCTGAGCGGCGGCGTGGCCGAAGTCATCCACCAGGGTTTTGCAGCCATGGGCGTCGGCACCCGCATCTATGCCTCCAACGGCAATGCCTGCGATGTGACCATCCCGGAAATCATCCGTTATCTTGGGCAAGACGACGGGACGCGCGTCATCGTCACCTACGTCGAGGGACTTAGAGACGCGGCCAACTTCATGCAGACAGTCCGCGAGGTGGCCGCTCGAAAACCGATCCTGGCCATGAAGGCCGGCCGTACCGCTGAGGGCGCCAAAGCGGCCGCCTCGCACACCGGCGGTCTGGCCAAAGAAGATCTGGCCACCGATCTGATATTTAAAAAGGCGGGCGTGGTCACCTTCACGGACGAGGGAGAACTGATCCAGGCCGCCGCCGCTTTCGCCACCCAGCCGATACCGCAGGGAAACCGTGTCGGCATCATCACCAACACCGGCGGTCCGGCCGTGATCGCCACCGACGTGTTTGTCGGTGGCGGCTGTCAGCTGCCCCCACTTTCTGAAAAGACCGTCGAGAAGTTGAAGACAACGCTTTACCCGGAAGCCTCGGTCAGAAACCCGATCGACGTTCTGGCCACCGGCACGGCTGCCCACTACCGGGCTTGCATGGATGCCATGCTGGCAGACGATGCCTTCGACTGCATTTTCGTCAACTTCGTCACGCCTTTTTTCGTGGACAACGAGAGCATCGCGCGGGAAATCGTGGCGGTTAGCCAACTGCAGCGGAAACCGCTGGTCTGCAATTTGATGACCGACCGGCAGCAGTGGACCGAGGTGGTCAACATCCTGCGGGATGGCGGGGTCCCCTGCTTCAGCCTGCCCGGTGAGGCGGCCCGGGCCATGGCCGCCCTGGTTCGCTATAACACGATTCGCAGCCGTGAAATCGGCGAACTGAAGACCTTCAGCGGTGTCGACCGCCAAAAGGGCCGGACCATCCTGTCGAGGGCGGAAGAGGCCGGCCGCCGGAACCTCTCGGCAGAAGATGTCTACGGAATTCTGGATGCCTACGGCATTCCGACCGCCGACTGGCGTGCGGCTGCCAAGGCGGATGAAGCGGTCGCGGCGGCCGAAAGCATCGGCTTTCCAGTGGTGGTCAAGGCCGATTCCGCGGCCGTGGTGCACAAGAGCGACATGGGCGCCGTGGCGGTGAACCTCGCCGACGGCGACGCCGTGCGGGCGGCGGTGGACCGGATGCAGACGACACTCGCGGCCGACGACCTGCGCTTCCTTGTGCAGAAGTTCCTGCCCGGCGGCTTGGAGGTGATTTTGGGGGCCAAAGCCGAGGAGGACCTGGGCCATCTGATCATGTTCGGTCTGGGCGGCATTCACGTCGAAGTCCTAAAAGACGTCGTCTTCAATCTGACCCCGGTAAGCACCACCGAGGCCAAAGAAATGCTGGCATCGATAAAGGGCGCCCCGTTGCTCGAGGGCGTCAGAGGCCGCAAGGGCGTCAATCGCGACATTTTGGAAGAATTGATCCAGCGTCTGTCTCAGCTGGTCTCGGACCTTCCAGCTATCAAGGAGATGGACCTGAACCCGGTCATGGCCTTCGAAGACGGCGCCGTCGTGGTCGATGCGAGAATCAGCATTTAATATCAGCGGTTTAAGGTTCAAGGTTCAAGGGTTCAGGGTTGATGGATGAAAGCCATTTGAGATTTCAAATGTCAGGTGTCGGCCAGTTGGATTTCAAATAAAAAACTCAAATATTAACCAAATCCCAATGACCGAAATTCGAAATTCCAAGCAATTGTGCGGCGTAAAATAGTAAGCGTCCGTGCAGTTCCTTGATTTCCACGAGCTTGCGAAAAATTACACCTGCATCGGAACCTGATAAATGCCCTAAATGAAACCGCGATGGGCACAATCTAAGATCTCGGTGCTCAAAACATTGACAGTTTCGAGCCTTGAAGCTTTAACCTTTTGCCTTGAACCCTGAACCCTAAACCTTTTACCTTGAACCTTTCGCCTTTTGCCTTTAGCCTTTTGCTTTGAGCCTTTGTGAGCCTTAGCCTTGATCTATTTTTTACGGAGGACATCATGACGGCCTGCTGGATGAATCTTGGGCAGAACCTGAAGATCAATGCCAAGAAATTTCCGAACACGGTGTGCCTGAAGGACAGCCGGCGCAGCTTCACTTATCCGCAAACCAATGCAAGGGTCAACCGGCTGTCCCACAGTCTGATGTCGCTGGGGCTGTCCAAGGGTGACAAACTGGCGGTCTTGCTTGAAAACAGCATCGAGATTATCGAACTCTATCTGGCAACGGCCAAGACCGGAATCGTGATCGTTCCGATCAACTTCCGACTGACACCGGTCGAGGTCGCCTACATCGTCGAGAACTCCGATGCCAAAGCCATTGTCATCCACGAGCAGTTCACGGAAACGATCGATGCAATCAGGACCGGTCTGAAAAACATCCCGGCTGAAAACACCATCGTCGTCGGAGAGTCAAAAGAAGGTTATCGCCCGTATGAAGAATTTATCATGGATGCCCCGGAAATCGAACCGTCTGCGGACGTCAGGCCGGAAGACACCTGGATTCTGATCTACACCTCCGGCACGACCGGCAAGCCGAAGGGAGTGGTGCGCACCCATGAATCCCACATCGCCTTCTACCTAATCAACGCCGTCGATTTCGGGTTCACCGAGCACGACATCTGCCTGAACGTGATGCCGCTGTGCCACATTAACTCCACTTTCTTCACCTTCACCTTCACTTACATCGGGGCCTCGGTTTACATCCATCCGGCCCAGTCGTTCAGGGCCGCGGAGATTCTCGAGATCATCGAACGCGAGAAGATCACCTTTATTTCTCTCATACCGACTCACTACAACCTGATTCTGAATACGACGGAAGATGAACGTAAGCAGGACGTCAGTTCGATACGCAAATTGCTTTGCTCCTCGGCCCCGGTCAGAAAAAGCATGAAGCTGGCGATCATGGATTTCTTCCCCGGCGTCGAACTTTACGAAGGCTACGGATCGACCGAGGCCGGCATTGTAACGGTACTCAAACCCGAACACCAGATGAGCAAGCTGGGCTCCATCGGCTTCGAAAGCCTGGGGACCGACTTTGTCAAACTACTGAATGTCGACGGAGAAGAAGTGGGGGTCGGTGAGGTCGGGGAACTGTATTCCCGCGGACCGATGCTGTTCAAGGAATACTACAAGCTGCCGGAGAAAACCGCGGCAGCGTTCCGGGACGGCTGGTTTTCGGCCGGTGACATGGCCCGGCGGGGAGCCGACGGGTTTTATGAAATCATCGACCGCAAGGACAACATGATTATCACCGGCGGCGAGCATGTCTACCCCAGCGAAGTGGAAGAGGCCGTGGGCAGTCACGAGTGTGTTTTCGACTGTGCCTGCATCGGCCTGCCGGATGAGAAGTGGGGTGAAAAGGTCGTGGCGGTGGTGGTCCCCAAGCCCGGTGTCAGTGAAAAGGATATCGACGAATCGGCCATAAAGGAATGCTGTCGCAACAAACTGTCCGGATTCAAACGGCCGAAAGACGTCATTTTCATCCGGTCGGACGACATGCCGCGAACGCCGACCGGTAAGATTTTGCATCGTAAGCTGAGAGAAAAATTTCACAAGCCGGGCAGTGCCGACAAAAGAGAAACTTGAAACTCGAAACTTGAAACTCGGCTCGATTCAAGATCCCACAGGCGGTTTCTGACATTCAGCCCCCGGCCGCAATCGCCAATCCGACTTCGGGCGCGTCGTTTTCAGTCATCGTCGTGGGCTTAAGCGTAAAAGTGAAAATCGATAAAATCCTTTCACTCAATAAACTCAATAAACCCAATGAACTGACTCAACCGACTCAACTGACACAACCTGTTTGTTTATCATCAAAATCAGACGGAGGATAAAAACCATGTTGACCAAAGCCTTTATTCCGTACGGCGGTTATTACAGCACGCCGTTCGCCCGCTGGCAGGGAACCCTGGCAAACGAGAACGCGATCACTCTCGGTGCCGAAACGACCAAACGCTGGCTGGCGGACAAGAAATGGGATGCCAAGATGTTCGATTACCTGATCCTGGGACTCACCGTCGGCCAACCGAAAATGTTTTATGGCGGCCCCTGGGCTGCAGCTCTGATCGGTGCCACGGACACCCCCGGCCTTCTCATCAGCCAGGCCTGCTCCACTTCTACCACCGGCGTCTTCCAGGCAGCGGTCGGCATTGAAACCGGATTGTTCGAAAACTGCTACACCTTAGCCGTAGACCGCTGCTCCAACGGCCCCCACACCGTCTGGCCAAACCCAATGGGCCCCGGCGGCCAGGTGATTTCGGAGAACTGGGTCATGGACCACTTCAACCTCGACCCCTGGGGCGGCACGGCCATGATTCAGACGGCCGAAAACGTGGCCACAGCGTTCGGCCTCAGCCGGGAGAAGTGTGACGCCGTCACCCTACGGCGATACGAGCAGTACAAAGAGGCTCTGGCAAACGACCGCGCCTTTCAGAAACGTTATATGTATGCAGTGGAAGTAAAGGTGTCGCGGAAAAAGACCCTTCTGCTGGAAATCGACGAGGGGGTAATGGAAACCACGGCCGAAGGTCTGGCCGGTCTACGTCCGGTTCTACCCGACGGTGTCATCACTTTCGGTTCCCAGACCCACCCGGCGGACGGCAACTGCGCGGTGGTCGTGACCACCCGCGAGAAAGCCCGCGACCTCAGTGCCGACCCGAAAGCCGAAATCCGTGTGGTCTCTTACGGGCATCACCGGGCCAAAAAGGCGCACATGGCCATGGCAGTGGTGCCGGCCGCTCAAATGGCACTGGAAAAAGCCAGCATCGGCGTCGGCGATGTCAACGTGATCAAAACCCACAATCCGTTTGCCGCCAACGACGTTTACATGGCAGATCAGCTGAAGATCGACGTCAACGGGTTCAACAACTACGGCAGTTCCCTGATATTCGGTCACCCCCAGGCCCCCACCGCGGCGCGGTTGATCATCGAAGGGATCGAGGAGACGGTGATGAAAGGCGGTGGTTATATGCTGTTTACCGGCTGTGCCGCCGGCGACACCGGCGCTGCGCTGGTGTTGAAAATCGGGTGATTTTCTCGAACACGCAATAAATACCCGTATGTTTGTTTAAGGAGCCCCTGAATTCAATCAGGGGCTTTTGCTTTTTCGGAAGGCTCGTTTTTTTGTAACCGTGCACAAGGTTGCAAAGTCCGATGCGCTTCAAACCACCTAATTGTAAGCGTATACAGGATGCCGCAGATGCAAGGCATCGGGCGCGTAGACGTACTTTTGTACTTCAAGTGCCCGACAACAAGGCAGATACGGTGCCCTGCGGACGCTTACCGTTTTTACGGTCTGGGGGTCGACCGACAGTGAAAGCGAGCCCGAACCGACTGGGTCGAACAGGCAATGCTCAAAGTTCACACCCTCCCGGTTAGAGATTGAAAAGCGTATTTAATTGGAATAGCAGATGTGGTAGGGATGTCTCGAAACGTTTAAGGCAGGACCGCCCGATCGATTCGAAAAAAGTACCGTTAAATTCTTGAATATTCGAGAAAGAAGACGCTTCGGGTGAGCTTTTTCAACTATCCGTCAACTGCTATTGTGGTTGCGCACGCCCTAATTGTCGTCGCAATCACCGTCCGTGTCATCATGCGGCGTCCGGCGACTGGTGTCGCTTTGGCGTGGCTCTTCCTGGTGGCGCTGCTCCCCTTTCTCGGCGCACTCGTCTATTTTCTGATCGGCGAGCGACGGATCGGCCGCAGGCGACAGCGAGGGATCGGCACCTTGATAAGACGGCCTGGACGGGCAGCATGAATCTCGTGGACCCGCGTTTCTTCAAGCAGGAGGCCGGTGTCGGTGAGTGGGTCGATGCCATGGTCCGCGTCCAGGGTGCCGTCGTGGCCTCGCTCGCCGCCACCGTGATCGGCGACTGGGCACTCGAGACCGGCGAACCGCTTCGTGATCTCATCGAGAGTTCCGGCCTCCATCTGGTTGAACCGCAGGGGTCGGCGGACATCCAGGTCGTCCCGTCGGGTCCGGGGCAAACGGGCGACGGACTGCTTCAGATGTTGTTGGCGCTGATCAACGCCGCCCGTGAAGAGTTGGTGCTCACCACCCCTTATCTGGCCCCGGACGACGCATTAATTTTTGCGCTGCGCGGTGCGGCAGGCCGCGGCGTCAAGGTAACGCTAATCGTACCGCAGAAGGTCGACTCCTTTCTCACCCGCTACGCGAGCCGCTCCTACTACGACGAACTCCTCGAGATCGGCGTTGAGATCTACCTGTATCGCGGCGGCTTGCTGCACACCAAATCGATCACGCTCGACGGTTCGATGTCGATGTTCGGAACAGTAAATCTGGACATGCGAAGTCTTTGGATCAACTACGAGGTGTCGCTCATTGTCTACGAGCCCACGTTTGCGGTTGAACTGCGTGGGTTGCAACAGTCCTACATCGACGATTCAGACCGGCTCGACCCGGTGGCCTGGAGAACCGGAGGTTCGGGCCGCGTTTCCTCGAGAACACGCTGCGTCTAGTGAGTCCCCTCCTTTGAGACGCGCTTAGTGCTTCGGTTCGCAAATACGAAACCGTATTTTGAAGTTTTTGTGAGGCGTAACGGACGTCTCGGCGGCTATCGTTGGGGCATAAAGAGAAAGCGAGCGCTGCTCGATAAGGAAGCCGGTTTGAAGAAATCATCGTTTGGTACGAAAATAGAATCAGACCCGAAATTAGAAACTTGAAACTCGAAACTCAGAACCCGGAACCAGTGATGGCTTAAATGCTATGAGCGTTTAAGCGTTAAAATCGATGATTGCCTTCAAACCCGCGGGACTAAACTGGCTCAACCGACTCAACTGGCACAACTTAACAGAAGACCACAGAAACGGGAGCAACAATGCTGAAGCCGGAGGAAAGCAAAGTATTGGCCATATTGGCCAAGGAATGGGAGTTTAAAGGGCCGCCGGGTATAATGGACATCAGCGACGTTGTGGCGGTACTTCCCCTTGCCCCCAGCGAAACTCTGGCGGCACTGAAGGGTTTATATACAAGTGGCCTCATCGATATGAACGCGCTGAAAACCAGCGCGTTTCTGACGCCGGAAGGATACGCTGCCACCGATCGTTCAGGGAATCGGAAACGCGAAGAGAGCTGAGACCGGGAATGGCGGATAAGACAATGATCGCGTCCTTTTTTTTGAGCCGATGATATTATATCAACAAAAGGCCGATGCTCGGTGCTTGCGGTTGCGCCGCAGATAGAGCACCAGCAGGATCAAAACAAGCAGGCTGCCACAGATGACATACGGTTCCATGACATGAAACACGCTGAAGACGGCCTTCATGTCCTTCCCGAGGAAATATACCCCCAGTCCCCAGAGGGCGGTCCAGGCGGAGACGCCCAATAGGTTGAAAACGGTAAACTTCCACCAGGGCATTTGCAGCGAACCCGCCACGATTCCGCTGAACTGGCGCAGACCGTCGAGAAAACGGCCGAAAAATACAACCCCGCCGCCGTAGCGGCTGAATAGCCTCTCCATCTTCTGCAAACGCGTTTCGCTGATGCCGACCTTCGACAACAGCAGGCGGCCGCCCCAGCGCCCCAATCCATAACCGAGGGTGTTGCCGAACACGCCGGCCAGAAATGCCAGGACGAGCACCAGAGTGATGGACATTTCGCCGCGGGCAGCCAGAAAGGCCCCGGCCATCAGCATGGTCTGGCCTGGAGCAGGGACTCCGAAGCCCTCGACCAGAATGGCGATGAAAACGGCCATGTAACCGTAATGATCCAGGATTGGCTGAGCCAGGGCAAATGAATGCCGGAACGCAGTTTCCGCATCGGTCCCCAGGTGCTCGAAGAATGCCCGGGCCATGATCAGGTAGTGCTGGAGTATCATCATTTTAAAGGTATGGCCCGATGCCAAACGCTATAAGAGAGTCATCTAAAGTCAGAACATAAATGGTCATCGCGGCCAGCATCAGGATGACAGCCACCTAGACCCGCCAGTCCTTGTGCAACCTTTTACTTTTGTGCCCACTGCTTTTCTTGTGACTCTTCTTTTCCAACCCCGGATGCCTGTTCATTGGTTTATGGGTAAAAGTTAAGCCTTGCTGCCATATGCGGTAATGTGCTCCGGCAGAGACGTATCACTGCCGTACATAAAATGTTTGCGCATATTTTCCGAGTACCGGCTCGCCTTGGGTTTCCGCCCCATCGCCTCGGCAACCTCGCGGATGTGAATCGGTGCCGCACCACAACATACGCCGATGTAGCGGATGTTCATCTTCCAGGCTTCCTCGGCAAAACGACGGATTTCATAACGGTTGCAGTAAAGAGGATCGAGAGCGGTTGGGAAAGTTCTATTGTGGGGTGACGGGACTTTGCAGCCATTGTTGTCGTCAAGATTGAAAAAGGTGGGTTGCTTGGGCGTCGTCCTGTAGGGAACCGGCAGCGCTGCAACATGGCAACTGACCGCATGGCGGATATCTTGCAAGTAAGGCATCATGGTTGCAGGTCCTCTGAAACAGTTCATTCCGACCACATCCGCGCCCCGCTGCTCGAGTTCTTTGCATGTGTCGACAATCTTCCAATTGTCGCGCATGATATTCTCGCCCATCGGAGCAATCGTGATCACCGACGGCACTCCGGCTTTTTTGATGACCTCCAGGGCACAGAAAGCCTCTTCCGCAAAATAGAAAGTTTCTCCGATGATGAAATCGACACCCTCGTCGGTCGACCAGTCGACCATTTCTTCGAACATTTTGCGGACCTGCAGCTGGCTGTTTTTATCATCGGGGTTCCAGATATTCGAGTTGGAGATATTTCCGGCGACCAGGTTCGGTTCCTGATCACCCCCAACCTCCCCGGCAACCTCCTTGGCTATCTTCAGTGCCGCTCTGTTCAAAGGTTCCAGTAAGTCCTCTCTGCCGATAATCCTCATCTTCTCCCGGTGGGCATTGTATGTAAAGGCCTCGATCACATCCGAACCGGCGTGTTGGAAATCCCTGTGCAAGGTTTTAAGAGCCTCGGGATTCTCCAAAGCAACCTCCGGAACAAATTCCCCGGCCGTCAGATAGCCTCTACGCTCCATTTCGAAAAGGTAGCCTTCGGCACACACAATGCCATCCTCGGCTAACCTTTTTATTAGATCTCTCTTCATGTTTTTTTCTCCCTGACAGTTGACTGCTTCAAAGTTTACATTACGAATGGAAAATTAAGCATGAAAGACAACGTGGCAACCTTACCGTTTTTTCCGCCCCAATCATTAGGATTTTACATTCTCCCGCGACTGCCCTTTCTGCAAAATTTGTGATTATCACGGATTGTCAGTGGCATGTGAAAAATGGAGCCAATCGGTTCGAATCGATAAGCGAAGATACAGTGATATGAGGAAGGAGGTGAGGTTTACGAAAAGTTGTTACAGTGAGGACCCTCTTTAGGAGCTTCAGGTTGGAATTATACGGGTGATAGCCGGATTATTCTAATTTGTTTTGTCCGGGACCGCCGCCGACGCCGGTACGTCTTCTTACCCGCGGACCGGCGCCTCCGGCCGGCCGCCAGTCCCGCGGCTGTCGGACCGCATGCAGAAGGTGGAGCTTGTTCTGTTTCTTTAGACGGTAGTAAATCAAAGCCCAGGCGCAGGGGACATCGGCGTAGATCTCGCAGCTCCCGTTTTGGGAGCCGCCGCACGGGCCGTTGAACAGGCTCTTGGCACATCGGGCCACGGGACAGATGCCGCCGGTGAAGGACAACACGCAGTCTCCACACCCCTGGCAAACCTCCTGCCACACGCCGGCTTCGTTGGAGGCTCCGTAAAAAGTGGTGTTTAACGCCGGGATCACCGGCAGCGGTTCGAACACGTCGCCCAAGGTTTGAACACCGCAGCCGCAGGCCAGCGATAAGATCGCCTCGGTGCCCTCCGGAAGGGTCTGATAGGCCGAAACGAGGTCCCGTTCGCACTGTCGAATGATCGTATCGACCGCAAAGAACGGGGGGCTCCCAGAGAAAGCGGAACTTCGAGACAGCTCGAGTGCCAGCTGACGGGCCTCGCGGTCACCTCCGGAAAGACAAACTGTCACGCAACTACCACAGCCGAGTATCAACACTTTACGGAAGCCCGACAAAGAGTCGACGATCTCCTCGAGCGGCTTCATGTTTCCGACGATCATCTCATCACCTTTTTTCGAATCCGGGACCCGGCCGGAAATGGGCGCGGACCAAGGCGTCGACCTCCCGCCGGTGTTTAGGGCAGAAGGGTTCGACTTCCCCTTTGCGGCGTTCCGTCACCGTTTGTTCGAAGGGCACCGTGTAGAGCGGTTCGCCGCAAACATCACAGCGCAAAAGATCCAGGGTAACGACTTCGTCCCAGGCGCTTTTCAGAAAATGTTGAAATTCGATGGCCTGTTGCGGGCAGACACGCCAGCACTGCCCGCAGCGGGCACACAAGCTCATGTTGTGCCGCAGTGTTCTGCGGTTATCCCGGTCTTCATAGTCCAGAGCCGAAGCCGGGCAGTTCTGGACACACGCCAGGCAGCCGTTGCAGCGATCGTTCACTCGAAAATACGACATCTTTCACCCTTTTGTCCGCGACGCGAAACCGGTTATCCGGACGGAGGCGCTCATACGGTTGTGCCGGTTGGCCCGTTACGCCGGTTGGAAAATAAGATCGATCTAATTTTCGTATTAAACGCTTATGGCCTTTCGGGCCACGACGGTGCATGAAAAAGATGCGCCGGAGCCCGGATGAGCGGTTGCGAAAAGCGGCTGACTGTCTGAGCCGCCTACGGGGTCTTAGACCGGGCCCTGTGCCGATACTGCATGAAAGGCACAACCTTGGTGACAAACCCGAACCCCTTGTTTGATGACGGGCCTGGCCTGGGCTTAGAGCCCGTTGGCGGTGAGTTTCAGCGGTCTTTCGCAACCGGTCAACCGGGCGGAGGTGCCCACCTTTTTTCCGTATTACATTCTATTTTCGTCTTAAACCACCCTTGCCGCCCAGCGCAACATTCCCGGCGGCTTTCCGGACCCGCGCATTCTGCTGTCGATAGTCTTCGATGTAATCCAGCGCACCGGGGAAGCAGTAGCGCACACAAAGAGGGTCACCGCCGCAAAGGTCGCACTTGTAAACCGTGTGCCGCTCGGACTCGAAGCCAAGCGCCCCGAACGGGCAGGCGGCCATGCACATCCGGCAGCTGATGCAGCGGTCGTAGTCGATCAGGACCCGGTCCAACCGACTGTCCCTGTATATCGCTTCCCTCGGGCATACCGCCATGCAGGGGGCATCCTGGCAATGTTGGCAAATGACCGGCAGGTAAAAGCTCTCGGCATCATAACGGATTATCCGGATGCGGGCCTGAGCCGGGTTCCGCACACCGGTTTTGACCATGGAACAAACGGTTCGGCAGAGAGAACAGCCGTTGCATTTTTTCGGATCGGCTATCAGCGCGTGATGTGTATTCATCTATGATGACCTGTTGCCGCCTGAGTGTTGATGTGATGTCACCGGTAAATCGTCGCAAGATCACTGACTGTCGATACGGCGGCTGATGCCTTCGACGGCCGATTTCATGTGCGCCACCAACTGCTGCATCTTCTCGTCACTCATGCTCGGTTTGAATCCGACGACCCAGATGGCCGACATGGGCTGACCGCCGGTTTTAATGGGTGCGGCCGCTGCCCGCACACCGGAGATGTATTCTTCGTCGTCGAAGGCCACGCCGTCGCGCCGTACTTTTCGGATCTCCTGCAGGTACCGGCGTTGATCGGTAATGGTGTGTTCCGTATACCGCGGCAGCTCTTTTCACGCAGCAGTTCCGTGACCTGCCCATCAGGCATAGCCGCAAGAAAGAGCTTTCCGGTCGCGCCGGCCAGCAAAGGAATCATCGTTCCGACCGGAGAGGTGATTTTTAGATTTTGGGTCGACTCGACGATGTCCAAAATCGTGACGTGGTCGACGTTTCTGACGCCTAGAAAAACGGATTCCTGGATTTGAGCCATCAGCTCTTCCATGAAGGGCCGCGCCGCATCCTTCAAATCGATTCGGGCGTGGGCCGATCGGCCCAGTTCGAACACCGTCACACCCAGGGTAAACTTTTTGGTCCGGGGGTCCCGCATAAGGGCCCCCTCCTCTTCCAGAGCCGAGACAATGCCGTGAACGGTACTCTTGCCGATCCCCAACTCCCGGGCCACGTCGCTGAGCGTCAGGCCGTTAGGTTTTCTGGCAATGAGGCGCAGAACCTGAAACGCTTTTCCGACGATCGGCGCTTTGTAATTATCGGCCATTGTTCTCCATGATGAACATTCTTTTCATCCAGGTTATACGACAAATTGCGGACTTGTCAACCTAAAATTAACTTAAAATAACAATAAGTTATGGCCATTTTGGGCAAATTTCACTTGACATGGCTGCAATATCTGTTAGGGTAACCCTACTCATGCGTTCATTATAGTGAACCGTTTAGCAGACAACCGATATCCGCCGCCCAATCATCGAAAGGAGCCTGTCATGGCCATCGAAAAAGAGCGCCAGTCAACCGCTGAAAGTCTCCGCCAAACCCGAACATACGGCAAGTTTCGCTGCCACAACCCCAGCTGCATGGGCAGGCTCCAGCCGGGAGCCGGCCAGAAACAGGTCAAATGTCCGGAATGCGGCATGGAGTTCCGGGTCTACTGGATCCGGCCCGATTTCCCCCGCATTCGCGGACCGGTCTGGGATGTGAATCGCAAGCTCGCGCAAGAAGCACTGGTGAAAAAGGAGGGAACCCATCATGGCGTTGAATAGAAAAATTGCCTACATCGATCTGTCCACCGGCGAGGTCGAGGTCAAACCCATTCCGCTGGATGTGCGCAAAAAATATCTCGGGGGCCGGGGTCTCGATGCCTATCTGCTCTACAATCACACCCAAAAAGGCTGCGATCCTCTCGGACCGGGCAACGCCTTGATCATCAGCGGCGGGATTCTGACCGCCACCTGCGCTTCGGCCACGGCCCGCACCCACATCATGGCCAAATCGCCGCTGACCGGCCTGCTCGGCAGCGCCAACATGGGCGGGTTCTTTGCACCCGAAATGGCCTGGGCCGGTTTTCACCACCTGGTCATCACCGGCAAAGCCGAATCGCCGGTCTATCTCTTCATCCACAACAACACCGTCGAAATCAGGGACGCCGGACACCTATGGGGCCGCATGACGACCGACACTCAGTGGGCCATCCGGGAAGAACTCGGTGACGAGGAAGTCAAGAGCTGTGTCATCGGACCGGCCGGTGAAAACCTGGTCCGTTACGCCAATGTGATGACCGGCATCAAAAACGCCGCCGGTCGCACGGGAATGGGGTGCGTGATGGGGTCGAAAAATCTCAAGGCCGTCGCCGCCCGCGGCACGCTGGACATAAAGATCGCCCGGCCGGTCGAAGCCCTGGAATACAACAAGCGCTTCATCGACCAGATCACCAGCGCCAAGGTCAACCAGACCCAGGGCACGCTCGGCACCCCCTTCATCTGGGGCGCCACCAACTCCTGGGGCGGACTGCGCACACGCAACTTTCAGTACAACCAGTGTGAATACGCCGACGACATCGAACCCGAACGACTGGACGAGATCGCCACCGAAACCATCGGCCCGCATCACATGACCGGCTGTTTCGGCTGTCAGGTGCACTGCCGGGCGCAGTACAAGATCCCTTCCGGTCCTTACGCCGGGAAGTACGACGAGGGGCCCGAGTACACCTCTCAGGGGGCTTTCGGCGCCCTGCCCGACTGCACCAACGCCGTCACGGTTCTAACGGGCAACCACCTGGTCAATCAGTACGGCGTCGACAACCTCGAGATCGGCAGCATCATCGCCTGGGCCATGGAACTCCGCGAAAAAGGGATTCTGACCGACAAGCAGACCGATGGCCTCGACCTTCGGTTCGGCAACGACGAAGCGGTCCTCGAAATGCTTCACCGGATCTGTCTCAGAAAGGGCTGGTTGGGCGACACCTTGGCCGATGGGGGCATTCCCGCGGCCGAAAAGATCGGCAACAACGCCTTCGACTATCTCATCCAGGTCAAGGGCATGAACAACCTGCACTCGGATGAACGGGGGACCCCGGCCCTGGCCCTCAACATCGCCACTGCATCCAGAGGTTCGGACCACCTGCGCAGTCGCCCGGCGATCGACCTGTATCACCTGCCGGAACCGGTCCTGCGAAAAATTTACGGCAACCCGGTCCCCTATGACGGACCGCTCAGCTCGGAGCACACCTCCTACGACGGCAAGGCCTGGCAGGTTTTCTGGCAGGAGAACTGTTACATGGCCGTGGACTGTCTGGGCATCTGCAAGTATCACACGG
>CAWBCG010000066.1:0-13242 GCA_963787235.1 uncultured delta proteobacterium
TTTTGCAGCCATGGGCGTCGGCACCCGCATCTATGCCTCCAACGGAAATGCCTGCGATGTGACCATCCCGGAAATTATCCGTTATCTTGGGCAAGACGACGGGACGCGTGTCATCGTCACCTACGTCGAGGGACTTAGAGACGCGGCCAACTTCATGCAGACAGTCCGCGAGGTGGCCGCCCGAAAACCGATCCTGGCCATGAAGGCCGGCCGTACCGCTGAGGGCGCCAAAGCGGCCGCCTCGCACACCGGCGGTCTGGCCAAAGAAGATCTGGCCACCGATCTGATATTTAAAAAGGCGGGTGTGGTCACCTTCACGGACGAGGGAGAACTGATCCAGGCCGCCGCCGCTTTCGCCACCCAGCCGATACCGCAGGGAAACCGTGTCGGCATCATCACCAACACCGGCGGTCCGGCCGTGATCGCCACCGACGTGTTTGTCGGTGGCGGCTGTCAGCTGCCCCCACTTTCTGAAAAGACCGTCGAGAAGTTGAAGACAACGCTTTACCCGGAAGCCTCGGTCAGAAACCCGATCGACGTTCTGGCCACCGGCACGGCTGCCCACTACCGGGCTTGCATGGATGCCATGCTGGCAGACGATGCCTTCGACTGCATTTTCGTCAACTTCGTCACGCCTTTTTTCGTGGACAACGAGAGCATCGCGCGGGAAATCGTGGCGGTTAGCCAACTGCAGCGGAAACCGCTGGTCTGCAATTTGATGACCGACCGGCAGCAGTGGACCGAGGTGGTCAACATCCTGCGGGATGGCGGGGTCCCCTGCTTCAGCCTGCCCGGTGAGGCGGCCCGGGCCATGGCCGCCCTGGTTCGCTATAACACGATTCGCAGCCGTGAAATCGGCGAACTGAAGACCTTCAGCGGTGTCGACCGCCAAAAGGGCCGGACCATCCTGTCGAGGGCGGAAGAGGCCGGCCGCCGGAACCTCTCGGCAGAAGATGTCTACGGAATTCTGGATGCCTACGGCATTCCGACCGCCGACTGGCGTGCGGCTGCCAAGGCGGATGAAGCGGTCGCGGCGGCCGAAAGCATCGGCTTTCCAGTGGTGGTCAAGGCCGATTCCGCGGCCGTGGTGCACAAGAGCGACATGGGCGCCGTGGCGGTGAACCTCGCCGACGGCGACGCCGTGCGGGCGGCGGTGGACCGGATGCAGACGACACTCGCGGCCGACGACCTGCGCTTCCTTGTGCAGAAGTTCCTGCCCGGCGGCTTGGAGGTGATTTTGGGGGCCAAAGCCGAGGAGGACCTGGGCCATCTGATCATGTTCGGTCTGGGCGGCATTCACGTCGAAGTCCTAAAAGACGTCGTCTTCAATCTGACCCCGGTAAGCACCACCGAGGCCAAAGAAATGCTGGCATCGATAAAGGGCGCCCCGTTGCTCGAGGGCGTCAGAGGCCGCAAGGGCGTCAATCGCGACATTTTGGAAGAATTGATCCAGCGTCTGTCTCAGCTGGTCTCGGACCTTCCAGCTATCAAGGAGATGGACCTGAACCCGGTCATGGCCTTCGAAGACGGCGCCGTCGTGGTCGATGCGAGAATCAGCATTTAATATCAGCGGTTTAAGGTTCAAGGTTCAAGGGTTCAGGGTTGATGGATGAAAGCCATTTGAATTTCAAATGTCAGGTGTCGGCCAGTTGGATTTCAAATAAAAAACTCAAATATTAACCAAATCCCAATGACCGAAATTCGAAATTCCAAGCAATTGTGCGGCGTAAAATAGTAAGCGTCCGTGCAGTTCCTTGATTTCCACGAGCTTGCGAAAAATTACACCTGCATCGGAACCTGATAAATGCCCTAAATGAAACCACGATGGGTACAATCTAAGTCTCGGTGCTCAAAACATTGACAGTTTCGAGCCTTGAAGCTTTAACCTTTTGCCTTGAACCCTGAACCCTAAACCTTTTACCTTGAACCTTTCGCCTTTTGCCTTTAGCCTTTTGCTTTGATCTATTTTTTACGGAGGACATCATGACGGCCTGCTGGATGAATCTTGGGCAGAACCTGAAGATCAATGCCAAGAAATTTCCAGACACCGGGTGTGCTGAAGGACAGCCGGCGCAGCTTCACTTATCCGCAAACCAATGCAAGGGTCAACCGGCTGTCCCACAGTCTGATGTCGCTGGGGCTGTCCAAGGGTGACAAACTGGCGGTCTTGCTTGAAAACAGCATCGAGATTATCGAACTCTATCTGGCAACGGCCAAGACCGGAATCGTGATCGTTCCGATCAACTTCCGACTGACACCGGTCGAGGTCGCCTACATCGTCGAGAACTCCGATGCCAAAGCCATTGTCATCCACGAGCAGTTCACGGAAACGATCGATGCAATCAGGACCGGTCTGAAAAACATCCCGGCTGAAAACACCATCGTCGTCGGAGAGTCAAAAGAAGGTTATCGCCCGTATGAAGAATTTATCATGGATGAGCCGGAAATCGACCGTCTGCGGACGTCAGGCCGGAAGACACCTGGATTCTGATCTACACCTCCGGCACGACCGGCAAGCCGAAGGGAGTGGTGCGCACCCATGAATCCCACATCGCCTTCTACCTGATCAACGCCGTCGATTTCGGGTTCACCGAGCACGACATCTGCCTGAACGTGATGCCGCTGTGCCACATTAACTCCACTTTCTTCACCTTCACCTTCACTTACATCGGGGCCTCGGTTTACATCCATCCGGCCCAGTCGTTCAGGGCCGCGGAGATTCTCGAGATCATCGAACGCGAGAAGATCACCTTTATTTCTCTCATACCGACTCACTACAACCTGATTCTGAATACGACGGAAGATGAACGTAAGCAGGACGTCAGTTCGATACGCAAATTGCTTTGCTCCTCGGCCCCGGTCAGAAAAAGCATGAAGCTGGCGATCATGGATTTCTTCCCCGGCGTCGAACTTTACGAAGGCTACGGATCGACCGAGGCCGGCATTGTAACGGTACTCAAACCCGAACACCAGATGAGCAAGCTGGGCTCCATCGGCTTCGAAAGCCTGGGGACCGACTTTGTCAAACTACTGAATGTCGACGGAGAAGAAGTGGGGGTCGGTGAGGTGGGGAACTGTATTCCCGCGGACCGATGCTGTTCAAGGAATACTACAAGCTGCCGGAGAAAACCGCGGCAGCGTTCCGGGACGGCTGGTTTTCGGCCGGTGACATGGCCCGGCGGGGAGCCGACGGGTTTTATGAAATCATCGACCGCAAGGACAACATGATTATCACCGGCGGCGAGCATGTCTACCCCAGCGAAGTGGAAGAGGCCGTGGGCAGTCACGAGTGTGTTTTCGACTGTGCCTGCATCGGCCTGCCGGATGAGAAGTGGGGTGAAAAGGTCGTGGCGGTGGTGGTCCCCAAGCCCGGTGTCAGTGAAAAGGATATCGACGAATCGGCCATAAAGGAATGCTGTCGCAACAAACTGTCCGGATTCAAACGGCCGAAAGACGTCATTTTCATCCGGTCGGACGACATGCCGCGAACGCCGACCGGTAAGATTTTGCATCGTAAGCTGAGAGAAAAATTTCACAAGCCGGGCAGTGCCGACAAAAGAGAAACTTGAAACTCGAAACTTGAAACTCGGCTCGATTCAAGATCCCACAGGCGGTTTCTGACATTCAGACCCCGGCCGCAATCGCCAATCCGACTTCGGGCGCGTCGTTTTCAGTCATCGTCGTGGGCTTAAGCGTAAAAATGAAAATCGATAAAATCCTTTCACTCAATTAACTCAATAAACCCAATGAACTGACTCAACCGACTCAACTGACACAACCTGTTTGTTTATCATCAAAATCAGACGGAGGATAAAAACCATGTTGACCAAAGCCTTTATTCCGTACGGCGGTTATTACAGCACGCCGTTCGCCCGCTGGCAGGGAACCCTGGCAAACGAGAACGCGATCACTCTCGGTGCCGAAACGACCAAACGCTGGCTGGCGGACAAGAAATGGGATGCCGGAATTGTCGATTACCTGATCCTGGGACTCACCGTCGGCCAACCGAAAATGTTTTATGGCGGCCCCTGGGCTGCAGCTCTGATCGGTGCCACGGACACCCCCGGCCTTCTCATCAGCCAGGCCTGCTCCACTTCTACCACCGGCGTCTTCCAGGCAGCGGTCGGCATTGAAACCGGATTGTTCGAAAACTGCTACACCTTAGCCGTAGACCGCTGCTCCAACGGCCCCCACACCGTCTGGCCAAACCCAATGGGCCCCGGCGGCCAGGTGATTTCGGAGAACTGGGTCATGGACCACTTCAACCTCGACCCCTGGGGCGGCACGGCCATGATTCAGACGGCCGAAAACGTGGCCACAGCGTTCGGCCTCAGCCGGGAGAAGTGTGACGCCGTCACCCTACGGCGATACGAGCAGTACAAAGAGGCTCTGGCAAACGACCGCGCCTTTCAGAAACGTTATATGTATGCAGTGGAAGTAAAGGTGTCGCGGAAAAAGACCCTTCTGCTGGAAATCGATGAGGGGGTAATGGAAACCACGGCCGAAGGTCTGGCCGGTCTACGTCCGGTTCTACCCGACGGTGTCATCACTTTCGGTTCCCAGACCCACCCGGCGGACGGCAACTGCGCGGTGGTCGTGACCACCCGCGAGAAAGCCCGCGACCTCAGTGCCGACCCGAAAGCCGAAATCCGTGTGGTCTCTTACGGGCATCACCGGGCCAAAAAGGCGCACATGGCCATGGCAGTGGTGCCGGCCGCTCAAATGGCACTGAAAAAGCCAGCATCGGCGTCGGCGATGTCAACGTGATCAAAACCCACAATCCGTTTGCCGCCAACGACGTTTACATGGCAGATCAGCTGAAGATCGACGTCAACGGGTTCAACAACTACGGCAGTTCCCTGATATTCGGTCACCCCCAGCCCCCACCGCGGCGCGGTTGATCATCGAAGGGATCGAGGAGACGGTGATGAAAGGCGGTGGTTATATGCTGTTTACCGGCTGTGCCGCCGGCGACACCGGCGCTGCGCTGGTGTTGAAAGTCGGGTGATTTTCTCGAACACGCAATAAATACCCGTATGTTTGTTTAAGGAGCCCCTGAATTCAATCAGGGGCTCTTGCTTTTTCGGAAGGCTCGTTTTTTTGTAACCGTGCACAAGGTTGCAAAGTCCGATGCGCTTCAAACCACCTAATTGTAAGCGTATACAGGATGCCGCAGATGCAAGGCATCGGGCGCGTAGACGTACTTTTGTACTTCAAGTGCCCGACAACAAGGCAGATACGGTGCCCTGTGAACGCTTACCGTTTTTACGGTCTCGGGGTCGACCGACAGTGAAAGCGAGCCCGAACCGACTGGGTCGAACAGGCAATGCTCAAAGTTCACACCCTCCCGGTTAGAGATTGAAAAGCGTATTTAATTGGAATAGCAGATGTGGTAGGGATGTCTCGAAACGTTTAAGGCAGGACCGCCCGATCGATTCGAAAAAAGTACCGTTAAATTCTTGAATATTCGAGAAAGAAGACGCTTCGGGTGAGCTTTTTCAACTATCCGTCAACTGCTATTGTGGTTGCGCACGCCCTAATTGTCGTCGCAATCACCGTCCGTGTCATCATGCGGCGTCCGGCGACTGGTGTCGCTTTGGCGTGGCTCTTCCTGGTGGCGCTGCTCCCCTTTCTCGGCGCACTCGTCTATTTTCTGATCGGCGAGCGACGGATCGGCCGCAGGCGACAGCGAGGGATCGGCACCTTGATAAGACGGCCTGGACGGGCAGCATGAATCTCGTGGACCCGCGTTTCTTCAAGCAGGAGGCCGGTGTCGGTGAGTGGGTCGATGCCATGGTCCGCGTCCAGGGTGCCGTCGTGGCCTCGCTCGCCGCCACCGTGATCGGCGACTGGGCACTCGAGACCGGCGAACCGCTTCGTGATCTCATCGAGAGTTCCGGCCTCCATCTGGTTGAACCGCAGGGGTCGGCGGACATCCAGGTCGTCCCGTCGGGTCCGGGGCAAACGGGCGACGGACTGCTTCAGATGTTGTTGGCGCTGATCAACGCCGCCCGTGAAGAGTTGGTGCTCACCACCCCTTATCTGGCCCCGGACGACGCATTAATTTTTGCGCTGCGCGGTGCGGCAGGCCGCGGCGTCAAGGTAACGCTAATCGTACCGCAGAAGGTCGACTCCTTTCTCACCCGCTACGCGAGCCGCTCCTACTACGACGAACTCCTCGAGATCGGCGTTGAGATCTACCTGTATCGCGGCGGCTTGCTGCACACCAAATCGATCACGCTCGACGGTTCGATGTCGATGTTCGGAACAGTAAATCTGGACATGCGAAGTCTTTGGATCAACTACGAGGTGTCGCTCATTGTCTACGAGCCCACGTTTGCGGTTGAACTGCGTGGGTTGCAACAGTCCTACATCGACGATTCAGACCGGCTCGACCCGGTGGCCTGGAGTAACCGGAGGTTCGGACCGCGTTTCCTCGAGAACACGCTGCGTCTAGTGAGTCCCCTCCTTTGAGACGCGCTTAGTGCTTCGGTTCGCAAATACGAAACCGTATTTTGAAGTTTTTGTGAGGCGTAACGGACGTCTCGGCGGCTATCGTTGGGGCATAAAGAGAAAGCGAGCGCTGCTCGATAAGGAAGCCGGTTTGAAGAAATCATCGTTTGGTACGAAAATAGAATCAGACCCGAAATTAGAAACTTGAAACTCGAAACTCAGAACCCGGAACCAGTGATGGCTTAAATGCTATGAGCGTTTAAGCGTTAAAATCGATGATTGCCTTCAAACCCGCGGGACTAAACTGGCTCAACCGACTCAACTGGCACAACTTAACAGAAGACCACAGAAACGGGAGCAACAATGCTGAAGCCGGAAGAAAGCAAAGTATTGGCCATATTGGCCAAGGAATGGGAGTTTAAAGGGCCGCCGGGTATAATGGACATCAGCGACGTTGTGGCGGTACTTCCCCTTGCCCCCAGCGAAACTCTGGCGGCACTGAAGGGTTTATATACAAGTGGCCTCATCGATATGAACGCGCTGAAAACCAGCGCGTTTCTGACGCCGGAAGGATACGCTGCCACCGATCGTTCAGGGAATCGGAAACGCGAAGAGAGCTGAGACCGGGAATGGCGGATAAGACAATGATCGCGTCCTTTTTTTTGAGCAGATGATATTATATCAACAAAAGGCCGATGCTCGGTGCTTGCGGTTGCGCCGCAGATAGAGCACCAGCAGGATCAAAACAAGCAGGCTGCCACAGATGACATACGGTTCCATGACATGAAACACGCTGAAGACGGCCTTCATGTCCTTCCCGAGGAAATATACCCCCAGTCCCCAGAGGGCGGTCCAGGCGGAGACGCCCAATAGGTTGAAAACGGTAAACTTCCACCAGGGCATTTGCAGCGAACCCGCCACGATTCCGCTGAACTGGCGCAGACCGTCGAGAAAACGGCCGAAAAATACAACCCCGCCGCCGTAGCGGCTGAATAGCCTCTCCATCTTCTGCAAACGCGTTTCGCTGATGCCGACCTTCGACAACAGCAGGCGGCCGCCCCAGCGCCCCAATCCATAACCGAGGGTGTTGCCGAACACGCCGGCCAGAAATGCCAGGACGAGCACCAGAGTGATGGACATTTCGCCGCGGGCAGCCAGAAAGGCCCCGGCCATCAGCATGGTCTGGCCTGGAGCAGGGACTCCGAAGCCCTCGACCAGAATGGCGATGAAAACGGCCATGTAACCGTAATGATCCAGGATTGGCTGAGCCAGGGCAAATGAATGCCGGAACGCAGTTTCCGCATCGGTCCCCAGGTGCTCGAAGAATGCCCGGGCCATGATCAGGTAGTGCTGGAGTATCATCATTTTAAAGGTATGGCCCGATGCCAAACGCTATAAGAGAGTCATCTAAAGTCAGAACATAAATGGTCATCGCGGCCAGCATCAGGATGACAGCCACCTAGACCCGCCAGTCCTTGTGCAACCTTTTACTTTTGTGCCCACTGCTTTTCTTGTGACTCTTCTTTTCCAACCCCGGATGCCTGTTCATTGGTTTATGGGTAAAAGTTAAGCCTTGCTGCCATATGCGGTAATGTGCTCCGGCAGAGACGTATCACTGCCGTACATAAAATGTTTGCGCATATTTTCCGAGTACCGGCTCGCCTTGGGTTTCCGCCCCATCGCCTCGGCAACCTCGCGAATGTGAATCGGTGCCGCACCGCAACATACGCCGATGTAGCGGATGTTCATCTTCCAGGCTTCCTCGGCAAAACGACGGATTTCATAACGGTTGCAGTAAAGAGGATCGAGAGCGGTTGGGAAAGTTCTATTGTGCGGTGACGGAACTTTGCAGCCATTGTTGTCGTCAAGATTGAAAAAGGTGGGTTGCCCTGGCGTCGTCCTGTAGGGAACCGGCAGCGCTGCAACGTGGCAACTGACTGCAGCACGGATATCTTGCAAGAAAGGCATCATGGTTTCAGGCCCCCTGAAGCAGTTCATTCCGACCACATCAGCGCCCCGCTGCTCGAGTTCTTTACATGTGTCGACAATCTCCCAATTATCGCGCATGATATTCTCGCCCATCGGAGCAATCGTGATCACCGACGGCACTCCGGCTTTTTTGATGACCTCCAGGGCACAGAAAGCCTCTTCCGCAAAATAGAAAGTTTCGCCGATGATGAAATCGACACCCTCGTCGGTCGACCAGTCGACCATTTCTTCGAACATTTTGCGGACCTGCTGCTGGCTGTTTTTATCATCGGGGTTCCAGATATTCGAGTTGGAGATATTTCCGGCGACCAGGTTCGGTTCCTGATCACCCCCAACCTCCCCGGCAACCTCCTTGGCTATCTTCAGTGCCGCTCTGTTCAAAGGTTCCAGTAAGTCCTCTCTGCCGATAATCCTCATCTTCTCCCGGTGGGCATTGTATGTAAAGGCCTCGATCACATCCGAACCGGCGTGTTGGAAATCCCTGTGCAAGGTTTTAAGAGCCTCGGGATTCTCCAAAGCAACCTCCGGAACAAATTCCCCGGCCGTCAGATAGCCTCTACGCTCCATTTCGAAAAGGTAGCCTTCGGCACACACAATGCCATCCTCGGCTAACCTTTTTATTAGATCTCTCTTCATGTTTTTTTCTCCCTGACAGTTGACTGTTTCAAAGTTTACATTACGAATGGAAAATTAAGCATGAAAGACAACGTGGCAACCTTACCGTTTTTTCCGCCCCAATCATTAGGATTTTACATTCTCCCGCGACTGCCCTTTCTGCAAAATTTGTGATTACCACGGATTGTCAGTGGCATGTGAAAAATGGAGCCAATCGGTTCGAATCGATAAGCGAAGATACAGTGATATGAGGAAGGAGGTGAGGTTTACGAAAAGTTGTTACAGTGAGGACCCTCTTTAGGAGCTTCAGGTTGGAATTATACGGGTGATAGCCGGATTATTCTAATTTGTTTTGTCCGGGACCGCCGCCGACGCCGGTACGTCTTCTTACCCGCGGACCGGCGCCTCCGGCCGGCCGCCAGTCCCGCGGCTGTCGGACCGCATGCAGAAGGTGGAGCTTGTTCTGTTTCTTTAGACGGTAGTAAATCAAAGCCCAGGCGCAGGGGACATCGGCGTAGATCTCGCAGCTCCCGTTTTGGGAGCCGCCGCACGGGCCGTTGAACAGGCTCTTGGCACATCGGGCCACGGGACAGATGCCGCCGGTGAAGGACAACACGCAGTCTCCACACCCCTGGCAAACCTCCTGCCACACGCCGGCTTCGTTGGAGGCTCCGTAAAAAGTGGTGTTTAACGCCGGGATCACCGGCAGCGGTTCGAACACGTCGCCCAAGGTTTGAACACCGCAGCCGCAGGCCAGCGATAAGATCGCCTCGGTGCCCTCCGGAAGGGTCTGATAGGCCGAAACGAGGTCCCGTTCGCACTGTCGAATGATCGTATCGACCGCAAAGAACGGGGGGCTCCCAGAGAAAGCGGAACTTCGAGACAGCTCGAGTGCCAGCTGACGGGCCTCGCGGTCACCTCCGGAAAGACAAACTGTCACGCAACTACCACAGCCGAGTATCAACACTTTACGGAAGCCCGACAAAGAGTCGACGATCTCCTCGAGCGGCTTCATGTTTCCGACGATCATCTCATCACCTTTTTTCGAATCCGGGACCCGGCCGGAAATGGGCGCGGACCAAGGCGTCGACCTCCCGCCGGTGTTTAGGGCAGAAGGGTTCGACTTCCCCTTTGCGGCGTTCCGTCACCGTTTGTTCGAAGGGCACCGTGTAGAGCGGTTCGCCGCAAACATCACAGCGCAAAAGATCCAGGGTAACGACTTCGTCCCAGGCGCTTTTCAGAAAATGTTGAAATTCGATGGCCTGTTGCGGGCAGACACGCCAGCACTGCCCGCAGCGGGCACACAAGCTCATGTTGTGCCGCAGTGTTCTGCGGTTATCCCGGTCTTCATAGTCCAGAGCCGAAGCCGGGCAGTTCTGGACACACGCCAGGCAGCCGTTGCAGCGATCGTTCACTCGAAAATACGACATCTTTCACCCTTTTGTCCGCGACGCGAAACCGGTTATCCGGGCGGAGGCGCTCATACGGTTGTGCCGGTTGGCCCGTTACGCCGGTTGGAAAATAAGATCGATCTAATTTTCGTATTAAACGCTTATGGCCTTTCGGGCCACGACGGTGCATGAAAAAGATGCGCCGGAGCCCGGATGAGCGGTTGCGAAAAGCGGCTGACTGTCTGAGCCGCCTACGGGGTCTTAGACCGGGCCCTGTGCCGATACTGCATGAAAGGCACAACCTTGGTGACAAACCCGAACCCCTTGTTTGATGACGGGCCTGGCCTGGGCTTAGAGCCCGTTGGCGGTGAGTTTCAGCGGTCTTTCGCAACCGGTCAACCGGGCGGAGGTGCCCACCTTTTTTCCGTATTACATTCTATTTTCGTCTTAAACCACCCTTGCCGCCCAGCGCAACATTCCCGGCGGCTTTCCGGACCCGCGCATTCTGCTGTCGATAGTCTTCGATGTAATCCAGCGCACCGGGGAAGCAGTAGCGCACACAAAGAGGGTCACCGCCGCAAAGGTCGCACTTGTAAACCGTGTGCCGCTCGGACTCGAAGCCAAGCGCCCCGAACGGGCAGGCGGCCATGCACATCCGGCAGCTGATGCAGCGGTCGTAGTCGATCAGGACCCGGTCCAACCGACTGTCCCTGTATATCGCTTCCCTCGGGCATACCGCCATGCAGGGGGCATCCTGGCAATGTTGGCAAATGACCGGCAGGTAAAAGCTCTCGGCATCATAACGGATTATCCGGATGCGGGCCTGAGCCGGGTTCCGCACACCGGTTTTGACCATGGAACAAACGGTTCGGCAGAGAGAACAGCCGTTGCATTTTTTCGGATCGGCTATCAGCGCGTGATGTGTATTCATCTATGATGACCTGTTGCCGCCTGAGTGTTGATGTGATGTCACCGGTAAATCGTCGCAAGATCACTGACTGTCGATACGGCGGCTGATGCCTTCGACGGCCGATTTCATGTGCGCCACCAACTGCTGCATCTTCTCGTCACTCATGCTCGGTTTGAATCCGACGACCCAGATGGCCGACATGGGCTGACCGCCGGTTTTAATGGGTGCGGCCGCTGCCCGCACACCGGAGATGTATTCTTCGTCGTCGAAGGCCACGCCGTCGCGCCGTACTTTTCGGATCTCCTGCAGGTACCGGCGTTGATCGGTAATGGTGTGTTCCGTATACCGCGGCAGCTTCTTTTCACGCAGCAGTTCCGTGACCTGCCCATCAGGCATAGCCGCAAGAAAGAGCTTTCCGGTCGCGCCGGCCAGCAAAGGAATCATCGTTCCCACCGGAGAGGTGATTTTTAGATTTTGGGTCGACTCGACGATGTCCAAAATCGTGACGTGATCGACGTTTCTGACGCCTAGAAAAACGGATTCCTGGATTTGAGCCATCAGCTCTTCCATGAAGGGCCGCGCCGCATCCTTCAAATCGATTCGGGCGTGAGCCGAGCGGCCCAGTTCGAACACCGTCACACCCAGGGTAAACTTTTTGGTGCGGGGGTCCCGCAAAAGGGCCCCCTCCTCTTCCAGAGCCGAAACGATGCCGTGAACGGTACTCTTGCCGATCCCCGACTCGCGGGCCACATCGCTGAGCGTCAGGCCGTCAGGTTTTCTGGCAATGAGTCGCAGAACCTGAAACGCTTTTCCGACGATCGGCGCTTTGTAATTATCAGCCATTGTTCTCCATGATGAACATTTTTTCATCCAGGTTATATGATAGTTTGCGGACTTGTCAACCTAAAATTAACTTAAAATAAAATGTTACGGCCATTTTGGGCAAATTTCACTTGACAAGACTGCAATATCTGTTAGGGTAACTCTACATATGTGTTCATTATAGTGAACCGTTTAGCAGTCAACCGATTTCCGCCGCCCAATCATCGAAAGGAGCCTGTCATGGCCATCGACAAAGAGCGCCAGTCAACCGCTGAAAGTCTTCGCCAAACCCGAACGTACGGCAAGTTTCGCTGCCACAACCCCAGCTGTATGGGCAGGCTCCAGCCGGGAGCCGGCCAGAAACAGGTCAAATGTCCGGAATGCGGCATGGAGTTCCGGGTCTACTGGATCCGGCCCGATTTCCCCCGTATTCGCGGACCGGTTTGGGATGTAAACCGCAAGCTCGCGCAAGAAGCACTGGTGAAAAAGGAGGGAACCCATCATGGCGTTGAATAGAAAAATTGCCTACATCGATCTGTCCACCGGCGAGGTCGAGGTCAAACCCATTCCGCTGGATGTGCGCAAAAAATATCTCGGGGGCCGGGGTCTCGACGCCTATCTGCTCTACAATCACACCCAAAAAGGCTGCGATCCTCTCGGACCGGACAACGCCTTGATCATCAGCGGCGGAATTCTGACCGCCACCTGCGCTTCGGCCACGGCCCGCACCCACATCATGGCCAAATCGCCGCTGACCGGCCTGCTCGGCAGCGCCAACATGGGCGGGTTCTTTGCACCCGAAATGGCCTGGGCCGGTTTTCACCACCTGGTCATCACCGGCAAAGCCGAATCGCCGGTATATCTCTTCATTCACAACAACACCGTCGAAATCAGAGACGCCGGACACCTATGGGGCCGTATGACGACCGACACCCAGTGGGCCATCCGGGAAGAACTCGGTGACGAGGAAATCAAGAGTTGTGTCATCGGACCGGCCGGTGAAAACCTGGTCCGTTACGCCAATGTGATGACCGGCATCAAGAACGCCGCCGGTCGCACGGG
>CAWBCG010000067.1:0-6811 GCA_963787235.1 uncultured delta proteobacterium
CACATGACCGCATTGCGGTGGAGGGATTGCACTGGCCGTGCCCGACACCGGAGCACCCGGGCACACCGATCCTTCACCGTGAGCAGTTCACCCGCGGGCGGGGGATTGTTTCACGCCATCGACTACACGCCGCCGGCCGAACTGACCGACGACGAATACCCGCTGTATCTGACCACCGGCCGAGTGCTCTATCATTACCACACCGGCACCATGACCATGAAGTCCGCGGGTCTCAACGAGAGGGTCCCCGAATGCTTTGTCGAGATTTCGCCCAAGGATGCCGCCCTTTATGATCTGACGGATGGTGCCGAGGTCGAGATCGCCTCCCGGCGCGGCAAAATCACAGCCAAGATTCAGGTATCTCCCAAGGCGGTGAACGGAACGGTCTTCATTCCCTTCCACTTCGCCCAGGCGGCCGCCAACCGATTGACCAACGCCGTGCTCGATCCCGTCTCCAAGATCCCGGAGTACAAGGTCTGCGCGGTCAAGCTCTCTCAAGCGGCGTGAGGGGGTGGGGTTCGACCGGTGTGAATCGAAAAGATACGTGATCCACCATCACGTCATTGGAATACACATTAGGCCCGGCACGTTCGAGAAGTGCCGGGTTTATTGTTAGTTGATTTTCAACGACAAATTATTACTGATTCGAATCATTTCCGCTCGAGTGAAAGCGACCAACTGCGCACGATTTTCCCGTTAAACATTTCCAGTCTGCACTTTCCCTGTGGTTGGGCGCACTGCTTAAAGCTCGACCGGGCTGACCCGCTTGCTGCCTATCAGACCTTGATGGTGGCGATCCCGATGTCCTGGGTTGCTTCTTTACCGTTGGATGAGATGACCAGCAGCGTATATTTGCCGATGGTGATCACGTCCTTGCCGCTTAGAAGCGACTGATTAACTTTTTTGTCGTTCAGCAAGGTGCCATTGGTGCTTTTAAGATCCTCGAGGACATACCGGCCTTGCTTTTTGACGATTTTGGCATGTTTTTTTGATATTCCCAAGTTGTCGATGGTCACATCATTGTTCTTATTGCGCCCGATGGTAACGACCGGCTTATCGATTTCGAAGGTCTTAAGCTCCTTGTCCTTGAGTTTCAGCAAAATTTTCAGCATTGGTTTCTCCCCTTTCCAAGATGGCGTGTATCGGTCTGCTGCAGACGATGAGTTAAATCCGAGTTGAATTGACCCGGCAGAATTCATGCTTCGGTTATTACTATCGGTCGGTGCGGGGCTTTTCTTTACCTAATTTTTTAATCCATCGACGGATTTTCTGATCAGTTCAACATCTCACTGCACGCCCGAATGTCATTGACCACCTGAGAAGCGCTTCGCGGTCGTTTGGAAACGCCTTTAGCCAGCAGCTTGTCGATGAGTTCACAGCAGCACGGCGGGATTTTCGGGTCGAGATCCTTCAGTGGCGGATAATCTGCGCTGGAGACGGCACACAACAGCGCTTCGATGCCGTCACCCGTAAACGGCCTTTTGCCGGTCAGCAATTCGTAAAGCACAATTCCCAGCGAAAAAATGTCCGAGCGGCCGTCCACTTGTTTGCCGGCGATCTGCTCAGGGGACATGTAGCTGGGTGAGCCGAATATAGCGCCCGTCTGGGTTTTGGATGATGAGATCACCCGGGCAATACCGAAGTCGGCCACTTTGATTTGCGAATTTTCCTGAAGAATAATATTGGCGGGCTTGATATCACGATGGACCACTTGACGTTTATGGGCGTACCCAAGGGCTTGCGCCACTTCGGCGGCGATATCCAGAACCCGTTTAACCGGCAGCAAATTCCCTTTCCGGCAAAAGTGGGTCAGGTCCTTGCCGTTGAGCAGTTCCATGGCAATGTAGGCGATATCGTGATCTTCACCGACGTCATAGATGGTGACGATGTTGGGGTGAGATAGTTTTCCGGCAGCTTCGGCCTCGCGAAAAAATCGTGATTTGACGTCGGCTAAGTCATCAGGGTTGATTTCGTCGTAACTAATTGTTTTAACGGCCACATCCCGATTGATACTGGGATCTCTTCCAAGGTAAACCGTACCCATGGCGCCTTGCCCCAGCACTTTCAAAATTTCATAGCGACCGAGGGTGGGATGGGTCGTCCCATTTTCAAGAATTAGGGCGGTTTTCTTGGACAAATCTGCCGCGGGCATCACCAGCGCTTTCTCAAGCGTCAGCAGTTTTTTGATCCGCTCTTTGATATCCTTGAGTGCTCCGCCCTTGAGAATATGGTGATAGACGGCCAAGGCTTTGTTGAACATCCGTTTGCGTTCAAAGTCCAACCCCAAATTGTACAGCAGTTCCCGCACGGATTTGTCTTCAATCGGGCATTTGACAAATTTCTCAAAGGCCATGTCCAACAGGCCTTGTCCTTGCAGGGCCAAGCCCAGACTTTTATTCAGTTCGGTATTTTCAGACTGCTTTTCGTACCGGCGCCGGGTGAGACTCGTAAGGGTGAAGCCGACCATTGCAAGCGCCATCGGAGCGAGGATTTTCAGCCAGATGCCCTTGGTGAAAAACAGGAACCCGCTCGTTGCCATCCAGGTCAGCAAAAAGAGGCCCAAAATCAGGGCGCCAATCCGCGGACTGACCCTGGGAATGACCAGCCAGAGAAAGACACCAAAATACAGCAATACCGCTATTTCCAGAAAAAAGACCCAATCGGGTCTCGAGATATACGTTCCATTGATCATATTTTCCACCGCACTGGCTTCGATATCCAAGGCAGACGCCTCGGACATAAGCGGCGTTTTAAAGTGCGGTGACCACTCTTCGGCCGTAAGGCCGAGCAAGACGACCTTCTGGCGGAAGAATTCGGCCGGTACTTTTTCGTTGATGACATCGATAAATGAAAACCGCTGAAGGTTGGCATTGGGACCGCTGAAGTCGATGTACATGCGATAATTTTTATCGGTGGGAATTTGCCCTTTTTTTAAATCCAGCCCGGTAGCGGTGGCTTTTAGATCCCTCAGCGGTATGCCCCGATATTTTCGCGCCACCTGAAGGGCAAAGGCTGGAAAATTCCTGTCCTGATAGCGTATCAGCAAGGGTATTCTGCGAACGATGCCGTCCGCCTCGGAGATCAGATTCATATGCCCTACGGCGCCGGCTTTCCTCGACAGCTCGTCGTAGGGTTCGTAGAGCTGCCCGGCGACGATCCGCCGCTGCCGTAACAACTCCCCGATCCGTCCGTATCCATTGATCGGTCCCCGCGGTGCATCCGGGACGTTTTTGGGATTAACCGAATTTATTTCCAACCACTTTGACAGCGAGGCGGGCGGAAGTTGATGAGCCGACCCCATGGCAAATCGAATCGGCAATATCACATTGCGGGCGGCTCGGACCGCTGAAATGAGTTGGGTATCATGATCGAGCTTTTTTTCAGCTTCGGTGAGAACGGTCTCGATAATTGCAGCGGATGGTTGCCTGGCCTTTGTGGGGATTTCATGCCATTTTTCCTTGATGTCCTGAATTTCCACTAACCCGGGATTCACTTCTTTCGAGGGGTATAACAGCGAGATCCCCATGGTGTGGGCGCCGTAGTCGGAAAGCTGCTCGATCATTCCGGCAATGTAAGAGCGCGGCCAGGGCCAGCTGCCGATACTTCGGATGCTTTTATCGTCTATGGCCAGGATAACGACCGGGGAGGCAGTGGGTCTCTTGCGCAGCCGTGACATCCAATCGTAAATTTTGTATTCCTGAGAAGGGAACGGGTCCGTATCGAAGAAGATCTTCCCCAGAATCACCAGCGTGGTCAAAAGAATGATGATTAAAGAGGCTGAAGGAAACTTTTTCAATCGCACCATAATTTATATAAAGGGGATCAGCAAAAAAAAACCGGCGAACATCACCGGTGTCGTGAAGAATTATAGAAAAAAACGGGCGTCATGTCAACGACAGCCCTGCCGTGGAGATGCGCGGAAGACATCTTAACCAATTATTTTTATTATATTTTATTATTTTAAGTCGTATTTGAGGAGCCACGATCCGCTGCCGTCATTCACCGCGACGTCTTCCTGACGGATCCGGATGATTTGATAAGTGAGCAGCCTTCAGAAGGTCTGTCAATAACCGACCTGTATCGGGCTAATAAAATATTTGGGTGAACAATAGGTGATCAGATGTTTCAATTTCAGCTCCCGGAGGTTCTCTTTTAACGGCGGATAGCACGATTTTCGGGCGTTCGACTTGTTGCGTTCATGACCACCGCTGTAGAGCCGGTCAATCGGCGGCGGCAATCACTTCGATCTCGACGTCCAGACCGTCATCGATTCCGGCCACGGCGACACAGTTTCTCGCCGGTGGATTCTTGGGGAAGAATTCGCGGTAGACCTTGTTCATTTCATCCTTGACGTCCATGGACGAGATGAACACATCGGCCCGTAAAACCCGTTCCATTCCTGAACCGGCCGCCTCCAGGATGGTTTTGATGTTGTTCAGGATGATGGTCGTCTGTTCAGGCACGCTGCCGTGAACCACGCGGTTGGTTTTGGGATCTTCCGAGGTCTGGCCCGCTACAAAAATCAGATTGCCATATTTGACGGCCTGGGAGTAAGGCCCGGGTTCGGGTGCATTTTCGGTGTAAATGATTTCTTTTTCCATTATTTTTCACCTTTAAAAAGAATTTTACGACGGGACTGTCGTCATTTTACAAACAGTTTCTGGGGAAACTCGATAAATTTCTCGCATCCGGTTTCCGTCACCAGTATGGGTTCACTGCACTCAAATCCATACGTGTCGAGCCATATCCCCGGCATGAAGTGAAGCGTCATTCCCGGTGCCAGTACTGTTTTATCGCCGGGTCTGAGGCTGATCGTGTGTTCCCCCCAGTCCGGGACATAGTTCAGCCCGTAGGAGTACCCCACACGGGACGGTTTGACGACACCGGTGTGAGCGATGGCCTTGCGCCAGCGTTCTTCAACTTCTTCGGCGGTCACGCCGGAGCGGATGAACGCCAGCGTTTCTTGTAGCCCCTGGACCACACCCTCGGCGGTTTTGCGAAGGTCCTGCGGTGGTTCCCCTAAGTATACCGTGCGGGACAGCGGTGCATGATAGTGGTATCGGGCGCCGCAGAGTTCGAGTAGAACCACGTCGTTTTTTTGATAAAGGCGGTCCGGGTCGAATGTCAGGTGCGCGGTGGAAGTTCGTTCGGCCGACGGCATGATCGGAAAGATCGCCGGTGACGAGCCGCCGAATTCATCCGTACCGGCGATCTGGGCGGCAGAGACTTTTGCCGCCGCATCCTTCTCCCGGACGCCGACAGCGATGGCGTCGATGGCCGTTTGCATGACCTTTTCACAGATTCGAGCCGCTTGGCGCATGTATTCGATCTCAACCGGTGATTTGACGGTTTTGACCCAATTCACCAGATTGGTGCCGTCGGTCAGCGAGGCCTGAGGCAGCTCTTCCAAAAGGGTGACATACATTTTGGCATTGAACCAGTACCCGTCCATCTCCAGTCCGAACCGTTTTTTGTCCAGGCCCTTCTCTCTTAAAAGAGCCGCCACCCAGCGCATGGTATGGGTGTAACGAGATTGGACGTAGTGGTCAGGGTATCCGAAAATGCAGTCATTCGAGAGACAGCTCGTCATTTTGGCACCGTTGGAATCCTGCTCCCGCCCGAACCAGAACGGCTCCGACTCATCCAGGGAGACGACGACGCCTTGATGCACGTAAAACGACCACCCGTCGTAGCCGGTCAGATAGTTCATGTTGGCCGGATCCATGACGAGCAGCAGTTCCATGCCGACTTTGTCCATCGATTCCTTTGTCTTGCGGATCCGCCGCTGGTATTCATCCTGGTTGAATATCAAATTTTTACGCATGTTTTTAATCCTAAATCAGTTCCCTTTTGCCCATTCAAGGTCTTTGATCACCGCATCCAAGACGTCTCCGGCTCCTTTGCCGCCTATTTCCAGATACTTCTGGCGGAGGGGCTCGGACATTTTCCTAAATCCGTCGATCTCTTCATCCGTCAGTTCGATGTACTGCATAGCCGGTTTGGCCTCCATGATCATCTGTTTGCGCTTTTCGTTCAATCGCGGCTCCAAATCAAAAATATAATCATTGGCGGCTTCAATTGCGTCATCGACCAAGGCGCGGATGTCCGGCGGCAGTCGCTTGATAAACGCGTAATTGGCGGCAAATGTACTGATAAACGGCAACTGGCGGGCCTTGATCATATACTTCTGGACTTCGTAGAATTTCATTTCCTGAATGGCAAAAAAGGGCTGGGTTTCGGCGTCGATACGACCCAGTTCGAGATCCGTGAAGATTTCGCTGTAGGGGACCGTAATGACATACGCTCCATAGAAACGGTAGGCCGTGATGAGAAGAGGCGATGACATCACTCGAAACGTAATGCCGTCGAAGTCGGCCGGTTGGCGCAAGGGCTTGTTGGCCGTCCAGATCTGCCAGCCCTCCTCGATGATGGAAAGAAGGTCGAGGTTTTTATCGTGGTAATATTTTTGGAGGGTCTTGTACGTGTTCGGTCCCTTGCGCAGAATCTTCTCGAGTTGCTTGAATTCCGTCGGGAAAAGATAATGAATGGAGAAGACCTGTACCTCGGGGATATAGGATCCGAGGTGTCCCGGGGATTGAAACGCGAACTGGAGGTCTCCATTCTGTAGAAGTTCGGTAATCTCTCCGGACGTACCGAGTTCCCCGTAAAAATGAATGGTGCAGCGAATTTGTCCCTTGGACTTTTCCTCGATGACATCGACAAACCGCTTGGCGTATTCGTGCTGCATGCTGCCTTCGATTTCTTCCAGCGCCACTTGCCAAAAATATTTTACAGCTCCGGCCGGTTTGCC
>CAWBCG010000068.1:0-45182 GCA_963787235.1 uncultured delta proteobacterium
TCACCGACTCCGGCAGTGTTTTCGGAATCTTGACCGTGAAAAGCGTTCCCTGACCGGGGGTGGATTTGACCTGGATCTCACCGCGGTGCTGCCGGACGATTTTGTGGGAGATAAACAGTCCCAGACCGGTTCCGCGGCGACCTTTGAAAGAAAAAAGGAGTGAAGAGCTTGGAAACGGTGTCGGGATCCATGCCGATTCCGTTGTCGAATACGGCAAAAATCACGTGGTTTGCATCCTGGCGAACGCCGAAAACGATCTTGTGGTAGGTCTTGGCGGCATCCTTGGTGCAGGCATCCACGGCATTTTCGAGAATGTTCGTCAAGGCCGAATGAATGTAGCCGGCATCGATCTCGAACTCACCGACCGTCTCATCGAATTCCCGGACAAACTCGATATCCTGATTCTTGGCCTTGGGCGCAAAAGTGGCGGCGAGGTCCTCCGCGAAGCTAAGGGGGTCGACTCGTTCCCAGCGCAGGTCCCTTTCCTTGGCAAAGTAGAGAATGTCAAGGACCATCTTGCGGATGCGATCGACCATCAGCTTGACCGTTTCCCATCCTTCTTTGATCTGGTCCTGGTTTTCCTTGGAAAACCCGGATTCAACGAGGTACATACCGCCGTCCAGTCCGGTCAACAACCCCTTGATCCCGTGGGAGATCGAACCGATCATCAGACCGAGGGATGACAGGTGGTCCTGCAGCTCGGTCTTTTCGCGCACCAGCGCCTCGAGATTCTGGGTGTAAGCCTTGAGCTGCCGTTTCATGACGATCTTGTCCTGTACCCGTTTCAGGGCGATCTCCAGCGCCTCCACGTTGATCGGCTTGGTGATAAAATCGGTGGCTTCGAACTTCAGGCTCTTTATCGCCAGTTCCATATCGCCATGTCCGGTGATCATCACGACCTCGGCTTCCGGGTTTTCGCGCTTTATTTTTTTAAGCAGTTCGATCCCGTCCATTCCCGGCATCTTGATGTCGGTCATCACGATCGGCGGATCGATTTGCCGGAAAATATCGACGGCCTGCTCACCGGTTTCGGCCTCATGGACCGTATAGCCCATGTCCGCAATCGACACACTGAGCACATCGCGGATGTCCTCTTCGTCATCCACCAGTAAGATAGGCCACTTTTTTCCTTCTTCCTTCGTCATGAGGTTTCCCTTGCGCCGGTCATGGGCCCTTCCGGCATCTGCTCGTGAGGGTGGTCGTCGGTTGCAGTCGTTTTCCGGGTGGGCGGAATGGGAAAGGTAACATAAAAAACGGCCCCCCCATTGTCTCGGGAAACGGCCTTGATATCGCCGCCGCAGTCCTTGACAATTCCGTAGCTGATGGACAGCCCAAGACCGGTCCCCTTCCCCACCTGTTTGGTGGTGAAAAAGGGTTCGAAGAGTTTGTCTTCGATGGTCTTGGGAATTCCGCCACCGGTGTCCCGCACTTCCGCGACAACCTGCTGACCGTCTTGCCAGGTTTTGAGCGTGATTATCTTTTCTCCCGACTCGCTCCTGCCGGCACTTTTTTCCTCGATCGCATCCCTGGCATTCAGCAGCAAATTGATAAAGACCTGCTCCAACCGTCCGGGGTCGGCCAGTATCTTGGGCAGCGTGCCGTCAATATCCCACACCACCTCGATACCCCGGACTTTCAACTGCTGGCTGAAGATGTCGAAGGCGTTTTTCAGGACATCGTTCACCTGGACCTTATCCAGGGACAAATCCGATTTGCGTGCAAACTGCCGCATATGGTTGATGATGTTGCTCGCCCGGTCGACATTTTTGTCCACTTTATTCAGCATCGAATGCAGAATCTGATGGTCTATGTCTTCGCCCTTGTTTATTTTCCTCACGAAGAAACTGCTGGCGGTCTTGATCACCGAGAGCGGCTGATTCAACTCGTGGGCGATCCCGGTCGCCATCTCGCCCAGGGTGGCCATTTTGCTGGCCTGAATCAACTGCTGCTCGGCTTCCAGACGCTTGGTGATGTCGCTTGTCGTGATCAGCAGGACTTTTTTGCCGGGAAAGTCCGAGGGCGAGATCCGGATGTTGACGAAAAGGGTTTTGTTCCCCTTGCCCTTGTGCTTGACCTGATTCAGCATTGTCGAGGACCGCAGCAGGCGCCTGTATTTCTCCTTATTCTGTTCCGCGAACAGGTCCAGAAAGGAAGTGTTGAGAACCTCGTCTCTCGTAAAAGCGTAGTCGGTCGTAACACTTTCGTTGCAATCGAGAATTTCAAGCGTGTCGAAATCGAGCACAAAGACGGGGTTGGGGATATTGTTGAAGATTTCGTGGTATTTGCGTTCCGACTTTTCCAATTTCTTTTCGAGCAATTTACGTTCGGTGATGTCCAGGCTCATCTCCATGGCCGCCACGATTTGTCCGTCGGCGTCTATAATCGGAGATGTCTGAAAGATCCAGTGGGCTCGGTGCCGTCTTTGTTGACACCCGATTCTTCTCCGAAGTGGGGCAGCCCGTCAATGAAGGTCCGCTCGACCGGACAATTGACACATTTATGCCCTGTCCCTTGTAGGCCCTGTAGCAGTGATCGCCGACCCGCGGATCGAATCTCTCGGCGAAATCCTGGTTGTACCGCAGGAGCCCGTAGTCACGGTCCTGCACCGTGATCATGCAAGGCGTGCGTTCGAACAGAGTCTGGTACTCGTTTCTCTGCTGGTTCAGCTCGGCCTGTTTTTTCTGGATTTCCTCGCCCATCTGGTTGATGGCCACCGCCAGCTGCCCCATCTCGTCGGCCTGGTCGATGGTCAACCTTGGTGTTCAGGTCACCCTTGGCGATCTGCCGCGTTCCGTCGATCAGCCTCTTTACCGGCTGGCTGACGAACTTCAGGACGATGATGAAGATGATGGTGGAGGTCAGCAGAAACAGCACCATCGCCAGCCCGATAATCCCTTTTTCCGCCGTCAGGATCTCGTTGTCGGTTTCCCGCAGCGAGACCACGACATCGAGCGCGCCGAGTATCTTCTTGCCCTCCGGATGAACATGGCAGGCATCGGTGGCACACCCCGGTTCGTTGCGAATGGGACTGATGATGCCGAGCAGCCGGTAGCCTTTGCGCGAATTGAAGATCCGGATCCGCTCGCTGGCCTTCAGGTCGGTCAGCGGCGGTTCGGTGCGGTGACAGATGTCGCAGGCTTCGGCCTTGATGTTGGTCATGCGGTCGACTTCCGACGTCTCATTTGAAAACTTTATCTCCCCCTCTTTGTTGTAGATGCGGATATTCTCGATCTCCTTCTGACGCGCGATGTTGTTGATGATCTGGTTGATGTCGTCGCGGGAGTTGAGCATCATCGAGTAATGGGCACCGAGCTTGATGGTGTTGGTCAGCCGGTCGGTCGACTGGACGATCTCGTCCATGAGCTTTTCTTTCTGGTAATCGATATTGAAGTAAGCCCAGGTCGAAATCGACAGCAACAGCGTCAATCCTACGGTCAGGATGAGCTTGGTGACCAGTCGATGATGAAAATATTTGATTAAGTTGACCATACTAATATGCCGCTATCGATTCCCCCGACGCTGTTCGGCCGGATGGCCGCCCTGAAACCCTGCTCAAGCGGAAACGGGTTCGGCATGCCGCAGTTTTTTCTGAAAGCCGGCCGTCACGGCCAGATTCAAATCCAGCCGCACCTCCTGCTCGGAGAGACCCAGTGCCAGTCCCAGCAGTTGCGGCAGGTAGAGAACGGTAACGGCAAGGTTCTTACCGTCTAATTTCGAAATCTTGCCCTGGTAGGCCTCCAGGTTCATCTGGCACATGGGGCAGACCGTCACGACGGCATCGGCCCCCCTGGCGCGCGAGAGGATCGAACGAACCAGCTCCATACCGACCGCCATTTTGGTATTCATGTGCGAGGCCCCGCAGCATTTGCCGCCCATGTCCCAGTGATGGACCGCCGCTCCTGCGGCTTCGAGGATGGGGGTCATCGACTGCGGCGCTTCCGGATCATCGAAAACAGAATAAGGCCTGAGGCACTGGCAGCCATAATAGGGTGCGATCGACAACCCCTCCAGGGGCCGTACGGTTTTCTTGGCGATCAGATCCGGGCCGATGTCCCGCACGATCACTTCCAGCAGGTGCCGAACGCGAACCCGTCCCGTTAAATGCAGCCCTTCCACGGCGAGGATCGCATTGATCCGATCCAAGAGGTCGGCATCGTGCTTAACCTTTTCTTCAACGGCCTTGAGGTTGAGATAACAGGCGCTGCACGGCACCAGGATCTCATTGCTCCCGCCCATCTTTTCCGCCAGTGCCAGGTTGCGGGCCGGCAGAGCCAACGCCAAGTTCTGGCTGACGGCTTCGGCGGCGCTGGCGCCGCAGCAGGTCCAGTCCTCGATTTCCACCAGTTCGGCCCCGATCGCGGTCAGGAAGGCGCGTGTGGACAGATCGTATTCGCGGGCCGAACCTTCGAGGGAACAACCGGGGTAGTATAAATATTTCATGGGGCCTCCTCCAGTTCCGCGGCCTTCCGGAACAGCGCTGCCAGTGCGCCGTTGCCTTTGGAAGGAATTTGCAGGGGGACTTTTCCCTTCAGCATCAGTTTCATGCCCAGCGCCGCAAACCGCAGCGGCAACAGGGGATTCTTCATGGCGTTGAAGTAGAGCGTCATGAATTCCATCTCCCTGACCCGGCCATGGCGCCGCACGCTCTCCATAAAGCTCTTGTAGAAGAGGACGCTCTGCCGGTGTTGGGACAGGCCTTCCCGCGCGGCTATCTGTTTGAGCGCCCCCATGGCCTCTGTCAGCGGCAACCCACGGGGACACCGCAGGGTGCAGTAATAACAGGCGGAGCACAGGCTGAAGGTCTTGCTCTGGAAAATCTCTTCTTTCTGGCCGGTCAGCACCAACCGCCAGAGCCGGCGGGGGGTGGCATCCATCGCAAATTCATTGGGACAGGATCCCGTGCAGGTGCCGCACTGGATGCAGGCCTGCACCATCTTTCGAACCGGTGCCAAATCATCGCTGCCCGCCTCGTCTGAAAAATCGATTTCGCCTTTGACTTTCGTCGTCATGTCATATCCCCTCATAAATGCCCTGGCCCTTTGGGCCGCCACGGTGCATGAGAATTTACGTACAAAGGCCGGTTGAGCCGGTTATGCCCGTTTGGCCGGTTGAAGGATATCGTCGATTTTATCCCCTCACCCTAACCCTCTCCCCAGGGAGAGGGAATTTGTGGTGACCCTGTGGCGGTTAATAGCAAATAGGCACCCATCCTCCCTCCTTCAGAGGAGCGCCGCGTCGATGACATCGAACATCTGCTCTTGCCGCAAATCCTCCAAAACCGATGCCTTGTTCGGGCACGCGGTCGCACAGCTTCCGCAGCCCTGACACATGAGCGGGTTCACGATCACCTTCTGCTGATCGACATCCAGCATGCGGGCGCCATAGGGACAGGCCTCGATGCACCGCTCGCAAAGGCAGCAGAGACTGTGATGAACCCGTGCCAGAACTTTGCCGGCCGGAAGGTTCTTGCGGTTTAGAAGTCGCAGAGAGCGCTGGGCCGCGGCCTCGGCGGTGGCGATCGATTCGGCGATCGAGCGCGGCGAGTGCGCCAGACCGCAGGCGAAGACCCCCTCCTTGAGCGCATCGACCGGTCGCCACTTCGACTCGGCTTCCTGGAAGAACCCATCCATGTCGCGGTCGATTCCATAAGCGGCGGCAAGATCGGCCGGAAGATCCGGAACAACGCCGGTGGCCAGAACCAGCAGATCGGTGCTGATCTCGATGGTCTTGCCGATGATCGGCTCGAAGACGTTCACCGTTACAGCGCCCTGGTTGACCTCAACCCGCGGTTTGTTTTCCAGACTGTACTGGATGAAACCGATGTCATTTTTGCGCGCCTGGGTGTAGTAGGTTTCCGTAAAACCATAGGTCATCATGTCGCGATACAGCACATACACGGCGATGTTTGGATTCTGATCCTTCATCTGCAAGGCATGTTTGAGAGCAGAGGCGCAACACACCCGACTGCAGTAATTGCGTGGTTCTTCGCGCGAATCGACGCACTGTATCATGACCACGGTGTCGAGGACCTGCGGGTCGATGGAACGGTCGGCCAACTTGTGTTCCAGCTCCTTCTGGGTGATGATGGCCGGGCTGGTACCGAAACCGTAGGATGTCGTGCGGGCCTCGTCGCCGCCGGTGGCCAGAATCGTGACGCCGTGCTCGAGCGTCTCTACCGCACCCCCCGAGTTTTCAATCGTCGTGTAAAACTGTCCCACATTCCCATAGGCGGCCAAAACCCGGCTGCCGGTGCGCACCGACACCATGGGATGTTTTTCCACCTTCTGTCCGGTTTCTGCCAGCAAGTCTTGGATCGGCTGCCCTTCTAATGTCTGTTTGAGCCAGTTCAGGTTGCCGCCGAGTCGATCGGCCTTCTCGATGATCTCCACCGGGAAACCGTGATCGGCAATCGCCAGGGCCGCCGTCATGCCGGCAATACCGCCCCCCACCACCAGTGCGCGCTGCTGAATCGGCACCGAAACCGTCGGTGACGGATCGACGCGCTTCAAACGGGCCAGCCCCATTTCCAGCACGGAACGCAGCCGGTTGACAGAAGGGCCGCCATGCGACTGGGAAGACAGGACGTCGGCAGACTGCGGGATATTCAACGAGCGAATATCCACCACGTCCATCAAAGACGGATAAAGGCCGACTTTGCGCGCCAACTGCCGGATCTTACGGGCATACACATACGGCAGGCAGGCACCGATCAGAACCCGATTCGGCCGGCGACTTTCCACCCGTTCGACCAAGTCATTCCATCCCTCGGCCGTACAGGTTCTGTCGATGATCTCCACCCCCACCACCAGTGGATCGGCGGCCACCTGCCGCCTCAGCTCGTCCACCACGGAGGCTTCCGCCAGGGTCCCGTCGCAGGAGCAGATGATCACCAGGATTCTGGGCACCTCCCGCGAAACGTCTCTAAACTCTTTTTCGGCTTCCGGCTCGGGGGCCAGCCCGCCGCCGGCGCCGTGAATGGTCCGAGAGGCCGCAAGCGCGGCTGCGGACGCCTGCGTGACCGATTCTCCGATGTCCTTCAACCCTGAAAAAGACCCTCCCAGCAAAACCCCGTCGCGCGTCGTCCGGGTGAGGGAAAACGGCACCGTCTGCCCAAAGCCCCAACTGTTTAGTGGGATGTCGAGCATCTCGGCCAATGTCGCCGAACCGGTCGCCGGTCGCTGCCCGACGGCCAGGACCACCATGTCCTGACGGGATTCATGCAGAAGGCCGCCGGTATCGACATATCGAATGATCAGATCGCCGCTGCTGTCGTCGTGCATCACCGAATGAACGCGTCCCCTTTCGAAGCGAACACCGCCTTGGGTCTCCGCCCGGTCGCGATAGCGCTGGAACGGTTTTCCGAAGGTGCGCATATCCATGTAAAAAATGGTTGTTTCGAGGGCGCCGCCGGTTTTTTCCCTCGCCACCACGGCTTCCTTGATGGCGTACATGCAGCAGACATTCGAGCAGAAATCGGCATCGGACTGCAGATCCCGCGAGCCGACACATTGCACCCAAGCCACCTTCCGAACCGGCCTCTCATCCCCGGGTCGCACCAGGCGACCGCCGCTGGGACCGGTGCCGCTGAAGATCCTTTCGAACTCCAGACTGGTGACGACCCCCGGCAGGATCCCGTAGCCGAAGGTGTTTTTACCTTGGGACGGATCGTAATAAGAAGTCCCGCCGCAGAGCACCAAGGCTCCGACGTTCAACCGGCGGCCCAAGGCGGCCTCCAGGTCCTCGTAGATGCGCAGGACCATGGGAATCAGCTTATCGGGGTCGAAGGGCTTGACCAGGTAATCGAGGGCGCCGGTTTTCATGGCCTCGACCGCGGTTTCGACCGTGGCATAGGCCGTCATCATGACCACACACAGATCGGGACAGGATTCTTTGGCTTTTTGCAGAACCTCGACCCCGTCCATGCCGGGCATCTTGATATCGGTCAGCATGAGGTGATAGGGACCTTCGGCCAACCGTTTTAGCGCATCAGGCCCGGATTCAGCCATATCGACGGAAAAACCCTCTTCTTCGAGCCACTCCTTCAAGGAGTCACGCACAATCAGTTCATCGTCCACCACCAGAATTCGGAATTTCTTGCGTTCCTGCTCGGAAATCCGGATGGCACCGGTCGGGCACACTTTTTCGCAGGCGCCGCAGCGGCTACACACACTGAAGTCGATCACATACGGATTCGGTATGGCATGGGGCACCGGAAGGTAGATGGCTTTACGGCTAACCATCCCGGAGTTGAAAGCATCCGGGACCGTCACCGGACAAACCGACGCGCAGTCGCCGCACCCGATGCACAGCGCCGGATCGACCCAACTCGGTTTCTGGCGCAGCGTCACGTCGAAATTGCCGGCTTCGCCCGCGACGGATATCAGCTCGGTGGACAGCAGAATCTCGATGTTCTCGTGGAACAATCCCTTGCGGAGGCAGTACTGGGAAGACGCGTCGCGATCGACCAGAGGCAGCATCTTGCACATGCCGCAGTGATCCGTGGGAAACTGATAGTCCAGCTGACTGAGAATCCCGCCCAGATGCGGTGCGCGGTCGATTAGGGTGACCCCGTATCCTGTTTCGGCCAGATCGAGTGCCGCGCGAATGCCGCTTATGCCGGCACCGACGACCAAAGCGCTTCCAATTTTCCTAGGCATAATACCTCCAAGCCGGTTTAGCCGGTTGGTCAGTTGAGCCGGTTTAGCCCGTTTGCCCGTTGGCCCGTGATCTCTGTCAGGTTCGCTTAATCTGCCGCCGGTAAACCGGACAGTTTTTCGAGAATTGATGTTTATCTGACACTCACCGGCTAAACTGGCCTAACTGGCTTAACCGGCTCAACCTCTCTCATCTCGATCCCAACCACCTCGTTGAATTCGTTCTCCCTGAACTCGGACAACGGCGGTTTCTCGTCGACACTGCGGCCCGCCACGTAATCGAATGCCTGCTGGGTGCTTTGGGCGACCGTCCGAAAGAGTTCCATCACCGGAATGTCGTTGGGACAGGCGTTGGAACACTGGCCACAACCCACACAGGCCGTGCTCATGTGCGCCAGGCGGGTGAGGTGATAAAAAACCGTGTCGGTCGGCATTTTTATCATCCCTTTGCGCTGGGCCCACTGCAGATACTGGATCGGTTCGTGGTTGAACACATCGGTAACGAAGACGCATTCCTTGCAGTAGCACACGGGGCAGGCCACCCGGCAGTTGTAGCAATTAACGCAGCCGGCCAGATAGGTGGTCAGCCGCTCCAGGTCTTGCACGGCTTGACCGGTCGCGCTGAACATTTCGTCGCGATAGGCGCTGCGCCGGGCCACAAGGTCGGCAATGACCTGTTCGCGGTTTTTCTCGGTTGGGGCCGACGGTAAATCCAGTCGACTCAACAGGTTGCTCCCTTTTTCACTTTGGGACTGCAGCAAGAGGTGGTCGTCGACATCCACGCCCAGCAGTCCGATAACGACATCGGCACCCTCGGCCACCGGATATTCGCAGGCCCGGCAGGCCGGGGCGATATCGATTCCTTCTTCCGTCCCGGTTTTGCCGGCCAGCGCACTACGGCAGAATTCGAGACTTATCAGCGGGCTGTCGCCCCCGGCAAGCCTGAGATAGTCCGCATTGCGAAAGGCCCCCAGACAGTCGATGCCCAGAATGATCAGCTCCTCCAGACGTCCCTGTTTCAATTTGACCAGTTCGATGAACGCGCGGATTTCGCAGGGTCGCATGACCACCACAATTGTTCCGCCGACCGGTTTGCGCGAGAGTTTCGACACCACCTTGGCGGTGTTCATCGGAAACGCCGGCGCCAGCGGATCGATTCCGTCCAGTCGGTCCGGATCCGTGATCAGCATCGGCATCACCATCTGCTTCATGGGCAATCGGCTGGGAACAAGCAGCGCTTTGACGTCGTCTATCCGCAAAATCGATCCAAGCAATTGCCTCAAAGCCTCCAATATGTCCTGATCTTTCACTTCGATCTTCGCTGAAGCCATTATTTTTTTCCTTTTGCTTTTCTTTAAATTTAATTTTATGCCGCGCCGTTTAGCGCGGCATAAAATTAAATTACCATCTTTAGTTTTGCCTGGGTCGGCCCGAGCGTTTTCACCTGGGCCACCAGTTCGCGCATGGTTTCGGCAAACTGAATGCCGTCGCTGGCACCGATCCAGGTCAGCCTGAGCCGTTCGGGTTCGAAGCCGAACCGGGGCAGAATCTCCTTCAGCAGTTTGATCCGGCGCCGGGCTTTGAAGTTGCCGTTGATGTAATGGCAATCCCCGGGATGGCACCCGCTCACCAACACGCCGTCGGCCCCCTCCAGCAGCGCCTTGATGATGTACTGCGGGTCGACCATGCCGGTGCACATCACCCGGATCATCCTGACGTTTTGGGGGTAGGCCTGCCGGGACGTGCCGGCCAGATCTGCAGCTGTGTAAGTGCACCAGTTGCACACGAAAGCGATGATGGTTGGCTCGAAATCGGACATGGGTGGCTCCTCTTTTCCGGTGTGTTGATTGACCCACGGGCCGTAACGGGCCAACGGGCTAAACTGAACTAACTGACCAAACTGATCCCCCTCATTGCCCCACCTTTGCGATGGCATCCATGATGCCGTCGATCTCCGCAAAGATCTGCTCGCTCTTGAAGTGTCGACTGCGGGCGGCACCGCTCGGGCAAAACCCGGAGCAACTCCCGCACCCCTTGCACACCGCCGGATTCACTTCGGACACCCCCGTGCGCTCGTTGAATTCGATCGCGCCATACGGACAGAGACCGATGCAGACCTGGCAGCCGATACAGATATCCGGATCGATCCAGGAAATGGTGGGCGGCACTTCGACCTTACCAAGCGTTGCCAGGGACAAGGCCTTGCCGGCCGCGCCCGAGGCCTGGGAAACCGTATCGGGAATGTCCATCGGCTTTTGACAGCATCCGGCCAGGAAAACCCCGTCGGTAGCCGTGTTGAGGGGCCCCAGCTTGGGGTGCTCTTCCAGGAAAAATCCATCGGCGCCCTGGTTGACCCCAAACAGGCGTCCCACTTCGCCGGCGTCGTGCCGCGCCTCTATGGCGGTGCAAAGGACCACCATGTCGACCGGCACCCGCACCCGGCGGCCCAGCAAAGTGTCTTCGCCGATGGCGATCAATTTACCCTGCTCTTCGGGTCGCATGGCCTGGTCGGTTATCTCGGCCACTTTGCCCCGAATGAAAATCGTGCCCTCTTCCTGGCAGCGGCGATAGAACTCCTCATAGCCTTTGCCGAAACAGCGCATGTCGATGTAAAAATCGTAGACTTTGGTGTCGTGACCGACTTTTTCCTTGATTAAATGAGTGTATTTCAACGCGTACATGCAGCACACCCGGGAACAGTATTCGTGGTAGTTCACGTCCCGGCTGCCGATACAGTGCAGCAGGGCCACACTCCGGGGCGAGCTTGTCAATGCCCCGTTTTCGTCGCGAATCAGTATTTTCCCTCCGGTGGGACCGGTGGCGTTGCTCAGGCGCTCGAACTCCAGGGCCGTGAAGACATTGGGATAGACGCCGTAACCAAAGGGTTTCATCGGCGTCGGATCCAGAGTATCGTACCCGGTGGCCAGGATGATGCTGCCCACTTTGACCTGGACCTCCTGTTCCGTCATGCCGTGATCGATAGCCACCGCCTCGCAGGCCCGCACACACTCCATACACTCGCAGCAGATACCGCAGTTCAGGCAGCGCTGGGCTTCACGACGGGCGTCGGCTTCCGTGAAGCTGCGATCGACCTCGGCAAAAGAGGACATCCTTTCGGCGACTCCTAAATGACGGGATTGCGCCCTCATTTCCGGGCCAATGTTTCGGGGGATGTCCGCCCAATCGGTGCCGGGCGGCGGCCGCATCTCCATCTCGGCGGCATAGGCGTCCAAATTTTCCCCGTTGATGAAGCGCTCGATCGCCGCAACCGCCTTGTGGCCGGCCGCCACGGCCTCGATCACCGAGGCCGGACCTGAAACCGAATCGCCGGCCGCAAACACATACGGAATAGAGGTTTGCATGGTGTGAGGATGAACCCGGATCGTGCTGCGCCGCGTGGCTTCGGGCCCGGACCCGTCCACCGCCCAGTTGAGATCGATCCGCTGGCCGATGGCCGGCAGGACCGCATCGCACTCCATCACAAATTCGGAGCCCTTGACCGGCACAGGACGGCGTCGTCCGCTGGCATCCGGCGGGCCAAGCTCGGTGCGAATGCACTCGAACCCGGTCACACGGCCGTCTTTTCCGACAATCCGCGCCGGAGCGGTCAGGTAATGAATTTGTATGCCTTCGGCCAGAGCGTCCGCGATCTCTTCCGCGTAAGCCGGCATCTCTTCACGGCTGCGCCGATAAACGATACTCACCGATTCACTCCCCAGACGCCTGGCAACCCGGGCCGCATCGACCGCCACGTTGCCGCCGCCGACGACCACGACCGTGTCGCCGGGACGCCTGCGGGATCCCAAGTTGACCTCCCGCAGGAATTCAACCGCATTGATCACCCCGCCAAATTCGTCTTCCCCGGCGATGCCGGTACCGAGGCCGAGATGGGCACCGATGGCCAAAAAGACGGCGTCGAACCCCTGTTGCTCGAGATCCGTCAAGCTGAAATCACGTCCGAGCCGTTTTCCGGTTTGAACCGCAATTCCGTGGCGCAGGAGGTATCCGATCTCACGGTCCAGGGCATCGGGAGGCAGGCGATAGTCCGGTATCCCGACCCGGAGCATGCCGCCCAGCACCTCAAGCGCCTCGAAAACGGTAATTTGGTACCCCTTCAACCTCAGGTAGTAGGCCACCGTCAATCCAGCCGGGCCGGAACCGACCACCGCGATCTTTTCCTTGCGCTCGGTGATGTCCGGCAGCGGCAGTTCGGACAGGTCGACCTGGTCTGCGGCAAAGCGCTTCAGGTTCCGGATGGCGACCGCCGTGTCGATCTCCGCCCGCCGGCACTGGGTCTCACAAGGATGCGGGCATACCCGCCCGAGAACACCGGGCAGCGGCAGCCGCTCCATGATCAGCTGCACGGCTTCCCTGTATTTGCCCTGGCCGATCAGTTGGACGTACCCTTGAACGTTGATACCGGCCGGACAGGTCGTCACACAAGGCGCGCGGTCTTTTTTTTCGATATTGAAGGTAATCGGAATGGCTTGAGGAAAAGCCCTTCCGATGGCTTTGCGTTCTCCAAGCCCGACATCCCATTCATTGGACAGGGAGACCGGGCAGACTTTGGCGCACTCACCACAACCGGTGCAGATGCCCTCCTTGACATAGCGCGGTTTTCTGCGGATGGTGACGATGTAGTTGCCGATGTAACCGGAAACGTCTTTGACCTCGCTGTAGGACAGCAGCTCGATGTTCGCATTCTGAGCCACTTCGACCATTTTGGGCGTACCGATGCAAGCGGCGCAGTCGAGGGTGGGAAAGGTCTTGTCGAACTGGAGCATGTGACCGCCGATGGTGGTCCCTTTTTCCACCAGATAGACCTTGTGCCCGGAATTGCCGATATCGATCGCGGCCTGCATTCCGGCAATCCCCCCGCCGACGACCAGCATGTCGGGGTACACGTCGGCCTCACGGGCCTCGAGGCTTTCGTGATAGTTCACCCGGTTGATGGCCGCGGCCACCAGACTCTTGGCCTTGGCGGTGGCCTCGTCTTCGTTTTCAGTTACCCAGGATACCTGTTCCCGTACAGAAGCCATCTGAAAATAATAGGGATTCAAGCCAGCCCGCTGGCAGGCCGCCATGAAGGTTTTGGCGTGCAACCGCGGCGAACAGGATGCCACCACCACCCGATTGAGGCCGAAGTCGTGGATGTCTTTTTCGATCATGGCCTGCCCCGGATCGGAGCACATGAATTTGTAATCGCGTGCCACGACGACATTTTGCAATTCGTGCGCGAACGCCGCCACTTCCTCGACCCGCACCTTGTAAGCGATGTTGATCCCGCAATGGCAAATGTAAAAACCAATTTTTACAGACATGGAAAACCCCTTTTGTGTGCGAATTCCGGTCTTTTCCGGCTGAAGCGAGGGTCTCTCACTCGCGCAGTGGCGGCTGTCGGCAGGGATCGGCCGCCTGAAAACGCCTTCCTCCGATGGCTGTCAGTTCGAAAACGGAGCCTCACTACACTTCCTCCTCAACGGTTTGCGATTTAAGGGACCCTGTCAAAGTCTGCACCACCTGCAACAGTTCATCAGCTTCGGGAGGTTTCAGGATAAAGGCTTCCGGCTCGGGCAGGGCGCCGCCGACGGGAAACTTTTTCAAGCGTTGAAAATGAAAAAAGGTCTTGCGATCAAGCGAGGATAGCATGATGACCGGAATGGCCTTCAATTTTTCGTCCGTTTTGAGAATACGGTATAGCAGGGATTGACGGTCCCGGTAGCGCATCATGTTCAGGATAATAAGGTCCGGAATTTCGGCGATGATCTCGCTCAACTCCGCCGTTCCACTCTCCGCAATGACGGCGTCATAACCGCAGGTGTGCAGCAGATTGGACAAAAAAATCTGCATTTCCGGTTCGTCGTCGACGACAAGAATCTTTTTTTTCTCCATCTCAGGGGACAAGAGACACCTCTGCGCCATCGATGTGGATGGAACTCGAACAGCCGCAAGTTGTGACGGTATCGCCTGATAACGCACACTCCGTGCCATGCCAGCCACTATATTTAATTTTAATATAATATCAATCGGTTATGGCCATAAGCATCCAATCTTACAGCAGCAAAGCCTCCCTAAAATGTTGCACTGAATGCAACACCCCTTGCGCCGTGAGGGCTCAAACCGATGAGAGACGTCCAATGGAACGCCTTGCAACACTGTTGCGCAACATTTGTTGCGCAACAGTGCCGGTGGTTGACGCCTAAATTTCGGTGGATATCGGACCCCGAAAGTCTTCGGGATTCAACGGCTTGACGCGCTGTAATTTCTCTTTTATGATCATTTCGTAAGGATCCAGGTGTCAGACTGACACCGAACTCTGTCTTTCGTATTCCGCATTGGCCCTGATTGACGTGTTACGATTTGATGCCCCATCTGTTTCTGGCCTCAAACCGCTGATGACGACACTGCGCGCCCCACTTCCCGGGATCCTTCATCGATGACCGCTCCAGATAAATGGTTTTACCCATTGGGAGTGCCGAATGGTTTCGGAAACAGCCGATCATTTGCCCCGCAAACTGCCCCTGAAACTGGCCATCGTCGGTGGGGGACGGGCCTGCAAGTTTTTCCTCAAATCCGCAAAGAATGGTTTTTTCCCGCTGCTGGATATTCAAGTGGTTGGGGTTTGTGATCTCGACCCCAACGCGGAAGGATTCCTGCTGGCCCGGAAAATGGGCATTTTCACGACGGATGACTTTCGGGATTTATTCAAGATTAAGGACCTGGAGGGCATCATCGAACTGACGAACGACGAGGATGTCTTTCTGGAGCTTGTAAAAATGCGGCCCAAGGGCGTCGGGGTGCTGGAGCACGATATCGGCAAATTTATCAGAAACCTATTCATCCTCAGCCAGCGCTTGAAATCGGCGGAAAAACAGGTCATCCTCGAAAAAATGTCGTCCGATTTTCTGATCCAGCAAAGCGATGCCGCCATCGTCGTGCTGAATACGGATTACACCATTGCCGAAGCCAACGAGGCGTATTTGAAAATGGTTAACAAATCCAAGGCCGAGGTTGTCGGGACCCCCTGTTATCAGACCTATTACGGTTTGAACGCCCCCTGCTCCGTCTCCAGACCGGAATTGCCGTGTCCCATGCTCGAAACGCTCAGGACCGGCAAATCCGCCCACGTCATCCACGAATTTCCGACGACCGCCGAACGACAGACCTACGCCAATATCGTGACCTATCCCCTCAAGGATCAGACCGGCCAGATATTGCGCATCATCGAAATATGGCGGGATATCACCGATAAAATAAACAGCGGATGGAACAAACGGATGGCGGAACTGAAAGCCGACCTGAAAAAAATGGTGCAGGAAGATCGGATGATTTCCCTCGGAAAGCTTGTAGCCAGCTGCGTCCACGAAATCAACAATCCGCTGCAAGGGTTGCTGACGTTCAGTCACATCATGCAGGAGATGTTGGCGAAAAAGCGAATGAACCGCGAGGAAATACATAAATGCCGGCATTTTACGACGCTCATGGCGACAGAACTGGAGCGCTGCGGAAAAATCGTTTCCGGCCTTCTGACCTTTTCCCGCGAATCACCCCTCGAATACAAAGAAATTGATCTCAACGATATCCTCAAATCAGTCATCTCGTTGACCCGCCACAAGATCGCGCTTCAAAATATACGCCTCGACATCGAGTTGTCCGAGTCCCCCTTGCGCATCACCGGTGACACCAATCGCTTGCAGCAATGCCTGCTCAACCTGATCTTCAATGCCGTCGAAGCCATGCCGGAAGGCGGTGACCTTTATGTGCACTGCCGGTTGGACCCGAACCAGAAGCGCTGTGTCATCACCGTCAAAGACACCGGGTGCGGAATTCCCAAAGCGGATCTCGACCACATCTACGATCCTTTCTTCACGACCAAACCCGAAGGAGAGGGCACCGGCTTGGGGTTGTCGATCGTTTACGGCGTTGTCAAGAATCACAAAGGCAAAATTGCCGTCAAAAGCAGGGTGGGCAAAGGAACGGCTTTTATTTTGAGTTTTCCGATGGCCTGAACCTCTTTTGGATGGGTCAACAGGCCGCCGATTCTATCCGCTTTTCACAAGTGCCCCGACTCGGTGAAAGGAGGCTCCCATGGATGAAAAAATGCACATCATGATTGTCGATGACGAAATGATCGTCCGGGAATCATTTTATCACTGGTTCACGAAATCCGGGCATCCGGTGGAAACCGCCGCCTCCGGTTTCGAAGCGCTGGAAAAACTGAACGAGATCGCATTTGATCTTTTATTCGTCGACATCAAAATGCCCGGCATGGACGGACTCGAGCTTCTTGAAAAAATCAAAACGGACTTTCCTGAAACCATGGTGATCATCATCACCGCATACGGTTCGATTGAATCGGCCGTAAAGGCCATGAAGACCGGCGCCAGCGATTATCTTCTCAAACCGTTCAAACCGGAGCAGCTTTCGTTGGCACTGGAAAAAATAACCCAGCAAAAGAAACTGACGGCGGAGTACAATTACCTCAAGGGGTGCCTGGAGAAGATGACCCGGTTTGACAATATTATCGGACAATCCGTGGCGATGAAAAAGGTGTTCGAACTGATTCCAGAAATAGCGGAAAGCGACGCCTCTATTTTACTCACCGGGGAAACCGGAACGGGAAAAGAGCTGGTCGCCAAAGCCATCCATGCCAAAAGCCGTCGTTCTCAGAAACCGTTTATCGCCATCAACTGCGGCGCCATACCCGATTCTCTGCTGGAGAGTGAACTCTTCGGTCACCAGAAGGGCGTGTTTACCGGAGCCACCCACGCCCGCAAAGGATTTCTGGAAGTCGTTTCGGGCGGCACGCTGTTTTTAGACGAGATTGGTGACATCAGCCCCAAAATGCAAATCGACCTGCTGCGCGTATTGGAGGACAAGACCATTACCCGTCTCGGCAGCCGGGACCCCAAAGTGGTTGACTTTCGCCTGATATCCGCAACCCGACGAAACCTTGAAGAGGAAGTCAGGGTCGGCCGTTTTCGCGAAGACTTCTTCTATCGTATTAACGTCATTCACATTCATATCCCCCCGTTGCGGGAAAGAAAATCGGACATACCCTTGCTGCTGCAACATTTCCTCAAGAAGTACAGTCAGGAAACCGCCAAACGCGTTGATCACGTCTCTGCCGATACGCTGGATCTTTTAAAGGGCTACACGTGGCCCGGCAACGTCAGGGAACTCGAAAACGCGGTCGAACGGGCAGTGGTTCTCTCCCGCTCCCGCTCCCTCAGGGCGGACGATTTTACCTTCCTGCAATCCAAACCCGGAATCTCCAAAAGAGACCCGACGTTGAAGGAAATCGAAAATAATTACATCGCCCAGGTCCTGGAGGAAAACAACTGGAATGTCACCAAAGCTTCCGGCATACTGGGGATAAACCGGGTCACCCTGCACAAGAAAATCAAGCGGTTGGGGTTGAAACGCGAGGCGCCGGCGGTTGCGGCAAACGGGTGATTCGATGCCTTTGGAAAACCACACCATAGGAGTATGCGCGCTCGGAGATGGCGTTGAACTTCCTGTAAAAGTCGTCGCCGCGCACGTTTCCGGTTACCTGAAGCTCACCCCAAAAATATTGTCACCCCTTGCCCACCCGGTGCATGCCTTTTCGGAAAACCGGTTGCAGTACGATGCCGGCGCCGTTCTGCGGGACCTTGAAAACAGAAGCTTTGACGACTGCCGGAAAGTCATCGCGGTCCTGAATGTCGATCTTTTCATTCCGATCTTCACCCACGTCTATGGCGAAGCCCGACAGAATGGAAAAATCGCGCTTGTTTCCACGTTCAGGTTGTCGGAAAAAAACGACGGTTCTTCACCCAGGCCGGCGGAGATCCTTGAGCGGACGGTCAAGGTGGCTCTGCATGAACTGGGGCACCTCTTTAATCTGGAACATTGTCACGACACCAGATGCCTTATGCACTTCTCCGGCAATCTTGCGGAGCTGGACGACACCCCTCTTGACTACTGCAGGTATTGCGCCACCTATTTCCGGGACGCCCTCCGCCGGTCTTGAGGCCAGGCAAGCAATACGGATGAGCAAATCAGGCAGTCCGTTCCGTCCTGAGAAAACACTTTACCAATCTATCCCAACTGACGTCCACGCCACTTCCGAACAGATCATCGACCGGCTGACCACCGGTGGCGGCCAGCTTTTCATAATCGGCCCCCAGAAGCTCGAGCAGCATTCCAATTTCCCTCTCCATCCAGTGCACGCTCTCTTCTCCGAAATAGAGTCCCTTGAGACTTTGTTTCGGTGATTTGGGCTCAAGGATCATCAACCACCCTTCCCGGTAAGGATCCAGGCGAATAATCTCCGGATGCTCTTTCACCCGATGGTTGACGGCCAGAACGGTCCCGGAAGCCGGCGCGAGAACCGCGGCATGGTGGCCGAACCGTCCGAAGGTCCAACCGACCTCATGCTGCTGAAGCGCTTCACCGAGAGGCGGCAGGTCAATTGCCTCGGGCACACCGAACAGCCGCACGGCAAAATCGTCGAATCCGATGCGCACTCGTCCGCCGTGTTCGAAGCGCAGCCAGTTGTGTCCGAGGTGGTAGTAATAGCCGTTGGCCATCCGGAAACCCGAAACCAAATGGTATCCGGGCACCCCGGGGACTTCGGACTCATCCATGTCGTCCAGCAGTTGATCGAAGGTACAGTGATAGCATTCGTAGTTCAGCGTGCAAAGTTTCGGGGCCTCCACGCGTCCGGTCAATACATGGCGACACGGGCGTGACGAGCCGTGATACCTCTCCTGAAGATAGCGCACCCAACGCGGAGCGATTTTTTTTGAATCGTCGTTGCCATCCATCCCCATCGCTTTGCGCATACCCGTGTCGAAAGGGCAATTGTTGCAGTCGTAGGCGTGGTCACAGAGCCGGTAGTTGATCACGCCGGCCTTCATCCAAATGCACTCGTTTTCCAGCACCTCGAACCCTTCGATCCGGCGCGGCCTCGAATGGGTTGCCTTTGCGGATTTCAAACTGGTTCGCTTTTTCATTGTTACCCCTCCTTTCGGTCAAACGACACCCCCGGACTGAATCGATCCGCCATGGATCGTCAATCGCCTGGGTCAACCTCTGCTACTGCAACCGGGATGCCAGACACAGGCGCATACTTCACAACAGCTTAGAATCATTACGAATAGAGGAATATAACGGAGTCGAAGAGAAGAATTCCAGACTCGAACCTGGAATTTTATTACGATGAGTTTGGCTACACCGAAGAAGAAGATTGACAGTAAAAAGAAGAAAAAGTGTATTGGTTTCGGGCAGTTAAGAAATGTTGCCAATAGCGACACCCGGTGTGATAAAATTTATCGCGGTCAAGGGTGCCGGATGCGGATCGCGTCTCGTCCTGTTAAAAGAAAAACGGTGTTTGACAACGCTCATTGGCGAGCACGGGATTGCAATTGCAAAGAAGGCGAATTCTGAAAGCGTTGACAAAAAGAATGGCTTGCGGTTTCAGGCAGGACGAAGACCAAGCTTTTTGATCTTGCGCCACAGGGTCGTGCGGTCAATGCCCAGCTCGCCGGCGGCTTTACTGCGGTTCCAACCGTGTTTCCTGAGCACCGCCACGAGGTGCTCCCGCTCGCTCAGTACCGCCGCTTCTTCAGCCTGAGAATCTGGCTGCCGATCTATTTAATAAATTGGGCCTGCGATACAGGAGGTAATCGGGCAGATGTCCAGGCTCGATGGACTCCTCGCGGCAGATGATCAGGGCGTGCTCGAGGATATTTTCCAGCTCCCGCACGTTGCCCGGATAGGAGTAGTTTAGCAGAATCTGCATGGCGTCTTCGGAGATGCCCACATGCCGGTTATCCCGTATGGCGGCCATTTTTCGGAGAATATGGTGGATCAGCAGAGGCAGGTCGTTGCTGCGGTCTCTGAGATCCGGCATTTCGATTCGAAAAACATTGAGTCGATAAAAGAGATCTTCACGAAACAGTCTCTCGGCGACCAGCGCCTCGAGGTTCCTATTGGACGCCGAAATGATCCGCACATCGACTTTCTGGGTGTGGCGGCTGCCGAGCGGGTAAAACTCTCTATCCTCCAGCACCCGCAACAGTTTGGCCTGAAGCGCTAGCGGCAGATCGCCGATTTCGTCCAGAAAAATCGTCCCGCCGTCGGCTTCATTGAATCGTCCGGGTTTGTCCCGCTGCGCGCCGGTGAAGGCCCCTTTCACATAACCGAACATTTCCGATTCGAGCAGGTTGTCGGGGATGGCGGCGCAATTTACTTTCACAAACGGATGGTGAGCACGCCGACTGACGGAATGAATGACCTTTGCCAGAAGATCCTTGCCGGTACCGGTAGACCCCTCGATGAGAATGGTGGCGTCCGTGGCCGCCACCACACCAACGGTCTCGAAGATTCTCTGCATGGCCGGGTCTTTTCCGATCATGTCCTGGAAGGTGTAGCGCTCCCTGATGGCTTGATCGAGTTGCCTGACGAGCGTGAGATCATGAAATGTTGCCAGCCCGCCGACGATGGTGCCCTTCTCATTGCGCAGTGCCAGGTAGTTGGCCCGGATCGGAATCGTCTCGCCGTTTTTGGTGGTCATTCTCCCGTGCCGGCTGCTGCGGCTGGAACCGTCAGCGATAGATTCCTTCAACAGGCACTCATCCTGGGCAGCCGCCCCTTCGAATACAGCCGTGCACGGATTTCCAATGACCTGCCGCCGGTCGAAACCGGAGATTTTCTCGGCCTCGCGGTTAAAAAAGGTAATATAACCGCCACGATTGACGGTGAAAATACCGACATCCAGATTGTCCAGTATGAGCTTCATGCTGCGCTCTTCATAATGAATCCGATTGACCAGATCGGCAATCGGTGTGTGGTCCTGAAGAATCGTCAGGCAACCGACGATGTTGCGTTCTTCATCATAGATAGGGGTTGCCAGTCGGGTCAGAAGGCGTTTGGTTTGCTCTTCGTTTAATATCTCCACATCGGGTTCATCGGTGGTCGGATCGCCGTTTCGTCTGAGCAGGCACTGCACCATGCACGGAACGCCGGTGAATACTTCCCGACAATCCTGCCCCATGACCTCGTTCTCGCGAAGGCCCATCAACGCCTGGGCACTGTAGTTCATGGCGGTTATCCAGTGGTTGCAATCGACCGTGAACGCCCCGATGTTTAACTCATCGAGCAACTGAAGCCATTGATCGCAGCGGATGGTAGTACCGCTTGGTTTGGTTGATTTCATGGTCAAGCCGTCGGTTGAATCGTGTCCGGCCATAAATAGTTTTCCCCACCGGGTCCCGCCTATGCGGGATTATCAACGGATGTTCGGCGGTTGATAGCGAAAACGGCGAGAAGGCACCGGCATCCGCCGTGTGAATGACATCATTTCACCTAAGGGCCCCAGAAAGAAATAATTCCACATCTTGCTTGTCTTTTGGATCGTCTACTGCGTTACATCCACCGACACGTATCTCGATATGCGCCGCTGGATGTGCCTTGTAGACGAACCCAAATCCGGCGCAATCTTGTGGAATTATTTCTTACCGTGACCCTAACCCGCATACGGCAGGTGGATGGTAAAGGTGGTTCCGACCTCTTTTTTACTCTCGAATGTTATGGTTCCCTTGTGGTGTTCGACGATTCCGAAAACCGTTGCAAGGCCGAGCCCGACGCCGTAGCCTTCTTTCTTGGTTGTGAAAAACGGCTCGAAAATGTGTGCCTGGTCTTCGGGCGCAATTCCTTGGCCGCTATCTTTTACCGCAATCCTCACCATTTTTTTATCTGAATCGGTGCCGGCCGTCAAATCGAGGCGGCCGCCGTCCGGCATGGCATCAATGGCATTGAAGATCAGATTGATGATGCACTGCTGCAGCTGGTTGTAATCCCCTATAATTGTCGGCAGACCTTTAGATACCTCGACGGTGAGCCGGATGTTGCTCAATTCGAGCTTGTGCTGGCTCAGAATAACGCTGCGCTCGAGGAGATCGGCGGGATCAACGGCGGTGAAGGCCGGGGGAGATTTGCGCGAAAAGGTCAGCAGGCTGGAGATAATCTGGGAGCAGCGGCCGGTCTCGTTCTCGACGACAGCCAGATAACGCTGGAACTTTTCGCGATGCTCGGCGTCCAGCGGACCGCGGTCGGTGATGCGGATCATCAGCCGGATGTAGTTTAGAATTCCAGAAAGGGGATTGTTGATTTCGTGCACCACACTGGCCGCCAGCCGTCCCAAAGACATCATCTTGTCCTGATGGAGGATGCGGGCCTGATCGGCAATCTCGCGCTCGAGTTTGCGGATCTCCCGCAGATCCCTAATGAAGCAGACCAGACCGTCTTCTTGTCCCTGATCCAACAGCACCCCGGCCGAAACCTGAATCGGGATGGCGCGTTCGTCGGCACCCAGCAGTGTGGTTTCGTACAGGGTGAGCCGGTTCTTTCCGCCGTAGGCATTGCCCTCCAGGGCTTTCCGCATCCGGCCTTCCTCTCCTTCCGGAAAGAGTCGTGCCAGGGGCATGCAGCCAATCACCCCTTCCCGGCTGTATCCCGAAATCAATTCCATGCTACGGTTGAAGGTGACCACCAGCCCGCTCCGGTCACAGGCCAGGATGCCGTCCATGGAGCTTTCGATCAGGTTTCTCTGGAAGGTGATGGTTTTGACGAGTTGCTGGCTGGTCTCGGCCTTTTCTTTCTCCAGCAAATCGGTGTAATCGGCCAGCTGTTTGCGGGAAGTGTACCGCTCACGGGCCCGCTTCAGGGCCAAGTGAAGGGCCTCGTCGTTGATCGGCTTGGTGATGAAATCCGAAGCGTCGAGCTGGAGGGCCCGGATGGCGAGCTCCATCTCGCCGAATGCGGTCGCCACAATCACCTCGATGTCCGGGAGCTGCTTTTTAAGGGATTCGAGCACCTGCAGGCCGTCTAATCCGGGCATGCGAATATCGGTGATCACTATCTGCGGCGAAAATGCTTCACACCTCTGGAGTCCGGTGACACCGTCTTCTGCCGTGAGCACATCGTAACCGGCGTCTGACAATGCAACCGTCATGACATCGCGAATATCCTCCTCATCGTCGATCAGAACGATTTTCCAGGATGAAATGTCGGTCATTGACTGCACTCCAGAGCGGAACGGGGTTGAATCGACTGCCGGTTGTTTCTCAATGAACGAGAGATAAGCAGCCTGCCGACCGTTAGCACATTCGGGTAAAAAACGAAAGCCGTGATTACCGGACCGCACAGTGCTTGACCCAGCGCTGCGCCAGGGCTTTCATCCGGTGCATTTGTGCGCTTGTGAAGGCCGGCTCGGTACGTTGAAAAAAAGCGGGGTTCAAAAGGCGTTGGTTCTGAAAGGGTTGCAGCACATATCGATCCGCGCCCTCGATCGAGCGTGCGATGGCACCAATGACGGCTTCATCAATGATCGGTCTGGCACAGGTGGTTCTGAATTCGTAGGCCGGGGCCGAGGCCATGATGATGCGGATGCTTTCTTTTAGGCTCTCCGGCTCGTCTTCACTCTGAAACACCGGGGCATAATGCCGGATGTCGGTCTTAATGTCCATCGCCACGTAATCGACCAGCTTCTCTGACACCAGGTGACGGAGGACGTGGGGCCGACTGCCGTTGGTATCCAGCTTGACCGGAAAACCGAGGTTTTTGACGGCTGCGCACACCGCGGGAAGATCTGCCTGAAGGGTGGGCTCGCCGCCGGAGATCACCACTCCCTCCAGAAGCGAGCGGCGCGCCTCGAGGAAGGCATAAAACTGATCCAGGGTGAAGGGGGGCTCAGCGGCCGGAACCCCGCGTGCGAGTTCCGGATTGTGGCAATAAGGGCAATAAAAGTTGCACCCACTTAGAAACAGCACGCAACTGATTCGACCGGGAAAATCGATAAACGAATTTTTCTGCAGCCCGCCGATGAGCATGGCGCGCCCTCAAGTTCCCGTCCAGAAATGGCCCTTTCCCGCAATTTCAGCGTCAATCGGCATAATCGCTTGTGCGGCACAAAATAGTATGCCTCCGCACAATTCTACCGATTTCCTTGAACTTGCAGAAAATTGCACATTTCTGGATCGGAAACTCATCAGTGCTTTTAATGGGCGGATGGGTATAAGCTCGTTTTCGGCCATAACGGCCCTTTTCCGCAATTTCGGCGTCAATCACGCTGTCAAATGATGGCAGCCGTCCACCGGGGTGCGGTTTTCAACAACGACCTTTGCTGTCGAGGACGGCATCCGGACCGTGATCGGTTTCACGCTTTCCGGCAATTCGGTATGGAAGTTTTTGCGGCGGCGGAATTCGGCCTGTTTGCCGTCATTCCACTGTTTGATCGGCCTCAGGTACCCGACCACCCGTGAATAGACCTCGGTGGCCGCGTCGCACGATGGGCAGACATCCTGCCGGCCGTTTAAATATCCGTGCGAAGGACAGACGCTGAAAGTCGGCGTAAGAGTGTAATATGGCAGGCGGTAACTGCCGGCGATCTTGCGAATCAACCGTTTGAGCACCACCGTGTCTGCGACCTGCTCTGCCAGGTAGATGTGCAAAACGGTGCCGCCGGTATAGCGGGTCTGAAGATCGTCCTGCAGCCGCAGGGTTTCAAACAGATCGTCCGTGTAGTTGACGGGCAACTGGGTGGAATTGGTGTAATAAGGCACCGCACCGTTGCAAAAGTCGGTTTCGTTGGCGCAGATAATATCCGGGTACATTTTTTTGTCCAGCATCGCCAGCCGGTAGGAAGTCCCTTCGGCCGGTGTGGCCTCCAGGTTGAAAATATCACCGGTTTCTTCCTGGATCTCGGCCATGCGATCGCGGATAAAATCCATTACCGCCAGAGCGAAGGCCTGGCCGTCCGCTGTCGCAATGTCCTGACCGAAAAAGTTCAGACAGGCCTCGTTCATCCCGACGACGCCGACGGTCGAAAAATGGTTTTTCCAATAGAGACCGCTGGCATTCTTGACATCGCGCAGATAGAACTTGGTGTAAGGATACAGGTTGTTTTCGGTAAACCGCTCGAGAATCTTGCGCTTGATCCTGAGGCTCTCCACGGCCAATTGCAGCACATTTCGCAAACGGCCGAAGAAATCCGTTTCGTTGTCGGCCGTGTAACCGAGGCGGGGCAAATTGATGGTCACCACGCCGATCGATCCGGTCAGCGGATTGGCACCGAAAAGACCGCCGCCTCTCTTGAGCAGCTCGCGGTTGTCCAGCCGCAGTCGGCAGCACATGGAACGCGCGTCATCCGGGGACATGTCAGAATTGACGAAGTTGGAAAAATAAGGAATGCCGTACTTGCCCGTCATTTTCCAGATCGGTTCCAGGTTGGGGTTGTCCCAATCGAAATCGGCGGTGATGTTGTAAGTCGGGATCGGAAAGGTGAACACCCGGCCCCTGGCATCGCCTTCCATCATCACCTCGGCAAAGGCCCGGTTGATGAGATCCATTTCGGGTTGAAAATCCCCATAGGTTTCTTCAAGGTGTTGGCCGGCAACGATCACCGGATGATCCGCCAGGTTTTTCGGTACATACAGGTCCAGGGTGATGTTGGTGAAGGGGGTCTGGAACCCGACCCGCGTCGGGATGTTGATGTTGAAAACAAACTCCTGCAGTGCCTGCTTAACGTCGCGATAGGACAGGTCGTCGAAACGAACGAAGGGCGCCAACAGCGTGTCGAAATTCGACAGCGCTTGAGCACCGGCGGCTTCGCCCTGAAGGGTGTAGAAAAAATTGACGATCTGCCCCAAGGCGGACCTCAGATGTTTAGGCGGTCCACTTTCGACCTTTCCCTCCACCCCTTTGAATCCATTCAGCAGCAGGTCCTTCAGGTCCCAGCCGACACAGTATACCGACAGCAGATTGAGGTCGTGAACGTGGAGATCCCCGCGCTTGTGGGCGTCCCTTATTTCGGGTGGGTAGATGCGGTTGAGCCAGTACTCGCTGGTGATGTCCGAGGATATGTAGTTATTGAGACCCTGCAGCGAATAACTCATATTGCTGTTTTCTTTGACCTTCCAGTCGAGCTTGCGAATGTAGTGCTCCACCAGGTCGATGTGCGCCCGTGTGGCGATGTTGCGAATCTGGGCATGTTGCTCGCGATAAATTATGTAGGCCTTGGCGGTCTTGTAGAAGGGGGAGTCGAGCAGGACGCGCTCGACGATATCCTGGATCTCCTCGACCTCGGGCACCGGACCGAGCCGCAGTTCATGCGCCAGAGTCAGAGCGCGCAGGGTCAGCTTGCGGGCTTCGCGTTCTTCGAATTCGCCCGAGGCTTTGCCGGCCTTGGCTATAGCGGCCGTAATTTTAGATGAATCGAATTCAACAACCCTGTTGTCCCTTTTTTTTATTTTTTCGAACACAATTCCCCCTTCTGCTGCAGACCGCATCAGTATATGTGGCACGACTAGATGAATTAATGGGAATGATGGTTTCCGGAATTGAATCCGGCGTTCAATTGAAAGCGATCCCCGGGGATGCGACAGTCGACCGCAAGAACGGCCAGATCGAATGGCAAATACTATATCGCAATATGTTGTATGGTGTCAACAGGAAAATTCAAGATGTGGTATCATGATCGACAGCGGCCAAATAGTACTCCGGTCCCGAAGTCTTGTGAAGGTAAAGAGGGGTCAAGGCATCCGGTGGTTTCCGACCGGCGGCGTCACCCAAATGTAGTCGCCGTAGGACAGGTCAACCGTCTCTCCGACGGGGGCCAGATAAACGGTTCGATAGGGAGCTCCCGTAAGATTGAAGGCCCGTTCCGGAATACCGAATTTGTGGACGATGTGACCGTTGCCGGCCAACACCACCATCATCCGATCGTCCAGGTTGCGGGCGATAGAAGCGGCCATGGTGTCTTCCCATACACACTGGGCCTGGTAAAAAAAATCGAAATTGGCTTCGCCATGAAACGTGTGTGCTTTGAAGATTGTCTCGAGGTAAGCCCGATGGGCCGCATTGGACGTGTCGATGTGGCGCGGCAAATCCTGCCGGTCGCAGCCCAGCAGACTGTCGATGCCGCCGATCCTGACTTTCGGCGGGATGTGGAAGGGGATGTTCAACCCGAAAAGCGGGATGCCCTTTTCTCTGATGACGTCGAGAATCGGTTGGTAGAGGGTGAAATCGAAGCGCCAATTGGCATACCAGTGGGTTTTTTCGAGAAACGCCTCCTGCGTCAGCTGCCCTGCAGACCATTGATCGAGAACGGCCTGGTAGGTGAAATCGAACATCTCCATCCCGACCGCCACCCGTGGGTGGAGCCTCAAGAGGCCCTGGAGGATCTCGAGTTGAATTTCGTGGTGGGCCGTATCGGTGTGAATCTCGCCGACGTAGACGACCCGGCATCCAGCGAGATCGGCGAGCATCTCGTCAAAGGTCACCGGAGCACCCGTGGCGCCCGAAATGATTTGACCGGCCTCGATATAGCGGTCACGGTCTTTTAGAAAGAGTCGCGGGGGCGTAGCGGCGCAGGCAAAGACAAACCCTATCAGACATGTCGCCAGGAATATTTTACTGATCATTTGTCCTTCTTTCGGCACCACCGGAGAATATGAGTGCGGTGTGACGGCTTGATTTTTTCGTTGCCGGTCTGTAGAATCCCATATGCTCTACGATCAGAATCCGGTCCACCGCAAGCTGATTACACCCTGGTATGACTCCCGCACGGTCTGCCTCGTGGTGATCCTCTCCATGCTGCTGGTGTTTTTGTTTGCTCTCGTCGGCGTTTATTTTGCCTGGGAAAATACGCTCTACCGGGAAATGATCTGGCTGCCTGCCTTGCTGGCCCTTTTAAGCGGCATCGTGATTCTGTCGACGACCGTCCGCTTGATCAAACGCTGGAAGCATCGCTATGCCAGGAATTGGGAGTACTGGTAGTACCGGCATTTCATGATTCCGGCCCGCCGTCCCCGATGCTCCGGAGTATCTTGATGAAGGTGTCGGCCGGGATGTAACCGGGCCGGTGACCGAGAACACTCCCGCTTTTCGAAAAAAACCAGTTGTCGGGCAACCCGCGGATTTTGAAAAGGTTCGACAGCTTCTGTTCCCGGTCCGAGTCAACCTTGACGGCAATAAAATTCTTGTCCAACAGGTCCACGACGGTTTGATTATGAAACGTCTCCCTGTCCATAGTATGGCAGTAAGTGCACCAGTCGGCCCAGAAAAAAACGAACACGACTTTCCCCTGAGTTTTGCCAAGCGCCATGCCTTCGTCGAAGCTGTGCCACTTCAACGGTTTAGATCCACCGGCAGCGGTAGGTGGTACCAAGGCAACAACGATCCACACCAGAACAAGGGTTGCAAGAAATTTAATTTTCACGAATATGCGTTCCTCTTGATTTGGCCAAAGGCTAGCCACAATCCGATCGCCAACAGGACGGCGTCACGGACGATATCTGTCAGGTAATCGGCCCCATTCTCGGTCGTGGCCACTGAAAAGCATCCGCAGTCAACATCGATCCCACGGATCCAAGTCGACACCAGCGCTGCCATAAAAACGACCATCAAAGCGTTGACGATCAAGAGACTGCCGTCGACCCAGGCGCCGACAATCAGCAGTATCCCGCAGAGGACCTCAATCCAGGGCAGCAGGACAGCAAGCGGGTTGACAAGCGGTCCGGGCAGCAGTTGGTAGTTGCCGATGATAGCGGAAAATCCTTGCGGGTCTTCGATCTTGACCCACCCGGCCCACACGAAGACCCCGCCCAGAAAGATGCGGAGCCCCAAGAGGGGCCATTTCCGATAATCTGATGGTAAATGGTTTGGGCGCATATTTGGTAAAGCCGTGCTGGCAAACGCCTCAAAAAGATCCGCCGTTCTTAAAGGTGACTGTTTGCGGCCCTTTTAGCGGCGTAGTGAAAAATCAGCCCCACGAGCGCTCCGCGGCCGTTTCGCAACGGGTTTTATCCGCTCAGTTCATGCGCCCTTCGGGTCGCCGAGGCAATTGCCGCGATGATGATGGATTTGAATCCCCTTTTTTCGAAAACATCGATCGCTGCGGCGGTTGTTCCTCCGGGAGAGGTCACCTTGCGGCGCAGTTCTTCGGGCGGCTCACCGGAGGCTTCCAGAAGTTTGGCGGAACCTCTCAGCGTAGCGGCCGCCAGCGAAGCTGCCGCGCCAGGTTCGAGTCCCATCTGAATTCCGGCCTCGGTCATTGATTCGACCAGGTAAAATACGTAAGCCGGTCCGGACCCGGAGAGGGCCGTGACGGCATCGAGCGCTTCTTCCTCAAACTCTATGACATCGCCGACCGCCTGCAACAGAGTTCGGGTCGCCCGGGCGTCTTCTTCGGTGACAAAGCGATTGGGACTCATCCCGGAGACGGCACTGAGCACCAGGGCCGGTGTATTCGGCATAACCCGGATAATGGGCAGGTTCCGGGCACTTTCCGCATCCAGAGGCGGATAGAGGATCTCTTCCATTTTGCGGATCGGAAACCCGGCGGCAATGGAAATGACGAGCTTGCGTTCGGGCAACCGGTAGCCTCCCCGACCGGATACGTCTTTGAGAACCGCCGGCATATGCTGCGGCTTGACGGCCAGCACCACCATGCGGCAGCTTTGGAAGAGCGCACCGTTGTCACGCAGAACCGTGACGCCGAATTTTTTGTTCAGATAATCGAGCCTCCCCACATCGACATCGGCGACGCTGATCTTGGCGGCCGGCACCAGGCCGGATTGTATCGCCGCACCGATGAAGGCTTCTCCCATGTTGCCGGCGCCGATAAAACCGATGGTGTAATCGAATTCAGCCACGGCGAATTTCTTTCTGGCGGTCCTTGCGGCAACCGCCGGTTTTTCTTTTACCTTTGGACAATAATGGTCACGTGTGTTAATATATCACATTTAAATGTAACCATAAACTGACCGCTGCCGGGACAAGGTAGCTTCCCGAAACCCGATATGTCAACGCTTTTACACCGCCATCGGCCACATTAACATAAATACCCGCTGCGGTCTCGAAGACCTTGACGCGTGTAACAGACACCGGGTGCGCCTGATTCGACACGGCCAGTCAAAATAAAGGGCCTGACCACCCATGTATTTCGTCGGCTATTTTATCATGGCAGTTGCCAATGTCCTTCACTATGTTCTCTTTTTTTACATGTGGATCATCATCGCGCGGGCTGTACTTTCCTGGGTCAGCCCGGATCCTTACAATCCGATCGTCCGCTTTATCTACAAGGTGACCGAACCGGTCATGTATCAGGTCCGATCCCGGCTACCGGTGAGTTTCGGCGGCATAGATTTCGCGCCGGTGGTGGTGATTCTGATCATCTATTTTCTTCAGATCTTCGTTGTGAACAGCCTTCTGAGGTTCTCCCAATCGATGCTGTAAACAGCGACTGAGGAGGTGACAAATGGTCAATCTCACACCCCTTGATATTCAGCAGCAAAGGTTCAAGACAAGATTTCGCGGCTTCGACATTCAGGAAGTGGATTTGTTTCTGGATCAAATGGCCGATGCGTTTGAATCCCTGCTGAAGCAAAACGAAAATTTAAAAGAGGAGTTCCGCCGGTTGCAGCTCGAGATCCAGGGCTACAAAAACCGGGAGGACGCCTTTAAGCGTGCGTTGCTCAATTCCCAGCGGGTCATCGAACAGATGAAGGAAAACGCCCAGAAATCAGCCGAGCTTATCGTCGCCGAAGCGGAAGTGAAAGCCGAAAAAATCCTCAACAAGGCCCACAACCGGCTGGCCCAACTGCATGAGGATATTGCGGAACTCAAACGTCAACGGATGCAGATCGAGGTCCAGATCGGTTCGGTGATCGAAGCGCACGGCAAGCTGCTGGAAATCAGCAAAGAAGGGATGAAGGCGATGGACGACGAGGACTCCAAGATCAAGCTGCTTCAGCAGAACAAGGCCTGATCCGCATTGGCTGTCAACCTGTCTGCGATCGGTTGCGGATGCCGGTCGGAAAATGAAAATTCAGCTTCTTCCGGAGTAATTGATGGCAAAAATTGATGCGTTTTTCAAGTTGATGCACGAGCAGGGTGCCTCGGACTTGCACCTGACTGCCAGCCAGCCGCCCTCCCTGAGAATTCGGGGAGACATTGAAAGGATCAAATACAAAGTACTGGACAACGATGACCTGCGGGGCATGCTGTATGAAATCACCCCGGAAGAAAAGATAAAGGTCTTCGAAGAAACCGGTGATGTCGATTTTGGTTACGAAATTCCCGGTTTGGCCCGCTACCGGGCCAATTTTTTTATGCAGAAAAACGGCGTCGGCGCCGTATTCAGAGAAATTCCCACCGCTATCATGACCGCCGAGCAGCTCGGTCTGCCGCCGGTGATATCAAAACTGGCGACCCTGCCCAGAGGCCTGGTGCTGGTCACGGGCCCTACCGGCAGTGGAAAATCCACGACGCTGGCATCGATCATCGATGTGGCCAACCGCAACCGTAAAGACCACATCATCACCATTGAAGATCCCATCGAATTTGTCCATCAGAGCCAGGGCTGCATCGTCAATCACCGTGAGATCGGCATCCACACCCACTCTTTTGCATCGGCGCTGCGCGGCGCCTTGCGCGAAGATCCGGATATCATACTCGTGGGCGAAATGCGCGATCTGGAAACTATTTCGCTGGCCATCGAAGCGGCCTCCACCGGACACCTGGTTTTCGCGACGCTGCATACCACAAGTGCGGTCAAAACAGTGGACCGCATCATCGAGGTGTTTCCCGCCGATCAGCAGGCCCAGGTCCGATCGACTCTGGCCGACGGCATGCGGGCCATCATCGCGCAGGTGCTCTTCAAACGTATCGACAAAAAAAGCCGCTGTGTGGCGCTTGAAATACTGATCGCCAACTCAGCGGTTCGGAATTTGATCAGAGAAGCCAAGACCCATCAACTGCCCTCCATGATCCAGACCGGTAAAAAATACGGTATGCAGCTGTTGGATGACGCCATTATGGATTTGTACAAGCGGGGTTGGATCAGTGCCGACGAGGCCTACATAAAGGCCAATGAAAAGGCCAAGTTCAGGCCGTTGTTGACCTCACCGCCCACCGATTTCACCGAAGTTTGATCCGAGGGTGCAGACATGAAAAAGCAGGAAATCGACCATATCCTCACGCGCATGCTCGACTCTCACAAGAACGTTTCCGACCTGAACCTGACCGTTGGGAAGCCGCTGCAGGTTGAGAGCGACGGCGAACTGGTATCGGTCGAGATGCGGCCGCCTTTCAAAGAGCTGACGCCCTTCCAAACCGAGATCTTCGCTTTGAATCTCATGAACCAAGATCGGCGTCTCACGCGAACCTTCCTCAACTCAGGCTCTTGCGATCTTTCTTACTCGCTGCCCGGCAAGGCGCGCTTCCGTGTGAACGTTTTTTCTCAGAGCGGATATTGTTCGATTGTTCTGCGCAAATTGGAATCGAAAATTCCGACAATCGAAGAACTGCACCTGCCCGAGGCCATGTACAAGATCGCCAAGGAAAAAAACGGCATCGTGTTCGTCACCGGCGCGACCGGTTCAGGTAAGACGACGTCACTGGCGGCGATTCTCAACGTCATCAACGAGGATCGTTCGGTTCACGTCGTCACGCTCGAAGATCCGGTGGAATACCAGCACCCCCACAAGAATTCGACCTTCAACCAGCGCGAACTCGGCATTGATTTCGACTCATACGCCAGCGGCCTCAGGGCCGCCCTGCGCCAAGCCCCCAAGGTAATTCTGGTGGGCGAAATGCGTGATCGGGAGACGGTAGAAATTGGTCTGAGCGCGGCTGAAACCGGTCACCTGGTGCTCACGACGCTGCACACCATCGACGCCGGCTCGACCATCAACCGCATCGTGGGTATGTTCAGCACCGAAGAGGAACACCAGGTCCGCATCCGACTCGCCGACACCCTGCGTTGGGTAGTCTGCCAGCGGTTGCTGCCGAAAATCGGCGGCGGGAGGGCAGCCACTTTCGAAATCCTTGGCACCAATCTGCGCGTCAAAGACGCCATTATGAATGGAGAATCCGAAGGCAAGACCTTCTATGAAATCATGCAGGCCGGCCAGGCTTTCGGAATGACCACTTTTGACGGGCACATCATCGATCTGTATGAACACGGTCTGATAACCGAGGAAACTGCACTCGCCTTTGCTTCGCGCAGAGGCATCGTGGGCCGTGGCATCGATTCACTTAAGAGTGCCCGGGGCGAGGCAACGTCGGACATCGACAAGCTCGAACTCGATCGCAGCTACAACATCAACTGACGGAATTGCCCGGCAAGACAGAACGAAACTGCAGGTTTTCACAGGAGGTAGTCGAATCGGTTTTATGGAAATCACGTGCGAAAATTGCCAGAGCAGATTCAAACTGCCGGATGAAAAAGTTCCGGCCGGAAAGTCCACCCGCCTGTCATGTCCGAAGTGCAAGGGCCAGATCACGGTGGTCCCTCCCAGCGGTGCCGGACATCTTTTGAAAAACGGCCTGGAGGAGACCGGCTACGATGCTTCTGAAAAGCCGTTCGACTTCATCGAGGAAGAAGGCAACACGGCCCTGGCGTGTGAGTCCGATCCGGTAATGCTCAAAAAGATCGTCGACACGCTCAATCTCCTCGAATACCACGTAACGGTCTCAGAGAGCGGACGGGATGCACTCAAGAAGATGCGCTATCACCAATACGACTTGGTGGTGATCAACGAAGCCTTTCACTGCACCGGCCCCGATACGAACATGGTGTTGCTGTATCTCGAACGGCTCAACATGAGTGCGCGCCGGGATATTTACGTCACCATGATCAGTAGTCAATACCGGACGATGGACCAGATGATGGCCTTCCGGCACAGCGTCAACCTTATCGTCAATTCCAAGAATATCGAAGATATCGGCAAAATCATTCAACGCGGTCTCACCGATCATGAATTTTTTTACCGTGTCTTCAAGGATACGCTGAAAGAGGTCGGAAGGGCGTAACGGTTGTGCCGGTTGAGCCCGTTTGCCCGTTGAGCCGGTTAAGTCGTTGGATGAACTGGGAAAAGTAAACTCGTGGACTTTTAGATAAAGCGCATCTGGTGCCAAGATTGGACGGGTTCTTAGGCTATTCCGCATGCACCGGCTCAACCGGCCAAACGGGCTAAACCGGCTCAACCAGTTCAATCCATCCCCATCTGAACTTCCAAGCAAAGAATTTCTTTCTCGATAGCTTGCCGCTCGTCTTCTGTCAGCGCCGGGTCGCTGAGGCGTTTTCTGAGACCCAGAAGAACCATCTCTTCTCGATAGTGGCGGCAGTTATAATCGGGTTTATTAGACATCTGGCTCTGGGTGGTTCGAAAGTTTTATCTGTTTTACGACCGCTTGCACCGGCTCAACCGGCTCAACCTCCCTCACCCATCTCGGCTGCGATGATGCGCAGGCCATCGAGGGTCAACAGGGGTTCCACCGCTTCGATCGTTTCCGACACGTCGTGCATCATTCCCGCCAGGCCGCCGGTCGCGATGACTTTTGGTGCCGATCCCATCTCGCTTATCATCCGCCGTACCATGCCGTCCACCAAGCCGGCATAACCGTATATGATCCCGGATTGAATGCTGGCGGCGGTGTCTTTTCCGATAACACTCGCAGGCGGATGGAATATCTCGACCCGGGGTAATTTCGAGGCCTTCATAAAGAGCGCCTCGGCGGCAATCATGATCCCCGGGCTGATCGCGCCCCCGAGGTACTCTCCCTTCTCCGATATGCTGTCGAAGGTGGTTGCAGTCCCGAAATCAATGATGATCAGGCTCTGCCGGTACTTTTCGAAGGCAGCCACCCCGTTGACGATCCGGTCAGCTCCGACATCTGAAGGGTTGCGATAGTGGATCGGCATACCGGTGTATGAAGCCGGATTCACCCATAGCGGCGGGTAGCCCAGATATTTACGACAAAAAGAATCGAGGATGGTAACCATCGGCGGCACCACGCTGGATATGATAGTCCGATCTATCTTTTCGGGTCGAATCCCGCTTTGCGCAAAGAGGCTGGTGATGATGATGTTGACCTCGTCTTCGGTCGTATTTCGCTCGGTGCGCAGCCGCCAGTCCCTGATCAAACGCCGGCCGTCGTAAACACCCAGGACCGTATTGGTGTTTCCAACGTCAATCACGAGCAGCATTGCCGCAACTCCTTTACATGTAATCGGGTTTAAGCGTCCAAGATCGCATCGATGATTTTTACGGCTGCGCGAGCGCTGGCGACCTCGTGCACGCGCACGATGTGAGCACCGTTTAAAACCGCGGCGCACACCGCCGCCAACGTGCCGGTTCCGACAATTGTCATGTCGGGTCGGATCTCTTCTTCGGGGTTTTCCTTGAGCAGCTTACGGATAAAAGCTTTCCGGGAAGGGCCGATTAAAATAGGCAGGTCCAGGTCTTGCAGTTGCGCCAGATTTTTGATGAGAAGAAGATTGTGGTCGACCGTTTTGCCGAAACCGATGCCCGGGTCGATGATGATTCGATTGCGCGCGATACCACCCTTTTCAGCCTTATTTACGGTCTGGGCCAGAAAGGCCCCGATTTCCGCCACAACATCGCGATAGACCGGCGTCACCTGCATCGTTTGCGGCGTGCCCAGCATGTGCATCAGAATTACCGGAACGCCGCTTTCCGCCACCACCCCTGTCATTTCGGGATCGTGTCGCAGGGCGCTGATGTCGTTGATCATCGAGGCCCCGGCCGCGAGCGCCCGGCGGGCGACGGCGGCCTTGGCGGTATCGATCGAAATCGGCACCACAACACGCTGGACCAACGTTTCGATCACCGGGAGCACGCGCTCCAGCTCCACTTCGACCGGCACCGGATCGGCGTAGGGACGGGTGGACTCACCGCCGATATCGATGACGTCCGCGCCCTCCTGAACCAGGCGCTCCGCTTGAGCAACGGCCGCATCGTGCGCGAGGAATTTTCCGCCGTCCGAAAAAGAATCCGGTGTGACGTTCACAACCCCCATGAGGCAGGTCCGCCGGCCGAGCGCAAGTGAATACCGACTCCATCTCAGATCATAACATCGTCTGGCACTCATCAATCGTTTCGGATATCCTGTCAGTCGAAAGTGTTATATGGGCTTTACGATATCGGTCGACATACCCGAAATCAGGTTGGCGGCTGGTCCGGCGGCTCTTTCTCAACATTGTCGTCGAGATCGGATTGGGCCGCGGAAGCCGCCTCAGATACAGGTTCAGCCGGTTTTTCCTCATCCTCTTCGACTTTTTGGGAAGGGAGCTTGATGCCGGGTCTCAGTGAAAAGATCAACTCATCGAGTTCCTTGCCGAGCACGGTTTCCTTTTCCAATAGCAACTCCGCGAGTTTGTGCAGAATGTCCAAATTGCCCTCGAGAACCTGCTTGGCGTGTTTGTAGGACGAATCGATCAATTTGTGGATTTGATCGTCGATTTTCTGGGCGGTGGTTTCCGAGTAATCCCGGTGTTGGGAAATCTCGCGCCCCAGGAAAACAGGCTCCTCGCCCTTGGCATAGGAAAGCGGTCCCAACTCACTCATTCCCCAGTTTCGGACCATCTGTTCGGCCAGAATGGTGGCCTGCTTGATGTCGTTGGCAGCACCCGTGCTGATGCGTTTAAAAACGATCTCTTCGGCCACTCGACCGCCAAAAGCGACGGCCAGTTCGTTTTCCAGCTGATCCTTGTACTTGAAGTCCCGCTCTTCAGGTAGGAACCATGTCACACCGGCCGCCCGTCCCCTGGGAATGATCGTGATCTTGTTGACCGCATCGGTCTCGGGCAGAAATCTGGCCACCAGCGCGTGACCGCCCTCATGATAGGCGGTGGTCTTGCGGTCCTCCTCTTTGATGACTTTAGACTTGCGCTCCAAACCCATGTAAACCTTGTCCTTGGAGTCCTCGAAGTCGAACATATCGATCTTTTCCTTGTTGCGCTTGGCTGCCAGAAGCGCCGCCTCGTTGACCAGGTTTTCCAGATCGGCCCCCGAGAACCCGGGAGTGCCTTTGGCGAGAACCAATGCGTTTACATCGTCGGCAATCGGTGTCTTGCGCATGTGCACGCGCAGGATCTTTTCACGGCCTTTGATATCGGGCAGTGTCACAACCACCTGGCGATCGAAGCGACCGGGACGCAGCAGGGCCGGATCGAGAACGTCCGGACGGTTGGTGGCCGAAATCAAAATCACCCCCTCGTTCGATTCGAAACCATCCATTTCCACCAGCAACTGGTTGAGGGTTTGCTCCCTTTCATCGTGGCCACCGCCCAAGCCGGCGCCCCGGTGTCGACCGACAGCGTCAATTTCGTCAATAAAGATAATACAGGGCGCATTCTTCTTACCTTGGACAAAAAGATCGCGTACCCGCGAGGCCCCGACGCCGACAAACATTTCAACGAAGTCGGAGCCGCTGATGCTAAAGAAAGGTACTCCGGCCTCCCCGGCGATGGCCCTGGCCAGCAGGGTTTTTCCTGTCCCGGGCGGTCCCATCAACAGCACCCCCTTGGGGATCCGGCCTCCGAGGCGGGTGAACTTCTTGGGGTCCTTCAGAAACTCGACAATTTCAAAAAGCTCCTCTTTGGCCTCGTCGATTCCGGCCACGTCCTCAAATGTAACTTTAGTCTGTCCATCCGACATCAATCGTGCGCGACTCTTTCCGAATGAAAGCGCCTTGCCGCCTCCGCTTTGCATCTGACGCATGAAAAAGATCCATACACCAATTAACACCAGCATCGGAAACCACGACACGAGCACGGACATGTACCATGGATTTTCAGCCGGCGGTTTGGCCTGAATCGCCACTTTCTTCTTCCTCAGAATATTGATCAGATCCGCATCCTGGGGAGCGTAAACCTTGAAACGATTGCGGTTGGTATCGGTAACGTAAAGTTCCTGCCCCTGAATGACGACTTCAGAGACGCGACCTTCATCGACCATGCTCAAAAATTCGGTGTAGCCGATGCTGGTATCCGACATTTGCTGATGATTGAAAAGGTTGTAGAGCATGATCATCATCAACGTAATGACCAGCCACAGCGCCAAATTTTTGTAAAAAGGATTCAAATGATCCTACCTCCTGCTGAAAAGTTGCCCGTCGGAAGGTTGAATAGTGGTGTAATTCAACGTTTCTTAGGGTTTACGAAAAAATCGCCCCATCGTCATCGGTCATCAAGGAAAATTTGTCAACTGTTTATCGGTCGTAGCGCATGTGTTTAGCGATTTACGCTTGCCATCTGAAATTAATCATGATCACCTGTTAAACAAGCTATCTCTGCCCTCAGGATTTCCCGCGTGGACGGTGTCACGCGACAGCCGTCTGCCAATCGATGTCCCATCAGCCAGATGATACGGCCTCCATTCAGCAGAACGGGACAGGACCGCCGCTTTTCTCTGGGCACCTTGTGATCGATAAAGTATTTCTTGATCTTTTGAGTACCCTGCAGACCGAACGGCCGGAAGCGATCGCCCGCGCGAATATTGCGAAGCGTGAGCGGAAAATTCAAGCTATTCATATCAAAAAAAGCTACTTGCTGTCCAGCTTGGCGAAGATTTTCAGAGGCGCCGGCGGCGACAGTCGAAAAAATGACCCGGCAATCGATTTCTTCGACCGTTACGATCACAGCCACGTCATCCGGCTTTTTCACACCATAGCAAAAGGTGAGCGGGTAGTTCTCCTCGACCGCATCTGTTTTCGGCCTGCCCGGTCCGCTTCTTATTGAAACCTTCAAGACGCTTCCCATTCGCTCCAGCATAATGCCGTCCGGTAGGTCCAGCATGCCGTCCGGCCGGTCGACGGAAAGCAATTTGACAGCCGCCCTCACGTGAGCAAAGGAAATCCGCCGCAAATCGCCTTTTATTTCACCAATGGCTTTCCGGATTATCCGCCGCTGCGCAGCCTTGGGTTGCCGCATCAGCTGTGTAATCGACAGGTGAAGACGGTTCGCATCATCGGTCAGTCGGACATCGCGATAAAGCGTATCGACGATGCCTTCGATCCAATCTTGTTCCTCTCGCTGAATGTCGGCCAGCCGGTTCAACGCTGCGCTGATTTTCGGGTTGTAGGAACCTCGCAGCAATGGCACCAAATGGCTGCGGATACGGTTGCGCATGAACCGCATGTCCCGGTTGGAATGATCGGTGATATATGCCAAGCCGACCGTCTTGAGATAATCGAGAATGTCCCGGCGGGGCAACCGGATCAAGGGACGTATGATCCTGCCCGCTCTCACCGGCGGAATACCGGCAAAACCGACTGGTCCGCTGCCTCTGATCATAAACATCAGCACCAGCTCGGCGTTGTCGTCCGCTTGATGCCCCAGGGCAATTTTGTCGAAATGATGCCGGGCCGCGATGTCATCGTAAAACGCATAGCGCCTAATCCGGGCGGCCTCCTCGAGCGACAACCGGTGACGATGCCGATAGTGGGAAACATCTTCCTTTTTTATGAAGCATGCGAGCCCTAAGCCGGCTGATAGGGTCGCCACGAATTCGGCCTCATCGTCGGCCTCTTTGCGCAAACCGTGGTTGAGGTGGGCGACGGCCAAGCGCAGGCCATATTCGGACGTCAGATGCTGCAGGATATGCAGCAGTGCCACCGAGTCGGGTCCTCCGGAGACACCTACCAAAACGGCGGTACCGGAAACGACCATCTCATATTCGGCGATTGTCCGTTTCACCGTTTCGAGGATGCGGCGACGGGCGTGGCTGCTTTCAGGAGCGTTATGCGTCGATGCCATAGCGCTGACGTCTCCGTCTTGAGGGGATTGAATCGCCTATGGTTATCGGATGACGAATCGGTAAGTAGCCTTCTTTTATGAGAGAACCCGAATTAAGTCAACACGCTGCCCGGTCGGCGGCCGGCGCGACGAGATGGCTGATTTGTGGAATATTGGGGTCCGCGCCTCTTTTTCCCTTGAAAAATAATGGGATTGGTTTATCCTATTGCCGGTTGTGCTAGGCGGGGAGTCAGCGGTGCCCTGTACCCGAAATCCGCTTATGCGGGGCTGAATTCCCACTCCAGGGTTTTATTCCGAACGGGTGTCGACCATCCGACCGGCCGCCGCGCAACAGGCGGTCACGAACCTCGTCAGGTCCGGGAGGAAGCAGCGATAAGTGATGCGGTCTGTGTCGTGGATCGATCCCGGTCATATCGATGGCCTTCCTTTTCAGGAAGAAATTCAAAAGTGGGTGCACAACCGCTTCTTCGCTCCGAGTCACCTCATCCTCGAGTCATCTCCTCCATTGATAAGTACTTCCAATCCTTCTTGAAATCACACCTTGACAAGCCATCATATGTCATTATTTTCTGATCGTCGTTTGGACGGCTGGTCAATTTTCTACAGAAACTACTTAAAATTCCAGGAGAAATTATCGCCTGATGCCCGAAGGTAAAAAAATAAAAATAGAAGACGGCAGTCAATTTCAGGAAGATTCGACCGAAGGTGAGAAGAGCCTTGGCAACGGGGCAGATGATAACCAGGAACGGAAGGGTGAACCGGCTGGTACAGGGCAAAGCCTCGAATCGGAAGAGATCAGAGACTTGAATTCGAAACTCGAAGTCAAAACCGCAGAAGCCGAGGAAAACTATGACCGCTTGCTGAGGGTCTCGGCCGAGTTCGAGAATTACAAGAAAAGAACTGCCAGGGAAATGGCGGATTTTAAGAAATTTGCCAACCAGTCTCTGCTAAGGGAGCTGCTTCCCATTATCGACAACCTCGAACTGGCTATCAAAGCGGCTGCAGAAGCCCCCGATGGTAAAGATGCATGCCTGCTTGACGGTGTGGAACTGACCCGCAAGGAAATCCTTAAGGTCTTCGAAAATTTTCATGTCGAGCCAATCGATGCGCTCGGCAAACCATTTGACCCCAATTTTCACGAAGCGGTAATGCGAGAAGAAAGCGACGAACATCCGGAAAACACGGTGGTCAATGAATTGCAGAAAGGCTACCTCATGCACGACAGATTGTTGAGACCCTCCATGGTCGTCGTGGCAATGCCGAAGAATAAAAATTCACCTTAGTCTGCCATCCGCAGATTCCATTCCAAATAGAGTGATGAGACTATCCAGTAAAATGTTCAACGATTTAAGGAGGAATAAAAAAAATGGGTAAAATTATCGGTATCGATCTCGGCACGACCAACTCTTGCGTGGCGGTCATGGAGGGGGGCGATGCCAAAGTCATCACCAACCCGGAAGGAGGGCGCACAACCCCCTCTATTGTTGCTATTTCCGAGAGCGGAGAGCGGCTGGTCGGGCAGATTGCTAAGCGACAGGCGATTACCAATCCGGAAAACACGGTCTTCGGCGTGAAGCGGTTGATCGGACGCAAGTTCGAATCAAGCGAGATCCAGCAAGACATGAAGATTCTGCCGTACAAAATCGAGCGTGCTTCCAACGGCGACGTGCGAATAAACGTACGCGGCAAACAGCACAGCCCGGCCGAAATATCCTCCTACATATTGGGATATATCAAGAAATATGCCGAGGACTTTCTCGGGGAGCCGGTGAGCGATGCCGTCATTACTGTCCCGGCCTATTTCAACGACAGCCAGCGACAGGCCACCAAAGACGCCGGGCGCATCGCCGGTTTGAACGTTCTGCGCATCATCAACGAGCCGACTGCCGCATCTCTGGCATACGGCCTCGACAAGAAGCGCGAAGAAAAAATCGCCGTCTTCGATCTCGGGGGCGGTACCTTTGACATTTCAGTCCTCGAAATCGGCGAGGGCGTGTTCGAGGTTAAGGCGACCAACGGTGACACCCACCTGGGCGGAGAGGATTTCGACCTGCGCTTGATTGAATACCTGGCTGACGAGTTCAAGAAAGATCAGGGAATCGATCTGCGCAAAGACAAGATGGCGCTCCAACGATTGAAGGAAGCGGCCGAAAAGGCCAAAATGGAGCTGTCGACCTCGATGGAAACCGACATCAATCTGCCGTTTATCACGGCTGATGCCAGCGGCCCCAAGCACATGAATTTAAAAGTGTCGCGCGCCAAGCTCGAATCCCTGATCAGCGACCTGCTTGATAAGCTCGAGCCGCCGTGTCGAATGGCGCTGAAGGATTCCGGTCTTTCCGCTTCCCAGATCAACGAGGTCATCCTGGTGGGCGGCATGACCCGTATGCCGGCAGTCCAGGATCGGGTCAAACAGATATTCGGTCAGGAACCCCACAAGGGCGTCAATCCGGACGAGGTCGTGGCCGTCGGTGCCGCCATACAGGGCGGTGTGCTGAAGGGCGACGTCAAGGACGTTCTGCTGCTGGACGTCACCCCGCTGTCCCTGGGTATCGAAACCCTCGGCGGTGTGATGACCAGACTGATCGAAAAAAACACCACCATCCCGACTAAAAAGAGCCAGATCTTCTCGACAGCGGCCGACAGTCAGCCCGCGGTGTCGATTCACGTCCTGCAGGGTGAACGTGAAATGGCCGCCAGCAATAAAACGTTAGGACGATTCGAACTGGTCGGCATCCCCCCGGCACCGCGGGGCATACCCCAGATCGAGGTGACCTTCGACATCGACGCCAACGGCATCGTCAAAGTGTCGGCCAAGGATTTGGCCACCAACAAGGAGCAGTCGATTCAGATCACGGCCTCCTCCGGACTCAGCGAAGAGGAAATTCAGCAGGCGGTTAAAGACGCCGAAATGCATGCCGATGAAGATCGAAAGAAAAAGGAGATCGTCGAGGCACGCAACACCGCCGACACGTTGATTTACACCACCGAAAGATCGATCAAGGATTTGGGGAGCAAGGTCGATGAAGGAACGAAAAAGAAGGTCGAAGATGCTACTGCTGCACTGCGCAAGGCGATGGAAACCGACGACGTTCAGGAAATAAAGCGTCTCAGCGAAGAGTTGACGCAACAGTCGCACAAGCTGGCCGAGGCCATGTATCAGCAGGCTTCGCAGAAAGGCGACCAGCAGCCCGGAGCCGGTGGTGATGCCGGAGCCGGCGGCGCCAAAGCACCCGAGGAAGACGTGGTCGACGCTGATTTCGAAGAGGTCAAGGAAGATAAAAAATAAATCACCCCACCCTCCCCCGGAGGAAAAAACCGCGATACGATAACTCGTATCGCGGTTTTTTTATGTCTCTTTTTTACCGAAATATAAATTGACCATCGCCAGCAGCGACGTGCCGACGATCAAAAGAAAAGAAATCGCATTGATGACCGGCGTGCTGCCGTCCCGAACTTGAAGATAAAGATTTATCGGCAGGGTCGTCTCCGAGCCGACCAGAAACAAGGTGGTATTGAAGTTCTCGAACGACATCAGAAAGGCCACCGCCCCGGCGCCGATGACCGCGGGCCTTAAAAATCGAAGCGTGATGAACCAGATGACCTCGAACCGGTTGGCGCCCAGGTTCAAGGCGGCTTCCTCGAGGGTGCGGTCGAATTTCTTCAACCGCGCCGAAACGACCAGGGTGACCAGCGTGGCGATAAACGAAAACTGCCCCAGTACCACCAGCCAGAAACCGGGCCGAAACAGCGCGATGTCCCATTGCCAGACGTCTTCGAAGGTGTTGCCCAGAGTGGTGCTGAACATGAGAATGGAGATCCCCAGAATCACGCCTGGAATAACCAGCGGTGCAATGGTCAGGAAATAGAGCAGCGGCTTGAAGCGAAAATCTTCCTGCTCGAACAGAAAAGCGGCGCAGGTTCCCACCCCCACCGACAACAGGGAGACGAAAAAGGCCACCCGCAGGCTGACCCAAATGCTGTCGAGATTCATGCGATCGTGAAAAATGCCGACTCGCTCCGGCCCGTTGCCGGTAAACCACTCCAGGGTGAATCCTTTCCACGGCAGGGCCGGGAACTGCGAATCATTGAACGCCAGCACACAGGTCACCAGCAGAGGCGCGAACAAGAATGCAAAATAGAGGATCACGTAAAGTTTAAACCCGAACGAATATCCTTTGGACTGCGGCAGAGAGCGGATCATTGGACAACTTTACGTAAATTTTGTCTTGAGAGCTTCAATCCGAGCCAGACAACCAGTGAGGAGAGAAACAGCAGCAGGAACCCGAAGGCCGAGCCCTGGTTCCAATTGAAGCTGGCGATGAACTGATTGTAAATCTGTTCGGTGAACCAGAGTGAATTCTTGCCCCCCATCAGATTGGGGGTCAGATAATTGCCGATGGTCAGCATAAAGACAATAATCGATCCGGACACGATGCCGGGCGCAGCATGGGGGATGATGATCCTGAAGAGGATGGTCCACATGTTGGCCCCCAGGTCGTAAGCCGCCTCGATCAGGCTGTTGTCGAGGCTCTCGAGCGCTGAGATCAGGGGCACTGCCATAAAAAGCATGGACGTATACACCAGCCCCAAAATCATGGTGGAATCCCGATAGAGCATCTCCACCGGACGGCTCAACAGGCCGATCTTGATGAGCAGATGATTGATCACCCCGCTCTCCCGCAGCAAAATCATCCACCCATACACCCGAACCAGCTCGCTCACCCAGAACGGCAGCAAAAGGAGCACCGTTAGAAATCCCTGAAACCTCGGATTCACCACCTTGGTGATGTAGAAAGCCACGGGCAGGGCCACGACGAGGGTAAGACCGGTCACCAGGATGGAATAGAAGGCCGTTCTTGCAAAGGTCATCCAGTAGATCGGCTCTTTAAAGAACTCCCAATAGTTGGCGAGGCTCC
>CAWBCG010000069.1:0-2500 GCA_963787235.1 uncultured delta proteobacterium
GATCCTGGCTCAGAATGAACGCTGGCGGCGTGCTTAACACATGCAAGTCGCACGAGAACGCTTCAGCTTGCTGAAGCTAGTAAAGTGGCGTACGGGTGAGTAACGCGTGGGTAATCTATCTCTGAATTGGGGATAACATTGCGAAAGCGATGCTAATACCGGATAAAATCCAATAAACCTCGGTTTTTTTGGATCAAAGGTGGCCTCTACATGTAAGCTACTGTTTGGAGACGAGCTCGCGTACCATTAGCTTGTTGGTAGGGTAATGGCCTACCAAGGCAACGATGGTTAGCTGGTCTGAGAGGATGATCAGCCACACTGGAACTGACACACGGTCCAGACTCCTACGGGAGGCAGCAGTGAGGAATTTTGCGCAATGGGGGAAACCCTGACGCAGCAACGCCGCGTGAGTGATGAAGGCTTTCGGGTCGTAAAGCTCTGTCAAGTGGGAAGAACCCGTGCCGTACAAATAGTGCGGTGCGCTGACGGTACCACTGAAGGAAGCACCGGCTAACTCCGTGCCAGCAGCCGCGGTAATACGGGGGGTGCAAGCGTTATTCGGAATCATTGGGCGTAAAGAGCGCGTAGGCGGTCTTCTATGTCAGGTGTGAAAGCCCGGGGCTCAACCCCGGAAGTGCATTTGAAACTGGGAGACTTGAGTATGGGAGAGGGAAGTGGAATTCCTGGTGTAGCGGTGAAATGCGTAGATATCAGGAGGAACACCGGTGGCGAAGGCGACTTCCTGGACCAATACTGACGCTGAGGCGCGAAGGCGTGGGGAGCAAACAGGATTAGATACCCTGGTAGTCCACGCAGTAAACGTTGAACACTAGGTGTAGCGGGTATTGACCCCTGCTGTGCCGCAGTTAACGCATTAAGTGTTCCGCCTGGGGAGTACGACCGCAAGGTTAAAACTCAAAGGAATTGACGGGGGCCCGCACAAGCGGTGGAGCATGTGGTTTAATTCGACGCAACGCGAAGAACCTTACCTGGGTTTGACATCCCGGGAATCTCTATGAAAATAGAGAGTGCCCTTCGGGGAGCCCGGAGACAGGTGCTGCATGGCTGTCGTCAGCTCGTGTCGTGAGATGTTGGGTTAAGTCCCGCAACGAGCGCAACCCCTATCTTTAGTTACCATCATTAAGTTGGGGACTCTAAAGATACTGCCCCGGTCAACGGGGAGGAAGGTGGGGATGACGTCAAGTCCTCATGGCCTTTATGCCCAGGGCTACACACGTGCTACAATGGGCAGTACAAAGGGTTGCAACACCGCGAGGTGAAGCCAATCCCGCAAAGCTGCTCTTAGTTCGGATTGGAGTCTGCAACTCGACTCCATGAAGCTGGAATCGCTAGTAATTGTGGATCAGCACGCCACGGTGAATACGTTCCCGGGCCTTGTACACACCGCCCGTCACACCATGAGAGTTGGTTGTACCAGAAGTTGTCGGGCTAACCCTTCGGGGGTGCAGGCACCTAAGGTATGGCTGATGATTGGGGTGAAGTCGTAACAAGGTAGCCGTTGGGGAACCAGCGGCTGGATCACCTCCTTTCTAAGGATGATTCGTAAAGAAACGTCTATACGAAAGACCTTTAAATCCGACTCGAACGTCACTATTTAGTTTTGAAGGATCAAGTGCGGCTCTCTGAATTTTGATATCGATAGGCTCGATCGGATTTTGGATTTTGGATAAAGGGTTTGGGCGAATAATTTCGTAAACGGTCCGAAATCCGGCCTCTAAGATCCGAAAAACCGGGGCCTGTAGCTCAGTTTGGTCAGAGCGCACGCCTGATAAGCGTGAGGTCGATGGTTCAATTCCATCCAGGCCCACCAGAATTTTTCGTGGAAGCCTTTTCGGGGGTGTAGCTCAGCTGGGAGAGCGCCTGCCTTGCACGCAGGAGGTCATCGGTTCGAACCCGTTCACCTCCACCATGATCAGCATTGCCAAGCTTTTTATTCCGAACCGGTTTTTATTATCCGGAGCGGTATCTCTTTCCCCTCTATATGCGAGGGGCTTTTGCTCTTTGACAATTTGTATGTAAACGCGCCGAGAATTGGTCAGCATGATTGTGTCAATTGTTTTGTGGCCAAGCTATTAAGGGCAAATGGTGGATGCCTTGGCGCCAAGAGACGACGAAAGACGTGGTAAGCTGCGATAAGCTTCGGGGAGCTGCTAAACAAGCTTTGAGCCGGAGATTTCTGAATGGGGAAACCCGTTCCGGGTTATGTCGGAACATCTGCAACTGAATACATAGGTTGCAGAGGTCAACGAGGAGAACTGAAACATCTTAGTATCCTCAGGAAAAGAAAACAACCGTGATTTCCCGAGTAGCGGCGAGCGAAAGGGAAAGAGCCTAAACCGGATATATGTTAAAGCCCGAAAGCGTTGTATATCCGGTGTCGTGGGGTTTGATCTGACGGAGTTTCGGATCTGTCGGGAAGTTACAAAGCGGGTTCATAGACAAAGCGCCTGGAAAGGCGCGCCATAGAGGGTGAAAGTCC
>CAWBCG010000069.1:7500-43972 GCA_963787235.1 uncultured delta proteobacterium
GAGCAGGTCTTTATGATAGACAAATCACTCTCACCGGCATGTGGTCAAGGTCCGCGGCGACTGCTCGTGATCGATGACGAAAGTAATATGCGGCACATGCTGGCGGCCATGCTGAAGAATTCCGGTTATTCAGTCGACACGGCTTCAGAGGGGCTCGAAGGCATGAAAATGCTGGAGCGATCCTCCTACGATTTTATCCTCTGCGATATCAAAATGCCGAAAATGGACGGAATGACGTTCCTTAAGACTGCCGGAGATTTGGTCGAGCACTCGACCGTAATCATGATGTCGGCCTACGGTACCGTTGAGACGGCGATAGAAGCCATGAAGTTGGGTGCATATGACTATATTTCAAAACCGTTCAAAAGTGATGAAGTCACCCTGACCCTTAAAAAGGCCGAAGAACGGGAACGGTTAAAGAAAGAAAACAGCTTTCTGCGGGAGCGGATCAGAAACATCCAGGCCGACAACCGTTTCGATCGCATGGTGGGTCAGAGCAAAGCCATGCAAGCGGTGTTCGAACTGGCCCAAAAAGTCGCCCGGCACAATACCACCGTGTTGATTACAGGTGAGAGCGGGACCGGTAAAGAGTTGATCGCTCGCGGCATCCATTTTTACAGTGAAAGGGCCGACGGCCGTCTCGTTCCGGTCAATTGTGGCGGGATCCCCGAAAATCTTCTCGAAAGCGAAATGTTCGGTTACAAAAAGGGGGCTTTTACAGGCGCGGACCGTGATAAAGCCGGACTTTTCGAAGCGGCTGAGGGTGGAACGCTGTTTCTGGATGAAATCGGAGAATTGCCTCTGTCATTGCAGGTCAAGCTATTGCGGGTGCTGCAGGAGAGTGAGGTTCGACCGGTCGGGGACCCAAAAACACACAAGGTCGATGTCCGGGTGATTACGGCAACGGCAAAGAATCTGGAGACGGAAATGCGGAAGGGGACCTTTCGCGAGGATTTGTTTTATCGCCTCAACGTGATGCAGATTCACCTGCCGTCACTCAGAGAGCGGACCGAGGATATCCCGGCTCTTTGTCGGCTTTTCATCGAGCGTTTCAACGGCGAGCTGAAAAAAAACATTGCCTCCATCACTCCGGCGGCCATGTCCCTCATAATGAAACATCCGTGGCCGGGTAATGTCCGTGAGCTGGAAAATGTGATCCAGAGGGCGGTGGTGCTGGCCGAACAAGACGTTTTGTTGCCTGAACATCTTCCCGGCAGCATCGTCACGGGGCTTGAGTTCGGTCATCTCGACACTCTTTGCGAGGGGTTCTCCCTGAAAGAGGCCCAGCGAAGACTGGAAAAAAAACTCATCGTCAAAGCGCTTACGGAAACCGGCGGAAATCGAAGTCGCGCCGCGCGCCTGCTTGAAATCAGCCATCCCTCTCTTCTCAGCAAAATAAAGACCTATCGCATCGACCTTTAAGGGTCACGGTAAGAAATAATTCCACACGATTGCGCCGGATTATGGTTTGTCTACAAGGCACATCCACCCGGGCATATCCGGGATACGTGTGGGTGGATGTAACGCAGTAGACGGGCCATAAAACAAGCAAGAGGCGGAATTATTTTTTACCGGGGCCCTAAGGGCGATTTATAGTATCGATTACCGTTTTAGGTAGTTTCACACGCGGAATAATTGACGGATGGTTTAGAGAGATGGTTGACTCATCGCGGTTAAATCGGGCTTTGCGGTGACCTCATAAAAAAACAGGCGCAGGAGATCAGCCCGACCGGTTGATCTTGTTTCTCAGTTTTCCTGAACATTTGAACGTTACGACCTTACGCTCCCGCAGAATCAGGTCTGATCCGGTCGCCGGATTGCGGCCTCGCCGTTTGTTCTTTTCTTTGACACAGAATTTCCCAAACCCGGAAATCAGTACGTCTTCCCCGCGTTCCAATGTGGTTTTTATTATTTCCAGAAGAGATTCAACGATGTCGACCGATTTTTTCTTGGTGAAACCGAGATCATGCACCGCCGTGACGATTTCGTTTTTGGTCAACGCCATAGCACCTCCTCAATTCGCGTGGTCGATTTGGGGTTTTTTGTACTGGTCATTGGTTTCATTAATGGAGTTAAACACGAAGGTCAACATTTATTTTTGCTGGACTTCAGATTGAAAACTTAAGCATATCAAGAGCATCAGGCAGTCAGGGAGATTGGGAACCCTCCTGGAGGGAGTCATCGACGGCCGGGGTCGGATCATCTTTCTTATCACCGGAGGTGTCTGCTTTCGGGGCATTCAATGGGACAACGCTTTCGATATTTTTCATGGTTTTGTTGATCTTAGCGACAATGTCGTCGATTTCGGTTTTGAGTCGGGAATCGTCCATATCGACCATATCACGTGTCTCCGAGAAGGACCCGATGCGATGGTGACGGCCGCCCGCCTGTTGTAAAAAATCGCTCAGGCCCATTGATTAAATTTACAAGCATCTCTTATACATATATAGATCATAAATATTGTCGCGGTCAACAACCGATTCATCTCTATGCCCTTTGTTTATAGAAGTTCGTACGCCCTTGGCTTGCTCGTATTTCGCGTCTTGCACCGCATTATTTCAGTGCGTTGCCGTATATTACGAACAGGGCCACTTAGCCAGAGGAGGACGGCATGGTTGCGGTGTCGGACAGACGTGCTGCTTGGGCGCGGCCCTTTTTTTCGTCCACGAAGTAAAACAGAATGCCGCCGATGATAAACAGCAAGGCAACCGAGCCGATGCTCCAGCGTGATGCCACTTGGCCATAGTGCACCAAGTCGGCCGCCGAGGGAGCCGGAGGCAGAAGGATGCGCTTGACGGTCAAGCCGACCAGTCCCATTAGCGACGGCCCGATGATCGTGGCGAATTTACCCAGCATGTTGTAAAACCCGAAATACTCGGCCGTTCGGTGCCTGGGAATCAATCGCGCATAATACGACCGGCTGAGGGCCTGAATTCCGCCTTGAACCAGTCCGATCATGACCGCCAGGACGTAAAATTCGGTCTTCCTGGTCATCATCGCACCCCAAAGGGTTATCGCCAGGTAGCAACCGATGGCCAAGAAGATCGCCCTGCGGACACCCACGGCTTCACCCAGCTTACCGAACCCAAGGGCCGCCGGAAAACCGACAAATTGCACCACCAGAAGCGCCACAATGAGGTCGTTGGCCTGAAAACCGAGCGCCAAGCCGTAATCAACCGCCATGCGGATGATGGTGTCGACGCCATCGATGTAGAACCAGTAGGCCATCAGAAACAGAAAAACGGTTTTTAAGCGGCGGAAATCCCGCAGCGTTTTGCCAATTTGTTGAATTCCCGAAAAAACAGCAGTGCGGGCCCGGGTTGGCGATGGCCGGTAGACGACCTCGGGCACCCAGTAGACGGTAAAAAGGGTGAAACCGCCCCACCAGAGCGCGACCGTGAGAAAAGCATACCGAACCGCGGTGGCGGCATCCGGCAGTCCGAATCGCTCCGGCATCAAGGTCATCAGCACGTTGACCAGAAACAGTATTCCGCCGCCCAGGTACCCCATGGCATAGCCCAAGCTCGATACATAATCGATGCGGGTCTCCGAGGCCACTGCCGGCAACAGGGCATCGTAGAAGACGATCGATCCGGAGAACCCGACGATAGCGGTGACATAAAGCAGAATCGCCCATTCCCACTGGCCTTTTCCCACCAGGAAAAGACCGGCGGTCATAACGACGCCAAGGTAGGCAAAGAGTATCAGAAATTTCTTACGCACCGAGGCTTTGTCCGCAATGGCGCCCAGCACCGGTGCCAATATCGCGACGATCAGGCTGGCGACGGAATTTCCCAGGCCGAGTTGTGCCGTACTGACGTTGGGGTCGGTTCCCTGGCTCCAGTATTGTTTGAAAAAAAGCGGGAAGAATCCCGCCATGACCGTTGTCGCAAAAGCCGAATTGGCCCAGTCGTACAACGCCCATCCCCAGACGGCCTTGCGGTCGCCAGGTGTGGTAGCATCAGCAGGTGATGAAGGGGTGGGTGCGCTAGGTTTCATGTAAAGTATGCGAGAGGAATTCGGATAGCCTCACCAGGTCGGCCGTAAGAAAGCTGAGATCATCAGTTTGTGGCCACCCGGAAATGCCTAAGGACTCTGATAGTCATACATAAATTGTCTTATCCATTGTTGCCCGCTGCTTGATATTTCAAGCCTGGGAACATAGCAATGACCATCGGCAGTGTTGGTTTAGGTATCAGATTTCAGGGCTTGCCCGCCCGCCTAAAATAATGCCAAATACCAAAATACAAGCACCAAACTACAAATAAATTCCAAATGACAATATCCAAATCTCAAATAAGATCAAGAACCAATCGTTTGGAATTTCGAATTTCGGTCATTGTGATTTGGTTGGTATTTGAGTTTTGTTATTTTAAATTTAAATAGCCGACACCTGACACCTCAAATTGCTTTCATCCCTCAACCCTGAACCATTAATCTTAAACCTTGAACCGGGAACCCTATATGCATTCAATTGCATCGCTCAAGGCAGTCGAGACACTTCAAAAATGACACGACACTAGTTCATGGTGTACAGCCTGTCGTGCAGGCGGCGAGCCCTCAAGCAGAAGGCTTCGAGCTTGGCGGTGATAATCTGCGGAAAAGGCGATCCGTCGCTTTCTATGGCCAGGAAGGGCAATTCGTCGATGTCGGCAAGCACCGTGCGCAACCGTTCGTTGTGAGGGTCGATGCTCAGCTTGTCACTGCGGTTCATTGTTTCGCAAAGAATCGCCTCCGAGAGGCGGTTCGGCATACAACCGAAAGGCCCGATGGCAATCACACCGCAGGCGACATCGACGATTTCCGCAAGGGCGCTGCCGATGGTCAAAATGGCCTCGCCTCCCAAGTCGGGCGACAGATGATGAGATGCCCCGTCGATGATGGTGTCCATACTGACCGTTTCCGCTGCCACCAGTTGCGAGCCGGCCAGAATCGTCTTGATGCGTTTTTCGTAAAACCCTTTGTAGCGGTTGTGCAGTAAAAATTTCAGATACTCCAACAGCGTCGGCTTGCAGTCCGCTCGCCCGGATTTCACCAGAAAATCGGCATAGAGCATCCATTCTGAAACGGGCGAGCAGATGGTGGCAAATCCCTGTTCGGCCAGCCGTTCCGTCAAATATTGCCGCGACAGGGCATCACGGCGAACGAAAATTTCTCCGGCAAGAAAAATTTTCGGAACCGCGACAGGCGGCCGTTTGAGTTGAATCCGCCGCAATCGCTCGGCGGTTTTTTTCAATTGCTCCTCGAGGCGTGTGAAATTACCCTGCCTGAGCTGTTTCAAGATCAGATCCAGCTCTTCTTCGAATGCGCTCATGGCCGATGGAACGTCATCTGCATTGGCGAGCAGCATCGATCGGATGTCTTCCAAAACATCGGAAACCACGATGGACCACCAGCCGCGCCGCTGAAAATCGGTGCCCAGACCGGCGTAGGCATTCTCCGAGCTCAGGGTGAGCAGGGCCACGTCGGGCAGCTCGAGCCGTTTGATCAGGTTTTCCATAAACACCGAATACTGACCGAAGCGGCACGGGCCACTGCCGCCGGCCATGAAGTAGACCAGCACCTCCTCGGGTTTTTTTTCATTGCGAACGTAGTTCAACAGCGTGCCGGTGGTCAGAATCAGCGGCAGGCACTCCTTACAGCTCGTATTGGCGCGCCCGGTTTTTAAATCGGCTTCGGTGGCCGGCGGGTAGGCCCTGGCATTAAAGCCTTTCCCTTGAAACACCGCGGCCAGGCATTCGCTCGCCAGTCGGCCCATCGACGGGAAAAGCAGCGTGACCCGCCGGTCCGTCATGTCTAATTTTTCACCTTTTGAGGTGACGACCCGGGCAACACCATTTTCTAAAAGGGTGCGTGCGGCCGTAAATGTCTTTATAACCGGATCGATGCGATGGGTGGCCATCAGCTTGCGGTAGGCGGCCACAATATCGAGAAACGCCTCGATGCGTGTTTCGAGACCGGCATCGGCCGTGTGGCTGTCGAGTTCCAGTGTTAAAGAGGGTTTGCGTCCCATGATGCCGCGAAAATAACCGAGAAGAAAAGAATCCGGGCCGCATGAAAAGTTGGTGATGTAGACGGCAAAGAGCTGTGGGTGTTCCTTGACGATCCGGGCGGCTTTTGTGATCAATTGCCCGATACCCCAATACATGTGGCGCGAGGTTTTTTCATGGTTCAGCGGCAGAAAATCGAGCGGGATCACCGCAACACCTCTTGACGCGAGCTTGTGCGGGATGCCCATATGGGCCTCATCGACAAATGCGCTGTAGGGACGGCCGAAGAGAACCACTGCGAATCGATCGGGGTCTTGTTCGATTTCCGCGAGAGTTTGCCGGCCGACGGCCATCATTTCGTCGAGATGACGCTGCTGCCGTTCGTAGGCGACGGTAAAGGCCTGTCGGGCCCTGCGGCGTCCGAAGCCCATCTGCCGGGCGGTTTCAATCAACGGCCGTCGGGCGCCCTCAAGGCCGTGCGTCAGATCGATCAACGGTGTGAGGATCCGGCTGCCCCGTGCCCTCAAAGCGTCTAGCCGTTCCCTGAAAGTGGCGCGCAGAATATAGGTTTCACCCTGTACGATCGGGCAAACCTGTGAATTCATGCGATTGTCATGCGTCGGAACAGCCCGAAAATGGGGTAAAAAGAGATACTCCGGCGGCGGCTCCATGTTCAGCAGTGAGTGGAAATATCCGTGTGCCAGTTCGGCCGGGAAACAAAATGCGGCGTTGCGCTGATCGATACCCTGACGGGAATACGTCGCCGGCAGCACCGGCTCGAGTCCGAGTTGCGCGAAAAAGGACGCATAAAGCGGATAATAGGTGTTGACCAGGAAGCTGCGATTGAAACCGATCCGGCCGCGGTGTTTGGCATCGGATGCTGCGGCTGTCCGCGGCACAGCTCCGTTGAATGTCATCCGCTGCCTGAGCCGGACCCGATCGAGTTTGTCGACATCGTAGCTGACCTTGCGCCTCAGGTTGTCATACCGGTTACAGGCCCCGCCAAACGGGTATGCGCTTCCGTCCAGCTCGATCATTGCGATTTGGCAGCGGCGATCGCATTTTTCCTTGCCGCCCTTACAGGTGAACGTCCGTCCGTAGGTCACCGAACGCTCAGCCAACGTCGCCAGGTCAAACGCTTTTTTTTGCATCAGGCCGCTGGCCACCCTTTTCTTAACTTCGAGGGCGACGCCGAAAGCCCCCATGAGTCCGGGTTCCGGAGGGACGACGATCGGTTTTCCCACGAGGGCCGCCATGGCTAAAGGAACGCCTCTGTTGTAACAGACACCGCCTTGCATGAAGACTTTGTTGCCGACTGGACGGTTACCCTTGACCCGATTGGAATAGTTCATGCAGATGGAATAGACCAGACCGGCCATGATGTCTTCGCGGCCGACGCCTTCGTGGATGGCATTTTTGATGTCGGAAGCAATGAAAGCGGCACATTGATCATTGAAATTCGGGACGTTTTGTCCCTGAAGCGCGATGTCGGCGATATCCTCCATTTGCACGCCCAGGGTTTCGTAGGCCGATTCTTCGAGAAAAGATCCGGTACCGGCCGAACAGGCCTCGTTCATCGCGTAATCCGACGGGACCCCGTTGGTGATGTAAGTGTACTTGGCATCCTGCCCGCCGATTTCGAAAATCGTGTCGACGGCCGGGTCAAAATGAACCGATGCCGTGGCATGGGCGATGATTTCGTTGATCACGCCGTCGGTCAATGCATGCAGTCCGGCAATCTGGCGTCCGGAACCGCACACGCCCAGCCCTTCGATCTCGATCTTTTGCGGATCGACGACCGCCGACACCTGGTCGAGGATTTGGCGATAACACCGCCGTGAGGCAGTGATCGGATCACCGTTGGTGCGCAGGTAAACGGAGGCTAAAATGGCGTTGTCTTCTTTGCGGAGCAGGACGGCTTTGGTGGTGGTCGAGCCGACGTCCAAACCGATGTAAACGCGATCGCCGACCCGTGGACTTTTCTTTGCAATGGTTTTGAATTCGACCTGGCTGTTGAAGCGGCGCAGGGGCGGCAGCCGGTCAAAGGATGAGACGTCGTTTCTAAAGAGGTCGGCAAAGGCGGGCATTGGGCGGGTCGTGTTTTCCAGAGCCCACAAGGCGGCGCCCAAGGCTTCGAAATAGGCGGCCTCTTTGGGGACGATCAGCCCGGGTATTTGCTCCTGCAAGTAGGCGATCATCGTTTGATTTTGGGTTGTGCCGCCGACGATCATGATGTTCCGCCGGTCGACCTTTTTCAAAAGCTCCAAAATCTTGTTGGCCATCATTTTGCACAAGCCTGCCGTGACTTTCGATTTCGGCACGCCTTTGTTGGTGGCGTGTGTACAGTCGGATTTGCAGAAAACCGAACAGCGACCGGAGACCTGATAAGGGTCCGTGGTTGCGGTCCAGCGGGCAGCCTCCGCCAGGGAAACATCCATCCGCCGCAGCTGCTGCAGGAAGAATTCTCCGGTTCCGGAGGCGCACTTGTTACCGGTGATGACGTTGGAAATCTGGCCCATGCGATCCAGGACGTAAACCATGAATGTCTCACCGCCGGCTGACACTACGGCCGGGCAGACGACAGCGGGTGGTTTGACGAAACGATAGGCATACTCTACGGCTTCGGGTTCGGAAATTATGCTGAGATTCAAGAATTGGCGGAATTTTCGGCCGGTGACGGCAATTCGAAGTGTTTGGGAGGGGGCAAGATCGGCCAATACCCGGCGCAATGCCTTTTGGGGATCGCCGCCATGCGGTTGGACTCTCTTTGCAACGATCCGGGGTACGGGGTAAGAAGCGGAGGCCTTGTCGGCATACTTGTTTAATTCCACCTCAACCAGAGAAATGGTGGATGCGCCGAGACACAGGCCGAAAGCTCTCAATTTGTCGGAATCGCTATTGGGATTCAACGTAATCCTCCATCTCTATCGAAAGCAGCTCCAATAATGGTGAAGCAGTGGTGAAAGACAGTATCATTGAGCCTGGTGAACGAGTCCTCTTCGAAACTCGGAGACAACGCACATATACGAATATATAATGATCCCGGTCGAATAATGCAAACACTCCTGCAAAGGCGGCTGAATAGATCGGTTGGCGACGTGATGGCGCTCGACCGCACCGGTGGCCAAACGCGGAGCGTCTGTCAACTGGTGTGCGCCGGCTCGTCTTTTAGGGGAGCCGCCACACGACGGTTGAGCAAGGCTTTTATCACCGCGTGAACGAGCGTGGCCAGAGGGATGGCGAAAAAAAGGCCCCAGATTCCCCACAACCCCCCGAAGAGCAGCACGGCCACGATGATCGCTACCGGATGTAGGTTGACGACTTCCGATAGCAGCAGAGGTGCCAGCAGATTGCCGTCGAGCAACTGAATGATCGCGTAGGCGACCAAGGCATAGAAAAATTGATTGCCGAGCCCCCACTGGAAGTAGGCAAACAGAGCCACAGGCAGAAAAATCACCGTCACGCCCACGTAGGGGACCAGGACCGAAAACCCGACCATCAGGGAAACCAGCATTGTCAACTGCATGCCCAGCAGCTTGAACGTCACATAGCTGACGCTCCACACAATCAGGATCTCCCAGATTTTCCCGCGGATATAGTTGCCGAACTGCTGGTTGACCTCGATCCACACCTGGTTCGCCAGCAGGCGATTGTCTGGCAGAATATTGGCCAGCCAGGCGAGGATCTTTTGCTTGTCCTTCACCATGAAAAACACCATCAGGGGTACGAGGATCAGGTAGACCAGGATGGCGATAACACCCCGTACCGAGGCAATCGACAGCGAAAGGAGCCGCTTGACGAGGGCGGTCAGTTCAACGCCGATGAAGTCGAGTACCTGCTTGATCTGCGTTTGTGAGACGATATCCGGATATCGTTCGGGCAGACGCATCAACTCGCTTTGACCGGCGGTCAGCATCATCGGCAACTGCTGAACGAGTTGTGCAATCTGGCGCGACAAAAGCGGCAGCAGAAAAATGATCAGCAGCAGAAGACAGGCCAGAAAGACAAGAAAGACAATCAGCACAGACAACATGCGCGGAACTTTGAAGCGGGCCAGGCGAACGACCATTCCGTCCAACAGATAGGCGATGACGATACTCGCGAATACCGGAATCAGCATGTCGCCGAACATGATAATAAAAACGAATCCGATTACCAGCATGAAGGCGAGAACCAGTATCTGCGGATCGGATAAGTGGCGGTCAATCCAGTCGCGAATCAGTTGAAGCATGCGCATGTCTGACGCAACTCGGTCGCCTCGTTGCACCAGCTCCTGTAAACGGTATCTCGAACGGCTAAGGTTACCGATTCCTTACCATATTTTTTTTCCCAGAAGAAATGATATTTAACGGTTCCGAGGTTGCCGGTGCGACCGGTTTGAAGTCGATCTTTGTTATTGAATCAGAAACTAAGATAACGGTAGCCCAGTCGGCGACGGTAATTTTTGCCTTTTGGCGCGGTTTCTGTTAATAAGCCAGCGGTCTGCTGACACCTATAAGTCTATTGACAATGAATCAATGTCTTATTCGATTAAAAAAAAAGTTGGGATCGCTTCGCTCATCATGATGGCATCAGTCTTGTTGAGCCGGTTGATCGGACTGGTCCGAGAGATGGTCATCGCCTACATCGGCGGTGCCAGCGGCGCGGTCGATGCCTACCAGATGGCTTTTTTCATTCCGGAAATCCTGAATCATATTGTTGCCAGCGGCTTTCTGTCGATCACCTTTATCCCGATTTTCTCCCGGTATCTTACCAAAGACGATGAGGCCGAAGGCTGGCATGTTTTCTCCCTCGTTTTTACGGTGGTTGGAAGCTTTCTGGTGGTTTTTATTCTGATCGCCTGTCTCTTTGCACCGCAATTGATCGACCTCGTTGCACATGGGCGTCCAGACCCTGCTTTTAAGATCCAGGTGGTCAGAATGACCCGGATCATCATGCCGGCACAATTTTTCTTTTTTGCCGGCGGCCTTCTGATGGCGGTCCAGTTTGCCAGGGAAAAATTTGCAATACCGGCTTTGGCGCCGATTTTATACAATTTCGGCATTATCTTCTTCGGTGTCACCCTGGGAACCAAGATGGGAATGGAGGGTTTTTCATGGGGTGTCATGGCGGGAGCCTTCATGGGCAATTTCGCCTTGCAATTGTGGGGCGCCCGCCGCGTGGGGATGCGTTTCCGCCCTTGCTTCGATTGGCGGCATCCGGATGTGAAACGATATGTCATTCTCACGCTGCCCCTGATGGTGGGGCTGACGATGATTTTTTCGATGGAAATCTTCATCCGTTATTTCGGGGCCTATTTGGCGCCCGGTGGGATCGCGGGTCTGAATTACAGCCGCACGATTCTTCTCATCCCGGTAGGCCTGTTTGGTCAGGCCGTCGGCATGGCCTCGTATCCTTTCATGGCGCGTCTGGTCGCTGAAAACAAGATGCCGGAAATGAACAGACTGATGAACGGGGCCCTGCGTTATCTGGCCTTGGTGATTCCCCTATCGGTCCTGTTCATGGTTCTCAGGCATGAAATCGTCCACCTTCTATTCGAACGCGGCCGTTTCGACGCCCAGGCAACTGCACTGACCGCTCACATCCTTCTTTACCTGCTGCCAGGCGCCTTCGCCCTGTCAGCCTACACGGTCGTGGTCAGGGGGTACTATGCGATTCAAAACACCTGGTTTCCGGCGGTTTTTGGAACCATCGCCGTTTTGTGCAGTCTGCCGATTTATTGGTATGGCCTGAAACTGATCGGTGCCGGCGGGATCGCACTGGCCGTATCGTTGTCCTCTGTCTTCCAGCTGGGGATACTCTATGCGTTGTGGAATAAAAGGAGTCGCAATTACGGCGGCCGAGAGGTGTACTCTTTTTATCTTTACATGCTTCTCATAAGCGCGTTGCTGGGAATCGGGCTGGAATGGTTCAAGGATTTACTTCAGGGCTGGTTCGACGGCGCGACCTTTACGGGCAACCTGGCGATTGCAGTGATTGTCGGCACCGTTTTTACAGCTTTTCTGTTCGGAATAGGGCGCATGGTACACATAAGAGAAATCGATGACCTCTTTAAAAAAATCCGGCTTTCCTGGTAGCGGTTATTACGGTGAGCGGTCCTGACGTCTAACGTCCGGGGTCGACCGAACGATTCAGCAGAACGCCAACAACAATAGATAATCGGTTGCCCAGCATGGTCAAGGGACCGATGCATTTGCTCCGACATATTTTGACAACAGGGGCGGTCTCTCGGCCGGTGAGTTTCTCATACATCATTTTTTTATGAAGCCAGCGATCGGCTTCTTCATTGATGCGGCCCGGCAAACCACCGCCGGCTCGATGCAGCTTTCTTGCCATTCGACCGTCGAAGAGGGTGTTGTCGGTGAACCCGGCGGCAGACAGCCGCTGGCGCAGGTAAGCTGCCGTTTCATCCGGCGTCATGGCCGGAAGATAAACGCTGCTCACGGCCGTTGCATCCGGCAGGTCTTGAATGAGTGCCGACAAATTGGTGTTCAGCGAGGGCTCTCCGAAGAGGACGATGCGGTTGGCCATTCGGACGCCACATGGCGATGAAATTATGCGTAGCAGGAATGCCAGTTCTTCAGGTCCCAGCTCATGCGCATCGTCGAGTATGATGGTCGACTGCGCCATATTTTTGAGGATGAAAACGGGATGAGTGCGGAGCAGCGTCGGTACCGGCGGGCGCGAGTGATCCTCGGCTGGCTCTTTAAATCGGCCTTGGGTGCACGGTGTCGAAACGGTATCGATGAGGCGTTTCATTAAGGTGGTCTTGCCGCTGCCCCATTCGCCGATTATCAGAATCAAGGCATCTTGTCCGGCCATCAGTCTCTTCAGGAGACGCAGCCGCTGTTCGACGGTCTCGATTAGAAAATAAAAGGGCCGTTTCGCACCTGGTGCGAAAGGCCCTGAAGGTGACTCCGGGATTTTGCCGGTCGTTGGTCTGTTTCCGACCATTTCACTCCATCCGGCGGCTCCGGTTGGTCTTTGAAGCGGTGAAGAAAAAATCCCTTATCCCCTTTCTGTCGTACTTAGGGCCGCGACAAAAAATAATTCCACCTCTTGCTTGTCTTGTGGCCCGTCTACTGCGTTACATTCACCCACACGTATCTTGATATGCGCAGGTGGATGTGCCTTGTAGACAAACCATAATCCGGCGCAATCGTGTGGAATTATTTCTTACCGTGACCTTAGCGGATCGACTTGGGCTGGCAGAGGTGATTTTCCTCCATGGCCACACGCCCGCATCCCTCACAAACAAATTTCATAGCCGCCAGTTTGTCTTTGCAGACATGTTTGGCGTCCGTCTGCGTTGCTCCGCAGAAGCTGCACTTGGATTTGTCGTCACAGGGGTTGCAAAGATGGCCGGGTGCATCGGCAACTGCGCCGCAATTTTTACATGTGTACGCCATTGGTTGCTCCTTTCAAGCAGTGTAGATGAACCAGTGTTGTTAACGATGTAAAGATGTGTTTGCGGCAATAGAATGTCAAGCACCGTTCGGCCATTGAGGGTTGTGCCAACACCCCGATTAGGTATATAAGTATACACTTAAATACCCGTTGAGATCAATATGACCGTTACGTTTTATTCGAGAAATACCTCAGGAGCCTCCATGAAAAAGGCTTCCGCTGCATGCAGCGGAAGCCTTTAATCTCTTGGAGCCACCTTGCGGAATCGAACCGCAGACCTACGCATTACGAGTGCGTTGCTCTACCAGCTGAGCTAAGGTGGCGTTTTGCCGGCACCGCGTAAGCGTTCACAGGGCACCGCATCTGCTTTGTTGTCGGGCACTTGAAGTACAAAAGTACGTCTGCGTGCCCGACGCCTTGCATCTGCGGCACCCTGTAAACGCTTACGATAGGGCACCGCATCTGCTTTGTTGTCGGGCACTTGAAGTACAAAAGTACGTCTGCGTGCCCGACGCCTTGCATCTGCGGCACCCTGTAAACGCTTACGATAGGGCACCGCATCTGCTTTGTTGTCGGGCACTTGAAGTACAAAAGTACGTCTGCGTGCCCGACGCCTTGCATCTGTGGTTTGAAGCGCATCGGACTTTGCAACCCTGTGAACGGTTACGGCACCGCTGGCAGCAACCGGTGTGGTGCCGAAGGTCGGCCCCCTCTTCCGGCGGGCCATATAAATAAGGGATTAGATACGTTTTTTATGACACAAAATCAAGATAAAATGTCTGTGCAGGAATTGATCGAGCGACTTCCGGGACGCAGTACCGGCATCGACTGCACCGGACTGACCGGTGCGAGTGCCGCATATCTGGTTTCCCGGCTACGGGCGGAGTTGGACTTGCCCATTTTTCTCGTAACGAGTTCACAGAAGACGATCGACAGTCTGGCGGAAGACCTGCGCTTTTTCTTGCCGCCGTCTTCGGTGCCGGCGTCGATATTTCCGGCTTACAACATTTCACCGTTCAAGTTCATCGCCTACCACAACGAGACGGCTGCCAGGCGTGTAGAGACGCTGTACCGTCTGGTGGCCGTCGATGCTCCGCCGTTGGTCATTACGTCTATCGAAGCCCTGCTGCAAAAAGTCATTCCCCGCCGTGAACTCGTCAATTTTGCCGAACTGATCATGGCGGGAGAAGGTTGCGAACGCGATCGGCTGGTCGAAAAGCTCGTTGCCGGGGGGTATAACCGGACCGCCATCGTCGAAGAACCGGGCGATTTTTGTGTGCGCGGTATGATTCTGGATGTCTTTACCCCCGGCTACCCGGAGCCCGTGAGAATCGAATTCTTCGGCGACACGGTCGACACCATCCGGGTTTTTTCGGCTGCGACCCAAAGAAAAATAAAAGACCTGCCGGAAGCGGTCATTTTGCCCGCCAGAGAGGCGGTCCTGCCGGCCGAGAACCGCGTGGCGGTGATAGCCCGCGTCCGCCGGGAAGCTGCCAAACTCGAAATGCCGGTCACTCGCGTGCGAAAAATAGTCGACCGCATCAAACACGAAGGTGTCTTCCCCGGGGCCGAGGGACTGCTGCCGTTGATCTTTCCTGAATTGAACTCGCTGTTCGACTATGCTCCGCCTGGTGCGCTCTTCGTTCTTGCGGATACCGAAGACCTGGAACGTCAGGCCACGGGAACCCTGGAACGGGCACGCAACAACACCCTCGAAGCCAAAAACAGCGGGCGTCTGTGCGTGGACACCGAGCAGATGTTCCTTTCATGGGAGCAGACGCAGCAGATGCTTGACCTGAGAAAGCCTCTGCGCCTCAGAATGTTTCCCGTTCTGGGAAAGGGCCTGTCAGGTCCGGAAGCCCTTTCGATCGGCCGGTTTACGGTCACGGACAACTCCGCACTGCAGGCCGAACTCAAGCATCAGGAGGTCAAAGAAGACTTGTTTGCTCCCCTGGTCGACTGGATCGAGGACAAGCGGCAGACCGGCAGCCGGACGCTGATCGTCTGCCGGTCCAAGTCGCGTGGGGAACGACTCCAATCGATTCTCATCCCCTATGGCGTCAAAACCAAATTTGCCGAATCACCGGCCGAGACCACCGGAGGCAAGGAGACGCTCTTTACGGTTCTCGGCCGAATTTCCGGAGGCTTTGCCTGGCCGGATGAGCAGGTGGCCGTCATCACCGAGGAGGAGATTTTCGGATCGCGCCGCCGCCGACGGGTGCAGATCCACCGACCGCCACCCGCAGAGCTGATAAACGTCGAGGATTTGAAGCAAGGCGACTTCATCGTGCACACCGACCACGGCATCGGACGCTATGGAGGCCTTGTCAAATTGAAATTGAACGGTACGACCAATGACTTTTTGCTGATTGCCTACCGGGGTGATGACAAGCTCTACCTTCCGGTGGATCGCATGAACATGGTTCAGAAGTATCTGGGCGTGGACGGTGTGGCACCGGTGCTCGACAAAATGGGCGGGAAGTCCTGGGCACGGGTTAAGGCCCGGGTTAAAAAATCGGCTGAAAAGATGGCCGGAGAACTCCTGAAATTGTACGCGGCCCGCAAGGTGAGCAAAGGTGTGGCTTTCAACCTGTTCGAAGACGAACTGCGGGAATTCGAAACCGGATTCACCTTCGAGGAAACCGCCGACCAGCAAAAGGCGATCAATGACGTCCTCAATGACATGTCCCACCCGGTTCCCATGGACCGACTGGTCTGCGGCGACGTCGGATACGGTAAAACCGAAGTGGCCTTGCGGGCCTCATTCATGGCCGTTTACAACGGTAAGCAGGTGGCGGTCCTGGTGCCCACAACGGTCCTTGCCGAACAGCACTTCGTTACTTTTTCAGAGCGTTTCGAACCGTTTCCGGTGCGCGTCGCCTGTCTGAGCCGCTTCCGCAGTGCGCGGGAGCAACGCGACATCGTGCGGGACCTGAAAGCCGGAAAAATCGACGTCGTGATCGGCACCCATCGGCTGCTCTCGAAAGACGTTGCTTTCAAGGATCTCGGCCTGCTGGTCCTGGATGAAGAGCAGCGTTTCGGGGTCAAGCACAAAGAAAAGCTGAAAGCCCTGCGTCGCAATGTCGACGTGCTGACACTGACCGCCACCCCCATACCGCGCACGCTGCACATGTCACTGATGGGAACCCGCGACATCAGCATCATTTCGACCCCACCTGAATATCGTCAGGCGATCATCACCTATATTTCCGAGTTCGACGACGCCGTTGTGACCGAGGCCATCCGCAAGGAACTGCAAAGAAAGGGGCAGATCTTTTTTATCCATAACAATATCGCCAGTATTGACAAAATTGCGAAGAAAATCAAAATACTGGTGCCTGAAATCCGGCTCGATGTCGCTCACGGCCGCCTGAGCGAAGATGAATTGGAGGGGATCATGCTGCGGTTTTTCTCGCGCGAGATCGATATGCTCGTCTGTACCACCATTGTCGAATCCGGCCTCGACATCCCGGCCGCCAATACCATCCTGGTGAACCGGGCCGACAAATTCGGCCTGGCACAAATGTACCAGCTGCGGGGACGGGTCGGCCGTTCCGAGGACCAGGCCTATGCCTACCTCTTTATTCCCCACGAATCATTGCTCGGCAAAGATGCCCAGAAACGGTTGAAGGTTTTAATGGAGCACAGCGATCTGGGCGCGGGTTTCCAGATCGCCATGAGCGATCTGCAGATTCGCGGCGGCGGGACGATTCTTGGAGCGTCTCAATCCGGTCACATCGCGGCGGTGGGTTATGAAATGTTCCTGGAGCTCATGGAACATGCGGTTGCTGAAATGAAAGGTGAGCCGGTGCAGGAGGCGCTGTCGCCCGAGATCAATCTCCAGCTGTCGGCCTTTATTCCGGAATCCTATATTCCCGATATCGACCAGCGGCTTTCCGCTTACCGGCGCTTGTCGCGGGTGACGGAAGTCGCCGAAATCTCCGATTTCAAGGCCGAGTTGATCGATCGCTACGGTCCCGTACCCGAGGAGGCGTTGAACCTCCTGCTGAAAATCATGCTGCGGGTTTTCGCCATCAAGGCCGGCGTGAAACGTTTGGATGTCGTCGGTACCGGTCTTACGATGGTGTTTTCCGAGGCGCATCAGAAGAATCCAAGTGGTCTGGCTGACCTGGTCATGTCGGCCCCCGACAGGTACAGTCTGACACCGGATTGTGTTTTAAAGACACGGCTGCGGGGTCGGGACTCAAAAGGCTTGCTGGGACAGACGAAAAACATCTTGAAAGAAATCGCGCGGCATGTTAAAAATAATGGTTTGGATTTATGATGTTATTTCAGTACGTTTTAAAACCAATAATCTCCGTGTGCCCACAGGTGTTGCGCAGCGTCGACAGCTACTGGTAGCGTGACCGGCAGGCGGTTTAGCGACCTTTACAGGCCCGTGAAAAACATGCTGAGAGGCTGTTTCTATTGGGGTGCCGCAGCGGTTGTCTTCGCCCTCATAGGATGTTCGGGACACGACACCGGTACCGGAGACGAATATCTGATCCGGATCGGCGAGCGCGTGGTGACCGTGGCTGATTTCAACCGCGCCTTTGAGATTGCCAAAACGGCTTATACCCATAATAGTCTGCAGAACCCGGAGGACACCAATGGCGCCCAACTCAGGCTCTTGAATCAGATGACCGAAGAACTGGTCCTTCTTCAACGGGCCGGTGAATTGGGCATCGGCGTTTCGGACGAGGAGTTGGAAAAGGCTATCGAAAAAATCAGAGCGGATTTTCCGGACGACGCTTTCGAACAAACGCTTCTCGAATATGCGGTTAGCTACAAATCCTGGAAAAGCGGCCTGAAGACGCGTCTGTTGATGGAAAAACTGGTTCAACAAGAGTTGAAGGACGAAACCGTCATCCAGCCCGATGAGGTTGCAAAATTTTACGAGGAGAACTACAATAACGACGCGACGCAATCGGGTGATACGCGAAACCCGGCGGCTGTCGAGGAAATCATCGTGAAGCAACTGCGCCGGGTTAAGATTGAAAATGCTTACCGTAAGTGGATCGGAAACCTTCGGAAGCGTTACACGATCGATATCAACAAAGACCAGTGGAACAAGATCCTCGCCGCACCAAGCTGATGGTGCGCACTTGCGGCGGTCAATGATGACCGAGTGTGTTTTCGCAGTGCCCGTTTGCTGCCGGGAGGTCCCGACCGCGATCCGCGCGGATGAATTGCCGTAAAGTGTCATGTCCGATCCGGGCGGGTTGGCGGCAGAAGACCGGGCGACGGAGCGCTCATCAGTGCTCGAGACCGCAACCCGCCAGTGTTGACGTATTATTCACCAGAGACAGATTCAGCAAACATGTGTTCTTATCGGTTCAAAGTTCGCCCGTTTTTACCCGGCCTCGGCCGGCTTGCAACGCTCATAATCGGGCTCGCTCATATAACCCTTTTGCTTCTGCCCACGGCTGTCGGATTCGCGGAGGTCGTTGATCGGATAGTCGCGATTGTCAACGACGAGGTCATATCGCTTTACGAATTAAACCAGGCGACGCAGCCGTATATCGAACAAGTTCGAAATTCCCAGTATCCAGAGGATGTCGAGCGGCAGCTGATGTTCGAGGTGCGGGGTAAAATCTTGAACGAGATGATCAACGAGAAGCTTGCCGATCAGGAGTTGAAGCGCCAGAACATTTCGGTCAGCGAGAAGGAGGTCGATAACGCCATCGAGCGGATCAAAGAAAAGCGCGCCCTTACAGATGAAGAGCTGCGCAAAGCCCTGTCCAGCCAGGGAATGACCTACGAGGAATTTCGCCAGCAGACCAAGCAACAGATCCTGCGGGCCAAACTCGTCAACCGCGAAGTGCGGTCGAAGATTGTCATAACCGACCAAGATATAAAGGAATACTACGATCAGCACGCAGAAGAATATGCCTACGAAAAGAAATATCACCTGCGCAATTTTTATATTCGTCTTTCGTCCTTTGCCACCGATGCCGACCGGCAGGAGGCATTGCGTCAAATGGAGACTGTTCGGGCGGAGTTGAAAGCCGGCAAGCCCATTGACGAGCTGACCAAAAGTGCGCTTCAGCCAGATGCACTGGTCGAGAGCGACGATATGGGGCTATTCAAAATAGAGGATCTTTCCCCGCAACTGAGAGAAACCATCCGGGACATGAAACCCGGGGATATGACGCCTGTAATTGAAGCACCCTTCGGCTATCAAATACTGATGCTGGAGGAGGTCGTTGATACGGCTGGGAAGACAGAGGCCGAAGCCGCAGCGGAAATCGAAGACAAACTCTTTAACCAGATTGTCGATCAAAAATACCAATCCTGGTTGCAGGACCTAAAGGACCGTGCCCACATTAAAATCATCAACTGATGTGCCCGCTGGGGATGTCGAACACCAAACGAGCCGGCACGATGCAGGAAACGGACACGCAAAGATGACAGCTGAATCCGAGAAGACAGCGCTTTCCTTCGGGCGCTACCTTCAGTCGATCCGGGTCGAAAAAGGGATAAGTCTCAAGGCCGTTTCGCAGGAAACACGAATCAGGCTGGAAACGCTGCATTTCATCGAAGAGGAAGACCACCAGCACCTTCCGGACGAGGTATACGTCAAGGGCTTCTTAAGGGCTTACGCCAAAGCTGTCGGAGCGGACGGCGAAGAAGCCGTTCAGCGGTACCTCTCCCGCTTGGCGGTCAAGCGAAAGATCGCTCTATCCGAAGCCGCCCTGTATCGAACAGGCGGGGCCTTCTGGCGGCGGCTCATATTGTCTACGGGTGCCGTGATTTGTCTTATTGCCGCGACGATTTACGCCGTATCGGCATGGCGCGAGCACAATATGCCGAAGGAGACGGTTTCAACGGAAACGGCCGAACCGTCGACGGCTGAACCGCCGGTTGAAAAACCGGATACGCTGTCATCGGCCCCGGCGGAAGAGAAAGCGGTTACAGCACCGGCGATTGAAGCGTCGAACGAACCGTCGATGGATTCGGCAGATGATAAAGAGGTTTCTACCACTGATGCGTCAACCGGATCTGCGCCGCCACCGGCAATCACCGATAAATATCGGCTGTCGATCGACACCATCGAGGAAACCTGGCTGAAGATTATCGTCGACGACCAACAGGCCAAGCAATACAGGCTCAATCCGGGCGACCACATAGAGCTGGAAGGCTCCAAGAATTTCAATCTTCTCATCGGAAATGCGGGTGGCATCAGGCTTAGGCTGAACGGCAAGGCAGTGGCACTGTCGGGTAAGAGCGGCCAGGTCGTTAATCTTCAACTCCCATGAAAACGGCATGTCGAGCTTGTCTACTCCCGCCATCATCCTGCGACGGATCGAGTATGGTGATTTCGATCTTATCTTGTCTTTCCTGACACTGGAAAAGGGCAAGCTCTCCGCGATTGCAAAGTCCGCTAGAAAGAGCACCAAGCGCTTCGGGGGCATACTGGAACTCTTTGCGGCGCTCGACATTCTCTGCAGTTCGGGAAGGCGCAGCGGTTTGCCGGTTCTGCAGGAAGCGGCCTTAAAGCAGCCGTTTGGCGCCATTCGGGCCTCGATCATTTGCACGGCCTACGCGAGCTACTGGGCCGAGCTGATTGACGGGTGGTCGGAAGAAGGGCAGAGGCAACCCGATCTCTATGAACTGCTCCTGTATGTTCTCACCGAGCTCGATTTGGGGCGGACACCGGCTGATGTCCTGAGTATTCTTTTCCAGATTCGGTTTTTGGTGCTCTCCGGGCATGGTCCGATCCTGCGGGGGTGCTGCAGGTGCAAACGCGACATCGACCGGATCGAGGGCGGAATACTGTTTTTCGATCTGTCCCGCGGCGGAGTGGTTTGCGGGCGCTGCGCGGCGGGGGGATCGGGAAGGCTGACCCTTTCCAGGGGAACGATCAAACAGCTGCAGTGGCTTGAAAGCGCTGATTGGGCAAGGGTCGGGCGTCTTCGATTCTCGGCGCCGGCGATCGTGGAAAGCCTCAAGGTTCTGGAAGCTTTCGTTCCCTACCAGCTGGGCCGGGAGCCCCGCAGCCTGACGTTCCTGCGGCAGGTCAGGAGGCCCTCTTATCTAACGTAAACGTTTTCTCTTCGATCAAGTAGAATCCTTGCGGCCAGAGGCAGTGCTAAGGGCTCACTCAAAAATAACTTCACATTTTGACCGCCGATGCATCCCGACTGGCTACGTTGCGAAAACTCGGAATATCCAGATATTCCTGCGTTTTCGCGCCTTGCCAGGCGAGCGCCTCAACACCCAAAATTGCGAACTTATTTTTTCGTGAACCCCAACGATTAACTGAAATCGAGGTCGATGCTCACTGATGAAGGTCAACCTGCAAGAAACCCTTAAAATCGATCCGGTAATGACATCGGCGCCTTGTCGGGTGGACATGGGCGGCACCCTCGATCTGGCCGTTTTTTATAACCCGCTGCGGCACCTTTTGCCCTGCACGTTCAATCTCGCCATCGATTTGAGGACCACGGTTCGGCTTCTGCCGCACCGATCCGGGCGAGTGAAAATAACCTCGCGGGGATTCGAAAGCGCCGACTATCCATCCGACCGCGCCCCCTTTAACCATCCCCTGGGCCTCATGTTCGCCACGGCGGCCTATTTCGAGGCCGATGGGGTTCACGTGGTCATCGAGTCTCAATCACCGCCACGCAGCGCACTGGGGGGGTCCTCGGCGGCGGCGGTGGCCCTGATCGCCGCCTTTTTGGTCGCTGTCGAGAACATTGCCCTGACCCCCGGTGTCAGGCGGCGAATTGCCCTCCTGGCCCACCGAATAGAGGAGAGTGTGGCCGGGGTGCCGTGCGGACGGCAGGACCAGCTGGCCGCTGCTTTCGGTGGTGTCAATGCATGGTACTGGCGGCCGGAGTGGCGGGGCTTTTCATTCAAGAAAAGCGCTCTTTTCAGAAAGAGATATTTTTCAACCTTCAGACGCCACCTGCTGGTGGCCTATTGCGGTGTGCCGCACGAGTCGAAAGACGTCAACGGGCAGTGGGTGCGCCAGTTTCTCGGCGGCGGGTACCGCCGGCACTGGATCGAAATCCTCCACTGGACCAAAAAGTTTATTGACGCTCTGACCGGTTACAACTATATAGAGGCAGCCGAAGCCATGAACCGTGAAACGGCCCTGCGCCGGGAAATGACCCCGGAGGTGCTCGACGAAATGGGCGCCAGGCTGGTGGAGACGGCGCTTCGCTGCGACTGCGGGTCACGATTCACTGGTGCCGGCGGTGGGGGCTGCCTCTGGGCCCTCGGCCGGGCGGAAGATATCCAAAGACTCAGGCCTGCCTGGGAAGAAGTACTTTCAGAAAGACCGGAGGCGTGTCTGCTTCCGGTCGGCATCGATGCCGAAGGTCTGTCGATAGCCTTGAAGAAGCCGCAGATAGTTTAAAACGAAAATAGATTAAATAGAGTATATCCTTCAATCCCGCCGCGGCGGGACTTAACGGGCGCAACTGGCCAAACTTAACCAAGGTAGGCACCGGCATCCGGATAAACGGTTGCAAACGGCGACTGATACACGCCGCCCCAATTTTTTCATGAGAGACAGCCGATGAATTTTCAAGACGTTATTTTCGAGTTGAACAGATTCTGGGCCCGCAAGGGCTGCGTGATGGCCCAGCCATATGACATGGAGGTCGGGGCCGGAACTTTTCACCCGACGACCCTGCTCAAAGCCTTGGGCCCCGAACCTTGGAAGGTGGCTTACGTGCAACCTTCCCGCAGGCCGACCGACGGTCGCTACGGTGACAACCCGAACCGTCTGCAGCATTACTATCAGTACCAGGTGATTCTCAAACCCTCGCCGCTCGACGTTCAGCAGCAGTATCTGGAAAGCCTGAAAGTATTGGGGGTGGACCCGCTCGATCACGACATCCGTTTTGTCGAAGACGATTGGGAATCGCCGACCCTCGGTGCTTCCGGTCTGGGGTGGGAGGTTTGGCTGGACGGTATGGAGGTCACCCAATTCACCTATTTTCAACTGGCCGGCAGCATCGAACTGAAACCGGTTTCCGTGGAACTGACCTACGGCCTGGAGCGCATTGCCATGTACCTTCAGGGTGTCGACAACGTTTACGATCTGAAGTGGAACGACCGGATTTTTTACGGCGATGTCCATCATCAGCAGGAAGTCGAGCAGTCGACTTATAATTTCGAGAAAGCCGATGTACCGGTCCTGTTTGACCTGTTCAACAAATATGAGGCCGAATCGCTGGCTCAGGTAGCGGCCGGCCTCGTTCTGCCGGCCTATGAATACTGCTTGAAATGTTCCCACACCTTCAACCTTCTCGATGCGCGGGGGGCGATCAGCGTCACCGAGCGCACCGGCTATATCGCCCGCATTCGCAATCTGGCGCGGGGCAGCGCCGAGGCCTACGTCAATCAACGCAAGGAAATGGGGTTTCCGCTGTTGGCAAGGTAGCCAGCGTTCGGCAACCGAAGCGGCATTTTAGAGCCTTAGGGTCACGGTAAGAAATAATTCCACACGATTGCGCCGGATTATGGTTTGTCTACAAGGCACATCCACCTGCGCATATCGAGATACGTGTGGGTGGATGTAACGCAGTAGACGGGCCATAAGAAAAGCAAGGGGTGGAATTATTTTTTTCCGGGGCCCTTATATCATTCATTCGGACCAGAGGTAACCATGGATACGTTATTGCTTGAAATCGGTTCGGAAGAAATTCCGGCCGGCTACATTACCCCGGCCTTAGAGGCGCTGGCTTCCCGCCTGCACCAGAAGCTGACCGAGGCCCGCATCGACCACGGAGCTGTCAAAACTTACGGCACCCCCCGCCGGTTGACCCTTACGGTCGAGCAGGTTGCCGCCAAGCAGAAACCGATGAAAACAGAGCTCGTCGGTCCTCCGGCCGCAATCGGTTTCGATCAGAATGGCCGGCCCACTATGGCCGCCCGCAAGTTCGCAGAGAAAGCAGGGGTCCCGGTCGAACGGTTGCGTACCGCGGAAACCGCCAAGGGGGCTTACCTGGTTGCCGAGAAAACCGAACGCGCCCAGGCCACCCGCACCCTGCTGAAGGAGATCCTGCCGGTGGTGATTCTATCGACACCCTTTCCGAAGAAAATGCGTTGGGCTGATTTCGACCTCGAATTTGCGCGGCCGATCCAGTCCACAGTGGCATTGCTGGGAAAAAGCGTCATTCAGTTTCAACTCGGCAAATTGAAGAGCGGGCGCATCACCCGCGGACATTACTTCATGTCGCCGGGGCGGATAAAGATTCAACAGAGTGAAGAGTACATCGAAGCCCTGAGGGCTGCCAACGTACTGGTCGACATAAACGAGCGCAAAAAAGTCCTGCAGCGCGAAATCACCAGTGTCGCCAAGAAGCTTGGCGGGCGCATTCTACCCGATGCCGATCTGGAGGACATCAACACCAACTTGGTCGAGTATCCGGTGGCCGTGGCCGGAAAATTCGACGAGGAATTTCTCGAAGTGCCCGACGAGGTGTTGATCAATTCCATGCGGGAGCATCAAAAGTACTTTGCCGTGGTCGATGAGAAGAATCGGCTGTTGCCCTGTTTCATTTCCATCAATAACACCAAGGCCCGTGACATGGCGCTGGTTGCCAGGGGCCATGAGCGCGTGCTCCGAGCCCGCCTGGCGGATGCCCAGTTTTTCTACCGGGGCGATCTTGAAGTGACGAACGATCATCGGGTCGAAAAGCTCGAGGGGGTTTTGTTTCAGGCCCAGCTGGGTACGATGCTCGCCAAGACCGAACGGGTGACCCGCATTGCGGGCTACCTGGCGGATGCCGTCGGTGACGACCCGAATAACGCCATCGATCTGAAGCGCAACGTCCTTCGTGCGGCGCACTTATGCAAGGCCGATCTCGTTAGCCACGTCGTCGGTGAATTTCCGAAACTTCAAGGCGTGATGGGCAGGGTTTACGCGACGATAGCCGGTGAACCGGCTGACGTCTCTGCAGCGATCGAGGAGCACTACCGCCCGGTCTATTCGGGGGCGCCGTTACCGGAGACGACCACAGGGGCGATCCTTGGGATTGCCGACAAAATAGACTCCATTTGCGGCTGTTTCAGCGTGGGTTTGGTTCCGACCGGTGCATCGGATCCCTATGCTTTGCGGCGACAAGGTATCGGCATCGTACAGATCATGCTGGATAAAGGGTTTTCCTTCTCACTGTCAGCGCTGATTGAAAAAACGATCGGTCTTTTCGACCAGAAAAGCCCATCCGAACTTGCCGAGCTCACCGCGATGGTTTTCGGTTTCATTAAAAATCGAATGTCACACCTGCTGGCTGAAGAAGGATTTTCGAAAGACGTGATCGCGGCCGTGGTCGACATCTCCGGCGACACCATCCCCGATGTCTGGAATCGCGTCAGGGCCCTTGAATCGTTGAAGGCTCAGCCTGATTTCGAGCCCTTGGCGGTTGCGTTCAAGCGGGTCGGCAATATCATCAAAAAATCCGGTCCCGCGGCCCGCGCCCGCGTGCCGCAAAAAGTCGATGCGGCGCTTTTCGAACACCAAAGCGAGGGGGTTTTGTATGCCGCATTCCAGACAGCCGAAAGAAAGGCGACGGCGGCGATCGGCCAGGGACGCTTCGATCAGGCCCTGCGGGAAATCGCTTCTCTACGAGGCAGCGTCGACGCGTTTTTCGATGGTGTGATGGTGATGGCCGACAAGAAACAGCTGCGCGAAAACCGCCTGGCGCTGCTGGGCTGCATTGCGGGATTGTTCGAGAAATTTGCCGATTTCTCCAAGATTTCAACTTAAGGATTACAGAAGGAAAAGACATGGCGTACGATCCGGATAAGGACAAGCTGATTGAGCAGTGGAAGTGCCAGGAAACCGGTCTGTTGGTGTCGATCAACCGTTACGGAGATGGTGAGCCAAAAGTCCAGATCGGCCCTCGAGTCCTCATGAAAAAAGACGGCACCGAGCGGGCGCCGGCGAAGGCGGGACGGCTGAGCGTCGAGGATGTCCTGTGGCTCTATGATATTATCGATGAAGTAAAAGAAAAACTGTCCGCCATGGCCAAACCGGCATGAGGCCAGCCAATATCGGTGAAAAGAGAACCGGCGGCAGGCCATGCTAACCGGTAAAACGGTTCAGCGTCCCGCAGAGATTCTATAGGCTTTAATATATAGATTTTGGACTGTGTTATCGCTCGTCGAACTATGACATAGACGACTTCCTCGCTCTGCCTTGCCAAAATCGTTATTCTAAAGTCTATATCCTGTATGACAACTTTCAATGACCGGATCGATCATCCGATAAATCGGAACGCACCTGCCGATCGTGGATCAGCCGATGATCCCGTCGTCAAGCCCGTCAAGGGGAAAAGAACGCCGGATACGGGTCGCCTAGCGGTTTTGGTAGGCACCTCCGTCGATCTCGACCAGTTGGTGCGGTCGATGGGTCTGTCGGCGCACAGCCCGCATCCGCTGTTCACGAGCCGCCTTTACATCCGGGCCCGAAACGATACTGAGCCGGTATCTCTCGTCGGTCCGATCGTCGGCGCTCCCTATGCGGTAATGCTCCTGGAGACATTGGTTGCCTGGGGCGTCCGATATTTTTTCTTCTTCGGTTGGTGCGGTGCCGTATCCCCTGAGGTAAAAATCGGGGACATCCTGTTGCCGACTGCGGCTTTTATCGACGAGGGAACTTCGGTTCACTACTGCGATTCGCGAGAAGCACCGACGGTTTCCCACCCAACGCCGGCGTCCGTTGAGCAAATCAGGCATGCGCTGGGGCCGGAAAACACCCGTCTACATGCGGGAGCGGTGTGGACCACGGACGCCATCTTCAGGGAAACACCGGATAAAATCAGGCGTTTTCAGGCCGAAGGGGCGCTGGGTGTCGACATGGAGATGTCGGCCCTTTTTTCTGCCGCGCACTATCGGGGCGTCGATATCGGCGGCATCTTGGTGGTGTCCGACGAACTGTCTTCACTTCACTGGTTGCCGGGGTTTAAAACCGAAGCTTTCGCTTCGGGACGGTCCCTGGCTTGCGAGATGGTCAAGCGCTTATGCCAACACCCCCTGTCGATCCACACATCACCAAAAGAGTCGCAGAACTGAGAACGGCCCTGCACGATCACAATCACCGCTACTATGTTCTCGACGACCCGGAGATTTCGGACGCCGAGTACGACGCCTTGATGCAAGAGTTGATCCGGCTCGAAACCGGCTATCCGCAACTCGCCAGCCCGGATTCACCGACGGCGAGGGTCGGGGCGCCGCCGCTGGCTAAATTCGAAACCGTGAAACATGCGGTTCCGATGCTCAGCCTTGAAAACGGATTCAATGAAGCGGACATTTTGGGCTTTGACGACCGGATGCGCAGACAGACGGGCAGAAAGACAGTCCTTTACACCGCCGAGCCCAAATTGGACGGTGTTGCCGTCGAACTCGTATATGAGGGCGGTCGACTGGTAACGGCCGCCACCCGTGGTGACGGTGTCACCGGCGAGGTGATCACCGCTAATGTGAAAACGATCTCAGCCGTGCCACTCGTGCTGCTCGACGCACACGGGCAGCGGACGCCTCAGCTTCTGGAAGTCAGGGGAGAAATCTTTCTGGAACGGGAAGGATTCAGGAAGCTGAACGCGGAAAGACTCGAGGAAGGACTGCCTCTGTTTGCCAATCCGCGCAATGCCGCTGCGGGTTCTCTGCGTCAGCTCGATTCGAGAATTACCGCCCACCGCCCGCTGACAATCTACGTATACGGTGTCGGATCGGCACAATACCTGAATGTGACATCGCACGGGGACCTCCTTCAATCCCTGAAACAGCTTGGGTTCAGGATCAATCCCCTCACACGTTCCGCCATCACCGTCGAGCACGTGCTCGATTTTTATAGCGAGCTGGAAGAAAAGCGTCACGGATTGCCTTATGAAATCGACGGTATGGTTATCAAGGTTGATCGCCTTTCCGATCAGCTTCAGCTGGGCAGTACGTCCAGAAGTCCCCGGTGGGCGATTGCCTACAAGTTTCCCGCCATTCAAGCGACGACTTCCGTTGACGCCATCGAAGTACAGGTCGGCCGCACCGGAAAACTGACGCCGGTGGCGCATCTCAAACCGGTTCGGGTCGGTGGTGTTACGGTCAGCCGGGCAACGTTGCACAACGAGGACGAGGTAAGAAAAAAAGATGTCAGGGTCGGTGACCACGTTCTGGTCCAGCGCGCCGGGGACGTCATTCCTGAAGTCGTCAAAGTAATTGACACCAAACGCAGTGGTGCGGAAAAGCCGTTTGAAATGCCGAAACACTGCCCGGTATGCGGTTCGTCGGTTGTCCGCGAAGAGGGGGCTGCCGCCACCCGCTGTGTCAACGCCAACTGCCCGGCCCAGATCAAAGAGCGTATCAAACACTTCGCAGCCAAGGGCGCCTTCGACATCGACGGCCTGGGTGACAAGTTGGTCGAACAGATGGTCGAAAAAAAAGTCCTCAACTCGTTTGCGGATATTTTTACTCTGGATCAACAGGTTGTCGAAGGTCTCGAAAGAATGGGAAGCAAATCGGCCCGCAACCTGATCGGCGGCATCGAAGGCAGCAAGCAGATTTCGTTTCAGCGGTTTTTATTTGCATTGGGAATCGGCCATGTCGGGGAACATGTGGCCAAGATCCTGGCTGAACACTTTACAGGGCTTGACGATATTTCGAAGGCCAGCCGGGAAGAGCTCGAGACCATCACGGACGTCGGGCCGATCGTGGCCGCCAGTGTCGTTAACTTTTTCAGTCGACCCGAAAACCAGGCCATGCTGCGGCAACTCCTGCATAATGGCGTGGTCATCCGGAATGAAACCCGCGCAAACCGGACACCGCTGGCCGGAATGTCATTTGTTTTGACCGGCGCGCTCACCGGCATGACCCGACGACAGGCCCAAGAAGCGATCGAAGCCGCAGGAGGACGGGTCATCAGCACGGTCAGTCGCAACACGGATGTCGTCGTCGCCGGCGACTCTCCCGGATCCAAGCTTCAACGTGCCCGGGAGCTGGGGGTGGCCGTCATCGGCGAGACGGAATTGCGCCGGCTCATCTCATCGGAAACGTCAAGGATCGGGTATCTGCGTACGCTGCACAAGAGATGCAATCCATTAGACGGAAAGGGGCAAGCAGAGAACGTCAGAGCCCACATCATTATCACCGGAATCGTCCAGGGAGTTTTCTTCAGGGTCGAGACCCAGCGGGCCGCCCAAAGATATGGTGTCAACGGCTGGGTGAGGAACAAACGCGACGGTACAGTCGAGGCGCTCATCGAAGGCGAACGGCAAAATGTCGCAAGCATGTTGGACTGGTGCCGGGAGGGGCCGCCTCGGGCGGTTGTGAACCAAGTGGATGTCGAGTGGGAAAAATATACCGGGGAAATGGCCGATTTTCGCGTGACCCACTGATGCGAAACTCACCGCCGAGACGCGGGGTACGCAAAGAGTCTTTTTAAACTCTCGTGGCCCTAAAGGGCCACCACCAAGGGTTTATGGATTACAGGTTCCTGGTTCTGAGTATCAAGTTTCCCTTTGCGGTTCGGTTCTATTGTCGTCCTAAATCCAATCCCTGATGTTCCTCGTGGCTCCGCGGTCAGAAGAGAGCGTCGACAAAGCGTTGCGGATCGAAAACCTGCAGGTCTTCGATCGTCTCTCCCACCCCCACATACTGCAGTGGAATGTTCAACCTGTCGTGGATACTGATCACGATACCGCCTTTGGCGGTGCCGTCCAATTTTGTCAGGGCAATGCCGGTAACCCCCAAAGCCTCGTTGAACAATTTGGCCTGTGACAGCGCGTTTTGACCGGTGGTGGCATCGAGGACCAGCAGCACCTCGTGGGGAGCGTCCGGCTTGATCTTGGCGATCGACCGCTTTATTTTCTTGAGTTCTTCCATCAGGTTGATTTTGGTGTGAAGCCGGCCGGCGGTGTCCACCAGGACGACGTCGGCGTTGCGGGCACACGCCGCCTCAACGCCATCGTAGGCGACGGCCGCCGGGTCCGCGCCATCCTTGTGCCGAACGAAATCCGCTCCCGATCTTTCGGCCCAGATGGCGAGTTGCTCGACGGCGGCCGCACGAAACGTGTCGGCTGCGGCAATCAGGACCCTTTTTTTCTCTCCAAGAAAACGGGCGGCCAGTTTTCCGATGGTCGTGGTCTTGCCGACGCCGTTGACGCCGACGACCATTATGACGTGTGGCGCGGACCCACCGGCGTCACGCTCTTGCGGTTTTCCCGCCAAAAGGTCGAGGATCTCTTCCCGCAGCACCTCTTTTAGTGCGGCCGCATCCCCTATCCGAGAGGCTTTGCGTGAGACGCGCTGCATCAGAGCCGTGGCGGTCTGAACACCGATGTCGGCCGTGATCAGGATCTCTTCGAGGTCATCCAGCATGTCATCATCGACAGGCTTGTTTTCCGCAAACAGGTCGTCGAGATCGGTGGTCAACAGCTTGCGTGTTTTGCTAAGACCACTGCGCAGTTTCTTGAAGAGGCCCCCCTTGTCCTCGTCCGGTTTGGTACTCTCTGTTGCCGGCGTTTGGACGACCGCCGATGCGCTTGACGCTGAATCGGCGAAATCGTGTCGCCCCCCGGATGACATCGCTTCGGGGGCGGGGGTGTCGTCCGGCACCGGTCCGCTATCCGATGTGCCGGGCACATCGCCTGATGCAGCGGGCGTGTCTTCTTGCGGCGGTTTGTTCTTCCGGAACCAACTCAAACCAGAAGCCCTCTTCTTTTCATTCTTAGCGGTCTAAATTTACCGATACCACCTTGGAAACGCCTTTGGCCTCCATGGTGATGCCGAAGAGCATGTCGGCAAACTCCATGCTCTTTTTGTTGTGGGTGACCATCACGATTTGAGATTTTTCACCGATCAGTTTCAGCAGGTTGTTGAAGCGAAAGACGTTGGCTTCATCCAGCGGGGCGTCGATTTCATCCATCAGACAGAAAGAAGCCGGACGGATCAGAAAGAGTGAAAAGATGAAGGCAATGGCGGACAGGGCCTTCTCGCCGCCGGACAGCAGGCTCATGCGGGTCAGTTTCTTGCCCGGTGGGTGAATCATGAATTCCACACCGGTTTCCAGAGGGTTGTCCGGCTCGGTGAGCACCAGCTTGGCACTGCCGCCGTCGAAGAGCCGCGGGAAAACATCGCCGAGCTTTTGGTTGACCAGATCGAAGGTTTCCATGAACCGCTGTTGGGTGATGCGGTTGATCTTCTTGATGACCTTGTGCAGATCGTCGGTTGCCTTTTGAAGATCTTCGCGCTGCTCGAAGAGAAAATCGTGCCGTGATTTCAGCTGTTCGTATTCGTTGATGGCCGCCAGGTTGACATCCCCGATGCGGTTGATCTTCTCCCGCAGACGGGTCAGTTCCTCTTCATCGGCGCTGGTCGACATCTCGGCTCCTTCCGCCGACTGAAGTTGTTCCCTGAGAGCCTCGAGTTCCGCCCCGTATTCGGCAAAAGGCTTGTGGTAGTGTTCTTCGAGCCTTTGAGCGACGGTGTCGCGGTGTACCTGCCGCTGGGTCTGCTCGATTTCAAGCAGGCGGGTTTTTTCCAGGATCTTTTCCCGCTGGTCCTGAAGTTCCGCGATGATGCCATCATTGTCTTTTAATTGGGCATCGATGGCGGAGTAGGCGGATTCATTCGCACCGAGGGCCTCTTCAAGGTGTTTGAGTTCTTCGTACATAGCCGCCAGGCTCGCCTCATATTCGGAGACGGTGTTCTTGGAAGTGGCGGCCCTGCGGCTCTTCAGGGTGATGTCCTCGGCCAGGCTTATCAGGCGGGCGGCGCCGTCTTCCTGAAACTCCTGCAGGCGCCTTAGGGTATTGTTGCTGTTGTCGAGCCGGGCGTTCAGCGCCGTCAGGCTCAGTTTAAGATCGACGATTTTTTGATTGAAAGCCTCCAGTTGCCCTGATACAGCCCCGGTCTGCCGCGTTTTTTCGGCAACTTCTTCGCGGGCGGCAGTGATGGTTGACGTTAATTGCGCCAAGGCTGAATGATACCGGGCCATTTCATCGTCGATGTCGCTTTCCTCGCCCAAGAGTTGTTCGTGTTCCAGCTCGACGATCTCGAGGTGACGCAAGGCGTGTTTTAACTCCTCGGATGCCCGGTAGAGCGCTTTCTCGGCCTCGACTGCTTCCGCGTCGACGGACTTCTTCTGTTCGTAGAGCCGCTGCAGTTCGGTTTCGATTTTGCGGACATCGGTTTCGGACGTCTGCTGCTGCTCGCGAGCCTCTGCGAGTGTCTGCTCGCAGAGATTTATCTGCTGCTCCAGGGCTTTTATCTCCTGTTTCTTGCCCAAGATGCCGGGCAGCTTGTCCATGCTGCCCCCGATCATGATGCCCTGCCGGGAGATGACGTCGCCCTGCTTGGTGACGATCGTTGTGTGGCGGCGGCTGCCGTTGACCAGCGCCAGACCAGAATGCATGTCTTCCGCGACAACGACGTGCCCCAGAAAGGCATCTGCGATCCGTTCGTAGCCGGTTTTGACCGCGACATGTTTGAGCAGGCGGTCCGAATCCTCATGCGCGGGTTGTCGATCCTCTTCGATTTGCATCAGCGCTGCGACCGGTATGAACCCGCTGCGGCCGGCATCGTGGGACTGTAGATACTCGATGGCGCATACCCCGGTTTGGGGGGCGTCGACCAGAACGTACTGCAGCGCCTCCCCCAGGACGGCCTCGACCGCCGCCTGGTATTCCGGTGACGGATCGAGAATATCCGCCAAAAGTCCGACGATTTTTTTACTTCCCTCAGCGGTGATGGCCGTATCTAATGTCGGGTCGGGGGTCGGGTTGCGGGTCGGGTCGTCGGTGCCGGCGTATCCCAGGGCGTAACCGAATTCGGGCGCCTTCATGATCGCCTTGACGCCGTCGCGGTACCACTCGAAATTTTCTTCCATCTTTTTCAGGGTCGAAAATGTCGACCGGGCGGTGCTGCGCTCCAGTTCGAGCGTCTGGACCTGCTTGACCCGGTGGGCGAGGATCTCACGTTTCTCGTCGTTCAACCGCCGGATGCCTTCCAAATCTTCATTTAGAGACGCGGCCTGCTGCGTTAACCGGACCCAATCGGCTTTACTTTTTTCTTCGGAGGTGCGTCCCTGTGCGACTCTTTGACGGGCTACGGCGGCTTCCTCCCCGGCCCGCTTCAGCCGGCGCTGCAGGTTTTCCTTGTTGTTGGCCGCATTTTGAAAAATATTGCGATAACGGGCTTCCTCGGTCAGGCGGTCCATCAGGGCGGTCTTGCTGGTTTCGAGGTCGGCATTCAGGTCGTCTATCCGGGTTTTTATTTCGGCGGCGGCGGCCTGCTCGCGGTGCAGGTCTTGACGGAGGGTTTCGATTTCCGTCCGCAGTCGGGTCGTGTCGTTTTGTGCCTCACCGATTTCAGAGTCGATTTTACGGTTCTTGCCCTCCAGGTCCTCGCGGGCGGCCTGAAGCTCTTTGGCTTCGTCCGTCAACCGTTCGATTTCCTGACGCTGATGGCTGAGATCGCCTTCGATGCGGTCGATTTTACGCAGCAGTTCGAATTTACGCGATTTTTGATCCGCGATCTCCTGGTTTTTCTGTGAACGCTGCAGCTTGATCTCTTCCACGGCGGCGTCAAGCTTCTTGAGTTGGGAGGTGTTTCCGAGGTCGGAGTCCTTGAGTTCCTGCAGCAGCCGGTCGGTTTCGTCGTACCGGCGGCTCAAGCGCTCGTAATTGTAAAGAGACAGGCGGATATCGAGCGCATCGGCGCGCCTCTGATACTGCTTGAAGCGCTCGGCCTTGCGGGCCTGGCGTTTTAAACCGGCCATCTGACGATGGATTTCGGAGATGATGTCCGACACGCGCAACAGGTTCTGACGGGTTGACTCGACCTTGCGCAGCGCCTCGGTTTTGCGGTTTTTATAGCGGGTTGTTCCGGCGGCCTCTTCGATGAAGTACCGCCGTTCTTCCGGGCCGGCATCGATGATGGCGCCGATATTGCCCTGCTGGATAATAGAGTAGGATTTGCTGCCCAGACCGCTGCCGAGAAAGACATTGTGAATGTCTTTCAAGCGGCAGGGTTGTTTGTTCATGAGGTAGGCGCTTTCACCGGATCGGAAGAGACGCCGGGTGAGCATGATTTCGGTGAAGTCTTTCAACTCTTCCGGGGCGGACCCGTTGTCGTTTGCCAGGGTCAGCGTCACTTCGGCCATGTTGAGCGGCGGTTTCCCGGAAGTTCCGGCGAAGATGACGTCCTCCATCGACTTGCCGCGCAGTTGCTTGACGCTCTGCTCGCCCATCACCCACCGCAGGGCGTCGACGATGTTGCTCTTGCCGCAGCCGTTGGGGCCGACAATGGCCGATACCCCCTGTGGAAACTGGATATCGGCCTTTTCGCAAAAGGATTTGAATCCTGTAATTTCAAGCCGTTTAAGCTTCATTAACGCCTGTATCCTTCAAAACCGACCAGGGTTGAACACCATATAGTTAATTTGGGTTACAATACCAGGAAGGCGGGTCGCTGTAAAGGGAAAAGCACTATGGAAGGTGTGATTTCACATCTCAAAATACAATATGTGGGGGGAACGGTTGAGCCCGTTTAGCCCGTTAGGCCCGTTAAGCCGGTTGATGGATGAAATCGATTTTACCGGCTCAACCGGCCAACGGGCCAACTGGCAAAACGGGCTCAACGGGCCCAACGGACTAAACCTCCGTTCACAGTATCTGACTCAAAAACGATTTCGTCCGTTCGTGGGTGGGGTTTTTGAAGAAGTGTTCGGGCGTACCGACCTCGACGATACGGCCCGCGTCCATGAAAATCACCCGTCCCGCCACCTCCCTGGCAAACCCCATCTCATGGGTGACGCACACCATTGTCATCCCTTCCGTGGCGAGCGTCTTCATGACATCCAGAACCTCACCGATCATCTCCGGGTCCAGGGCAGAGGTCGGCTCGTCAAACAGCATCACCTTCGGATTCATGGCCAAAGCCCGTGCGATGGCCACGCGCTGTTGCTGACCGCCGGAGAGCTGATCCGGGTAGACGGCGGCTTTGTCCTGAATGCCGACCTTTGTCAACAGGGCCATGGCCCTGTCGGCGGCTTCTTTTTTAGAGCGTTTGCGCACTATCCGTTGGGCCAGGGTGACGTTTTCCTCGACTGTCTTGTGGGGGAAAAGGTTGAAGGATTGAAACACCATGCCCACCTCGGCCCGCACCTTGTTGATGTCGGTTTTGGGATTGAGGATGTCGACACCGTCGATGATGATGTGTCCGCTGGTGGCGGTTTCCAGGTGGTTCAGGCACCGGAGAAAGGTGCTTTTGCCGGATCCCGACGGGCCGATGACAACGACCACCTCACCGGCCGCAATCCGGGTCGAGACATCGACCAGGGCTTCGACCTTGTGGGGGACATAATAGGTTTTGAAAACGTTGCGGGCTTCGATCATGCCGTTTGGGTCCTCCTCTCCAGATACTGAACGAACATGGACAGGGTAAAGGTCATCACCAGATACAACGCCGCACAGACGAAGAACATCTCGAAGGGATTGAGCTGGGTCGTGATGACTTCCCGCGTGGCTTTGGTCAGCTCCCGCACGGCGATGATGCCCAGCAGGGACGAATCTTTGATCAGGCTGATGAACTGGCCTGCCAACGGCGGCAGGATGCGGCGCATGGCCTGGGGCATGACGATGTAGCGCATGGACTGGGCGTAGCTCATCCCCAGGGAACGGGCGGCTTCGATCTGGCCGCGGCCGATCGACTGGATGCCGGCCCGCACGATTTCGGTCACGTAGGCGCCGGTAAAACAGGCCAGGGCGGCCACGCCGTACCAGAGCCCCGGAATTTCGTGAATACCGTAGGCGAGCAGTAGCTGGTTGACCATGGTGCCCACGACGAAATACCAGATGAAGATCTGCACCAGGAGCGGGGACCCCCGAATCAATTCGACATAGGTGATCGCCAGCCACTTGGCGGCCGGGTTGTCGGATATCCTGGACAGACCGCCGATGATGCCGATAATGATGCCGAAGATAATCGAAAACAGACTGACCTTCAGCGTAATCCAGACCCCCTGCAGCATGATCCCGGCCTGCCATTTGCCATAGCTGGCCAGGACATCACCGGGATAGACGAAGTCGTTTACCGACACGCGAAGGTCCTTGGTCGGGACGGTG
>CAWBCG010000070.1:0-28622 GCA_963787235.1 uncultured delta proteobacterium
TTAATTTGCTAAACCGAGAACATGCTTTTGATGAAAGACCCGGATCAGGTCCCTTCTGAACTTGACGTTGTCCTCATGCTCTCCCATCAGGCTGATGCCGGAATTGAACACGCACAAGGAAACCTCTCTCGAAAAAATTACCTTCCCCACGATGTCAATCAGCTTGTCCTCCACATCGGTTGCAACAAGAAATAAATACTTGGACTCGATGAATTCGTATGTTTCCAGCAAGATACCGGATTGACTCACATTGATGACCTTTCCGATCCCCTGGCCGATTTTCGATCCTCTCTCATTGACCAGTACGTATGTAATCGGATTATTCGCCGCTACCCTATGATACCGTCTTCTCTCGGTATCGTACGTTTCCAGTGCCATATTTTCGATCGTCATGTGCAGGCCCGTTTATTCGGTTTAGGGTTTTTTACCTGTCCCGGAGGATATTTTTTGTTGTGCTCGCCGCAATACGCGCCAATTACTTCAAAGGTTCCGTATCCAAAGCGCTGAAGTCTTTTATTTGATCCCTCCCAAAAAACAAAGCCGCGCTACCCACGGCAGCACGGCTTGTCATTCTCGAGCCTACGCAACCCGGCTGTCTCACTTGAGACCCGTGGCTTTCCGTCCCCCGATCACTCGGAGTTTGGCATTTTCATCGACGATGTAATTTCTTATTATTAATTGTAATTTTACCAGAGAGAAGGCTGAACGTCAAATATTGCATCAATTGCCGTTCCATTTTTTAACACCATTGTTTTGTGAAAAGATAAGAAAGTGATGAGATATATGTGATGGTTGTTAAATGAAGATGGGTTTTATCATTCTTGCCGCAAGTCAATTAGTGGCTTCGGAATGACCTATTCGATGATTTCCAAGACCACGCGTTTTTTCGTTTTAGCCGCGGCGGCATTCAGTATCGTTCGGATCGAATGAGCAGTCCTTCCTTGTTTTCCGATAACCTTGCCAATATCAATCTTGGCAACCTTGAGCTCCAATACACAGGTGTTGGCCCCATCGATCGCTTTTACCGAGACTTGTTCCGGGTAGTCTACCAGCGCCTTGGAGATACGAAGTATCAGATCCTGCATTACTATTCCTCGGGTAAAGGTTCAAATATAGACTTAAAGATAAAGGCTTTGACTGCGTTATCGGTCGTCGGCGTATTACAATACTGCCTTCTCCTTCTGGCCTTGGCAAAACCTTTATCTTAAAGACTATAGTAACTGCACTTTTTATTTCTGGGTCAAATCGAACACCGATAAAATAAAAGCAGCGTCTCTAAAGGCTGCTCAATACCTCCTCTGATGGTGAACAATCGTAAAAATAGATATCTTGGCAACTTTGGCAGATGGCTGAAATAGCATACTCACAGCTCGATAGGGAATTACGAAACCGGGTTGCCGGCCCCTTGCAGATTTTGCATGTTTTACTCGCCTTGGCATGCGCATAACGCTCGGACACCGCCGGCTCCGATAAGATTTCAATCAGTTCATTTAACCGTGGCATTTGCCTCATTCACCTTTGGACTGGGTAAACCTGATACGACTTTTCATGTCAACTTAAAGAAGGATTCAAAGAAAATGTCAATAAGGAAAAACATTCATTTAAATAGGACAGTCGACCTATTTCTGGGGATTATTCCCGGAGGATCGGCTCAGATGGTCAGGCCGTAGTAAGCCGGGATGCCCACTTTCTCGGCGTTGAGCAGGCTGGGGATGGCCTTGGGGGTCGCGCCTTCTAAAAAAGTCGATATATCGGTATTTTCCCAAACCGGGAAATCCAGGAGGATTCCGGCGACATTGGCGGCGGCAAGAGTGGCCATTCCCTCCCTTGTCCAGCGGGTGGCCGAAGCGATGTGAGGCACGATGACGACATTTTCCAACTCTGTCAAACCCGGACTGAGGGCGGGTTCATCTTCGAAGACATCCAATCCGGCGCGGAAATCCGGATGCTTCCTGCAGTGGGCGACCAGGGCGGCCTCATCGATTATCGGTCCCCGACTGGTGTTTATCAGCAAGGCGTTTGCCTTCATCATGGCCAGACGCTCGGCGTCGATGAGGTGATGGGTGGTTTCATCCAGCACCGTGTGCAGGCTGATGCAGTCGGCCGTGCGCAGCACCTCCTCGATGGTGTCCGCACGGTGGCAGGCCACGGGCGGTTCCCCAAGTGACTTGAGAAAAGAACCGTATTCTTTGACGAGGTTTTCCAGCTCACTATTGGGATGAAGATCGAAGTAGATCAGGTTCATCTTGTGTCCCTCGACCATCGTGCGGGCAAAGGCCGATCCGATGCGGCCCGCACCGATCAAGCCGACGGTCTTGCGCCACAGCAAATCGCCAAGGAATAGGGTCGGCAGCCAGCCCCGGTATTTGCCGGCCCGCAGGAAACGTTCGGATTCTCCGACCCGCCTGGCGGTAGCGAAAGTCAGCGCCACGGCCATCTCAGCGGTCGCTTCAGTCAAAACGCCGGGGGTGTTGCCCACGGGAATGCCGTGCCGGCTGGCGGCCGCCACGTCCACGTTGTTGAAGCCCACGGCATAATTGCTGTAGGCGCGTCCCCCACTGGCCTTGAGTGCCGCGAAAAGCTCATCCCCCCACTGTTCCGTGAGCTGCCCGATGGCGCCATCGCAACGCGTTCCGAAAGCGGCTTTGATGTCCGCGGTCGATAAGACCTCGTCCGACGTGCAGACCTCGACCCGGCAGTCGGCCCGGGATAAAATATCCAGCCAGCGCTGCCCGGGAAGCTCCTTGGTCACGATGACCCGTTGATGCCCTTCGGGATTGTGCACCCGCCATTTTTTAGAATCCATTTACGTCACCCTACCCTTTTTTTACGATCCAAAACCTCTTCCACGGCCGTCACGATGTGCCGGGCCGATAGGCCGTATTTGTCGAGCAGATCCAGATACGGACCTGACTCGGCGAAGGTATCCCTCACGCCGATCCGCTTCATCGGCACGGGATGATTTTCCACCAGCACTTCGGCCACGGCGCTGCCCAGCCCGCCGAAAAAAGTGTTGTTCTCGGCGGTCACGATCGCACCTGTTTCCTCGGCCGCCTGCAGCACCGACTTGACATCCAGCGGTTTGAGGGTGTGGCAGTCGATCACCCGCACGTCGACCCCTCGGCCGGCCAAGCTTTCCGCGGCCACCAGGGCATGGGCGGTCAGGTCGCGAATGGCGAAGATGGTCGCATCGGACCCATCCCTCACCGTAACGGCTTTACCGATCTCAAAGGGGTAGTCCGGGGTGAATATCTTCGGCACCGGATCGCGCGTAAAGCTCAGGTAAACCGGCCCGTCGTATGCGATCGCCGCTTGGACGGCCAGTGCGGTCGTGTCGGCATCGGCCGGAGCGATGACGGTTGAGTTGGCGATCGACCGCATGATCGACAGGTCCTCCTGACCCTGATGGGTGACACCGTCCGGACCGGGCGTAATACCGCTGTGGCTGGCGGCAATCTTGACGTTCAACCGCGGGTAGTGAATGCTGTTGCGCACCATGTCAAGAGCCCGCAAACTGGCGAAGACCGCATATGTCGTGGCAAATGGGATCAGACCGGTGGTCGCCATGCCGGCGGCGGCGGCAAACATGTTTTGTTCGGCAATGCCGAAGTTGAACGAACGTTCCGGGAACTTTTCGGCAAATTTGTTGGTCCCGATCGATTTGGACACGTCGGCGTCGAGAACCACCACCGCCGGGTTGCGCTCACCGATATCAAGGAGGGTCCTGGCATAGGAAGCCCGCGTCGGCTCGGCCTCCGCAACGCTGAAAAGGTTCTCTGCAGAAAGCATCGCAACGATTTCGGCTCGGACATGACGATAGGGCGATAGCGTCTTATTGTTCACAGCTGCACCTCCTGATCTCCCCTGATCTCACATAGGGCCTTGTCCGCCTCTTCCCGACAGGGCGCCTTGCCGTGCCACTCGCACACGTTCTCCATGTAGGATACGCCCTTGCCCTTTATGGTGCGGGCGATGATCATGGTCGGCACCCCTTTTCGCGCCTTGGCGGCTTCCAGTGCAGTCACAACGGCCGCCATGTCGTGCCCGTCGATCGCCACCACGTGCCAGCCGAAGGCCCGCCATTTATCGGCCACCGGCTCGATCGGCATGAGGTCGTCCACGTAAAAATCGTTCTGAAGGTTATTGCGGTCCAGAATGGCTGTCAGATTGTCCAGTTTCCACTTGGCGCCGGCCATGGCCGCTTCCCAGATCGATCCTTCCTGGGATTCACCGTCTCCGATGATCACCCAGACGTGATAGTCTTTCTTTTGCAGCCGTCCGGCCAACGCCATACCGATGCCGACCGAAAGGCCGTGTCCGAGGGATCCGGTGGTCATATCGATGCCGGGGACCTTGTTCATGTCCGGGTGGCCCTGCAGGATGCTGCCCAGCCGGCGCAGCGTGGCCAGATGCGATTTGTCGTAGAAACCGCGCTCGGCCAATGCGGCATACCAGACCGGGCAGGCATGTCCCTTTGGAAAGAATGAAGCGATCCCGGTCCGGCCAGCGGGGGTTTTGAGGATCGACGCGCATCAGTCTGAAATACAGCGCGGTCACAATGTCCGTTGCGGAAAGCGAGCCGCCCGGGTGACCGGCCTTGGCCGTGCAGATCATCTCGATGATGTCGCAGCGGATGGCAGTCGCCATGTGCTTGAGTTCGTCCACAGACATCGGTACCTGCGCCATTTTTGCTCCTTTGTATTATGTTGGTCGGTTTAGCCGGTTGGCCAGCTGGTCGGTTGACAGGTATCTTCTGATGACCGTACAATCGGGCAAATCGGCCCACCGACTCTCTATTTGTACCCGAAAATGTCGGCCTCTATAAATTTCCAGGTCTTCAAATAATCTCCCTCGGCCATCAGGCGGGCGAATTTACCGCCGTCCACTTCGTCCAACCGCTGCCATACCTTGTTGGTCAGACGGCTGTTGGCCTCGAACGTACCGCTTATGTCCCATCGGGTCGGTGAGGTGTCGGAGGTGAAGTAGTCATCGTAGCCGTAGCGCTTGAGATAGTATAGAAATTCGACATATTCGAGAAAATGCTTGGTGCCGCAGAAGTAATCCCAATCCCAGCGTCCGTCGTTGTCATTGATGTGAATGTAATACTTACAGGAACTTTCGGCCAGCAGCACGAGCGCCTCGGCCGGGTTTTCGTTTCCATACACGGAATGGCCGAAATCAAGGGTCACGCCCACATCCCGGCAGCGGATGTCGTTGAGCAGGCAAAGGGTCTTGGCAGCCGAGTCGAGAAAACAGCGACCGCGGGTTTCACTCGGCTTGTATTCGATAAAAAGCGGCACTTCCGGTTTATAGCCGCCGGCCTCGCCGAAACAGTCCGCCAGATATTTCCAGGTCGTGGCGTAGTCATACTGAAAGGCGAACTCGTACCCGTCGCCAAGGGGGCAGCAGGTCACCTTGTCGGCACCGATGGCCGCCGCAAAGTCCTTGGCCTCCTTGATGAAGCGCACGGCTTTCTGCCGAACCTCGAGGTCGTGAGAAGTCAAACCGCCGTTGCGGAATTCGGGTTCGGCTTTGACGTTGACGTTGACGGCCGCCACGTTCAACTTGTACTTCTTAAGAAGCGATTGCGTGATCGCCGCATCGTTTACTTCATAAGGATAAACAATCTCCACACCGTCGTACCCGCTGATATGGGTCATCATCTCGAATTTTTTTTCGAGCTCGAGTGGTTCGTTGTAATCGTGAAAGCGGTCCTTTGTGCGGGACAGAAACCCAGTAATAATGCCCATCTTCAGCATGGTTTTCTCCTTATTAAATTAATGACAACTTCAGCGCCTCATGAGAACGTTGATCATGCGGTCTTTGAACTTTCGGTACCACTGAAACTGACTGATCACGGTCCAGACGATGATCAGAAACAGGATCAACGAGACCGGCCGTTGGAATACAGGTAAAAAACTGCCTTGAGAAACCATCAGGGCGCGACGCAGATTTTCGTCCGCCATAGGCCCCAGGATGACACCGATGACAAGCGGAGCGATGGGATAACCCATTTCGACCAGAAAATAGCTGACGATGCCGACCGGCAGCATCAGATACAGATTGAAAATATTCAACCCCAGCGAATAGGAGCCGATGATACAGAGCACGCCGATGACGGGCATAAAGAGCGGGGGAGGAATACGCAAAACTTTAACGACCTGCTTGGCCAGCAGAATGCCGACGACCCACATGGCACAGGAAGCCAGCAGCAGAATGGCGGCGACCTCCATGATAAAAGTGGGGTGCTCGAAGGTGATCATGGGGCCCGGCGTGACCCCATGGAGCATAAGCGCACCCAGCAGCATGGCGGCCGGCGGACTGCCCGGGATGCCCAAGTTCAACAGCGGGATCTGGGCACCGCCCACACAGGCGTTGTTGGCTGTTTCGCTGGCCAGAACACCTTGCATCTCCCCCTTTCCAAAGGTCTCGGGATGCTTGGAGGTGTTTTTGGCTGTGCCGTAGGAGACCCAGCCGGCGATATCCTCACCGATGCCGGGCACGGCACCGATGCCGACGCCGATGAGTGCCGAGCGGATGATGGCTGGGATGTTGCGGATGATAGTACCGAACTCGGGTAAAATCCGTTGAATTTTCTGAGCCTCGCCGATCTGGAAGCGATCCTTGAGCACCTGGATGATTTGGGGAATGCCGAACGCACCGATGAGCACCGGTACCACCTCGACGCCGCTGTCCAACTCGGTAAGGCCAAAGGTAAATCGTGGATAGAACTGCAGCAGATCACGCCCCACGCAGGCCAGAAAAAGCCCGATAAACCCGGCAATCCACCCTTTGATCACCAGATCCGGACTGGTCAGGGTGCCGCTGATCAGAATACCGAAGAAGGCCAGCAGGAAAAACTCGAAGGACGTAAACTGCAGGGCAAAGTGCGAAATGATGGGGGATATGCTCACCACGAAGACCATGCTGATAATGGTGCCGATGGCCGAAGCTGTGGTCGTCAAGCCGATAGCCCGTCCGCCCTCGCCTTTGCAGGCCAATGGGTAGCCGTCCAATGCCGTGGCGGCAGCCGCGGCGGTGCCGGGAATATTGATCAGGATCGACGCATAGGACCCGCCGTAAGTGCCGCCGACATAGATCGCCAATAGGCAGACCATGGCCAGGTCTGTGTCCATCCCGTAGGTCAATGCCGTCAGCAGGGCGACCCCCAGGGTCGATGTCAATCCCGGCATCGCACCGAAAATAATCCCTAGAAGCACCGATCCGAAAAGGATGGCAAGGCTCGTTGGAGCCGAGGCGAGATGAAAAACAATCTCAAAAAATGCTCCCAAACGGTCGAGAAGTATCATGGAAACAGGAGCTCCCGCTTTGTCAGGCTAGAATTCCCAGTACCGGATGGCATCCATCAGCACCACGACGAGGCCCTCTTTCGGCATGGGCACCAGTAAAAGATACTTGAAAATGGGGCCGATCAAAAATGGCGTGGTCACGGATAGAATCAAACTGGTTTTAAACTTTAAACGCAGGGCCGGGTTGTCGCGAATTAATGTCCGGACGTAAATGCAGTAAGCGATGATGAAGGCAAAGGCGAACCAATCGCTCGGATAGTGCAGGACAGACGTCAGTGCAGCTGAAAGCCCGGAAGCCATGAAGATAACAAGTAAAATGGTCCCGGAAAGATAGAAAAAAAGCATCTTTTTCAGCAGAGCGTCATCGTCAAAGTAGAACATGCTGATGAACACCACCAGAAAAAGCACGCTGCACAGGAAGAAATCGATACGCGGAATGTTCACATAGACGAAGCTGAAAAACAGAACGACGATGGCGTAAAAGCGCAGCAGCGGTGCCGTCTTCAAAAATCGGAGCAAATCCGGGCTGCCGAGCCAGCGCAGAACCCGCTTCAATTCCTCAGACCCCACTTCCCTGTAGGCGATGCGAATGAGCAGCACGCCCAACAGCATGATCATGGCGCCGACAAAAAGGGGGAAGAGGGCCGGCGAGACGAACCAGACATTCTGGACGCCGCCCCAGGAATCTTTCATCGGCATTTTCAAGGCCTGGCTGAGAATCCACAGCCCGAATAAAAACATGATGCCACCGGAAAATATATCCGCTTTGCGAAGTTTTTCTTTCTCCATCATAATGAACGGTCCTTGAATCCGATCGGATTTCCGGCGTCGCTTAGCGCTTCTTCAGAGCGGTATCCCGGCCAGGTGCCGGCACATCATGAGGCATTCCGGCACCTGAACCGGATTATTCGATTTACGGTTTGGGAATACCGAGAGATGCAGGGTCGACCGTCGCCGCCTTCAGGTCCCACAGCGTCCAGGCAAAATTCGACTGAAGTGCGTCGAACACCGCCTTCGACTCTGCCCCGGTTTTACCCGAGAGCAGGTAGTAATTCTCCTTAGCCCAGGATTTTACCTTTTCGGTGGCCATTGCCTTTTTAAAGGCATCCACGAGGACGGATTTGGCCTCTGCCGGCGTATCGGCCGGAACCGCGAAACCGATGGCCTGGGAAATCGGCAGGTATTTCGACAATCCGGGGTAGGCGTCAAACGCGGAGGGAATAGCACCCAGTCCTTCGACCTCGAAGGAGTCCGGGATCAACATGCCCAGGGCTCTTAGTTTACCGCCACGCAGCAATTGCTGTTGCTCGGCCAGCGAGGTCACGACCACCGAAACCTCACCGGTCATGGCTGCATTCTGGGCAGGGGCCGATCCTTTGTAGGGAATGAAGTTGAACTGGGCCCCTGAGCCGTTTTCCACCGCCAACAGGTTCAGGTGGTGAATGGAGCCAGCACCACTGGCGGCGGCTTTAATGCCCTTGGGGTCTTTCTTGGCGGCTTCAATCAGGTCTTTGAGAGTTTTGTAGGGCGTATCCGGGGTGACGGAAATGACATCCGGGGACCCGCCGACGATGAAGGTGTCCCAAACGTCAAAATTTTTATCCCAGCCGCCCTGAACACCGGCGGTCACGTTGGATTCAGACAGGCCGCACAGGGTGTATCCATCGTGCGGCTGGGAATACGCATAATTCATGCCCACCGAACCGGCGACACCGCCGGTTTTATTGATCACATTGATATTGACGCCCAGGATTTTGGCCATTTCAGCACTGATAATCCGGTTACAGGTGTCGGTACCGCCACCGGCGCCCCAAACGACCACATTGGTGATATTCCGGGTGGGGAACCCTTTGCTCGCGGCAAAGGCACCGGTGGTTACCGCCAACATCACGACCAGACAGACGAACAGAATCTTTTTCATCGCTCTCCTCCCTTTTTTATGTTTGTACGATTTGGAATGGGTTCCCGTCCACAAGTGTGCAAATTCTGTGATATCGAGTCCATCCCTCCTTTCATTCCTGAACACCCGGTCGGCCTTTTTTAGCATTTTGGGTCGACCCGCGTTACGGCTTTTTTGACAGAGCATTAGGCATTTTCGGCGTCCGCAGACCTTTAGACGGTGTCGTCGATTGGCCGAATTGCACGTGTTCGACTTTTGCCGCCCTGTTCTGAGTGCCGTTTTCGATTTCGTTTTTTAGCGTAGCGATAGAGTGCCTGAAATGCTGCCGCATCAACTCTTCGGCGGATGCGGGGTCCCGCCGGCCGATGGCGTCGACGATGGCCAGATGTTCATCGACTGTCTCGGCGGGTGGTCTGACCAGACCCTCGGAGGACACCACTTGATACGAAAAACTGATGATGTTGTAGGTTTGCAGGATATTTTTTAAAAACTCTTTGGTACCGATTTCGGTCACAAAGTTGTGAAAGCCCCGGTCCACCTTGGCATAAGAGCCGACATCGGGAAACGATTTCGAAATTTGAAAGGCTTTGGAGAAGTCTTTGAGTTTCTCGATTTGGGTGTCGGTAATGTTGAGGGCTGCGCGTCTGGCCGCCAGTCCTTCCAGCACCTCGCGCAGTTCGAAGATACTGACCATCTCTTGCTTTGTAAAAAGACGCACGAAAAATCCCCGCCGGGGCTTGGCCACGACGAGCTTTTCTTTTTCGAGATATTTAAGGGCACTCACCAGAGGGGTGCGGCTGATGCCCAGTTCGCGCGCCAGCTTGTCCTGCGGAATTTTCTCTCCCGGCAGCAACTGACGCTCTATGATCTTGTTTTTGATGATCAGGTATACTTTCTGGTCCAAATTCTCGTGAATGACACCCATATTTTCCATTTTAGTTCACTAACCTCGGGTTCCGTTTTTCACTTGTGGTATCGAGGAACCGACCGGCAATCGGTTTCGAAAACGCCATTGTATTTTGCATACAAAATTCAATATTCAATATCGATTGTGGTGTCAACCTTTAAATGAGAAGCCAACACTGGTTTCATTCAACTCACGGAACAGCTTCCGATCCAGAAAGGCGGCTAAAAGCGGTATTTGTCAGGTGCGAACTTTCATGCTAAACACATGGAAGGCTGCAGGAAATAGACAAGTGTCACAGATAACCCGGCAGACTGATAAGCGGCCGCGACTATATCTGTCATCTGAGACCTGCTTGCTAAACGCTTAAGACTCTGCAGGCCGCCACAGTGCATGAAAATGATGCGCCGGAGCCCGGATGAGCGGTTGAGAACAGCGGCTGACTGTTTGAGCCGTCTACGGGGTCTTGGACCGGACCCAATGCCGATAACACATGAAAGAAACACCATTGGGGTACAAACCCGACCCCCTTAATTAAAGACGGGCCAGGTCCGGGCTTAGAACCCGTTGACGGCGAGTTTCAGCCACCTTTCGCAATCGCTTATCCGGGCGGAGGCGCCCACCTTATTTTCGTGTTAAACTGAAGTTGTTTCCTCACGCTATCGGACGTCAACATCAGCACAGGAAAACCATCATGAGATTAGCCACTATAAAATCGGAGGGACGCGAAATAGCCGCAATTGCCACACCCCATGGATTGATCCCAGTGGCGTCGGTCAACCGAAAATTCGATCGCACCTGGCCGACTGACGCGCTGGAGTTGATTACCAGCGGCGGTTTAAAGGATCTCACCGCATGGTACATTGCCGATGGACGGCAGGCGCTGGACATCATGGCCGACGAAGTTTTATCCGCCAATACTCTGCGACCGGCCCCGCTATATCGCCGGCCGCGCAAGATCTGGGGCATCGGGCTCAATTACGCCGACCACGCCGCGGACCTGTCGGAAAAAACCCCGACAGGTATCCCGGGCAGCTTCATCAAACCGGACACGACCATCATCGGTCACAGCGATGCCATCCGAATCCCCGATTTGTCGCAGAAAACCACGGCCGAAGGCGAACTGGGAGTGATCATTGGCCAAAAATGCAGGGACGTCCGTGCCGAAGACTGGCTGACTGTGGTGGCCGGCTTCACAACGATCATCGACATGACGGCCGAGGACATCCTGCGGCAAAACCCGCGCTACCTGACGGTTTCGAAGAGCTTCGACACGTTTTTCAGCTTCGGACCGCAGCTCGTCACCCCGGATGAGATCCCGGACGTGTCGGCTCTCGAGGTCTCGACCGTGCTAAACGGCAGGGTTCACGCCAAAAACGTGGTCGCCAACATGACCTTTTCGCCCGCGTTTCTGGTCTCTTTCCTGTCACAGGTGATGACCCTGCTGCCCGGAGACATCATCTCGACCGGAACGCCGGGCGCCTGTGCCATTGCCGACGGCGACATCGTCGAGTGCCGCATCAGCGGCTTCCCGTCTCTGGTCAACCCGGTGGTGGACCTTAAAAGGAGTCAAAAATGAATTTGGGACTGAAAGGAAAACCGGTGCTGGTCTTGGCCGCCAGCGACGGCCTCGGCAAGGCCGCCGCCATGGAATTTGCACGAGAAGGTGCACAGGTGATGCTCTTTGCGCGCTCGGAAGACCGTTTGAAGCAGGCCCGGGAGGAGATATCGGAGGCCACGGGCGAAAAGCCGGAATATGTGGCTGGTGATATCACCGTCGCGGCAGACATCCGAAACGCGGTCGCGGCCACGGCTCAGCGGTTCGGTTCGGTCTTCGCGCTGGTCAACAACTCCGGTGGGCCGCCGGCCGGCGGGTTCGACGCCTTCGACGACGACGCCTGGCAGAAAGCGTTCGAGTTGACCCTGCTCGGCTTCATCCGCAGCATCCGCGCCATACTGCCACTGATGCGTGCGGCCGGAGCGGGCAGGATCGTCAACTTCACGTCGTCCTCCACCCGTCAGGCGATCGACAATTTGATCCTCTCCAACACCTTCCGCACGGGCGTGGTGGGACTGACCAAAACCCTGGCGCGCGAGTTGGCACGCGACAACATCCTGATCAATGTGGTCGGTCCCGGCAAGATGGACACGGCGCGTCTGCGCAGCATCGAGACTATGCGGGCCGAAAAGCTGGGCATGACCTTGGAAGATCTCCAGAATAAAAGTGCCGCCGATATTCCCATGGGCCGCTACGGCCGGCCGGAAGAACTGGCCCGACTGGCCGTGTTTCTCTGCTCGGTAGCCAATACCTACATCACCGGCCAGACCGTGCTGGCCGACGGCGGACTCGTGCAGGCTTACTGACCCATGAGCTTTCTTAGTTTCCGTCCATAAATGGCCCTTTTCCGCAATTTCGGCGTCAATCGGCGGAATCGCTTGTGCGGCATACAGGAGTATGCCTCCGCGCAATTCTTTGATTTTCTTGAACTTGCGAAAAATTGCACATTTCTGGATCGGAAACTTATAAGTGTCCTTTATGAAACCGCGGATGGACACTTATTAGAAAAAGGGCCATTCAGTCTCACATTTTTGTTGATTATCCTCTTAATATTTGACAATTTTGTCGTGCCGTGAACTGCCGGAAGATCGTACCGGCTCACTCGTTCTCGCCCCTCAAAGTGCCCGGAAGCCGACTGACCATCCGCGTTTGCGAAGGGGTGAGAGACAGGCGCAGCCACTTCACACCAAACTGGCCCACTCGTTGCAATTCAAGCGTTTACCGGAAAAGGAGATCTATGGACTTTTCTTCCTACAATCCTGAAAATTTCTACGACGAGCTCTTTGAGGGGACCGGTCGCCCTCGCCCGGGTGCCGATGTCCTGGCGCGGCGCATTGAATCGCTTGCCGACGGCGAACTGATGTCGCTGCAGAAAGCGGCGGAAGCCACTTTGATGCAGATGGGGATCACTTTCAACGTGTACGGCGACAACGAAGGCACCGAGCGTATTTTCCCATTCGACATCATTCCGCGCATCATACCGGCCGCGGAGTGGGAGCGAATCGAAGCTGGTCTCAAACAGCGCATCTTCGCCATCAACCAATTCATCGACGACATCTATCACGATCGCAAGATTCTAAAGGATAAGATCATCCCGGAAGATTTGGTCTTTTCGGGGAAATCCTACCGACCGCAGTGCACCGGACTCAACCCTCCGCAGGGAATCTGGTGCCATGTCACGGGCACGGACCTCGTACGCGACGACGACGGTCAGTTTTACGTGCTGGAAGACAACCTGCGCTGCCCCTCGGGTGTCTCTTACGTTCTGGAAAACCGGCAGGTTCTCAAACGGACCTTTCCCCGGGTGTTCAGTGCCAGCCCGATCCGACCTGTGGAGGACTACCCGAACCGGCTCCTGGAAATGCTCGAGAACATCGCTCCCGCCGGATCGGAAGCGCCGTGCGCGGTGGTACTCACCCCGGGCGTCTACAACTCGGCCTATTTCGAACACTCGTTTCTGGCCCGCCAGATGGGTATCGAACTCGTGGAGGGGCGCGACCTTTTCGTGTCCGACGGGGCTGTTTACATGCGCACCACCAAAGGTCCCCGGCGAGTGGACGTCATCTACCGGCGCATCGACGACGACTTCATCGACCCGCTGGCCTTCCACCCGGATTCGATGCTCGGCATCCCCGGCATCATGGCGGTTTACGCGTCCGGCAGGATCGCTTTGGCCAATGCTCCTGGAACCGGAATAGCCGACGACAAGGTGATCTACGCTTACATTCCCAAGGTCATCCACTACTACACAGGCGAAGACCCGATCCTGCCCAATGTTCCCACTTACATCTGCTGGGACGAAAAGCAACTCGGCTACGTGCTCGACAACTTGGACAAATTGGTCGTGAAATCGGCGAACGAATCCGGTGGCTACGGCATGCTGGTGGGGCCGCACGCATCCGCCTCAGAGCGGGAAGCCTTTGCCCGGCGCATCAAGGCCGCCCCCCGGGACTACATGGCCCAACCCACCATCAGCCTCTCGCGGGTGCCGACGATTGTCGACGACCATTTCGAGGGGCGCCACGTGGACCTGCGCCCCTACATTCTCTATGGCAGCGACATCTATGTCCTTCCCGGCGGACTGACCCGGGTGGCGCTGCGCAAAGGCTCCCTGGTCGTCAACTCATCCCAGGGCGGCGGCAGCAAGGACACCTGGGTGCTGGAGAAATCGGCTGCGGCCGGTAGGCAAAAACAACAGTAATTTATGGGAGGAGGCGCTCGAAGATGCTCAGCCGCGTTGCCGAAGCCATCTATTGGATGTGCCGTTACATCGAGCGGGCCGAAAACGTGGCCCGGTTTATCGATGTCAACCTGCACCTGATGCTCGATTTGTCGGTGGACCCCGAGGGCCAGTGGGAACCTCTGATCACCGTCACCGGCGACCGCCGGATTTTTAAGGGTCGCTACGGCGAGCCGAGCGCCGAAAACGTGATCCGTTTCCTGACATTCGACCTCGACTATCCGAACTCGATCATCGCCTGCCTGCGGGCGGCACGGGAAAATGCGCGCCAGGTGCGGGAAATCATCTCTTCGGAAATGTGGGAGCAGGTCAACCGTTTCTATCTCACGGTCGCCGAAGCCTCGCGCAACGACCGGGCGTTCGACCGATGGCACCAGTTCTTCGAGGAAGTGAAGCTGAACAGCCATCTGTTGACCGGTTTGACGGAAGTCACCATGTCACACGGGGAGGCATGGCATTTTGCCTGTATGGGCCGGTTGCTGGAACGAGCCGACAAGACCTCCCGCATTCTGGATGTAAAGTATTTTATACTGTTGCCGAAGGTGGAGTATGTCAACACGCCTTACGACAACATCCAGTGGGCGGCAGTGCTCAAATCCGTCAGCGGATTGGAGATGTACCGCAAACAGTACCACCGCATCAACCCGAAGAGCGTCTGTGAATTTCTGATCTTCGACCGCCAATTCCCCCGCGCCATTCGCTACTGCCTGACCGCCGCCGAGTCTTCTCTGTATGCCGTTACCGGGAATCCGATCGGAACGGTCAACAATGCGGCCGAGCGCCAGCTGGGCCGTCTGAGAGCCGATCTCGACTACGCCGACGTCGACGAGGTCGTCCACATCGGAATTCATGACTACCTGGATCATTTCCAGACAAAACTGAACGCTGTCGGAGATGCGCTGGCATCCATCTTTTTCGGCAGCGCCGCTGCACCTCGGAGGTCAGAGGCCGTCTCCTAATCAGCTACCCGTTCGACGTCCACCGTCACACTGAGTTCGTGACTGCCGCTGCTGAAAACGATTCCCTTGAGCGGTGTCACATCGGCGTAATCCCGACCCCATGCGACAGTTATGTGCTGATCGTGCGGCAGGTTGTCGTTGGTCGGATCGAAATCCACCCATCCTTTTCCGGGGACAAAGACCGAAAACCACGCGTGGGAAGCATCCGCCCCTTTAAGATGCGATTGGTCCTCCGGCGGCAGGGTTTCGATGTAACCACTGATGTAGCGGGCCGCCAACCCGATCGACCTCAAGCAGCCGATGGCGAAGTGGGCAAAATCCTGGCACACACCCCGGCGGTGCCGGAACAGTTCATCGAGCGGGGTGGTGATGGTGGTGAAACCGGGAACGTATTCGAAGTCGGCATGGATACGGTGCATCAGATCGGCAACCCCCTCCAGAAGACCGCCGTTTTCGGGAAACGACGCCGCCGCGTAGGCGGCCAATTCCGGGGTCGGTGCCGCCAACGGGGAGGCCAAAATAAATTGGAAGGCCTCGATCGCCTCCGGATCGCGGCTCTCCGAGAGGTAGCCCCGCGCCTGATGCCAATGCAAATCGCCTGAAAAATATTCTGTTCGCAATTCTGACCGTAGGCGCACCCGGCTGGCGGCGGTCACCGTCAGGACATCGTGAGGCTGATGAATGGAAAAATAAACCACGCGGTTACCGAAGAAATCAAGCTGCTCGCGCGAATCGATGGCAAGCGGCACAATGGAAAGACGGCTTTTTTCGACCTCCTGGTAGGGCAGTTCCCGCGGCAGCAGCCGGGTCAAATTGTAGCAAAGGCTGACCGGTTCATGATAAATGTACCGGGTCTTGTGCATGATCTGAAAGTTCATTTGTCCGCTCCTGTCCGGCCGGCAGGCATCTGGCGCGACACGGGAATGTGACTGAAGTAAACCAGGTTCAGCGCGTCGGAGGTTCGGGCCAGCAATTCATTCAGCTGCAACAGAAAGCGGTCCAGATGCGGATAGATCGGGATGTCCGGAGATGCCTCGGTCAGGCGGTTCGGATCGCAGAGGCGCAGAAGCGTGATGGTTTCAAGGACCAGGCGTTCTTCGGTGCTGAGGCGATGCGTGCCGCGTTCCCGCGGCAGGTTGGCGATGTGTTTTTGCAGCCGGTTGATCTGGTAGATGACCGAGCGCGGATTGGTGTCGTCCAGCAGGAGTTGATCCAGCACGGTTTGCAGGTGCAGGCGCGATCGAAAACGGCGGCGATATGTGATGATGTTTTCGGTGGTCGACAGAACCGCTTCGAGAAGCAGATGTTCGACGGCCGCGGCGTGGCGGCTGACCAGAGACATCCGCAAGACATTGCAGAAAACCGTGCTGCGCTCGAGGCGGCGGCCGATGTCCAGTAGCAACCATCCCTGTTCGCGGGTCATGCTCTCGCTGTTCAGGCCCGCAAAGGCCATCATGGCCATGATCAGCTGATCGAGGTCGTTGGCGACACCGGATAGATTCACCGGCGTGATGCGTTGATTCTTTTTCCACTGCTCCTCGATCCGGTTGATCACCCGCCAGGAATCCGTCGACCACAGGTGCCGCACTGCGTAGGCGGCTTGAATCATGTGCTGCAGGGTGGTTGCCAGGCTGCCGGGACGCTGCAGGTCTCCGAGTACGGCCTGCAGTTCCTCTTCCGGCGGTACCTGGCCCCATTCGCTGCTCCCGGGCGCGGTCGTGGAGGTGATTTCCGTCAATCCGGCCAAGGCACGCAGTAGCTGCTGCAGGCACTCGGCATCGGTTGAATCCTGCCGGTGATCGGTCTGGGAGTAACTGCGCAGCACGGTCCGCAACAGGCGGATGACACCTTCGGCCCGCTCCGCGTACCGCCCGACCCAAAAGAGATTTTCGGCCGCCCGGCTGGGCAGCGCACTGCTGCTCTTGAGGTTCTCTTCGATGCGCTCGGACTGCACCCACAGGCTCACGTGTTTCTGCGCTTCCAACGCCAGCACCCAGGTGTCTTTGCTGATCGAGACCCTCTGGCCGGCACCCTGCAGGTGGCCGCTTTGGAATCCACTGAGGGCCAGTCCGCCGGGCATGGCGCAATAACTGCCGTTGCAGGCGGCAAGAAAAGTGCGGAAAAACTCGCGACGCGGCTGCAGCCGGCCGTCGACCAGTGCCGGGGCGGTGGAAAAAAGCAGCTTTTCCCTTCCCGCGTACAAGTGTGGGTTCGTCTCGATGCGTACGCGCAATTCCTCGAGGGCATCTCTGTCCTCTCCGGGGACGATCTGCAATCGGCCGTCGGTCGACTGGATTAACAGATCTGAAAGGTGCTCCAGCACGTAACTCAACCCCTCTGGACGCCCGCACCACCAAGTCGCCGGTGCGGTCAACTGTAGATCTTCGCCCAGAAAATGGCGTGCAATCACGGGCAGAAACTCTGTCAGCCAGGGGCTTTCGAGCAAGCTGCTCCCCAAGGGGTTGACGACCGTGACGTTAAACCGGCGCATGGCCTCGAGCAGGCCGGCCACACCCAGGCGGGAGTCCGATCGCAGTTCCAACGGATCACAAAAGATATCGTCAACCCGTCGCAGCAGCACGTCAAGCGGTTTTAAGCCATCCAGGGCTTTGAGCCACACAATCCCGTTGCGAACCATTAGATCGTCGCCCTGCACCAGGGTGAAGCCAAGGTAAGCGGCCAGGTAGGCCTGCTCAAAGTAAGTCTCGTTGGCCGGGCCGGGCGTCAGGACCCCGATACCGGGGTTCGGTTTGTGCTGTGGCGCGATCTCGGTCAGGGCGGTTCGCAGCGTACGAAAAAACTGGGCCAGCCGACGCACGCGGCAGTCTCGGATCAGGTCCGGGAAAACGCGCGCCATAACCGTTCGATTTTCAAGCGCATAGCCGGCACCCGAGGGCGCCTGGACCCGGTCGCCGACCACCTGGAACCGCCGGTCCGGTCCCCGGGCGAGATCGACCGCCAGGAAGGTGATCTGCCGGTATCCGGGATGGCGGATGCCGTCACAGGATCTCAGAAACCCTGGATGACCGTAAACCAGCTCGGGCGGCAGCAAACCCTCCTTCAAAAGGGTTCGGGCACCGTAAAGATCAGCGAAGATCAGATCCATGAGTTGTGCGCGCTGCGACAAGCCAATCTCCAGCCGGTCCCAGTCGTCGCTGGCAATGATCATCGGTATCGGATCCAACTCCCACGGCCGATGCAATCCATCCGGTTCTCCGTGCACGTTGTAGGTCACACCGTTTTCGCGCAGCAGTCGCTTGATTTCCCGATGCCGACGCTCTAAAGTCTCCGGGCCAAGTGCTCCGATAGCGTTGATGTATGGCTGCCAACTGCGGCGCACTCCACCGGCGCCAACATCCCACATCTCGTCATCGGGATCGGCAGCGGCAGCGTATCCCTGCAGAAGACCTTCAGTGGCAACCATGGCGTCGTTAACCGTCTGCTTGGCGGATAATGAATCGTTGGGAGTCATCATTTGATTTTACTCATATGCACAGCCTCTGGCTGCCGCCTCCAGTTTGATCGAAGAGGAGACACTATCCCATTCAGATCATCAGATCTGGCTTCAACCGCAGATCCAGTGTATACGGATACTCCGCTGCCGGGTCTTCCGGCGGCGGGTTCATCGGTCCCGGCGGGTGACCATGCGGATGAAACCGACCCATCCGCAAGACATCCGGCGGCGGCTGCAAAGAACCGACCGATCGTAGCGGTATTCGGTACGATGTGTAATGGCAACACGAACGGTCATGATTTCTCCTCGGCATTATGGGCGCGAATTTAACTTCGATGCACACATGTTGTCGTATAACTCATAAAATAAAGACGTTTAGAGTATGGTTGAAGCCGTTAAATTGCAAGAGGTTCTTTGTACGAAAATAGAATCAGACCCGCAAATAGAAACTTGAAACTTGAAACTCGAAACTCAGAACCCGGAACCCCGAACCAGTGGTGGCTTAAGGTCCAGGAGCGTTTAACACGAAAATATAATTTTTATGCATCGTGGCGGTCCAAAGGGCGACGACCGCTTAGTAATAGGGTCGGTATTTACCGTCGAAAAGCTGAGGATGACAAATTTGAAGTCAAAAAAAACAAATTTGTCGCATTTTCAGTCCGGCCGACAGACATGTTTTTCAAAAAAATACATTTTTATTTTTATATCAATCCGTTGTAAGGAAAAGAAACGGCGGATAAATCTGGCACCTTATTTGCTGGGTGATTCCATGCAACTTTTCATCATCAGGAAAGAAAGCCATTAAATGATAAACGATCCATTAGATGATCGCCAAGCCCGCAGGGGGCTATATGATCCGCGTTTTGAGCACGATGCTTGCGGGATCGGTCTGATATGTCACATCAAGGGCCACAAGTCGCATGCCATCATCCAGGATGGTCTGAAGATTCTGGTGAACCTCAGCCATAGGGGGGCCTGCGGGTGCGACGAAACCACCGGTGACGGGGCGGGCATCCTCATGCAGATGCCCCATGAATTTTTACGAAACTGTTGCGAGCGCATCGGGATCGGGCTACCGGAAGAAAAGCAATACGGCTGCGGCCTGGTGTTCCTGCCCCGCGACGACGACCAGCGGCGGTTGTGCATGCACCGGTTTGAAGAAGTCATCCGGCAGGAAAATCAGCAGTTTCTGGGATGGCGCCACATGCCGGTCGACAGTTCCGCCCTGGGCCTGTTGGCGCGGCAGCGGGAACCGGTCATCCAACAGATCTTCATCGACCGCGGACCGGGCATCACCGATACGGCCCATTTCGAGCGTAAACTGTTGGTCATCCGCAAAGTCATGGAACGGTTCGTGCGTGAGTCGGGTCTGAGCCAGGCGTCCTTTTTTCACATCCCCAGCCTGTCCTGCCGCACATTGGTTTACAAGGGCATGCTCCTGGCCGACCAGATCCAGGCCTATTTTCCCGACCTGAGCCATCCGAACATGGTCAGCGCTCTGGCGCTGGTCCACCAGCGGTACAGCACCAACACCTTTCCGACCTGGGACCTGGCACATCCCTTTCGCTTTTTGTGCCACAACGGCGAGATCAACACGCTGCGCGGCAATGTCAATTGGCTCAATGCCCGCCAGGCCCTCTTCAAATCGGACCTCTTCGGTGCGGACATCACCAAGCTGTTTCCAGTGGCAACCCCCGGTGCCAGCGATTCCGCCGTCTTCGACAACGCCGTGGAACTGCTCTACCACACCGGACGTTCCCTGCCGCACGCCATCATGATGATGATACCGGAAGCCTGGCAGAACCATCGGACAATGAGTGATGAGAAGAAGGCTTTTTACGAGTACCACGCCTGCCTGATGGAGCCTTGGGACGGTCCGGCGGCCATCGCCTTCACAGACGGCACGTGCATCGGTGCGGTGCTCGATCGCAACGGTTTGCGCCCCTCGCGCTACACGGTGACCACGGATGATCGGGTCATCATGGCCTCGGAAACCGGCGTGCTGCCTGTACCGCCGGAAAAAGTGTGCGGCAAAGGGCGCCTGCAGCCGGGCCGCATGTTCCTTATCGACATCGAGAAAGGTCGCATTGTCGAAGACGATGAAATCAAAGAAGACATCAGCCGACGCCGACCCTATCGCGCTTGGCTGACGCAGAATCTGGTGACATTCGACCGGTTGCCCCGGCCGGTTGCCGGACCGGAACCGGAAACCCTGCCCTTGCCGATCCGCCAGCAGGTCTTCGGCTACAGCGAAGAGGACCTGCGAATGATCCTGGCCCCCATGGCTCATAACGCCAAAGAGCCGGTCGGCTCGATGGGCGATGACATCCCGCCGGCCATTTTGTCCAGGCGGCCCCGCCTTTTGTACGACTATTTCAAGCAGCTGTTTGCCCAGGTGACCAATCCGCCGCTGGATGCCATACGAGAAGAGTTGGTGACCTCCCTGAGAACGACCGTCGGCACGGAGCAGGACCTTTTTCAGGAAACACCCCGGCACTGTCGGCAGCTTATGCTGGACGGACCCGTTCTGACCGATACGCGCCTGGCACAGCTGCGTCAGATCGACCAGGCCGATCTGCGCCCGGCAGCGTTGTCGATCCTTTTTCGGGTGGAGGAAGGCAGCCAGGGGCTCGAGCAAGCTCTGACCGACCTCTGTCGCGCCGCGGTCGAGGCCGTGAAAAAAGGTGCGACCCTTCTGGTTCTCTCCGATCGCGGGACCGACGAGCGGTTGGCACCGATTCCGGCTCTGCTGGCCACGGCCGGCCTTCATCACCACCTGATTCGTAAAGGCCTGCGAACCCGTTGCGGCCTGGTGGTTGAAACCGGCGAGGCCCGGGAAATCCATCACTTCTGCTGTCTGTTGGGTTACGGAGCCGCTGCCGTCAACCCGTACCTGGTATTCGAAACCCTGGCGCAGATGATTGCCGCCGGTGACCTGCCCGAAGTGGAGGCGTCAATGGCTGTCGCCAATTACGTGAAAGCCGCGGAAAAAGGCATTCTCAAGGTGATGTCAAAAATGGGCATCTCAACCCTGCAGAGCTACCGCGGCGCCCAGATCTTCGAGTGTGTCGGCCTCAATGAAACCGTCGTCGACCGGTATTTTACGGGCACAACGTCGCGGATCAGCGGTGCCGGCATCGACCTGATCGCCGAAGAGGTCCGTCAGCGGCACCGGCACACCGATGCATCCCGAAGCCATGAACATGAGCGACAGCTGGATCCCGGCGGTAAGTACAAATGGCGCCGCAACGGTGAGGCCCACCAGTACACGCCGCTGACCATTGCAAGGCTGCAGCAGGCGGTGCACGGCAACGACCGCCAGGCCTGGAACGATTTTACCGAACTCGTCGACGGTCAGAACCGCCGCGAGGGCCTCATTCGAGGCCTGTTCGAGTTCAAGACAGGCGCTCCGCCTGTTCCTCTGGAAGAGGTCGAACCGTGGGACGAGATCGTCCGGCGCTTCAAGACCGGCGCCATGTCTTACGGCTCTATCAGCAAGGAAGCCCACGAAGCGCTGGCAATCGCCATGAACCGCATCGGGGGCAAGAGCAACAGCGGTGAGGGCGGCGAGGACCCGGACCGCTACCGGCCCGATGGCGACGGGGACTGGCGCAACAGCGCCGTCAAGCAGGTGGCCTCCGGCCGTTTCGGCGTCACGGGTGCCTACCTGGCCAGCGCCGCGGACTTGCAGATCAAAATGGCTCAGGGGGCCAAGCCGGGCGAGGGCGGGCAGCTGCCCGGTTTCAAAGTCTATCCCTGGATCGCCAAGACCCGGCATTCGACACCCTATGTCGGCTTGATATCGCCGCCGCCGCACCACGACATCTATTCGATCGAAGATCTTGCTCAACTCATTCACGACCTGAAGAACGCCAACCCGCGCGCACGGATAACCGTCAAACTGGTCTCGGAAGTGGGCGTCGGAACGGTTGCCGCCGGCGTCGCCAAGGGCAAGGCCGATCTGATCCTGATCAGCGGTGAATCAGGGGGGACCGGGGCTTCGCCCCAGGGCTCGATCCGACACGCCGGCCTGCCCTGGGAACTGGGGCTGGCCGAAACGCAGCAAACCCTGCAGATGAACGGCCTGCGCAGCCGTGTGGTGCTGGAGTGCGACGGTCAGTTGAAAACAGCGCGCGACGTGGCGGTCGCCGCCCTGCTGGGTGCCGAGGAGTTCGGCTTCGGCACGATCTCTTTGATTGCCCTGGGCTGCGTGATGATGCGGGTTTGTCACCTGAATACCTGCCCGGTCGGCATCGCCACCCAGGACCCGCAGTTGCGAAAGAAATTCGCCGGTAAGCCCGAGCATGTCATCAACCTGATGCGGTTTATCGCCGAGGATCTTCGCAGGATAATGGCCACGCTGGGTTTTCGCCGGGTGACCGAGATGGTCGGCCGGGTCGACAAACTGTCGGTCACCCAGGCTGTCGATCATTGGAAAGCGCGGGGACTCGACTTTTCCAAGATTCTCTTCCGCCCGGAACGGCCGGAAGCACCACCCGACACCTGCCGGGCCCAGAAACAAGACCACGGTCTCGACAAAGCCTTGGACCACGCCTTGATCGAAAAGTGCCGACCGGCGCTTGAAAACGGTTCGCGTGTGGAACTGGACCTGGTGGTCCGAAACGTACAGCGCACGGTCGGCACGCTGCTCAGCTACGAAATCACCAGGCGCTACGACGAAAAAGGCCTGGCCGAGGACACGATCGTTATCCGCGCCGACGGCAGTGCCGGACAGAGTTTCTGCGCCTTTGGCGCACCCGGGCTGACCATTCATCTCCGCGGTGATGCCAACGACTATTTCGGCAAAGGACTCTCAGGTGCCAAGCTAACCGTCAGCCCGCCGGAGGGCAGCCGCTTTGCGGCGGAGGAAAACATCATTGTCGGCAATGTCGCCCTGTACGGTGCGACCTCCGGCGAAGCCTTCATTCGCGGTGTGGCCGGTGAACGCTTCTGCGTGCGCAACAGCGGCGCGCGAGCCGTTGTGGAAGGCCTCGGCGATCACGGCTGCGAATACATGACCGGCGGAAGAGTTGTCGTTCTGGGGCCCACCGGCCGCAATTTCGCCGCCGGCATGAGCGGTGGGATCGCCTACGTTCTTGACGAAGACGGCGATTTCGGGCGCTACCGCTGCAACCCGGAAATGGTCGATCTGGAAGCGGTGTCGACCGACGACCTCCCGGAACTGCAGGAACTGATCGAAAAACACTATCGCTATACACAAAGCGCGGTCGCCGAAAGGGTTCTCGCCAAATGGGATAAAGCCCTGCTCCGATTCATCAAGGTCATTCCCGTCGACTACAAGCGCGCCCTGAGGGAAATGGCCGCCGACCGTCCCGTGAAGGCGGCGGTGTAGATAGTGTCCATCCATAAATGGTCTTTTTTCCGCTGGGCGGCCGGTCGTAGCGGGTTTCCGGCTGCGGCGTACATAAAGTACACCTCACCGCAAACCCTTGTGCGGCCTTGCCCAGCGAAAAAAATCCACATTTATGAATTGGAAACCTAAAAGCACCCTAAAGAGATCGCGGATGGGCACTAAATAGTTTCCGTCCATAAATGGCCCTTTTCCGCAATTTCGGCGTCAATCGGCGGAATCGCTTGTGCGGCGTACACGAGTACGCCTCCGCGCAATGCCGCCGATTTCCTTGAACTTGCGAAAAATTGCACATTTCTGGATCGGAAACGTATCAGTGCCCTTGATAGAACCGTGGACGGGCACTGAAAAAAAACCACAAAGCCGCCGTCTCGCGTCCTGAGCATAACTGCGAACGGGCCTAACGGGCTCAACGGGCATAACCGGCTCAACGGACTCAACCGGCTCAACCGGCCTAACCGGTTAACGGAGATCATTCATGGGAAAACCGACTGGATTCATGGAATTTGAACGCGAACTGCCGGAAAAACGGCCGGTGAAAGAACGGGTCAAGGATTTCAGCGAAATCTACCGCCCTTTTTCGAAAGAAACCCTGAAAGGCCAAGCCGCCCGATGCATGGACTGCGGCGTGCCCACCTGCCATGCCGGCTGCCCGCTGGGAAATCGGGTCCCGGACTGGAACGACCGGGTCTACCATGGCCACTGGCGCAGCGCGCTCGACCAACTGCACGAGACCAACAACTTTCCGGAATTCACCGGTCGCCTTTGCCCGGCGCCGTGCGAGGAAGCCTGCGTGCTGTCCATCAACGAGCAACCCGTGACCATCGAGCAGATCGAAAAAGAGATCATCGAACACGGGTTTGCAAATGGCTGGGTGCGGGCTCGACCACCCCGCTACCGTACCGGCAAATCTATTGCCGTCATCGGTTCCGGCCCGGCCGGTCTCGCTTGTGCCCAGCAGTTGAACTGCGCCGGCCACGTGGTGACGGTTTTTGAACGCGACGATCGTATCGGCGGTCTGCTGCGCTACGGCATACCGGATTTTAAATTGGAAAAACAGGTTCTTGACCGGCGCCTGGCCCTGATGACACAGGAAGGCGTCGACTTCAGGACGGGAGTGCACATCGGGGAAGACCTGAGCACCGATGACCTGCGAGATTTTGATGCGGTTGTCCTTTGTTGTGGCGCCACCCGGTCACGGGACTTGAATGTTCCGGGTCGTGAGCTGAACGGAATCTATTTTGCGATGGACTATTTGAAGCGGCAGAACCGGTTGGTCGCCGGCGACATCATCGCCCGCCACGACGGCCTCAACGCCAGCGGTAAAGACGTGATCGTCATCGGAGGCGGAGACACTGGCAGCGACTGCATCGGTACCTGCCGCCGCCAGCAGGCGAAATCGGTCACCAATTTCGAACTCATGCCCCAACCCGCATTGGAAAGACCGGACCATCAGCCCTGGCCTTTCTGGCCGGTGAGACTGCGCACCAGCAGCTCGCATGAGGAGGGGTGCCACCGCCATTGGAGCATATTGACCAAAAAATTTATCGGAAAAGCGGAGCGGGTAAAAAAACTGGTGACCGTCGATGTGGCGTATTCAGGCGGCGAATCGGAACGCCCCACAATACGCGAGATTCCCGGTTCCGAGCGTGAATGGCCGGCCGACCTGGTTTTATTGGCCCTTGGCTTCAGCGGCCCCGAAACCGATACCGTGGTGACCCAATTCGGCCTGCGTCTTGACGCGCGGGGCAACATCGAGACCGATTCAAACCATATGACAAGCCGGCCGTCGGTTTTCGCCGCCGGAGACGCCCGCCGCGGTCAATCCTTGATCGTCTGGGCCATCTCCGAAGGCCGCGAAGCGGCTCGATCCGTGGACACCTATCTCATGGGCCGATCAGCGCTGCCGACAAAGGGATGCTGCGACCTTCCCAGGGTGTAAAGCCGGTGATTCATGACGTAAGCATTCACAGGGCACCGCATCTGCTTTTGTCGGGCACTTGATGTACAATAGTACGTCTGCGCACCCGACGCCTTGCATCTGCGGCACCCAGTAAATGCTTACAATTAGCGGGTTTGAAGCGCATCGAACTTCGCAACCCTGTGAACGGTTACACCATGACGTTGATGGCGCCAACCCGACTGTCGCTTTTTCGAGTTCCCCTCTTAAACCGGCAACCCCGGAGTCGACCCGATACTCCCGGATGTTATTTATTAGGCCTTGCACTGATTTTTACGGCATTTGGCCGCGATGCAGCATCCGGAACGGGGGAAATCCCCTGCCGTGAACACTAAACCCTTCCGCGATTCTCAGTGAACCTGCACCCGGCCTGATCTCCACGGCACTTGTTGTCACCGAGGATTTATGTCGGCCCTCTATCGGGCTATCTTTTTTGACGGATTTGTGGCATATTATGTGGTCTAACTGTATCAATGCATTGACAAATCCAAGGCCGGAGAGGAGGCGGGCAGAATGACGGATAAATGGCAAAGCGATCTCCACTGCGCTATCGCTTGCGCGCGTTGCAAAAAATCACTAAAGGCCGATGATCGACGCATACTCTCGGTCTACGATCATCAGCCGATCTGTTTAGACTGCAAGAAAAGGGAAGAAGAGCGGGCCGACTACCCGGAAGTTTCTCAAAAAATGATCGGGACCTGCATGGCCGAAACGGAAGTCATGTACAGCGACCCGGGGGGGTACTGCTACTACCATTTCTACCCTTTTAAGTGCTGACCGTCCAACCGGCAACCACAACGCTTAGAGCTTGCGAAAAAATGAGTTGGTTATTTTGCACCGTTAGCCTGACGGAATCATTCGGCGTCCAAAATGGTATTTTTGAGCGAGCCCTTGGTGTTGATCAAGAATGACGCAACCTTTTTTGACTGCCGGTGCTCCGAGCCTTGATTCTTTCCGAAAGCAGGCGGCATCGCCACAACCGCAAAAGGGGTGGAATGAATAAGAAACAGACCCTCAGAAAAACCGATCATCCTTTATCATCTTCCCCAAGCAGACCGGCCGGCGAGTTCGAACGCGCTGTCGAGGCCCTACACGTCAGTGAGGAAAAGTATCGCACCATCATCGAAAATATCGAAGACGGTTATTACGAGGTCGACCTTAAAGGAAACTTTACCTTCTTCAACAATGCCATGACGCGCATCACCGGTTTCAGCCGCAACGAACTCTTGGGCATGAACAACCGGGATATAATGGACAAGTTCAACACCAAGCAGGTGTTCCAGGTTTTCAACCAGGTCTACCAGACCGGCCTGGCCTCCAAGGCTTTCGATTGGCAATTGATCCGAAAAGATGGGTCCAGGTGCACCCTGGAAGTATCGATCTCCCTCAAAAAAACGATCATCGGCGAGCCGGTCGGTTTCATGGGGATTGCCCGCGATGTCACGCAACGTAAATTGATGGAGCAGGCGCTGCGTGACAGCGAAGAAAAATACCGCCTGATCATCGAAAACATCGAAGACGGGTATTATGAAGTCGACCTGGCTGGAAATTTCACTTTTTTCAACGACGCTTTAGCCCGCATCACCGGCTACGCCCGCAAAGATCTGATGGGCATGAACAACCGTGACATCATGGATGCATTCAACGCCAAACGCGTTTTTTCACTTTTCAACGGCGTCTACGACACCGGTTTGGCGACAAAAGCCTTCGATTGGGAGCTGATCCACAAAGACGGCTCTAAACGATATGTTGAGGTGTCGGTCTCCCTGAAACGCGATTTAAAGGGACGCCCGATCGGTTTCATGGGCATCGCCCGGGACATCACGGAGCGAAAGGAAACCGAAGAGTTGCTGCGGAAGAGCGAAGAGAAGTTGCGTGGTAAAACCAGGAACCTCGAAGAAGTCAATACGGCGCTGACGGTCTTGCTGAAAAAACGCGAGGAAGACAAAAAAGAACTCGAGCAAACCGTGCTGACCAATCTAAACGACATGGTAAAACCCTATTTGGAGAGGGTCAAGGCCCGGGCAAAGGATCCAAAACAAAAAGACAACCTGGCGGTTCTGGAAGAGAATTTGAACGCAATAACCTCACCGTTTTCGTATCGGTTGTCTTCCCGCTACCTCAACCTGACCTCGTCTGAAATCGAAATAGCCAACCTTGTCAAACAGGGTAAGAGCACCAAGGATATCGCCGACCTATTGAGTGTTTCCACCAAGACGATCGAGGTTCATCGCCTCAACATCCGAAAGAAACTGGGGTTGAGCAACAAGAGGGCCAGTTTGAGAACCCACCTGTTGTCGGTTCGCTGACGAAGGAACATTTTTTGTAAGCATTCACAGGGCACCGCATCTGCTTTGTTGTCGGGCACTTGAAGTACAAAAGTACATCTGCGGCACCCTATAAACGCTTACAATTAGGTGGTTTGAAACGTACCGGACTTTGCAACCCTGGAACGGTTACCAATTT
>CAWBCG010000071.1:0-10813 GCA_963787235.1 uncultured delta proteobacterium
TTGAGCGTCGTCGAAGTAGGCCGGAACGGTGATGACCGCTTCGGCCACGGATTCGCCCAGGTGACTCTCCGCTGCCGTTTTGAGCCTGGCGAGGATCAGGGAGGCAATCTCCTCCGGGCTGAAAAACCGATCGCCCATCGCGACCCGTTCGGTTTGGCCCATCTTGCGCTTGATGGACAGAATCGTCGCTTCGGGAGCGGCCGCCATCTGGTTTTTGGCGGTCCGGCCCACAAGCAGGTCTCCCTGGTTGTCCAGTCCCACGCAGGAAGGCATGATCGGCTCGCCGTCGACGGGAATGATTTCCGGTCGGCCGTCCCTTATCACGGCGACTTCCGAATTCGTCGTACCCAGATCGATTCCTATGATGGCACCCATCAAGGGTCTCCTTTTCGAATTGTGATTTTGACCTCGGCGAATTTCAACACTTCCCCCTTGTGGAAGTAGCCTGCGGCCAGTTCTTCGATGACCGTATTGTGCGGAAGGGTATCGCTCTCCTCGACTGCGACGGCTTTCATTTTCGTCGGATCGAAGGGTTGCCCGACCGTTTCCATGGGCAGGACGCTCTCTTCGCGCAGCAGCTGTTCGAAGTGCTCCCGCAGCAGGACGAAGCCCTGCCGTAAAGACGACCAGGCTTCGGCCCATTTTCGTCGGGCGGACAGCAGGCTTACATCGGGGGGGTGCTCCAGCCTATTTTCGAGCCGGTTCAAGCGCTCCAGCATTTCCGCAAAAGGGGTTAAAAATTCTCTTTGCTCGGTTTGTTCCAGCCGGCCGCGCTGTTGTCGTTCTTCGCTCAGGCGCTCAGCCAGGGATTTCAGCGTTTCTTCAAAACCCGCCAGTGTTTCCCCAAAGCGGAGAAACGTATCGTGGCTGCGCCGCGTGCTTTTGCGGACATCGCTGCGCAGAACGCAAAGCGCTTCGAAAAAAGAATACAGATCCGGCGAGCGCGTCTCGGGCAATTCCGCGTCCGCTGCCTTTTCCTCGTCCAAGCGGTTTAACCACTCTTGGAACTGCGCCTCTATTTCAAGCTTCCAGTTTTCCAAAAAATATTCCTGTAAGGCAGCTGCGAACTTCAGGGATTTCCGCTCGAAGAGTTCAACGGGCGGCACACCTTCTAAGGAACCCCTTAAGGGTTTTAAAATCGGGGGGAGTGCGCCGGTCGCTGCGAACGAAATGGGACCTCACGGCATCCATGGGCGATGCGGCACCGGGCGCCTTTTCGAACAACAGATACCGCAGCCGGCTGTCTTCGTCCTTCAGGGTTTGATAGGCTTCGCTGATGGCGGTGAACTGTTCCGGAAACCGTTCCGGCGGAAAACGCTTGATGGCTGCAAGGTAGGCGGTTCGAATTTTTTCGTCGTCCGCATCGGTGGCGACTTCCAGTCGGTCATAAGGATTCATAAGGCCTCCATGGCAGCGATTGGATATTCGTTCGGCATTAAAACAGATTCAATTGCTGCGGTCCTCGGGGACCCGGTTTTTTCTTAGGTGGTTTTTTCTTGGGCGTTGGTTTTTCCGGCGGCGATGTGAAAAAGGGCAGAAAATCATCATCTTCCGCATCCATGCCCTCCTCTTCGAAGTCGTCGTCGATGTCGAAAAAAGGATTTCCACCGAACCCGCCGGAGGGGGGCATCGCATCGGATTCGCGCAGCAGTTTTTGCACCGCCAGGGTCACCGTCGTTTCTTGCTGTTCACGGGATAGCCGCAAAATCGTTTCCAATTCCCGCCTGTCATGGTCGATGTGGCCGTATCCAGGTTGCGCCTGCAACCGCACGAGGTAGCGGTAATACCGGAAAAGCGCATCGTCTGGATTTCGTTTCAGCATGCGGCGGACATAGGCCTCGGCAATGTCCGGGCGGCTGCACTCCTCGGAGAGTGCGAAGTTCACCACGGTTCCGACCTGTTGCCGCGTCATTTCAGCGGACGCGCCGCGAGTGAGATAGCGCTCTACACGGTCTTTCTTGCGCCGCAGGCCAGAAATCCAGCCGGACAACAGATTCGCATATTGCAGCGTCAGGATGCAGTCCAAAGCCGTGTCGGCAGAGAACGCGCCTTTAAGGGATTTTTCGACAAACGCTTCACTTCCTTTGGACAGAGGCAGCGCAACGCCGTAAGAGCCGGCCACAACCCAGTAGAAGAAATGCAGTTTCAGCTCGCTGCCCTGCCGATGGGCCATGGCTTGGCCCCAGAGCTGCGCGGCATCGGCCTGGTCGTTCAGCAGGTGCGCCATCGCCGTCCAGCGCGCATACAGGTAGGCACGGCCGCGGTTGAAATCGTCCGAATGCGCGTCTGACCATTCGAGTGCACGGGGCAGCAGCGCCCGCGCTTTTTCAGGGTTGTTTTTACGGACGTATTGCAGCGCGGCCACGATGCAGGTCAAAATAAATTGCTCCCGGACAACCTTGTCCATCGGGTCCAGGGCCAGGGTGCGCTCGAGGTAGTTCATCGCCTTGACGTAGGCTTTGCGGGCGGAGCACCGGACGCCGGCTTTGAAAAGAACTTCTTTTTCATCTGGAAACTGACGGATCAACCGGTCCAGCAGTCGGTTGACGCGGGAGGTATCGCCGATTTTTTCGAAAAATGCAACCTGTGCAACCTGCGGCTGGAAGGCTTGGGGATCGGCATCAACGCTCTCCTGGTAACAATGCCGGGCCAGTTCGATATTTCTCAAGTCGGGTTCCTTCCGGCGCCGGCGAAAGAAAAAAAACGAAAACGGATTGTCATCCGGCATTTCCTCGGCGAAAAGATCCCCCAGACGGCCGTAAACGAGTGCTCGAACACGCGGGCTGGCGCCATTGCGCGATTCGTAGAGGTCGATGAACTTTTCCCAGTGTTCCAGGATGATAGGATCGAAATCTTCGTATTCTTCGCTGTAAAGGGCCAGGGACCTCTGGGCCCAAATCTGCGCGGTGGTGTTGTCGGCTTTCCCGGTGAAGGCCGAGCGCACGAGGTGTTTGACGTATTTCTGAGCCGGTTTCGGCGGCATCTCGAAGCAGGTGTTGTAATACAACTCGGTCAGCGAGCGCACCAGTCCCCGGGAGTATGTCGGAAAATCTTCGATAGTGCGTCGCAGGTGGGCGTGGGAGTCCCTAAAGCGTTTCACGGTCCAGAGATACTCGGCCCTTGCCAGATCCTCGGCCGCCGCCCCGCAGCCGGCAGCGACACAAACGTCTGCCGTCAGCCGGGTATCCTTGGCGTCGGCCTCCCGCCAGCCGTCTTTCTGCAGCAGCCGCTGATAGGGCGCTGCCGCGGCGGCCGGTGCGGTATCGGGCAGGATTTTTTCGAAAGCGGCGACCGCCTTTTCGTCCTCACGGCCGTAAAAGGCGCACAGCCCTTTGATGAGCCACTTCCAGGAAGCAAAGAGCGAGCGGGTGCCAATGAGCTTGATCCTTTCGAGGGCATCTTGCCGACTTCCACCGGCCACGCTTTCCAAGGCTGAGCGGATCCGGTCAAGATCCTGGCGAACCTCTGCCGGCAAGGTGCTTTCCGCAGGCACCGGATCGAAGGCCACAACCAGGGCGTCTGCCGCTGTCACCGCCTCTTTGTCGGAATTCCGGTCCGGGGCGCTCAGAACCTTTGCAGCGGCATCGGCGGCTTTCGGATAATCTTCGCGCTTGAGGTACAATTTGACGCGCTCGTGGAAAGCTGAACCGCCGGAGAGCTTCTCGAGCTGATCGACAACCATTGCGGCTTCTTCGAATAATCCTTTTTCGAGCCGCTGCCGGTAGAGCCCTTCATAGGCCGCTTTCAAAGGGGCCAGGAAGCCGTCGCGATCGGTCTTGCAGAGCACCTTGTAGAGGTCTACGGCCTGCCGGAACCGGCCGGCGGCCAAGTGCTCACCCGCCTTGCGGACAGGGTCGTGGCCATGCGCAGCTTTTTTTCCAGGCCGATTTTTCTTTTTCTTCTTTCCCATTACCGCAACTCTGTACCATATATAGCGTTTTTGTCAACCGAAACCACAATATGGGACCAGAAATGGTGCGCTCCGCACCCTATCCGTCAAAAGCAACGGTCAATCGGGCTTTCAGCCGGCCGTTCGGTCAAGAAAGATCGTCAGCGGGACAACATGCAGATCGCTGGAAATTTCCTTGGTTTCGCCCAACTCCCAGCGGCTGCACGTTGCTTTACCGGCGAGTCTTTTTTCAATGTCGCGCACCAGTCCCGCGATGTCGATAAGAGGGTGCCGTGAAAAAACCTGCGGTAGTCCGTAAGTCAGGTTGCAGGCGAGGCATTTTCCCAGCCGGCGGTGCAGATCGAAACGGAATTCAAGCGCCTCTTTATTCAGTCCCTGAAATGAGAACGCGATGTCGTAGGCCCCTTCGGCTGCATCCCCGTAGAGGGCTTCAAAAAAAGCGTCCGTTCTTTCCGCCGGAAACAGTTTTTTCAGCACCATTTCCGTAAACAAGTGGTCGATATTTTCGATGAACATTACCGTTTCCACATCAATAGTGCATATACTCGCTTATTAATGTTTATTCAAAAACCGGTCGGGCAAATTGTTTCCTTTTGCCTAAACCGCCAGATACCGGTTCTGAATCTCCTCGTTGTGGGTCAAGTCGTCCGTGCCGCCTTCATAGCGCATGCGTCCCTTGTCGATGATGTACCCCCGGTCGGATATCTTGAAAGCGAAGCGCGCGTTCTGCTCGGCCAGTAAAACCGGCATGGCTTGCCTGAGTTCGAGAATAATGTCGCCAAGGGCGTCGACGATGATCGGCGCCAGTCCTTCACACGGCTCGTCGAGAAGCAGGATCTGCGGGTTTCCCATCAGGGAGCGGGCGATGGAGAGCATCTGCTGCTCACCGCCGCTGAGGGCGCCGCCCCTGTGGCGGCGCAGTTTTTTGAGGACCGGGAATTTTTCGTAGATCCGCTCGTGGGTCCATGGCGTTTGACCCGGCCGGGGGGGCAGGCCGGCGACCTCTAGGTTTTCGTCCACCGTCAGGTCGGGAAAGATCTGCCGGTCTTCGGGCACGTAGCCGATGCCCAGGCGGACGTGGCTGTAAACCGGCAGGGATGTGACTTCGTCTTGCGCCAGAAACACGCGTCCGACGCGGGGCGGGTTGTAGCCCATGATGCTCCGCAGGGTGGTGGATTTACCCGCACCGTTGCGGCCTAAAAGGCAGACGATTTCCCCCTGGTTCACATTTAGACTCACTCCTTGCAAGACATGGCTGTCACCGTAGTAGGCGTGGATGTCCTCAACCCTCAACATCGGCCGAGCCTCCCAGGTAGGCCTCTCTGACGTTCTCGTCGTGTCGGATGTCATCCGGACTCCCTTCGGCCAAAAGCCGGCCCTGGTACAAAACGAAAATGCGGGACGCGATCGAGAAGACCACCCGCATGTCGTGCTCGGTCAGAAAAAAGGTGGTGCCGAATGATTCGGCCAGCTCCTTGATCAATCGGATCATCCGGTCGGTTTCTTCCGGATTCATACCGGCCGTGGGTTCGTCCAGCATGACCAGCTTCGGGTTCCGGGCCAGGACGATGGCGATTTCAACCAACCGTTTATCGCCGTAAGGCAACTCGCGGGCCTTGCGATAGGCCTGGTCCAGCAGACCGATTTTGTCCAGAACCGCTTCGGCCCTTCCGAACAGCGCCTTTTCCCGGCGCAGCGAGCCGAAAAAGGCGTATCCCTTTTTGTGTTGGAGGACCAGGGGTACGAGCACGTTTTCGATGACCGCCATGTCCGGGAAGATGTTGGTGATCTGAAAAGAGCGCAGCAGGCCGAGCGACACCAGTTTGTGGGCCGGAAGACCGGTAGTCTCACGACCGTCGAAGAAGATCCGTCCCTTGGTGGGCCGGAATTTGCCCGACACGGCATTGTAGAAGGTGGTTTTACCGGCGCCGTTGGGTCCGATGAGAGCGGTCAGCTCACCCGGCTGCACCTCAAGAGAGATATCGTCGATCACCTGATACCGGCCGTAGGCATGGCCGAGCCGATCTATTTTCAGGATGCTCATGGCCGTCTTTCCCGACCGGTTCTTAAACGATAGACCACCGTGCCCAGGATTCCCCTGGGAAAGAAGATGACCACCAGTATCAGGATGGCCCCCAGCACGATCATCCAGTTCTCGGTGAAGTGGGTGGTCAGCTGCTCCAACCCGAAAAATACGGCCGCACCGAAGGCCGGACCGAAGAAAATGCCCGAGCCGCCCAAGACGGTCATGAGCACCGGCTGGGCCGAAAAACTCCAGTTGAGGAAATCCGGGGTGGCCATGGTGTTGAAAAGGGCAAACAGACCGCCGGCCAAGCCGGAGAGGCCGCCGGCCACTGCAAAGGCCGCGAGGCGGACCCGCCGAACATCGGCCCCGGCAAAGGAGAGCCGTTCCTTGTTTTCCCTCATTGCCGTGAGCATGAGGCCGAAAGGTGAGTGCACCACCCGCCAGAGGAAGAGGACTCCGGCTGAGCAGACCACCAACACCGTGAAATACATGGTGGCGGGCTCGAAGAGCGACAGCTCCAGGCCGAAAAGCCGCAGCGGCGGAACCGTCAGCAGCGGCAGGCCATCGCTGCCGCCGGTCAGCTCGATCCAGTTGTGGGCCACCGTATAGAGCATCATCCCGAAGCCGAGGGTGATCATGGCAAAATAAATTTCATCCCGTCGGACGCACAGGTATCCTATCACCAAAGCCGCGACGGTAGCGCTGAGTGTACCGGCCGCAAGGGCGAGGAAGAGTGATTCCCCACCGTGCGTCAACATCAGGACGACACCGTAAGCCCCGACCCCGAAGAAGCCGGCCTGTCCGAAGGAGAGCAGGCCGGTATACCCGAGAAGAAGATTGAAGCTCATGGCGAAGAAACCCATAATCAGGATCTCGGTCAAAATCAGGGTCCAGTAGACCGGCAGCACGAAAGGGCAGGCGACCAGGACGACGGACACCGGCAGACCCCGGCCCAGGAATTTTAGTAGCCCAACCGATTTCATGGAGTGCACGTCAGGCCTCCCGCCCGAAGAGTCCGCGCGGCCGGAACAACAGCACCGCTGCTAACAGGATATAGGGGACCGCCATCTGAACCCGGCCCAGAAATACGGTTCCGAAGGATTCGCAGAGTCCGAGGAGCAGCGCCCCCACGAAGGCCCCGGGGAAACTGCCCATGCCGCCGCTGACCACGACGATGAAGCTTTCGATGATGATCCGCTCCCCCATTGACGGTGCCAGGCTCTGGTGGGGGGCAGCCAGTGCACCGCCCAGGGCCGAAAGCCAAGTCCCGAAGGCGAAGACGGCGGTAAAAAGCAGGGGGACCCGTATGCCGACCCCCTCGGCCATCTCCCGAATGGATGCCGCAGCCCGGATGATCCGGCCCCAGCGGCTGAAGCGGAAGAAGGCCCACAGGGCGATCCCTATGATCGGCCCGATGATAACCAGAAAAAGCCGGTATACCGGGTAGGTGTTTCCGAACAGGGGAAAGACGCCCGTGAAAATCGCCGGTGCTTCGACCACGTGATATACCGGACCCCAGATAATCCGCACGGCGTCGTCGAGTACCAGCAGAATTCCGAATGTGAGCAACAGCTGAAAGGTAATGTCCCGGCCGTAAACGCGGCGCAAAAGCCATTTCTCGATTACCGCTCCCAGGGCAGCCACCACCAGGGGTGCCAGGATGAGGCCGCTCCAGAAACCGGGGAGTATGTGCATTATCTGCATGCACAGGTAGGCGCCCAGCATGAAAAAGGAACCGTGGGCGAAATTGAGCACGCCCAGCACGCCGAACACCGTAGTCAGCCCCACCGAAATGAGAAAAAGGAGCATGCCCCAGCTCAAACCGTTGAGCAGGTTGACGACGATATTTTCCACTTGCAGCCGCCTCGCTAAGTACTTCGATTCGCAAATACGGTATCGTTCATTCTTCGGACGTATCAGGGCGCCGTCAATATGAGGCGGCCAGAAGGCCGGCAGGCCGCCGGAGGCCCGCCGGCATCGATTCTATTTCAAGGTGCAGCCGGTGTCGGCGACAGGCGGTGTGACCTCGGACCCTTTGAAGACCCTGAATGGCTTCAGGATGCGGATGGGGTAGGCCGGATCGGCGGCGGTCTTTCCCCAGCAGACGTCGGTGACGGCCTGATGATCACCCGCCCGAATCGTGATGGTTCCCACCGGCAGTTCGATAGTCAGGTTTTCCAGCGCTTTTATGACGGCGTCCTTGTCGGTGGATTTGGCTTTTTCGGCGGCTTTCTTGAAGGTATAAACCGCGCCATAGGCGCCCTGTGCGTTGTAGGAGGGATAGGCATCGAAGCGGGCCTTAAACGTCTTGACGAAGGATTTGTTCATCTCCGAATCATTGGCCAGGAACCAGTAGCGGGTACCCACCCAGAGCCCCTCCGGCATTTTGTCGTCCAAGGCGGTCAAGACTTCGGTGGCCGCTCCCAGGGTGCAGAGAACCGTGTATTTGCCGCTGAAAACTCCCATTTCGGAGGCCTGGCGCACGAAATCGATGAGGTTCCCACCCCACAGTGAAACCAACACGCCGTCGGCGTCCGATTGCATCAGTTTGGTGATGTAAGGGCCGAAGTCGGTGGTCTTGATCGGCGAAAAAACGCCGTCTTCTTTCGACGCAAAGGCGACGTCCGGTTTGAGTTCTTTCAGATCCTTCTCGAAGAACTCCCAGGATTGATGGCCGAAGGCGTAATCCGGTCCGATGGTGGTCCACTTCTTGACGCCCGTATCGGCGGCCAGCAGAGATGCGGCTTTGATGTTTTGAGCGATGTTCACCGAAATCCGGAAGACATACTTGTTGCAAAGGCTGCCGGTGACATCCGGGGTGGCGGCATGAGTAATGATCAGCGGGGTCTTGAGCTGGACCATTGCCGGTCCGACGGTTTTGGCCACGCCGCTGGAGTCCAGACCGATGACGCAATCTACCTTGTCCTGAAAAACCAGCTTGCGGATGACGCGGAGGGCCACGTCCGGCTTCCCGGTCGTGTCTTCGAAATAGCCCTCGACCTTGCGGCCGTTTATCCCGCCGGCCTTGTTGACCTCGTCGATCGCTAACTCGGCACCCTGTTTGGCAAACTCGCCATAGGCCGCGAAGGGACCTGACATGATGTAGACAAATCCCAATTTGATCGGCTCTTCGGCCGCTGCCGGTGATGGTCCGAACATAACGGACAGAGTCATGACCAGTGCAATTGAAACTAGTACTCTTTTTTTCATGGCGACCTCCTTTGGGTGTAAAATTGTTGGCGGATACGATCGCGACAGGCTTCACGGGCTGAGATGGTTTCATGAACAGATAACAATAAAATCGTTCATTGTTCAATATCTAAATCTCGTGGGCTGGTTTCAGACAGGCGGGTTGATCTGCCGCAGGGGGAACCTTATAATGAAAGGCTCAATCGATTGAGCACGTCGGCGCCCGTGACAGCTGAAAAAAAGTGAAACGCTTCATCCGCAGGTGAATGTGTGCGCAAAAAAACCCTGACTCCCGGCTATGTCTTTTTTTATATCCTCTTCTGGCCTGACACCTGGCGCATCCTGATCGGTATCGCGGCGTCCTGTTTGCTGGCCCCCCGCCTCGTTTACCCGGATCTGGGGACCTTGGGTACGGGGATGATTTACGTCATGCTCGCATCCATCGGCTACGCCTTCAGCTCTTTGCCGGCTCGGTGGGTCAGTGACAGAATCAAAAAGCTTATTTTAAAAGATAAGCGGCCGTAGCCGTCGCCGTGATGGCAATCCGTTTCGGGAAGATGACAGTGGTAAGACCGGCAAGTTTTTTTGGGGGCTTTATCAAGTGTCCGAAATTTTATTAGAATGGGTAACCGACTAAATTCGGTTTTGATTTTCAATATTTGAAATCGCCTCGGGATTGCCGATGGGAAAACGACTCCTCCAGATATTTCTTGCCACCCTTATTTTCGCGGTTATCGTACTGGGCGGCGTATGGCTGCAGGCGCGTCCGGCTCCACCGCACCCGTACTTCACCGCGACCGGTTTTCAGGTGATTGCCCATCGCGGAGGAAGCGGTCTGGGGCCCGAAAACACCCTTGCGGCGTTTCGGCGCAGCTTGGCGGCCGGTGCCGATGTCCTTGAAATGGATGTGCGCACCACCGCCGACGGGCACCTGGTCGTGCTGCACGATGCGACGGTAGACCGCACAACCGACGGTCGCGGTGCCGTGAACGAGATGACCCTGGCGCGGCTCAAAACACTGGATGCCGGCTACCGCTGGACGGCCGACCACGGGCGGAGCTTTCCGTTCAGGGGCCAAGGCATCACGGTTCCCACCCTGAGCGAGGTTTTCGCGGCCTTCCCCGAAACGCCTTTAATCACGGAGATCAAGGAAAAACGGCCGGAGGTCAGCCAATCGGTCTGCGAGATGCTGCGCCAGCATGGCCGAATGACGAGCGTTTTGGTGGCCTCGGTGCATGCCGGCGTGCTGGAGCGCTTTCGCCAGGTATGTCCCGCGGTGGCGACCTCGGCCGGACCGTCCGAAGCAATGTGGTTCTACCTGCTCAGCCGGGCTGGCCTGGCCGCCCTTTACTCTCCGGCCATGCAGGCCCTGCAGGTGCCGGTGACTTTCAAAGGACTGGCGGTCGTGTCGCGCCGATTCGTTGCCGCAGCCCACGCCCGCAACCTGACGGTAGCCGTTTGGACGGTCAACGCGGAAGGGATCATGCGGCGGCTGATTGCAGCCGGTGTCGACGGGATCATGACCGATTATCCCGACCGCCTGGTCGGCATCATCGAAGAAAATCGGACGGTCGATAGAGCGAGAAAATAAGGCGGGGTGACAGCTGTTTGCGGCTCCTGGACGGCCGGTGCGGCCGCTTGCATTTCATTCCAGATACTCTTTGAAGGTTTCCCCGTAGATTTCCCAA
>CAWBCG010000072.1:0-54887 GCA_963787235.1 uncultured delta proteobacterium
TGGGGTGCGTGATGGGGTCGAAAAATCTCAAGGCCGTTGCCGCCCGCGGCACGCTGGACATAAAGATCGCCCGGCCGGCCGAAGCCTTGGAATACAACAAGCGCTTCATCGACCAGATCACCAGCGCCAAGGTCAACCAGACCCAGGGCACTCTCGGCACCCCTTTCATCTGGGGCGCCACCAACTCCTGGGGGGGACTGCGCACACGCAACTTTCAGTTCAACCAGTGTGAATACGCCGACGACATCGAACCCGAACGACTGGACGAGATCGCCACCGAAACCATCGGCCCGCATCACATGACCGGCTGTTTCGGCTGTCAGGTGCACTGCCGGGCGCAGTACAAGATCCCTTCCGGTCCCTACGCCGGCAAGTACGACGAGGGGCCCGAGTACACCTCTCAGGGGGCCTTCGGCGCCCTGCCCGACTGCACCAACGCCGTCACGGTTCTAACGGGCAACCACCTGGTCAATCAGTACGGCGTCGACAACCTCGAGATCGGCAGCATTATCGCCTGGGCCATGGAACTCCATGAAAAAGGGATTCTGACCGACAAGCAGACCGATGGCCTCGACCTTCGGTTCGGCAACGACGAAGCAGTCCTCGAAATGCTTCACCGGATCTGTCTTAGAAAAGGCTGGTTGGGCGACACCTTGGCCGATGGGGGCATTCCAGCGGCCGAAAAAATCGGCAACGATGCCTTCGACTATCTCATCCAGGTCAAAGGCATGAACAACCTGCACTCGGACGAACGGGGTACCCCGGCCCTGGCCCTCAACATCGCCACCGCATCCAGAGGTTCGGACCACCTGCGCAGTCGCCCGGCGATCGACCTGTATCATCTGCCCGAACCGGTCCTGCGAAAAATTTACGGCAACCCGGTACCCTATGACGGACCGCTCAGCTCGGAGCACACCGCTTACGAAGGCAAGGCCTGGCAGGTTTTCTGGCAGGAGAACTGCTACATGGCCGTGGACTGCCTGGGCATCTGCAAGTATCACACGGTATTTTTAGGGGCGACCCTGCCGAACTTCGAGGACTGGCCCAAGGTCCTTTACCTGAACACCGGACTGGAATTGACGCCCACCGATATCTGGACGATCGCCGAGCGCTGCAACATGATCGAACGGCTTTTCAATCTCCGGGAAGGGCTGACGCGCAATGATTTGAAAAAAGGCGACATGCTCAATCATCGCTACTTCGACGAGCCCTGCCTGCGCGGTGCGCCGGACGTGGTCGGCCGCAAGATCGACCGCGAAAAGTTCAAGCAGATGATCGATGATTTCTACACGCACAAAGGCCTGGACGAAAACGGCGTTCCAAAGCCGGAAACCCTGCAGCGGCTCGGCCTCGAAAATGAACCGTCCCACCTGCTCTAACCCGGCGGGTTGTATTGCGAAAGGAGAACGAGATGGAAAAGGTTCTGAAGATCGACCACGAAAAATGCACCGGGTGCCGCCTGTGCGAGCTGGTGTGTGCCGTTAAACACGACGGGATTTCCAATCCGGTCCGCAGCCGCATCCGGGTGATCAAGTGGGAGGCCGAGGGCGTGTACATCCCGATGTCATGCCAGCAGTGCCAGGATGCGCCTTGTCTTATCGGCTGCCCGGTGGGCGCTATTTCCCGCGAAGAGGAATTGGGCCGCGTGACCGTCGACTACAGTGTCTGCATCGGCTGCCGCACCTGCGTGTCCGTCTGCCCCTTCGGCGCCATGAACTTCAACACCATCGACCACAAGGTCATCAAATGCGACCTGTGCGACGGCGATCCCCAGTGCGTCCGGTTCTGTGAGGTGAAAGCCGTGGATTACGTGGATGCCGGCGATGTCAGCATTCAGAAAAAAAGGACCGCCGCCCAGCGGTTGTATGCGGCCGAAAACCGCTCGTCCGCAGTGCAGTCCGAACTCTAAAAACTATTCGCGACCAAATACTGCAGGGGATGCCTTCAAACGGGAAGCATCCCCTGTAGTTGTTCTCGAGCCTTAGACAAAAAATTTTCCGTATTACCGTGACGGCAGCGTATCGTGAACGCGGACATGGGGGTCCTTTCCCGACCGGTGGTTCACCATGATCATGCCCAGTCCGACCATACAAAGTGCCAGCACCAATCGGGTGGTAATCACTTCTCCAAGCATCAGGACACCGCTGATCGATATGCCGAAGACCGGTACGAAAAAGGTGAAGGCGTGCAGCAGACTGACGGGGTAGCGGTGGACCAACTCGAACCAGAAGATAAAGCTCACCGAGGCAACGACGATGCACTGGTAGAAGAGCGAAATGCCGGTTAACACGGAAAAGCCGGATATCAGCGGACTTTCGGTGAGAAAGCTGAGGCCGATCAGTAAAGGACAGGAAAAGAACAGCTGGAAGAAAACCGCCTGCAGCGGCCGCGTCTGGCCGGTGAGGTAGCGTTTGATGTAAAGTGTCGTGGCGGCCCACAGGGCACCGGCAACCAACGCCATAAAATCCCCCTTCAGGCTTTCGCTGGTCGAAGGCCCCAGCTTTCTGACGAATAGCAGCGCTACACCGGCAAACGCGACGACAAGGCCGGTCCCCTTCCACCAGTTCAGTCGGTCGTCTTTCAGAAAGAAATGAGCCCCCAGTGCCGCGAAAAAAGGCGCCGTGTATACCAGCAGATAAGTGCGGGACGCCAGTGTATACTGCAGCCCCACATAGATCAGGGCGAATTCGGCTGCAAAGAGCAGCCCGACAACCGCCCCGTGTCCGGTTATGACGACCGAGGGGAAAACGGGAATCCCGCGCCGCCGCATGTAGAGAAATATGAAAACGGCGGCCACCAAGGAACGCAGCCCGGCCATAAAAAGCGGTGCCACCTCGCGTGCAGCGAACTTGATGAACGCCATGTTGGCGCCCCAGGTCATGGCGAGAACCAGCAGGGTGACCACCGTCTGCCAGCTCAGTTGGCCTTTATACATTGCGACGCTCCGAAGAAGGAAAACACCGAGAAACCGAATCCGGCTTCTCAGCCGCCGGCCAGCATGAGCGTGACGTGGATCCGGTCCCCGTGGGTGGTCGGCCGGGTCAGTTCATCCGGATAGGCGCTCGCCATGTTCAGATAGATTTCGACGGTTTTTTGAAGCCGGCCCTTCCCGTCGAACAGTTGAGGCTTCAGCTCCGGATAGCGGTCGACCAGGTTCAGGAGGCACTCCTCGACTGTATGTCCCTCAATCTCGACCCTCTCCTGCCCTGCAGCAAATCGACGATGGGTCTTGTGCAGATGGATGGTGACGCTCACGCGAATCTCCTGGGCAACGAATTCGTGGTTTGATTGAACAGCAAATAAGAGTCCTTCCAAAATTGGAAGTTTCCGGCCTCGGCCAAGGCCGCAGCGAATTTGCAACCATAGGCTAGTCTCCGTCCATAAATGGCCCTTTTCAGCAATTTCTGCGTCAATCGGCGGAATCGCTTGTGCGACGTACACAAGTACGCCTCCGCGCAATTCCTTGATTTCCTTGAACTTGCAGAAAATTGCTCATTTCTGGATCGGAAACTTACCAGTGCCCTCAATAAAACCGTGGATGGGCACTAGGCTAAGGGTTTACTCAAAAATGCAAATAGTGAGAACGCAGTGCCAGACCGAAAGATGCCATTCATAGATGAACACTGATAACCTCCTTTCACCCCAAACGCAAGCCGTATCCCGCGTTTTCAATTTCCCCTGGACGAAAATCCGCTTTATTGCGCAGTCAAACCGACTATGCCTGTCCGTGCCCTGTTTCAAGGTTGACACAAAACGGCTGACCTTGCTGAGCAGGCGGCGTGAATACCACACTGTCGTATCATAATTTTCTTGACATCACCCTGACTCTCTTGTAGCACCAATTCAGCTGACTGGAACTTAATAAATAAATCGCATTCAATCCTTCTGCCAAACCGTTTGAATGCCCAACACGAGGAGGTCTGCCATGAAAAGAATCTCCCTTTGTTTTCTGGCCGTTGTTTTGTGCGGTTCCATTTATCTGGGAACGGAACTGCGCGCGGCGGAACCGATCACGATCGCCGTGCCCACATCTTTGGGTTTCCTCGAGGGCAAGGAATCCCTCAAGGCCGTCCAGATGGCGGTCGACGAGATCAATGCCAAAGGCGGCGTGAAGATCGGCAGCGAAATGCGTCCCTTCAAAATTGCCGACATCGATATACGCGACGCGGCGCCGGGCGTGCCGGTTCCGGAAGCCCTGCTCGGCATCGAAAAAATCATCCTTGAACAAAAACCGGCGGCCATTGTGGTCGGCCCCTTTCGATCCGAAGCCCTGATGGCCGGCATGGATATCATCGCCAAGTACAAAGTCCCGATGCTCGGCACCATCGCCATGAGCCCCGGATCGGAAAAAAAGCTCAAAGAAGACCCGGCAAAGTACAAATATGTGTTCAGGACCTGCCTCAACGCGGTGTACCTGGTCAAATATCTCGCCGGAACCATGGCGCTGATCAACAAGGAGTTCGGGTTCAACAAGGTCTACGTGCTGCATCAAGATGTGGCCTGGGCACGGGCGACGGCCGGATTCGTGAAAAAGATGTATTTTGACAAAGCCGGCTGGACAATTCTCGGTGAAGAGGCCTACCCGACCGGCACATCCGATTTTTCCTCGGCCTTGATGAAAGCCCGCACCAGCGGTGCACAGGTTATCATGCCGGTTTTCGACATGCCCCAGAGCGGCATCCTGGTCAAACAATGGAAATCGATGAAAGTTCCGGCCGTCATGGCCGGTTTCATCTCGCCGCTGGCCGGCTCCGACGCCTGGGACACCTTCGACAAAAAAATAGGCGGCGCCATGAACAGCATCTTCGAACTCGGCAGCGCCATCTCATCCGACAGGGTTCCGCCGTCGGTAAAATTCGATGAGGCCTACCGCAAAACCTATGGAAAACCGCTGCAGGCCGGCCACGGTCCGGCACCTTCCTACGAATCAGTCTACATCCTGGCCGAAGCGATCGAACGGGCCGGCAGCCTTGACCCTGACGCTCTCGTGGCCGCTCTCGAAAAAACGGATCGTCAAGGCGTGATGGGGCGTATCCACTTTGATGAGGGGCACCAGGCTGTGTTCGGCAACGATCCGGCAGAGACGGCCGTCGGCTGCATTTTCCAGTGGACCGATGACGGCCGCCGGCTTATTGTCTACCCGGGATCAATCGCCGAGGCCAAAATTCAACTGCCGGCCGGCCTGACATCACTGAAATAGCGAAGATCTGCTTGCCAACCCAACGGGGGCGTCGAAATCCCCAAAGAGCCCGCCCCCCGTAAAATATAAGACTGTCACATGCCGATGTTACTGGGCACCATTGTATACGCCTTCGTCAACTCGATCATCCTGGCCTTGATGGCGATCGGCTTCAACCTGACCTTCGGAATCAGTGGCGTGGCGAACTTTGCCTACGGTGCGCTGTACATCTTCTCCGCCTACGCCACGTGGATGGGGTTGAACCTGGTCGGCATGCCCTACCCTTTGGCTGCCGCCGTCTCCATCCTGCTGACAATGCTGGCAGGAGCGCTGATGTACCGTTTTATCCTGTTGCGCGTGCGCGGTCAGGCCTTGTCGGAAGTGATCGCCACTTTTGGTATCGGTCTGGCCATTTTGGAGATCTTCCGCTACCTCGGATTTGTCGGGTTTGAATACAATCTGCCGGTCTTTGTCGACGACAGTGTCGTGCTGGCCGGTGTCTTCATCGACGTGCAGCGTCTGCTGATCGTGGTCATCGGTTCGGTCGTGATTCTCGGTCTGTGGTGGTTTACCCACCATACCCGTTTGGGACTCGCCTTCCGGGGGATCGCTCAGGACGAACGCACCGCCTTGACCCTCGGCATCGATTCCGATCGGATCGCGCTGCTGAGCGTGTCTCTCGGTGCCGGCCTGGCCGCATTGGCCGCCACCGTCATCATCCCGCTGGGCAGCATCGCCCCGGGTGAAGGCTACGAGGTCCTGATCAAGGCGTTGGCCGTGTGCATCATCGGTGGTTTGGGCAGCACCGGCGGCACGATCGTGGCCAGTTTCGTGATCGGTTTTGCCGAGCGCTTCACCGATACCTACATCAGTTCCCACTGGACGATGATCGTCAGTCTGGCCGCCATCCTGGTGGTCCTGACCCTCAAGCCCTCCGGGTTGTTCGGAAAGCAAAAAGAGCTGGAAGAAAGGATTTAGTGTCGTGCAGAAGCGCAGGGAACGGGTCGATCGCGGCATCAACGTCAGGTCCGGGGATGTGTTCGCCCTGTGCTCCTGGCGCGAGATGCTCTATCTGGCCGGGCCCAGGGTGCTGCCGGTGATAGCCATCCTTCTGCTCCCTCTCGCACTCGGCATTTACTGGCAAAAGGTTCTGCTCTCGGTGGCCGTGTTCGCTCTGCTGGCGATCAGCTGGGACCTTCTGGCTCAAACCGGAATGATATCCCTCGGGCAGGCCCTGTTTTTCGGCATGGGGGCCTATGTCACGGGCATCCTCAATCACTACTGGGGGCTTCCGCCACTGCTGACGATTCCGGTAGCGGCCGTTTTCGGGGGTCTGATCTGCACGGCCTTGCTGCTGCCGGTGCTGCGTTTGCGGGGAATCTACTTTTCAATGGTGACGCTGATCCTGCCCCTGATGCTGGTACGGCTGATCGAAGCGACGCGCATTTTCGGCGGCACCGAAGGCTTGACCGGTATGACGCCCCTGCCGTCGAGATGGGTGGAGATCTATCTGATTGTCGGTGCCATGCTGACGGCGCTCTTCGGATTCCGCCGCCTGCTGGGAACCGATTACGGACTTGTGCTGAAAGGCATCTGCGACAACGACCGCTCGGTGATAAACGCCGGCATCAACATTTACTGGTATAAAACTCAGGCGCTCTGGATCGCCAGTACCGTCGGCGCCTTTGCCGGTGCGTTCATGACGCACGTTTACATGTTTGTCGGCATGCCGGTGTTTGCGCTCGACTACTCGATCCTGCCGATCGCCGCAGCCGTGGTCGGCGGTCCGGGCTCGCTGGCCGGCGCCACCTTGGGTGCTTTCATTCTGGTGCCGCTCTCGGAGGTGCTGCGCGGCGTCGGTGGGCTGCGCATTGTGTTCTACGGCGTGTTTCTGGTCGTCTTCATCGTCGCGCTGCCGGAGGGCATTTTTCACTTCATTCAGCGCAAGTACAACCAGTTCGAACGCTGGGTCGAGGTGGACTCGTGAAAACCACCGCCATCCTGCGGGTTGCCGGTCTTTTTAAAAATTTCGGCGGCGTTCAGGCCATCAGCGATTTCCACTTCGATCTGACCGAAGGCGAACTCTTGGGGCTCATCGGGCCCAACGGATCCGGAAAGACCACGGCCGTCAATCTGATCACCGGTTTCGTCAAACCGTCAACGGGCGCCGTCTTCTTCAAAGGTCTCGACATTACCGGGCTTGCAGCCCATCGGATCGTGCGCCTGGGCATCGCGCGGACCTTTCAAATGGTCAAACCGTTTTATCAGCTTCCGGCCTATAAAAACATGATCATACCGCTCTATTCGCCGCGGGTAAAAAAACTGGTCGGCGGGAAATACGGCGACCGGGATGCCGTGGCGCTTGATCTCCTGGAGGAAGTCGGCTTCGAGCGCGATGCCCGGGTGGCCTACAAGATCGCCGGCGCGCTGCCGCAAGGATACTTGAAACGCCTGGAACTCGCCAAGGCCATCGCCCTGCAGCCGGAACTGCTGATCCTCGACGAACTTTTTTCCGGACTGAGCCTGGCCGAGGTCGCCGGTATCCTGCCCATTATCGAAAAACTCAGGCGCGATGGTATAACGATCATCATGATCGAACACCGCCTCAAAGAACTCTTTCGAATCGCCGACAGGGTGATTGTCATGAATTTCGGCCAAAAAATCGCCGACGGCAAAGCCGCCGACGTCATGGAGAGCTCGGCCGTGAAAAGTGCCTATCTGGGGACCGAGTGATGGATTGTCGACGGCGAATCGAAAAGCAATTGCTGTACAAATCGATAAATCCTTCAACCGGCTAAACGGGCTAAACCGGCCTAACTTAAAACAAGAACAGGGTATCGTGCTACAAGTAAAGAACTTGATGGTTTTCTTCGAAAATGCCCTGGCGCTCAACGACTTCTCGATGGAAGTCCAGGCGGGTGAATTCATTGGCGTGATCGGTTCCAACAGTGCCGGAAAAACCACGTTGATGAACGCGCTCTCCGGGCTGATCGTCGACATGCGCATCAAAGAGCAGCGCAGAGGGGGTGAACGCATTTCGGTTTATGGCGACATCCTGTTCGAGGGGGAAAACATCACTCACCTGAAACCGAGTGAACGCGTCAAAAAAGGGATCGTCCTCTCCCGAGAGCGGCACCCGGTCTTTCCAGAGAGCAGCGTGCTGGAAAACTTGAAAATCGCGGGTTACCTGCGCACCAAGGTTCAGTCCAGCCGGGCCCTCGAGGCGGTCTTCGAACTGTTTCCGGTTCTGAAAAAACTGACGACGCGCAAGGCCGGGTTTCTCAGCGGCGGCGAACAACAGATGCTGGCCATCGGCATGGCCCTTGTGGTCGGCCCGCGGCTGCTCCTGCTCGATGAACCGCTCCTGGGACTGAGCCCTATGATCCAAAAAGCCGTGGTCTCAGCGGTCGTGTCACTGCGGGACACCACCGGCATCACCGTCGTGCTGAGCGAGCAGTTCGCACGGCCGGTCCTGCCGGTTATCGACAGGGGGTATGTCGTCGAGAACGGCATGTTGACCCTGACGGACACCGGACAGGCGCTGATGAAAAACCCGGAGGTGAAATCGGCTTACTTCGGCGTGTGATCACCACCGTCGGGCCGCAGAGAAGGCCGCGCTTTTTTATTTCAAAGGCTTACATCCGGCTAAGACTCATATGAAACTTAACAGTTTCCTCTTCGATCAAACTGGAGGCGGCGGCCGGAGGCAGTGCTGAACCCTGAACCCAGAACCCTTCAACCCTGAACCTTTCAAGCGCTTTACTGCAAATGACGTCAAAAAGGTACACTCACATCTATCAAGCATTTGCAACCAACGCCGATCGGCGTGGCGATCATACGGCCGTGATCTACCTCGGCACCCGGTTCTCCTATCGGCAGGTCGCCGACCTGGCTGAACGCCTTGCCGCTGCCCTGATCGACCTCGGTGCCGCCGATGGCCGCAAGGTGATTCTCTACATTCCCAACAGCATCCAATGGGTGGTGGCCTGGTTGGGAATTCTTAGGGCGGGAGGCATCTGCGTTCCGATCACGCCGATCTACACCCCCCACGACCTGAAGTACATCGCCACCGACAGCGATGCTGAAACCGTCGTCTGTGCCGACACCAACTACGGCTATGTCCGCAAGGTGCTGGACGAAACTCCTCTGCGGCAGGTGATCATCGTCAAGACCGCCGATATGCTCCCCGCATGGAAGCGCGGGTTTGGCTACCTGTTCGATATCGTTCCCCGCGGCACCGTCAGCTACGGGCCGCACACACATTCATTTCGAGCACTGTTGCATCGATACCGAAACCGCCGCGGCGAACTGCCGCCTTTAACCGCCGGCGGAGATGCTCTGGCCGAAATCCTGTACACCGGTGGTACCACCAAATTCCCCAAGGGAGTCCCCATTGCCCACGATCTCTTCCTCGTTTCGGCCGATGAGCAGATCCGGGTCAGCGCGCCGCTGTTTCCGGTGGAGGAAAATGTCATCATGGGCAACGCCCCGTTGTTTCACATCCTGGGGCAGACCTGCGGCCTGGCCACGCTCCTGGTCGGCGGCACCCTGATGGTCCAGCCGCGGATCAATCTCGATGCCGCCTTCGATGCGATTCAGCGATTCAGGGCCCGATCGATGATCGGCGTTCCGGCGCTTTACCGGATGATCCTGGAGCACGATCGCCTCGACCAGTATGACCTTGGCTCAGTCGACTACTGGTACAGCGCCGGGGATGTCCTGCCGGTGGAGGTCGGCAACCGCTGGAAAGAAACCTTCGGCAAACCGATCTACCAGGGTTACGGCGCCACCGAAACCTGCGGCGGTGTCGCCATGTGCCCGGTGACGATCGGCAACCCTTCCCGCAGCGTCGGCCGCATCGTGGCCAGCAAGGAAGTGAAAATCGTAGACCCGGCCTCACTGGAGCCGGTGCAGCCGGATAAACCGGGCGAACTACTCGTATCGTCACCTCAGATGGTCAGCGCATACCTCAACAAGCCGGAGGAGACCCGGTCGGCTTTCGTCGAAATCGACGGGCGCCTCTGGTACCGCACGGCCGACATCATGCGCATGGATGCGGACGGCAACCTCTATTTCGTAGACCGAACCGTCGACACCATCAAGCACAAGGGCTACCGCGTGTCGGCCTCTGAAATCGAATCGGTGCTCCAGGAACATCCGGCGGTCATCAGCGCCTGCGTGGTCGGTGTGCCGGACGAAAGAATGGGCGAACGGATCAAGGCCTACGTGGTTTTGAAGGCTGACTCCAAGGGCATCACCGGCTACGAACTGACCAAGTGGTGCCGCAAGGTGCTCGTCTCTTACAAAGTGCCGCAGTACATAGAGTTCCGGGACATGCTGCCCAAGTCGAAAGTCGGCAAACTCCTGCGCCGCGAAATCCGCGACGAGGAACAGCGACGCAAGGAAGGCTGAGGATAGAAACTTGAAATTTGAAACTTGAAACTCGGAACTCAGAACCCGGAATCAATGGAGGCTTTAGGGCCATGAGCGTTTACTCGATAAAATCGATTATATCCTTTAACTGACAAAACCAACCCAACCGGCTCAACGGGCTAAACGGGCTCAACCGATTCACAAGGAGTTCGCCATGGATTTCAACCTCACCAAAGAACAGCAGGACATCGTCAAGGCGGCCCGCAAATTCGCCTTGGGTGAATTCCCCGGCCGAGCTGTCGAATTCGACCGCGAAGAAAAATTCGACTATGCCATCTGGAAAAAGGCTTGTGATCTGGGTTTCGTCGGCATCTTTATCGACGAGAAATACGGCGGGGCCGGCTACGGTTTCTTCGAACACTGCCTGTTGAACGAGGAGTTCTGGGCTGTCGACCCGGGCATCGGCAGCGCGATTTTGGCCACGACCTTCGGTTCCGAACTGCTTCAGTTGGTCGGCACGGAAGAACAAAAACAACTGCTTCTCCCGCGACTGGTGTCCGGTGAGGCCATCATGGGCACGGCCATCACCGAACCGGACGCCGGCTGTGACGTCACCGGTGCCGTCACCACGGCCGTAAATACCGGCGACGCCTGGGTCATCAACGGATCCAAGATGTTTGCCACCAATGGTACCGTGGCCGCCTACATGCTCATTTTCTGCCTGACGGAGCCGAAAAACGAATCCCCGCATCGACGTCACAGTTTCATACTGGTGCCGACCGACACCCCGGGATTCAAGGCCGTTAAAATCAGGGGAAAGCTGGGTATCCGGGCATCGGACACGGCCGAACTCGTCTTGAAGGACGTGCGCGTGCCGTCTGAAAGCCTGGTAGGCGAGCAGGGGCAAGGATTTTACCACCTGATGGAGTTTTTCAATCGCACACGACTGCACGTCTGTGCGCAAGCGGTGGGACTGGCGCGCGGTGCGCTTGAAGAAGCTGTCCGCCATGCAAAGGGACGCTGTCAATTCGGTCAACCGCTGGCCGCATTTCAGGTGACCCAGTTCAAACTGGCCGAAATGGCCACCCGCATCCGCGCTGCCCGCAACCTCTACTATGAGGCCGCCTGGTTGGCCGACCGGGGCAAGCCGGATCACGCCCTGGTGGCGATGGCCAAATGGTTTTCGGGCAAGGTGGCCGTGGACTGCGCGGATGAGGCGTTGCAACTGCACGGCGGATACGGGTACATCGATGAATACAAAGTGCAGCGGCTCTATCGGGATGCTAAAATCCTCGAAATTTACGAGGGCACCAAGGAAATCGAAAAGACGATTGTTGCCCGGTCACTTCTGAAATAGCGGATGGCGGGACATTCGAAACGCCGGCAGCATCAAGTATCCCGGGCGATTGCCGCTTTTGCTTAAAACAGGTCTTTCTGCCCTCCGCACAATTTGATGAGATGGGAAAAAGCGCGCGCGAGCTTTTCCGCCTGACCCAATCCGAAATAGATCGGCACGTTGTCGGTCATCTTGTGGTCAACCGATTCGACTTTCGTGTTTCGTCGCGATTTGACCATTCGATCGACAAAAGCCCCATCGTTTGCGGTCATCAGAAATACCCGTTGAGCGTCAAACTTCACATCCGCTGGATTCAGCTGGGCGAGCGGCACTCTCAATGTCTTTTCCAACATCAAAACATCATTTTCCAACTCGGTTTCCCTGATGGTGAGGAGACAATCTTCAATGCTTGCATATTGAAAGTGCTTTACAATCAGCCTGATCGTTTTAGATTGCGTTCGTACTACGCCGATGCCGTTTTTTAATTTCACTTCGTTGATCCGTTCCAAAATATAATCGATGGTCTGCTCTTTGGTCGGTTCGGCCTGATCAGTCGTCGCTGGATTGTCCGCAGCGGCAGCCAATGTCGTGATCAAAAAGCACAAACAAATGGAAATTTTCGTACACAATAACTTTCTCATGGATAACCTCCGTTCACGTCATTACCGAATAAGGGTCACGGTAAGAAATAATTCCACACGATTGCGCCGGATTATGGTTTGTCTACAAGGCACATCCACCTACGCATATCGGGATATGTGTGGGTGTATGTAACACAGTAAACGGGCCATAAGACAAGCAAGAGGTGGAATTATGTTTTACCGGGACCCTAATGGTTAAAGCCAGGCATCGAAGCCGACCAAAACGATACGATTCAATCGGGTTCATAATTCGAACCTTGCCAACAAGATGAGGAACAACACGGACCCTTGCACCGTTTTCTGGCGACATTTCGGTATCGAATTTATGGGGATTCTGCCGATTGAATCACAATTGTGACTCTCAGTATGCCGCTTCCATTGAAATTGATTTACAAGGATCCACCCTTGGGATCCGGACCACTTTGCCGTTCGGTGGACCGCCTCTCATCTGATCGGGAATGAATACAACCCACAACTGTTCGTTGTTTACAATATATGAGTTGTTGTAGATCTTTTCTTCTCCTTTGCAACGGTCATACACATTGATATTCCACAGGATATCGTAGTCGCTCTCCCAACCGCTGCCGGCAAGGGCCGCAGTCACACCAATGGAAAACAATGCCAAAAGAATTACCACACGCTTTAGCATGCTGTCTCACCTCCTTTCTGACAGGTTTTCAAGCCCAAAAGAAACAGACTGATGAAGTAGTTTCAACCCAACGGTCACATTGTTCCGTCCGAATTTAATCCTATGGTTTATCCTTTACCAAATCGAATTATTTTATCAAGAAGATTTTTAAAGCGTGACGTAGCGCGATGAAATGCAAAGTATATCAGTAAAGTTGTAAAACATGTTTAGCCCTACAATGACGGTCCCCCCCATGACCAAAGGTTTTTAATAGTTATCGTGTCCATCAATAATCTTTAATATCTCTACTCGTTTTCAACCACATGCGTTGTATACCAACAGTAGTATTAGACATTTCGAAGCGGTTTTAACTACTGCAGAAACTATATGGGGCAAATAAAAATAATTTGATAATATCTCTTCTCGATATTCTTCTCATGTAGACTTTCCTCCTATTATCGTAACTGTTAAAATTACACATAAATAACTTTATGGATATTATAGGTTTGTTTGAAAAGGCTGGAAAAACGATAGCTGCGATAATCTCATCCCTATAATTTTGCCAATTGGTTCGGGATTACCAAACTTTATTTGTAAAAATACAAAAATTGAGATACTTGGACCTATGCCAAGTAAAGACGATGCAAATTTTTTTTCGTATGGTGGTGGTAAATTTGGAACAAATGAGATAACCACCAACTCAACAGTCAATTGGGTTATAGAATAATGAGAATATCCGGAAAACCCGAAAGAAAAGCATCCCCTACAAGCACGGGTATCGATATCGCAATCCGTCTCGGCGTCCTGGCTGTGCTCCTTGCCTATTGTTTCCAGATACTCAGACCCTTTATTTCGCCGGGCATCTGGGGGATTATTATTGCCGTTGCATTATACCCCGTCTACGAGAAGCTCAATGTGAAGCTGGGAGAGCGTCGTAAATTGACCGCTGCTGTCATGACACTCTCCGCACTGCTGATCCTTATTTTGCCGGGTGTCCAGCTGGCTGTTTCCAGCGTCGACACCTTAAAGACTCTCAGCACAAAACTGGAGGAAAAGGATCTGAAGGTACCGCCGCCGCCTGAACGCGTCGGCAACTGGCCCGTCATCGGCAAGAGCGTTAAAAACCTATGGCAAATGGCTTCCGATAACCTCGAGTCCATTTTAATGAAATTCAAATCTCAGGTATTCGGATTCTCAAAATGGCTGTTGAAAATAGTCTTCGGTACGGCCGTGGGCCTTTTGATGTTTGCCATCTCTCTCGTTATTGCCGGTGTCCTCATGGCTTCGGCAAAAAGCGGTGGTCAGGTGGCCAAGAAACTGTTCGTGCGTCTGGCCGGAGAACGTGGACCTGAATTCGCTGAAATATCAACGAAAACGGTCCGTAATGTGGTCAAGGGAATTATCGGTGTTTCACTTTTACAGTCCATATTGGCAGGTCTTGGATTTGCCGTGGCTGGAATTCCCGGTGCCGGACTGTGGGCGCTCCTGTGTCTCTTTTTGGCGATCATACAAATCGGCATCGGACCTGCGATTATTCCGGTGATCATTTACGCATTTTTAAAAATGAGCACGCTGACGGCGGTTATCCTCACCGTCTGGCTCGTGCTGGTGGCCCTGTCGGATGGCCCCCTTAAGGCGGTTCTTTTGGGGCGCGGGGCCTCGGTGCCCATGTTGGTGATTTTTCTTGGTGCCATCGGCGGGTTTATTTCTTTCGGTTTTCTGGGCCTTTTTATCGGTTCGGTTATCCTATCCGTAGGGTACAAGTTGCTCGAAGTCTGGTTGCAGGAGGATACGCAATCCGTACCGGTGGTCGAGACGTCCGGGCCGACAGATTGAATTTGGAGACGGGATACCATTTTTACTTAAATCACTATAAATCCGGAGAGAAACGCTATGAGAGGTAAACTGACAATCATCTTAATGATCGTTTTTTTGGCGAGCCCGTTATCTGCTCAGGAACTCAGAGGAACCCTTCAGCAGATAAAAAAATCCGGTAAAATCAGAATCGGATATCGTGAATCTCATCCACCCATGTCATTTTTAGACAAAGACGGCGCTCCGGCCGGTTATTCTATCGACATCTGTAAGGAGATTGTCACTGAAGTTGAAAACAAAATTGGTGCGGATGTAAAGGTTGAATATGTTCCCGTAACGGCTGAAGGGCGATTTATAGCTCTGGACGACAACAAGATCGATATATTATGCGGCTCAACCACCAAGACGCTATCCCGCAGTGAAATTGTCGACTTCACTCAACTGACATTTGTCACCGGCGCATCACTGATGACCTTGAAGAATAACAAAGCTTTTGAGTCCGGTCTTGACGGAACGAAAATAGGCGTCATTAAAGACACAACGACCGCTGCCGAATTGAAAAAACTAATTCGAGAAACATCAACGAAAGCGGAAATCGTCTTGTATGATTCAGCCAAAGAAAGCATCGATGCGCTGCGTCAGAAGAAAATCGACGCCTTTTCTTCCGACCAGGTCGTACTCATTGGTATCGCTTCAGAAGAGCAGGACCCAAATCAATTTGTGATCAAGTCCACCGTGTTTTCCTTTGAGCCTTTTGCGCTTGCCATACGGCGAAATGATGCGGATTTTCGTCTTGTCGCAGATCGCGTGATTTCCGATCTTTCCCGATCAAAAAAAATACTTGGAATTTACGACAAATGGATTGGCAAGTTTACCGGACAACGGCTGCCCATCTTCGAAGCGATGGTCCAACTTAATGCCATTCCAGAGTGAGAACAGTGCGGATACCTGCGGATACAGTGTGAGCGTTCACTGGGCACCGCATCTGCTTTGTTGCTTTTCTTCGTTAATAGCCCGTGGTCTCCCAAACAGCGAAACGGCAACACCACAATGCCAAAAAAGAAAACCAATAAAATAGAGAGATTCACTGGCCAGGCTTGCCCTTGGCTGACTGAAGGCCATACCGATAATACTACCTCCAAGGAAGCCAACGAGGAGAGCAATCAGAATTGATGAAATGTAAAAGTTGAAAGGAACGAGATACCTGCTAGCTGCAGCGAGAAAAAGCACGCCAATGCTTCCTGATATTCCGCACGACAGGATAGGAGTTTGTTTTACCAACGGTAAAACCTGAATTCCTATCGAAACCGCCACAAACCAAGCTCCTATGCTAAAAATCAGCAGACCAAACCATCGCAAAGCCCTGTAATTTGATTTTTTGACGAGGGGTACGAGAACGAGGATACCGAAAATCACTCCAGGAAGTAGAAAAAGCGCATCATCTGAAATATCGAACAACGGAGCTAAAAAATGTGGCAATGAAACCGAGAGGTAAGACAGCACACCTGAAATACATGACAGAATCAACAAACGCATTTAAATCCTCACGATCTTTATTTCAATTGTTCAAATCACTCATTTTGGCGGCTGAATCTCGTATTGGTGTTGTAGGCGCAAAATAGTTTCTTGCTCCCAACGGGCTGTGTACATTAAAAAAGATGACATACCGCCACCAAAGGGGAGATTAACCCAGACATATGCGCCGAAAAAATCAAAGTAAGCAACGTGGGTGACCTTAGTATATGATCTGAATGGCTCAAGTGTTATGGTGCCGTAATGAAATTTCTGCCCGCATTCTCTTGGATTCTCAAGTTGAAACTTCAAGCGGTATTGATCAGGATATACGGTCGTTCGCCACCTGAAGGTTTCGTTGGGAACGTTCGAATAAGTGTTCTCGGTAATGATGACATTACCCATTTCACGGATAACGCGATGACGTTTTATGTACTTATTGCTGAGGAGAAATTTACCTCGAAAGTCAGTCTTAAACCTCCAGAACACATCCACAGAAACAGGTACAAGATAAATCAGCTTGAACGCCTCCCCACCTCTTTCCTCCGGCTTGATTCTGTAAATGAACCTTTGCTTGTCAAGCAGTTCTTCAGCATCCGGTTCAACTGTTGCAGGATGAATTGGCATACCGATGAAACCACTCAAAAATACAAACGAGTATATGCATGCAAGAAATGCGAAGACGGGCCTAAAACGCATTGGTCATGTATCCAGTCGGTTTATGAAACCTTAGGCTTTACGATTAAGATTTTGGATTGTGTTATCGGTCGTCGGCGTATTACAATACAGCCTCCTCCCTCCGGCCTTGTCAAAATCTTTATCTTAATGCGTGAACTTTTCATAAACGGATATATAAGGAGTGTTGACTCCTTATCATAGGACGCCTGCTCAGAAAAAAAGTGGTTATCACATCGTATCGAAACCAAACAAGCCTCTGTTTGTGATTTCTTCGGCCACCACCTCCGGGACGCTGGTCTCCCATGCACCTCGGCCTTTCTTAATTTGTTCAAGTATGTCTTCCGGCCAGATATGCATGGTGGTAAGAGATTCGGCAGACATTGTGAATCTCCGGACTCTGTGATCTTTTTCAGTGAAGTTATCAAAACATGGTAAGCGTTCACAGGGCACCGCATCTGCTTTGTTGTCGGGCACTTGAAGTACAAAAGAACGTCTGCGCGCCCGACGCCTTGCATCTGCGGCACCCTGTAAACGCTTACATTTAGGTGGTTTGAAGCGCATCGGACTTTGCAACCCTGTGAACGGTTACAAAACATGTATATATATAACTCGATTTGAAGAGATTACAACCTACGGCGCAATCAAGAGTTACGTGGTCTCGCCTGTCGGTCGGAATCTGTCGATCGTCGTTATCCCAAACTTACGCTGGGTTGACATTATGAAATTCATAATGCCAACCGATCACGCATCGTCCAGTATCCTGGATATCAGATCATCCCTCTCGCGTTCTGAGATGTAGGGCCTCGAGCGTACTTCGCGGATTCCGGCTTCGCGGTCGCTCTTTCTTTTCGTGGCTGCGTTGATTTTGTCGATTACTTGATCGATATCAAAGGGCTTCACGAGGTAGTCGAAGGCGCCTGACTTCATGGCCTCGATCGCAGAATCTATTGTGGCATCGCCCGTGAGCATGACAACCTCAGCCAGCGGGTACTTCTTCTTGATCAATTGCAAGGTGGCAATACCGTCCATCACCGGCATCTTGAGATCGAGAAGGACGACCTCGATGGTGTTTGTTTCCTCGAGCCGCTTCAGTGCATCCGGTCCATTCGCAACAACCATTGCGGTAAATCCCCTTTGCTGGAGCCGCTGCGCAACGACCTCACCAAAAGAACGTTCATCATCCACAATCAATATAACGGCCGAATCCATTTTTACCGCCTTAAGGCCTTCGTATGATCTGAATGGCAATCCGCGTTGGTCTGCCACTCGTGTATTTTATATCAGAAAAAACATCCAATAGTTACCTATTTCCAGCGACGGTTGGATTCAAATTTTTTTATGATCATAAGATAAAAACTTTTCTTGACAGCAATAATGTAAAGGTTTATATTTTGCTCAAATGAGCATTAAAGGGGTATGCTTTGCCGCGACCAAGAAAACCGCGTTTTGTTTCAGGATTTCCGACGATGACCGCATTTGTACCGCAGGGACAGCCGATCACGGGCGAAGTGACTCTTACGGTGGAAGAACTGGAGGCCATCCGGTTGAACGATTTCGAGGGTCTCGACCAGGAAGCAGCGGCCGGCATGATGGGCGTGTCCCGTCACACGTTCGGCCGTGTCCTGGCCGGTGCACGTGCCGCTGTCGCCGAAGCGCTGGTGACTTCGAAGACGCTGCGCATCGAGGGGGGTACCTTTGAAATCCGCGGCCCGCGCAGGCGCCGCCGCAGGGGGCGCGGACCGCTTTAGATCTATGGAAAAAAACTATTGTGAATGGACACTGCCGCGATATCCGCGGCGGTAGAAATGAACGGTCTGAGGGACGATGTCCCGACGACCTAACGGAACAGGAGGTGATCGTTATGCCGAGAGGAGATGGAACAGGACCTCAGGGCCAAGGGCCCGGATCCGGCAAGGGCAAGGGTAAATGCAGACGCGACAGCAGCGATCCCGCCGGACGGTCCTCCCGCGGAAAAGGATCCGGAAAAGGCAAAGGCGGAGGCTCGGGACAGGCCACCGGACGCGGTAATGCCGGCCGGGGTCAGGAGTCCGGAAGACAGGGTCAAAAAGGATAACCAGCATCGCAGAAGGAGGTACATTATGCCAGGATTCGATCGAACAGGGCCAATGGGCGCCGGTTCGATGACCGGTGGTGGCAGAGGTCTCTGCGGGCCGGGCGGCCTTGCGCGTCCGCCGGCTCCCAGGGGATTTCGCATGGGTGGCGCTCGTGGTTTCGGCCGCGGCATGGGAAAAGGTCGAGGATTAGGTAGAGGACTCGGCTATGGAAGGCGTTTTAGCTCACCGTCAAGCGGATTTTTTCCCAATCTCAAGCCATTAGAAGAACTCAAAATGCTGAAAAACGAAGCCGAAATCCTCAAAAAAGAACTGGATGTGATCGACCAAAGGATCGTGGCTCTCGAAAAGGCACCTTCGGCATAGTGGCAATGGATCCCGTAGAACCCTGACACCGGTTTGCCCATTTTTCAAAGGGGGAAGTGTCAACACACGTCCCCTGCTCTTTTTTTGCATCGATCATTTTTTATTCGATGGTATTTGAGCAATTTCAACAATGGCAGCGGGCCGCCATTGAGTATAGGCGACCCGCTGCCGTCCCCACCCCGGTATATTCCGCTTTCCCTTCACTCATGCCGAATGTCGGAAATTTATATGGGTAAGCATCGTTGCGTCATGGCCGATCCAAATTTTATCATCTTGCAAAAATCTAATGATTATAATAAGATTCAGAATATCGACGCCATTATAACCCCGGAGCATCATCCATGGACGAGACCCACCGACAAGGCCCTTCACCGGTTGAAACAAATTTAAAAAGCCTGAAAAACGACATCCTGCGACATATAGAGTTTACCCTCGGCAATGATCCCCATCAACCGGACAGTTTTTCGTGCTTCCTGGGGCTGGCTTACAGCCTTCGCGACAGGCTCATCCGACGTTGGATGGAAACCCAGCGTTCCCTCTACGACACCCTGTCGAAACGGGTCTATTTTCTTTCTCTGGAATTCCTGCCGGGCCGGTTTCTTAAAAATTACCTGATCAGCCTCGACATGCTGGAGGATGCCCGAAGTGTTGTTGAAGAAATGGGCTTTGACCTCGATGAACTGGAAGAAGAGGAATGGGATGCCGGCCTGGGAAACGGTGGGCTCGGACGGCTGGCGTCATGTTACCTCGACTCCATGGCGTGCTGCAATATGCCCGGATATGGATACGGCATCCGCTATGACTACGGCATATTTCATCAGGTCCTGGAAAACGGCTACCAGCGCGAGCATTGCGACAACTGGATGCGGCGTGGAAACCCCTGGGAAATCCAACGCCTTCCCGTCGAACAGCCGATCCGCTTTTACGGCCGATCAGAGACTTACACCGATGGCAGCGGGGAATTGCGCTACCGGTGGGTTGACGGAGAAGTTGTCATGGCCGTGGCCTGCGACATCCTCATTCCAGGCTATGGCGACGCCTACGTTACCAACATGCGGCTGTGGACGGCCAGATCGAGCCGGGAATTCAATCTGACGCACTTCAACCAGGGAGACTATATCGGAGCGGTCGAGGCAAAAGTGCTCGGCGAGACCATTTCCAAGGTCCTCTACCCGAGCGATGAGGCCACAGCCGGCAAAGAACTCCGGCTCAAGCAGCAGTATTTCTTCGTTGCCGCCACCCTGCATGATATACTCCGCCGCTACCGCAAGCAAAGCCAATCCTTCGACGCCTTGCCCGATTATGTCGCCATCCAGTTGAATGACACCCATCCGGCCATCGCCATCGCGGAACTCATGCGACTTCTCGTAGACGACGAGAAGCTCGGCTGGGACGATGCATGGCGCATCTGTGAGCGCACATTCGCCTACACAAACCACACGGTCATGCCCGAGGCGCTGGAGAGTTGGCCGGTCGAATTATTGGGGAACCTGCTGCCCCGCCACCTCGACATTATCGGCGAGATCAACCACCGCTTTCTCCAATCGCTCAGCGAGCGTTTCCCAAAGGAAACCGACTTGCCCGCCCGGCTGTCCATTTTTCAGGAAGGCGAACAGCGGCGCATCCGCATGGCCCATTTGGCCATCATCGGAAGCCATACCGTCAACGGAGTGGCCGCGCTGCATTCCGATATTTTGAAAACCGATTTGTTTCGCGACTTTAACCGCGTTTTCCCCGACCGCTTCAAAAACGTCACCAACGGCATCACGCCGCGCCGGTGGCTCAAACAGGCCAACCCCTCACTATCGCAACTGATCACGTCCGTCATCGGTCCTAAATGGATATGTGATCTCGACCGGCTGACCGAACTGGTTCCGCATACCGAGGATCCGGCATTTCGAGAAGCCTGGCGCCAGGCGAAAAAGGAAAACAAAACGCGGCTCGCGCGCTACATGTTGCGCAAGATACACCTCGGCGTCAATCCGGATACGCTTTTCGATGTCCAGGTAAAGCGCATCCACGAATACAAGCGGCAGCTGCTCAATGTGCTTCACGTGATCACCTTGTACAATCGCATCAAGGCAAACCGCGACGGGGGAATCGTGCCGCGCACCATCCTTTTTGCCGGCAAGGCTGCGCCCGCCTACCACCAGGCCAAGCGGATCATCAAATTGATCAACGCCGTGGCGGAAGTGGTCAACAACGATCCCGACGTTCAGGGACGCCTGCGGGTGGCGTTTCTGCCCAATTATTGCGTGTCGCAGGCGGAGAAAATCATTCCGGCGGCTGATCTCTCAGAACAGATTTCAACCGCGGGCATGGAGGCTTCCGGCACCGGCAACATGAAGATGGCTTTTAACGGGGCCTTGACCATCGGCACACTGGACGGCGCCAATGTGGAAATTATGGAAGAAGTCGGTGCCGACAATATTTTCATTTTCGGATTGACCGCCGAGGAAGTTAATGCCACGCGGGCGGCGGGATACGAACCGGCCCGCTACTACGAAAGCGATGCCGAGTTGAAGCAGGCTCTCGACATGATCGCTTCCGACTGTTTTTGTGCGGATGAACCGGGGTTGTTTATACCCGTTTTTGACAGTTTACTTCATCAGGGCGCCTATTCCGACCACTACCTGGTCCTGGCGGATTACCGGTCGTACATCACGGCCCAGGAAGCGGTCAATCGCCTCTACCTCGACCCGGAGGAATGGACGAAGCGGTCGATTCTGAACACGGCCCGTATGGGCAAGTTCTCCAGCGACCGGGCCGTCCACGAATATGCCGCCGACATCTGGAAAGTACAGCCGTTTTTGTGATGCGGTATCGATGCAGAGCCCCGAAGTGGGTGCGCCCCTTGCGGGCACACCGGCATTCAAAGGAGATATGACGATGGTAACCGAAGACCGATCATCGGCAGCGGAGGCCGCAACCGTTTCCCTGGCACGCCTGCCGGTATTCGACGACAAACGCCGGTTGTGGGGCTACGAGCTGTTCCACGTTGGCAGTGCAACCACTCCCGGAGATTCGGTAAACAAAGAAAGCGCGGCCACCAGTTTGGCCAAAAGCGCCTATATCGGATTGCAGAATATGCTGGACCGGGGCAAAAAGATCGTTCTCGACTTCACTGCAAAGGGCCTGCTCGACGATTTACCCTATGTCCTCCCCCCGGTCTCGGCCGTCGTCAAGGTTGATGAAACCGTGTTGTCGACCCCTGATGTCGTCTCGTCGCTAAAACGGTTGAAAGCAGATGGTTTTTTGGTCGCCGTCGACCGATTTACGGGAAGTCCGGACGGCGACCCCCTGTACAGGATAGCGGATATCATCAGCCTCGCCGTCGACGGAAAGCGCAGAGACGATCTGACGGCGATCATGGAATTCGTCCGCCGCTACGACGCACTGGCCATGGCCACCGGGGTGCAAGACCCGGCGTGGTTCGAAGCTTGCCGAGAAATGGGGTTTTCCTTGTATTCAGGCGCTTTTTTCAAAACACCGGATGTCATCAAGCTGCGCAAGATGTCCCCGGCGGAGGTATCGCGCTTCAGGCTCTTGCGGTTGTTTGAAATGCAGGAACCCGATATCGATGTGATGTCCGAAACCATTCAAACCGATGTGTCCGTCAGTTATCGTCTGCTGGCTTATCTGAATTCGGCGGCTTTCGGATTCCCCCAAAAAATAAAATCCATCCGCCAGGCCATCACGCTACTGGGATGGAACAAAATGAAAAACTGGCTGCGTGTATCGTTGATCATGGAGGTGAGCCCCAACAAGGATGCATCGGACCTGATGTTGCTGGCGGTTCAGCGTGGTAAGTTTCTCGAACTGATTGCCGCTAATCACGACTATTGGGGCTTCGATCCGGACAGTCTCAACCTGCTCGGCACTTTTTCGCTACTGGATGTCATGCTCGGTGTCCCAATGGCGGATATCGTGGCCCATCTGCCCCTGGACGCCAAACTCCAATCGGCTCTATGCGGCGAGCCCAACAGCGAGTACGCGCCGCTGCTGCAGCTGGCCCGTCTGTTCGAAGAAGCGCGTTGGCTCGAAGCAGAGAAGATGATTCAACGGCTCAACCTGGACGATCAAAAGGTCAGGGGGGCATTCCAGCGGGCGGTCGACTGGGCCATCGAACTGACGACCCTGTCCGAGGACGACTGAAGACGCAGGACGGGATGCATCGGCATTCAAATTTTGAGGTATTTTTAGATGCGCCCTTAGGCACAGGCAGCAGACAGAACGCATGTCTGAAGGCGAGACGGTCACTTCCAGCCTTTTTTCAGGAGGGCCGCATTGAGAAGCCCGAGGCAATGGGCATATGCCTTCTTCGCACCGAGGGCCTCGTTGCGGGCCGCCTGAGACAGCCCGGAATCCTTTACGGCCTCGTCGGCCTCGCGAAGGTTAATCTCCATTATTTCCATAACGTCTTCGATTTTCACGTCACTTTCCCTGTCAAAGTCATCCCCCTCAACTTGAGAGCGCTGATTTTGCTGATGATGCCGCGTCTATTGGGCCGATAGCACATTACGATAAAAATTAACAGGCTGAATGCTGCGCCGATGATAAAGAACCGGTTATCGACAGATACGGTGACATTCCGGTCTGATTGGGGCGAATGCCTAATTTATAGCGGTACAAGCAACATCAAAGATTCTATAGGTGGGGAAACGGAAGAGCATTATTGGTTGGGGACAATGAACGCCAAGTGCCCAAATTCGGCAACTGCAGGCACCGAAGTTGCCGGTTTAGAGGGTATCGAAAACGACTTTTTTAAATCAAATTTTTTTTGAAAACCATTATTTTCGCGTGAATGTTGAGTCCATTAATCATAGTTTATCTGAACGGTCAGCTGAGAGCGATGTTCTCAATGGTCTCGAATTCGGCCTGACTGAGTTCGATGCCATAAGCTGCCAGATCCTCTTTCATATGACCCTCGTTCGTTGTTCCCGTCAATGGAATCATACCGGCCTGCAGGGCGAATCGAAACACGATCTGCGCCGCAGAACATCCCCGTTGCTGTGAAATTTGCTGAAACTCGGGTCGATTTAAAAACGTCGCATTGGCCGTGAGGAGCGAAAAGCCCTGATAGATTATATCATTTGATCGGCACAGCTCTCGAATCGCGGCATCCCATCTTGTGCGCGCAAAACATCGATTTTGAACAAACGCCGGTTTAACTTCTGACTTTTCAACAAGCAGTTGCAATTGATCGTATCCGACATTGGAAATACCGATCAGCTTCACAGAACCGGACTTCTGTAAATTCTCCATTGCCCGCCACACCTCCCAATCGACTTCGGTCAGGCCGCGGCTTGAAGCGGGGCTATGCAGAATATAAGAATCCAGGAACGAAGTCTTGAAATGACCCAGTGAACTTTCAAAGGACTGCCGAACTTGCATCGTGACGTCAGCCGTCGCTTCGTAAGGAAGGCGGTGGTCCTGCCCTGCGACAGAGGTGAATTTCGTTTGCAGGAAAATATGACTTCGCGTCAAATCTCCTTCGTCCAAAGCTTGCCGGACGGCCTTGCCAACAGCGGCCTCATCATAATGACGCCTCTGATTCGCGGTATCGATTCCCAGAAACCCGGATGAGAGGGCCAAATGCGTCAACGCCTCGGTTTGATCTTCTTTCCAGGCCGTTCCATAAAGGAATGTGGGAATCGTCACCCCTCTGTGCTTGGTCACGGGGCGAGAAGTGTCCGCCATTTGGCTCCGCATTATTTCTTGACCAAACGATCGAAGATCTCGACGGCAATCGCCGGGCAGGTGTTGAAGGTGATCCCGGTCAACCGGGTCAGTTCCACCGAGGCCTTTATCGCCTCTTCATTTCCGGGCAACGTGACGCAGAACAGCAGGTCGTATTCTCCCATTAAAACGTGCATGGCATTGACCTCGCCACCCAGATTTTTAATGACGTCGACTGCCTGCTTTGTTCTACTGGCACTGATTTCCTTGATCGCCTCGGAAGTGTATTTTCCGAACATGAAAAAAATAGCCATTTGCCAGCCTCCTTTCAAAAAGGTGTTGGAGCCAGAAATTCTCGCTGAAAACAAGAATCTTATGGATTAGTCCTTCGCCAACTCTTCTAATATATACACCGGAAAATCAATATGTCAAAATGGAATCAGGCGGCCTTTTGGAGAGAGCCGATAAGGTTGTTCCAGATACCGACAACCGCCGGTTTGGCGTCGGAATGACCGTCATATTCGAAGATGGTTCTCCCCTGCACCATGGCGTGCGTAAACGCCGGATCGAAGGGCACGCGTCCGAGAAAAGCCAATCCGCGCCGGCTGGCAAACTCTTCGATCTGCCGGCTTTTTTCGGTGTTGATGTCGAACTTGTTGACGCACACCATGGCGGGCACATTGAAGTGAGCGGCCAGCTGCGCGACCCGTTCCATGTCGTGGACGCCCGATACGGACGGTTCGGCCACGATCAGAACGCCGCTGGCGCCGCCCATGGAGGCGATCACCGGACATCCCACCCCCGGCGGACCGTCGGTGAGAATGAGGTTCAACCCCCGGGCTTCGGCCAGCTTCCTGGCCTCTTGCCGCACCAGGGCCACCAGTTTGCCGGAATTCTCCTCGGCAATGCCGAGCCGTGCATGAACCATCGGGCCGAAGCGGGTCTCGGAGACAAACCATTCGCCGCAGGTGTTTTCCGGAAAATCGATGACCTTCTCCGGGCAAAAATGGACACAGACGCCGCAGCCTTCGCAGGCGACAGCATCGACCGCAAAGTCCTCGCCGATGGCGTCCCAACGACACAGCTCGCGGCACAGTCCGCATTCCGTGCAGCGCTTTTTTTCGATGACGGCGGTGTGGCCGGATGTAAACGGCTCGCGTTGCCGGATGTCGGGCGCCATGACGAGATGGAGGTCGGCGGCATCCACATCGGCATCACAGAGCACCTTGTTTTCAGCCAGTGACGCTAAGGCGGCCACCAGGCTGGTTTTTCCGGTACCACCTTTACCGCTGATGACAATCAGCTCTTGCATGGCGTTGCTTCCTTCTGCTCTTCAACCATTTTTTTTATGGAAACGTAAAGATGTCGAAAGGCATCCTTCCATTCGGGTTGGGTTTCCACGATCAAGTCCCCGTCGGAATAGGCTTCAGCCACCCGGCGGTCGAACGGGATCTCCATCAGAATGGGGATATTCTCTTCTTCGGCATACGCGTATACCTGACGGTCGCCCATGTCCGCGCGGTTGATCACCAGGCCGTGGGGGATGCCCAACAATTTAACGGCCCCGACCGCCAGTCTCAGGTCGTACAGGCCGAAAGGTGTCGGCTCTGTCACCAGCAACACGAAATCGGTTCCTTTCATCGACGCAATCACCGGGCACGAGGTTCCCGGTGGTGCGTCGATGATCGTGAACCGGTCCGGCAGGGCCAGGGCGCGGACCTTTTTGATCAACGGTGGCGCCATGGCCTCGCCGATCCGCAAACGGCCGTGGCCGAAGGCGACACCCTTGCGGTGCCCGGTCTCGATGACACCCAGTTCACGACCGATTTCTTTGATGGCGGCTGCCGGGCACACGGCCGTGCAGCCGCCGCAGCCGTGGCACATCTCCGGAAACGTCAGCACCGTGTCACCCAGCACGACGATCGCCTTGAATTGGCAAATATTTTCGCATTCGCCGCACAGCGTGCATTTCTCCAGGTCGATCTCCGGAACAGGCGTGGTAACGGTTGTCGTGTCCGAGATTTCCGATTTCAGAAAGAGGTGGGCGTTCGGCTCTTCCACGTCACAATCCAGCACTTGTACGTCGGATTCGACGGCCACCGCGAGATTGGTGGCCACGGTGGTTTTTCCGGTTCCGCCCTTTCCACTTGCAACGGTGATGATCATTTTCTGTATCCTGCGGTGTCTTTGGCGCGCTTTTTCAGTGATCGCAGACGTTCGAGCCGGTTTCCAACGAATTTTTCAAATACTGTTCCACGAGGTCTTCGGGGGCCAGGCACGGCGCGCCGGTAATGACCCGGATGTTGTTCTGCGAAAACAACTCGACTGCGCGTTGTCCCATTCCACCGGCAATGATGACATCCGTTCCCAGGTCGTGCAACCAACGGGGCAGCACGCCCGGTTCGTGGGGCGGCGGTGTGAGAACTTCCTTCCTGGTGATGCGGTTTTCCTCAACGTGCAGCAACACAAATTCCTGGCTGTGTCCGAAATGAGCGGTCAGTTTACCTTCAGCAGTGGGAATCGCAAATTTCATTTCACACTCCTTTCAATGGTTTGATATTTACGGGCTACAATTTCCGCGTTCTGAGTTCCGGGTCCTGAGTTTCAAGTTTCAATTTTCGAGTTTCTATTTACGGTTTTGATTCTATTTTCGCACTTAACCGGCAATTACACCCAGTGACCCTCCACATTCGGTTCCCTGGATTCACTCAGATCTCCCTTCTTGAATTGTTCGACGATGTCCCGCACACGCCCCGCGACACCCGCGTAGACTTTTATCCCGGCCGCCTCGAGCACCTTGAAGGCCTTGGGTCCGCAATTTCCGGTGATGAGCGCATCGGCCTTTTGCTGCAGGACTGTCTTGGCAGCCTGAATGCCGGCCCCCTGAGCCAGATTGAGATTTTGCTTGTTTTCGACGGCGTCAAATGCAAGCGTGTCCAGGTCTACAATCACGAAATAGGCGGCCCTGCCAAAACGGGCATCGAGGGTCGCCTCCAGATCCTTTCCGGTCGATGAGACGGCAATTTTCATTCTTCATTTCCTTTCTAGGGCTTCACCGAAAAATAAATTCGCACTGACAATGCTTTTATCTCGCATAAATTTGTCTCAAGCCTCAATTATGAGATTATGCTCATAATAGAAACCGCATGAAGGGTTGTCAATACAAATAATTCATTTGGCCGGAAAAATCCGGCCGCATAATTTATGGATTCAATCGGCTGAGGAAATTATCGACGGCGTCGTCTCGGGCAGGGTTGGGTTGAAATAGGATCGAGTAATGATTGGCACCGTTAACTGGAACGCAGTGTGCATCGGGGATCTCTTTGAGCATGCGCTCTACGGCGCTTTCGGGAAGCACCCGGTCGTCCGGCGACAATGTACCCTCGGTGGCGCGCAGGATCAGAACCGGGCACCTGATCCGGGGATAGTAATCCGCCGCGTCCACGTCCTTGAGTTTTTCGATCTCTTCCAGGATGTGTTCCGGACGCACGCGCGACCGCACGCCGTCGGGAACCTCTTCGATTTCATAACGAAAATAACGCTCCAGGGCCTCTGACCAGGGATTCAGAAAAGGGGCCTGCTTCAAGCGCGCGGTATAGGCGTCGAAAGACGGGAAAACGAGCCCGAGTCTGTCCAGGGCAGGCTTGATCCCCGTCAGCACCTTCTCGAGTTGCTCTTCCGATAGACAGCCGGCACCGTCCACCAGCACGAGGCCCGCCGTCTTCTCCGGCCGGCGGGCGGTAAAGACCAGCGCGATCAGTGCACCCAGCGAGTGTCCCATGAGAATCGGGCGCTCGATGCCCAAGTTCTTGATGACGGCCCCGATGTCCCGGCAGTGTTGATCGATAAAATATCCCTCCGGTGGTTTCTCCGAGAGTCCCCTGCCCCGCAGATCCAATGCGATCAATTTGTGGCGCGGTGCAAGCGACGCGGCCATAGTATCCCAACAGCGGCAATTGGCGGTGAGGCCGTGCACGCAAATAATCGCCCTCCCCTCGCCACTCCACAGAGCCAGCTGAATGTCGATTCCATTGCCTCTGGTCCTGATCATCTCGGGACTGTCCATTGCACCTCTCCTCCTAAGGGCGGAAAAATTTGCTTTGACACCCGAAGCGCTATGATTTAATTTTTATTATAGAAATCGCTATGGTAGACCCGTATCATGTTCCGGCAAGCGATCCAAGTGGATTCATCCGACGCCAGTTCATCCTCTATCTCATCATCCCGACCGACTCTCAGCGACATTACGTTCGATTTCTGAAAATCCCTTTTCCGCAGGAACCAATTGCCGGCGTTTCAACAACAGAAGCCGTCCCAACGGCCTTGGGTCGAGCGGCCGATGCCAACCCGAAAACAAAAAGGAGGGAACCATGGCCATCAAGGTGTTGATTAAAAGAAAATTCAAAACCGGCAACCTCAATCAGACGTCCCAACTGCTCAACCGCGCCCGCTACAGTGCGATGGGCATGAAGGGTTACATCTCGTCGGAAACCTTGACAGACCTTCGTGACCCACACCGAATCGTGGTCGCTTCCATGTGGCACAGTATAGAGGATTGGAACAACTGGAAAACAAACCCGTCTCGATCCGAATTTATGGGAGAAATGGAGAAAATCATGGTCGGGCCCGAGGAGATGGAGGCGTATGCGATGGGGATGAAAACAGACGCCTGATCGTTAAGCGACAACAACTGTCCCGACCACTCAAGCGTTTGGCTGCTGTCTCGGCATTCATGCGATCAAAGGGGGCGTGATAACTCGGCACGGGAATGACGACCACCAAGCCCGCCCCCGCATCGTTTCCGTCCATTGAAGGCTCTTTTCCGCAATTTCGACATCAATCGGCGGAATCGCTTGTGCAGCGTACAAGAGTACGTCTCCACGCCATTCCTTGATTTCCTTTAACTCTTTGTAGTTTTAAGCTTTTGTGAACCCTTGAATCCTTGACCCCTTGAATCCTGATGGAATTATCAATTTTTCTGGTGATGATTCATTTTATTAGAACCAAACAGTCGACCATTTATCTTCTATCACCCACGCGTCCCGCGGCGGCGTAGTATGACACCCCCCACAACAAACCATAGAAACGTGAGGCCCTGGGCGACAAGCATGATACTAAAGGCCGACCGGTAGCCGGCCGGCGCATAGCCGCCTGCGGTTGAGGCCGGCCACAGCTCGATGACCGAACCGATGCCCCACTGGGCCATGAAGGCCGTGACGAACACCAGCAGGTTCACAGCGGTGTTGACCCTTCCTGACAACTGCGGGGGAAAGCTCTGAGACAGTACCGCGTACGGCAGAATGCCGGCGGTGCCGAAAAATCCGAAGAGGCCCCACAGTACCATAGCAGCCGACTTGATCTCCAGGACAATGAGCAGCAAGACTCCCATAAATAGGGTCATTCCGGTTGCGGCAACGACAAGCGGGCGAACCCCTTTGCGGCTCAGGCGCTCGGCCGCGGTTCCCAGTAAAATGAAACCGGCCACCATGGCGACGGCCACCAGTAAAAGGGTGCCGGCCACCTGATTGCGGTCGTAGCCGGCCACATCCCTCAACCATGGTCCGGCCCACAGGCCCTGGATCGACAAAAAAGTGGCCTGGGAAAGAGTTGTCCAGGGTGCGATACGCCAGAAAACCAGGCTTGAGAACACGCGCTTTATTCCCCGCACCTGCTCTCTGAAACGCAGTTCCCGACCGGCAACGGCCCGTTCGGGTACGACAAAGAAAACGAGGGCCGCAATCACCAAGGTCAATACCGACAAAGCCGTAAACACGCCGCGCCAGTCCGTGATGGCCAGAGCCGCTTCGACAGGAGCCGTTGCGGTCAGGGCACCCAAGCCGCCGGCGGCCATCTGATACCCGTTTATCAGCGGCAGCTGCTCCCGTGGATACCAGATCACGTAAGCCTTGAAGGCGGCCATCAGGCAGGCGGACACGCCGAAACCGATCAGTGCGCGGCCGGCGATCAGACCGGTGAGTGTCTCCGCTTCAGCAAACACCCAAGCACCAATACCGGCAAACACCAACAAGAAAGCCTCGATCTTGCGCGGACCGAACCGGTCGAGCAATACGCCCAGCGGCAGTTGAGCCGCGGCAAAGGTGATGAAATAGGCCGAAGTCAGAAGCCCCAAATCGGAAGGATCGACTCCGATGTCGTCCACCAGATTGGGAGCGATGACCGAGTTGACCACCCGGTAGAGGTAGGAGAGAAAGTAGCCGCAGGCAAACGGAACGAAAACCCGCAACCTGACACCGATCGTCTGTTTCCCATCGATCATAATCCCAACCCGCCCGTCCGTCACCCGTTTTAAATTGTATTAGAGCATGAAAATCGCGACGATGAGAACGGCCGTCAGCCCGAGCAGAGTCGGCAGCAAATTGCGGCGGGCGACCTCGACCGGATCGGTACCCGTGATGGCCGCCGCTGGAATCACGGCCCACGGCACGATGCAGCCGCCACCGACAGCAATGCAAAAAAACTGCCCCAGGGCCGTCAAGGTCGGCAGGTTGAGGTCGGCCGGCGCACCCAGCACCTGGGTCAGCGAACCGATCAGCGGCAGGCCGGAGAAGCCGGAACCGTCCAGGCCGGTGATGCCACCCACAACCGCCTGGGTCACGGCGGCCGTCACCCGACCGATGGGCACAACAGCGGCAAACGCCTTTCCCAGGTCGAAGAGCAATCCCCTGGCGCCCTCTCCGAAGATGGCTGTTGCCGTGCCGGGCGAGCCCATGAAAAAAAAGGCGGCAATGAAAAAGACCGGCGTAAAGATACGGACGCCGTACATGAATCCGGATCGTCCGTGATCGGTCAGCTTTTCGAAACATTTTTTACCGTAAACACCGATAGCGACGATGACCATGATCAGCGCCACGGTGCCGCCGAGAAGGGCGGTAGCGTCCCCACCCCGGATTTCGAAGACCAGCATGGCGACAATGTCCAGCAAAAAAAACAGGCCGATCATCCAGATGACAAATTTCTTGAAGCCCGGAGCGGCGGCCGACCAGCGGTCGACCTCACATTTTTCCTCCGGTGTACACTCGAAGGGTTCCCAGGAAACGGGCTTGCCGGCATTGGCCCTGATTTCTTTGCGCACCGAGAGAAAGGAAAGGGGCAGCGCCACCACCGCAAAGGCAATCACCAGCGGAACGCTTTTCACCATCACCGCACCGACACTTAGGCCCGCCGCCTTGGCGGCGATGCTCGGGGCCCCCTGGATCACGAAATCGGTGGTGAGGGCAATGCCGTAGCCGAACATGCTGATCGACATGGCCGCGCAGATCGGCGGCAGGCCCACCTCAATAGCCGCCGGCAAAAGCAAGGCTCCTACGAGGGCGATGGCCGGTGAGGGCCAGATAAGCCAGGACACGATCGTGATGACCGCTCCCATGACCCAGAAGGCAATGGAAGGCGATTTCAAGAGCTTACGAACAGGACTGAACATGGTGTCGGCAATGCCGGTTTCTTCCAGCATCCGCGCCAAGGACACGATGATCGAAATAATGAGGACGATGCCGAGCAGTTCGCTGAAGGCCACCTGAATGGCGTTGAACACCGACTGAACGGCTCTGATCAGGCTGCCGGTAATAACCCAGGCCAAAACGAAGGCGGCCACCGTGCACACCAGCGGCGTTTCGCGACGCAGCGCCATTGTGACCAGAACCACGATGATCCCCAACAGATAGATCCAGTGCGCAGCGGTCAATTCGACCATTTCACCCTCCTTTTATTCTGCGTCAGAGTCGAAACGAAGGGTTTCAACTATTAAAAATGGCAGTATGAACATTTACTACAGGAGTCAAGCAGTCTTTGTTGCGGCAAACACACCGGCCAGCCCGGCGGCATCGACCCTTTGGCCGATGACGGCCGCATCGGTCGAGTACAGTCCGTTCTGCCTTAACCGGTCGAACAGAACGGATCCGGAAAAAGTGAATTTCAGGCCCAACTCACCCTCTTCCCGCATCTTCTGGCGCACCATACGGATCGCAGTTCCGATCGCCAAGGCCTCCGGCAATACCAGCAAATCGTCTCTTCTCACATGACGTACGGCATTGAAACCGGCCAGGGTTCCGGTGCAGATCGCCTCGGTATGACCCACAAGCAGGCCGGCCTTCTCTCCGGCGCAAAAGAGGTTCGCGACCCCTTCCACTTTCAAGGCGTCGTCTCGCGGCGCCATGCCAAGATAGCGGATGGAGTTGCCGATACCACCGGCATAGGGGTCCTCGTAACGTGCATTTTCAAAACCGGGAATCTCCCTGAGGGCATCCAACGGAAAAAAAGGTGTCATGAGCTTGGCGTGCCCGGTGTCGAGCAGAACGACGTTTTCCTCGAATTCGGACAAGGCGTACTGCTGGCAGGCTTTGATGGCGAGCTTGCCCCTGAGCACCTTCGACTTGGGAATCGGGACCACCGCCACGCCTGTCTTGTCCAGGAGATCGTGTATCTCTGTGGAAAGAGATTCCTTGAGCAGCTTGCACGAGCCGCTCATAGCTCCTGTCTGGGTGCCTTTGCGACCGATCATCTCCTTTACGCCGGCCTTGGCCGTCAGGCTCACCCTGCCTCCGAAGGAATGACAGCGCAGGATGCACATCGCACAGCCGTTGCCGAATTTATTGCAATTCGCCGGCGGCCCGGCCGTACCGGTAGTGTCGACGAAAACATCACCCATTAGACGCTGCGTTTCTTTGTCCTTCTTCCACGTAATGGCATGGATACGATCGCCATCCATCTCGACATCCGTGATGCGGTGCGACAAGCGCAGTTCCACGCCTCTTTCGATCAAAAACCGTCTGATCATCGGCTCCATCGTCGCCACGTTATATATGAAGGCATGCCGGTGACCCGGAAATTCGATATGGCGGTGCAGTGAATTCTCGTCGGTCAATTGAAAAAGCTCACCGCCTCCCATGGCCAGCAGTTCTTCGGTAGCGGTAAAGCGGCCGTTGTTGCGCATGATACCGCCCACCAGCCCCGTGCCCAGCAACATGTCCATTCGTTCCAGCAAAACGGTCTCCGCGCCCTGTTTGCGGGCCGCCAACGCACAGGCACAGCCTGCCCAGCCTCCCCCCACGACAACAACTTTCATGCGGGCTTTCCTCCTCGAGTTTTAAGAAAACGTCTTTTACTCCATGTTTCATAAACGGTCACGGTGCCGACGGTCTTGCGATCGCTGTCAATTCTGTTATCAAATGCCGGATCGAATGGCAACAACCGCTGCGCGATAGATGGGAGACCCAAGAGCCGTTCTCGAGTTTATCACGCTCTCTTCGCTTTTATACGATTGACCAACCGCGAGAATCGTGCTTTGGATGATATTATCGGATGATGGCTGGATATACGAACTTGAGTAAAATTACTCGCGATCTGGTGACTGGCTGATGAACACACAGGGAGTTGATGGTTTTTATGGTATATCCCATCAAACCGTTTATCGTCTAAAGAAAGGAGGGGATTGAACAAACGCCTGATCTTATTGCTCTATCATTTCACCAACGACGTGTAACAGAAGGATTAAAAATTGAAGAATAGAGAGGTTCATTATGCCGACCTATATAACTTTAGCGAAATTTACGCAAAAAGGAATAGAAGAAATTAAGAATGGTCCTAGCAGACTTGAAGAGGCAAAAAAGACCTTCGAGGCAATGGGTGCCAAGATAAAAGATTTTTACTTGGTGACTGGAAAATACGATATGCTCGTTATCGTAGAAGCCCAAGATGATGAAACAATAGCAAAATTAGCTCTCATTATCGGCTCAAAAGGCACCTCGCGAACCGTGACCTTCCGGGCATTCACAGAGGATGAGTATCGTAAGATTATTGACGAACTCCCATAAGGGCCCCGACAAAAAAGCAGATGCGGTGCCCTGTGAACGCTTACGAAATTGAAGGTAGCACATGAGCGAACAACCGCTTCAGCGCAGACTCGCGGCTCTCATCTGTGCAGATGTCGTCGGCTACAGTCGACTCATTTCCGATGATGAAATCGACACTGCCAGGAGTATGACGGCCTGCCGCAACAGGGTTACGGAAGTCGTCAGACAAAACGGCGGTCGTCTGGTGGACTTTGTCGGGGATAATATGCTGGCCGAGTTCGTGATCCGCCTTTATCCGATGTATCCGTCATTTTATTCCACTATTCTTGCCACTGCCTATTACGGCGACGGAAGGTACGAAGAGGCCATCGCCTCGGCCGAAATAAGCCTATCTATCGATTCGCACAATCTGAGTGCGCTCCTTGTGATAGCCGGAGCTAACGCGGCCTTGAATCGAATGGAGGAAGCCCACAGGGCGAGCCGGGAAGTCTTAAGGATGCACTCTCGATTTTCTCTAAGAGAGTATGTTAAATCACAACCATACAAGGATCCTCAATACTCGGAGAAAATGGTAGCAATGCTTCAAAAGGCGGATTGCCAGAATGAAGGAAAACATAAATAGATCACTATAACTCCATCTTTTGTTATCCAACGTATGTAACCGTGCACAGGGCTGCAAAGTCCGATGCGCTTCAAACCATCACCCTGCCGGGCGGCAAACACGATGGGCCAAGGTATTATGGAGTTGACATTCTATGCCACAGAGTGGTACATAAAAATGGCGTCACTTCAAAGCTCGAATTCGATATCATTAACATTTTTATCTTCACATCTGTCATATCCAGATGAAGTGCCTCTCCTTTTAAACATACAACCGCAACCCAAAGGGTGAAAGTAAACACCGTTCGGACTTGTGAAGAGGAAATTAAAATAAAACGAATGTTTTTGATGGTATGAGGACGACTTCCATGCCGAAGGTACTGAAATACAAAGGTTCGAATTCGACATTGAAGCCCGATGCCGGCCATAGAAAGTTGATCGAACAAGGTGCCAAAGCAGACATTAATCGCTGCTGGACATGTGGTTCTTGTGATTTCGAATGTCCCGTCAATGTCGCCACCGGACGACTGCGGCCGCAGAAGATCGTGCGGATGGCGAATTTAGGCATGCTTGACGAACTGCTACACGAACCTGCAATTTGGTACTGCTTGACCTGCCGACGATGCCTGCAGATTTGCCCCAACACCGTAAAGCCCTCGGATTTGATTGCTCATATCCGACGCATCTCACTGAATAGAAAAATAACTTCAACCGAGACCTACCGTGCCTATCGGATCCTGTTCGAACGTTTTCAACGGGTTCGCATACATGCTGTGGTCAGTTCATTCCACGGGAAGTTGAATTCGATTTCGGATCGCCAGTGGTGTGACTGGCTTCTCACGCCGGTTAAGACGTCACGACGGACAATTTGTTTTAAATCAACGGAGAGCAGCTCGAAAGAAGGTTTTAAAAGTTATAACTCCGCGCGGGCCTCGGCGTGCTTTACTTGCGGAGAGTGTAGCAGTGCCTGTCCGGTTTCTTGCGAAAGAAGCGTGTTCGATCCGCGGACCTTGTTTCGAATGTTTAACCTGGGCTTGACGGATGAATTGCTCAGTAGTCCGGCTATCTGGCTGTGCCTCGACTGCGGTCGTTGCACCAGTGCCTGCAGCCAGTTGGTTGACGGTCGTGAGATAATTCGTCGGCTGAAAGACGATGCCATTCAACGAGGTATCATCGATCGCAATTTCTTCCCCCGTTTGGAGCAGGCCAACCGGCTCGTCTACAACAGATGGCTCCAGGAGGTTGATGCTCTTTTTGGCTTCAACGGTTCAGCGCATCAAACCGGAACGACCGGTGTGAATGACTTTTCAGCTTGCTGCCGGAAATATTCGCTGGCCATTTCCACCTAATTACCTTGGTTACGGCCCGCCCTTGAAGCGCGCTGTTGCCTGGCGATGAAGGTGATGTTCTGATTTGAAGATCGTCATTTGATTTTATTATTAACGGGGGAAAAAATGGCAGTCAGAATATTTATCAAAAGGCACGTTAAAGAAGGTCTGGTTGAGGAAACCATCCAAATGCTCAGCGAGTTCCGCAAGTCGGCCATGGATCAACCGGGCTACCTTTCGGGTGAAACGCTTGCAAACCACTATGACACCAAAAGTGTTACCGTGATATCAACTTGGCAGAGCGTCGAAGACTGGATCCGATGGCAGGAGAGCGAGGAAAGGGCGTCCAACGAGGCCCAAATCGAAAATCTGCTGGATCGGCCGACCCTTTATGAAGTGTACGACATTGTAAGTTCATCGCGATAATGAGCTTGCCGGCTGGATGAACAAGAAATCGGCGATTTATGGATCGACTCGATTCAAAAGACGCTTTAATTTATCCATACTCGCTTTGTTTTCCTGCAAATGGTCGCTTTCAGTCACTAAAACAGCATTGGGAGCATAGGTTCGCAACGCTTTGATCAGATTCTTCCAATCTTCTTTGCCGGTGCCGATAGCATGATGCTGATCTAGTTCCCCATTGTTATCGTGCAAATGGCAATGATATAAATCCGCGCCAAGTGTTTCAATCCAATCAGCCGCCGATAAACCTGAAAAAATCAATGCATGGCCGTTGTCAAATGAGGCTTTAATGCTTGGATGGTTGGCTTTGAGGATTATCCCTACCTGTATTTCCGGATGACTTTCCCAATGATTTTCAAAAACAATGACAATATCACTCTTTGCGGCGTCATCGGCAAAAGAAAGCCAGAAATCAAGAAATCGATCGGCAAACTTGGCACGATAAGAGGGCTGGCGAATCAAAGGGTTGAAATTCGTGTGAGTTACATAAATGCCGACGCCTATTCTTTTGGCAATATCTAAAGCCTGCCTGTGCCGCTGTCTACAGACATTTATAATCGCTTTATCAAAGCTGACAACATTAAGCTCGAAATAAGGCCCGTGACATACACGCGGCGTTATCCCTTCAATGGACTTGATATATTTTTCTATGAAATATTTTGGATCGCCATCGAGGTTCCACGGATACGCGAGATCGGTTAATTCAATTCCTATCCCCTCATTTTTGCAGTATTCTGAGCTGCTTCGGAGTTCCTCGCCGACCGTGTTTATCGCTAACTGCATCTTAATTATGTACCTTCCAAAGCTCGGAGCAGGTGGCCATAGAGGCACTCCGCGCCGGGGCGGATGACTACTTCAAGTTTCCCTTTTCCGACAACTCCTTGCAGACCAGTTTCAAACGCCTTAAATTGTTGAGGACAAGTGCCCGGCGCATTATTCGATTTTGTTGTTCTATCGGTGTGAGGCAAATTCCTCGAACCTGGAATGCCTTGCAATACTGGGAATGATTTTGAGAGAAATTTGAAAAAAGATACCGGGAGCCGCTGTAAAACTCACGTGTCGTCTTTGTCCAAACAGGTATTATAGCACTCGCGCAACATTTTCTGACAGGCCTCTTTTCTGGGGGAAAACAGCAGGTAATCGGGTCGTATTTCGTTTTTCATGCAACGGGAATACTGAGTTTGGCAATCGCGTCCACACTCCTGCGCACGGTTCGTCTGGTAATCGGGCATGGGCGGAACCGAGGTGGCACAGGAGGCTATAATACACAGCGCCAATATGATCATAATCCTCAACATACTTATCTCCCTCTTTCGCAGTTCATTTGAGGCGACAACCGACCGGTATCATATATTACAATTATCACGAAGTTAGATCAACATAATCTACGCCCCCTGAGCCATTGATCATCTCAGCAGCTGGGCAGGTGCATCGTTTGTTTTTCAACATCAAAAAAAACGGGGCCTTCCCTAAAGGAAAGCCCCGTTGTTATCTCGGGTTATCGACTAGTTGAAGCCATGGCAGCTGCAGCAGTCGAGCCTGGTGGTATGCCCCCCCGGCTGTGAGCTGATCGGGCCCGGGCCGCACAAATCCACCTGCGTCTGCCCGCCGCCGCCACCCGAGTCTCCCCCATCTTCTTCGGGAGGCGCTTTGATGACACCGAGCACGGTAGGTTCCACGGCCCGATGAGCCACTACGACGTCCGCACTCTTGCCACTGCCGTGGCAGATGGTACAGGTCTCAACACTGTTGAGCCCCAGGACAAAACTGCGGTTGGCATTGATCAGGGCACCGTTTCCTTCCATGTGAGCCTGTACCGCCTCACTATCGTGACAGGCGTAGCAGGCCGCCGCGGTGGGCGTGATGACGATGTCGGTAGCATTGGGCACAGAATCCCGAGCCGCGCTGATAGCCACTAAAGTTTGTTCCATCACCCCTGGGATCACGTTGGTGGTCAGCAGGGTGTCTTCATCCAGCGGGGGCGTAAAAGAAGGATTGTCTATATGACAGGCCAAACAGTTGCTGGCGCTTTGCGGAAACACCACCTCGCTCCAGTTGTAAGGAATGCCATCATTCCGGTTGCGAACAAATTCATAATCCGTGGTCCGTACTTCCCCGCCATGGATGCCGTGGATCATGTCCTTGAAGTTATTCGTGGCTTCGGGATATAAAAGAGGGTTAGGCCCGTAAGCAGCTACAACTTCAGTACTTGCCGTCGCGGGGTCAACCGTACGGCCGCTGCTGCTCAGGTTGGGAACGTGGCAGAAGACGCAAATGTTCATATTGAAGACTCGGTTCCCGCCATGGCCTTCAAACCACTCGTGGCAACTGGCGCACTTGTTGTTGTCGACCACTTCACGCCGCTTGGCATCACCGCTGACGGCGATCACCGCCGAAGGCGTATGCAGCGAGTATGTCTCGCCATTTACATCCACCTGGAAGTAGCCCTGTAGACCCACGGCCCGTAGGGTGGCGCCAGTCGGAAATGCACCGGTGGGAAACGTGGTCCCGCCCGTGGTTGCAGTAAAAGTGCCGTCGCCGTTAGCAACCAAGGTGCCGGCATCATTGGGCGGTAGGAAGTCTTCCAGGCTCACCGAGAGAGGCTGCGCGGCACTTTCCCCGCGGTTGTTGTATTCGGTTGGGGTGACGATATCGTCCTGCGGCAGGGCATAGGCGAGTATGAATCCAGGCCATCTGCCGGGTGCTGCTAAATCCGCAGGCAGATTCAACAGGTTGAGCGGCACGCCGTCCCGCAGGATCTCGAACTTGATGACCGCCTGGTTGCTGCCGTCGACGGTGGCCGAATTCAGCACATATACGATATTGGGCACCCCCGGGGGCAAACCGGGATTGTTGGGGGTGGAATTGGACGTCACATGCGCTGCCTCGATCTCGGCCGCCGTAAAATTGAGAACGTTGCCGGGCGCCGGGTGGCAGGAGGAGCACGCCGCTTCGGAGGGCACGGTCTTCCAGTCGTCCCCGTCCGGGGTGGCCGGGTCGTCGCCATTGTGGCACTTGCGGCAGTCCAAAATGTCCTGAGGATACAGCACGTCGGAGTAGTCATGCTCGGTGTTCCTGAATCCCCAGATGGTGTAATTAGCTGCGTCATGGATCTTGTGCACCATGACCGTAAAGTCCACGGTGTTGCCGCTGTTGGCATCCGCCGTGCCGGGATTGTGGCAGGTCACACAGTACTCGACCGATACGCGGTCGCCGCCGTGGAGCCCCAGTCTCTCGTGGCATTCGCTGCAGGAGGCGTTGGAAACGATGCTGCGGGTAGCAGGCACGGCATTGGGATTACCGGGCACAAAATCATAGGTGGCATTGGTAACATTGTCGCTCACCTGCACGGCGACGCGATGTGTCAGGGCCGGATCGTAGGTCACGGCCACCGGATCGGTCACGGCCCTGAAATTAAACGAAAACGTGTAGCTGTAGGTCCCGTCGCCGTTGTCCGTGAACACGCCTCCGTCCGTGTCTGCAAATTCAGAGGTTGCCTGAAACGCAGTGGTCCCATCGGGGGTGGTCCCGGGATCGCCGGCTTCTTTGGTCTCGGTCTGGTTGATGTAGCTCTGCCATGAACTGGGACTCGAGGCCGTTATGAGCTTGGCGACGGTAAACCGGATGTCGCCGCCTTCGACCCCGGCAAGGGGCGCCCCGTCGTCGGACAGCTCGAAATTGACCGTCATGGTGGCCGTGCTGCCGGTGTCGCTCACCTGAACGGCTGCGATCCGCGCCGCTTCCCCACCACCGTCTACATCACTGGCCGTGGAATTCCCACCGGAACAGCCAAACAACGCCAGGGCGACGAGCAGAGCGAGCGTTCCGGCGATAGCGTATGAAAGCCTTTTGTACATGATACCCTCCTCAACGTTACATGCATCTGGTTTAGCCAACCATAAAATCTTTATAAAGCCACAGCAGCACAGTGTGGTGCGGCAGTCAGGCGGAAATTTGAGCCATGGAGGCTGGCAGATCCACTATTTTTTGAGATAGACTTCCTCATAAATGACGATCGCCTTTTTCACGGTGAAAGTGGCCGCCCGCGATGAGATGGTCGCGCCGCTGATGGCGATGATGTCTTTGCCCACGGTCAACGGCGACTTGCTGGTCTTGCTGCGGTACTGATTCATGAACGAGTTTCGCGCAATGGGTTGCCCCCGCTGCTCCTGGTAGCTCATCACCTTCACCCTCTTGACGACCGCGTCCGTCGTCATGGCGGTAATGATTTCTACCGGGCCCCATTTGCCGGGCTCGACGTCGATGATCGCAACGCCTTTGCGTTCGCCGTCCTTTTTTGCGAAATAGAAGTCGACTGTGGTATTGCTCTCAACCGGCGCTGATTCAGAACCTTCCTGGGTGTAAATCAGGCTGCCGCCCAACCGCTCCTTGATTTTCTCGAGAGTTGCGCCGGTCAACTCCTTGGTTTCTTTTTCGATCTCCGCGCCTGAGAAGAAAACTTCCTTCAAGGCCTCTTCTTGGGTAAGCAGGGTAAATGCAAACAGATCCGCCGTGAGTGCAACCGTGAACATGAGAAAAGAAAGAAGTGCAACATTCCGCTTGACCATCGTCATTCTCCTTTATCCGTGAAATCAGTCAATTGCTTTGAGTGCATGCGCCAGTCCGGACGAATAGATTACCTTTCCCGCGGTGGTGACCATGAGGGCTTCCATCCCGGGAATTTTTTCAACGAGATCGAGACCCTTCTCCGGCCCCAAAACGAAAACAGCGGTATTCCAGGCGTCTGCTACCATGGGATCGGGGTGAACCAGGGTCGTCCCGCTCAAACCTGCGGCAGGATAACCGGTTTGGGGGTCAAAAATGTGGTGATAGCGTTTACCGTCGCGTTCAAAGAAACGTTCATAATCACCGGAGCCCATCACGGCCAGGTCCTGGACTTCCAGATACCCCAAAATCTTATCCCCGCGCGGATTTCTAATGCCGACTTTCCACAGTTCACTGGCCTTTGTTCCCAAGGCGTAGATATCGCCGCCGGCATCGATCAGGGCTGAGGTGACACCCTGGTCTCTGAGAACCTTTGCAGCCTGGCCGATGGCGTATCCTTTGGCGATGGCTCCCAAATCGATTTTGACATCTGCCTTTTTCTTTTTAAGCTGAGTATCCGACAAAACGAGGTTGGAATAGCCGACTCGTTTCAGACAATTCTGAATTTCCTCGGGTCCGGGAAGTCGCGGAGAATCACCGTAGAAGCCCCAGAGTTCGATGAGCGGTTCGACGGTAATGTCAAAGGCGCCGTCGGTATCCTTGGCAATCTGCAGTGCCAGTGTGACAACGTCGAGAATTTCGCGGTCGGTGATGGGAGCGTTCTGGACGTTGAACGCATACACCGGACTGCCGGGGTTGCGCGAGTTGAATTTGGCATCCACCGCCTGCATGCGATCCAAAGCGGCATTGATCGCCGGCAGAGTCTTGGTCTTGGGCCCGATGGTGTAGACCGTCACATAGGTATCCATCATGAAGCGCATCTGCTTTTCGAGATGGAACCGGTAAAGATTGTACTGCCGGATGGCAAACAGTCCCGCCAGGATTACCGCAAACAGGATAATTCCAAAGCCCAGCCATTTGAGCGGACGCTTATTTTTCACACGGAAACCCTCGGTCGTGAAGGTCGATCTCTGTAGTGAAGCATTTGATTGCATAATTGTATCATTACCACCGGCAGGAGATTATCAGCCGGCCACCGAACAGGCGGCGATGCTAAAAAGTCGTCCGCCATCCGAGGGTGTAACGCCAGTATCTCAATGTTTCCGATGTTCCCTCCTGGTCGGCATCGACATATGAGATCTGCGGTATAATGGTGGAACCATCGCTGATCCAGTAATTGATGGCCGCACACAAAGTGCTATAATGGTCGGTCAGAAGCTCGGTGGTTCCCGGCGCCCAGAGGTCCACGTCGCTGTACTTGAGCAAGAACCGCCATTGGGGGTTGAGTGTATACATGCCCTGGATGTACCAGCCCTTGTCAGCGCCGTCCTGCTCGCCACCGTCGAGGAGCGGAAGGTCCTGACGCCAGCGGTACATGTACTCGCCTCTGAAATTAAAGCTCGAGTAGGTGATCTCCGTACCGGCTTCCCACTGATAGCCGTCTTTTTTACCTTCGTCGTCCCATCGTCCAAAGCCGGCGGACCCCAGAAGCCGTATTCGACTGCCAAAGGCAAAAAACTCCGGCGTAACGTGAACCATGAAATTCTTAGCCGAGTTGTTGTCGGTATAACGGCTGTCCTGGTCGACACCGCGATCCTCGCCGTTGAGGTAGTAGAGATAAATGGGTAAGGAAAAAGATTCGAAATCGAAATTCCGGTAGAGTTCAAGCCCGATGGACTTCCAGTCTTCCAGTGTCAGCAGGCCTTCATTTCCGTTATATTGCTCGTGCCACCATACCTTTGTTCCATATTCTTCGCTGAACAGCGGATAGAATGCGCCGGCCCGCAAATCGACCTGCCACGGCAGACGCAGGGTCATGTAGGCTTCATCCAGATAGACATTCACACTTGCCGATCCGGAACGCGTAATATCACTGCCCAGAACGGGTGTGGCGGCTGCTTCAACTTGTATTTGCGGCGCCACCGTGATCTGCATCCAGTCAGTGAGGTTCTTGCTGAAATACAACCACAGATCACTGATACCGGCGGAAAAAGAGTTGTGCTGGTCATCGCCATTCACCGTACCTATGGATTGGTCCGCCAGATAAAACTTGAAATGGCCGCCTACCGTGACCTGTTTGTTCAGTTGCTCGGTAACAACTTCGTAAGCAGACGGTTTTTTCTCAATCTTTTCGACCGATTTGGCCTGGGCTTCCTGTTTTTTTTGCAGCTCATCGACTTTTTGCTGGAGTACCTCGAGTTGCTTTTTAAGATCCGAAAGTTCGTCGGGCAAGGCGAGGTTGGTACTCACAAGCAAGAAAACAAAAACACTTAATACTGCAACCGTATACTTCATCTGTTTTCCCTCCCTTTCCGGCAAAAGATCATTGTCTTCTGAAATGAGCTGGCAATTTCTTCACCAACAATTTCAATCGGTCAGGTCATCACCTTTTTCGTTTTCAGGACGACATCTGTCGGTTCTATATTCTCGGATCTGCGCGCCTGCTGCCAGAAGCTTTCGGTCGAACCGGTTTCCAGGTAAAGCTTGGCGATCAAGTCGCTCAAAAGCGGAAGCAGGTTTTTCAAGTTTCCCGCTCGACCCAAATTGGCCTTGCGAATCGCTGCGCGTGCGGTTTCCCACAGGTAGGGGACTGCATTCCACGACAGGGAGAGGACTTGAGCGAATCTCTGGTCGTCGATGCCCAGTCGGCGAAGGGGTGACAACAGCCGGGCCAGCCCGCGGGTCATGTTTTCCGGGGACGTTGTCCTGAGCAAAATCGAGCTGGCGATAATCAGGAACACAATCCGTGCGGCAAAAAGGCTGCCGGCGGCCATACCCTCGGATGTGAATTTCACGGATGCGACGGTTGCCAATATGTGGCTGCCGGAGTTGAAAAAAACGGGAAAAAAGAAAGCTACCGCTATCAATGACGTGTATTGTCTGACTCTTGCCCAAAGAAAGGTGAAAGGTGCGCGGGAGATGACTGCCGCAAACAGCAGGCCAGCAGCCAGCGCCAGGTTGAGCCGGAAATCATCGAAGATGAGAACCAGCAAGGCCAGGGAAATGATACCCAGAATTTTTATCTCGGGCTTTGTGCGGTGAAGCAGTGAATTCCCGGCCTGGTAGTGTTTCTGGGCTGGAATTTGCACGGATGTCGATGTGTACTCAGAGGTTTCAGTAGCCGATGCCTTTGCCAGCTGGCGGCAGACACCTCCAGCCACGATTCCGACCACCCAACCGGTGGCCAGGGCACCGATGCTCAGCCAGGGAAAAAACACGAAAATGCCGCTGTGTTTTACGAGCAGGAAGTAGGCTAAAACCAGCTGAACCATGTTGTGGCAGAATGCGCCCACAATGCTGATGCCGATGATGCTGAACCGGAAGCGAGCGTTGAGGCCCGACAGCCAGTAAAACAGGCCCATGATCAACGTGCTGACGATGGCTGCCGAAAAGCTCAGAATGAAGCCCGGCGACATAAACGTGCCGATGATCAGGGAGCTTAAGATGGTCCGGATGATGGCGACTTCAAGGGCGTGGCGAAAACCCAACAACACCAGGGTCGTCAAGGTGACCATGTTGGCAAGGCCCAACCGCAAGCCTGGAATCGGATGGGGTATCATCGACTCGGAAATCTGCAAAATACAGGCAAGCGCAACCAGCAGTGCTATCTGATAGATTTTGTGGTCTTTCGGGTATACGTGCATCGTTGAGTTTTCTCGATAAGTCCTGGTTTAGAAAACAACTGCATCGATTACGGTGTTTTTCGCCGATCCGATTTCGATCACGGTTTTATAGGGAACGCAGGTGATGGCTTCTCCGGAATGAGCGATCCAGCCGACCCGCACACAAATCTGATGAAGCACAGTCGGACCTGGAAACCCTGATTTTGCCGTCTTTGATTTCGATGAGCATTTTCCCATCGTAGAGCGACTCTTGTTGATCTTCCTTCAACGAGAGACGTTTGACCAATTTGCCATCCTGATAGATAGAGGCTTCAACCGGCTTGGATGAAGCACGCCGTGAACCAAAAGCCGCGTTCACTATGAGCGCCAGTGACACACTCAGTATCAAAACGATGACGATCGCATCCGGCACCGTCAGGCGGTGTAATTCAATTCTGCTTTTGGCGACGTCTCTATCCACCGAGCAAAACCTCATGAGATTGTATTGGCCACATTTCGAACTACCATGTGATGTAAGGGCTGTTGAGGAGCCCTCCGACGAGTAGAAATACGCCGCATGCCAGCGCCAGGTAGCCGACAACGTAATAGACGGCCCGGCGGGCAACACCGGTCTCCGGAACCAGCTTCCGATCCAATTCGCCGGTTTGCTCCAATCTGGCCAGCCACGCCGGCCGTTCGTGACGGGTGGCCTCCAGGTCCGCACTTCCCTCAAACATGGTCCGATCCATGGGAAAATTGTGGCGACGCAAATGGCCGATAAAAAAGTGAATGATAAACACGTGACCCATGGCCAGCAGGGCCTCGATTCGATGGATCCAAAAAGCGAGGTTCAAAAACCACCCGGGCATCACCTGGGTGGCGGACAGCGGGTATGCCATAACCAGACCGGTGATCCCCAACACCGGGATGCCCCAGAACACCGCCCAGTAATCAAACTTTTCCCAGTAGCCCCAGCGCTCGAACTGCGGCGCTTGCGAGATTCCGAAGAACCAGCCGACATGTTGCAGAAAATCCTTGGCATCTTTGGGCCGAAGCATCAGCGAGTCCGGCGAGAAAAGGCTCTCGGGAAATCGCTTCCAGTTGATTTTGAAGAGCAAATAGATCCCGTGCAGTGCAAAACCGCACAACATTAAGATTCCCACATAGATGTGAATGGTGCGGCAGGCTTCGTACCCACCGAACACCCACGCAACGGTTTTGCCCCAGGAGGTCTCGATGAACATGCGCGCCAGTCCGGTGGCCCCCTGGATCAGAAAGGTCACGATCAGCAGCAGGTGAAACAGCTGTTGAATCGGTGTGAATCGCCTAATTCGAACTCTGTTCGCCACGCGCGTTGCCATCTTTCTTCTTTTTCTTTTTGGTCATCAGAAATTCGCGAATTCCCCACAGGGCCGTATGCGGCAGGAAGACCAGAAACGTTCCGCCGGCGAGCACAACCATGAACCAGAAGACATAGAAAAGGGCTGGAAAGGTTTTAAGGGTGCCGACCTGTGTCGGGTTCGGCGGGTGCACCACATAACTCGCGAAAGAGGCACTGGAACCTTCATGACATTTTGCGCACACATAAGCATGGCGGCGAACGGGATTCATTGGAGAGTAATAGTATTCAATGCCCGCAATCGGTTCGCCGCCGTGGCACTGCCGGCAGGTAAGCCGGGCTCGGACCGTGTGGATGTCTTTGGTCTGTTCGATGTGGCAGTATTCGCAACGCAGCACGTTGTAGAATTTGATGCCGCGGTGTGAGTCCGCCAGCCGGGTTCTTGTTCGAACTTGAGCGGCTGACGGACTGTAGGCGAAAACGCCCGGGCCGACCCCCGGAACTGCAATGATGGGTCTTGTCTTTCGCGGCAAGACTTCATACTGCTCATAAAAACCGGTGCTTGCCTCGCGATCCTTATACCGCAGGAAGGCGGAAGCCGCTTCTTCCTGCGCATGGGTCGCAACCGGCATAAGCAGGAACTGAGCAATCAGCAGCCCACTCAGGCCATGTAAGAGATATCCCTATGCCATTTCTGAGTCGCATATACCGAGTCCGGTGAAGGTCGTTGATGCGGTTGAAGGCCCTACCAGTCCAGTTCCTCCATCGATCCGGGAAAAGCTCTCTCCTGGAGTTTTTCCGGATCCTCGTTCTTGTGTTTGTGGCAAGCCTGGCAAGAGTTGGGCAGTTCCGGATTTTTCAGGGTGTCCTTGGGCAGTATACAGATGAATGCATGGCTGTGGACGGCTCCGGACTCTGGGCTGGTTGCGATCTTGGGCATGTGGCAGCCGACGCAGTTGGCAAAGGAGTGAATCGCGTGCGCCGCCGTCTTATTCAGCTGAATGTGGCATTCGAAACACTGCTGGGAGCCGGCACCCACCGTCTGAGACCGGGTCGGCGGCAGTCCGATTTGATGAACGTAATGACAGGACGTACAGGTGACCCCTTCGGTCACATGCTGAGATTGCATCCAATCGAGATACTGCTGGTGATGGCCCTGGGTAAAGTCATCGGCATAGTACGTTTTCACATCGCCTTCGGGATAGACGGTGGATGCATAATACGGTTCAAGGGCCCTTCCGGGTGCATAGCCCACCGGCCACTCGGCTTCTTTGACTTCGGTGGAGGTGCCCCGACTGTGGCAAGAGCCGCAAATTTGCGCGGCGACGCCAAGGGTCAGTTTGGCGGGGTTGACGATCGTTTGGCGCTTTTCGAAAACGGCGGTCTTGGGAAGGGCAGCGTGCCAGGAACCCTTGCCGTGGCAGGCCTCGCATCCAACGGCGGGTTCCACGAAAGTATGCTTTTCCAAATCCGCGCCGGTGGTGTGGCAGCCACCGCACTTGAGAGTCCATTCCCGCTGATCCCAATCGGCTTCGTGATACGCCGCCCAGCTATGGGTTTCGACGTTGTACTGAACCGGGGCGACATAGAGGCTGCCGTTCTTTTTAACGACGTAGCCCTGCTTCCACTGGGTGCCGATCGTGTATTGAATTTCTTCAAACTTGGGGATGAAAATCTCATCGGCAGGCACCTGCAGTTTATCGCCGAACTCCCCCAGACTCTTCTTGATTTTATCCGGGTCAAAGTCGACGACAACCGCGTCGCGGTTGTTTTGGGCATCCTGGAGCGTGCGACTGTGCAAGGTCATTTTCCAGGAATCGTAGTGCTCCAAATGGCACATCTTGCAAGTGTCGGAACCCACAAAAGTTTGGGGCTGAGCCATGATGGCTTTGACATCCACCGGTTTCTCGCCGCCGCAAGCCGTCAGCGACAGCACCGCCAGCCCGAAAACCAACCCTACTGCAAGACGATTTTTCGCCATGGTGTTCTCCTTGATGAATCTGCGTGTGGGATGAAACCGTTGCAAGCCGTTTCGGATTGACATCCTGCGACCAGCCGCCACGATGTTCGATGCCATAACGGCAACTGTCAGCTCAAAATTCGATTCAACGATTTTTCCGGAGGTGAGCAGTTTTGAAAGATGCTCTTCAACCAGAAGTTCAGCTCGTCGGAGTCCAGAGGTTTTGACAGGCATGCGATGATGGAGTTTCGCAAGGCTTCCTCCAACTCCGGGTGAAACGGGTGCTCGGATTTTGCGATGATGTCGATTTCGGGGTGCTGCCGCTTCATTTGAACCAACGTCCGATTGTCGATGGATATCGTATCCAGGTCGATCAATATGACCCGGCAATCGCTCTCAGTTAAATATTCTTGTAATTCCGGCAGAGAATGAATGGCTGTGACATCAAGGCTGCTCAACAGGATACTGATCTCCTGGCATTGGGCAAGGTCTGCATCGAGCACAACGATTCTCTTTGTCATCGTAAGCTGATACCCCCTGGGACGTCTTTTCGTTCCGATAGGGTGGCGAGGAGAAATTCCTTGTTTTTCAGTCACTTTTGAGCAAGGGTTGTGCCAGGGTGGTCGTCTCCGGGTTCCCCGCGTTTGAAAATAAGGTCGAGCGTCCCTAACATGCTGAAAAGATGTCACTAATTTTATGCAACTTGGCCGGATCGCAGAATAACCGATCGCGGCGGCCTCGACAGAAAACGGCCGGCAGTGTGTCCAGATCAAAAACGCACCGCCGGCCGAAGTTTAAATCAACAATAAAATAAGGTGTTTGCCTGTGTACGGAAATTGTACACGCTTTGGTAGAGCGGACAAACCGTCGGTTCAGGCACGTGCCCGCACTTGCGCAGACGGCTTTTTTTCGGACTTTGCCGGAGTCATCCGGATCCGGCCGGACGATATTGCCCGAAATGGATGGGATGCGGACTGAATAGCACTGCACAATTGAATTCGGGATATTTAATGAGGTTCTTGGGACAACGGTCGGCCGGTCAGGTCGGACGGTCAGTGAATGGTGGGCATCAAAATCCGGTATTTCTTGAGTTTGCTGTATAAGGTGCTGCGGCTGATTCCAAGATTTTGGGCGGTAAGCTTTTTGTTCCAACCGCATTCTTCCAGGGTTTCCTGCAGAAGCTTTTTTTCATTATCCAAAATCGTTCGGCGGGCTATCTTCTTTGATGACGGTTTTGCTGTCCTGAGTACCGAGGGCATATCGGTGGCTTCAATGCGTTCACCCTTGGCCAGCACCAGGGCATGTTCGATACTGTTTTCCAATTCGCGGACATTTCCAGGCCAGGAGTAGTCCAACAGCATCCGCATGGCTTCGGAACTAAAATCCTGAACCTCTTTGCCCTGTTCGACCGCGAAACGGTGTAAAAAATGGCGTGCCAACAGGGGAATATCGTTGCGGCGGTTTCGCAAGGGAGGCATTTGAATCGGTATGACATTGAGACGGTAAAAAAGATCCTCTCTGAAATTGCCCCGTTTCACCTCTTCAAGCAAATCCTTATTGGTGGCGGCAATGATGCGTACATTCACACCAAGGGTTTTCTCGCCTCCCAAGCGCTCGAACTTCTGCGTTTGAATCACTCGCAGCAGTTTGATCTGGGCCGACAGCTGAATTTCGCCGATCTCATCTAAAAATACGGTTCCACCGTCCGCCTGTTCGAATCGTCCGCTCTTCTGCCTGAGGGCCCCGGTGAAGGCGCCCCTCTCATGACCGAAGATCTCGCTTTCCAACAGCGTCGTTGGGTACGCCGAACAATTAATAACAATAAACGGTGCGGCTTTGCGAAGGCTCTGATCATGAATGGCCCTGGCCACCAGTTCTTTTCCGGTGCCACTCTCACCTTGAATCATGACTGTGGCATCAGTCGGCGCGATATCTTGAATGAGCTTATATATGGTCTGCATTTGTGTATCCTTGCCGACGATACCATTGAATTCCGACTGAGCTTCCAATTGGCTTTTGATACGCTCCAGGTCCTCTTTCTGCCTTGCGGCGCGTTTAATTGCGCCGGCGGATTCCTGTAAAATTAAGTTCATCACCTCCAGGTCTTTTGTGTTACACCGGCACACCTTCGGGCAACCGACCAATAGGGTTCCGAGTAATTGGTTTTCGAAATTCACAGGGAAAGCTGCTAACCGGTGCGCAGCGGGGAAGGCTTCGGATATAATGGACACTTTGAGATTATTTTTATCGATAAAAGAGATATCTTCCACTTTTTCCAATAACTTCCATGCGTCATCAAAGGATGCTCTCGGCAGCACCCTTATTCGATTGCCGGTAAACGCAAACACAGATTCCTGACTGCGACTAATGATCAATAACATGAGATTGGAGCAGGTGACGATTCTTTGAAGTTTTTCGACCAAATAAGAACAGACATCTTGCAGCGTGGACTGAGTGCCGATCTTTTGGATAATTTCGAACGATCTTCGGGTCTGCCCTTGGGCCCGGTCGAGTTCCACGGCTTTTTTTTCGAGTGTTTGGGTATGGTTGCGGAGGCGGACGATCATGTGGTTAAAGGATGTCGTCAAGCGGCCGATCTCGTCTTCTCCGGTGGATTTTACATCGATGTCCATGTTGCCGCTACCGATTCCTTCGGCGGCTTCGGCCAGCGCCGTCAGTGGTTCGGTAAACCGCCTGATGAACAGGTAGCTGACGCCCAGGGCCACAATAAGGATGCCGATGGTTATGGCGGCTATTTGCAGCCACAACCGATTGATCCGGATACGATACGGTTTTTCGGAAATGCCGATGCGCAGGGTGCCGCCTTGACCGGCTAAAACCGGCCACGCAAAATCAAGGAACTCTTCGCCGGTATCAGAAGCGATACGCAAGATATTTCCGGATTCATCGCTTTGGGGCGTATTGGCGTCGATCAACTCCATGGGAAACCCTGCGGCAAAAGTGTGGGCCAGGACCCGGCCTTCTCGAACGACAAAGAGATACGCAACGTTGGGATTGTTGCCCGATTGGTGGTCGCTCAGGAGTTTCTGCAAGGCCACGACATCGTTGGTGAGAATTTTGTCGGTGGCCTCGAGAGCGAGGGTCTTGGAAAGATATTGGCCCTGGTTGACCATGTTGTCCAGGAGATTGACACTGTAACGGTGGGTGACGAGCAGTGAGATCAGCAGGCCGCTGCCGAGAACAAGCGTGAATACCGCTAACAACAGTTTGCTTTTGAGACTTTGCAGCTTCATGACAGGCTTTATGCTCACTCAAAAATAATGTCACAATTTGGATGCCGATCCATCCCGTCCGTCTGCGTTGCGTAATTTCGGAATACCCAGATATTCCTAAGTTTTCGCGCTATGCCGGCCGGGTGCCTCAACACCCGAAATCACGGACTTAATTTTTCGTGACCCCTCATTGGATTTGATCGCACTTCTGCTTCATGGCCACGATAGGTTTATACCACTGGTCATCCGGTGCAATGAACCGGTCGATCATTAATTCATCCAGAATCTTTTTCCCCTTTCTGTCCTGGTGCATAACGAACAGCAGTTCGCGGATGTCTTTCTTCGTCCGGCTTGGCAGTTGCCGCGCGGCAACCAGCAGCGGGTTGCCGAAACCGATCGATTTTTTGATAACGCGGGTTTTCGACGTATAGACAGGGTTACGAGCGTTGTAATATTCCCAGATCTGTCCATGCACCGCAGCGCCATCAACCAGATCCATGGCGACGGCCATTATGGAATTGTCATGGCTGTATGTGTATATCGTTTTACCGAAATAATTTTCAGGGATTTCTCCCTGCAGGCTTAGCCAATAGGCGGGCACGAGGTGTCCGGTGTTGGAATCCGGGTCGGTGAAGGCGAAGATCTTCCCTTTTAAGTCCGAAAACTCCTGGTAGGGGCTGTCCTTGTGGACGATCAGATAGGAGTGATACAGGTGCTTACCGTCAACCTGCGGCACGGCCAAGGCATGAAACCCGTACCGATCTTTGCCCGTGGCGTATGGTCCGGAACAGATGAAGGCGAAATCGATTTGTCCGGTGGTAAACAACTCGTTGATTTGACCATACGTTTTTCGCTGGACGAGCTCGATCTCACGACCCAGCTTTTTAGCAATGTAGTCGAGCAAATCGTGATACAGGTGTACGGTTTCGCGCGGGGAAATCATCGCCCCGACGGCAACGCGGAAACTGTCGGTCGTTGACGCCTGTCTTCCGGGTTGTTCGACGCTGACCATCGGCGAAAAATCCACGACCTTGACTTCGGTATTGTCGCCGCACCCGACAAGCAGCGGTATTGCGACTGCCGTGATCATTGCAAGCGCTGTAGAAAACCTGTGGTTCACTTCGGGGGCCTTTTTCCGATTAAGGTGTAATTTGAAACTGCTTATATTTTATGAACAAGATTTAGGATATCGAAAATCACCTGTCTTCCAGTATCAGAAAATCAGAAAAGACATCCGAAGAAAGACGGTGTTATACACAGATCAGACAGAACGCAGAAACGGAAATAAGAACGGCAAGTTTCGGAATGATTCACCAAGAGCGACCCGCACCGTGCGACTACTACACTGTAGTACCTGGTTACACTATTTCTCAATTTCATGTCAACCAAAACTTTTGCGCATCTTGAACAAAAATGCACTTTTTATAAATCTCTCTTTGTGAAACATATGGGTGCACTCAGGGGTCACACAAAAATAATCCCTATTTATTGGCCTTTTCAAAAGCGCTATTTTTGGTAAAATGATGGTCGATATCGGTGATTAAAGATGAAGTGATTCGTCGACCATTCGACGATTAAACAAAAGCGTCCTGAAAGCGAATGCGATGCGACCGAAGCTTGCAGTGGTTGTCATATTAGGTCTTATTCTCACGATATCTTTGATTTTCCGGGAAGATACATCCGGCGGTTTAAGCCCGGAAAACAAAAAAAAATTTTCGAGCGTGCCGGGCATCGCGGTTTCTTCCGAGACCGCGGTTCATGATTCTATAAAAAATCAATCTGAAGACCACTCAATGCAATGGTTTTACGGTAATACGCAGGGAGAGATCAAGGGTGTCGCCTTGGTGATTCATGGTCTTAATTTGCGGCCCGACAGGATGCAGCCCATTGTAACAAAGCTGACCGAATCGGGTATCGATGTTCTGAGATTATCCCTTCGCGGGCATGGCGAAAACTATCACCATGGCAACGGCATCGATAAAGATGCGGCAAGATTAAACGCATTTAAGAACGTATCATATCGGCTGTGGATGAATGAAGCCTACCTGGCCTATTTGCAGCTTAAAGAAAGAGGCAAAGAAAAGGGGGTACCCCTTTTTCTGACCGCATTTTCCTTTGGCGGTTTGATCGGATTGGACCTGTTTGCAGCCAATGCGGACGTAGAGTTTGACAAGTTGGTTTTACTTGCGCCGGCTATCAGACTGCACGCCTCTGTTTATCTTGAACGGGTGTTATCTCCTTTTCCGCGGTTGGTTATACCGAGCATGGCCCCCAAAACCTACCTCGCCAATAAAAAGGGAACTCCCATCTCAGCCTATAACGCACTGTTCGACGGCCTCAACCGATTCAATCAAACGGCAGGTCAAAAATTAAATGTGCCCACCCTGATTTTCATCGACGAGCGCGACGAATTTATACCACTGAAGAAGTTAAAGAAACTGGTGGAGGAAAAAAGATGGAATCAATGGAAATTTTACATTGTCCCCAAAGACAAGTCCGCCCGTGATAAAACATTTAATCATCACATCATCGATGCGTCTTCAACCGGAAAAACCGTCTGGCAGGATATGATGGAGGCGGCTGTGAACCATTTGCTGAAGCAACCATCTC
>CAWBCG010000073.1:0-10202 GCA_963787235.1 uncultured delta proteobacterium
CGCGCCATATCACCCGGGAGTGGTATTTGGAGATATCCTCGGGCACCGGAGATCCGGCCTTATGATTGACCATCCCCAGCATGAGACCCGCGCCGATCCTTGGTGCGTAATCCGATTCCAAATACATGCCCACCTTGCTGTAATTGCGGGCGGTAGCCGGGAATAACCCGCTGGTATCCTTGTCGAAGATTTGAACGGAAGCCTCACAAGTCAAGCGTTCATCTGATCTTTCCTTGGGATCATCCAGATAAACTGTGTTTTTTGAAACCGAATGGGATTTTCTTCTTATTCCTTTTTTCCAACCCTTTTTCCAGCCGGTTTTTAACAAGAACCCGATAAGGCCCGGGCTCGGATCTGGTTGTTTTTTGGTCAATAGCCCTCTTAGACGCCGGTCTTCGAAAACCCGTCTCTCATTGCCGGTACGTCTTTCGGTGTCATGATACCGCTGCAACGAGGACTGTCTGCGGTCCGCACCACCGCGACGATCGATCCCCGCTTTCCGGTATTCCTTTATTAGGCTCATGCCTTGCGCCTTTTATCTCAGGGCTCGCTCGAAATTAACGTCTCATTTTGGACGCCGATGCATCCCGCCCGGCTGCCGGTGCAGAATCTCGGAAAATTCAGATATTCCTGCGATTTTAAGCCTCGTCGGCCGGGCGCCCCAACGAACAAAATCGCCCATTTATTTTTCGAGAGCCCTTGTGTGAGCCGATGGATTTTTGAGTAAAGAATCTATATAGTAATAACTAAGGCTACATTGTGGCATGTCAAGAATGGTCGGATAGACGGCCTCCTCAAAAATAGAATCCGACAACCGACACCATTATACCTTTAACCCCAATAAAGAGAGGTCTGAATGGAAACAGTATTGCAATCCGACACCATGCATCTTGAAAAGGAAGGCAAGCGGGCGTGGGTGACATTTACCCGCGAATCACACCTGAATGCGGTAAACAACGAGGGGACCGTCCTGCTCCAGCGCATGGCCCTTGCTATTCGAGAAGACCCGGACATCCGCGTGGTGGTTGTTCGCGGACGAGGGCGGGCGTACTGCACGGGTATCGACCTAAAAGAACTTTCGGCCGACAAGATCGACATGAGCTACCATGAACGCTGGGAAAAAGCCCTGCGCATATTTGAACAAATGGAAAAAATTGTGATCGTCGGAATGCACGGATACTGTCTTGGCGGCGGTTTGCAGCTTGCGTTGGCCTGTGATATCCGGGTCAGCACACCGGATTGCCAAATTGGCTTGCCGGCCATCCGAGAATCCCTCATCCCCGGTTTGTCCACATGGCGCCTGCCACGTTATGTCGGTTGGGGCCGCGCCAAAAAACTCATTATCGGCGGAGAGAACATAACCGGAAAAGAGGCTTCGGTCATCGGGCTGGTGGACTACCTGGTGCAAGGCGAAGACTTTTTTTCGCATCTTGATAGGGTGGCCGATGGATACTTGAAAGCTTGCTCGACCGGATCGCGAATGAGCAAACTGGCAACGAACCAGGCTTTCGACATGGATTATGATGACTTTTTAAAAATGTACTTCGATCTGCAGGAGCAAACTCAGTACGGCCCGGATGCCGAAGAGAGCAAACGGGCCTATCGGGAAAAGCGCGAACCCAACTGGCAATAAGGGTCTATAAGATGATATTCTTTAACTGACAAAACTGACCTAACCGACTCAACTGACACAACTGCTTTAGCACGAAAATAGAATCAGACCCGCAAATAGAAACTTGAAACTCGAAACTCAGAACCCGGAACCAGTGGTGGCTTAAGGGACATGAGCGTTTAGTCTCTAAAATCGATCCCTTAACTGACACAACTGACCTAACTGACACAACCGACTTAACCGACTCAACTGGCACAACTGCTTTAGTACATAACGAGATAGCGGCTTAATTCATGAAGATGGTTTTCTGAGCCTTCCATAAGCAGGGTCAGCACTTTGTGAACATCTTTTTCATTTGTCTGAAGAAAGACATCATTGAGATCGGCAATGACTGTCTGTTCAATGAGGATAGTGACATCAATGGCATTGCTCCTCGATACTTTGCCTCGATCAATCAGATATGAATACAGTTCCTGCAGGTCCGAATCGACAAATTTGCCGGCATCCTCGGTCGGACCGTCAAATCCATATGGTGTCAGAAGGTATGAAACGGCATTCATGAGCGACTGTTTGCTTTTAGCGGTATTCTCAAAAACCGCCAATCCCCAAATGTCTGAAAGTGCACCGTACACATCCCGCGCGAGTTTTACCTCCTCGCGTATGTACCTGAGAGCATCCAGCGTATCGGCGCCGAGTGCAGCGTTTTTTTCTGCATGACCCTTTTCTGCTGCCAAACAGGTGCCGGTGGTTGTGATTGTGGACAACCAAAACAAAGCAAGGGCATAGATGATCATTCGATTCTTCATAATGTTATTTTTTACAAGAAGTGCATTCATAAGGATCTGCGTCATCCGGTTTCAATAAATATACCAGGAACGCGGTTTTTATATAAATAAACAAAAATTTCAGTATCATATAAGTACTTATCAATTCCGGAAACACGCGAGTCTGGGTAAAAAGACGTAGATTGGTTGGGGGAATGTACGCAAAAAGATGTTATCGGAAGCATCGCTTCTGTTTCAGCTTTCATTTTACAATCTCAGCAAGCCGTGCCACAAAATCGGTGTTTGACATACCTGCCGTAATATTTTATATAATATAATTAGACCGTTAACCGGTTAAACCACTTTCCGGAAAATGTTTCAGGTAATGAATTCCACACCAGACCGTGAACCGGTGGAAGGCTTTGTTGAAGTGCCGGAAGGACGGCTCCATCATCTGGATTGGGGCGGCAGTGGGCCGCAGCTCCACTTTTTGCACGCCAATGGCTTCTGCGCCGGCACTTACACACCTTTCCTCAGACATTTGATGGTCGATTTTCATGTCTTCGCCAGCGATGTCCGCGGACATGGAGGTTCCAGAGTCTCCGGTGCCCCGCGCATTCGCCACTGGGACATTTTTGCCAACGATCTGAAGTTAACCATCGAAAAGGCCATGACGCCGCCGGTCATCGGGATGGGTCATTCGTTGGGAGCCGTCACCACCTGCATTGCCGCCGCAAAATACCCCCGCCTGTTTAACGCCCTTGTTTTGATCGATCCGGTGATTTTTCCCCAGAAATTCCTCTGGCGTATGGCCGCCATGAAAATCCTGGGCCTGCGCAGCGCCATTGGACCGGCCCGTATGGCCCGCAAGCGGAAACGGGTTTTTAAGGACAAACAGACGGCCTTGAGGCGTTTTGCCGAGGGTCGGGGTATTTTTAAATCCTGGTCGAAAGACTTTATCGAGGCTTATTTGGAGTGCGGCCTGCTTGAAAAGGACACGCATAGTGCCATTTTAAAATGTGATCCGGAACTCGAAGCCCAGATTTTCGAATCGGTTCCCCTCAACGTCTGGTCGTACGTGAAAAAGATCGCCTGCCCGGTGTTCGTTGTTCGCGGCGAGGCCTCGGAAACGTTTTTAAGGCAGGCGGCCAGTCGCATCAAGGCCGTAAGACCGGAATTCGAACTACAGGAAATTCCACGCTCGGGCCATTTTGTCCCCATGGAACAGCCCCGGGCCTGTGCCTTTGTCATCCTGAAATTTCTTCGAAAACAAAGTGGCCGGTGACGGTAATGCGATGCCCGACCGGCGCAAGTATTAGCGAGACGGAGGGAAATGAAAAATGAAAACCCGACATACGTCATCATCAGGCGCAAGAAAGGACATTCAGCAGTTGATGCGGGTTGCCCTCGCACAGGAATTCGCCGACCTGGCGGTGGTCAACAGCCGGTTGTTGAACGTTTATACGGGTGAGGTGTTGGAAGGGATGGCGGTCTGCACCAAGGGTTCCTGGATCGCTTACGTCGGAAAGGACACCGAAAACAAAATCGGCCCTCAAACGGAAATCATCGATGCCGCCGGGAAAATACTCATTCCGGGACTGATCGACGGCCACACGCACCTCGCCTGGCTCGGCAGTGTCGAGGCATTTCTCGGGCCGATCATGGCCGGTGGAACCACGGCTCTCGTAACCGAAAGCCTCGAGGTGTATGCGGTCGCCGGCTTGGCCGGCGTCAATGACTTTCTGGATGCGCTGCGCGACCAGCCGATCAAGATTTTTTCCACGGCGCCTTTCATGGCTTCTATCAGCCGCAGGGCGCATGGGATCAACACAGCCGACCTGAAAGAACTGTTATCCCGGGAAGACATCGTCGGGCTGGGCGAATCCTACTGGCAAACAGTCCTCCAGAAGCCTGAGCTGGCGCTGCCCACGCTGGAGGCGGCCCTTCACTCCGGCAAGCCGCTCGAAGGGCATACAGCCGGTGCCAGGGGGAACAAACTGGCGGCTTACCTGGCGGCCGGTATTTCCTCCTGTCATGAACCGATAACAGTCGATGAAGTGCTGGAGCGTCTGCGCCTGGGCATCCATGTCATGATACGGGAAGGAAGCATCCGCCGGGACCTCGAAGCCATCGCCGCCGTAAAAGATGCCGGCGTCGACACACGCCGGCTGATCCTGGTGACGGACGGTCTCAGCCCCCAGGATTTGACCGAAAAAGGCGGGATGGAATTCGTGGTCCGGAAGGCAATCGAACACGGCTTCGATCCGATCGTCGCGGTCCAGATGGCGACGCTCAACGTGGCCGAACACTTTCGGCTGGACGCGGTTATCGGCGGCATTGCCCCGGGCCGGTCGGCCGATATGCTCGTTCTCCCGGATCTAAAGACGTTTCGGGCCGAGATTGTCATCAGCAACGGCAAAGTGATTGCCCGCCAGGGGCGTTTGTTGGTCGAACCCCGGCGCCACCGCTATCTGCCGGCCAGTCTCACGTCGGTACTGTTGCCGGATGATGTTGCGCCGACTGATTTTCAGATCGTGGCCGAGGGGGCAGACCGTGTCACTGTGCGGGTGATCGAAATGGTGACCGACCTGGTGACGAAGGAAATTGTTTTGGATCTATTAGTGACTGATGATCGGCTAAACGCAGATCCCGGTCGGGACCTTGTCAAAGTCGCGGCCATCGACCGCGCACACGTTCCCGCCAAGAGATTCGTCGGTTTAATCAAAGGATTCGGTCTGAAAGCCGGTGCCCTGGCCTGCAGCGCGGCCTGGGACACCTCCGACATCATCGTTGCGGGAGCCGACGACGGTGACATGGCGATCGCCGTGAATCGCATCCGTAAATTGCAGGGGGGCGTGGTCGTTGTGGCGGATGGCACGATCGAAGCAGAACTGCCGCTGCCGGTGTTCGGACTCATGTCGGAAGAAGCCCTCGAACGGGTGGCCGCAAAACTGGCAGAGATCAAAGCATCGGTGAATCGACTCGGCTGTCCTTTTCCCGACCCTCTCCTTACACTGGTCACCCTGACGGGTGCAGCCATCCCGTATTTACGGATCTGCGAAGAAGGCCTGGTGAACCTGAAAAACGGTGCAACGGTGGGTTTGTTCGCCACTTAGTGCCTCTGCCTATTTTCTAAAGGTCCTAGTCGATTTCCGATCCGGAAATGTGGTATGATACAGAAATTTGCGGTCGGGGTTTACAAGTTGCACGCTACGGTTTATGAAAGCGCGGTCCTTTAACCCTCACCCGGCGGCGCCGAAATCGCGCCAGTGTCGGTTAAGATGTCCACTGGAGGTTTGTATGGATTCCCGGGTCAAAGCCGCTATCGTCGCGGCGGTCAAGAACGAGCCTTTCGCCCGGACTTTTGCCATAGAGTTGATCGAGCTGGACGACGGCCGATCGGTTGTGGAAATGACCTTTGACCCCCGACTGGCGAGCAATATCTACGCACGCGCTCACGGCGGTGCGATTTACGGCCTCATCGACGAGGCTTTCGAAACCGCCGGACAAACGGAGGGAACCATTGCCGTGGCGCTCAATGTCAACGTCACCTATATTGCAAGCCCGCAGGAGAAAACCCGCCTGCGCGCCGAGGCGAACAGGGTCAGCCAAACCCGGAAAACCGCAGGATATGACATTCGGGTCATCGACGGTGAGGGCCACCTGATCGCCACTTGTTCGGCCCTTGCCTACCGGACAGGAAAACCGATCCCGTTTCTTTAATTTTTCGAAAAGATGCGTGACATGGAGAAAAAAAACAAGTTTTCGATCCTCCACCTGGCTGATTTTTCCAAGGCCGGTCGAATCGCCTTCGTGCATGCACTTAAAATCGCTCTTACGTTAGGCGCCGAACTGTCGATCGTTTTGACCAAGTCCGTCAATGCAACCGAAAAAAACTGGCCGCACAACCCGCCCGTGCGAACTACACTCGAGCAGTGGAAAATCCTCAGAAACGGCAGCCGTCGCGCCGCGGTTTTTAATGAATTGGGGATAGCCGTCAAAAAAATCGACCAAAATGCCTTGAACCCGGCTGCAGCGATCGCCTATCACCTGGAGAACCACAACGTTGACTTGATCGTGCTTTCCGCCAGCCTTCAGAACGACCTGCTGCAGCGGACATACGACAACTCATTCTTTTACCTCATGCAGCGAACAAGCGCGCAGATTCTCTTCATCCCCGAGCGAACCGAGGGCTTCATCTCGAGCGAAAACGGCACCGCTACCATCCGCAATATAATGGTACCCGTGGTTCGAGAACCTAGCCCCGAATCGGCCATAAAGGACGCGGCCGCACTCGGACATGCCATGGGGGATAAAACTGTCAGGATTTCGCTGGTTCACGTCGGAGAAGCCAGCGGGATTCCGCCGGTCAGTTTGCCGGCATATGCCGGTTGTTCCTGGAATCAGGTGCTCCGCAACGGGGAGGCGGCCGATGAGATTAACGCGTTGGCCTATGTACTGCCGGCCGATCTTATCGTCATGACCACACGGGGCCGCAGCTCTAACGGATGTTCACGAAGGGACAGTGTTACCGCAAAGGTTTTGCAGAAGGCGCCGTGTCCCGTGTTGATCATTTCTGAAGCTTAATGAATTTGGGAACAATTCTGTCGATGATCTATCTAATATCATCGTCTCGCAGGCCGCATAATCTTTTTTAACTGCTTCAAGGGGCGCTGTACTTCCGGTCCAACCGTTCCAATTCCTCGATATAAGCCTTGCGATTCGAAAGTCCCATCAGGTTCCTGATATCCTGATAGGCCGTCTTGATCAGCGGCCTGATATCGATTCCCAGCGAATTCAGTTTTTTGTTGTTGGCCAGGTCGATAATTTTCAAACAGTAAAAATAAGTCAGCACTCTGATTTTCGAATCCCGCCGTAAAAGATAGGTGCGGCCCGAAATGGTGTTCAGGAAATAACATGAATATGAATACAGGACCTTCGGGGAAGGCCGACCGGCCGTTGACGTTTTCGAGCCGCCTTCCAACGTATACCAGCGGTAGAATGTCTGCATAACCGGTTCGATGATTTCATACTCTTCATCGAGTACGCTTTTAATCACACTGATCCGCTGCTTTCCTAAAACCCGGTAGAAATGCGCCATGTTTTTGAACAACCGGTGAAGGCTGTCCGTTTCTCCAACCAGAACCGGCTCGTTCTTTGACAGCAGGTCAACCGATTCCACATACTGCTGATAAACCCCACCTTTCAGCTTGTAGGCTTTGATATACGGTTGTTGTTCGAGATAGGCAAAAAAGGTCTTGACCTGAGCATCGACATCCGCAAGTACGATAGGCTTTCCTTCATCGACTTCGGCCGATCTTTGACCCAGAGCTTCCGTTAGTTTTTCATCCTCTTCGGCGGGCCCTTCGGCTTCAGACAGTGTTTTTTCAAGACCGGCGACCCGTTGCTCCAACCCTTCGGTTTTTTCCTGCCATATTTTCTGTTCGGCGGTAATGGCCTTTTGAACGGTCTTCTTGTGCCATTTCATGACATTGACGTAGACCAGGATGCAGAGTGCGGCAAAGATAAGAACACCGACAAGGACTTTGGCCAATTTTCCCATATGGATCACCCACCATCTTTTGAGGAGTAGCATACGAAGCGGACGTATTTTCCGCTTGACGATTCACCCGGCGGCCTGCGCCGCACCAATGCCAGGAATTTTTTAGAAGTGATTTCAAAACCCCATCTGACGCAGGACCTCTGCGTTGCGGGCCTCCTCCGGCTGGGCCTCAGGGCCCCTTCCCCGCGACCCTGCGTACACACTCTCATGTATGCCGTTCTTTTTCGTCGGCCCCCGCCTTGATCTTCGACGCGATCTGAGGTTTTGTAACCACTTTTAATAAAAGAGATGATCGAATGTCAATAGGCTGACCGGCAACCGCTCGATCGACATCTTTAACACGGAAATAGAAACAGACCAGCAAATAGAAACTTGAAACTTGAAACTCAGAACCCGGAACCCGGAACCAGTGGTGGCTTAAGGACCAGTAGCGTTTAGTACGAAAATAGAATGTAATGCGACTCAGACAGTCAGCCGCTTTTCGCATCCGTTCATCCGGGCTCCGGCGCGTCATTTTCATGCACCGTGGCGGCCCGAAGGGCGATATGCGTTTAGAACAGCAAACCGGCTGCACCGAAATAAGTCAAGTATTATGTCGTCGAAATACGGTTAACGGACCTCACACCGGCATCTGCGCCCGTGAAACGCCCTCAGACAGCCGTTGAAATCGTCGCCGCGATGTGCCATAAATTCCCATTGCCGCATCTGCAAAAAAAAGATTTATCGCCGACAAGCCATAACGAAGACATGGGAAACTGAATGATGAAACCTCTGATCGCCATCACCTGTTCCAGGATTGTCGGAGGTGCCTGGAGCAGTTATTCTCCAGGACATTTCATGGACTACACCTACGATGACTACAGCCGGGCTGTAAGTCATTACGGCGGCGCGCCGGTCCTGCTGCCGGTTGCACAGGACGGCGAAACACTGGCGACGATCCTTGAGCACATCGACGGTTTGATATTGAGCGGCGGTCCGGACATCCATCCGAGACACTACGGTGAGCCGCCCCGTGCAAATCTGGGAGAAATCGACGACGAACTCGATCGGATGGAGCTCAAGGCCGCCCGAGTAGCCCACCGGAAAGACCTTCCGATCCTGGCCATCTGCCGGGGCATTCAAACGTTAAACGTGTGCCTGGGCGGAACGCTCTACCAGGATATCCCCAGCCAAATCGAGGGGGCCATCAATCACAATCAGAAAGCCGATAAATCGATCAACACCCACAGTGTCAAGATCGCATCCGGCACCTGCCTGGCCGGGATTTTCAAACGAAAAACGGTTTGGGTGAACGGCAAACACCATCAGGCGGTCAAGGATACGGCCGCTGGACTGATCGCCAGTGCCGTTGCGGAAGACGGGGTGGTGGAAGCCGTCGAAGACCCTGCGCGAAAATTCGTCGTCGGCGTTCAGTGGCATCCTGAAGGGACCTGGAAAGTCGACCAGAATTCCGGAAAACTTTTCCACGCTTTTATTAAAGCTGCCGGAACAAGTGTCCATCCTAAATAATTTTTTTCCGCTATACTGCGTTCTCCTTGGGTTTCCGGCTGCGGCATACGTAAAGTATGCTTTGCCACAAAATCTTTTTCGGCCTTGTCCAACGAGAAATAATCCTATTTATGTATTGGACACTCACCCGCACCATCAACTACCCGTGGATGGACTCGAAATAGTCAATTCTGCCCGGGACACGCCCGAGTTCGGGGGCACGGGTACGCCGTACACGCTGATGTCGACCGGTTTGGTCATTGGGTCAATAATTTTCACCTGTCAGAACCGACGGCGCCGCAAAAGGGGAGTGGTTTTTTCTTGCCAACAGTTGTGTCCGATGGTAGGTGTTTACTATAGGCTTTACGATAAAGGTTTTGGACTGCGTTATCGGTCGTTGGCGTATTATACAATGCAGCCTCATCCCTCCGGCCTTGCCAAAATCTTTACCTTAAAGCCTATAGCATCGAACACGCCCTACAGGCATAACCATGATCGCCCATCCCCATCTGCTCGATATCGAAGAACTCAAAACTCATTTTTCTACTTTTGACGGCACGGCCGCCGCCGTCGACAACGTTTCCTTCTTCCTCGAAAAAGGAGAAGTGCTCGGCGTCGTCGGTGAATCCGGCTGCGGAAAAAGCGTCACCGCCCTGTCGATCATGCGGCTCATTCCGGATCCACCCGGTAAAATCGTGCACGGCAGAATTCTCTTCGATGGTGTGAATCTGGTCGATTTGCCGATGGATGCCATGCGAACCATTCGCGGCAAACG
>CAWBCG010000074.1:0-21739 GCA_963787235.1 uncultured delta proteobacterium
CTGGTTTTGGAATTCAAAACATTCTGAATTGGCAAAATAGTCTCGTCTCGGTTAGCGAAGGCGAGGTTATCAGGCCCGTTGCACCAAGGATAGCCTGGAGCCCACGACCGGAATCGAACCGGTGAACCTCTTCCTTACCAAGGAAGCGCTCTACCTACTGAGCTACGTGGGCTCGAAGTGCACGCCGTGACAGACTTCGCTGTTGGCAGATCCTTCGGTTTGCCGGGGTGGAGCGGGCGACGAGACTCGAACTCGCGACATTCAGCTTGGAAGGCTGAAGCTCTACCAACTGAGCTACGCCCGCCCAATGATTCAATCACCGTAAGTTCCATATCGCCCCAACACGCAACAGAGATGAAACGGTCACCGTTTCCATATGCTTGCGCGTGACACCGATGCGGGAAGCCGTGTAGTTCACTAACGACTTCGATTGCTAAATCGAAATCTCCTACATCCAACTTGCATTAAGGTTGGTGGTGGGGGGAGGATTCGAACCTCCGAAGGCTTCGCCGACAGATTTACAGTCTGTTCCCTTTGGCCGCTCGGGAACCCCACCTCAAAGGTGACTGGAGCCAGAGACAGGAGTCGAACCCGCGACCCGCTGATTACAAATCAGCTGCTCTACCAACTGAGCTACTCTGGCTCGGCAATCAACAGTTTAGCGATACGGCAATGATAAGTTGTGAAACGATGATGACCAAGACTCACAATTAAAATAACTTCCCCTTTTAAACGTATTTTTTATAAATATCAACTAAAAATATTGAGTATGGCGTGCCAAAAAAGTCGAACAACCTGATTTATAAAGATTAATATGCCTTATTTCGGTTAATATCTCTTCATTATTCCTAATTATGCTTATTACAATCACCTGCCATCGAAAAAAGAAATATATCTCTGGCAGCCTCTCAGGGTCCCAAATAAAACAGCTCATCAAGGGTTTACATTTTGAAAAACTTTTATGGATATTAATAAATAGTATTGATGTCAACAAAAAAAAGCGGCTGCACAATTTTTAGAACCGACGCCAAGGGTTGCCCCCCGCCAGTACATAAAGCACCGAATGAGTAATAAAAATGGTATTCCATCCCCAACACTTATATGGTATACTTTTTAGACTTGGGCATCTGGGTAACTGCGTGCCGCGGATGGATCCATCCGCGCGCGTTGTGTTAATTTCGCCGGCTTTCAAACTCAACACTTTCGCACACCAAAAGAATCGGGCTATGAAATCAAAAACAGTTCAGTTGTACCTCGTCGTTACCATCTCGTTTTTAGTATTAATATTGATTAGTTGTGCCTCATCCCGTCCCAATACACGTTCCGGTCCGACCCCCGACCCATTAGATTCCGCTCAGCGGAAAGCCGACAGCGAGACGGCCGTTAAACGCGCGGGCCTCTTTTCAAAATCCGTTGCCGGGGAGCTGGCCCATTCTGACACCGGAACCGAAGAGACCGGGGTTGCGACACTCGAAGAATCGACCGACAAAGAGGCTGCCATCGAGGAATCGGACAATCCGGGCACGCCGGATTTGTCGGCGCCCGAGAAATCGGTGCAAAAACTATTGGACGAAGCTCTCAACTATTGTGAAGTTTCGCAGGTGTTCTGGCAAAAGGGCGAATTGGATAACGCTCTCGAGGCGTTGGACCAAGCCTATGCCTTGATTCTCGATGTGGATACTTCCGACCAGCCCAAGCTCATCCAGCAGAAGGAAGATCTGCGATTCCTGATATCCAAGCGCATCCTCGAAATTTATGCTTCCCGCAACATCGTCGTCAACGGAAATCACAACGCGATTCCGATGGTGATTAACCGCCATGTCCAAGCTGAAATTAATAATTTTACCACCGGCTCCGAACACAACTTTTTCATTGAATCCTACCGTCGTTCCGGTCGTTATCGGCCCAAGATCGTTGCCTCCCTGCGCGAAGCCGGTCTGCCAACCGAACTCTCCTGGCTGCCGCTGATCGAAAGCGGGTTCAAAGTCAATGCCCTGTCAAAAGCCCGAGCCCTCGGTCTGTGGCAGTTCATTCCGTCGACCGGTTATAAATTCGGGCTCAGCCGAGACAAATACATCGATGAGCGCCTGGACCCCGACAAGGCAACCGCCGGGGCCATCGCCTATCTTAAAGAACTTCACCAGATCTTCGGCGACTGGACGACCGTGTTGGCCGCCTACAACTGCGGCGAAGGACGGGTACTGCGCGTCATCAGGGAGCAGAATGTCAACTATCTCGACAATTTTTGGGACCTTTACGAACGCCTGCCTTACGAAACAGCCCGTTACGTACCGCGGTTTCTGGCGACCCTTTACATTATCGAAAATAAGGACCGCTACGGATTGAACGATATTCAGCTCGACTCCCCCAGTGAATACGAGGAAATTGAAATCACCCGGCAGGTCCATCTGAAAAACGTCGCCACCAGCATCGGCGTCACGGAAGTTCAGATGTCGGCCCTTAATCCCGAGCTGCGCTATAAAATTGCGCCGCCCGACAAATACCTCCTCAAGGTGCCGGCCGGAACCGGTGACGTACTGACGGCTAAACTGGACAGCATCCCCGAATCCAAACCCCCGACCCGTGCGGTTGTCTATCATCGCGTACGTCGCGGAGAAACCCTTTCGACCATTGCCCGAAAATACCGTGTCCACGTGAGAAGCATCATGCGGGCCAACAACCTGCGACGCTCGAATTACATTGTTGCCGGACGCCTGTTGAAAATTCCCACGGCCGGACGCCGGTACCGAGCAGTCCGCACTTCAAGCACCAAGGTGGCGGCGGCAAAGACCCACAAGGTGGTACGTGGCGACAACCTCTGGAACATCGCCAAACGCTACGGTACAACCACCAAGAAAATTCAGAAAATCAACAATCTTCGCTCCACCAAGCTCTATACCGGTCAGGTCCTCAAGCTTCCCGGCAGCGACCAGAGTCGCACTGCTAAATCCGCAGCTGGCAGCAGTTACCGCGTCTACAGCGTCCAAGCCGGAGACAGCCCTTTTGCCATCGCACAGCAGCACAAAATGAACCTGAACCGGCTCCTGGACATTAATCAGCTTTCCAGCGCCAGCAAAATTTTCCCGGGCCAACAGCTTTACATCGAATAACGGATATCACAGCCGCCAGTATCTAATGTTCTTCCCTGCGGCTTCGCCGGCACTGAATCCGCCTTTGACATCCAAAACCAAGGGGACGTTGTCGTTGCAGAAAGCCGCAATCTTATTCATTCCCATTTTCCGGTAGGCCTCATGGTTTACCGCGATGATCACCCCATCAACCCTGTCGATTTCTTCCAACCGCCGCAACTCGAGGCCGTAATAGCGTCGGGCCTCATCCGGGTCTGCGAGCGGATCGTGAACGATAACCCGGACACCGTAGTCGGATAGCTCGGCGATGATGTCCACCACTTTTGTGTTCCTGAGATCAGGGACGTCCTCCTTGAAGGTCAGACCAAGGACGGCGATGGTGGACCCTTGGACCGGTTTGCCGGCGGAGATGAGCATCTTGACCGCTTTCTCCGCCACGTATTTGCCCATTCCGTCGTTAATTCTGCGGCCGGCCAGTATTATTTCGGGGTGATACCCCAGGGACTCGGCTTTGACCGTCAGATAATAGGGGTCGACCCCTATACAATGCCCCCCCACCAAACCGGGACGGAAGGGCAGAAAGTTCCACTTGGTTCCCGCCGCCTCGAGAACCTCGGTGGTGTCGATGCCGATTTTATCGAAAATCATCGACAACTCATTCATCAGCGCAATGTTCAAGTCGCGCTGTGTGTTTTCGATGACCTTGGCGGCCTCGGCGACTTTAATTGAAGACGCCCGGTGTATGCCGGCCGGTACGATTCGGCCGTAGACTTGGTAGAGAAGGTCCGTGGTCTGTTCGTCCGAGCCCGATACGATCTTAACGATTCTGTCGATGGTGTGAACCCGATCGCCCGGGTTGATTCGTTCCGGAGAGTACCCCACTGAAAAGTCCACGCCAAAGGTATACCCCGAGCGCTCCTCGAGGATGGGGACGCATACCTCTTCGGTTGCACCGGGATAGACCGTCGACTCGAACACCACGCAGGCGCCTTTCGTCAGATGCTCACCGACAATTGTCGAGGCGCCGCGCAGCGGATCCAGGTCCGGTATTCTGTAACGATCGATAGGCGTCGGAACCGCTACGATAACCAGCCGGCACCGTGACAGTTTCTCGGGGCTGTCGGTAAAGTCTATCTCTACCTTTTTCAGCTCTGATTCCGGCACCTCGAGCGTTCGGTCTTTAGCGGCTGCCAGTTCGTTTATACGCTGGGTTTTCAAATCAAAGCCGACAACATCGAAGTGCTTGGACAAGTGGACCGCCAGGGGCAGACCGACATAACCGAGACCGACCACGGCGATTTTCTCGCGCCCGAAAACCAAATCGTCAAAATTTACCATCATTCAGAACTCCTCATGATCTCGATCCGATATTTAGTCTTTTATCAATTCTTGCAGGCTTTTAACTTCGATCTCGCTGAGGTACCGCCAGCGGCCCTTCTCCAGCTGACCCAAGAGGATGGAGGCCACCCGGATGCGCTTCAGCTTCACGACCCGGTTGCCCACCTTTCTAACCATTCGGCGAATCTGCCGGTTCCGGCCCTCCTTGAGGACGATCCTGAAGCGCCTATCGGACAACTTCCGCACACCGGCCGGACGGGTGCGGGTTCCCATTAGCGGCAGGCCGGCGGCGAGTTTGTGAAGGGCGTGAACCGGAATCGGCTTGGTGACGGTCACCTCGTATTCTTTTTCATGGTCGAAAGACGGGTGGCTCAAACGGTGATGGAGTCGGCCGTCATTGGTGAGCAAAATCAAACCGGTGGAATCCTTGTCCAATCGTCCTACCGGATACACCCGTTGATCGACGGCGACCAAATCGACAACGGTTTTCTCTCCGGGGTGATCACAACTGGTCACATAGCCTTCCGGCTTGTTCAAGGCGATATACACAGCTTCAGGCTTCCACAGAATCGATGTGCCGTCCACGGCAATCCGGTCTGCGCCCGGATCGACCTTGCTGCCCAGTTGCGTGACCGTCTCGCCATTGACTGTCACGCGGCCCTGGCGAATAAAGTCTTCTCCCCGACGGCGGCTGCAGAACCCGGCAGCCGAAAGGAACTTCTGCAGGCGGATAAGGGACATGGTCAGAACAAAAAAACACGGTCGCACGTTTCTGTCGATGGTCGACACAGTAGCGAAAAAGGATCAACTTCTGTAATCGGCATTGATTTTGACATAATCGAGCGAAAAATCACAGGTTAGAACCGATGCGCTGCCACTGGCCATTTTAAGGTCGATCGTGATTACAAATTCCGGTTTTTTGAGCACGGCAGTTGCTTGCGCTTCAACCGGCTTTCCCCGGCCGAGCCCGTCTTTAACCATCATCACCTTGTCAAAGTAGATATCCACCCGGGCCGGATCGATCGGAACACCCGCCCGACCGGCCGCCGCCAGTATTCTGCCCCAATTGGCGTCCTGGCCGAACAGGGCGGTTTTCACCAGACTGGAGTTCGCCACCGTATCGGCCACGCTGCGGGCATCCGAGTCACAGGCCGCCCCGTTTACCCGCACTTCGACCAGTTTGGTGGCTCCTTCGCCGTCCTTGACACAGAGTCGCGCCAGTTGGAGCAGGGCATCGTCGAGCATGCTCTGAACCACCTGGTGTGCTTCGCGGGTCTCAACCGCCACGCCGGAGGCACCGTTGGCCATGAAGATCACCGTGTCGTTGGTGCTCATGTCGCCGTCAACGGTAATACGGTTGAAAGACCGGTCGACAGCGGCCTTCAGCATGGTCTGCATGACCGCTGCCGGCAGCTCGACATCACTGATGACAAAGCAGAGCATGGTCGCCATGTCGGGCCGAATCATGCCGGCACCCTTGGCGACCGCCGCGAGATGAAACCCTTTTCCGTCGAGCTGACCTTTCACGGCAACCATCTTGGAGACCGTGTCGGTGGTCATAATCGCCTCGGCCAAATCGGAAAGCCCTTCGGGTTTCAGAGCGCCAAGCAGGGCCGGAACCGCCGTCTTGATTTTTTGGATCGGCAGTTGTTCGCCGATCACACCGGTCGAGGCTACCAGCACCTGCTCCACGGGCAAATCGAGTCCGTCGGCAACGGCTTTTGTCATCGCCATCGCGTTCTGCATCCCCTGCTCGCCGGTGCAACAGTTGGCGTTGCCGCTGTTGACGACGATGGCACGGCCTGTGCCGGACTCAATTCTATTGCGGTCTAAAACGACTGGAGCGGCTTGAATCCGGTTGCGCGTAAAAACGCCAGCTGCGGCAGCCGGAACGGTCGAAAAGATCAACCCCAGGTCTTTTTTTCCGTTTTTTTTCAGTCCGGCGGCCACACCGGCCGCCTGGAAACCGTTGACGATAAGTGTCTCGTTCATGGCATTGTCACCTCCCCTATCGGGCATTGCCGGTAACGACGAACCGGACATACATAAAACGGCACTGTGCCCTGGGCGAAGTGAAAGGTTTCCCGCAAACCCGCCGCCGCCAGGCTGGACATTCGTTATATCAAGAAATCAAAAGTAACCGATTTTGTACCGCATCACAACGAAAAAAAGCTCGCTCGAAAACGCCCGAGACCGTTTCCGTGGTAGAGTATAAAATATTTTGGCAAGGATCCTTGTTTTAACCCAGAATTTCTGCAGGTCGGATGTTCGGTTTGACAGCCGCCGGAGAATCCCATACGATTCGAATGAACCCGCTTCTCCCACAAGGAGGGATTGAGACTGAAAATGAAACCGTTATCCGTTTTTTGTCGCAAGTGTGGACATCGGCTCGAACTACAAAAAACCTGAAAAACAGTCTACCTGTATTGCAGGTCGTGCAATACCACCCATCCTATCCAAACCTGTTCGAAGAGCTTGGATGAATCTATTGACGACGCCCTGGCCGACGTAAGGTGCGACAGGTTGTGATATTTGATCGTCCTCGACAGCATATTTCCGGTTTTCGGCCTCATTTTACTGGGCATCGTTTTAAAGCGCATGCATCTGACAACCGATGCGTTTCTTTCGACCTCAGATCGATTGGTCTACTTTGTTTTTTTTCCGCTCATGCTGTTTTGGAAAATAGGCGGTGCCGGAACCGTTACGATCGACTGGTCCCTTTGTGCCGCCAGCCTCTGCGCTCTCGTGTTCATTTACGGGTTGAGTTGGTTCGGCATTCGAACCTTCAAGATCACCGATTATCAGGCCGGAACTTTTTCGCAAAGCTGCTACCGCTTCAACACATACATCGGCATGGCCGTTATCATCAATGCCTTGGGGGAAGATGCCGTCGGTATCTTCGGCATTCTGATCGGATTCATAATTCCGTTCGTCAACCTGCTCGCCGTCACGACCCTGATCTGGTACTCCGGCAGGACAGTCACCGCGCACGATAGAAACCGCCTGCTCATTCGGGCCCTCATCTCGAACCCCTTGATCATCGGCTGTGTCGCCGGTATTGTATATGCCCATATTTTTCGACGTTTTCCGGTTTTTGTGGACAATACGTTGCGACTCACCAGTCTCGTCACCCTGCCGCTGGCACTGCTGTCAATCGGTGGCAATCTGACCTTTTCGAATTTTAAAGAGTACTATAAACCATCCCTGCTCGCCGCGACCATCAAGTTGTTGGCGCTGCCGGCGGCCGGTTTCTTTTTTCTGCGGCTGTTCGATGTTACCGGATTGTCGCTGCAGGTCGGCATGCTGTTTTTCGCCTTGCCGACCTCAACCGCAATATTCATATTATCTTCGCAATTAAACAGCGACATCCGGCTCGCATCCGCCGCTATCGTGTTCTCGACCCTGTTCGGGATCTTCTCGCTCACGCTGGTATTGACCCTTATCACATAGCGGAGCACTCATATGAAACGCCACGAGGAATCGATTTAATCTTCGCTTTCACTTTCGGGGTTTGCTTCCGATGGCCGCTATGCAGCTGAGCAATTTCAAAATAACCATTGAATACGACGGTTCCGGCTTCCATGGTTGGCAGCGGCAGAAAGGGCACTCGACCGTTCAGGAGGAAATCGAAAATGCGCTCCATGCCGTGATCCGGCAAAAAATCGCAGTTATCGGCTCGGGACGCACCGATGCCGGGGTTCACGCCCTTGGCCAAGTGGCCAGCTTTAAATGCCACACGCGTTTGAATCCCGGAACAATCCAAAAAGCCCTCAACAGTCTTCTGCCGGATGCCATTGTCATTCGCGACTGCAAACCGGTTGCGCCGACATTTCACGCCCGCTACGATGCAAAGCGCAAAACCTATCGCTACCGCATCTTGAACCATCCTCTGGCGGTGGCCGTCGGACGTCAATACGCCTGGCACCTTCGTCGTCCACTCGATCTTGATGCCATGCGCGGGGCCACGGCCATTCTGCTCGGCCGTCACGATTTCTCGGCGTTCGAAGGAGCCGGCAGCCCGCGTTCACATGCGGTTCGACAGGTCTTCAGGGCCTTTATTGACAGGGAAGAAAAAGCCGAATTTCTGGCATTCGACATCGAAGCCGACGGTTTCCTGCGGTTCATGGTGCGGAACATCGTCGGGACCCTGGTATTGGTCGGATGCGGTAAAGTCAGTGGGGCGGATTTCGAAGAGATTTTGCTGTCAAAGGAGCGCAAACGCGCCGGCGCCACGGCGCCTCCGCACGGCTTGTTTCTGATGTGCGTCAGGTATGGGTGACGCTCGGGGCTCGCTGATAAATAACGTCACATTTTTAACGCCTACGTATCCATAAGAACATCCAGCCTGGTTTACAGGCGCCCTCAATCAACCTCGGAAGCGGGTTCCCCGGAATGTTGGTGGCTGCGCTTGATCCCTTGGATCTGGTGGTTGTAGAATGAAATCACTGCCCTCCTGCCCAGCATTCCGATCAATATGCCGTGGTCATCGTCAGTCACCACCGGCAGGCTGTCGATATTCCTGATGGTAAACTTCTGCATCACGGAGTTCAGGTCTTCCGAAGGAGTGGCGAAGATGATGGTGGAAGTACCGATGTCCTTCATGACCACCAATTCCTCGATCTCCTGGGAAAACAGGACTCCCCTGACGTCGTTTATCGAAAATATGCTCACCAGCCGCTGGTCCTGGTCCATGACCGGAAAGTAATGCTGGTCAGTCCTTGAAAAGTAATTCTTAAAATCCGAAAAGGTCATATCCTGTGGTATCAGCCGAACTTTTTTAACCTGATCCATTAGATCGTGCACCCGGATCGACTGAAGGATATCGACGAAGAACTCTCCGGCGTGGGCCGGTGAATCGACCCTGCTTTTGACCTGGCGGCAATAAATGGTCCATTTCCGCGCGGCAAGATAGCAGACTGAACAGACGGCCAAACTCGGCAGCAGCAGATGATAGGAATTTGTCATTTCGCTGACGAAGATGATCGTGGAAATCGGCGTGTTGGAGACAGCCGTGAAGAAACCGGCCATGCCGACAACCACGAAAGCACCCGGCTCAGTCACCACGGTCGGCATGAAATGGTGAAATGTTTTTCCGACGACACCGCCCATGGCCCCGCCAATCACGACCGAGGGACCGAAAACGCCGCCGCTGCCGCCTGAGCCGATCGAAAAGGAGGTCGTCAGCACCTTCCCGACCGCCAGGAACAAAAGAAACGGGATGGTCAGTTGGTCCTGGAGTGCCATTTGTGCGAAACCGTAGCCGAAGGCCAGAGTTTGCGGCAAAAAGAAGCCGATGATTCCGGTCATCAGACCGCCGAGGGCTGGTTTGAGGTGGTTGGGAATATTTATTTTCTTGAACAGCGCAACGGTGCCGTAGAAAGCCTTGACGTAGAAAATACCCAGGCCGACCAGCACGAAGGCCAACACGATGTAAGGCCCCAATTCGAGCGGGTTGCGAAAGTGAAAGTCCGGTGACTGAAACAGCGAGCCCCAACCGAATTGAAGGCAGAACAGGCAGTAGGCAACCACCGACGAGACGCCGGCCGGGATGATGACCTCGGATTCGAACTCCGGTTCACGGTAGAGAACCTCCGCAGCAAAGAGCGCTCCGGCCAGCGGAGCCCTGAAGATGCTGCCTATCCCGGCGCCGACACCCGCAGCCATCATGATCCGTCGCTCGCGATCCGTCAGTTTGAGTTTGGTGGCTAGAAAGGACCCAAAACCGGCGCCGATCTGTGCGATCGGCCCTTCTCTGCCGCCGGAACCACCGGAGGTCAAGGTCAGGGCCGAGGCAATCGTCTTGACAATGGGGACCCGACCGCGGATAAAACCACCCTCGTTGTGGTAAGCTTTTATGGCGGCATCGGTCCCGTGTCCCTCGGCTTCGGGGGCAAAAGTGTAGACGATCCACCCGCTCACAAGACCGCCCAAAGATGGCAGGAACAAGAGCATCCACCGATTGAAGGGTGTGGCGGTGGGCGCCAGCAGGTGGTGCTCTCCAGCCGGAGCCGGCGGCCGATACCCCGCCAGGAAGTCCAGCAAATAGTGCAGACCGATCTGGGTCAAATAATGGAATACAATCGACCCCAGCCCGGCAATGATGCCGATCATAACAAAATAGAGGGTCCATCTACCGGCATCGGCAAAATTGAACGACCGCCCCTTTTTGATCAATGTCTTAAAGCGATGTGTTTGTCCTCCAGACAGGGTCATGCGGTATCCTGATAAAAACGTTTAGGCGCTCAACTCTAAGACACCCTGCAGGATGATGTCAAACAACTCGGCGATATTCTCCTCCTCGATGCAGGAAAAGGCGACGCGCAGGTTTTTCTCGCCGATCGCGATCAACCCAACGCCGTAGTTGTCCAGCAGATGCCGACGCAGTTTTTCGGCACCGACGGTTTTTAACTTGAGGCACATGAAGTAGCCCGAGTTAAACGGATAAACGTCCCAGGCATCGGCAAATTTCGGGTCCGCCAGAACAGCCTTGACCCGCAGTGCCCGTCTCTTCAAGATGTCGAACTTTTCGGCTTTTTCGGCCGCAAAATTTTCACTTTGCATCGATTTCAGTACGATCGTCTGGCTGAGGTGGGAAGCGTTTGAAATGGTTCCCCGCACACACCCGGCCGTCTTGCGCTCCAGCGCATCGTAAACCGGCGCCGGATCGCCATCGACGAGGGCACCGTATGTCATGAAACCGACCCGTAGCCCCCAAACAAAATTCTCCTTGGTGCACCCATCGAGCTTGACGGCCAACAATCGCGGATGCTGGCCGCACAGCAGCGAAAAAAGAGACTCATTGAATGCATCTTCTTCATAAAAAAGACCGAAATAGGAGTCGTCCGTCACGGCGATCACCTTGCAGCCGGCTTCGGCCGTCTCCAAAAGTATGCGGGCGACGGCTTCGCCTTCCCGCCGGCTGACGGTGTATCCGGAAGGATTGTGCGGAAAATTCAACATGACGATGACCTTGCCGCGCTGTCGGGCCTCGGTTTTGATCCGTTCCTCGAAAGCTTGGAGATGAAAACTCCCGTCTTCCGTGAATACCGGATAGTGTGTCACTGAGGCGCCTTTTCGGACCTGGAAGATCATGTTGTAATTACCCCACATCGGCTCCGGCAAAAAGATCACGTCCCCCGGATCGACCCAGATATCGGCAAAAACACTGATCCCATGCGTAATGCCGCATGTAACGATCGGGAGGCTGATTGGTTGCCCCTGCAGGGAAGGATTTTTTTCAAACAGCATCGACTGCCACAGTCGCCGCAAATCGAGCAGACCGAAGGACGACGCATAGGTGAGTGGTTCACTGGGACGGAAACCTTTTATCATCTGCATGACCGATCCCAATCGCATGGTCTCGCCTTTTTCCATGGCAATACCGGCTGTGGCATTGAACCGTTTGGCCTTTTCCTTTGCCTCCGCACTTTGGGTCAGAATCCCTTTGGGGAAAAAGAGTTGTCGGCCGACCTGTGACATCATCGCCGTCAGGTGGCCATTGCCCTTGTCGATGTGCTGGTTGAGTTCTTTTGCGATGGGATTCATAACCTTGCGACGTCCCTCTATAAGCGTGACCGGTTGCCGATGTCGAAAAGAGGCGACAGCGTGGCGGTTATTCTGATGATTCGCCGCCAGTGACCAAATTCGGACGGTCGGATGTATTCGACCGGCTCCGTTCGCCGACGCCTTGATTACGGTACGCGCCCGTTATTACTGCTTGTCCATGAAAAATGTCAAGGGAAAACGGCCCTCGGCAGTCGTGCGGTTTCTCGGCTCGAGGCAGCGCTGTTGATGTAAAATTGTTATCCAGAGTTTCAGAGCCGGGTCTCTCGATTTCGGGTCTTCGGTGTCCACGATGGCCGTTAATACATAAAAAAACCCCGCCCAGGCGTCGAGCGGGGTTTGACTCGGACCGGTAATTTATTTTTTCTTGTTCTGGCGTTTGGAGGCCTTGAGCGGATTAATTTTGGCACTCGCCTGCTGGGCGGTCGAACTGACATGCGTGGCCATGTTGCAGTTGCCGACCTTCCATTTGAGAGACGGATCGGGACAGGATGCACAATACCAGCCGGATTGAACTTCCACTTTACGGCCGCAGCCGTTGCATTGCTCCACGGTCTCATGGCAAATCCCGCCGTTATAAGAACAGCCCTTTGCGGTCATGAAAGGACACTCTCTGCCTTCTCGTACGGTTGTACAAATCATTGGAATCACCCCCTTGAGTCGTTTATTGTAATGAATACCGACAATAAAATGGACAGGAGAATACCTCCTGCCCGATTAAAAAAAGCGATCTTTATTAAACTTGCGACTATAGAGACTATCTATTCTGTTGTCAATACTATTTTTCAGCAGGTGTTCATCGGGTAATATAATGAAAGGATTTATCGAAGTGACCCGATCGAACACGGGTTGACACGGTCCCGTTGGTCGTCTATACGACGTGCCGTCGGTCCGCAGACCCTACGCCTCGATGTCTTTCTATCTGCACTAAGAATGCAGTGCCAAAGCGTGTTTGGCTTTTCACCAAAAAGAGATATGATTCAAGATTAAAAATACCTATTAAGGTGAGGCAATTTTATGGAAGAGTTCGACATCATCAACACTAGGATACCCACCCTGGGCCCCTCGAAAATACCGTCACCGGTCAAACCGCCGATAGACGATTCACACTGCAACAGTTTCGTTGCAGACACAGACCGGGTGGCACTGGACGTCGATATAGACAAAATAAAGCAGCTGATTGAAGCCGGAATCGACCCCCCATCTTTCGAACTGGCCGGCCCCAGGGAAAGAATCTATTTCGATCCCAGCAAGCTCAAGTGTGCGATGGTGACCTGTGGCGGTCTCTGCCCGGGTCTCAACGACATCATCCGATCGATCGTGTTGCAGCTTTACTATGGATACGGTGTCCGCAACATTTTTGGAATACGTTACGGCCTCCAGGGGTTCATCCCCAAATACGGCCATGACGTTATTGCCCTGAACCCGGAGGTCGTCGCCAACATTTTGGACACCGGCGGTTCAATCCTCGGCTCGTCACGGGGACCGCAGTCGGTCGATGAAATCGTGGACAGCTTGGAGCGCATGAACATCGGCATCCTGTTTATGATCGGCGGTGATGGAACTCTGAGGGCCGCCTCGGCACTGGCCGACGCCATCAAGGAGCGCAGCCTGAAAATCAGTGTAATCGGTATCCCCAAGACCATCGACAACGACATTATCATGGTCTCGCGTTCATTTGGTTTCGACACGGCCGTTGATGTGGCCACCCGGGCTATTCAGGGGGCTCACAACGAAGCCAAGGGGTATCCGAACGGGATAGGGTTGATCAAATTGATGGGCCGTCATTCCGGATTCATTGCGGCAACGGCCGCCCTTGCTCAACAGGATGTCAATTTTGTCCTGATCCCGGAAATCAAGGTAGACCTGGACGGTGAAAAAGGCTTTGTGCGAACCCTCGAAGAACGGTTGAAGCTCAGAGGCCATGCCGTCATCGTCGTGGCCGAGGGTTTCGGCCAAAAATTGTTCGAAGGTTCCGAAGAAGAACGGGATGCCTCCGGAAACGTGAAATTAAAGGACATCGGAATTTTTCTACGCGACAGGATCAAGGCATATTTCGCATCCCGCGGGGCCGAGATTACACTGAAGTACATCGACCCCAGCTACATGATCCGGAGCCTGCCGGCCAACGCCAACGACAGTGTTTTCTGCGGTTTTTTGGGGCGTGATGCCGTACATGCCGGCATAGCGGGAAAAACGAGAATGCTGGTCAGTCACTGGAACAATTTCTTTGTGCACGTGCCGATGAGTCTCTCGGCCGGCAAGCGCAAACGGGTCACAGCCTGCGGCAAGCTGTGGCGCACCGTGCTGGAAGCCACCGGACAAGGATCGTACGAAACGGCGTCGAATAGGCCGCCCACAAGCGACCCCTTTAGCTCAATTCCACAAACCCATCGCCTTCGATTCTCAGCATGCTGAGCTCTTTATGCGCCTCACGTTGACCGTCGAATGAGGTTAGGCCGGTAACGCCGGGAAAGTCCCTCAATCTTAGGAGGGCCTCTTTGATGGCGGTCCTCGATTGTACGTCGGGGTGCTGACAAATCTGAAAAAGCATCATGGCGGTATCATAGGCCGTAGCCTCGATGACGCCCGGCGCTCAGCGTAAGTGTCCTCAAATAGCTTGACGAATTCCCTGACCCGCAAATTTTGGCTATCCGGGAAAAAGCCGTCGGGCATGATGGCCCCCTGAACGTAATCCCTTGCCATTTCGATCATTTTAGGCGAGTGCCACAAGTTCGTTCCCAATAGATACACATCCTCGATATCGTAATAGGCCAGTTGGGGAACGATCAGTCCGGCTTTGGCCGGGGCATCGGGGATGAAAATCGCATCGAAATCGACAATTGCCTTGGGTCCCTCATCTTCCCTTCGCCCCCTGTCACCACGGCTTATTTCCTGTTCCTCGCCGGGGACGGTATCGGAATCCTGCGGGGGGCGCACGATGTCCTTTAAGTCCCAGGGGGTATCGTAATACTGGCCGACGAGCTTTTTGATCGGTTCTGCAAAATCGGTCTGGGACGGATCGTAGGGCTCGACACCGACGACGCGCCCCCCATGCAGAATGACCTCGTCCCAGAAAAGATTCATGAACGTGGTGCCGTATTTTTCTTCAGGGTAAAGGATGACGAAGTTGCGCGCCCCGAGCACCTCTGAAGCATAGCCGACAATCCGTTTCACTTGCATCTCCGGGGTCATAAAATTACGAAAAACCCAGTCCCCGATCTCCGTGATATTTTCTTTCTGGGTGAAAGTGACAATGGGGATGCCGTTCTTCTGGGCGATCTCGGCCGCATATTCGGCATCGACGAGCGGACCGATGATGGCGGCTACCCGTGCCTGGACAAGCTCCTCGATCGCTACGGTCAACATACCGGGATCGGAACCGCTGTCCTTTACAATCAACTGGACGGGCTCGCCACCGATGTTCTGCTGGTTGAATCGGGCCAGTGCAATTTCAACGCCCTTCATCGCCTTGTCGCCGTAAACTTTGTACCGACCGCTGAGCGGCAGCAAACACCCGATGGTGGTCCGGTTGTAGACGGTTCGTCCGGAGAGCTCTTCCAACATCCGGCGGGCCTGCTGGTTGTATTCGTGCGTCGGATAGGCCGCCAGAAAATCCGAGAAAGCCTGAGCGGCTTGATCGTAATTGCTTTCTGCGGCCAGGTTGACACCGAGCTGATACATCAGATAACTCCGGGGCAGATCGTCTTGCACATGCCCCAGCAAGGCAACGATGTCGCTGGTATCCAACAGGTTGATGGCGGTCTTCAGCTTGTCCTCGATCAACATCGCCTGCGGCGCCTCTGCCGAGCGATAGGCCATGGTATAAAAATAGACGGCATCCTCGGGAGACTGCAACGCAAGATACGTATCGCCCAGAATTTCGTGTGTGCGGGCCTCCTGGCCCTTGGACAAGGGTTGCTCAAGCATCATCGCGCCGAGCCGAACGGCATTGTCGTATAAGCCTTCTCCGTAATACGACGCCAAAATTCCAACTTTGGCATCACCCGCAAGCTCGTTGCCGGGGTAATTGGCCAGCAAGCGATTGAACGAATCCCGGGCCGACGCGTATTGGCCCAGAGCGTTCTGAACGGTGCCGATACGCAGCAGTACCGTCGCTGCGGCCGGTCCTTCCGGATACTGGTCCAGGTATTGTCGGTAATAGTCGAGGGCTTTTTCGTAGTTCCGGGCTTCGAAAAACCCATCGGCTTCGAGCACCGTGTTTTGTCCGGGGTAAACCGCCGCAGGAGCGGGTGCTGAGACCACAACGGGTCGCGGGGCACAGCCCCATACGAAAAGGAGGCCGCCGACCAGCAGAATGATAATTTTTTTTGCGCCTGTTTTCATGTGATCCTAATCTCGCCGATTGTGATGATCCGTTTCCTGATACACACCACGAAAATATTCCCAGATGCCTTCCGTTCAACGGTGAATGACAGCTGGCAATCAAAGCCGAAGGCCCGTTGAGTGCATACCTGATTCCGGCATGCGGTTCAAGGGTTAGATCGACACCCGGAGTTGAAATATCACGATGCCGGGGCATTCACGAAATAGCGCCCGCTCTCAAGGTGCAATGCAAATTTTATCGCTTTTGACCCCCCTGTCACCACCGGCTGGTTGTCGCTCTCATGCATCGTCCGCGTAACGGTTTTGTATCGAACGGATGATGTCGATGATTGAAAAGAATATGTCAACGAGTTCAGGGTCGAAGTGCGAACCGGCGTCACTTTCCAAAGTGGTCAGAACATCGGATTCGTTCCAGGCTTCCTTGTAAATCCGGGCCGAGGAGAGGGCATCGTAGACATCGGCCAGGGCGACGATTCTGCCAAAAAGGGGAATTTCGGTCCTCTTCTTGCCCCGGGGCCGGCCGGCAGGATCGGTGTGGCCGGAGAGCGGCAAGCCGCTGACCAGATCGATGTGGCCGGGATATCCCGACCCATCCCACTTTTCGTGGTGTGTCAAGGCTACCTGTGAAGCGGCATCATCGAATTCAGATTGCCGTCCCAGGAACAATTGCGCCCAGCACGGTGTGCTGTTTCATTATCTCGTACTCATCGCTGTTGAAAGGACCCGGTTTTTTAAGAATCAAATCCGAAATGGCAACCTTGCCGACATCGTGAAGCATGGCCGCCATGCGGAGCAGATCTCGATTCAAATCGATTTCTCTCTGCGGCAAATTTCGCAGGGTGGCCCATTTTTCATAAATTTCAACCGCGAAGCCACCGACGCGATTGACATGGGCGCCGGTTTCCTTCGGATCCCGCAGTTCAGCCATGCGGATCATCCTCAGGATGATGGCACGCATCATCTGGGCACGCTCCAACGCCACGGCGGCAATACTGGCAAATTGCAGCATCATTTTTTCGTCTTTTTCGGAAAAGGAGATGACGTTCTTATCGTCATCCTGAGCATTGATGATTTGCAGGATTCCCAGGATTGACCCATTAGCGGATTTCAGGGGAATGGTCAGTGCGCTGCGGGTGGCGTAGCGAGACGCCTCATCGAATTCTTTGCTGAAATTGTACGGCGCGGTCGCTTCGACTTCATAAACATGAGCGATATTCAGAGGCTTTCCCGTCGAGGCGACGTACCCGGCAATACTCTGCTCGTTAATTGGCAGGGAAAAGGTCGAATAAATCAGTTTTTCACCCTTCGACAGCCGTTTCTGTAGGGTGTCATTTTGGGTATACGTAAACTTCAGGATTTTGTCTTCAGCAATGTAAATCGACCCCGCATCCGCGTTCACAAAGCGCCGGGCCTGGGTAAGAATATGCTCCATAAGGATGTCGAGGTCGCTGACCCGATTCAATTGAATGACCAATCGACTCAACGTTTCCATCTTTTCTTTTTCGGTCAACATCGTTGCCTCTCCCCGAATCGAAGTCCATCACGGTGGATGTGTCGGCCTGTCGAGTTCCAATCTCACGGCTGAGCGTGCCGGAGAAGACGACCCCTATCCTTTACTTTAAAGACAAAGAAACATATCACAGGCCGCAGTAAAATAGAATAGCAGCCATAACCGGAAATGAAGGGCTGCCGGCCTCATGCACCCGAGAATATTTGCAAAACAGGCGCCGATATGCTAAATTATAGTGTACTCGAAAGTCTACCTGTATGTTGCCGACCGATCTCGGGCACCACATGCCAAATTTTTAAATTATAACTTGATGTTTATTTCATAAGCTCCTGAAAGGAGGTTATTTTTTATGTACTTTTTAAAAATCATCATCCCGCTTGTTTTTCTTGTATTCACGGGCGCAGCTTCGGCAGAGTTCTACAAGTACGTGGATGAAAAGGGCAATGTCCATTTTACGGACGATTTTAATCAAGTGCCTGCCGATCAGAGAAAACAAGTCCGAGAATACGAAGAATATCGGCAGATGGAACCCGCAAAAGCGTCTCAGGCCAAAATTGACCCTGCCGACGAACCGGGTGTAGACGAAACAGTGTCGAGCGAAACGCTTGATGTCGACGAATCACTTGATTTCGACAAACAGTTAAAAGCGCTGGATCAAAGAAAAGCCGAATTGGCCAGCGAGTACGAAGCGCTCTTGAAAGAAAATGCCCATCTGAACGAAATTAAAAAGACCGTCAAGAACAGGGCCGATGCGGACCAGTATAACGAAAGCGTCCGCAAGTTGAACGCAAAATTACAAGAGCACGACCGGAAGCGAAAAGAATTTTTTACTGATGTAGAGAATTACAACGCCAGGGTCGGCCAAGAAAACAAGGCCAGACAAAAATCGACATCGACGCCCCCCTAAAGGCCGCCGCCGCTGGGCGGCGCCAACCAATAAGCCGGATGACCCGTCGGATCTCTGCGGCGGAGGACTCCTGAGAATCTTGCCGCCATGGTACCTCACATCACCAATGAATTTGTCAAAATAGCGACCCTGGAGAGCCTCGTGGAAGCCCAGGTCGTGGAATCCATTCTCATAGAACAACACATTCCCCATCGGATACGCTCGTTTCACGACACGGCTTATGATGGACTGTTTCAACTTCAAAAAGGATGGGGTGACCTTTATGCACCAGCATCATATGAATTGGAAATCACAGAAATCCTGACCGGCATACGCACCCCATCGACGCCTCCAGAACCGTGACGCGATCCCCCGCATGCCGATCGGACATCAAACAAGACGGCGCTGGTTCTCCCCCTAAATTCTTGTTGTAATTGTTGAACTTATATAAATATCTAATCGATAATAAAGGATTTTTTTAATGACAAATTTTTCCGCCAAAGAATTCGAAGAAGCCCTGCGCATCGGTCGTCCCCCTACCATTGCGCGTCTCTTTCCCAACTCTAGAGCCCTTATCGTGAGTGGCAAATTCATCGACCGTGCAATGCTGGCCAAGGGCCGGGCAATCGCCATGGCCGCCAATGGACGAAGCTCTATTGTCATCCGGGGCGCACTGCGCGCCGCTCAAAGAGCCAATGCGGCCCTCATCGTCGAAATCGCAAAATCAGAAGGCGGCGCCAGCGCCTATTGCGCCGTTAACTATTGGAACATCGCCCGTCAGGTGGATGCCGCCTGCAACGAATTGGGCATTACGGTACCGGTTGCCGTCCACGCCGACCATTACGGCATTAAAAGCGACACCGATATCGCGGCGGCAGAAATCGAGATCCCGACGCTTTTCGAAGCCGGGGTTACATCGATCGCCATCGATGCCTCCCACCTGCCGGACGACCAGAACCTGCTCGCCAGCATCGCGCTCAATCGGTGCGTACCTGATTGGGCGGGGCTCGAAACCGAAGTTGGTGAAATTAAGGGGAAGGAAGGTCTATCCACTGTGTCGGAAGCCCTTTTTCTCATTCAGGGGCTGAATGCCAATGACATCTTCCCGGACTGGATCGCCTTGAACAATGGCACTACTCATGGAATCGAGGCCAGCGCACAGGGTATTCAAGTCGATTTGACCCGGCAGATTCATACTGCGCTCTCCAAATACAACGTATCCGGCGCCCAGCACGGCACCTCCGGCAACAGCACGGAACGCCTCAAGCAGATTGCCGACAATTCCCGGACCACCAAGGCCAATGTGGCCACCGCCCTGCAAATGATTTCCTGGGGACTGGAGGTCAATGACTACGGAAACGCCCTGCTCGATGAGCAGGGCAATTTTGTAAAAGTTGAAGGCCAGGGGGTCACTGAAGACATGTGGCGTCAGATGGTCGCCTATGCGCAGGCCAACGGTCTCAAGGCCGGCAACTTTAAAAAACTCAACCTGCCTTTCGAAAACAAGCTCCTCGGTCAGCCCCTGGATATCCGGGAGCGCATGGTTCGGCGTGTCGAAGACTTCGCATTCCATCTTATGGTCAATGTTTTCAATGCGGCTGAAACGGCCCCTCTGGCCGTTCAAACGATTCTGGCGTCCGCGAGTTATGATCCAGGTCCCAAGGTCGAGAGAATCGAGGATCCGGCGGAATGGATACCGGAAAAGATCGTCAGCCGCGCCCGGTCCATCCAATCGACCAAGGGCCCGGATGGAAACTTCGAGGATTAAACGTGATGATCTCGTAATAATTCACCTGCAGATTTTTCTGCCATACCACGCCGAATATCGTCATTAACGCAACAACCTTTCTGTTTCCTGGTTTCCCGATAACCGTTTAAGCACAACCCATAAATCTTTGTTTAATATTTCAACTATATGTATTTTAAACATATTCTCTATCCTTGAATCCTCGACCCCTTTGAATCCTGATGAAATCATCAATTTTTCTGGAAACGACTCGACAATTTTTATTTAAGGTTTCAAACCATGGAGCCGATAACAAACTCAGGCAAACACAGCCGGTTGGAATAATTTTTCAGACAACAGCAAACAGCGGTGATGCGACATGTACATAACGAATTATCAGATGCACAATGTCTTGAAAGTTTACACCAACCAACTGAGCAAGTTCAGGGCGCCGGTTCCCGACAACCGGGCTGTTGGCAGACCAGTGTCGGACACCATTGACATATCGATCGAAGGCAAGCGCCAAAACCTTATCGAGCGAATTGCGTCGGACATCGTTGCCCGCATCAGAAACGGCGGCAACAAGGACAACAGTGAGACGAGAGTAACCGAGAACCTTAAGGAAGAATCGAAAGGTCCAAGCAGAGCCCCGGATAGCCGCAATGCCAAATTTATCTACAATGTCATCCAGGGTGAAGCAGAAAAGAAAACGAATACATTATCGGTTGAAGATGCCGATTTTCTGGCCCGGCGGTTCGAGGAGTTGGTCAGAAAGGTAATGGATCGCAGCGCGCACTCATCTTCAGCTTGAAACGGCAGCGGTGAAAATAACGCAAACGACAGGGGAAACATCGACCGCTGCCTTTTTACCGGGTTTCAGGGATGTACCATGAGGCGATAAATGAGGGTCAATATCGGCCCTTTATCGTCTGGAGCCGATACGCCTTGGGTCCGAATATCGAGCGCGCAGTACAGGAGGTAGCAAGACATGATCAATGCCATTGGAGAAGCCATCGTGCAGCAGACCACGCGTGCGAGTTTCAGCAGCGCGGTCAATGACAGAGAGGTTGCGGTACAAAAAGAAATGCAGGCCAGACAAAAGCGTCCGGTCGAAAAGACCGATGATAGCCAGAGCTTAAGACGTCAGCCGTCGGATGAAGAAAAAACCGAAACCACCACCCGGCAACGTTTCGAGGAAGGAAAAATAGTCCTCGAAAAATACGATCGCAGGGGTAAACTCGTCAAGGCAATTCCACCGGGGTATGTTCCTCTGAGCAAAA
>CAWBCG010000075.1:0-5426 GCA_963787235.1 uncultured delta proteobacterium
CTCATCAAATTTAAGGCAGTTATGCTCAACTTCATAAAAATCGAATTCGACGTGAAACAATAGAACTGAGCCCGATCAACGACCTCTGGTTGGAATGGAGCGATGGTAGGGTAGATACAGGTTACGGTGAGGAGGATTAGGTCGTTTCCACGTAAAGAATGTTAGGACTCAAATTGTATTATAAGCCATGAATATAGTGGTGTCACATAAAAGCTGTATTCCAGTTTACGGGTTTGGCCTTAACGACAGCATCGGATTGTGGCTGGCCTCAAAGCGCGTGATGTCTTCTTCATGCCGGAGGGTCAGGGCAATGTCATCCATGGCATTGATGAGTCGTTCCCTGCTGCTTTCGTCTATCTCGAAGCGGAAGAGCGTCGGTTCCGGCGTGTGAAAAGTGATGCTCTGCGAGATCAGGTCGACCGTGGCCTGCAGGCCTTCGTTGGCGGTAACCAGATCGAATATTTGGTCCACCTCTTCACTGGAAAGCTCCACGGTCAACAGGCCGTTTTTCACGGCGTTGCTGCGGAAAATATCGGCAAAGCCGGGCACCCGTTGGCCGTTGAATTCTTTCCAAGGAGCGATCACAACCCGGTAGCCGTCCTGAAAAAGAGCCCATACCGCGTGTTCCCGGCTCGATCCGCAGCCGAAATTGTTGCGAACCACCAGAATGGAACGTCCTTCGAAACGCGGTTGATGGAGTTCAAAATCCGCATTGAGATCACCGTCATCCGTATAGCGCCAGTCGAAGAAAGCGTTCGGTCCGTAGCCGGTTCGTTTGATCGACTTCAGAAACTGCTTGGGTATGATCTGATCGGTATCCACGTTTGACCGGTTCAACGCGGCCACAATTCCTTTATGGGTTGTAAAGGGTTCCATATAAGGTCCTTCTGATCGGTAGGGAGTTGTTTCACCATGTCCGCTTTCGCTCAGACAGTCGAGTGGTGCTTTTTTTGAAGACATGGCTTGTTGTTACTCGAATGCGATGAGAATTTTCTTCAGAACTTTTCCTCAATGCCATCAAGCCGTCGGCCATCGGCGGATGTCGACGAATCTTCCTTCCACCGCCGCCGCAGCAGCCATGTGAGGGCTGACCAGGTGAGTGCGCCCGCCTTTACCCTGGCGCCCCTCGAAGTTGCGGTTGGATGTCGATGCGCAGCGCTGCCTGGGCTGCAGCTGATCCGGGTTCATGCCCAGGCACATGCTGCATCCGGCATAGCGCCACTCGGCGCCGGCCTCCTTGAAGATCTTGTCCAGTCCCTCTGCTTCCGCCTGTTCCCTTATCTGCTGAGAGCCCGGTACCACCAGCACCTGAACGTGATCGGCTTTTTTTCGGCCCTTCAATATCCCGGCGGCTATGCGCAGGTCCTCGATCCGAGAGTTGGTGCAACTGCCGATAAAGACGACATCGACATCGATGTCGGTCAAGAAAGTGCCGGGAGTCAGGCCCATGTACGCCAGAGCTTTTTCGGCGTCCGCCCGGTTATAGGCGCCGGCCTGGTCTGTTTCGGGAATCGGCTGGTCAATGTCAATGACCATTCCCGGGTTGGTTCCCCAGGTTACCTGGGGGGCGATTTGGCCGGCATCGATCGTGAGGCTGCGGTCAAAAACCGCATCGTTGTCGCTGGGCAGCGTTTTCCAGTAGGCAATGGCCCGCTCCAGGTCCTTGCCCCGGGGGGCATATGGGCGATTTCCTGCAGCGATGTAGGCATAAGTCGTCTCGTCGGGGGCGATCATGCCGGCCCGGGCACCGGCCTCGATGCTCATGTTGCAGATGCTCATACGGGCTTCCATCGATAGGGCACGTACGGCTTCACCGCAGTATTCTAACACATGGCCTGTTCCGCCAGCCGTGCCGATGGTTCCGATCATTTTCAGTACAAGATCTTTTGAATAGATGCCGGGTCCCGGTTTACCGGTAAATTCCACTTTGAACGTCCGTGGTTTGGTTTGCACGAGGGTTTGGGTGACGAGCACGTGTTCGACTTCCGAGGTTCCGATGCCAACCGCAAAAGTGCCAAAAGCGCCGTGGGTCGAGGTGTGAGAATCACCGCAGACAACGGTCAGGCCCGGCAACGTCAATCCCAGTTCGGGTCCGATGATGTGAACGATGCCCTGGTACTTGTGTCCCAGACCGAACAACGTGACACCGAATTCCTCGCAGTTTTGGATCATGGCTTCCACTTGGGCCCGGGAGATTGGGTCGGCTATCGTCAGCCGGTCCGCGGTGGTTGGAACATTGTGATCCATGGTCGCGAACGACAGGTCGGGCCGCCTGATTCTGCGGCCGGCCAGGCGCAGTCCCTCGAATGCCTGGGGGCTGGTGACCTCGTGTACCAGGTGGCGATCGATGTAAACCACGGTTGCCCCGTCGTGCAGTTCCTTTACGGCATGTGCGTTCCATATCTTTTCAAACAGCGTTTTTCCCATGTTTTTTTCTCTGCTTCAAATAGCGTGTGGTGTGTCGCCATCCTAAATCATAAGAGGAGCCCTGTCATTGGGCAATAAACTCGAGCACAATAATTATCACTAAAATATGAAAATGCCAATTAGCGCCTCTGTTGTCAATGGCATCGAAAACATTCTGCCAAAATCTGGAAATCCGATAGAATAACAGTTCCTTTCAAATGAATTTTTTGCCGGGGGGGGTAGCAATACGAAATATTGCCATTATACTAACTGGATTACCAATTTGATAGACGATGTGATTGACGGCTATATTTCTATCGTATAATAGGTCACCTTTCCATATTCACCGCCCCGGATATGAAATACGGATTTCGTTCCGACATCAACAAGTTATTTCTAATCTAACATGCAGGATAAGAGAGTGCCAATGAAAGGTTCGGAGCTGGTCATAAAAGCGTTAATAGACAAGGGGGTTCGGTACGTCTTCGGCTACACCGGTGGCGCCATCATGCCGGTTTTCGACGAGATGGAAAAGCAGAAAGCCTTTTCCTTTATCATGTCGCGCCATGAGCAGGGCGCTGCGTTTATGGCCCAGGGGGTCTCCCGGGCTTCGCTGTCCACCGCGAATCCCCAGGTCGGCGTCTGCATGGCCACTTCGGGTCCGGGGGCCATGAACCTGGTCACGGGTATTGCCGACGCCGGTATGGATTCGGTTCCACTCGTTGCCATCACCGGCCAGGTTCCAACCGGCGTGATTGCAACGGATGCGTTCCAGGAGAGCGATGTCGTGGGTGTGATGATGCCCCTGACCAAACAAACCTACATGCCGCTGAGCGTGGAAACGATCGAAGAGTCGATTCACGAAGCATTCCTTGTCGCCACTGTCGGCCGTGGGGGGCCGGTATTGGTCGACATCCCAAAGGACGTCCAAAACCAGGAATCCGCCGACGGTTATCGTTTCGATCCAGTTGCTTTCGATCCCAGTCTTGCCGGCGTGCTCCATTCACCCCATCCCGATCGAGATGCCATCCGACAGGCGGTGGCGCTGATCAACCGCAGCGAACGGCCGATCATTCTTTGCGGCCACGGTATCATAGCCGCCAACGCCGGTGAGGTTATGAGGCGGTTTGCCGAAAAGACCAATGTTCCCGTTGCATTCACCCTGCATGGGCTATCGGCATTTCCGGTCGACCATCCGCTGAGTCTGGGCATGGTCGGAATGCACGGGACGGTTGAATCGAACCGGGCCCTATTGAATGCCGATCTGATCATCTCGTTGGGGATGCGTTTCGACGACAGAGTGACCGGAAATCTGGCAACGTTTGCCGCCACGGCCAACGTCATCCACGTCGAAATCGATCCCTCGGAAATCGATAAAAACGTCAAAACATCCGTCGCGATAAATGCAAATGTTTCCGGAGCACTCCACCAATTAATCAAGAACCCCGAACTGATATCCAAGCCGAGACGACTCTGGTTTGAGAATATCGAGCACTTTCGTGGTGAAATTGCCGCAGAAATTCAGGAAGAAATTCTTAGCGGTGTCGGAAAGGAAGGGCAGCTGCTGATGAAAACCATTGTCAGCAAACTTTCGGATGTAACCGGCGGCAGAGATATCATCGTTGCCGACGTGGGTCAGCACCAGATGATTCTGGCCCGCTTCTACAATTTTCAAACTCCCAACAGCTGGTTCACATCGGGCGGTGCCGGAACCATGGGGTGTGCACTACCGATGGCCATCGGCGCGAAACTGGTCCGCCCGGACGAGCGGGTCTGGTCGGTCAGCGGCGACGGCGGGTTCCAGATGAACATTCAGGAGTTGGGTGCGGTGATGGAGCACGACGTCGACATTAAAATTCTACTGTTCAACAACGGGTATCTCGGGATGGTCCGGCAATGGCAAACCTTGTTCTACGACGGTCGGTTTGCTGGAACCCCGCTGAAAAACCCGGATTTCGGCAAGATTGCTGCCGCCTACGGGATACCTTACCAGAAAGTATCCGAAGTGGCGGCCATAGAGGATGCCCTATCTGCAGCGGCCGCGCATCGCGGGGCTTACATGGTTGAGTTCCTCTGTGATCCCAGTGAAGTCGTTCTGCCCATGGTGCCGGCCGGCGGCGGAATTGCCGATATGATTACATCGCTCAAAAAATGAACCTATCAGCCAGGAGTAATTGCAATGACTGTGGAAGAGCCGACCAAAAGACGGGCGATTCTAATTTTCGTGTTGAATCGTCCGGGCGTTCTGAACAAAATTTCGATGCTGATCCGCCGGAAAATGTACAATGTCGAGACCATCACCGCCTGTCGCACTCACAGGCCCGGCATCAGCCGGATGACGCTGACCCTTTACGAGAACGGCGATGACAAGATGCAGCAGGTGGTCAAACAGATTGAAAAAGTCGCCGAAGTTCTGTCTGCAAAAGAGCTGGATGTGGACGGTAGTTTCTGGCGGGAGGTGGCCATCATCAAACTGGAGGCGGATCAAGCTTTGATCGAAGATCTCGGCCGGCGATTCAATTTTCAAATTCTCGAACGCTGCAACCACGAACTGTTTATCGTTCAGGTGGCCGGCACGTCAAAATATGTAGAGGATTTTATGCAGGCGGTGGGTGAGGATAAAATAATCGAGACGGCCCGCTCCGGATTTACGGCCATGGAAAAATAGATGAATCCATTTCTTACCCCGAGCGGTTGGGATCAACACCGGCATCCTGTCTTTAGCGGTTCCGGCGCTGCCACCACTCGCGCAACTTTCCAACGATGCCCCGGCGCAATGTCAGCCCGCACGCCACGAAAATAATGCCCTGGATATTGGTTACCCACGCTCCCACCTGCGCGAAATAGTCCTGAATAGCCACCAATAGGAAAGCCCCCACCACCGGACCCAGAACCATTACCACTCCGCCCAGCAGAGGCTCCTTGAGGATGCGTTCCGGCAGCGTGTCGTCCTTACGGGAGAAGCTGGCTCGCACCAGAAAAAGCCGCTCGGCATTGAAAATCCGTTCTCCGGCGGACTT
>CAWBCG010000076.1:0-90608 GCA_963787235.1 uncultured delta proteobacterium
GGCGATAGAGGATACGATTTTTCACTTTCTCGATGAGGTTATCTACGGTGATGCAGCAGCACTGATCGCAAAAATAGGTGCAGCCTTTATATCGAGCCCAGCTCGGGTACAAGGTGCCATCATGGGCCAGGATATTAAAGGTGATCATTTCAAGCTGGTGAAAGATATCCACCAGGACATGGAAGATTTCATTGTAGAGGTTTTCGCCCAATCGTGCTCTAAAAATGGAGAAGGTGCCTTCACAGGGAATAGTGTTCCGGATGCCGGCATGGGTGCGATAAATACGGCCCCGATCTTTGTCACGAAGCAGTTCGAGGAACTTGCTCATATTCTGGTGACCGTCGATGTATCGAAACAGGTCCAGTAAGAACAAGCTGGGCGGATCATAACAGGCAGGACCATATTCAGAGTAGCAATCAGCGACAAGAGACCGGATAAATGAAAAATCGATCAGGGAGGTGATCATTTTTGTGTGTCCGCCCTGGATGTCGCCGTTGGGCAGAATTTTAACAAATCTTTTTTTGAAACGATAGTTTGAAAGGAAATTTAGATTCGGGAAAGGCTTTTGGTGTGACAATGAAATATTTATATTGATTTCATTGAGCTTTTTACTTACATTAGCGATGGTGAATTTTTTAAGGGGATTCACCAAACACCTCACGATCCGGGCGGAAGCGGCTACTTCCGCCCGGGTTATCCTGTCAGTTTTTTTCTGAAGTCTTTCCCGAGTGGATACAGATAGACATCCTTTATATTTCCATGGTTCAAATGAATATGGCCTTTTTTGGCAGTCCCCTTGGTCTGTCCGGTCAAGATCCAGTTGGCGGCCTTGTAGCAGGTAGCTTTGAAGCGGTTTTTTTCAACGAAAGTTTCCAGCAGATACAAAGGGTAATTGTAGGTTTGAAGCCAATCATCAGAGATTCTTCGGACATTTAAAGCCAGAATTTTGGAGGCCAGGCATTTGACGGAAACCCAGGGTAAAATAAGGAAGCGGGTGTTGTTGGCGACAAAATGCAGGTTGTCTTTTCTGGTCTTCGGCTCCCAGCCGATGAAGGTGTCTCTGGATTTGACCTTCCAGGCGGCCGAGCCCCAGCCCAGACAGGCAACGGGCCGCCCATCGATAAAGGCGATGTACTTGAGATGATTGCCGACGATCTGACGATAGCCGAGGTAATGGTGCTGGTGGATCAACGAGTTGTAAAGTGGCTCGAGTTTTGTGTTTCTGACTGGTTTGAGTTCAACGGGAGCCAGATTGCCCAGTTTATTTTGTAAAGGGATTTGGTCAATTTTAACGACAGGGATGGATCGGTTGCGTTTTTCGTTGTTGGCACTGTTGAGCCTTGGCGGAAGGCAGATCAGCCCGATGCGGCTCAGAGTCAACAGGACCTCCCGGCAGGCCATGTCCTTTAAGCGCCCATTTGGCTGGAACCAGTTCCACTGTCGGCAAAGGATCCTGGATATATGCTTTCTGCCCCTGCTCCAGTGCTCGTTGACCGTGGTTTGGATTGGAACGATGTCCTCAGCGGTGATGGTCCTTTTTCTGATGGTCAGAGGCAACATATCCATCGTATAACAAAAAAAGGATGCGGACGCCAGCCTAAAATGAAAAAAAGTGAAAAAAAATTGGTGGGTGGAATTTGACCGTAAAATTGGTCAGAAGTTGGGTTGAAACGAAAAATTGTGGGTTGAAAATTGATGAATTTTCAGCTTGTTGGACTTATTAAATTACCTCAAGATTAGGCATTGAAATAAATGGCAAGGAAAAATGTTCGTCTCTTAATACTTGGTGGGGGTCCGGCTTTTCCGGATTCGATCCCTTTTAAGGAAAAGTATAAGTTGTTTAGCAAATTTTATTCCGGTGATATTGTTACACCTGTGGCAGGTAACCATGAAAAATATAAAGATAAAATTATAGGCAGATTTAAATTACATCCTTTTCACTATTATCAGAAAAGCAGCTTATTAAGAAATATATATTCAATTATACAAATTGGTATTTGAAGGCCTACGAATATATTATTTTCATAACAGATTTGATATTATCATATCTCCCAATCCCTTATTTACAGGATTTATTGGTTTGGTTTTATCGAAAACTGACACAGTCTAAGCTAATAGTTGAAGTAAATGGAAATTTTGAGTCAGCGTTTAAATTTGGTAGAGAGGGAAAGCAGAAGGCAACCTTCGCTGATCGTTTGAAGGACAAATGGAATAAACTTATTATTTTTTATGTCGTGCAATTGGCAGACATGGTCAAGCTGGTATATGGAAAACAGTTGAGTCCTCTTAAGATTGAGAAAAAAAGGTTACGCATAATGTCATTTCCAAACATTGTGCCCATTAAATACTTTTTAGAAAAGGAAAAAAAAGATGGTAAGTATATTCTTCTTTTAGGTTTTCCATGGTACCTTAAAGGGGTGGACATACTAATTAAGGCGTTTAATGTAATTTCAAAAGAGTTTCCCGAATACAGGCTAAAGATTGTGGGATGGTGCCCGGAAGGTAAAGAGTATTATGAAGACCTCGCAAAAAATAACACTCAAAAATAGATTTATGCAACCCTGTATATTATGACGGCGTTATAAAACTGATGACAGAATGCTCACTATACATACTTGCTTCGAGAACGGATTCATCTCCAAGGGTTTTAAGAGAAGCTATGGCATCAAAAAAACCTATAATTGCAGCAAATATTGATGGTGTCCCCGATTTGATAAAAGACGGGTTTAACGGTTTATTGTTTGAGAAAGAGAATGTGGATGATCTGGCCGGTAAGATAAGATTACTTTTATCTGATAAATTGTTAGCGCAAAGATTGGCCCAAAATGGATATGAATATGTGCAAGAACATTTATCCGAAAAACAATATATTACGCAGTACAAAAAAATGATAGAGAAAGTTTTAAACACGTAAAAAAAGTTAAAGCACAGTAAATGGAAAGTCGATTAAAAGAATTTGATTTAATGAGGACTTTGGCGATATTTATCATACTTATTCATCATTTGCCTGGTCATAGTTTTAATTTTTATAATTTTACCTTTTTCGGCATAAATTACGATATGTCATGGTTAAACCAACTAAACAGGTATTTTGGCTTAGGAATATTTATTTTTATCTCAGGATATCTTATCAACAGAAAAAGAAAAAGTATAAAAAATTGGTCAGATATCAAAAGATTTGTTGTTAAAAGATACATTCGAATAATCCCATTATACATTCTCGCCTACATTATTTTCATTACAATATTTCAACATTTGATTAATAATATCAACATTGTATCTATTATTATCCATCTTCTTGGTCTACAAATTATATTTGCATCAAAATATTGTGATCCAGTTATGACATTGTGGTTTGTTGGATTAATTATCTCGTATTACTATGTTTTTGTCATTTCTGCCCGTTATAGCAGAAATAATACAATTTATTGGTCAATGATCATCGCATTTCCGCTAGCCTTTATATTCTTTAAATATTTTTTTGGATTTACGGACAAGAGATTCGTCGTGTATTACGGAATCTTTATTTTCGGTATTGTTTGCGAAGAATATAAAGTGATGGATAATCTAAAATGGTATCAGGTTATTTCTGCAGTGTTAGTAATAATTTTTTGTATGGTGATATATTCTCTTATTATATATCCAGGAATTTTCAAAGCTGGCACAAAACCGAGTATTTTTTCTTTTATTGGATTATATGCTTTTGTAGTTTCAAACTTGCTAATGATTGGTTTTGTGATTGTATCTTACGGATTTTCAAAATATTTATGTAATATATGCTGTTCAAGAAAATTTAGAACAATAGCGTATGCTTCTTACTGTATGTTCCTTTTTCATCGACCTATTTGGTGGGTAATGACGCAAATATATAATCCATCAAATTCTATTGTCAAATTATTATATCTATTAGTGTTAGGCATTCCTGTGATTATTCTTTTATCATATTATATTCAGCGCTGTTATGATGTGCTGATCGAAACAATTAGTAGAACAGATGGTTTTGGTGTTAGATAAATTATAACTATTTGTGCTTTAATCAATTTTAAAATATTACGAAGTCATAGGAAAATAAATTCATCACAGAAATAGAGTTGCTTATGTGTGACAATATCAATGTTTTATTAATACGATCTTCGGGCAGTATGCTTGGAGCAGAGAATGTAGTTATTGGAATTGCTAAATATGCAAAAGAATACAAAACTCATTGCACTATCGGAATACCAGTTTTGAAAACTGATCATGATCCAGAAATTCATTAAAGTCGCTAATGATAGCAACATCCCAGTGAAAGTTTTCAGGTATTCAACAACGTTTAATCTTAATCTCGCTAAAAAAATAAAGGCATTTGTTTATATAAATAAAATTGATTTAATACATTGTCATGGATACCAAGAAGACTTTTATGCAGTTTTAGCTTATACAAGGAAGCCCTTAATTGCAACAAATCACCTGTGGAAAAGAACTACCTTTAAATTACGACTCTATTCAATTATTGACTCGTGGCTGATGCGTTATTTTAAACATATCGTCGCTGTTTCAAAACCTATACATGATGAATTAAAGAAACTTGGCTATGGCAACAAGACAACAATTATCGCTAATGGAATCGATTATGAAAAATTCAGCGTCAGAATTTCTGTGCAAGAAAAATCAAAATTAAGAGAATTATTAGGGGTTTCTATAAAACACATTTTAATAGGCATGATAAGCAGTCTAAGTGTTGAAAAAGGACATACCACTGCAATCAAGACTTTAAGAGAAACTATTAATAGGGGATTCACTGATGTTCGACTTTTAATAGTAGGTGATGGACCAAGATTTGAATCAATAAAAACAGAAGTTAATGAAAGAAAATTAAAAGAATACGTTATATTTACGGGTCATAGATCAGATATTAAAAGAATACTTAATTGTCTTGATATCTACTTAATGACCTCTCTTAAAGAGGGTATGCCTATTTCTCTACTTGAAGCAATGGCAAGTGGATTGCCGGTAGTAACTTCAAATGTAGGAGACATCAATACGGCTATAATAAACGAACAAAATGGGTTTATTCACGAACCTAACGATGTTAATGGTTTTACGAGTTCAATTACTAAAATAATAAAGGATAAGAGCCTTAGAAGAAAAATCGCTTCTGCGGCTCAAAAAACAGTTCAAGAGAAATTCTCGGCAAAGGAGATGTCAAAGAACTATTGTGCACTTTACCGAGAGACAATATTGAGATAGGGATTGCGTAGTATATTTTGTCCTTCGAGGTATAGGAGAAAGCTCACGTCTACGCGGCACTTTTAATCAAGACAAAATTCCGAGGGAAAATCGGCTTACACTCTTCCCGCCGTATAGATTCTGATAATCCCATTTTTCACAAAAATTTTTGGCTGCGGATTTATAGACTAAAAGTAAAAAACTCGGAATGGTATTTTGCGGAATCTTGAACCTCAGCAGCAACCTTATTCACAATGGAAAATTTACATAAAATAGTTGTTTATGTTGACAAATCGTGAATGTTTGTTAATAGCTACCGGATTGGATACATTATTTTTTAATTTGTTGTATGGAACTATTGCAAAAGAGCTGAAATGTATTTTGAAGGAGAGCGCAATAAAGGAGAGCGCAATATAGGAACATATAAAGAAACGGATATGAGCAGGATAATGCAAAAATATGGTGTTCTCGTCACTTATTGTCAAAGGTTTTTTTGTATGTTTTCTATAACGGTTCAAGAGCAATAATTTATCAAAAAATGTGAAATAGTTTCCATAATTTATGGAGACTGAATTTCACAATATTTTTTTACGATAATGTGATTTCATTAAATTTGGTTTAATTTCAATAGGATAGTATTTAAATAGTAGCATTGGCAACAAAATTGCATCATGGCGGTTAATTGTCGAAAAACGGATACACATTAAATCGAAGGAGAAAAAATTCAAATGCAAAAAATTCAAAACTCACAAAAAAAGGCACGATGCAAAAATCATTTTACTTTTTTACTTGCTTTGACTCTCTTGGTGATTCCCTTCATCGGCTGCGGTGGCGGAGGTGGTGGCGGCGGAAGCACTGGCGGAGGTACAAACCCTATTATACCTGCAGAACCGGATATCAGCGTCAGTGAAACTCAATTGGTATTTACCGGTGTTGTTGCTAATCAATTTTCCGACAAGATAATTACGGTCAGAAATGTTGGATCGTCAGACCTCGTTATTGGCCAGATTGGACAGGCTAACCCTCTTGCTGATCCTTTCAGCTTCCCGACTGATCCTATCACTTTGCGTGATCAGTGCTCAGGAAAAACCCTGAACAAAAAATGGGTCTTGCACTATAGGAATCCAGTTTGCCCCCACGAGTATTGCAGCATTTAGCGACAGTTTTGATATTCCATCAAACGATCCGGACGAAAATCTCATTGACAGTAAACGTCAGTGGAGATGGAAATGGGTTAAACGTTATCAATCAATCAGATATTTACAAATACTTGTCCAGTGGTAAGTCTTTTAGTAAGCGTAACGGATGCTGATGGCAATGCCTTACCCATTGATGCTCTCAACTGGAATAATTTCTCTCTTTTAGAGAACGGCCAATCAGTCGTCCCTACCGCGATTTCAACTGCGTCGGAGCCGCTTGCCGTCACACTAATTTTTGACTATAGCGACAGTTTTTCCACTTCCTTGTCTGCTGCAAAATTAGGAGCAGAAACTTTTGTTGGAGATTTAAACCTGAACCCTTCAGTGCCGCTGGTTAGTGATGAGGGGTCAGTCATACAGTTTTCAACAAATATACTTAATACAACTTTTCTTGATTACGGGACGTTGTTTTCTTCGGTATATACAGAACTAATTAATTCAATTAATAGTCCATTTCCAAAAGACTCCGGTGAATCAAGGTTTTTTGATGCCGTTTATGAAGCGATCACGCAAATTACCTCAAGCAGTAAAATAAAGCGCGCTATCATAACCTTTTCAGACGGTAAAGATGCAGGATCGACTTATAAGTTGCAGGATGTAATTGATTATGCAAAGGTAGAGGGAGTGCCGGTATTCACCATCGGAATCGGAAGCGTCAATGGAGACGTATTGTCGAGTATTAGCTAAGTTACTGGTGGACAATACTTTTATTCACCAAGATGAGGCTGACCTCGATGACATTTACCAGGCAAATCTCGAACTGCTAGCAGGGCAATATGTAGTCACATATAACTCTGCACAAACGGTGGAGTTACAAACACAGCGAAAGTATCTGTTGATAATAATAATTTACATGGAGAAGACTCAAAAGATTTTACGGGTTGTCCATAGGAAAATCACCCAGAAATGACACGATCACTATGTAGTGGTTTGTCGCGGTAACGTTAATAATAAAGGCCATCAGCCAGCCATTTCTTTTCAAGGCTGGCTGATGGCCTAATCAATTTATTTAAAATGATTTGTGTGTTTGAATGGTGAAACTTAATTATTTCTGCTTTCAGAGCATCCTTCCTAACATCATCAAAGCCTTTCTCATAAAAAATTTTACTAAAAATTTTGAGGTAAATCAATGAGCTTTCTATTCTGGGGCTCGATCATAGGCATTTTGTATGCGTATTTCGGTTATCCGCTTTCGCTTGTCCTGATCGGAATGTTTCGAAACAGACGTCCTGAAAAAAAACCTTACAAGCCGATGGTGACCCTAATCATCACCGCATATAACGAGGAAAAACGGATCGAGTCTAAGATTTTGAACACCTTGCAACTCGATTACCCTCGCGAAAAACTGGAAATTATCGTCGCCTCTGACGGATCAACCGACAAGACCAACACCATAGTAAAACGTTACGAGCAGAACGGTATCAAATTACTTGCTTTCGATAAGAGACGGGGAAAGGAGTTTACCCAGAAAGATGCCGTATCCAGCGCACGAGGAGAGGTGCTGGTTTTTACGGATGTTGCCACACACTTGCAGAGCTCGGGTTTGAGAGAGATTGTTAACAATTTTGCCGATCCGAGCATAGGATGCGTGAGCAGCGAGGATCGCCTGTTGCGCAGTGACGGCCAACCGGCCGGAGAGGGTTTGTATGTCCGCTATGAAATGTTGCTGAGGCGCCTCGAGTCGAGAGCCAATTCGCTGGTTGGTTTGAGCGGCTCCTTTTTTGCGGCCAGAAAAGAGGTGTGCCGCGATTTTTCGGGAAATATGCAGAGCGATTTCAAGACGTTGCTGAACAGCATCCGACTTGGATTGCGGGGTGTCAGCGATGCCGAGGCAATAGGATATTACCTGGACATTGCCGATCAGAAAAAGGAATTGGACCGAAAAGTGAGAACCATCATCCGCGGGCTGACTGTCTTTTTTCAACATCTTGAGCTGCTCAATGTTTTTCGTTACGGGCTTTTCGCTTATCAATTGTTCTGCCACAAATTGCTTCGATGGTTGGTGCCGTTGTTTTTGTTCTCAGCCTTTTTGTCAAACCTGGTTTTGGCGTTCGGGTCGGGTGGGTATTTAATTATTCTCCTTTTTCAACTGGCGTTTTATGGCATTGCCGTAGTCATTATGCTTAAAAAGGAACCACCGAACAGCATTCTGATGAAAGTTCCTGCCTATTTTCTTTCGGTCAACCTGGCCATTGCGCTGGCGTGGTGGCGTTATCTCTCTGGTTACAGGGTCCTCATGTGGACGCCATCTGAGAGGTAAGGATAGGTTTCTTTAAAAAGGGCGGGGCCGCAAAGAAAGTGGTCCCGCCATTTTTTTCATATTGGCTATCTTGGACTCATAAAATCGGATAGACAAACATTGTCTATGTAAATGGTTCTTCGAAAGGGCAGGCGCATCGCAAATATCCCGACTTCCTGGATTTGTCCCAAATTTAATTTCCGGTTTTTAGGCGAATTTACCACCTCCTCGAGTGATATTTTTATCAGGTTCCACCCTTTCTCTATCAAGAAGCTTTTATTGAAACGATCATCATACGATTGTTCACCTTCGTCATGAAGCTTGTCATGGATGCGGCAGGTAATTTTGATAGGTTCTTCGATTGGGTTAAAAATACTCAGTTGCAGGTATTTGTAATTAAGCCAATTGCCTGGAAAATATTTCAGATTCACTCCGGAATAGGGTGAGGTGTCCAAGATTGCTTTCAGCGATGATCTGCCGTGGGAATGAATTTTGTGATCAATTGAGATGGTTGTATTTCCCGACCATCTGTCGATTTCAAAAGGCGTTTCGAAATCGGAAAGAACAGGAAACTGCTCTCGGGCCAGCCATTCATCGGCAGTGGCTTTAGCAATTGGTATAAGGACGAAAATCACTAAAAGAATGGTCAGGGCTTGCAGGATTCTAAAGTATGATTTCGGGATTTTACTATCTGCGGGGACCAGGAAAGATATGGCGACCAATGTCCCGATAACGTTTCTGCCGACGTCAAAAATATCGGCTGTTCTTTTTGAACCTGCCTGGGCCAATTCGATCAGAATTCCTAAAATTAGAGAAATGAGAACCACTGAGGCGCATTGCTGCAGATAGCTTACCTTTTTATCTTTTGACCATTCCAAAATAAGAAGGGTGCTGAGAATCGCGAAAAAAATGACATGACCTGAATCCCAGATGTGCTTAAACGAACGCGGTGATAGGGCATCAGGCCCTCCGACGAAAAGCAGAATAGATCCAATGATCGCGGACGACCGCAGGAGGTTGATTTTTAGAGAGAATAGGGTGCTGCGGTTTTGAATCATAAAAGTCCTTCTGGTTGTTGGTAACGCATTTACCCCAGGTTTTGATAATAAGCAATTTTATTTATTGACAAAACAGGCCATTTATTTGTAAATAAAAGAAATTTTTTTATATAGGCTCTTACAAACTTCATCTGGTTTTTTAATCGGGTTGATTGATTCGTTTCCATCCGTTGATGGCTTTTTTCCCGCTGTGCTCCAAGGTGGCTGCATTATTGCAAAGGTAGAGCAGAGGTCTGATTTTTAACGTCCGCACTGCCGAAAATCCATCCAAACCCGGATGCAGTCTCGCCCGGAGTATAAATTCTCAGTCATGAATTGTGCCCTGAGAAGTGGTATAAACCTTTGTTGACGGACACTGCATTCGCAGCCTTAACGTTATGAATATTTTACAGACTTCACTCACGGCGTCTTGATTTTAGAACCGCAGGTATTCGATGATGACCGCGGATATTTTATGGAGATCTACCAACAAAATAAGTATGAGGATGTCGGTATTCCGAGCGATTTTCAGCAGGATAACTTGTCTTTTTCGCATAGGGGTACACTTAGGGGCCTTCATTTTCAACACCCGCATGGCCAGGCAAAACTCGTCCAGGTCCTCGAGGGCAGCGTGTTCGATGTGGTAGTTGATATTCGCCAGGGTTCACCGTCATTTGGCAAATGGTTCGGCGTTTATCTGTCGGATGAAAACAAGCGCCAGTTGTTTATTCCGCAAGGATTTGCCCATGGTTTCTGTGTGGTCAGCGAAACAGCCTTGTTTCTATATAAATGCAGTGAGTTGTATGCCCCCGAATGCGAGGGGGGGGTTCTATGGGCCGATCCCGACATGGGCATCGAGTGGCCGCTGCAGGATCCAATACTGTCTGAAAAGGACGCGGTTTATCCCCGCCTTAGGGATATCCCGGTGGTTCGGTTGCCGAGATATAAGAACGGGTGTAAGGTGTAGGGTATAGGGTGTAAGGAATTAAGAAAAGGGTATAGGGTACAGGGTGTAAGGTACAGGGTATAGGGTGTGATGTGATTGAAATTCGCCGGAGGGAAAGGCGTTAAATGAACGGCTAACGGCGAAGGGTGAATGATATCGTAGGTTGAATTAGGGCAATGAATCCATATACATTTACTCCTCACTTTGAGAATGAAGTTTTAAGGAAACGCCCTTATATAAAAAAGGAATGGTGCATACGGGTATTAGAAAAGCCGCTAAAGATGGAAAGGCAGGAGAATAACAGGTATCGATTTTGGGCTCCTGTAAAGGAACTTGATGGGCGTTTTTTACGAGTTGTAACGCTCGAAGACAAAGTAACAATTCATAATGCATTTCCCGACAGGAGATTCACGCCATGAAAATTGCATATTATCCAGATACCGATTCAATGTATATTGATTTGTCGGCCAAAAGCAGCGTGGAAAGCAAAGAAGTTTCATCCGGTGTGGTATTGGACTTCGACTCCGATGGTAATATCGTTGGTATTGACATCGATAATGCAAGTAAAAAATTGGATCTAAGCGAAATTATTCTCAACAAAATTCCCGCTGACAAGAAAACAATCGCTGCTTGATTGCAATCAAGCAGTACCCAATCAGATAGGAGACCGAGAACGTCCATACATATATGAGTAAGTAAAGGCAGGGGTGCAAGGAAAAAAAGGTAAGCGTTCACAGGGCACCGCATCTGCTTTGTTGTCGGGCAATTGAAGTACAATAGTACGTCTGCGCGCCCGACGCCTTGCATCTGCGGCACCCTGCAAACGCTTACAATTAGTTTTGCAGCGCATCGGACTTTGCAACCCTGTGAGCGGTTACAAAAAAAGAGCAAGGTACTCGCAGCAGACGAAATCTGGGGCGTTGGAATAGAAGGATATGGTTGGTCTTCAATTCACGAGGAAAATTTAAACGATGTTCGCCATCATCGGCAGCAACGGTCAACTGGGGTGGGAGTTGGTCAGGCAAGGGGAAGCACGAGGGCTCAAAATCCTTGCGCTGGACTACCCGGAAATTGACATTGGCGAGCTTGCATCCATCGATTCACGGATCGAATCAAGGAAAATCGATCTCATCATCAATGCCGCGGCTTACACGGCCGTCGACCAGGCGGAATCGGAACCGGAGGCGGCTTTTGCGGTCAATCGCGAGGGGCCGGCACACCTTGCCGATAGGTGTCGTAAACGCAATATTCCGTTAATTCATGTGTCGACTGACTACGTCTTTGACGGCACGAAATCGGGCGCATACATCGAGGAAGACCCCGTTTCTCCTTTGGGCGTCTATGGTGAAAGCAAGGCAGCCGGTGAAGCTGAAGTCAGAAAACGGTTGCCGGAGCATGTCATTTTGAGGACTGCCTGGCTTTGTGGGGTTCACGGCCACAATTTTATTAAAACTATGCTCAGGATGGGACGAGAAAAGGATACCTTGCGGGTGGTTTCGGATCAGTTCGGTTGTCCGACATTTGCCACCGATCTTGCGGAGGCAATCCTCGAAGTGGTCAGGCAGGCTGAAAAGAGCGAATCGGTCAAGTGGGGTACGTACCATTATTGTGGCGCAGGGAAAACCTCCTGGCATGGTTTTGCAGAGACGATTTTTGAGATTGCAGGGCAGTATGAAAAGTTTACTGTCAAAGAGATTGTGCCGATTACAACCGCAGAATACCCGACTCCGGTAAAAAGACCCGCCAACTCCGTGCTGGATTGCTCGAAAATAGAAAGACATTTCGGCATCCGACCCCGTCCCTGGAGAGAAAGCCTACGGGAAATGATAAAACAGCTCTACAAGTTAAATGCCCACCGATAATCGGTATCTTTCGGCCCGGGTCGGCGTTCTCGCTCTTTTCAATCCTCGACGTAGCCTTGCTTCGCCTGCGGTTGCAAAATCACTGCGACCTTGACCGGGGTCGTAAGCTAACATTTCTGGATGGATTAACTGCAAGAGCTGCATCCCGCTTCTCAGGCTGTAAACGAGACCGCATTACATAATTGGTTTGGATTCAATTATATTATTTTAAATCAGACAGGATAAACAGGATTGTCAGGATATTTTTTGTCTTCATCAATTTCCGGAAGAAATTGATGAAACGACAATCCACTTTTGGTGGAACCAATAATTTAAGGGCGATCAATATCCCGGTATTTAAGTTTCGGCCCAAGAACAGCGGTCATCATAGCGTAATTATAAGCTACTTTGCCGAAGGCAATTGAGTATTCTTTGTTTCATCCGGAAACAAAGAATAGAAAAAGTCTAATAAATCCTTTAGATCCTGTCTATAAATACAAAAACATAAACGAATCCATTCATTATCTATTAGTAAAAACCGGGAGGAAAGAATGATCGATGACAAGTTTTCCGAAGCCGAACAACACACCGGTAAAGGGTATTATTCTGGCCGGGGGATCCGGTACGCGGCTTTATCCGGTTACTAATGTGGTTTGCAAGCAGCTTCTGCCCATTTATGACAAACCCATGATTTACTATCCCCTGTCTGTGCTGATGTTGGCCGGGATTCGCGACATTTTGATTATTTCCACTCCCGAGGATCGATCGAAATTCCAAAGCCTTTTCAAAGACGGATCACAAATCGGATTGCGCATATCTTATGCGGTCCAGCCGAGGCCTGAAGGATTGGCCCAGGCTTTTATTATTGGCAAAGATTTCATCTGCGATGAGAACTGCTGTCTGATTCTGGGGGACAACGTGTTTTTCGGTCACAGCTTGCCGGATATTCTCAATCGTGCCGTTAAAATGGAAAATGGGGGGCTGGTGTTCGGTTATTGGGTCAACGATCCCCACCGTTACGGCGTCGTCGAGTTCAACGACGACGGCAAGGTTTTGAGTCTCGAGGAAAAACCTGTCAAACCGAAATCGAATTATGCACTGCCGGGCCTTTATTTCTTTGATAGAAAAGTGACTGAAATCGCTCAAAACATCAAGCCCTCGGCACGCGGTGAGCTGGAAATAACAGAGGTCATGAACGATTATCTCAACCGCGGTGAGCTGAATGTGGAACTTCTCGGAAGGGGATTCGCCTGGCTGGACACGGGTACCCACGAGTCTTTTATAGAAGCGGCCCTTTTCATTCAGACAATCCAGAAGCGGCAGGGTCTAAAAATTGCCTGCGTCGAGGAAATCGCCTGGCGTATGGGATACATCGACAACGATCAATTAAAGCGATTGGCCGAGCCTTACATGAAAAATGAATATGGACAATATTTGATGGCGATAATGAGGGAGAGAAATTAAAAAGGGGTGCAAGGTATAAGGTAGTAAGGGTGTAAGGTGTAGGATATGGGGTATAGGGTGTATGGTGTAGGGTATAAGGTGCAAGGTGTAAGGTTCAAGGGGAAAAACAGATACATCAAAATCTGAATAGGAGTAACTGAACATGGGGAAGTTTATGGATTTGAATGTCTGGAGAAGGGCAAAGGATTTCGCAGTCTTCGTATATCGGTTGACTGGGCAGGCGCCCTTTAATCGCGACTTTAGCTTGCGTGATCAAATCCGCCGCGCCGCTGTATCAATTCCCAGTAATATCGCAGAGGGTGATGAACTTGATACCAACAAACAGGCAATTAAATACTTTTACATCGCCAAGGGTTCCTCGGCCGAGGTTCTCACGCAAGCTGCGATTGCAGTTGAAATTGAATATATCGATAGTGAAACCTTCGAGTATATTAAAAAGGAATGCTCGCGTATTTCCAGCATGCTTATGCGGCTAATCAAAGCCAGATCCAAATCCTTATAATTATCTCATACTTCCTTAAACCTTGACCTAACACCTTATTCTGTACCTTACAGCCTTAATTTACCTTGAACCTTACACCATGTACCGTATACATAACCTTTTACCGTTGACCGTTGCCGTATATGGACGCAAATCTTGAATTAATCGGATAATCGTGAAGTCGCAAGGTGTGATTATGCCCGATTCTAAAAACTTACTGGTGACCGGGGGTGCGGGATTTATCGGCTCCAACTTTATCCGTTGCGTGTACGCCGAAAGACCGCGCTGGTCGATTGTCAATCTGGATGCCTTGACGTATGCGGGAAATCCCGGCAACCTGGCGGACATTACCGATGCGGCCGACGGCAGGTACCAACTGGTACACGGGGACATTCGCGACGTCTCCTTACTCGATAAACTGTTCAACGAGTTTCGTTTCGATGCCGTCGTTCATTTTGCGGCCGAATCCCATGTCGACCGTTCGATAGTCGGTCCGGCAGCGTTTGTCGAGACCAATGTCGTCGGCACTTTTCGACTTCTGGAAGTCGCGTTGCGCATGTGGGAGAAACGGGGCCGACCGCAGGATTTCCGCTTTCAGCATATCTCCACCGATGAGGTTTACGGCAGCCTGGGAGAGACCGGCTATTTCACCGAAGAAACCCCATATGACCCTTCGAGCCCTTACTCGGCCTCCAAAGCGGCTTCGGATCATTTTGTGAACGCCTACTTCCGTACCTACGGACTGCCGATTCTGATAACCAATTGCTCCAACAATTTCGGTCCCTACCAGTTTCCGGAAAAGTTGATCCCGCTGATGATTTTGAACATCATGGAAAAAAAGCCGCTGCCGGTGTACGGCGACGGCAAAAACGTCAGGGATTGGCTGTATGTCATCGATCACTGCGAAGCGCTTCTGACGGTTCTCGAGAAAGGCAGACCCGGGCAGACTTACAACATCGGCGGTAATGCCGAACGGGCAAACATCGACGTCGTCCGAAGGCTCTGTGAACTCATGGACGAACGACTCGATCGTTCGGGCAAGAATGCCAGCGAACATCTGATCGAGTTTGTTACTGACCGGCCGGGGCATGACCGGCGCTATGCGATCGATGCAACCAAGATAAGCAAAGAGCTGGGCTGGAGACCGCGGCACGGGTTCGAGGAGGCCTTGGCGGAAACCGTCGACTGGTATTTGAACCACCTGGAATGGGTCGAATCGGTGCGCAGTGGCGGCTATCGCGATTGGATCGAGCAGAATTACGGCAAGCGGTAAGGGCCGATTGTATTACATCCGTGAGCATTTTTTATCTTATTGACTTATGGTCAATGACCTTAGTATTTTCTCACCACAGAGGCACAGAAGGCACAGAGACACCGTTTCTTTTTGCCCATCGGGAGACCCGCCCGCCTTGCCTGAGCGAAAGCGATGGCGGGCAGGCGGCGATGAGCAAAAAATCTGTACCTTCGGGTATACCAACACTACTTATTGGAACGAAGATTTTCGTTATGCGCCAGCATTGATACTTTTCGTTTGCCGTCGTCTCCCGGCAAACGAAAAAAATATATCTCAGTGATCTCTGTGGTGAGCTAAATTTGTTTTTAGGATTTCATTAGAAAAAATTAAGCAAACCGGTCGGCCGGTTCTCGTCACGCTTAGAGGTGAACCCGTGGCATTAATTCCTCCTCTTCTCCGGAGCCTGAAAAACCGAAAACATGGCTCGGAAAATACAAAGATAAAGGGCGCATCACAGGTGACATCGTATCACCTGCAACTGCACCGGAAGACTGGGAAATAGTGAACAATGTACAATTTCAGCTTGGAAAATATAAACTTTTATCCTGAAAATCCGCTGGTCCTGATTGCGGGCCCCTGCGTGATCGAAAGCCGGGACCACTGCCTGTTCATGGCGGAAAAGCTGAAGAAACTCGCTCAAAAGCACGGGGTTCCGATCGTTTTCAAGTCATCCTTTTTGAAGGCCAATCGGAGTTCTGTCGATTCTTTCGTAGGGCCCGGCATCGAGGACGGGCTGAAGATTCTGCAGGAGATCAGGACGCATATCGACATTCCGGTCATCAGCGACATCCATTCCATCGAACAGGTCGCGCCGGCGGCCGAAGTGCTCGACATCATCCAGATTCCGGCATTTTTGTGCCGCCAGACCAGTTTGATTGTGGCCGCTGCGAAGACCGGCAGAGTCGTGAACATCAAAAAAGGCCAGTTCCTGGCCCCATGGGATGTCCGCAACATCATCAACAAGGTCCACAGCGCCGGCAATCACAAGCTTTTAATCACCGAACGGGGGGCAACTTTCGGATACAACAACCTCGTGGTCGACATGCGCTCCCTGGAGATCATCAAAAAGCTCGGGGCCGCTGTGGTCTTCGACGCCACCCACAGTGTACAGCTTCCCGGCGGGCAGGGTGATAGCTCGGGCGGGCAGAGAGAATTCGTCGACCCCCTGACGCGAGCTGCCCTGGCAGTCGGGGTCAACGCCGTGTTCCTGGAGGTTCACGACAAACCGGAATTTGCAAAATGCGACGGGCCCAACATGATCACGCCGGAGCAGCTTTCCGCCTGGCTGCCGCTGTGGCTTAAAATCGACAGGCTCGTAAAAACAGGAAAACCGAATTGACCTCGCCGATTGAAATTGCAAAGCGCGTTCTGAAGATCGAAGCCGATGCCATCTTCAACCTGATCGACCGCCTGGACGAGGATTATGTCAGGGCCATCGAATTGATTCTTAAACACAGGGGACGCCTGTTGGTTTTAGGCGTCGGCAAGTCAGGTCACATCGGCCGCAAGATCGCCGCAACTCTTGCCAGCACAGGCCAACCATCGTTTTACATCCATCCCACCGAAGCCATTCACGGTGATCTCGGAATGATGGTATCCGGAGACGTTTGCCTGATGATATCCCACAGCGGCAACACTGACGAACTCCTTGCGACGATTCCTTCCATTAAACGCATCGGACTGCCGATCATCGCCTTAACAGCCAACACGAAATCGAAGCTGGCGCGGTATGCCGACATCACTCTCAACACGTATGTCAACGAGGAAGCCTGCCCGTATAACCTGGCGCCGACCAGCAGCACCACGGCGGCCCTCGCCTACGGCGATGCCATTGCCATCACGCTTCTCACCATGAAGGGTTTCAAGGAAGAACATTTTGCCATGTGCCACCCCGGTGGCGTGCTCGGCCGGCGGTTGTTGACGAAAGTCGGCGACATCATGATCAAGGAAGGCTTGCCGACGGTGAATCGGCAGGCGACATTCAGAAATGCATTGACTGCTATGACGCACGGGAAGCAGGGGATCGTCATCGTTGTGGACGATGATGAAAAAAGCGTGGGCGTCTTAACGGACGGAGATATCCGACGCACAATGGAAAAATACGACAAGATCAGCGACATCATCCTCGATGATATCTATACCCGGAAGCCGAAAACGATCAAAGAAGACGCCTTGGCCACTGAAGCACTAATAAAAATGCAGAGCAACAAAATTACATCGTTGATTGTGACAAACGGCGGCAACGAGATCGTCGGGCTGATTCACATCCATCACTTGTTAGAGCAAGGCTTCTACTGATTCCTTCATCAATTACCCTCCCCTTTAATCCTCTTCGCATCAAACATTGATGTGCTTCCGTTTGCCAACCCACTCCGCAGTTTAAATCCATAAGTATATGATATTAAGTCAGAATAAATCCATAAACAGCATCAATCGACACGGCTCGGCGTTCTCTCTCTTTGCAATCTTAGACGTTTAACTAGTGACGGTATTTCCGGAAGGCCATGCCCTCTTAGCAAAAGTGGCTGAATCGACGATCACGGGAGAAGGATATGCCGTGGGATCGCTTCAAGTGCTCACAACATCCAAAAATATCTATCTATCTGTAATTAATATAATAATTGTGGTCAAGGTAATACATCCAAACAATTATATTCACTATTGTATGGAAAACCATACACGAAAAGTTGCATAATAACAGCTGATTGTGTGAGGAAGAAAGGATCGGGTCTTTACCGCTGTATGAATTCCCAGACAGTTTCAGAAATTTATTTCTCTTGAATAAGTAATATTTTATTTTATATCAATTAGTTAAGAAAATGGTCTCAATTTTGCTATCGATCCTCGCTAAAAATCAAACATTCAAATCAATGTTTTCCATTTTAAACCTTTACGGGGAGAGGTTAGCATGCCGTTTTCTGAGAGGAAGGATTGTTTTGCGAAGCAAACACTGAACAAAGCCTTTTTAATTGCACTGCTCTTCGTGCTGTGCATCATTACCCTTCCCGCGGCATACGCGGCAACGGTAAACTTATCCTGGGATGCCTCCACTGGATCGAGCATCGCCGGATACAAAATGTATTACGGTACATCCAGCAGGAACTACTCGAATAATGTGAAAGTTGGAAATTATAAAAGCTGCAGCCTTTCAGGTCTTCAGGAAGGGAAAAAGTATTATTTTGCTGCTACCGCTTACAATACCAGTAATGTCGAAAGCGCTTATTCGAGTGAAATCTCATATACGGTTCCAAATTCTTCATCAACTGGTTCGACTTCATCCGGTTCGACGAGCACCTCCACTCCTTCGGGTACTAGCGGGTCTTCAAACACGATTATCATCGACAACGGGCAGTCGGGCACGAAGGCGACCGGTTCCTGGAGAACCTCAAGTGCCCCTGGTTTTTACGGAGCCAGCTCAGTCTATAGTAATGTGAAATCCGACACCTATACGTATGAGGCGGCTAGCTCCGGATCACAAGACGTATATATTTGGTATACTCAATACAGCAACAGGTGCACAAACGTGCCGGTAAAAATTTACAATGGGAGCTCTCTTTTAAAGACAATAACAGTGAATCAGCAGCAAAACGGCGGCAAGTGGAATAAGTTGGGAACATTTAGTTTCGGTGGCAATGCGAAAGTCATTACCACTTCAAATGGCAACTGTATAACATCAGCCGATGCTATTAAAATTATTCCCACTAGTTCGACGAGCGGCGCGACTTCATCCGGTTCGACGAGCACCTCCACTCCTTCGGGTACTAGCGGGTCTTCAAACACGATTATCATCGACAACGGGCAGTCGGGCACGAAGGCGACCGGTTCATGGAGAAACTCAAATGCCCCTGGTTTTTACGGATCCAGCTCAGTCTATAGTAATGTGAAATCCGACACTTATACGTATGAGGCGGCTAGCTCCGGATCACAAGACGTATATATTTGGTATACTCAATACAGCAACAGGTGCACAAACGTGCCGGTAAAGATATACAATGGAAGTACTCATTTAGATACGGTAACAGTCGATCAACAAAAAAACGGTGGGAATTGGAATAAATTGGGGACATACAATTTCAGTGGCAAGGCGAAGGTGATTACCGCATCCAATGGCGGATGTATTACGTCTGCCGATGCCGTAAAATTGGTCCCCAATAGTTCGACAAGCAGCACGACGTCTTCGGCTGCCAATTCATCCTCCGGTTCGATCATTGTCGATAACGGCGATAAGGGAACGGTGGTATCCGGTTCATGGAAAGCCTCGAATGGTCCTAATTTTTACGGTTCCAACTCAATCTACAGCGACAGGAGCTCAAGTACATATTCATTTGAGGCGAACTGCTCCGGAGTACAAGAAGTTTATCTATGGTGGGTCAGTTATAGCAACAGGTGCACCAAGGTGCCGGTCAGGATATACGATGGAAACACTTATTTGGATACGATTACGGTAAATCAACAGAAAAACGGTGGCCAGTGGAATGGATTGGGGACGTTTAGTTTCGGTGGCAAGGCTAAAGTCGTTATCATTTCTAATGGTGGTTGTATTACATCTGCAGATGCTGTTAATTTCTTCGAACCGAATTAATAAATAAGAGAAATCTTTTAATGCGAACCTTGATATAAGTTGATGTGCACTTTTAATTTCTACCAATGAACCGGAAGCAGAGAGATTATTCCGACCCCGGATCACGTGAATTGGAGCCGTCTATCGGGAGGGACTTCAAGAGAGAGGCTAATTATGAAAATATTGACGAATGAGGTGACCAGCGACTACCATTGTAACGCCAGTGATGAACAGGTTTAACGGTGCTGTCATTGGGATGATTTGATATCCGATTAATGCAGCAAAACCATATGCGGTCATTAGCATGAAGATGGCTGGTATAAGGACCGATATTTTCGTCAACTTTTTCATAGTTGTCAACTTCAAAACAAAACGTCTTCAATCGAAAAAAATACAAAAATTTAATACCTGGAGAATGAAAAGCCGGTTTACAATAGGCACAATAATCCAATTGAGATGCAAAATAAGTGCCATTTGTCTGCAGAGGGCATCTTAAGTTGTTTTTTTAATTCTTATATTAATATAGACAAGTTATGGCTTTAGAAATTGTAATAACGTTTCACGAGGGAGGCGATGTCAAAAGAACATATGGAAAAAAGGTTATAGTATTGTGGAATTGTGGTATTTAAGTATGAGTACCACTACTGATCTTTGAACGTCAAGATTGAATAGTGACAGCGCACAAACTCAAACAATTCGTATCCCACAGGATGAGCGCAAAGATCAAGCTTATGTGGATGATAGAGCACAACCCTAAAAGTCCCCTTTTAATGATCGCCTCCTAAAGTCGTACACCAAAGCCTTAACATCATAAGATATAATATCCAACCTTTAGTAACTGCGCAGGCCATTACTTCGTGACGGAACGTCTCTTAGAAATATATTATAGATAGTTTGATTTCTCATAATCATTATGGATGGATATTATTTATTTTTACGCCATCGTGCGTGGGTGATATTGAATTTCTTGACCTTATAATTCAGTGCTCTGGGTGTGATGCCCAGTTTGCGGGCGGCATCTTTTTGAATCCACAGGCACTCTTCGAGAGCGTTCAGAATCGTCTCTTTTTCTTTGTCGGCCAGTGATTCGGCCGGCCGCGGGGTCGGGGCATCACCTGAAAGCGACGGGATTTTCTTGAGATCGGGCAGGATGACGTGCTGCGGCTCGATTTGAGCGGTTTCCTCCAAAATGGCGGCGCGCTCGATGGTATTGGCCAACTGTCGAATGTTGCCGGGCCACGAGTAGCTCTTGAAAGCCCCCAGTACTTGCGGGGCGAATCCGTTGATTTTCTTCTTCAGGTTGCGGCAGATTTTGTCCAGCAGGTAATCCGAAAGAGGCTCGATGCATTCGTGGCGCTCTCTTAGTGGCGGTATATGAACCCTTAAAACATTCAGACGGTAATACAGGTCTTCCCTAAAGGAGCCTTCCGACACCTGGTCTTCCGGTTTGCGGTTCGTGGCGGCGATGATGCGTACGTCCGAGGTAATGGTCCGGTTGCCGCCGACACGCTCGAATGATTTCTCTTCCAACACCCGCAGCAGCTTGGCCTGCAGCGCTGCGCTCATTTCACCGATTTCATCCAGAAATACCGTCCCGTCCTTGGCCTGTTCGAGCCGGCCCACCCGGGTTTTGTTGGCACCGGTGAAAGCACCTTTTTCATGACCGAACAGCTCACTCTCGAGCAGCGTCTCGGGGAGGTTGGCGCAGTTGATCTTGATAAACGGTTTGTTGCGCCGGTGACTGTTGTAGTGGACGGCGCCGGACAGGAAACTCTTTCCGGTACCGGTCTCGCCAGTGATGAGAATCGTCGAATCGGTCTGGGCAAACTTTTTAAGAGTCGAAATCATCCGTTTAATCGACGGGCTAAACGCGATGATACGGTTGAAATCGTAGATAATATCCTGCTCACGTTTCAGATAGTCGATTTCATTTCTCAGGTGCCGGTTTTCAAGACCCCGTTCAATTGCCAGGAGTATTTTTTCCTTGAGAAACGGCTTGATGATGACATCAAAGGCTCCTTTTTTAACAGCCCTGACGATCAAATCGGCCTCTTCCAAATCGCTGAGGCCAATGACCGGCGTCTGGGGACTGACCTGATTGATTTGTTTCAACAGGGTGAAACTGTCGCAACGCTTCAGTTGAAAACTCAGTAGAATAATCTCGTACTCTTCTTTTTTCAGGTAATCGACAATGTCGATGTCGACAGACCACATTTTAAAAACGTGGTGGGCCTCGAGATCGGGTTTCAAATCCGTCCACCAGTCGAGACGTTCATCTATAATGAGGATTTTTGCCACGTATACTCCAGTTTAGTTCGCCGCCCTGCCTGCCCTATAGGTTACCGTTTGATGAAAGGGTTTTCCAGGAGCTTATACGAACAGGTCATTTTCAGAAGTGTGCCAGGAGCATTGATATGCCCGCATGGCCAAGATGCTCACGACGGTTTAACGGGCCTCGCAGCCTGATTTTACTTTTAACCTTAGGCAAGATGTTTACCGGGTGGTGGTTGGTTGAACAATTCAATTGCATAGGTTATTAAATCATCTACAATTATACGGAATTTGGCCGTATTTTACAATTACATTTTTGAAATAGGAGACAGAACGGCAAACGGCGAACGGCAAAAGGCAAAGGCGAAGGGCGAAAGGAAAGCAGGGAAAGGGGTAAGGAATTAAGGAAGGTATAGGGTATAGGGTGTAAGGTGTAAGGAAAAGGCGAAAGGCGGAAGGAAGGGCGATAAAAAGGGTAAAAGGTATAAGGTGTAAGGTGTAAGGAAGGCGAAAGGCGGATAAAAGGGGTAAAAGGAAAGGTATGGGTGTAAGGTGTAAGGATAAAGGCAAAGGGGAAGGAAAGGAAAGGTAAGGCGAAGGGAATAAGAAAAGGCTAACGGCGAAGATGGGGAAAGGCGAAAGGCCAAAGGCCAAAGGCAGAAGGCGAAGGCAAAAGGCGAAAGGCGAAAGGGAATGAGACGCAATAAACTCAACCAACCCAATGAACTCAATGAACCCAATCAAGAAAGGGTATAGGGTGTAAGGTATACGGTGCAGGGGAGGGCGAACGACGAATGGAAATAGGAATACAGGGTGTAGGCATCGAGGAATACTCTTTTTTTTCTGAACAACCACAACAGACAACACACAAAATACAACTCTATTTAACGTTATGACGCGTGAAATGCAAAAACCTGAAATTCTGGCGCCGGCGGGGAACAGGGCCTCGTTTCTGGCGGCACTGGCGGCCGGGGCGGATGCGATTTACTGCGGGCTGAAGAGTTTTTCGGCGCGCATGGAGGCCAAGAACTTTGCCGTTGCGGAGCTTGCCGCGTTGACCCGATTGGCCCATGAAAAGGGCACAAAGGTTTACGTGGCGTTCAACGCTTTGCTCAAATCCGGCGATTTGGAAGAGGCCGGGGCGCTGCTGAACCACCTGCATCGGCGGGTCGCGCCGGATGCGCTGATCATCCAGGATCTCGGACTGATCGACCTGGCCCGGCAGGTCGGGTACACGGGCGAAATTCACCTGTCCACGCTGGCCAATGCCGGATTTGCAGCGGCACTCAAGCAGATTCGCCGTTTTCCGCAAGTGCGGCGAATCGTTTTGCCGCGGGAGCTGTCGATTGACGAAATCAAGGCCATAGCCGGTGCTTGCCCTGACGGCCTCGCCGTGGAGGTCTTCGTGCACGGTGCGCTCTGCTACGGCGTGTCCGGCAGGTGTTACTGGAGTTCGTTTCTCGGCGGTAAAAGCGGTCTCAGGGGGAGATGCGTCCAGCCCTGTCGTCGGCAATACATCCAGACGCGGCAATCCCGGCGGTATTTTTCCTGCCAGGATCTGTCCCTGGACGTTCTTGCCAACGTGCTGCGCGCCGTGCCCCAAGTTCGCGCCTGGAAAATCGAGGGGCGCAAAAAGGGGCCGCATTATGTCTACTACACGGTTCAGGCCTACCGGATGCTGCGGGACATCGAATCGGAGCCGGAAAATCGTGCGGCCGTCAAGAGAACCGCGCTTGCGCTGCTGGAACAGGCCCTGGGTCGGCCGACGACCCATTACAACTTTCTGCCGCAGAGACCCCAGAAAGCGATTGACATCAGGACGCAGACCGCGTCGGGGATGTTTGTGGGCAAGGTGCAGGGACCGGCGAACCGGCCGTATGTCGTTCCCCGAATCGATTTGCTCAGAGGCGACGTTTTGCGTCTGGGTTATGAAGACGAGCGCTGGCATGCGATCCAGCAGATCGGCAAGGGGGTTCCGAGAAAGGGTCGCTTCACCTTCAGCCTGCCTGCCGATCGCCGGCCGGGCAGGGGGGCACCGGTTTTCCTGACAGATCGGCGCGAGAAGGCGTTGCAGGACATGCTGACGAATCTCGACCAGCAGTTGGTGCTGCCGGAAGAGACCGAGGCGGTTCCGTCTCCATTCGAGGTGCGGCTGCCGCGAACCGCGAAGCAGAAGCCCAAGGTTCTGGAAATAACGGTCCACCGCAGCCCCGGCAATCGAAACGCCAAAGGTTCCGACGGTCTGTGGCTGTCGACCGAAGCGGTTGGCAAGACCCCCCGACATCACGTTTCGCGGATCTGGTGGTGGCTTTCACCGGTCGTCTGGCCCGATTCGGAGAGTGAGTTGACGGCCGCGGTTGCATCGGCCGTGCACAAAGGCGCCCGGCAGTTCGTTCTCAATGTGCCTTGGCAGACCGCGTGCTTCAATTTGCAAAAAGACCTGAATCTCTGGGCCGGTCCCTTCTGCAACCTGACCAATCCACTGGCACTTGCGGTGGTGGCGGAAATGGGATTTTCCGGCGCGTTCGTCAGTCCTGAATTGGGACGGCACGAATACCTGGCGTTGCCGGCGGCGAGTCCCCTGCCGCTGGGGATTGTCGTCTCCGGCAACTGGCCCCTTTGCATTTCCCGTACTATTGCCGCCGAAATCAAAGAGGATAAACCGTTTTCCAGTCCGCGAGGCGAACAGTCCTGGGTCCACCGCCATGGCGCGGATTACTGGATGTACCCCAACTGGCAGCTGGATTTGAGGGAAAAGACGGCAGAGTTGAAAAAAGCCGGCTACCGGATGTTGGCGCACCTCGTCGAACCGCTGCCGCCGGAAGTGAAACTGAAGCCGAGGCCCGGGGTGTGGAACTGGGATGTCGGTTTAAAATAGGTATAAGGTTCAGGGTGCGAGGGTTCAAGGAAGGACCTCAATCCTTTAACCATGAACGGGGAACAGTGGTGGCGATTTTTAAGGATTCAAGGGTTCAAGGAGTCAAGGATTCAAGTAGAGTGGTACAAAATTCACCAAGAATCGATTGTTTGGCAGAAGTCCCATCCGCTATTTTTGGAGGTTATTGCAAGAATTGATATATTTGGGGTAAAAACACTTGAATCCCTGAACCCTCGAATCCTTGACCCCTTTTTTCCTTCGAGTCGGGAAAAGAACCATTGACGAGATGAAACCACCGGTGAGGGTAAAGCAATTATTCGCCTGCTGCACTCTTATAAAAATTCCCACCCAAATGACGATCTTAACAAAAAACTATGGTGCCGCTGAAAAAGACAGTCCTCTGAAATCAGGCATCGGACGGGAGTCGGCGATTATACTGTTCGTGTTCGCGTTTGCCTTTCGGGTGATCTATATTCTTCAGTCGACCGACAATCCGCTTTTCGGGGTCCCGGTGATCGATGCCAAAGTTTATGCGGAGTGGGCCGGCCGCATGGCCGAGGGGGTCTGGCGCTGGGATCACGTGGGAAACTACCTGCCGGTCTATCCGGCCTTCCTGGCACTGCAGCAGATCGTCTTTGGCTCCGACCCGCTGATCGGCAAGGTGATTCACGCGCTGATGGGATCTTTGTCCGCCGTTTTAATGGCCCAGACGGCGGCACGGGCCTGGAATCGGCCGGTGGGTCTTTTGACGGGCTACCTGCAGGCCAGGTTCCTGTCCGGCTCGATCGACGGGGAGTCCTTAAAGCCAGAATTATTCAGATACAAGCAGTTTGAGTGCTTTTTCACCCAGAACTTTTAATCCCGCCTGGGCGGGAAACCGCTCAACCTAGATTTACTAAAAAAAAAGCCCGACCGAATAGGTCGGGCTTTTTGCTTTGGCTCGTGGGCGGCTCAGCGCTTGCGCCGCAAGCGCTCCATGGCCAGGCGCAAGCTGGTTTGCATCCGCTTGATCGCCTGGGCCAGCAGACCGATTTCGTCTTTTGACGGAATATTGATCTGCATGTTCAAATCGCCTAGGCTCATCCGTTCGGCGACTTCGGTCAGTTTCCTGATCGGCGTCACGATCGCCCGCGCCGAGATCCACGCTATGAAAGACACGATCAAAATCGTGACTGCCAGCAGAATCACGGCCAGCCGCTGTACGTGTTTTAGGGAATCGAACACCTCGGCGTCTTCCTGCTGCAAGGCAATTGCCCAGCCCCGCGCGATCTCTTTGACGTGACCGTAGCTGGGATTTCCTTTTTCGTTGGTAAAATTGGCGGTCAGCGATGACCACTTGCTATTGCGGAAGGCCGCGATCAGCGGATGGTCGTTAAGGCTTTTTTGCTCCTCTACATAGGACTGGACCTGATGGGCCACCACCTTGCCTTTTTCGTCGACCAGGAAGGCATAGCCGGTCTTGCCCCTCTTCCATGTGGCAATATACTTCGACAGGTCATCGACCGTCATTGCGGCGGCCAGGACGCCGACCAACTGGTCACCGGATTTGATGGGGACGGCGAGAATCAGGGCCGGTTTTTTCGATGTTTTTCCGATCAGGGTCTGCCAGCTCAATTGCTTACCCTGGATGATGTCCTTGTAGTACTGGCGGTCGGAGTAGTCTTTCAGCGGAACGTCGTCGCTGCGGGCCACATTGCGGCCGTCGAGCCCGACGGTGAAGACCAGGTACATGTACGGGTAGTTCTTCTGGATTTCTCTCAAAACCTGCTCTTGGCTCGTTCGGTCCATGGACTTGATGGCCGGCAGATCGACGGCGGATTTCAGGACCAGTGCATTGTTGTCGATCCAGCCATCGACCTGTGTTCCGAGAGCGGTGGCCGTCAAGGTGAAAAATTGCTCGGTTTCGGCGCGGGTCCGGTTGATGGCCTCTTTGTAAGTGACGGCCCAGAAAATGATGAACGGCAGCAAGCTGATGATCAGCATGACGGTGACGATCTTTGGAAACAGGCCGAAACGAACTTTGCTTCTGGCTGCACCGGGGGTGAGGTCCGATTCGGTCGATTCAGCCTTGGGGCCCTCATCCGCGGGAGCCGATTGAACTGCCGCCGGTCGGTGTCCGTCGCCGTTGCCGGATGCCGGATCAGTCGACACGATCGGCTGCTGCGGCGATTTCGTCACGGCCGCCGGCTCCGCAACGGCATTCATTGGCAGTGCGTCTTGTTGCGCGTGTTGCTTGGTGACAATGATGATGTTGTCGCAGGCCCGGCACTTCATACGGGCCCTTTCTCCCTTCATGCGACTTTCATCGACCCGGTAAATTTTTTCGCATTCATCGCAGGTGATCTGCATCATGTTCGTAACTCCTTGTTGCAACAATAAATGGGACACTCAATAGTGACATCAACCATTCGTATATGGGCACTCGTTAACGCTGACTCATAAGCCTCTATACCGATCGACCGGTCATCGGACCGGTTGTTTCATCAATTCCAGCATGGCCTTTTTAAACTGCATGCGACCCTCTTCATCCGGGATTTCCAACGCCAGCGCAGCGATCAATTCGGCGGCCTGGTTTTGGGGGATTGCGCCGGATGACAGCTTCATGTCGGACATGGCATCTTCAACCAGTATTTGGGCCATTGGACCGACGGCGCGGGAGAGATTGAGTTTCAAGGCCTCCAGGAACCCATTCTTGAGGTGGGGGATGTCTTTTCGAATCGGTTCGATCAGATTGACCGCCGCCAACCTTGCGAGGGCGGTCATCAGTGTATCGCGGGGCATGCCCAGTTCGCGACCGATCTGTCCCAACTCTTTGGATTCGTCGATGGCAATGAGCAGACGGATCATGTCGGCATCCAGGCTGACTTCCTTGCCGTCCAGTCGGGTGACCTTGCGATAGCGGTTATTCAATTGATCCTGTGGTGACATGCCCATCGGATTCGCCTTGCCTTTCGACCCGGCTGTGCACGAGCCGAAAAAATAAAAATGTTTAATAATTTAAGATACTAATATACCGCAAACCGTCTTTTTAGTCAAGTAAAGCGCATCAGCGCTGTACCATGAAAGCATCATTTAATAAGCTCCGCTAAGCTCGAAGAGGGTGCTTTGCCTGCCTGAAGCACGCTCAAAGCTGCGTGCTAACCGAATGCGATTGCGGTGCACCTCTTCTCACGCCGAGGCGAGAACTTTCATCTCAGTTACTATATCGGAAGAGGGGCACCGAGACTTGAGCACTAATTTGATGAATGGAATCGGGATAAAAAGAGGAAAGGATTGATGGGAACGGTGGCCGTGAGTTCTACTTTTTTTCGAGCTGTTTTTTCAGCTTTTTTTCCACATCGGCAAAAAGGCTTTTCTTTTTCTCGGCCTGCGCCGCCTTTAGCGATTCGATCTTCTGGGCAAAGCCCTTTTTACTATCCTGGAATTTTCTGATTTCTTCTTCCAGACTGCTCCCTTTTTCCTTACGGGGGATTTCTTCTATCTTCAAATGATCTTTAATGAACAAACGGGTGCCGAAAGCACCGTGCACCCGTTCGATGATGCCGTCTTCGAGCAGTTTCTTGCAGATGAAGTTTCCTTGCTCCAGGGACAGCCCGATTAACCCGCAGACGTCTTCCACGGAAGCGCGGCCACCGTGCTGGTGCTCACAAACCCGGATAGCGGCGATAAAGAGATGGGCGCTGCTGTAAAGATCGTCCAGTTCCATGGTATCCAAGAAAACGCGACCGACGATTTCTTCGATTCGAATTCGTGTCGATTCGTAAATGGCTGTTTTCAGCTGAATGTCAATTATAAATTCACTTGTGCATGGCCAAATACTTGACATTGAAGCGTGGTGAGAGTAACATCCCCAATTTATTTGTCAAGCTGGAAGTTGGCATATCGGATGAGCCGCCCGTAAACCACCGCGGCGCTCTCGCCCATCGGTTTCGACCGCTACGGGTCGTCATCATCACCGGTCATTAACGACTCACTCAAAAATAGCGCAACATATTGGACGTCGATACGTCCCGTCCGGCTGCCGGTGCGAAAATTCGGAATATTTAAATATTCCTTTGATTTCGCCGCTTATCCTTCGGGCGCCTCAACGCCCAACATTACGAACCTATTTTTTCGTGAATTCCAAGGGGGGCGCATGACTGAAATTATCGATGTGAACGCAAGGGAGATACTGGATTCAAGAGGCAACCCCACGGTGGAAGTGGATGTATTCCTGGCCGGCGGTGCCGTGGGGCGTGCCGCGGTGCCGTCCGGGGCTTCCACCGGCAAACGCGAAGCCCTCGAACTGCGGGACAAGCGTTCCAAACGTTACGGTGGCAAAGGTGTCCGGAAAGCCGTAGACAATGTCATGAAAGAAATTGCGCCTTCCATTATGGGTTTGGACGCTGCTGACCAAAGATTCCTCGATTCTCACATGATCGCCTTAGACGGTACGGCCAATAAGTCCAAGCTCGGAGCCAACGCCATTCTCGGCGTTTCAATGGCCGCCGCCAGAGCGGCGGCCAATGCTTTCAATTTGCCGCTATACCGCTACATCGGCGGAATAAACGCTCGCACCTTACCGATACCGATGATGAACATTATCAACGGCGGTGCTCACGCGGGTAACAATCTCGATATTCAGGAATTCATGGTTCTGCCCAGTGGTGCAAAGAGTTTTTCCGAGGCACTGCAGATGGGTGCCGAAACTTTTCACGCCCTTAAGGGGCTGCTCAAAAAAGCAGGTCTCAACACGGCCGTCGGCGACGAAGGCGGTTTTGCACCGGATCTGAGCGCCAATGAAGAGGCAATCAAATTGATCATAAAGGCGGTCGAGGCCGCCGGATACACCCCCGGCAAAGACATCGGCATCGCCCTGGATGCAGCGGCCAGCGAATTTTACAAAAATGGAAAGTATGGTCTGGCTTCCGAAAAGAAAAGCCTTTCGGCGGCCGAAATGATCGATTACTATGAAGACCTGATCAATCGCTACCCTATTCTGTCCATCGAAGACGGTCTGGCTGAACAGGACTGGAAGGGATGGCGCTTGATGACCGACCGGCTGGAAGGAGCCATCCAAATCGTAGGTGATGACATATTCGTGACCAATCCCGCAATTTTGAGCAAGGGGATTGACGAGGGTATTGCGAACTCGGTTCTGATCAAGCTGAATCAGATCGGCACGCTGTCTGAAACCCTCGATGCGATTGCGATGGCCGAAAATGCGGGTTACACCACTGTCATTTCTCACCGTTCGGGCGAGACCGAGGATTCTTTCATTGCCGATCTGGCGGTGGGGATCAATGCCGGGCAGATCAAGACCGGATCGTTGTCGCGCAGCGACCGGATTGCAAAATACAACCAGTTGATCCGGATCGAACAGGAACTGGGGGACGGCGCTAAATTTGCGGATGAAATCTTCTAACCCCATACGAGTGTCGTGTCATTTTTAGGGAAATCAGCATTTTTTAACCTTTGAACCCTCGTATGAAACTACGCCAGAATGGCACAGTTTCTTTAACGATCAAACTGGCCGCTTTACAGGCCAGCGGCTGGGCTGAACCTGGAACCGATCAGGTGTACGTCTAATTGACCGGCCCCAACAAGCACCGGACATCGGGGATGCCATGATGCGCCGATACGCCCAAATCCTATTTTCGATTCTGACATTAATATTGCCTTTCGGTCCGATCCTGACGGCGCCTCCAACTCACGCCTATGTCCTCCACGGATATCACCTGCTGGATTTGATGCGGCGCGAAATGGGCACCGCCCGCAGCCTGGAGGTCATTCAGAAGTTGACCATCCAGGAAAGCGTTTTGCCGACCGAGGCGATGGCGGTTCAGGAGACAGTCAGTTACCGTTTTCCGGTCGCCTTTCGTTCGGAATTCGCTAGCACCGTCGGTGAGCACATCCAGATCTTTTCCAACGGGCGGGCCTTGACGGTTGTCGACGGGCGCATCGTTTCCGACACGGAAAGCGAGTTCGACCATTACAAGGACATTTTTCTCTTCAATACGCGTGAGTTGCTGATAAAATGTCTATCACAGCTCGGAGTGGCAGCTGACGTCTCCAGTGTCGGAAGGTTTCAGGGGCGGATCGCATACGTGCTGGGAGCGCAGTATCCGGACGAAACGGTGCCTCAATTGTGGTTGGACAAGGAGACCTTCAGGCCGATGCGCTGGTTGCTGAAGCCGGCTTCGGCGGGGAATCTGAGCGAGGCCTTGGAGGTCCGGTACGGTGACTGGCGCAAGGTGTCATCCATTTGGTACCCTGAACGGATCGAGTTTTATCTGGGTGACCGACTCTTGCGTCGGATGCAGGTGCAGAGGACCCGGGTCAATCCGAAATTCTCCAACCGGCTTTTCGACGTGGCCTATCTGAAGTCGATCTATCCTTATGCCGCCGTTCCACCACCGGCACAGGGTGAATCCGGCGGTAAAAATGACATTCAACGCACGATCGATCGGTTTCGCAAGCTATTTGAATAATGGCGTAAGAGAGGAATGACATGGCAAAGGCGACCAAATTTATTTTCGTGACCGGCGGCGTATTGTCGTCACTCGGTAAAGGGTTGGCATCGGCCGCTATCGGAGCTTTGCTCGAGAGTCGCGGGCTGAGCGTGACGATTCAGAAACTGGATCCTTACATCAATGTCGATCCGGGCACAATGAATCCTTTTCAGCACGGGGAGGTCTTTGTCACCGATGACGGGGCGGAATCCGACCTGGATCTCGGTCACTACGAACGGTTCACGCATGCCGTTATCGGAAAAAACAACAATTTCACGAGCGGCAAGATCTACCACTCGGTCATTACCAAAGAACGCCAGGGAGAATATCTGGGCGGCACAGTCCAGGTCATTCCCCATATCACCGACGAGATCAAGAACAGCATCAAACTGGTTGCGGACGGCGTGGATGTGGTCATCGTGGAGATCGGCGGAACCATCGGCGACATCGAGAGTCTGCCTTTTCTGGAGGCCATCCGCCAGTTCAGGACCGACGTCGGCAAGGCGAACGTGCTCTACATTCATCTGACGCTGGTACCCTACATCGGCACCGCCGGCGAACTGAAGACCAAGCCGACCCAGCACAGCGTGAAGGAACTCAGGGGTATCGGCATTCAGCCCGACATCCTTCTGTGCCGAACGGACCGTTACCTGTCGGATGATATCAAGAGAAAAATTGCACTGTTCTGCAACGTGAGCAAAGATGCGGTCATCACCGCCAAGGACGTGGACTGTATTTACGAGGTCCCGCTGGTGTTTCACCGCGAGGGACTCGATGCCAAGATCGTGGAGCTGCTCAACATCTGGACCCGGGAGCCCCGCCTCGAGGCCTGGGAAGATTTCGTCAAGAAATATTCGTCCCCGCAAAACGAAGTGTCGATTGCCATCGTCGGCAAATACGTCGATCTGACGGAATCCTACAAAAGCCTGAACGAAGCCCTCTACCACGGGGGCATCGCCAACGACTGCCGTGTCAACCTCATCTTCGTCGACTCCGAACAGGTGGAGGACGGTACGTGCAGTCAGCATTTGAACCGCGCCGAGGGCATCCTGGTTCCGGGAGGCTTCGGTACGCGCGGCATCGAGGGGAAGGTCTGTGCGGCAAACTACGCGCGGGTCAACCGCATACCCTATTTCGGCATCTGCCTCGGCATGCAGATCGCGGTCATCGAATTTGCCCGCAATGTGGCCGCCCTCGCGGCTGCCAACAGCTCGGAGTTCGACGAAAACACCGCGTACCCGGTAATATACCTCATGACCGAATGGCTCGACGAGAAAACCGGGACCATCCAGAAGCGGGACGTGAACTCGGCCAAAGGGGCCACGATGCGTCTCGGGGCATACCCATGCCGTCTCGAGCCGGACACCCTGGCCCATGAGGCCTACCGGCGTGAGAATATCTCCGAAAGGCACCGGCACCGTTATGAATTCAACAACGCCTTCAAGGAGAAATTGATGGAAAACGGGATGGTCTTCAGCGGCATGTCACCCTCGGGTGATCTGGTCGAGATCATCGAAATCAAAAACCACCCCTGGTTTCTCGGTTGCCAGTTTCATCCCGAGTTCAAATCGAGGCCGATGAATGCCCACCCGCTGTTTCGGGCATTCATCCGGGCCGCCTTGGAGAACAAGAAGAAAAGAGGATTAGTCCGGAAGGGCGCATGAGGAACGGCGCATCTTCACCTTCCCATTTGGTTCGGAAATAGACTAAGGGTTGAGTGGTTCAGGGTTTAGGGTTCAAGATTCAGCCCTGCCGCTGGCTGCAAGCACCCAGTTTGATCGAGGAAGAAACCGTGCCATTTTGGCGTAGTTTCATGCGAGGGTTATAAAATCCTTAACCGGCCAGACCTGGCCAAGATAGCCACTTCCACCCGAATGAACGGTTGCCAACGGCGGCTGAAACTTGCCGCCAACGGTCTCCAAGACCGGTCCCTATCCGTCGTTGAATAATGACGCCTGCTTCAGCTTTAAGGTGGTGGTTCTAAAAAGGGCACTGGTATAGCGTCCGGTCCAAGAGCCCGTAAGCGGCTTCATACAGTCAGCTTCCGTTCGCAACCGCGCATTCGGGCTCCGGCGCATCGTTGTCAGACATCGTAGCGGCCTTATCGTTTTTGGGCGCGCATTCGGCAAAATCGATGTTCTTTCACTCAATAAACTCAATAAATTCAAAAAACTCAATAAACCGAAAAACTGACTTAACCGACTCAACCGGCACACCAGATTTTCATGCACCGTGGCGGCTCGTAGGGCCATGAATGTTTAGAATGTAAAATAGATAAAATCGACAACATCCTCCAACCGTCTAACGGGCCAAACGGGCGCAACCGGCCAACGGGCAACTTAAGCCCCCACCGCCGCGCGGGTGGCCACCTGCGCCACGATATACTCTCCGATCTTTTCAGCCGACCGGCCGAAGAGCTCGTCCATAGCGACCAATTCGAGGTAATCGTCCTTCCAGGGCACGCTGTTTTCCTGGACGATGCTGGTGATGTGCTCGTATTTGCCGCCCAGGGCTTTGATTTTCATTGCCAGCGGTACACTCTGCTCGAATCCGATGTTGAGCAGCAGCAAGTGCTCGATAAAATTCGGCGTGCTCGGATTGGTGGAGATGATCGGTATGACCAAAATGCTGCGGTCATCCTTACGTCCCTTGCCGATGTACACGTTGCCCTGCCGCACGATGATCCGCTTGGTCCCCTTGAGCTGGGTGTCGGTTTCCACGCGGGAGGGGATCGGCGCCAGAACGCCGTCTTTTCGCTCGACCTGGATGGTGGTGTCATCCGTGGGTTCCCCCAACAGGTTCAAGTTGCCGATGCGGTAGCGGATGGCGCCCTTGATGTCGTCGATGATCCCCTGCAGGTTCCGCAGGACGATGATATTGCCGGTGATCAGCTGCGACACCTTGAAGCCGTAGTCGGCCAGCGTGTCGAACAGCAGCCCCTCCAGCTTTTCACTGAGACGGCTGGTACCGACGGTCACCGTTTTGGCCTGGTGCTTGATGGCGTCGACGGGACGGGCCATGGCGTTGATGCACTCACTCAAACTGCGAAAGAGATGATTCAGCATTTGGCTCGGGGTGCCCTTGGTGCCGAAGTCGACCTCGAAGTCGCTCACGGGCAGTTTGCCGGCCAGGTACTTCAGCAGGAGGGTGATGTTCGCCGCCGCTTGCAGGCCCATGGCGGCGGGGAAATGGTTTTGAGACTTTTTCCGGCGAAAGTCGTTGTAAAAGGTGACAATTTTTTCCCTGAAGGTTTTTTCGAGCAGGATTTCGTAAAGGTCCAGACCACCGGTGGTGTATTCGTCGAGCGTTTTCTGGAGGTCGGTCTGGAAATTGTACATGAAAAGCGATCCCTCGTTGAAGGTCAGGGCCGCGAAGTAGCCCCAGATGTGACCGACCAGGGTGTTCAGGATCGGGGCCAGGTGTTCGCTGACCGCCGGCACGTGAAACACGTCATCGGCGTACTGCTCGAAGCGTGTTTCCCCCTCGGAGGCGATCACCACCGGGGTGGCCTTGTGGGCCTTGAAAATGGCCGTGTCCTTGATGATGTCGCTCAGGACCGCGTCTCGGGTGCCGGCCGCGCAGACGATGATCAGCGGCTCGGCGGAGAGATCGATGTGCTTCTTGTCTTCGACAAAATCGGTGGAGATGGTCTTGTAGCAGAGTTCGCTCAGCTTGATGCGGATTTCATCGGCCGAGGCTTTGTTGGGACCGCTGCCGACGACCGCCCAGTGCGCTTTTTGAGTGGCCAGCCGCTTGGCGGACGCACCGATACGCTCGTATGAAGCCAGGACCGTGCGCATGTGGGCGGGGATGTCGAGCAACCGTTGGATCTCTGCGGAAACGAAGTCGGCATCCCTGCGGTTTTTCAAGCCGGCGATGTAAAGGCCCAGCAGGGCACCGGCCACGATCTGGGAGTAAAAGGCCTTGGTGGAGGCGACCGACATTTCGATGTCGCGGCCGCTGCTGGTGTACATCACCCCGTCGACCTTGAAGGTGATGTCAGAGTCGCGCCGGTTCACGATCGCCAGGGTATGGGCGCCCCGTTCGCGCACCATCACGACCGTTCGATTGGTGTCCGTGGTGGTCCCGGACTGGCTGATCGCAATCACCAGCGCATCGGCCATGCTGCCGGCAGCGTCCTGTTCGTTCAGCGTGAAACCGCTCAACTCGGATGCCTTGAGGGCCCGGACCTGAAGGGCCGGGTCGTTCAGGTAGTAGTTCAGGATATCGGCGCAGGCCAGCGCGGCCACGCCCGCGGTGCCCTGGCCCACGAAGTAGATGCGCCGGATCCCCGGCACAACCGAATCGCCTGTCAGGGACCGGCGCAGCTTTTCCGGAACAACGGCGTCAAGATTTACGACATGTCGCTTCCGGCCGTTTTCCTCCCGGATTTTCCAGCGGTTCTGGAGCGTCCTTTCAACCGAGTTCGGTGATTCCGAGATCTCCTTGAGAAAATAGTGCGGAAAATTCTGGCGGTCGATGTCCCGCGAAGTGATCTCGGTGTGTTTGATGTCGGTTTCCTTGAGGACGATCGGGGTGCCGTCGTAATACATGGCCCGGATGCCGGCCAGGCCTCCGGCGCTCTCCTGATCGAGGATGAAGATCTGCCCTTGGGTGTCGCCGTTTTTGCCGGGGACAATCTTGGCCCCGTCCATTTTCAGAAAATCGGCGGTTTCTTCCACGAAACCGTAGACCTCGGATGTCGGCATGTACAGGTCTTCGGACAGGCCGATGAAGACCGTCTGGCCGCTGCCCTTTTGCGCCAGGAATAGTTTGCCCGGTGCCAGGTCGGTGTGCATCGATATGGCGTGCGAGCCCTCGAAATCGTTGACCGCCCGGCGGAAGGCTTCTTCCGGCAGGCAACCCTGCTGGATGTATTTTTCCACTTGCAGCGGAATGATTTTGGTGTCGGTGGTAATGTCTTTGTGGAGCTGCTTGCCGCCGTTCAGGTGCTCGGTTTTAAGGGCCAGGTAGTTGTCGATGTCGCCGTTCAAACAGACGTGGATGATGCCGCCGTCGGTGCTGCTGCCGGATAGAACGTGATTGTCGACCGGATGGCAGTTGGCTTCGGTGATGGCTCCCACCGATGCCCAGCGCGTGTGGCTGGAAACGGTGTGGTTCAGATGCGGGCAGGCCACTAGAAGATGAAATATACGGTCTTTTTTGATCTGCTGCCGCAGAAAGCGAATATTGTCGCCGAGCCGGCCGATCTCGGCCGCGACCTTGTAGGTCAACGTTACCGTGACCTGCGGCCGATCCGCGGTGCCTTTGAGTTCGTGCACAGTGATGCCGCTGTTGACCAGCAGGGCCCGTGCGCCGCGCTCCTGCAACTCTGCGGATAGATTTTCGCGGGCCACGGCAGCGCTGAAACCGCGGTAAGCGGAATCCTCTAAAATGAACATCAGCGATATGCCGGCCGAATCGCGTCCCCGGACCTCCAGGCGATCGATACTGTTGAGAACGGTGTTGATGTTTTTGTAAACCATGAGTTGGTCCGGTGGAAGGCCGTCACGGTGACCGTCGGCACCGAGCAGATCGGTTATCTGGGTGACGTTCTGCAGTATTTCGGTCGTCAGCGACCAGGTGACATCCTTCAATTCCTCCAGGCGAAGCGTCAAAACATCGACGACGCGGGTATCGAGATGTCCCATTTTTTCGGCCAGCAATCGGGAATCTTCACCGATGATCTCGGCCAGACGTCCCGCAATGTCTTTGATGGCCGCCTGTTTTTCGACATCTGCATAAACCGCACAAAAGTTCTCGCTTTGTTTCAAACGGCGAACGGCCGCCAGCAGGCGGCTCGGCGCATCGCCGCCCAGGTATCCCTCGGCCGGGTCGCCGGGTCGTTCAAGACAGTCAGCGAGGCGGTGACGGGCAACCGTCTCCACGGCCCGAGCCATCTCCTCGAGGTCCACCGTCTGCGACGCCTTTTTTTTCTGTTTGACGGCCACGATGCCGGCCAGGCCGCAAGCCAAAAGGGTCGGGCGGCAAGGGAAGAAAACGACCGCTCCTGCCGGGACCCTCGCGAGGCTGCGGCCGAAATAGATCCGGTCAGCGCAAAGGCCGTCTATTCTTTTTTTCAGCAAGCACAGGCTTCTTAAAACGATCGCACAACCGTATTTGAAAGTTTGCATGCTTTTCTTGACCTCATTTTATCGATTTTCCTGCAGAAGATCATTCTGCGAAAGGCTGAATGGCCGTTTCGGGGTCGTCTCCAGTCAGGACCCGGCTGACGAGAGCGATATCCTCGGGACGATTGACATCGAAGCTGCGGCGGTCGGTGACCACGACCTGAATCGGAATGTCATTTTCCAGCAGCCGCAGCTGCTCGAGTTTTTCTTTTTTTTCCAGGGGGCTCGGCCCGAGGGTGACGAACTGTTTGAGGGCTTCTTTACGAAAGGCGTACATGCCGATGTGCCGGTAAACCCGATCCGGCCGGCTGTCGCGGTGAAAGGGGATGAACGACCGCGAAAAATAGAGGGCCTTTCCGCTTTTTGAAAAAACCGCTTTGACGGCGTCAGGGGAGTCGGCTTCCGAGGCAGCAACGCAGCGCACCAGGGTCGTTACCCGGGTTGCGGCCGTTGCGAAGGGCGCCAGAAGTTCACTCAACATCTCCGGTTCCAGCGCCGGCTCGTCCCCCTGGATATTGATCACCACGGCATCGTCCGAAACCTTGAGCTGCTCGGCGGCATCCAAAACGCGGTCGGTTCCGCTGGGGTGATCGGAACGGGTCATCACCACGGGAATATCGAATCGGACGGCTGCGGCACAGATCCGTTGGTCGTCGGTGGCCAGCACCACACGATTCAGCTCTTTACAGCGGCTGGCCCGGTGGTAAACATGCCAGAACATCGGTTTTCCGTGAATTTCCGCCAGGGGTTTACCGGGAAAACGAGTGGAGCCGTAACGCGCCGGTATGACGCCGATGCAATCGGGAAACGGGTTCATCACAACGACATTATTTTAGCAGGTTCTTCAGAATGAGCAAATGAAAAAAGTCTGCGGTAACGGCCTCATTTCAATTGCGTTCCCGGTTTCATCTTGCGCTCCGGCGTTGCAATGCTGACGCCGGTTTCACCGACGACAGCCAAGAGCATACCGTTCGATAGAATGCCCATGATTTTAGCCGGTTTCAGGTTGGCGACGACGATGATCTGCTTTCCCTCGAGTTCCTCGGGCGTGTAACTTCCGGCGATACCGGCCACAATTGTGCGCCGCTCACCCAAATCGATTTCCAGGCGCAGCAGTTTGTTGGCTCTCGGCACGGCTTCGGCTTTGACGACCGTGGCCACCCGGAGGTCGATTTTGGCAAAATCTTCGATCGTCACCTGAGGCTTGAAAGCGGGTTTTGTTTCTGCGGCTGCAGTTGACGGCATCGCTGCGGGTTGGCCCTTTTTAAGGTCGATACGTGGAAAAAGACTGACGGTTTTCAAGATCCGGGTATCAGGCGGAAGGCCGTTCCACTGCTTCAACCGGTCGAGGGTGTAAAATTCAGCCTCGGGGTCCAGCCCCAAATGCTTCTGCATGGTCTCGGCCGTAGCGGGCATGACCGGATAGATGAGCCCGGCGATGACCCGCAGGCCTTCCAGCAGATTGACCATTACGACTTCCAGCTGCTTGCGGCTGGCGTTCTTTTTGGCAAGCTCCCAAGGTGCCATGACGTCGATGCACTTGTTCATCTGGGCGATGAAGTCCCAAACCGCCTGCAAGGCCCGGTGAAAGGCAAACGCGTTCATCGTGGCTTCGTATTCGAGGACGGCCTTCATGGCGTCGTCTTTCAAGGTCAGGCCCAATTCGGTCTCGGTTGCCTGGTCAACGGCCGGTACCACTCCATTGAGGTATTTGTGGGCCATTGTCAGGGTGCGTGAAAACAGGTTGCCCAAGTCGTTGGCCAGATCGGAGTTGAGACGATGCACCAACGCCGATTCCGAGAAGCTCGAATCGAGCCCGAAAGCCATTTCACGCGTCAGAAAGAAACGGAAGGCATCGAGACCGTAAACGTTTTTCAGCTCCAGCGGTTCCACGACGTTCCCAAGGCTTTTGGACATTTTGCTCTGTTCGACGTTCCAGTACCCGTGAACGTTCAGATGATTGTAGACCTCTATACCCGCGGCCTTGAGCATTATGGGCCAATAAATGCCGTGGGGCTTGAGGATGTCCTTGGCGACGATATGCTGGGCGACGGGCCAGAACTTGCGGAACAAGTCACCGTCCGGGTAGCCGAGAGCCGACACGTAGTTGAGCAGGGCGTCGAACCACACGTAGGTGACGTATTTGTCGTCGAACGGCAATGTGATGCCCCATTTAAGGCGCGACTTGGGTCGCGAGATGCACAGGTCTTCTAAAGGTTCACGCAGAAACGCCAGCACCTCGTTGCGGTAGCGTTCGGGCCGGATAAAGTCGGGATGACCATTGATGTGGTCGATGAGCCAGTCCTGATAGCGGCTCATTTTAAAAAAGTAGTTGGATTCCTTGATAATTTCCGGCTCGGTTTCGTGGTCCGGGCACTTGCCGTCCACCAGTTCCCGCTCGGTGTAAAAGCGCTCGCAACCGAAGCAGTATCGGCCTTCGTATTCACTGAAGTAGATGTCGCCGTTGTCGTAAATATTCTGGAGAATCCGTTCCACGACCGCCATGTGCTCCGTATCAGTGGTGCGGATGAAACGGTTGTTGCTGATGTTGAGCTCCGGCCACAGCGCTTGGAACTGTCCACTGATGCGATCGACGTATGTCCGGGGGGTCATGTTTTCCTTGCGGGCCGCCCGGACCACCTTGTCGCCGTGTTCATCCGTACCGGTGAGGAAAAAGGTCTCTTCCCGGCACATGCGATGATAGCGTGTGGCGACATCGGCGATAATCGTGGTGTAGGCATGTCCAAGGTGGGGCCTGGCGTTGACGTAGTAGATCGGGGTCGTGATGTAAAACCTGGCGGTCATGATTGCTCCTGAGTCTAACACTTCACGGTTAAAATAAAAATACTATGGGTTGCACCGCGTGACCGGATTGGTACGAGATCAGAAGCCATACTGGTCGGTTCCGGGTTCAGCCCTGCCGCTGGCGGTCAGCGGCGTGGCTGCACGATGTCTTTCAGCGGTACGTCGGTTTCACCGCCGCCTTCCAGCCGCACGGTCACCAGCCCGGCCATCACGTTGTGGCGGACAACCTTGCCCTCACCGGCTGGTGTTTTGACTATCTTACCGGTCTTGGGAAAGTCCTTTTTGAGGGCCTTATACGTTTCGTATTCATAGGTCAGGCAGCACATGAGCCGGCCGCACTGTCCCGATATTTTCGTGGGGTTGAGCGACAGGTCCTGCTCCTTGGCCATGCGGATCGAAACCGGACCGAACTTTTCGAGGAAAGACGAACAGCAGGTTTCGCGGCCGCAGCGGCCCAGTCCCCCGCACATCTTGGTCTGATTGCGAATGCCGACCTGTCGCATTTCGATGCGCACGCCGAGTCTCTTGACGAGCATTTTGACCAGCTGCCGGAAATCGACGCGGCCTTCGGAGGTAAAGAAGAAAGTGTATTTGCTGCCGTCGAAAGATTTGTCGACGGCGAAAAGGTTCATCTGCAGGCCGAGCTTTTTAATGCATTCCAGGCAGTAGAGATGGGCTTTCTTTTCATCACCCGTGTTGATCTCGATCTGGCGCAGGTCCTTCTCGGCTGCCAGACGGTGCACTTTTTTAAGGGGTTTTTCAGCCGTTTTTTCGTCTATAGGCTGCGGCGAAACGGTTACCGTGCCGAAACTCAAGCCCTGCTCGGTTTCCACGATCACGTGGTCACCGCGCTTGAGCACAAAGACACCGCAGTCAAAGTCGTAAACCTTGCCGGCCGGTTTGAATCGTATGCCGACTTTTTTGCTCATCTGTTTTGTCTCATTCGTTATGGCATAAAAGGATTATGTGTGGACGGAAACCGAGGGCCCCGGCAAAAAATAATTCCAGCTCTTGCTTGTCTTATGGCCCGTCTACTGCGTTACATCCACCCACACGTATCCCGATATGCGCAGGTGGATGGGCCTTGTAGACAAGCCATAATCCGGCGCAATCGTGTAGAATTATTTCTTACCGTGACCCTAATGCGTGTCGCAAACGGATGTCAACACCGTTGTATCAGGTTCCGGAAAAAATTGGGGGTTATTCCGCTGCGAGTCTCAGCATCATAACCTCTAAGGTCAGTCGTAGATTGGCGTTGGCCTCGATATCCTTCTGGGCAGTTCGAATGGCGTCCATCTTATTGAGTACGGTACCGACCGGATTCTTTTCCGACACGCTTTGCAGCATATCAATCAGATCGGTGTTGACGATGCGTTCGGGGGCGTAGCGGCAGACGATCAGGTCCCGCAGCCAGGTCAACAGGGTCGCCAGTGAATCGGAGACCTTTTCCTTACGGATTGACAGCGTTTCGGCAAAAGCGAGCAGCTGACCGGTGTCCCGCGTGTCGGGTTGTTCGGGTGCCATCAGCCCGGAGGCGGCGATCAACCAGCTCCGGTACCGCAACCAGTCCGATTGAACCAAGGTCTTGGCGCGGGTCAGACTGCCGTTTGACACGGCTGCCAGAACAGAAGCCGCCTGCTTTTCGAGCCCGTGCTTTTCAACCAGCTCGGCCGCTATCGTGCGCCGGGTGATGGGATTGAAACGCACCAACTGGCAGCGAGATACGATGGTCGGCAGCAGGTCAACACTCTGCGGTGCCGTTAGGATGAGGATGGTGCGATCGGGCGGCTCTTCGAGCATTTTGAGCAGCGCGTTTCCGGCCGACGGGTTCATGGTGTGGGCATCGGTAATGATAACGACCCGCATTCTCGCCTCGTAAGGCTTCATCGATAGCGTCTCACAGAGTGCGCGGACCTGGGCGATTTTGATGGTGGCGCCGGTCGGCCCCATGCGGATCACATCCGGATGATTTCCAGACAGAATTTTACGGCATGCCGGGCACACGCCGCACGGTTCGTCTTTGCGTATCGACGCCGATCGGAGCTGGGTTTGGGCGTCATCGTGGGAAGGAGGGGACGTTTCCCGCCCCATGCAATTGCAGATCATCGCGAGGGCAATCGCGGCACTGTGCTTACCGACACCTTCCTGGCCGGTAAACAGCAGGGCATGGGGAATGGTTTCTTTTCGGTATAGGGTCCTTAATATCCTGACGGGCCGCTCCTGCTCTATGATGGATTCAAATCCGGGCACCGCATCAAGGTCCCAAATCGACGCGTTCGCGCAGTTCTTTGCCCGATTTGAAAAACGGCAGTTTTTTGGGGTGGATGAGCACCTTTTCACCGGTCTTGGGATTTCTCCCGGTGTAGGCCTTATACTCCTTGACAAAAAAGCTGCACAGGCCCCTGATTTCCACCCGTTCGCCTGCGGCAAGGGCATCCGACATGCTGTCGAAAAATATTTGAATGACCTTGGCGGCCTCAGATTTCGATATGTCGGCCTCGTTTTTCAGCGCGGAGATCAACTCCAGTTTGTTCATATTTCCTCCTTCTCACAAGACGCATGGCTGAACTCAAGGTCAGGTTTATAAAACAAATCCTGATAAAAAGTCAAGCAGTTATGAGAGTATGTCGGGCAACCTTTCGACCTCGCCCTCGTCGACATCCACCCCGGCGTGCTGACCCAGGGCCTCGATGTTGACCACCACCCGGCCCTTGCCGCGATACCGGACAAAAGTGCCCGAGACCCCCGCGAACGGTCCGGAAACGACGATGACCCGGTCGCCCTTCCGCAACCGGCTTCCAGTGGCGATCGGCTGCTCCACCGACACCATGATTCTCAAAGACGCGATAGTGTCCTCCGAAACCGGAACCGGTCCGTCTTTCGTCCCGATGAGGCGCACGGCGCCGGTTGTCTTGAGGATATCGAGATGCCGGTAGGGGTTCAAATCCGACTTCACGAAAAGGTAGCCCGGGAAAAGGGGTACATGAATCATCAGTCGACGGTCACGCCGTTTGCTCCTGACGCGGACCTTCGGCAGAAACACCTCTATTTTTTTCTTGTCCAGCCCGTCGTAGACCACGTTTTCGAAACGGCTCTTCGTGTGCAGGACATACCATGAATCATGCAGTTCGTTTGTCATTGTTGAAAATTCCCGATCGCGGTGGTTGTTATGCGGTTTATCACGAAAATAGAATGTAATACTGAAAAAAGGTGGGCGCCTCCGCCTGGATAAACGGTTTCGAATGGCGGCTGAAACTCGCCGCCAACGGGCTCTAAGCACGGACCAGGCCCGTCGTCAAATAAGGAGATCGGTTTTGTCCCCAAAGGTGTTTTCTTCATGCGGTATCGGCATAGGGTTCGTTCTAAGAGCCCGTAAGCGACTCAGACAGTCAGCCGCAGTTCTCAACCGCTCATCCGGGCTCCGGCGCATCATTTTCATGCACCGTGGCGGCCCGCAGGGCCATGAGTGTTTAGTACGCTGTCCCGAATTCGCCCAGGCCAAAGAGATTGATGGCAAATTCGAATGTCCGGTCGTTGGGTTCCTCGAGATAATTGACCTGAAATCCCCAGCACCCGGCGCGGTAGAGCAACCGCACCCCGGCCTGCAACCGCTCATTCGTGCGGAGATTTGTTTCATACAAAAACCCCGTCGCCAGGGATTGGTTCCAGATGACCAGCAGGTCGGCAGTGATGGAGTTGACATTGTCGCGTGTGTAGCTGTACGACGTGGTCAACCGGTCACCCCGGATGTCGGAGAGCAGCATGGCCACGCTGGTCGAAGCGAGCCGGTTGTCGTAGACATTCCACTTGGCTTCCGAGTCGAGGGTAATGTAGGGCGTGAGCCAGACATCGAGTTCGGCACCGATGGGTGAGAAGTGTTGCTCTTTTTCCTCCGCCGTAGCTTTTTCCCTGGTGGCCGGATCAAAGTAGTAGCTCTGTGCCAGATTGAACCTGACAATCTCCCGGTAGTCATAGGGCGGCGGCACCTCACCGACCTTATCCGAGGGTGCCGCGTGAGGGGAGCGGGCAATGAAAAAGTTGTTGATGGAATAGGTGACGAGGTTGGCGGGTGCGATACGGTCGATAAAATCAAAATCGGGGAGATCGTTCTGGCCGACATCCGGCACGTACTCGTAAACGATTCTGGGTCTGACGATGTGCTTTATCCGATCGAATCGCATCAGGTCCATGGCGAAGATGTTGAAAATATCAGATTTCATCTCGACGCGGCCGTCCCAAAACTGACGGTTGGAGAACCGGCTGCCGTCCGCCGTCGGGTCCGTCCACCAGAGGGTTTCCCGCAATCCGATCGACGGCTCCAGGGAAAAGTATCTGCTGAAGCGTGTGGGCCAGTAGAAACGGGGATATACATCGAGGCGCTGCCCCGTGGCGCCCTCCTGACGATATAAATAATTGTAGCTGGAAAAGAGATCAAAATAGAGGTCCGATGACAACAGTTGCTGTTTGATGCCGAAAAAAGAGATCGCCGGGAGCCGCTGCAGCGTGTCGTCGCTCTCTGCGAAATTGCGTTTGATCACATCTTCGGTCCACTGGAAATCGACGTCGAGGTTGAACTTATCCCAGGTTCGGGTCAGGTCGAAGCGGTTCAGCCGCAACGGGTCGGTGTAGTCGTCCAATTGCCGGGCGAACGCACTGAGAAAATAGGCATCCGTTGCGTCGTAGCCCGAATACCCGTTCTTGAACTCCTTCAGGTAATCCTGATCGCTGACGAAGTCTATTTCGAGCCGGCCGCGCCAGTCGTCTCCGGCCGTAAAATAATGGCCCCCCCTGAACCAGTAGCGGTCCCGGTTGGGGCGCAGGACGGTGTCATCCGGATACCCCCATTTTTGGCTGGAATCACCGGTTCCGTCATCGATCTGGCGGTCGTTGAGATAGTCGACCATCCAGGCGCCCTTGCCGGTTTCACTCAAAGCGTATCGAAACTCGGCGCCCATCTTGTTTCCGCGCTCGGTCATGTAATTTTCGTAGAAAGTGGCATCGACACTGTCGCTGATGGCCCAGAAAAACGGCTGATTGATGAAGTATCCCCAGCGGGTTGAGGTCCCCAGTTGGGGCGCCAACAACCCGGTTTGTCGTTTGGTGTTGGCCGGGAAGACAAGGTAGGGCGAATAGAGAACCGGAATCCCTCCGGCGCGAAGCGTGGCCCCTTCGACAACGCCGTACCCTTCCAGCGTCACATCGATCTTTTTACCGTTGATGATCCAGTCCGGCCGCGAGCCGTCGCAGGTGGTCACGCCGGCATTTTCAATCTCGTACGTCTTTTCACCGGTCTTCAAGATCTTCTGACCGGTGATGTGGAAATTATTTTCTCTCAGATAGATCGAGCCGTCGTAGACGATGCCGGTCTTTTTATCGAGGTCGAGCTCGATACGGCTGCCGGTTAAAAAGTCGCTGCCGGTGGTGACCCTTACGTTGCCTTCGGCCCGGGCGGTCATGTTCTGCTGATCGAACTGAACCCGGTCGGCGCTGATGACGCGATCGCCTTTGGTGATAAGGACATGACCTTCCGCAGTGTATAACTGCGACTTTTCGTCATAGCTCAGGTTATCCGCGTTGATTGTCCACGGCAGTTCGGTGTCGTTGCGGTTGAGCTTGTCCAGGAACCCCTCGAAATTCTGGGCCCGGGCTGCGCCGGAGGTCAGAACAAGGCAGAGCCACAACGACAGAAAAATGCAGGACCGGTTTACGATGATCCGAACCACTGCCGCAGCCGCCGCGATAGGCGGACGGGTGGCGGCAGCGGATGCGGATTGATGCGTCATTAAACCTTCTGCGGCGGTATTATCGGATTCCCGGTTGAACGGGGCGAGAATTTGCAGTATAAAAACCAACTTGGCGAAAAATGTCAAGAAAGGGATGGAGGATCCAAAGATCTATGAACATTTTGTTGACCAACGACGACGGTATTTACTTCGACGGATTGTGGGCCCTTTACCGGCGGTTGAAGGCGCATCACGCGGTAACGGTGATTGCACCGGATCGCGAACGCAGTGCGATCGGGCATGCCATCACCCTCAATGAACCCCTTCGTGCGACCGTGGTAACGGTGAACGGGGGCTACGAGGGCTATGCCGTCAGCGGTACACCGGCGGATTGCGTCAAACTGGGACTCTTTGAACTGCTCGGTACACGGCCCGATATGGTGGTTGCCGGCATCAATCCCGGGGCCAATGTGGGCATCAACATCAATTATTCGGGTACCGTGGCTGCCGCCAAGGAGGCCGCCATTTACGGTGTGGCTGCCATTGCCGTCTCGATGGAAGGTTTTGCGGCGGATCACTACGATGATGCCGCCCGTTTTGTGCGCAAGCTGACTGAAAAGGTTTTCCGGACCGGCTTGCCGGCCGGAACATTTTTGAACGTCAACATCCCGAGTGTGGCGATCGATGCGATGACCGGTGTGCGATTGAGCCGTCAAGGTTTGCCGGCATCTCTGGATGTTTTCGAAAAACGGGTCGATCCCCGCAACCGCACCTATTACTGGCAAGGCTGCGAAACGCAGCGTTTCGACGCGAGCCCGGACGTCGACGGGACGGCCCTGGCCGAAAAATTTATTTCCATAACGCCGATAAAGTGCGATATGACGGACTACGGCGTTTTGGATCTACTCAAGGATTGGGAAATCGGTATTTAACGGGCCACATGAAAACGAAATTCATCCAAGACTTACAGGCCGGAGACACGATCGACGACATTTTCGTTCTGGCGGAGAAAAACCTCGCCCGCAAGCGCAACGGCGAAAATTACCTCACCGTCACGCTCTGCGATCGAAGCGGCCGCATCAGGGGCGTGATGTGGGACAACCTCGAGCTGATTAAGGGCAAGGCCAATAGCGGAGACTATGTGCGGGTCAAAGGCGGCATTTCGGAATACAAAGGGGCCCTGCAGTTCGTGGTCAGGGACATGGAGGCCTGTCCTGCCGATGCGCTGGATCCGGCGGATTTCGTACCGGCCACGACCCGCGACGTCGAAAAGATGTTCGCGCGCCTGGTTGACATGTCGACTGCCATCGAAACACCCCATTTGAAACATCTCTTTGAACTCTTCTGGGCGGATGAAGAGTTTGCGCGGGCCTTCAAGACGGCCCCGGCCGCGAAGAAGATGCATCACGCCTACATCGGCGGTTTGCTGGAACACACGCTTTCCATGACGATCCTGGCCGACCGCATCGCGATTCACTACGGGGGCGTCGACCGGGACATGTTGATGGCAGGCGCGATTCTGCACGATGTCGGCAAAATAAGAGAGCTGGTCTATGATTCCAAGATCGATTACTCGGATGAGGGTCGACTGATCAGTCACATCGTGATCGCGATCCATCTCCTCGATGAAAAACTGCAGTTGATCCCGGATTTTCCCCTGCAGCAGGCCAATTTGTTGAAACATATGATTATCAGCCATCACGGGGCACGTGAATTCGGATCCCCTGAACCGCCCAAAACTATCGAAGCGATCCTTTTGCATTATATTGACGAGATCGACGCCCGAGTCAACGGCATCAGGGAATTTATCGCGTCGGAAGATTCCGACGCGCCCTGGACGTCTTATCACCGGCTGCTGGAACGGCATTTCTACCGTGGCGGCAGCGCAACTTCTTGACGAGAAACCTCAATGTTCATCACCCTGGAAGGCGTCGAGGGGTCGGGTAAGTCGACGCAACTGGACAACATCCGAGCGTTTCTGCAAGAGCGGGGGCTCACGGTTGTCGTAACCCGTGAACCCGGCGGGACGGATATCGGCCGGAAGATTCGATCGATCCTGTTAAATCCGGTCAACCGGGAGATGGAAGCGCTGACCGAACTGTTTCTCTACGAGGCCGACCGGGCCGAACATGTCCGAAAGGTTATTGCGCCAGCCCTTTCCGCCGGTAAAACCGTGCTCTGCGACCGGTTCTGCGACGCCACCGTGGTGTACCAGGGATATGCCCGCGGACTCGACCAGGAGGAGATCCGGCGAATTCACCGGTTTATCCTGGGCAAGCTCAGGCCCGATCTGACCATTCTGCTCGATCTTCCACCGGAAATCGGATTGGCCCGGGCATGGGCCCAGATCGACAAGGGCGATCGCACCGGCGCAGAAAGCCGTTTCGAAAAAGAAGCGCTTGACTTCCACCGCAAGATCCGAGCCGGTTATCTCGACATTGCACACCGCGAATCCGAGCGATTCTGCATTGTCGATGCCGAGCAGGGTGCAGCTGCCGTCTGTCGGGACATCGAGACGGCGATCGAGCGGCTGATGGGGGGAGAACCCGTTGAGCCGGTTGAGCCCGTTTAGCCCGTTAGGCCGGTTGGTTTGCCGGACCGGGTTGAGTCAGTGGACCGGCGTGGTCAAACCGCCTTAACGAGCTAAACGGGCCCAACGGGCTCAACGGGCTCAACGGGCTCAACGGGCTCAACGGGCTCAACGGGCTCAACGGGCTCAACGGGCTCAACGGGCTAAACGGGCATAACCGACTCAACTGACCATGAAACGAACCATAATCGATCTAATCGGTAACACGCCGCTGGTGGAAATCCGGCGTTTGAACCCGAATCCGGCGGTCACGTTGCTGGGCAAGCTCGAATATTTCAATCCCGGCGGGTCGATCAAAGACAGGGCCGCCCTGGCCATGATCGAAGCCGGTGAACAATCCGGGGAGTTGACCGCCGACAAAATCGTCATCGAAGCCACCTCCGGCAACACCGGGATCGGCCTGGCACTCGTATGTGCCGTCAAAGGCTACCGGCTCTTGCTGGCCATGTCTGAAGCGGTGAGTGTCGAGCGCCAAAAAATTCTCAAGGCGCGTGGGGCCGACATCCTTCTGACGCCCGGTCATCTCGGTACCGACGGCGCCATCGAGGAGGTCTATCACATGGCGCGCGAGGCCCCAGACACTTACTTCATGACCGATCAGTTCAACAACCCGGCCAACTGGCAGGCGCACTACAATGGAACGGCGGTTGAAATTTGGGAACAGACCGGCGGTCGACTGACGACGCTTGTCGCCACCCTGGGAACCTCTGGAACGCTGATGGGGGTTTCCCGGCGGTTGAAAGAATTCGATCCGAACGTCCGGATCGTCGGTGTCGAACCGTACCTCGGACACAAACTCCAGGGGCTGAAGAATATGAAGGAGGCCTATTGTCCGGGGATTTTTGAAAAAAGCCGTCTGGACCAAAAGATCAACATCGACGATGAAGAGGCCTTTGACATGACCCGCCGCATGGCCAGGGAAGAGGGGCTTTTGGTCGGCATGAGCAGCGGGGCCGCCATGGCGATCGCCGTCGAGCAGGCCCGGGAGATGGCATCCGGTACGCTGGTCGCCATTTTGCCCGACAGCGGGGAGCGGTATCTGAGCACCTCGTTGTTCGTGGTCAAGGAAAAGGTCAACCTGACGCTTTTCAATACCCTGAGTCGAAGCAAAGAACCCTTCGAGCCTCTGGTGCCGGGGAAGGTCTCCATCTATACCTGCGGGCCGACAGCTCATGCGCCGATCCATCTCGGAGAAATGCGGCGCTTCATCGTCTCGGATCTCCTCTGCCGTTATCTGGCCTACCGTGGATACGCGGTCAAGCATGTGATGAACATTACCGACCTGGACGATAAAACCATCGCCGGTTCGGAAAAAGCCGGAGAGGATCTGAAGGCTTTTACAACCCGGCATATAGAGCAGTTCAACCGGGACATGGAGTGGCTCGGGATCAAACCGGCCGACGCGTATCCGCGCGCCAGCGAGCACCTGGACGATATGGTTCAATTGGCCGAGCAGCTGGCCAAGAAGGGGTTTGCCTACGAAAAGCTGCGGTCGCTCTATTTCGACATTTCCCGTTTCGGGGACTACGGCCGCCTCTCTGGGATCGACATCAACAAAATCAGGCTGGGTGCCACTGTGGACCTGGATGAATACGAAAAAGACAATCCCCGTGATTTCACGCTTTTCAAACGCGCGCGTTTGTCGGATCTGAAGAGAGGGATCTACACCAAAACTGTTTGGGGCAGCGTGCGTCCATCATGGCATTTGCAAGCGGCCGCTATTTCCATGAAATATCTCGGGCAGCGATTCGACATACATGCCAGCAGCCGCGAGCTGATGTTTCCCCATCACGAGAACATCAATGCCATTGCAGCGGTCCTCAGCGGCCAGCCACCGGTGAGCTGCTGGGTCGATTGCGAACCGGTTATGGCAGATGGGCACAAGGTAGACCGGCACAGCGCCGGTATGACGCCGGCGGAGCTGCGTCGCCTGGGATATTCCGGCCAAGCGGTTCGCTACTGGTTGCTGACATCGCCCTATCGCAAGCCGGTTACTTTTTTACCCGATCGACTCGAGGATGCAGGCCGTTCTCTGGGCCGGTTGAACAACTGCATCCGACGTTTGAAAAACCTGCGTGACGGGCGGCCGTATGCGGACCTCGACCAGCTCCTCTATGATATAAAACAGGGCTTCATCAGCGGTCTGGACGACGATTTAAACATATCGACGGCTATGGCATCGATATTCAAGGTCGTCAAAAAAGTGAATTCTTTGATGAGGGACGGGCATGTCGATGCCGCGGGTGCCGGCAAGATCATCGACGCTTTCCGAAGCCTGGATTCCGTGCTGAACCTGCTCGATTTCGAGGATGCGGCCGCCGATCCGGCGGTTCAAGCGGTGATCGAAGAGAGAGAGAGGGCGCGGGCGGAGCGCAACTGGCCGCTCGCCGACCAGCTGAGGGAGCAGCTCAGGGAGATGGGCGTCGTCGTTCAGGACGGGGAAGCCGCAGGCGAAAAAAAGGATTAGGGTTCAAGGGTACAGGGTATAAGGAAAACGGCGAAAGGCGAAAGCGGCGAAAGAGGGAAAGGTTAAAGGCAGGGTTTAAGGAAAAGGCGAAAGGCGAAAGGCCAGAAAGGCTCAAGATAAAGGAAAGATTCACGGCAAAAGGCGAAAGGCAGAAGGGAAAGGCGAGAGGATTCAGAAATGGCGCAAGGCAGGATAATAGGCTAACCTGCGCTGGCACTTCCAACAAGGCGCTTCGGCAGTAAACCCTATACCTTACACCCTATACCTTGCACCTTTAACCTTACACCTTGATTACCTTGTACCTCAATCATTATGCCTTCAGCCTTTTGCCTTACGCCGTCAGCCTTGTACCTTACACCCTGTACCTGGTACCTTTAGCCTTTTGCCTTACGCCGTTAGCCTTCTACACCGTTAGCCGTGTGTTTTGACCTTAAACCTTGCGGGGGTGACCAACATGACACCGATTTATTTTCCGCACACCTATTTGTCCCGACCGGTCATGGAAGCCGTTCAGGCCTGCTTTAGCCCGGTGGTGCTTTATCAGCCCACTGCGATGGATATCCCGCCGCCGCTGCGGGATTGGGAAAAGACGGGGCAGGTCGAACTACGGGTGCCGGTTCCGGCCGAAGAAGAAAAACTGGCCTCTCTTTTGACGGATTTTCGCAATTGGGCCGCCCTGCACCGGGACAAACGCGGCATCGATCTGGCATATTTCAGGACACGCAAGGACAGGTGGCCGTTTTTCGACGAGACATCCGGCGCTTGGATCCTGGCGGACATAAAGGGGAAGGGCCGGACTGAGACGCAGCCCTACGAAACACGGCTGCTGACTGCACGGCTGTTGCTCCGCATTGCCCAAGAGATGGATGCTCAGAACGATTCCCTGTTAACCGACCTGCGGCGGGCCGATGAAATGGAGCGGACTCTTTTCAGACACATGAGAGGCGACGAGGCGATCCCGCGTCAGGAAATCGGGGCTCTGCGGGCTGAACCCGGCACAGGAGCGGACTACATGATCAATGAGCGGATCGGGGCCTGGGCTTTGTTGGCGGCGGAAGATGCCGTACAAAAGGGACCGGATGCATCGGGCATTTTCATTACGGCCAGTCGATCGGTTGCTGAGCATCTTACCGCGTCGAGACCCGCGGCCGTCAAAGTCTTCGAGGCAGTCGACGTGCCGGTGGACAGCGGTCGGCCGGAGATCATGGACAACTGGCGGCGGGGGTTACTGGAACGCTTGATCGATCTTGTGCATGCCGAACAGGCCGCCGAAGCGGCCGACAATGTGACCTGGCCGCCGGTTCCAATTGTCGAGGGCCCTGCGGACGGTGCGACACTGAGGGTGTACCTTTTCTCCGGACAGTCGCCCGGCACGTTTCTGCGAGGGTCTTTTTCCCCTTCCAATGAGCCGGGCATCGAGGGTGTTAGGGAGACCAGGCTGAAAAATACGGTAGTTGCCTGGGTCGACCGATAAGCTTTGGTTCTTCTCCCGGATTTTTGTAATGATTTGAAATAAAACAGTTTAATTCAAATTTTATTTTTTTCGTGTTACGTTGCCGCAAAAAGCGTATCAAGGCTTGACGCGGCTTTTTAATTGGTATATTGACGTTCCTTCGTTATTGGAAACAACAGGTGATTCGGTCACCTTCTTTCAAAATCTCAAGAAAGGAGAAATCGGTTATGGCCTTTACGCCCACAGTTGACGAAGAAAAATGTGCAGGATGCGAAGAGTGTGTAGACGTTTGCCCCGTCGAGGTATTCGAGATGCAGGACGGTAAATCCGTTCCCGTGAACGCTGAAGAATGTCTCGGCTGTGAAAGCTGCGTTGAAGTATGCGAAGAGAGTGCTATCACAGTAGAAGAGACCTAATATTTTCAGAATGCGCTCCGGTTCCGAATTCTGGCAGAGTTCCGGAGCGCCCTACCAATCGGTTTGCCTTGCAGAGGCGACAGCACCTGCCGATATCCCCGCATCCCCCGACCTTTCTTTTCAACCAATGACACCGATTTTTTAGGCCGGACCATCATGACGAAGGCAACACCAACAGCATTTCCGGAAGTGGCTCGGGTACGGCAGACGCTCCAGCGGGAAGCCCTCGGCGACGTGCCGCAAGCAGTCCGGTCCGCTTTGTCCTCGCTGGCTATAGAAGGCTTGACCCGGCCGGGTGAAACCGTGGCCGTTGCGGTCGGCAGCCGCGGTATCAACGCAATCGATGCGGTGGTCGGCGGCTGTATCGAATACCTGCGCGAAAAGCAGCTCGAGCCTTTCATCGTGCCGGCCATGGGCAGTCACGGCGGAGCGTCTGCGGAAGGTCAACGCGCCGTGCTCCAACAGCTGGGTGTCAGCCAGACCGCACTGGGTGTACCGGTCGTTGCGGATATGGCGGTCGAGTGTATCGATCGTCTGGCCAACGGCACCCGCATCTTTTTCTCCCGGCAGGCGCTGGTCGCTGATCACATCGTCGTTATCAACCGGGTGAAGCCGCACACCAAATTCCGGGCCGACATCGAGAGCGGCCTGTGCAAGATGTTGACGATCGGGCTGGGAAAGGCCGACGGCGCGACCGAGTTTCATCGGCAGGCGGTTCGCTACAGCTTCGGTATTATCGAGGAGGCCGCCCGTTTGGTCCTCGGTCGATGCCCCGTCTTGTTTGGTCTGGCTTTGCTGGAAGATGGCTGCGGCGACCTGTCGCAGGTCAAGGCCCTGATGCCGAAGGATATCCTGACGGGTGAAAAGAAATTGCTGAAAACAGCGGCGGGCATGATGGGCCGCATTCCCTTCGACGATATCGACATTCTCGTGGTGGACCGATTCGGGAAAGACATCAGCGGAATCGGGATGGATTCGAATGTGACCGGCAGGCATCGTGATCTCGTCGGCGATTTTTTCATCACCCCGCATGTCAAACGTATTTTCGTGCGCGACCTGAGTCCCGGATCAGACGGCAACGGCAACGGTATCGGTTTGGCGGACGTCACCACCAGACGGCTGGTCGATGCGCTGGACATGGAAAAAACGTACAAGAACTCCGTGGCGGCCATATCTCCTGAAAAAGCCGCCATTCCCCTCACGGTTGAAAACGACCGGGAAGCGATCGCGATCTGCGCGGCGACGGCAGGACTCGCCTGTCCGGCAGCTGCACGCCTCTTGCGTATCAGGGACACCAAGCATCTCGAGATGTTGCAGGTTTCGGCAGCTCTGGCAGAGGAGGTCCACCTCAACCCACACTTACAGCAGGAGTCTGCCTGGGGGCCGATGGAATTCGATCGCAACGGGAACCTGCTGCCGTTCGATGGGTGACGGACAGCCTACCCCAAACGGGTCGTTTCAGCCGTCTTTCGAAACCGCTCATCCGGGCGGAGACGCTACCACGGGTTTACGGGTTTCAGGTTGCGGGTTCTGGGTTTCAAGTTTCTATTTTCACGCTAGAAGCGGCAGGTGACACCCAGGGTTACGGAAAACGATTCCCAGATGACCTCATTCAGACGTGCTGCATAGGACGATCCGTCACTGAAAAAAAAGCGGTGTGTCCCGGCGCCGGTTTCCCAGTATTGGTATTTTCCGGTCAAATTTATGCCCCAGCGAGAGTTGAACAGATAGTTGACAGCACCGGTCAAGACCCAGCCGCTGCCGTCTGCGTCCTGTTCGAAGCTCTTCGGGTGTGCCAGGTCCGGCCTAAGGTTCCAATCGGCTTTGGCCTCGAAATCCGCCAGGTGGTATTCGAAGCCGAAAAAAGCCTCATAACCGGGAGACGGGGCGCCGCTCCCACGGCTGTTGTACTGAAGTTCCATGCCGACCCAGGGGCCGTACCAGGTGGCATCGTAGCTGCTGTCCAAGCCTTGAAACGGGCCCAAGGGCGGCAGCGTTTGAACCCCATCTGATATCTGCAGGTTTTGGTCGTTGAATGCGTAACCAAGCAGGGGCGATAGCTGAAACCGGTCGCCAAAAAAGCGGATGTCATACGCCAGGCCAAGGGAGATATCCCAGAGATTGCCGTCATCGGTGGCGTTGTTCGAACGAGAGAACTCCAGGGTGCGATTGTTTCCATCATAATCGGAATCCTGATTTTGACCGTCATAAATGACGGCATAGGCGAAGGATCCCTTCAATCGGAAGTTGTGGAATAAACGCCTTTGCAGGCCGAACTCAAGCTGAAAGCTCTCTACGTCGCTCCAGGTCAGTTCCGATCGCGGGTTGATGCCAGGCAGTGCGAAACTCCACTTGAGATCATCCTGACGGTATCCGGCGTTTAGCGACCACTGCCAACAGGTCTCGGCGGCCGGTATTGAATCACCTGCACCGGTTTTCCCCAGTGCAGCGGCGGAATAGGCATGGGGCACGGTCGCCGCGGCGGCGAGCTTGAAATGACGGCCGCCGCCCGGTTCCGCAGTCGTGAGATTACTGCCAGCGGCTGGGTTACCCGGTATTTCGCTGGCCGTAATGCAGTGTCCGGTTGCAAAAGGTTCCGGCTGCGCCTCGACACACTGCGGATATGCGCTCATTATCGTCAATATGGTGGCCAGTGCCAGCCAGCGGCTGCATGCGCCCAGTGTCATATTCATTTCTCCCGATGCAAAAATTGATTTGCCCTCAAAGCCGGTTGCAGCCGTCGGCCGATTTCGGCAAAAAAAAAGCCGATGGATCGGCAAGCAGTCCGTAGCGTTGGGCAATTTCTGGAGGTCAAGTTAGATATAAATTTTAACCGACCCGCGCACCATCGTCAATCGAAGTCAGTGAGCGGTATGCAACAATCGCCTTGCTAACGGCTGTTTTCTGTGCTAAATCTTACAGTTATGAAACAGTACGTTATAGATGAGCTGCGGCCGACCGATTACGAAAAACTTAAATCCTTTCTTGACGAGCGTTTCGGTCCGCCTGATCTGGGTGGTGTTTACTGGATTCCGCTTGAACAGAAACACTTATCCGATACGCAGTCGACCCATGGCGATTGCCAGCCCTTTTATTTCGCGGTTGAACTTCAGGAACGATCGATGGCCTGCGAGTTGCTGGTGCGCACCCGCCAAGGGGTGCGATGCAGCTGCATCGCTTACGCCACTCGACCGCAGCGCAACTGGGTTATACAGATGCTTGACGACATTTTCGATGGACTCAATATCCAGACCTGATGGCAGCGACTGGTATGACATTTCACTCGTTTCCGTCCATAAATGGCCCTTTTCCGCAATTTCGGCGTCAATCACGCTAAAGACGTGACAGGTCTACGGAATCGCTTGTGCGGCATACTAGAGTATGCCTCCGCGCAATTCCTTGATTTCCTTGAACTTGCGAAAAATTGCACATTTCTGGATCGGAAACGTATCAGTGCCCTTTATAAAACCGCGGATGGACACTATCTCGGCAGCCCATGTTTCGAACCATTATCATATTCAGTTTCACCATTTTATCGACGTTGGTTCTGGCAACGGCCGTCATTGTCTTGGCCTTCTTCAGCAAGACCGGCAATGTGCCGCACCTGGTCGGCCGGTTGTGGGCCCGGTCCATCCTGTTTGTCAGCGGCATCACCGTAACGGTGAACGGTACGTCGAACATCGACACCGGACGCTCCGCCATTTTTATGGCAAACCACCAGAGCAACTTCGACATCCCCGTGCTGCTGGCGCACCTGCCGGTGCAGTTCCGGTGGTTGGCCAAAGCCGAACTTTTCAGGATTCCCGTTTTCGGGCGGGCCATGCGCGGCTGCGGGTATATCAGCATCGATCGGTTGAATCGCGAATCCGCATTTCAAAGTTTGGCAAGAGCCGCCGCTACGATTAAGAAGGGGACATCGGTTCTGATTTTTCCGGAGGGCACCCGCAGCCTGGACGGTACCATCCAGCCTTTCAAGAAAGGCCCATTCGTGCTGACGGTCGACGCCGGCGTACCGATCGTGCCGGTTGTCCTTCACGGAACCTGGTCAATCATGCCCAAAAAACGACTTACCATCAAACCGTGTCGGGTAACCCTCGATATCCTGCCGCCGGTCGAGACAGCCGGGTACAGCAGAAACACCAAAGACGAATTGATGGAAAAACTCTGGAAATTGCTCTGCCAGCATTTCGCACAGATGGAAGGGGACCCGGCGTGCACCTAAAAATCATACCCCTGGGCGGTCTCGGAGAGATCGGCCTCAACATGATGATTTTCGAGTACGGCACAACGCTGTTCATCGTGGACGCGGGCCTGATGTTTCCGGAAGATTACATGCTGGGTGTCGATTATGTTATCCCGAACATGGACTACGTGAAAAAAAACCGTTCTCTGATATCCGGTATTGTCCTGACCCACGCTCATGAAGACCACATCGGGGCCTTGCCGTTTCTGCTGAAAGAGGTCAACGCCCCGGTCTTCGGCACGCCCTTCACCCTGGGAGTCGTTAAGCACAAACTCGAAGAATTCGACGTTGTGGCGCCAAGCGGTCTGCATGAAATTCATCCGGGCGAGCAGCTGAAACTGGGGCCCTTCGTTCTCGAATTTATCCAAGTCGGTCACAGCGTGGTAGACGGTGTCGGTATCGCCATCCGGACGCCGTACGGCTTGATCGTGCATACCGGGGATTTCAAAATCAGCCACAGCATCGGGAACGGTCTGGCAACCGACGTCGGCCGGTTCGCCCAGTGCGGAGAAAAGGGTGTGCTGGCCCTGCTGTCCGATTCGACCAACATCGAAAAAGAAGGCTATACCATATCGGCGCGTGCCATCAGTGAAAAATTGGCCCGTATCGTCGATGAGAGCAGGGGTCGCATCATTATTGCCCTGTTCGCTTCCAACATCAACCGTATCCAACAGATCGTCAACATTGCCGTCGAACGCGGGAAAAAAATCGTTTTCAACGGTCGCAGCATCGAGGTTGCCGTCAACATCGCCCGGAATATGGGATATATTCAGATTCCGGGCGGAGTGGAAATCGAGGCCGACGACATCGGTCGATACCCCGATGACGAGGTGATCATCATTACCACCGGCAGCCAGGGGGAACCCATGTCCGCCCTGGCCCGCATGGCGGCCGGCAACCACAAACAGATCAAAACCAAAAAAGAAGACACCATCATTCTTTCTTCCAAATTCATTCCCGGCAACGAGAAGGCGATCGGCCACATCATCAACAAGCTTTACAAGAGAGGCGCCAACGTCATCTACGAAAAGATTTCCGAGATCCACGTGTCAGGTCACGCCTTCCAGGAAGAACTCAAATTGATGATCAATCTGACGCGGCCGAAATTTTTCATGCCGATACACGGTGAATACCGTCATCTTTTCCTGCACGCCCGTCTGGCTCACCAGATGGGGATCCCGCCCGAAAGGGTGCTACTGGCCGAGAACGGTCAGATCATCGAGTTCGACGCCGCCGGCGGACGAGTGAAAGACTCGGTGATGACCGGGCGGGTGTTGATCGACGGCAAAGGCATCGGCGATGTCGGCCGCAGCGTTTTGAAAGAGCGGCGGCTCCTTTCGGAAGAAGGCCTGGTCGTGGTCAACCTGGCTTTCGATGAGGAAACCGGCATCGTGGTGTTCGGCCCGGAAATCGTTTCGCGCGGATTTGTGTTTGAAACCGAAACCGGACATCTCGTGGAAGATGCACAGTGCGTGATTCTGGAAATTATCGAGGATGTGGGGCCGGAGATTCCCGACCGCATTAAGATCATCCGCTCCCGATTGCAGTCGGCCCTGCGGCAGTACTTCTACTATACCATCGGCCGCCGGCCGGTGATTCTGCCTTTTGTGATGGTTATATGAAGGCGGTTGAGCCCGTTAGGCCCGTTTGAGTTGGTTCTCCGGCCAACGGGCTCAACTGGCTCAACGGGCTAAACCGGCTCAACGGATTTATTCGCATGCGCAAAGAAATCATCGGCATTCTGTTATTTTTCCTGCTGGTTTTCACTCTGGTGAGCCTGTTGTCCTTCAGCCCTCTGGACCCATCGTTGTTCAATGCCGGCGGAGCCAAAAAGATCCACAACCTCTTCGGCGTGTTCGGCGCGCATCTAGCAGCTCTTCTAATCGGTGTTTTCGGGCTCGGGGCCTTCTGGATTCCGCTTCTTTTGCTTCTGACCAGCATGCATATTCTCGGCGGTCATCCGCGCGAGAGGGTTCTCAGCACGGTCGTCGGCGGTTTGCTGCTGGTATTGACGACCGGGGCGCTGCTGTCGTTGCGGCAGCACAATTACGAGCTGTTCGGCAACAGTTTTTCTGCCGGCGGACTGGCCGGAATTCCTTTTAAGTCTTTTCTCGTCCGGTACTCCAATCGGACCGGAGCCGTCATCATCCTGGGACTCATCTGGCTGATCGGTTTCATCATGTCGACCGGATTTTCCGTGCTGGCCTTTTTCGCACGTTGCCGGAGTACCGCGGCCGCAGTGGTCGATACCCTGAAGACATTTTATCTGAAGCACAAAGAGAGACGGCAAAAAGCGAAAAAACGCCGGGAGGCCGTTCAGAAGCAGGCAGAAAAAAAAGAAGTACCGATAAAGATTATCAGCGAACCGAAGGCGCCGATTAAAACAGTGCCGAAGCCCAAGCAGGAAGTGTTCGAATTCATGCGACCGCGTGCCGGTTTCCAGCTCCCCTCGGCCAACTTTCTGGAGGAACCCGAAAAACGGTCGGTTTCGGCCGATGACGAAAACCTGCGGATGCTGTCCAAACTGCTGGAAAAGAAACTCGAGGACTTCGGTGTTCGCGGCAAGGTCGTGGCGGTGTCTCCCGGGCCGGTGATCACAACCTTCGAATATGAACCGGCCTCGGGCATCAAGATCAACAAGATTGTCACCCTCTCGGATGACCTTGCCTTGGCGCTGCGGGCGGCCAGTATCCGGATCGTGGCGCCGATACCGGGCAAGGCCGTGATCGGGATCGAAGTTCCCAATGCCGTGCGCGAAATGGTGCGGTTCAAGGAAATCGTCGTCTCCGATGCGTTTGAAAAATCAAAATCCAAACTGACCCTATGCCTGGGCAAGGATATCGTCGGCAATCCCTTCGTGGCCGAGCTCGATCGGATGCCTCACCTGTTGATCGCCGGTGCGACAGGTGCCGGCAAGAGCGTGGCCCTGAACACCATGATCTGCAGTCTACTCTATAAGGCCGGTCCCGACGACGTCAAACTGATCATGGTCGATCCGAAACGGATCGAACTGTCCAATTATGACGGGATACCGCACCTGATCACTCCCGTTGTCACCGATGTCAAAAAAGCCACCAATGCTCTTTTTTGGGCCGTGCGCGAAATGGAAAGACGCTACGAGCTGTTGTCTGAAAAAAAGGCTCGTAACATCCTTCAGTACAATCGGAAAATGGATACGGAAAAGGTCGAATCAAAGGATGGTGATGTGCCGGAGATCCTGCCGTTCATCGTTATCATTATCGACGAACTGGCCGACCTGATGATGGTTGCCTCGCGGGATGTGGAGGTGGCGTTGACCCGCCTGGCACAGATGGCCCGTGCCGCCGGCATTCACCTTATTTTGGCAACCCAGAGGCCCTCGGTGGATGTACTGACCGGCATCATAAAGGCCAACTTCCCGACCCGGTTGTCTTTTCAGGTGTCTTCCAAAACCGATTCGCGGACCATCATCGACACCAACGGGGCTGAGAATTTGCTGGGCAACGGCGACATGCTCTTCATGCCGCCAGGAACCGCAAAACTCCAGCGCATCCACGGTGCTTACATTTCCGAAACCGAAATGGCCCGCATCACCGAGTATCTGAAGGATCAGAAAAAACCGGAATATGACGAAGAAGTTACCGAGACCGTCAGCCCCGAAACGGCCGCGGCCGAGAACGCGGAGGCCGACGAAAAATACGACGAGGCCGTGGCCCTGGTCACCCGTACCCGCCAGGCCTCTATCTCTATGGTTCAGCGCCATCTTCGCATCGGTTACAACCGCGCGGCGCGGATCATCGAGATGATGGAGAAAGAAGGGGTTGTGGGGCCGTCCGACGGTGCCAAGCCCCGGGAAGTGCTGGTCGGAAGCTACGACAATTTACCGTGAAAGGTCTCCTGTCGTTCTTCGGTTGACTGTCTGGATCATTGGATATCGACATTCGGGATTTCATTACGAGGTCTGTATTGTGTTGCCCGACCCCGTTTTGCTGCAAGACGTGAAGGGCTTTCTCGGTGAAGAAGAAGGCCGACGGATCTACACGCTGGCCCTCGAGGTCGGCGGCCGTGGACCGTGTCTTGAAATCGGCAGCTATTGCGGCAAGTCAACCCTCTACCTCGGCGCGGCCTGTCGGGAAAGCGGCAGTATACTTTTCTCTGTCGATCATCACCGCGGTTCGGAGGAGCAGCAGCCCGGCGAAGAATATTTCGACCCGGAACTGTGGGATCCGCGCAGTCGCACCATCGACACACTTCCGACTTTTCGCCGCACGATCGCACGGGCCGGACTCGAGGCGGTCGTCGCGCCGCTGGTTTGTTCATCGGCCGTTGTCGCCCGGGCCTGGGCCACGCCGCTCAGTCTCGTTTTTATCGACGGCGGGCATGCTGAGGAGACAGTTCGAGCCGACTACCTGGGTTGGTCCGATTATTTGATCCCCGGCGGTTATCTGTTGTTTCACGATGTCTTTGTAGACCCTGCTCGGGGCGGACAGGCACCCTTCACCGTTTATCGGCAGGCAAGGGACGACGGCCGATTCGATGAGCTTTCCATGACGGAGACCCTGGGGGTCTTGAGGCGTAAAGGTCGCAGCAAAAACAGAATTTTCAGTCTTTTATAAAATAAAGAACAAGGCTCTTGCCCAGTAGCGGGTTGAGCAGCCTGTCGAAGAAACGGGTGGGCTGAGGCTGGTGCATGATGTCCCAGGTCAAAAAACGGTGATAAAGATTAACCAGAAGGTGATCGTTTCGCTGCGGGCCCACAAGGCACTTTAACCACCAGTAGGGCGTGTGCAGACTGTGGGCCCAATGGATCCCCCCTATCCGCAGGCCGGCCGCTGTCAGCAAGTCGATCAGCTCGCCCTTGCTGTAGATCCGAACATGGCCGCCCTCCGCGCAGCGGTAAGCCTTCGAGATCGACCAGCAGATTTTTTCCGGCCAGTAGCGTGGCACGCTGACGACAAGCGGGCATCCTGGATGCAACACCCGTACGATTTCAGACACCGCCTGTCGGTGATCGCGGATGTGTTCCAAAACTTCGGAGCAGATCACCAGGTCAAAGATATTATTTAAGAACGGCAGGCGGGTGGTGTCGGTGACGCACAGGCCCCACCGGCCGTTGCCGTGTCTGCCAAGCCGATCATGCAGCATCAACCGATTCTTTGCTTCACCCAATTCCGAAAAACTGAGATCGGCACCGACGGCAAAGACGCGTGGCTGAAGATAGGCAGCGCAGGTGTGACGACCGGTGCCGCAACCGATGTCGAGAATACGGTGGCCGGGGCGGATCGCGAGCCGGTTAAAGTCGACCGTGATCACGAATCGCCTCCCGGTACACAGCGGCGGTCTTTTGGGCCGCTCTTCGCCAGTTGAACAGCAGTCTGACCCGCCGGCAACCGGCCGCTCCTAAAGCACCGGCGATTTCGGGATTGTCCAGAACGGAGGCGAGGGCTTTGACCAGGGCCGGGGTGTTGCCGGGAGGAACCAGGATGCCGGCATCGCCCACCACCTCGGGTAGGGCCCCGCCGGTCGTGCTGATCACCGGCACGCCGCATGCCATCGCCTCAGCGGCTGGAAGGCCGAATCCTTCATAGACCGAGGGAACCACCGCCACGCTGGCCCTTGCGTATTCCCTGACAAAGTCCGGTGGGTCGATCCGGCCGGTGAAAGTGATCCGGCTGCCCAGGTCGAGGTCTGCGATCAGCCTTGCGACGGTGCCGTTTTGTTTGAGCTCGCCGACGATAACCAGGTGCACCGCCCGTGATACCGCCAGTTCGGAAACGGCCCGCAGCAGGAAGGGCAACCCCTTCAGAGGGATGTCGGCGCTGTTGGTGACGATGATCCGACCCTTTTCACGGACAACCTCCGGCAGCGGGTGAAAATCTTCACCGCGCACCCCGTTGGGGACAACCGTGAAGCAAGCGGCAGGAATATCGAATCCACGACTGATGTCCGTGCGTGCGCGGTTGGACACGGTAATCAAGTGCGAGAGGGTTCGGGCCACGCGTATTTGCATGCCGACAAATGAAAACCAGCGCCATTGCTTCAGCTTGCGCCAGCCAGAGGTGGTGCTGCGAACGGCGATGTCGCGGTCCACACTCACCGGGTGGTGAATAGTGGCCACGATCGGCGCCTTTTGCCCGATTGCCCAGACCCCGTAGGAAAGGCATTGGTTGTCGTGGACGACATCGTAACGGTGAAGGCGGGGCATCAGAAAGCGGCAGGCTCGAATACCGAACAGGAACGGTTCCGGAAACCCCATGGTCGAGACGCCCAGCCACTCCAGGAGATTCAAGGGATGGCGAAGCTCTTTTAGTGAGGGCGTCCGGAAGGGGTTTGCGGGATCATAGAGGTCCAGGCTGGGCAGGCGGTGTACCGGGATGTCGGCATCCAGTCGCAGTTCCGGCGGTCCGGAGACGACCTCGACACGGTGTCCCAAATCCGTCAGTGCACGGCTCAGGTTCCTGATGTACACGCCCTGGCCGCCGCTGTGCGGATTACTACGGTAGCTCAACAGGCAGATGGTCAACGGGCGATTGAAACGATCCGGCAACATGTTTGGCATGACATCATTATGTAAAACATAGGTTGGGCGGTCAAATTAGGGATCAGGGTTCAAAGGTTTAGGGTTCAAGGGTTCAACGGTTCAAGGAAGGACTTCAATCCTTCAACCCTGAACGGGGAACGGTCAATCCAGAACCCGGAACCGATTGGTTTATGTGGATTTACAAGTGAGCCCTTAGCCTGCAACCACTCCATAAGCCATCAGCCTTTAAGGGAGAACGCCTTGCGGCGTCAAGTGCTTTTTGGTAATTTCGAATTGAAGAGATAGAATTGAAAAAACGCCCGAAAAAACGTCCGATGGTCAGTGGCATCCCCGCCATTGGCGAAAAAGGATCGAATGGTGGAGACTGAGATGGTGGAGCCTACAGCAAATAATGAATACCCGGATCAGATCACCTTGATCGAGGTGGGGCCGCGGGACGGTTTTCAGTTCGAATCCAAGGTCATTCCCACGCCCCTGAAGGTCGAGATTATCAGCGGCCTGGTTGCGGCCGGTCTGAAACAGATTCAGGTGACCTCTTTTGTCCATCCGCAGCGTGTGCCCCAAATGGCGGATGCCGAATCTCTGCTGCGGGCGCTTCCGGTGTGGGAGAATGTTGACCTTTCCGGGTTGGTGCTGAACCGCCAGGGCCTGGAACGGGCCCACCGTGCCGGCCTGCGGCAGGTGGAAATATCCATTTCCGCCAGCGATACCCATAGCCGCAAGAACACCGGCATGCCACTGGATGAAGCGTTACAGCTGGGACAGGAGATGGTGGCTCTGGCCCGAAAATACGGCATGTACGTACGGGCCGGTATCCAGTGCGCATTCGGGTGTGTGTATGACGGTGCAATACCGCTGCAGCGGGTGGTGGACATGGCCCGGGTGTTTATTGACCAAGGGGCCGCTGCGCTTGCACTGGCCGACACCACCGGCATGGCCGATCCTCTCTCCATCCGTCGTATGGTCACCGAGGTGCAACTTGCAGCGGGCGAAACCCCTCTGATTCTCCATCTGCACGACACGCGCGGACTCGGGCTGGTCAACCTGATGGCGGCCCTGGAATGCGGTGTCACACGGTTTGATACCGCACTGGCCGGTATGGGGGGGTGCCCTTTCGTTGCGGGCGCCGCCGGAAACATTGCCACCGAAGACACGGTTTATCTGTTGGACAGGCTGCAGGTTAAAACCGGCATCAGCATCAAGGATGTGGCGGCTTGCTCCATTAAACTGGAAAATTTTTACGGCAAGACGTTTGCCGGAAAAATGGTCCGGTTGGCCCGCTGATGCGGTATTAAAAAACAGGCACGACACGCCGGGACCAATTCTTCGCTACAGAACTTTTAAAAACTGCCGATAAAACCTTAGACGCCTGACGAGGTATTGTGCGGCGCCAATCCGCGTTTAGGTAAACTGCAAAAAAATATCCTGCAAATTCAGTGGACTGTATTATGCACCAGGCCGGCCAAGAAACCATTTTGTTTGTTGATGATGAGGAAAGCATCCTCGATGTCGCCAGCGAGTATTTCAAACGCCGGGGCTACCAGGTGGTGACGGCCTGCAACGGCCTGGAGGCCGTCAATATTCTCGAAGAGCAAACCGTCGACTGCTGTTTTACCGATATCAACATGCCGGGAATGAACGGTTTGGCGCTGGCCGAGCACATCCACAAGTCCGACAACACTCTGCCGGTCATCATCATGACCGGTTATCCATCGCTCGACAACACCATTCAGACCCTTAAAAACGGTGTCGTCGATTTCCTCGTCAAACCGGTCAATCTCAGTCAAATGGAATTATGCGTTCGGCGCGTTTTCAGCCAGCGACGGTTATTCGTCGAAAATTTGCTTCTCAAAAAGGAAGTCGAAAGCAAAGAGAGACTGGAGAAACTCAACCGCGAGCTGACGGTCAAAGTCGAGGAAATGCATATCCTCAACCGGATACTCAGCGATTTTTCCATCATTTCGTCCAGCAGCGAGGTTTTCAAGCGCTTGGTCGACATGGCGGTTGAAATAACCCGCTCGGACCGGGCCTGTTTTTACATTGTCAACGATTCCGTCAAAAAACCGTTTTTCACGGCCGCGGTTTGCGGCAAGCCGCCGAGCGATGCGGCTGAAGCCGCCGAGGGCGGGAGCGGTTACGACCGCGCTGTCAGCGATCCGAACGCTCCGGTGCAGTCGGATCTATCGAAACTGATCCGCGAGGTGGCCGAAGACGAAATCCCCCTGCTGGTTTCAGACAACAACGGATCCCGCAACATTCCGCAGGATTTGCGGTCACTGATGATGGTGCCGCTCAAGATCCGACAAACCGTTTTCGGCGTGCTGATGGCCGCCCTTGAAGATGACACCGCTGCCTACACCGAAAAAGACCTGTACTATCTTTCCTTCATGGCCCAAAATGCCGCCAACGCCATCGAAAACCTCGCACTTTACGAAAATATTTACGAAAACCTGTTTGCCACGCTCTATGCTTTCGTCAATGCCATCGAGGCCAGAGATCGATACACCCAGCAGCACTCCAGCCGCGTGACCGCTTTTTCGATCGAAATCGGAAAAGCAATGGGCTGTACCCTCGAGGAGCTGGAAACCTTGAAGTTCGCGGGTCATCTGCACGATATCGGAAAAATCGGCATCCGGGATGACATTCTGCTGAAGCCGGGGCGACTGACGGATGAAGAGTTTGCCAAGATCAAGGAACACCCGGTCATCGGCGCCAATATCGTCGAACAACTCGGATTCTGGGAGAGGGAGCGCCAGATCATCCGCTGCCATCACGAGCGCTACGACGGGAAAGGATATCCGGATGGTCTGTGCAAAGATGAAATCCCGATCCTGGGCCGTATTCTCTCGGTGGCCGACGTCTACGACGCCGTCTCTTCTGATCGCGCCTACCGCAAACGCATGGAGGAAGGTCGGGTTTTGGAGATCATCAAACAGGGCGCGGGCACGCAGTTCGATCCGCAGGTCGTCGACGTCTTCCTGAGGCTCCACCGGGAGGGAAAGTTTAGCAAATTGATGGCCTCCGGCAGCGCCACCCACCTCTTCACTCATCTGCGCAATTGATCACTCTGCGTGTCATCACATATTATTATGTTATTTCAATTATTTATTGATTATGCCCGTTCTTGGACAGTTTACCACTGTTGACGAAACTGATGAAGCCAGGCAGCAAAGCTAATGGCAAGGGCTTGGCTGAAGGGATGAGACAGTTTCTGGGCCTGGGTTAGCGCTTCAGGACATTTTTCCAAAACTTGGTCTGGATAGCCGAACCACCACATGGTCTAAGCTGCATAAAAGCAGACCACCCTTGGGTCAGCCACTCTGAAGAGGAGATAGTAGGAGTGCTGCTGAGGATCGTAGAGTGTCACCCCCTGTTCTAATTGATTTCAACCCTTACCTGACAGGGACTTTCGCCCTTCAATATGCACCAAGCTTCGCTTTTCACGCGCACGCCTCACACTATCGGCCGCGAAAAGCAGAGCTACGAGGAGCGGCGCTTTTTGCTGTCCGGGTGCATGAGATTGCTATGCGCTCGTATGTCCGTTGCTAAACGCAGGAAACTTCCTCTCGTAAAAGGGCATTAGCTCGTTAATGCTTGCTGAAATAGACGGCTCTTGATCGGGAGACGAAATGGTCAAATTGCGAAACTTTCGGGCAACCGTCTTAATCACTTTATGTATTTGCCCTTTAGTCTTGGATTGAAACTCAGAAGGTGCACGATTATTCAGAAACCACTGCCGAAGCATTCCTCCACTGTAGTGCTGGATGTAGCTTTCGTCATCCAATTTGGAGTTGTTGTTCCATAAGTTGTGTTCCAACAAATAAACATCAGGGCTGTTCTTCCCAAAGAAAATTATGTGGCCGTTCTCATAATCTGTTCTATCCTCTTGAGGTACATCTTGATCAGCATGATTAATAACAGACTGAAAAAACTCGACAGATGCAGCGCTATTCTTGATAAAAATGACGCCTGAATTGATTCGACCTGAAAAACCCGGGGATAGAAAGATACTCTTTTCCAGTTCAAGGCTGTCGAAATATTCGGGGAAGCAAGGCATGTTGTTTCTGACATCGCAATCTGCATCGATAAAGGCGACCCACTCATAACCAGCTTTTAAAGCAGATATAATTAGAGGTATTTTAAGCCATGCTGCTTCAATAGGTCGAAGACGTCGCGGAGCATGATCTACTAGTACGTACTGATAACTACAGTTTCGGCAGTACTGCCTTTGTGTCTCAATGCAGCTCTCGAATAGGCGGTCGTATCCCACAAGAGCGATTGAAAAAACAAGAACCCTGTTGTTCATGACGCAATCCTCCTTCTAAGCACATAAGATAATTAGATTGACCTGCAAAAAATATGGCTTTCTTCGTTCCTGTCAGGATAAGACACCCTCAGATTACCTGCCGAAGGTAATATAAAACTCTTCTTGTCAAAATGTTGCTTTTTGCACGTTATTTATCTTGGCCTGTTATGAGGAATTTTCAATGATTTTTGATTCCGAATTTGCTGGACCCCTTTATATTTTTCGAGTAGGTCCCTGATTGCCTCTTCAAGCAAAGAGCCAAGAGTTTTCTCAGCATCAACTGAAAGGTGTTTTAGCTCTTTGATGTAGTCTGCATCGATACGTGTTGAAAATACCTGTTTCTCACCCATAAAGGGTTAAATACGTTCTTTAATGAAAGAATGCAAGAAACTGTTTGACGAAACCGAAAATATAGAGTAAGAAAGTAAGAATAATTACACTTATACTGTGAAGACAATTTAAATAATTAAACTCGAACCACCGGACAATAGCGGCAACCGCGGCCGGGTGCACCGGACCTTCAGGAAATAAGAAGGATGCCGATACAGACCTTGCCAAGAGGGTTAGCCTAATTGCCGAAAAGCGTTATCTTGATTTTAAAAAGGAATACCTAACCACTTTCGGTGAGCTGTAAAGAATTCGGAGGCAAGATCAAGCATGAGCCGAGATTCCAGAATTCCAAGGGTGCCTACCTGGAAGACTTCAAAGACCACTTCGGCAAATCCACCCTGCTTGCTCAAATCAAGTATCTTGATATGGTTACTAATCCGCAACGATTTAAATACCTTCAGAAAACCAAGACCAACGAGGCAAGCCAGACCACGGCTAACGAAGACCTGGAACGGCTCTTTAAATAGACTTGAGCAGAACAGAACACCAGGGGATAAAACGTAAGCGGCCTTGATAAAAAGCCTGTAAAGGCGATACAATACAAAATAATCTTGTATTTTCGTACCATGGCGAGCGTAGCGTGGGCTTAGATAGTCTTTTTCCGCTGATTTAATCAATGCCGAAACAGATAGTTTCAGGTTTCACGATCTGCGCCACACGTTTGCAAGTCTTGTGCTGATGCGTGGGGGTAGTTTGAAGGACGTGACAGGAATTTTTAGGCCATAAAGATATAACGATGACGCTACGTTATCCTCATCTGACCCAGGAGCATAAAAGAAATGCCGTTAACCTGCTGAACGGGTTAACGGCCAAGGGGCAAAATTCTTCTATGTCAGATTATGTCAGATTTTCGGAATCAGAGGAAAACGCGGAAGTTGCAAATGCATGATATTATTGGTCGGGGCGAGAGGATTTGAACCTCCGACCCCTTGAACCCCATTCAAGTGCGCTACCAGACTGCGCCACGCCCCGACACAAAGTAAGGCTGATCAGCTAACATTTAATCGGTATCATGTCAAGAAGTGAAACACACTCTTGCGGGAAAAGGCAGCATCAACGGCCTCTCGTCCCGCCGCGGCTGCGGCCGGGTGACACCATCGGGATTGCGGCTCCGGCCAGTCCGTTCGACACCGAGCAGTTTTATCTGGGGGTCGGTTTGCTCGAAACCGCCGGTTTCAAGGTCCTGGTGCCCAAAAATCTCTTTCTAAAAAACGGCTATCTGGCCGGGACCGACTCGCAGCGGGTGGCGCTTTTTATGGACATGTTCACGGATCCGGTCGTAAAAGCCGTCTTATGTGCCAGGGGCGGATACGGCTCGATGCGAATCCTGCCGCTGATCGATTATGGCTGTATCCGCGAAAAGCCTAAAATCGTCGTCGGTTTCAGCGACGTGACCGCCCTTTTGGCGGCACTCTACGGCCGCTGCGGATTGGTTACTTTTCACGGACCGGTTGTCGCCGGTCTGCCGGGCTTGGATGAGCAGTCGCTGACCGCCCTGATGTCGGCTATCGCCGGTCCCGCGCCGGTCGACATCAGCGCCCCGCAGGGCGAGACAGTTTGCCCGGGATCCAGCACGGGGCCTGTTTTGGCGGGTAATCTAACGACCCTCTGCCATTTGATCGGAACGCCCTACATGCCCCCTACCCAGGGCCATTTGCTCCTGCTCGAAGATCGCGGTGAAGCCCCGTACCGGGTGGACCGCATGCTCAGCCAGCTGCGTCTGGCCGGATGCCTTGAGACGATTGCCGGCCTGGCATTCGGATCTTTCGACGATTGCGGCCGGCCTGATGAACTATCGAGAATTTTTGCAGATCATTTCAGCGACAGGCGGTTTCCGGTTTTGACCGGGTTGGATGTCGGCCACGGCAAACGCAACCTGACGATTCCGATTGGCATTACGGCCACACTCGATGCCGATCGGCGCCGCTTGACATACCATCACCCGGCCACCATGGAATAACGGTTGGCTGTCGGGGCAGCGGCTCTCGGTGAATTTTTAGAGTTCTTGTTTACACTGAGAATGACGCTACCGGATGCGCCGGTTGGCATTTCTTTGCATCGTGCGGTATTTTCCATTCAATGAAATTTGACCGTTTGCATAACCTGATGCAACAGGCTGCAGCAGCGGGAGTCTTTCCCGGCGGCGTACTCCTTGTCTCCCGGCAGGGGGTGATTGTAGATCTTTTTGCCTGTGGGGTCGGCAATCGTATCACTCAAAGACCCGTAACCGCTGAAACGGTCTTCGACCTCGCATCGCTGACCAAACCCTTGGCGACGACACTGGCGGTTATGTTGCTTGTCGCAGACGGCCGGCTGTCACTTGGGCAACCTCTGGCGTCTCTGCTGGGTGTTTTCAAAGGGACCGACAAAGCGGCCATAACCGTTCGGCAGCTTCTCAACCACACCTCGGGTCTGCCGGATTACCGGCCGTATTATACCGAGCTGGTTCGGGTTCCACACGAGCTGCGGCGGCAGGCTCTGCTGAGGGCGATTGCCCGCACGCCGTTGGCTCACGGCATCGGCCAGGCGGAACTTTACAGTGATCTGGGCTTCATGGTTCTCGGCGAGGCGGTGGAAACAATTTCCGGCAAACGGCTCGACCGATTGGTCGGCGAGGCGGTCTATGCGCCGCTGGGCCTGAACGATGGTGGGCCGCCGCTTTGTTTTATCGATCATGCAGCACCGACCATGTTATCGGATGTGGCCGCCACAGAGTTCTGTTCCTGGCGGCAGTGTCTGCTGGAGGGTGTCGTGCATGACGAGAATGCCTTCGCTCTGGGCGGCATTGCCGGCCACGCCGGGCTTTTCGGCAGCGCCCGGGCGGTCCACACTCTGATCGCGGCCCTATGGAAAGCATTCCGCGGGGATTCGCCGGAAGGGATTTTGCCGGTCGAGGTAGTGCAAAATTTTTTACGGCGCGGCGAAAAAGGTGAGCGACCTTTAGGATTCGACACACCGTCGAAAACAGGATCGAGCAGCGGCCGGTATTTCACCTCCACCACCGTCGGTCACCTCGGATTTACCGGGACCTCTTTCTGGCTGGACCTGCAGCAAGCAATCGGTGTGATTTTGTTGACCAACCGGGTGCATCCCCACCGCACCAATGAGCGCATCAAAACCTTCAGACCCAAACTGCATGACGCCGTGATGAACGTCCTCAGGACGCACACGGAAGCCGGATGATCGGTCGCGGTGCCGTCAGCAACCGTGATCGATTACAAAAGGTGTCCGCTATCTTTGCACTGCCATCCAAACGTACTGCATTTGGCTGGCAGTCTTTTCTGCCGAAAATTCCGGGAAAAAGAGGGCTCATTTTGGCCCCGGTTTTTGCGAACCCGACAATTTTTCTTGTAAAAACAGTATAATTTTGGTAGCGAAGCATGGAAAATTTTTGTATAATAACGTCAAAAACAAACGCACCCAAGCCGCGGGTGCCCATTGAGGTCGTATGAATCTCTTTCTTGACAGCATCTTAGGTATTTTCTCGAACGATCTGGCCATTGATTTGGGCACCGCCAACACACTGGTGTACGTCAAAGGGAAGGGTATCGTTTTAGACGAACCGTCGGTCGTGGCCGTCAGTATGGACGGTCGCTCCAAAAACCGGGTCTTGGCCGTCGGGGGTGAGGCCAAGCACATGCTGGGGCGGACCCCCGGCAGCATCGTGGCCATCCGACCGCTGCGGGACGGCGTCATCGCCGATTTCGAGGTGACCGAAGCCATGCTGCGGCACTTCATTCAAAAAGTTCACAACCGCCGCTCCTTCGTGCGCCCGCGCATCATTATCGCCGTGCCGTCAGGTATCACTCAGGTCGAGAAGCGGGCGGTCAGGGAATCGGCCGAATCGGCCGGTGCCCGGGAGGTGTTCCTCATCGAAGAGCCGATGGCTGCCGCCATCGGGGCGAACCTGCCGATTACCGAGCCGACCTGCAACATGGTGGTCGATATCGGCGGTGGCACGACTGAAGTGGCTGTCATCTCGCTGGCCGGTATCGTTTACAGCCGCTCGATGCGTGTGGCGGGCGACAAAATGGACGAGGCAATCATTCAATACATCAAACGCAAGTACAACCTTTTGATCGGCGAGCGCACCGCTGAGATCATCAAGACCACCATCGGCAATGCCTATCCCAACCCCCAGGACCTCGAAACCATAGAGGTCAAAGGCCGCGACCTGGCTTCCGGTATTCCCAAAATCCTCTCGATCGACTCGGAGGAAATTCGCGTGGCTATTTCAGAGCAAATCGATGCGATCGTGGAAACGGTCAAAATCGCGCTGGAGCAGACCCCTCCGGAACTGTCCGCCGATATCGTCGATCGCGGTATCGTCTTGACCGGCGGCGGCGCATTGCTTAAAAACCTCGATAAACTTCTTAGAGAGGAAACCAGCCTTCCGATCACGGTTACCGAAAATCCATTGTCTACAGTCGCGCTCGGCGCCGGAAGAGCACTCGACAGCCTCGAAATACTTAAACGTGTATTGATAAACTAGGTTCATGTTTTCAAAAAGAATGTTGGTGATCGTTGGCGTCTTTTTCCTGGTCGTCGCCAACATCGTGATCCTGTTTATATCCAGCAACCGAGTTCCTTCCTATGGTATCGGACGCTTCGCGCTCTATTTGGTCGCTCCGATTCAGGACGTCGTTTCAAGCACCATTAAAGTGGCCCGTAACACTTGGCAGGCCTACTTTATGCTCGTTTCAACGGCTCAGCAAAACGCCCGACTGAAAAAGGAGTTGCAGCAGGCGAATGCCCGCAACAGCCAGTGGTACGAAACGGAGCTTTCCAACATTCGGCTCCGCCGGCTGCTCGATTTCAAGATATCGCTTGAGAGTCCGTCCGTGGCGGCCGAGGTTATCGGTATGGACCCGTCGCCCTGGTACCGGGCTGTCATCATTAATAAAGGCAGCAACGACGGCGTCCGCAAGGGGCTTCCGGTCGGAATCCCCGAAGGGATTGCCGGGCAGGTGATCGACGTTTCGGCGGCTTATGCCAAGGTGATGTTGATCACCGACCGCAACAGCGCTGTGGATGCCCTGGTTCAGCGCACACGTGCCCGCGGCATCATCAAGGGTGAATCCACAAGCAGCTGCGTGTTTCAATACGCGTTGCGCAAAGATGAGGTCAACATCGGCGACAGGATCGTCGCGTCGGGACTCGACGGGGTTTTCCCGAGGGGAATGCCCATCGGTGAGGTCTCGGGGGTGGTCAGACGGGCTGCGGGCATCTTTCAGGAAGTCAGCGTGACCCCATATGTCGATTTTGAAAAAATCGAGGAAGTGCTGGTACTTCTCACGCCGCTGCAGGACCAGCTTGTGAACCCGCAATGACCTATGTTTTTTACAGTATTACCAGCCTGTTCCTAATCGTGCTTCAGACCGTTATCCTGCCTGATCTGCCGATCTTTAACAGCGTCTTCGACCTGACGGCGATGTTCGTGATCTATCTCGGCTTGATGCGCAGTGCACGGGAAGGAATACCGGTTGTCCTGATGCTCGGTGTGATCATGGACAATCTTTCCGGTGCTCCGTTCATGGTCTTCATTACCACTTATTTCTGGTTGTATGTCGGCGTGCGCTGGCTCTCGCGGATTTTGCAGGTCGGGATGCGCTTCCGACTGGCGGTTATCATCGTAGCCGGCATCCTGCTGGAAAACGTGATATTCATATTGGCTTTCGGAGGGGTCGACGCTCTCAGACAGATGCCGTCGACAACCGCGGGTAAGATCTTACCGCGCTTGCTATGGGCCCTTATTTTCGGGCCGATTCTGATCCTGATACTCGAGCAAACGCACCGGATATGGGATCGTTGGGTGCGAACTTTTCTGATCCGCAGGTCAGATTCAGTCGGCGGCCGGGCGGCCAGGTGACCGGGATGCGGTCCCGCAAAGACGCTGACCGGTGACGCGATCCGAAAGGCTTTTTGACACCGTTTCCGGATTTTTCTTCAGGGAATCCATGCTTTGGAAAAGTATTTAAAAACCGCCGATACCGATTGGTACAAGCAACGCATCATCGGCGTCATCCTGGTAGTGGTCACTTGTATGACCGTTCTTTTCGTGCGTCTTTTTTTTCTGCAGGTGATAAAAGGCCAAGAATACCGGCGTCTATCGGAAAACAACAGCATCCGTTTGCAGCGCATCGAGCCTTTCAGGGGAATTATATTCGACCGTAATGGAAAAATGCTGGTCGACAACCGGCCCTCTTACGACTTGAGCATCATTCCAAGGGATGCCAAGCCGGTGGATGAGACCCTTGCGCGATTGTCGACTTACATCAAGGTGCCGGTCGAGGAACTCAATGAACAAATCAAGAGTCGGAAGGGCGCGCTTTCCTACAAACCCGTTCCGTTGATTCAGGATATCGGCCGGGATCACCTGGCCCTGGTCGAAGTGCACCGCTACGATTTGCCCGGTATCGATGTCAACGTCAAACCGCTCAGACATTACCTGAATCATCAGAGCGCCTCTCATCTGCTGGGATATCTCGGTGAGATCAGCCCCCGCGAGTTGAACAGCGGCCGGTACGTGGACCTCAGGAGCGGTGACCTGATCGGTAAGAACGGCATCGAAAAGGTCTTCGATAATTACCTGAGGGGCAAAAGCGGCGGCCGCCAAGTCGAAGTCAACGCCACCGGCCAGGTCGTCAAGGTCCTGGACACCGTTCCGGCTGCCCCCGGTTACAACATTTTTCTGACCATCGACTCGAACCTTCAGAAAAAGACCGAAGAACTGCTTGAAGGTGTCACCGGTGCGGCGGTTGCCGTAGAACCGTCCACCGGCCAGATTCTCGCCCTTGTCAGCAGCCCCACCTTCGATCAGAATGTCTTCGTCAGCGGTCTGTCGCACGAACAGTGGCAGGAATTCATCTCCGATCCCACCAAGCCGCTGACCAACCGCGCGGTTCAGGGTGAATATCCCCCGGCTTCGACCTACAAGATCTTGACCGCCATAGCCGGTCTCGAAGAGGGGGTCATCGACGAGAAAACCGTCTTCTGCTGCCCCGGTTCATACCGCTTCAGAGGCCGTAATTACCGATGTTGGAAAAGAGGTGGGCACGGATGCCTCAATGTCGTTCAGGCGATTGCGCAGTCCTGCGATGTGTTTTTTTATCAAGTTGGACTGGCCGTGGGTGTCGATCGGCTGGCCTGGTATGCCAAAGCGGCCGGTTTCGGCGCACCGACAGGCATCGATCTGGCTCACGAGGCCAAAGGATTGATTCCGACCGCGGCCTGGAAGAAGCGCCGCACCGGTGTCGAGTGGCAGGAGGGCGAGACGCTGTCGATCGCCATTGGACAGGGTTTCAATCTTGTCACACCGCTGCAGATGGCGGTCATGACCGCTGCGATCGCCAACGGCGGGAAGAGATACCGGCCGCAGATTTTGATGAACGTCGAATCGGCGGACGGTCGCACCGTCAAAGCGGTTGACCCGGTTGTCACCGGCCGGCTGCCCATCAGCGCAAAGAACCTGGCCATCGTGCAAAAGGGATTGCGGGAAGTGGTCAACGGTAAAAGGGGAACGGCCAAAGGCGCGCGTCTTTTCGATTTGCCGATCAGTGGTAAGACGGGTACGGCCCAAGTCGTCGGCCGCAAGGAAGAAGAGGTCGAGGACCCGCCGCCGACGCCCGACCACCTCAAGGACCACGCATGGTTTGTCGCTTTTGCGCCGTCCGACGAACCGAAAATAGCGATTGCGGTCGTCGTCGAGCATGGTGAACACGGATCCGGGGCCGGTGCGCCGATCGCCCGGGAAATGATCAAGACCTATCTGCTTCGTGATCGGCTTAATCCTGGGCCGCCGCTAGTGGCCGAGCACAAGTTGGTCGACTCTAATCGAGAATAAACAAATCACAATGACCGAAATCCGAAGTTGAAATGGTGGCGCATGTTTGACCGTAAATTTGTTCAATACTTCGATTGGGGCCTGCTCGGCCTTGCCATTGTGCTCGGTGGACTCGGGCTGACCACTCTCTACAGCGTGGTCACCGCCGACCCGATGACGCTTGAAAAAACACTTTACTTCAAACAAATGACCTGGTTTTGCGGCGGCTTGGTCCTGATGGTCATCACCTGCTCGTTCAACTACAAGCTGCTGGATCGTTACGCCTTTGCAGTCTATATAGTTTGCCTGGCGACGCTGGTTGCGGTTTTGCTCTTCGGCAAATATGCGGGCGGCTCCAAGCGCTGGCTGGTTTTGGGCCCTGTCTCCGTGCAGCCGTCGGAAATGGCCAAACTCGCCATTATCATCGTTCTGGCGCGATACTATTCGAAAAATGCGTACACCCGCGGATTTACCCTGCGCGACCTGTTCATCCCCGCGGTGCTGGTGCTGGTCCCCGCCTTCCTGATCATCAAGCAGCCGGACCTGGGAACCGCCTTGCTGCTCGCCATCATCGCCGGTTCCATGACCCTGTTCGTCAAGATTGAAAAACGGTCGCTGTTGTCCTTGATGATTGCCGGTCTGCTCGCCGTACCCATGGTCTGGTTTGTTTTGAAGGAGTATCAGAAACAGCGCATCCTCACCTTTTTAAACCCGGATCGTGACCCTTTGGGCGCGGGATATCATATCATACAGTCCAAGATTGCCATCGGGTCCGGGATGTTGGTTGGCAAGGGGTATTTGAAAGGCACCCAAAACGCACTTTCCTTTCTGCCGGAACAGCACACCGACTTTATCTTTTCTGTTTTTGCCGAGGAATGGGGATTTGTCGGATGCGCGATCCTGGTCCTCGTTTTTCTGCTGCTGATCGTTTGGGGGTTGAACGTGGCCTACAGTTGTCGGGATCCATTCGGAAACATACTGGCGGTAGGAATCTCGGCCATGATATTTTGGCAGGTGTTTGTCAATATCGGAATGGTCATGGGACTGATGCCGGTGGTCGGGGTCCCGCTGCCGTTTATCAGTTACGGCGGATCCTCGATTGCAACGATGATGGTTTCCATAGGACTGCTCATCAACGTCAGTATGCGGCGCTTTACCCTGGAATGACGCTGGTGTTCAGCCTTACACATCCGGTGCGCGTTCGATTGGAATTGGGCGGGCAGCAAAAATTCACATCCAAATAACCTCAGGAGGAGACTGACTCATGTTAAAAAAAGGACCCAAAGCGGATTCGATATCGACGTTTTTAGGGCCCGATGCCAGTGTGGAAGGTGTGCTGAATTTTCAAGGCACCGTCCGGCTCGACGGAACCATCAAGGGTAAAATCACCAGCAGCGGCGGCACGGTGATCGTTGGCGAGCAAGCCGTTGTCGATGCCGAAATCGCCGTCGGTACGGCCATCGTCATGGGTAAGTTGAACGGCACCATCGATGCCAGCGATCGTATCGAAGTCTATCCTCCCGGCCGGATCACCGGCGACATTCAGGCCCCTGTGATCGCCATCGAAGAGGGCGGGCTTTTCAACGGACACTGCACGATGGCCCCTCGCGCCGAACCCGTGAAAAAGGTCAAACCCTTTCCAGAGAAAACAGCCTCCGACGCCAAGACGATCGCCAATTAAAATTTTTTAAAAAACCTTTGACAACCGTTTGTGGCGGATGGTATAGACCGCGCGAGTCGAAATGGTTTGTCGCAATTTCTTCAATGTTTAAACCGAATTACATCCAAATCTCGCTTCTGTGATGGAGGATTTCCCATGAAGTGTGCTGTATGTAACCAGAGGCTGCCTCTCACGTTACCGATCTCAGCGGCACTGCTGCTCCTTCTAACCATCGACTCGGTTTTTGCTGCGGAAGGCGGCGGTGGTCTCACCGTCGTTCCCGATTGGACCTTTCTGCTGCAGATGGCCAATTTCCTCTTTCTGATCTGGATCTTGAACCTGATTCTTTACAAGCCGATCCGCAACGTTCTGAAACAGCGACAGCAAAAAGTGTCGGGTCTCGAAGAAAGCATTACGGCGTGCCAGAAGGATGTAAAGGACAAAGAAGACGCCTTCATGGCGGCCATCCGGGATGCGCGGGCCAAGGGGATGAAGAAAAAAGAAGCCCTGATGGCCGAGGCGACCGAAGAAGAAAAGCAGATTATCGCCAAAATCAACGAGACCGCTCAGGCCGAACTTGCCAAAGTCAGGGCAAAGATCGTCGAGGATGCCGAAGCGGTAAGAGGCACTTTGATGCAGGAAATCGATAGTTTTGCCGAGGCGATCGGACATAAAATTTTGGGGAGGGCGCTCTGATGAAATTTCCTGTTTTCAGTCGCAAAGGCTTTTTCGCCGCTCATCGAACAGCAGCAGTGCTGGCTGCCGCATTGCTGCTGTTTTGCTTTGTCGGCGGCGGGCTGTCAGCCACCGGCGGTGAACAGGGCACCGAACATGCAGCCGTCGGTGAGCACGGCACCGAACACGCAGCGCCGCCCGCCAAAGGGTGGCAGGCCACGGACACTTATAAGGTGATGAACTTTGTTGTTTTGGCCGTCGCACTGGTCTTTCTGCTGCGCAAACCTGTGAAACAGGCACTCGGTGATCGGATTCAAGGCATCAAAGACCAACTCAGTGAACTTGAGGCCCAGAAAACAGCCGCCGAAGCAGAGTTGGCAAAATACCATCAGAGGTTCCAGAAACTGGACGAGGAAGCCGAAAAGCTCATTGCCCAATATGTGCAGCAGGGTGAGGAAGCCAAGGCCAGAATCCTCAAAGAGGCTGAAACCGCGGCCGACAAACTTCAGGAACAGGCGCGCCGAAACATCGAAAACGAGTTCAAGAAAGCCCGACACGAGCTTCAAGACGATGTGCTCGAGAAGGCTCTGGCAAAGGCTGAAGAGATGGTCAGGGACAGAATATCGGAAGGAGACCAGGAACAATTGGTGGATGACTATCTATCGAAGGTGGTGGCATAATGAAAAATTTGGCGATCGCACGGCGTTATGCCAAGGCTCTGCTGCTTATCGGCAAAGAAGACGGACAAGCGGACGGCTACCGGGATGAACTTACGGCGGTGGCGAGATTGATTGCAGAAGACAATACCTTGAATCAAGCCCTGTCCAACCCCCTCTACGATGCAGCAGCCCGCAGAAAGGTCCTGACGACCGTGATCGAACGATTGGGTCTTTCCCAGGTGATGTCGTCTTTCCTGACACTGCTGTTCGATAAGAGACGGATCGGTTTTATCGGTCAGATCGACCAGTTTTACCAGAAACTGGCCGATGAGCTGAAAGGCGTTGCGCAGGCCAGCCTGATTTCGGCAACCGAACTTTCCGCCGATACCGTTGAAAAGATTCGTGACGCCCTGTCCAGGCGGACGGGTAAAGATATCGTTTTGAAGGTTGAACAGGACCCGAGTCTGATCGGGGGGATCGTGACCCGGATCGGTGACCTTGTTTTGGACGGAAGCATAAAGTCACAACTGATCAATATGAGAGAATCTTTAAAAAGGGGTGAGAGTGCCTAATGGAACTAAGAGCTGAAGAAATTAGTCAGATTATCAAAGAGCAAATTACCGATTATGACAAGAAGGTCGAACTCAGCGAAACCGGCGTGGTCCTGTCGGTAGGTGACGGTATCGCCCGGGTCTACGGCCTCGACAAGGTGATGGCCCTGGAACTGGTGGAATTTCCCGGCAATGTTCTTGGGCTGGTTCTCAACCTTGAAGAAGACAACGTGGGTGTCGCGATCATGGGCGAGGACATCCACATCAAAGAGGGCGACATGGTCAAGCGTACCGGCCAGATTGCCCAGGTGCCGGTTGGTGAACCCGTTTTGGGCCGTGTTGTCTCGGCCGTCGGCGAACCCCTTGACGGCAAGGGGCCCATCGATGCCAAGGAGTTCCGCCGGGTCGAGATGGTTGCCCCGGGTGTTATTGCCAGAAAGAGTGTCCACGAACCGTGTTATACCGGTTTGAAGGCCATTGATGCCATGACCCCGGTGGGACGCGGCCAGCGCGAGTTGATCATCGGTGACCGTCAGATCGGCAAAACAGCTTGTGCGATCGACGCGATTCTGGCCCAAAAAGATACCGATGTCTACTGTATTTACGTCGCCTGCGGTCAGAAGAAATCCACGGTCGCTCAGGTCCACGCGGTACTCGAAAAATACGGCGCCATGGAGTACACCACCATTATTGCCGCCTGTGCCAGCGATCCGGCGACCCTGCAGTACGTCGCCCCCTATGCCGGCTGTGCGATGGGCGAATATTTCCGTGACAGCAAGCGGCATGCGTTGATCATTTACGACGATCTTTCCAAACAGGCGGCCGCTTACCGCCAAGTTTCCCTGCTGCTCAGACGGCCGCCCGGACGCGAGGCCTACCCGGGCGATATTTTCTACAACCACTCACGCCTGCTCGAGCGTTCCGCCAAGTTGAACGACGAACTGGGTGCCGGATCGCTGACGGCGCTGCCCATCATCGAAACCCAGGCCGGCGACGTCTCCGCTTACATTCCGACCAACGTGATTTCAATTACCGACGGGCAGATTTATCTGGAACCCGGCTTGTTCTTCGCCGGCGTTCGTCCGGCCATCAACGTCGGCCTCTCGGTCTCACGCGTCGGTGGTGCGGCCCAAGTGAAGGCCATGAAACAGGTGGCCGGCACCTTGCGCCTCGACATGGCCCAGTACCGCGAACTCGAAGCCTTTGCCGCGTTCGGCAGCGACCTGGACAAGTCCACTCAACAGCAGCTGACCCGGGGCGCCCGGTTGGTGACGATCCTAAAACAGCCCCAGTACCAGCCGTTGCCCATGGAAAAACAGGTGAGCATCTTGTTTGCCGGCACAAGGGGTTTTCTGGACAAGTATCCGCTGGATGTTCTGGCCAAATACGAAGCCGGCCTCTATTCCTTCATGGAAGAAAGATTTCCGAAGGTTTTCGACGATTTGAAAGAAAAACAGGCCTTCGACGACGATCTGACCAACCAGATGACCGAAGCGTTGAAAGCCTACGACGAGGAATTCAAGGACACGATCAAATAGAAACTGGAAACTGGAAACTTGAAACTTGGATCCAGCTTGTTGTTGCAGTTTTGCAAAAAAAATAGGTCGATGCTCTGCGCGAGTTACGAATTTCAAGTTTCCATTCTCGACACGCTATAGAGGCGGATTCAGATGGCAACACTAAAAGATGTCCTCAATAAAATCCAAGCGGTAAAAAAGACCAAACAGATCACAAAGGCGATGAACATGGTTGCCGCCTCGCGATTGCGTGGTGCGCAGACCAAGATGGAGGCATTTCGTCCCTACGCCGGTAAGTTTGCCGACGTTTTGGGAAGTCTGGCCGAAAGGGCCGGCGGGGAGGCCAACCCGCTGTTGGTGCCGCGCGAGAAAATAAAAAAGGTACACGTTCTCTTGTGCACCTCCGATCGGGGTCTCTGCGGCGGTTTCAATTCCAATCTCATCCACAAAGCCGAAACTTTCCTTAAAGACAGGGCCGGTCGGGGAATCGATTTCTCATTCACCGCTTTCGGCAAAAAAGGCCGTGACTGGTGTCGCAACAGTAAACAGACCCTGGTCGATCAGCACATCGGCGTCGTCGGATCCACTTTCGGGTTCAACGTTGCAACAACCGCGGGCCGTAAGCTCGTGAATCTCTATCTCGACGGCTCTTACGATGAGGTGCACATAATTTACGCCGAATTCTTGAGTATGGCTAAGCAGATTCCGACGCCCAAGCAGTTGCTGCCGATACCACCCATCGCGCTGGCCGAGTCGGCCGGCGATGAAAATGCGCCATACATGGCCGAACACATCGCCGAACCGTCGCCCGAGGATCTCTTGGGTGAAATGCTGCCGAGAAATATTTACGTCCAGATCTACAGCGCGTTGCTCGAAACCTCGACCAGCGAACACGCAGCCCGCATGATGGCCATGGACAATGCCACCAAGGCGTGCAATGACATGATCGAAAATTTGACATTGGTTTACAACAAGGCCCGTCAGGCGGCGATTACGGCGGAATTGATGGACATCGTCGGCGGCGCCGAGGCTCTCAAAGGATAAGAACACCAATTTGCCTATATCGTTAACAGGAGGTCGTTTCGATGGGAGAAAACATTGGTAAATTACTGCAGGTCATGGGACCGGTCGTCGACGTGGAGTTCGAGCAAGGCAAGCTGCCGTTCATCTACACCGCATTGACGATTACGAACCCGGCAATCGATGAGAGAGAGGACAACCTTGTCGTCGAGGTCGCCCAGCATCTCGGCGACAACGTCGTGCGCTGCATCGCCATGGACGTTACCGACGGTCTGGTCCGCGGCATGCCGGTAAAGAATACGGGAAATCAGATCATGATGCCGGTCGGCGAAGCCGGCCTGGGACGCGTTCTAAATGTCGTCGGCCGTCCGGTGGACGGGCTGGGTCCTGTCAGCCAGGAGAAGATGATGCCGATTCACAGGGAGGCGCCCAAATTTACCGAACAGGACGTCACCGTGCGCGTGCTGGAAACCGGCGTCAAGGTCATCGACCTGCTGGTGCCTTTTCCCCGCGGCGGCAAGATGGGGATGTTCGGCGGCGCCGGCGTGGGCAAAACCGTTATCATGATGGAGATGGTCCATAACATCGCCATGCAGCACGGCGGTATTTCGGTGTTTGCGGGCGTCGGGGAACGGACACGCGAAGGCAATGACCTTTATCACGAAATGAAAGACTCCGGCGTTCTTCCCAAAGCGGCGCTGATCTACGGTCAGATGACCGAGCCCCCCGGGGCGAGGGCCCGCGTGGCCCTTTCGGCTTTGACCGCCGCGGAATACTTTCGTGATGAAGAAGGTCAGGACGTGTTGATCTTCATCGATAACATTTTCCGCTTTACCCAGGCCGGTTCCGAGGTTTCGGCCCTCCTCGGCCGCATGCCGTCCGCGGTCGGCTATCAGCCGACCCTGGCAGTCGACCTGGGGGAACTTCAGGAGCGCATCACCTCCACCGATAAGGGATCCATCACGGCCGTGCAGTGCGTGTATGTGCCGGCGGACGACCTCACCGACCCGGCCCCCGCCACCACCTTCGCCCACTTGGATGGGACCGTGGTGTTGTCCCGCCAGATTGCGGAACTCGGGATCTATCCGGCCGTTGACCCGCTCGACTCGACCTCCCGAATTCTGGATCCGAACTACATCGGGGAGGATCATTACCGGACGGCCCGCCAGGTGCAACAGATCCTCCAGAAATACAAAGAATTACAGGACATCATCGCCATTTTGGGCATCGAAGAGTTGTCCGATGAAGACAGGGTCACCGTCGCGAGGGCGCGTAAGATTCAACGATTTCTCTCGCAACCGTTCCACGTGGCCGAGGCCTTTACCGGAAAGGCCGGCAAGTACGTCAAGATCGAGGACACCGTTCGCAGCTTCAAAGAGATCTGCGAAGGCAAATATGACCACATTCCCGAACAGGCCTTCTATATGAAGGGCGGTATCGAGGAAGTGGTTGAAGATGCCAAGAAAAGGGAAGAGGCTGCTTAGCAAAGGGGGCATAGCATGGCTGAAAAAATTAAACTGGAAGTCGTTACCCCCGAAAAAATCGTTGTCAGCGAGGACGTCCAAATCGTGGCGGCACCGGGGACGCTGGGTGAATTCGGCGTCCTTAGTGGCCACACACCATTCATGACGTCCCTGAAAACCGGAACCATCCGTTACACGGATGCAAGCGGTGTCGAGCACTCCATTTTTATCAGTGGCGGGTTTGCCGAAGCCCTGCCGACCAAAGTAACCGTTCTGGCCGAGTCCGCCGAACGAAGACGCGATATCGATCTCGAGCGAGCCATGGCGGCATTGGAGCGGGCTCAAAGACGGATGGTGGAAGACCGCAAAAAAGAAGACATCGATTTCACCCGGGCGCGAGCGGCACTCGAAAGAGCTCTGCAAAGGGTCAAGCTGGCCGAATCGCGTAAGCGATAGCAACACAGCATTTGGAACCGTAAGCTATCCAAATGAAGATGCCATTCCAAAAGGGTAAACCGGCTTTGTGGGTTTACCCTTTCTTTTCTTGAAGGGAATTGATGCAACTCCGCCGCGAAAATATTGCAATCGTCATTTTGGCCGCTGGACTGGGCACCCGAATGAAATCCCAAAAGGCCAAGGTTCTTCATGAGGTCTGCGGACAACCGATGATTCTTTACGTCGTGGAGACCGCCGCCAAGGTCGCCGGGGACCACGTCATCCTGGTCGTCGGCCATCAGGCGGAGCGGGTTCGAGAAGTGGTGACCGAATGCGCAAGGGTCCGCTACACCTTGCAAGAGCAGCAACTCGGTACGGGACACGCCGTAGCCAGCGCTCTTCCCGATGTCCCGGTTGAATGCCGCCAAGTGGTGATTCTCTGCGGAGACGTCCCGTTGGTTACCGAGAGCACCATTGGGAACCTGATCACCGACCACCTCAACCACCGGCGCGATATCACGGTCCTGGCTACGGAGGTTGAAGACCCGGACGGCTACGGCCGTATCGTCATCGATACCGACGGCCGCGTGGTGGCCATCGTTGAAGAAGCCGATGCCTCCGAGGAGCAGCGCAAAATCCGAATTGTCAATACCGGAATCTATTGTGTGGACAAACCTTTTTTGACCCGCGCCTTAAAAAAAATCGACCGCAACAATGCACAAGGCGAGCTCTACCTGACCGATATCGTTGCTGTCTGCCATCTTGACAACGGCACGGTGGGGGCGATGGTCGCGGAAAACGCTCAGGAGTTTCGAGGGATCAATTCCAGGGACGACTTGGCCGCCGTCGAAGAGCTCATGCGGTGCCGCAACCGTATTTAACCTTGACTTTTTCTTTTATGATGGATTATAAATTATTAAAATATTGAGGTGAAAGATTGGACAACGAACAGATAATAAAACAGTTTGATGAAATCGAGCGTAAAGTCGAGCGAGTGATTGAGGTTTACAAGTCATGTGAGGCCAAAAATCTGGAACTCACAAACAAAATTGATAAATTAGAGGAGGAGCTTCAAAGTAAGGCTGACGTGGAGCAACGCTACCAAGAGGAAAAGTCCTTGATTCGGTCAAAAATTGACAACCTGCTGGCCAGATTAGGTGATCTCACGGATCAGTAACGCTGGCCGGGCGGGTCAAAGGTGCGGAAAGGGCAGTGACGTTTTAGTGGAACAACACGTTACCATAGAATTGTTTGGGCAACCGTACACGTTTAAAACTCAATCGGAATTGAGTCAGGCAAGAGAAGTTGCCGATTTTCTGGTCAGAGAAGTTACCAAGGTTTCCGATTATTATCCCAACAAATCTGCCAAAATGAATCATGTGACCATCATGATTCTTGCCGCGCTCAATATTGCCCAAGAGTATTTGGAATTGGAAAAAGATCGATCGAATTTCATCAACACCATATCTGACCGTTCGGCGGAATTGATCCGTAAAATCGATGGCTGTTTTATCGAACCTGAAAGAGCCGAGGCTTACAGGCTGCAGACAGGTACCTAGCGTAATTTCGTTAAAAAATCTTTTACCTTCCCACGATCCTCTCGTGGCGCTCGATAGAAAGGTTTTCCTGCCAGCCCGCCGGCTTGACTCCGCCTTACGTGAGTCGCACCATCTGGATGTCGACCCCTGTCGTGTTCGTGATTGGAAGATGTTCTTTGTCCCAACACCGATGCACCGGGGGCTATCGCTGGTTTCGGTGTGCAGATTCCGGTGTCGCACCGGAAGAGCCTGAAGAAACCAAATGGCGCCCACTTTGAACCAATGGTTCAAAGACCTTACCAACACGGCACAGTGGCAGGGGTCCTCACCTGGTTTCTTCTATGGCATCCCTTTTAGGGTCAGCCCCATCGCAACTCTTTGCAGGAGCGTTGCCAACCCGAGGGACTGTCAGGCGAACCGGACTGCCGGAGGCGAGAATCTTTTAAGCTCCTGAAGCGACACGCCTTTTTTTCCTCCTCTTCCCAATTTAATTTCGCGGTTTAAAGGACATCATTTTCCGATTCGATCGAACACGCAAACGTCTCGTTGGTGGTTCGTTGAATGGTTGCTGTCGATTTAATGGTGCCGTTGAATGACATTCGATATGAATTCCGAGGAGAAAATACATGGATGCACTTTACGTTTTGATCGGCGTTTTTTGTTTTGGCGCGGGTTTCGGGGTTGCCTTTTATGTCAAAGGCAGGATGCTGACCCGCAAGATAAAAGATGCCGAGGGAGAAGCGGCAAAAATACGCGAGGAGGCCCACCGGCATTCGGAGACCTTGCTCAAAGAAGCCGATCTCGAAGTGAAAGACAAGCTTTTCAAAATGAAAAGCGATTTCGATGCCGAAACCAAGGAAACCCGCGCTGAACTGAGCAACAGAGAAAAAAGGCTGCTTCAAAAAGAAGAACACATCGACCGCAAGGCAGAGCAACTCGAGAAACGGGAAAATGACATCGGGCGGTTGGAAAAAGACCTCGCTCACCGCGGCGAACGTATCGAAACGGATGAGAAAAAATTCCATGAACTGATTGAAGAACAAAAGCGGCAGCTTGAGAGAATTTCGGGTCTGACGGCCGAGCAAGCCAAGGAGTTGCTCATCCGGGCGATGGAAAACGAGGCGCGCTACGAAGGCGCCAAGCTGATAAAACGGATCGAAAACGAGACCCGGGAGGAAGCCGATAAGAAGGCCAAGAAAATCATCGCCACCGCCATTCAGCGCTATGCGGGCGATTTCGTGGCCGAGCGAACGGTTTCGGTGGTCCAGTTGCCCAACGATGAGATGAAGGGACGTATTATCGGCAGGGAGGGACGCAACATACGGGCCCTTGAGGCGGCCACCGGCATCGATCTCATCATTGACGACACGCCTGAAGCCGTTATCCTTTCGGGGTTCAACCCGGTCAGAAGAGAGGTTGCACGCATCTCGCTGACACGGCTGATATCAGATGGACGGATTCACCCGGCCCGCATAGAAGATGTGGTCAAAAAAGTCGGCCAGGAAGTCGATCAGGCCATTAAAGAGGCTGGGGAACAAGCAGCCTTCGATTTGGGTGTCCATGGTATCCACAATGAGTTGATCAAATATCTCGGCCGCTTGAAGTACCGCACCAGCTATGCTCAGAACGTTTTGCAGCACTCGGTGGAGGTGGGGTTTCTCTGCGGAATCATGGCGGCGGAATTGGGTCTGAACCAGAAACTGGCGCGCCGCATGGGTCTGCTGCACGATATCGGCAAGGGCATCGACCATGAAGTCGAAGGTCCTCACGCCATCATCGGTTCCAAGCTGGCGAAAAAATACAATGAATCACCCAAGGTGGTGCACGCCATCTCTGCGCACCATGAAGACGTACCGCCCAACTCAGTTTATTCGGTACTCGTGCAAGCTGCCGATGGGTTATCGGGCGCGCGGCCCGGGGCGCGCAAGGAGATGTTAGAGAACTACATCAAGCGTCTTGAAGACCTCGAAGGCATTGCCAACTCGTTCAAGGGGGTGGCCAACACCTTTGCCATACAGGCGGGTCGAGAACTGCGGGTCATCGTGGAAAGTGACAAGATATCCGATGAAAGTTCAACTTTGCTGTGCCGGGATATTGCTAAAAAAATTGAAGAATCCCTGACGTTTCCGGGTCAGATAAAGGTAATGGTCATTCGTGAGACCCGGGCGGTGGAATTTGCCAACAAATAAGCGGAAATCGTACAAATATTTCTCGAAAACGGTTTTTCGGGGCGGAAGCGCTGACATCAATACAGTTTAGCCGGTTGAGCCCGTTGGCCCGTTGAGTCCGTTTGCCGGTTAAAGGATGTTACCTTATGGTACGGGTGGAAGTGCCTACCGAGGGCTCCGGTTGCAGGTTTCAAGTTTCCAGTTTCAAATTCTGAGTTTCAAGTTTCAATTTTCGTATTAAAGGAGCGACAATTGCCGAATGTCCTCGACATCTTGCACGAGCGTGGATTCATCGAACAAACAACCCATGAAGCGGAACTCATCGATTTACTGTCCAACGGACCGGTCACCTGTTACATCGGTTTCGATCCGACGGCATCAAGTCTGCATATCGGCAGTCTGGTGCCGATTATGTCACTGGCTCACATGCAGCAAAACGGTCACCGTCCGATAGCCTTGATCGGCGGCGGTACGGGGCTGGTGGGTGATCCAAGCGGCAAGACCGAGATGCGCCGGTTGCTGACCCCTGAATTGGTGGATGAAAACGCGGCCGGAATAAAGAGTCAGTTGGCGCGATTTATTGATTTTGAAAACGATCGTGCGTTGATGCTCAACAATGCCGACTGGCTTACCAAACTGGAATACATTCCTTTCCTGCGGGACATTGGGCGTCACTTTTCCATTAATCGGATGCTGAAGGCTGAAAGTTACCGTCTTCGTCTCGATTCGGATGAAGGCTTGAGTTTCATTGAATTCAACTACATGCTGCTTCAGGCGTATGATTTCCTGGAACTCTTCGACCGGTGCGGCTGTCAGCTTCAAATGGGCGGCAGTGACCAATGGGGCAACATTGTTGCCGGCATCGAATTGATTCGACGGGTCCGACAGGAGTCGGCCTTCGGGATCACTTTTCCTCTCATCACTACCAGCGGCGGGGCCAAAATGGGAAAAACCGCGGCCGGAGCTGTCTGGCTCGATGCCGGCAGGACATCGCCCTACGAATACTATCAGTACTGGGTCAATACCGATGACAGGGATGTGCAACGATTTCTGTCCTTGTTTACGTTTTTGCCCATGGCGGAAGTCCACGAAACGGCTCGTCTGGATGGCGCCGACTTGAACAGCGCCAAAACCGTGTTGGCGTTTGAAACCACGGCTCTGGCTCATGGCCCGGGAGAGGCTGCTCAAGCTTACCGCAAAAGCGTCACCAATTTCGGTGTGCGTGAAGTGCCGAGGACGATTTTGCCCAGCAGCCGGATTCACGCTGATAATTTTCCGATATCGGATGTAGGCGGCAATGACAGGATTGCCGTCACGACGCAGGAAGCCGATGCATATGTCGACCCACGAGAGCTTCGCGACGGCATTCCGGCGTTCAAACTTTTTCAACGTGTCGGCTTGGCCGCCTCAGGCGCTGCGGCACGCCGCCTGATCGAGCAGGGCGGCGCCTACCTGAACGCCGACCGAATCGAAGTCTTTGATCGAGCGATTACCGAAGAGGACTTGGATGAACACCATATGCTGGTTCTCAGGTCCGGCAAGAAGCGTTACTGCAGACTTAAGGTCCGTCCAAACTGAAGGCAAGGGTTAGACTATATGTCCGGTGTCCTCGGGCCGTCCTGTAGCCGGCGACCGGCCGCAGGACGGTGACACACCGGTTGAGAATACGCACTTGATTTTTTTTTAACGATACATAAGTTTAATGTTGACAGGTTGCGGGTTAGGGTGTAGGTTCCGCGCACGCTTCAAGAGGGGAGCGCAAAGAAAAAATTATTCTGAGAAAGCGCCCTCTGCATTAAGTTTTTGCTTGACATCGGCTTAGAAAAAATTTATAAAGCGAACTTTCCCGAATACTGAAACAGTCGCTTCTCGAAAGCGACGACTTGATCTTTGAAAACTAAATAGTGACGGAAAACCCGAGTCGGGTACCAGTCAATTTGTTACCGGCATTACGGTGCCGGTGACATTACATTTTAACTGGAGAGTTTGATCCTGGCTCAGAATGAACGCTGGCGGCGTGCTTAACACATGCAAGTCGCACGAGAACGCTTCAGCTTGCTGAAGCTAGTAAAGTGGCGTACGGGTGAGTAACGCGTGGGTAATCTATCTCTGAATTGGGGATAACATTGCGAAAGCGATGCTAATA
>CAWBCG010000077.1:0-90031 GCA_963787235.1 uncultured delta proteobacterium
ACCAGCCGCCTGGTTATTGTTCATCAACCAGGCGGCTGTTTGGTGTTTGCTGAATTTTTTCAGCTCTCAACGGCGCTTGCCAAAATCGCGTTTTATTGTTTGGCGGTTTTCTTGTCGACCATGATTCGGTTTTTGTTGACGTCAAAAGTCTTGGTACCGATTCCTGGAACCTGCATGATATCTTCAGATTTTGCAAAAGGTCCGTTGGCCTCCCGGTAGGCGACGATCTTGGCGGCATAAGCCGGTCCGACACCCTTGAGCTGGGAGAGTTCCTGAACGGTCGCCGTATTGATATTGACCTGCTGAGGTTCGGCGGCCCAGACGGAGCTAAAGAGAACAAAAATAGTCAGAATTGCGGTCATGATAGCGAAGCTTCTGTTGATAGTTTTCATGTGAGGTCTCCTTTCAGATCGAATTTGAGAATGTGGTTGAGTGAGTTCAGCGCCGCTTGATTTGACTGTTTTGTTAACCTGCAAATTCTGCCATGACAATCCCAATAAAATGCTTAAGATTCCCCTATTCCAATCATATTTTATACTTAGGTGTTCTCGTTTTATATATGCATATAATTGTTATTATTAATAATACCGATATCCTTATAATAATCGATAGGGGGGGCTAAATATAAAATTTTTTTTTGGTCGTCTCCCCATGTCTTTAACCTAACGAATAACGATGAAAGTCCCCCTTTGAAAAGGGGGATTTGGGGGGATTTTTAAACGCTGGTAATAAGTTCCCCTATCCCCCCTTTCACAAAGGGAGTAAATTTAAATAAATTCATGCGTGTCCGGTTAAGAATCGAATAATTTCAATTGGATATCTGGTGTAGTAAATATGTTTTTGTAATCGTTTTCTGTAAATACCTGAATAATTGATGTTTTTTCGAATATGGTCACACTTAAAATCTGTAGAATTGTGTAGAGGCTATGCTCAAGCCTCAGGTTCTTTTTCATTATCGCCACCAGCACATAAACAGAAATTGCGATCCATATCTGGGTCTTCACGGCATTTTCTGAGATTCCGAAAAAGGATTTTATCTTCAAATGCTGCTTAATCCACTTGAAGAACAATTCTACTTGCCATCGACACTTATACAGATCCGCTATGGCTTTAGCGTCCAACATGAAATTGTTTGTTAAAAAGGTGAACTGTTTGTCGATTTGCTTATCGTAATACTTTATTCGTCTCAGTTTTTCCGGATACGCCTTTGCTGTTTTGACCCCGGTCAACCGTACGGTTTGGTCGCACAAAATTCCAAGGGTTTTATCAACCGGTGCAGAATATAAACGCCGCAGCTGCGTGTTGGTTTTTGAGCGTATGACAAAAAATGCCAAACAAAGATTCATATCATGCAGTCGTTTAAAATCAAGATAACCGCGATCCATTACGTAGATCGCTCCGGACTCCGGTATCAATTCATCAAGAATGCGGACATCGTGAACCTTGGCATCGGTTATCGAAACAAAAGAGGGAATATTGCCCCTCAAATCGAGCAGCGTATGGAGTTTGATGCCGCCTTTGGTTGATCTAAATTTTGCCCAAGGGAAAAGAGATAAACACAGGTCAATAGTAGATGAATCCAGGGCATAAGCGGTTTCGTCAAGCTGTAAACCAAAATCATCTTTGGCATAAAGCCTCCGGGCTTGATGAATGAGATACTGGGCTAAGTCACAATAAATACGCCAATCCCGCTTTTCGTTTGCATCAGCAAGTGTGCTGCGCGACACTTTGCCCTTGATGCCTACGTGATAAAGCTTTTCTTGCATTGCTCGAAGACAGCAGACCGTATCGCGAAGACTATCGCGGTAGGTCAGTTGAGCAAATGCCATGCAAAGGTATTGATCAAAACAAGTAAAAGATCGAGAACGATAATTACCCTGATACCGGCTGACACATTTTTGAAAATGATACCGAGGCCAATAATCCAATATTTGTGAAAATATGCTCCTGCCCTGATACATACCTATCTCCCTTCGGCAAATAATCTGCCCAGGGGTAATAGATACCTATCAGCGGAAATTCAAGTTGATAAAACGCAACTTTGAACGTTTTTTAATTTATTTTCAATATGATGTGAACGCTCAACTTGGGCTAAACCGGACAGTAGTGTAGTAAATTAATATGTCGGGAGGGCATTTATTATGAGCGACACCATCGACACAATCGAAGTTCACGCCAATGTGATCATGACGACCGCATCATTGAAGGCCATCGTGGAGAACATGAAGAAAATTGCGGGTCAAGACGAGAAAGGACACTACAAGGTGGACACAGCCGATGCAGTGAACAAGATGATCAGCCGGTTTTTACTCGAACGGGATTTCGAGGCGTTTGCAAGAGATGAGAGCAATTACCCGCCCTTCGGTTAGTTTCCGTCCATAAATGGCCCTTTTCCGCAATTTCGGCGTCAATCGACGGAATCGCTTGTGCGGCATACAGCAGTATGCCTCCGCGCAATGCCGCAGATTTCCTTGAACTTGCGAAAAATTGCACATTTCTGGATCGGAAACTGATCAGTGCCCTTGGTTAACAATAGCTTAGCCAGGCGCCGTTTATGAATTCAACTCCGATTCTACTTCCGCCATGGCGTTCATGAATGCCGCTCGTATCTCTTTGGCGTAAGGATTGTAGCGGTGCATGTCGATGAACAGCTGGCGTGTGTCATGCTCCACCACACCCAGGATGTGAAGCAGTCGCTTGTACCCTTCCGTGTCGATTGCCAGTTCCCGTGCGCCAAACGCCGCCAGGGACCGGCCGATGAAATGCGTCAGAGCCAGGCTAACGGCAATCTGGCGGTCGTGCTCTTCCGGAGTCGTTTCGATAACCACCAGCCCTGAACGCTTGAGAAAAGCGACCACTCTACCGTACAAGTCGTCGTTGATTCTAACCCGGCACAAGGCTATTTTCATCCCTTCGAACCCGCCAGAAGCGCTGTCGGGACCGAACATGGGATGGGTTCCGAGGATGGACACCGTTTCGGGCAAAGCGGCTTTCATCCAGCGGACCGGCTTTTCTTTGACGGAGCACACATCCGCCACCAGAGCATCCGGTCTCATCAACGGTGCGGCAGCGGCGAGCACTTCCTTGAAAGACGATATCGGCATGCAGGGTATGACGATCCGCTGATTGCAGACGTCGTGAAAGGAAGCGACATGGACACCTTCCGGCACATTCTCTTTCGCTATGTCCCGACGTCCGCAGACAAAGACCGGGTAGTCTCCTGAAAGGTAACCGGCCGCAAGTCGGCCGAAACGACCGTATCCGATAATTCCGATCATAGGAGGTTCACTGTTCGCTCAGCTCGCATGAAGAACAATTGGTTTAAGGTTTAAGGTCCAAGGTGTATGGTTTAAGTTTTAAATTTGTAATGGATACCGTTGGGTCGTTTAGCCTCAAACCCTGAACCGTTCAACCTTTCCCCTGCGTCCCGGGTGCCTCTGCGGTGCATCAACCCCTCGCTTTTTGACGCAAGGCGAAGTCCGCCAGCACCAGGGCCGCCATAGTCTCGACGATCGGGACCGCCCGCGGCACGACGCACGGATCGTGGCGGCCCTTGGCGGCCAATGCCACCGCCTGCCCGTCGAAATCCGCAGTTTCCTGGGTCCGGCCGATAGTGGCCGGTGGTTTAAAGGCGACCCGGAAGAAAATCGGTTCGCCGTTGGAAATCCCACCCTGGATGCCGCCGGAATAGTTGGTGCGGGTCCCCAATCGATCCCCTTTTTTTGTAAAAGCGTCGTTGTGGGCCGAACCCCGCATACGGGTGCCGGCAAAACCGGAACCGATCTCGAATCCCTTGGTTGCCGGGATCGAGAGCATGGCCTGAGCCAGTTTGGCTTCCATTTTGTCGAAGACCGGCTCGCCCCATCCGGCCGCGAGGTTTCGGCAGACACAGGTAATGATCCCGCCGACCGAATCCTTTTCCTCTTTTGCCGCCTCGATTTCAATTTGCATTCGAGTGGCCGTGTCTTGGTGAGGGCAGCGAACCGCTGTCCGGTCAACCTCCGCTCTTGTAATCTTTTCGATGTCGACCTCCGGCGCAGAGATGCTCCCGACCGCACTCACCCATGCGACGATCTCTACCCCGCAGATGGCATATAGAAATTTTTCGGCCATCGCACCGGCCGCAACGCGCGCAATGGTTTCCCGGGCACTCGACCGCCCTCCCCCGCTGGCTGCCCGGATGCCGTATTTCATCTGATACGTGTAATCCGCGTGCGAAGGGCGGGGGACGAATTGCATTTCCTTGTAGTCCGACGGCTTCTGGTCCTTGTTGGCCACCAGGACGGCGATGGGTGACCCAAGGGTCAGGCCATTTTCGACACCCGAGAGGATCGTCACCCGGTCGGTTTCTGCCCGATCGGTGGTCAGGCGGCTCTGGCCCGGCCGCCGCCGATCGAGTTGAGGTTGGATATCGGTTTCCGCAAGTGGAACGCGCGGCGGATATCCGTCGACAATGGCGCCGACGCCTTTGCCGTGGGATTCGCCGAAAGTTGTGACCCTGTAAAGGGTTCCGAAGGTGCTGGACATAGGGTGATGCCTCTGGTCGGTTGAGTCCGTTGAGTCGGTTGAGTCCGTTAAGCCGGTTTAGCCCGTTGAGCCCGTTAGCCCGTTTAGCCCGTTAGCCGGTTGGGTCGGTTTTGGGATCGCTTTCGATTATTTCGATGATCTTTTCAACGACCTCATCCGTGTTCAGATCATCGGTGTCGATGAGATGGTGTGCGGCGCCCGCATACAGGGGTTTTCTTTCGTCAAGGACCGCCGCTATTTCTTCCAGACTCCCCTGCCCTGTCAGCGAGGGCCGGTTGGCAGCGGTGCCGGCGTCGGCCTGCATACGTCGGCGGATCGTGTCCGGTGAGGCCTGCAGCCAGATCACCTTTCCGCTGGACCGCATGCGTCCCACGTTTTCATTCGCTGTCACGACTCCGCCGCCGGCCGCAACGACCTGCCGGTCCATTTCCGACAACCGGGCAATAACATTTCGTTCTGTCTCCCTGAACGCCGCCCATCCATTTGCGGCGATAAACTCCGCGATGCTGCAGCCGATTTCAGCGGTAATGACCCGGTCCGAATCCACAAAGGTCCATCCGAGTTTTGCGGCCAGTGTCTTTCCGGCGCTGGTCTTGCCGGTGCAACGGTATCCGATGAGAAATAAATTGTTCATGAAACGCCGCGTTGCTCTCATTCGACATGATAAAGACTTTTGAACACCTCCCAGAAATTGGGGAAGGATTTTTTTACGCAGGTCTCGTCTTTGATTTTTATGCCCGGGACGTTCAACCCGGCCAGGGCGAAACTCATGGCGATGCGGTGGTCGTTGTACGTGTCGATCGCCGCGCCCTGAGGGTGTCCGCCCACGATACGCAGGCCGCTGCCGGTGCAATCGGCTTCGATGCCCATCTTCATTAACTCGGCGGCAACCGCACCGAGACGGTCGCTTTCTTTGGCCCTCAGGTGGGCCACGTTTTCGATGACCGTCGTCCCGCGGGCAAAGGCGGCCACAACGGCCAGGGTGGGCACCATATCCGGCATGTCGGCCATGTCGACGATCACAGCCGTCAAAGGACCGCCGCTCACTTCGATGCCGCCGCCGTGCTCCGCAACCCGGCACCCCATTGCCGCGAGGCATTCTGCGAACCGGACATCACCCTGCAGGGAGGTCTTTGAGGTCCCGGCAACCGTGACACCGGCACCGCTGATGGCCGCAGCCGCCCAGAAATAACCGGCCTGGGAGCAGTCCGGCTCCACTGCGTGGTCGCCGGCCCGATAGGCTTGGCCTTCTCTCACGACAAACCGTTCATAACCGTTGCGGTCAACCGCGATGCCGAACTCTTCCATGACGGCAATGGTCATGTCAACGTAAGGCCTGGACACCAGGCCGCCGGAAACCGTGATGGTGACCGTTTCCTTTGCAAAGGGGGCGATCATCAGCAGTGCGGACAGATACTGACTGCTGATGCGGCAGTCGATCGTCACGCTGCCCCCCTTCAGACCGCCGCCGGTGACTTCGATCGGCGGACATCCATCGGCATTCACCGATCGGGCGCCGACACCCATTTGACTCAATCCAACGAGCAGGTCCTGGATCGGCCGCTTCTGCATCCGCTGTGATCCGGTCAGAACGCAGACACCTTGCCCCAGAGCGGCCACTGCCGCCATCAGGCGCATGGAGGTCCCTGAATTGCCGAGATCGACGGGGTTTTCAGGCGACCGCAGTCGACCGGACGTCCCTTGAATTCGGAGGTGATCCGGCGCCTCCTCGATCGAGACACCCATCTCGGACAGACAGCGCCGTGTAATCAGCGTATCTTCGCTATTCAAAGGATTCCGCACCTCACAGGCGCCGTCTGAAAGGGCCGCTGCAATCAGCATCCGGTGCGTGTAGCTCTTGGAGCCTGGCACACAAACGGTCGTATCTTTGACATGGCCGGGTTTTATTTCGATCATCGCCTTAAACCCGCTGCAGGGCGCTCTCCACCGCCGCTTTCATCACATCCAGCGGGGCTTTCTCGCCGGTCCAGAGTTCGAATTGAACCGCCCCCTGGTAAACGAACATGGACAAACCGTTGATGGTTCGGCAGCCGGTGCGCGCGGCCTCGCTCAACAATCGGGTGGTCAGTGGATTGTAGATGATGTCCATGACGACCAGATCGGGCCTCAAAAGGTTCTTTTCCAGCGGCATCTGTTCCGCATGGGGAAACATGCCGACCGGAGTGGTGTTCACGAGGACCTGACCTTCTATTTCCCGGACCTCCGAGAGCGGGTGGAAATCGGCATTCAGCGCTTCGGCCAACCGCTCGCCTTTCTCCGGGCTGCGATTTATAATGACGACTCTGCCGCCGGACCGGATAATGCCGAAGCCGATGGCCCGGGCCGCTCCGCCGGCCCCGATGATCACCACGGTTTTGCCGCCTATATCGACTGCATCCGCCAGGGCCTTTACAGCGCCCAGATAATCGGAATTGTAGCCGACCAGACGCCCGTCGCAATTGACGATCGTGTTCACCGCACCGATCTCGCGCGCCCTGGCGTCCACTTCATCCAGGCAATCCATCACCGACACCTTGTGAGGGATGGTCACACTGATCCCTTTGAAACCAAGGGCCCTGAAACCGTTGACTGCCGCTGCAATGTCCCCGACCCGCAAGGCGATGTAGACACCATTGTAACCGGTGTGGGCAAAAGCCCGATTGTGCATGACGGGGCTCAGGCTGTGTGAAACCGGATCGCCGATGACGGCGTAAACAGCAGTTGCGCCGGGGCCGAGATAGTCGTTCAGCTGCGGCGTCTGGATTTGGCGTGAGATCGTGATGATCTCCTTGAAAATGTGGTACAGGCTTTCCCTGCTTAGCGGGCCCTTGTTGCGCGCCATCAACCGCTCGATCAGGGCGCTTTCGCGTTCCGGATCGATGACCTGGGCACCCTTGCGTATTTTGACCGCGCCGATTTTCTTGGCAATCTTCAGCCGCTGATTGATTGATTCGAGAATTTCCGCGTCGATCGCATCGATTAAACCTCGAAATTCGGCCAGCGACTTGTCAGAGTTTTGGATCGTCATCGTTATAACGTCAGAAATGAAAAAGCCGCGGGTGTCAAGAAGTTTTTATCGGATGCCTGCGATACGGTATCTTTTCTACCACCTGCGCAGACGGCGCCCTTGATCGGACCGCAAGCGGGAGAAACTGCGTAACGGTCTTTCCGGCTTCATTTGCTGAAGCTTGCTCAAGACGGCGCGCAAGTCTTCGCTGAACGCCTGCTGTTTCCGATCCTCGAAGAGATACAGCAGCGCGCCCTTGACGACCACGAACAGAAATATGAAAAAGGTCACCGGGAAGATAATGCTGTCGAAGAGGTATCCCGCGATCAGCTGCAGGGTCCAGATAGCGATGTTGCGGGATTTATCTTTGAAATACTCGGCTTGAGCCTTAATGGCTTCTTTTATCCCGGCCATCTTGCCTTTGAGAATCAAGCCGGCAATACTGCTCTCCTCCCCGTCCGAATCGCCGCTAAAAATGTGTCGGTTGATGCTTTCCACCGAAAATTCATCCTTGATGCCCTCGAAGCTGCGCTGGGATTCATCTATCAGCGGTCCCGTGATTTTTTTAGAGACAAAGGCGGCCCCGGCAATGGAAAACGGAAAAATAAAGTAAAACACCACCGCGCAGACGGCCAGGAAGAAAGTAACGTCTTTCATGAGGTGGTTCGCCCTCACCCAACGTGGAAATATCCAGCGGGCAAGGACAACCAGGAACCCGAAGCCGAATGTCAGCGCCAGAAACCAGTGATCGATCAGTTCCACGGCCTGCAGCAGCAAGCGGGTAATCAGAATGACGGTCCCGCCGGCCAGAGCGGTTTTCCAGGCGATGTCCACGTAGTCATAGACCGATTGGACGATATCGCCGACTTGAAGGTTGAATCCGATGCCGATTTCCGAGCCCTCTACGACGGCCAGACCGGTTTTGATGCCCGACAAAATCAGGAACCCGGAGACCGCCTTGTCCATGGACTGCTTAAGGTAGTTCTGATTGGCGGCGGCCACTTTCTCCATTCCGAGTTTGTGAATCGGAACATCGAGAACGCCAGTGAGCGCTGCAAAGAAAGCCAGCAAGAGAATTAAACACTGAAGAGCTTTGAGCAGTTGGCGCAACTTCATGGGCGCGTTACCTTTAGGGTTCGCGAAATAATAAGTTCGCAATTTTGGGCGTTGAGGCGCCCGGCCGGCAAGGCGTGAAAACGCAGGAATATCTGGATATTCCGAGTTTTCGCAACGCAGCCGGACGGGATGCTTCGGCGTCCAAAATGTGAAGTGATTTTTGAGCGAGCCCTTAGTTCCGACACTGCGCTGAAGAAAGCCCGTGCTTCGAGGCCGGTTGTTCAGAATCGGACTTTCACTCCCGGCTGAGGGCTCAGTATCTTTCTCTGCTATTGGCTGCGAATCATAACGAGCAGCATTTTGAAACGGTCCGTCGCGTGAAGCGCGTGCGGAATGTTGGCCGGCATGATCAGCATCCGGCCGGCTGATACCGACCGGGGCTCGCCACCGATGGTGACCTCCGCCAGTCCGTCAAGGATATAGACCACTGCATCGAAGGGGGCGGTGTGTTCGCTGAGCCCCTGACCCTTGTCAAAAGCAAAGAGGGTTATGTTGCCGCTTTCTTTCTTGAGAAGGGTCTTGCTGACCACCGAACCGTCGGCGTAGGCAACGGCATCGGCCAAATCGAAAGGGGTGCCCTTTGTGGTTTCATGAGCATGTTCCATTTTTATCTCCATTTTTTTGCGCGGGCCCTAACGCATCGGCACCGCCGCTTTGTAGACGACCGCCTCGCCCTCCAGGGTATACCCTTTGACGGCGGAGGGAACCAGCACGGCTCTCCCCTTGGGAAGAGCTATTTCTTCACCGGTCCCCTGGTCGGTAATCTTGCCGGCCCCGGTAGTGCACAGCAGTATTTCAATGCCTCTATCTGTCGGACTGAAATAGGTTGTTTTCGAAACGACGCTAATGGTCGACAAAACAAATTCACGCGCCGGACATTCGTAGACGCGCTCTCCGTCCGCTGTCGTGTGCGGTGTCAGGACGTGTGCCGTCCTTTCTTCAAAATTGAGCACTCTCAACAATTCCGCAATATCGACGTGTTTTGGGGTCAGGCCGCCCCGCAGCACATTGTCGGAATTGGCCATCAATTCGATCCCCGCCCCCTCCAGGTATGCGTGCAATTCCGCGGCCGGCAAGTACAGGGCCTGACCGGGTTGGAGCAGGATAAGATTCAATATTATGGGGCCAAAGATGCCGATGTCTCCTGGATACGCCTTGCCGAGTTTGCCCATCCATCGATATACCGGATCTTCAGAAGCAAATGTCAGGGCGGTTTTTACGGCCTGGTCGGTCAGAAGAATCCTTTTTGCAGGAGACAGTGTCATCAAGGCCTCAAAAAACGATTTGAGTCCTTGCGCATCAGGCCGGTTCCGCAGAACTTTCAGATGGTCTTCAAAAACCGCGAGGTCGAGACGGCTGCCGAGAGCGAGAATCTCGGGAATTTTGCGGAAACCATGCAGCGCCCAAAATGGGGTCAGGGCGCAGATGCATTCCGGCTTGTGGTTGGCATCCCTGTAGTTTCTTTGCGGGGCATCCAGCGGCATACCCTGGGCATTCTCCCTTTCAAACCCCTTCCGGGCCTGGGTAAAACTCGGATGGGCCTGCAATGAAAGTGGCTGGGCGGCCGCCAAAACCTTAAACAGAAACGGCAGCTTGTTGTGAAACATAACAGCCGTTTTGCGGCCGAGCATCTCCTGCGGATACCGTTCGATGAGTTCCTCCAATGAGACCCACTCCGCGTCCACCGCTACCAGAGAAGGGGCCTTCGGATGGGCACCCATCCAAAGTTCTGCCTGGGGAGTGTCAGGATCCGGCCGGGTACCGAGTAGTTCCGGTATTGCAGTGTGAGATCCCCAAGCATAGGGTTGGATCGTGTTTTTCAAAACCCCGATTCGCTGCATAAGATCCTCGACAGTAGGGTAAAGGAATAAATCCGTTAAGTATAAGAACGCCAGAGAATAAACGGTTTGTCAACAGCAAGTAAAAGAAACAATAAGGTTAACATAGCTCTGCCTTTATAACCTCCTTGGAGACAATGCGCAATATCCGAGGTCCTGGCAGACCCCAATTCGTGTCTTCCGTTGGCCCATTGATACCAAACCGAGAATGTCAAACGCCGTGACGGAAGTCTTGACCCAATTTGGGATTTATACTATACTTAAGCAATTATTTTTCAAGCAAATCCGGATGCATATCTTGAGACAGCCCTTCACGGATTTCCGTTGAAGACCTGACCCATGTCCGGCTCACCCTAATGCATCGTTGCCATAAATGTTTGTCATCGAATCGGCCGGTCTCTCCGACACCGGCAAAAAACGAAAAGACAACCAGGACACTCTGCTCGTCGATGATGGACTTGGCCTCTATATTGTCGCCGACGGAATGGGTGGCCACAGGGCCGGCGAAGTGGCCAGTCGACTCGTGGTCGAATCTATGCACGGCCATATCCAACGCTGCCGGGACGGTGAGGCGCCGGTAGAAACAGGGCCCGCCGACGCGACCCTTTCCGCCGAAGCCAACCGGGTCCTCGCTGGAATTTTATTGTCCAACCGGGTGGTGCACGATGCGGCCAACGGAACGAAAGAATATCGTGGAATGGGCACCACGGTCGCGGTCCTTTATTTCGATGACCGGACACTCGTGGCCGCCAATGTCGGAGACAGTCCGATCTTCCTGGTTCACAAAGGCCGACTCGAACGCTTGTCTGTGCCTCACACCGTGTTGGCCGAAAGCGAGACCGCAAATCTTTTCGGTGTCGAACAGTTGGGGGTCGAATTCAGTCACGCTTTGACCCGGGCCATGGGGGTCAAAGCCACAGTCGAGGCCAATATCTGTGAAGTGTCCTGCTTCACAGGCGACATTCTCGTCATCTGCTCCGACGGATTGACGGACATGGTGGCAACCGAAGAAATCCTGGCGAGTGTCTCCTGTCACCCTCCTGCTGAGGCCTGTCGGGAACTCGTCGACCTGGCCAACGACCGTGGCGGCACCGATAACATATCGGTGATCGTGCTCAGGATCAAAAAAAATACGAACGGCGAGGGAAGGATGAAAAGCCTGTTATCGAGGGTTTCGGAAGGATTTTCGAGTCTCGGATCCAAAAAAAAGACAGCGCACTGAGAGGGATTCAACATGCCGATGCTCACTTTGAAGTTCAAAAAAAACACGATCGCGGATTACCCGCTCCAGAAGGGGAAGTCGGTGACGATCGGCCGGCGCACCAACAACGACATCGTTGTCGAAAACCTGGCGGTCTCGGGGCACCACGCCAAGATCGACTCCATCGGGGATGGTTTCGTTCTGACCGACCTGCAGAGTAAAAACGGTTGTTTCGTCAACGAGCAGCTTGTCACTTCCCACTGGCTCAAGCACGGTGACATCGTCAATATCGGTAAGCACACCCTCGTCTTCAGCTATAATGATAATGAAATTCGCCCTGAAGAAGCCGACGGGCAGGTGGATCAGACGATTGTGATGGATGCGGATCTTTTTCGTAACATGGTTTCGGAGCCCCCCTCCCCACAGCCGCCAGCGGCGGCTGAAAAGGCACAACCCGTCGGGGTCCTCTCCTATCTTTCCGGTGGCGACGGTGAGGTCACACTGACCAAAAAGCTGACGAAGATCGGAAAAGATCCGAGCGCAGACATTGTGGTCAGCGGACTCGGTGTCGGTCAAACTGCCGCAACCATCAGCATGCGACCCAATGGGTTTCACCTGAGCCATGTGAGCGGATTGTTCAAGGCCAAAGTCAACGGTGAAGCCGTGAAGGACACTATCCAGCTGAAGGAGTTCGACATCATAGAACTCGGATCGACCAAGCTTCAGTTCTTCACCAAAGATTGATAAACTCGCAGAAAGTCTCAATTCAGACGGATTCGTAAAAAGCCCGAAACCAAGGCTTGCGTATTACGAGGAATGATAAGTACTTATGGTACGCCGTCGTGACGAGAAATGAAGTCTAACGCAGATATCGGACTTTTTACGAATTCGTCAGGATTGTGCGAAAAACGCCCTCTCTCTTGCCGCAGAAAAACACAACCAGCCGGACCGAGTAGGCCGCTAAAACCCGGCGCAAGGTGTTGAAAAAAGGATTAAGCCCCACGATGCGCTCCCCCTATCGACCGGGATCGAGTCCGGAGCAGGACGCCTGGTTTACCGCATTCTTCATCGAAAACCATCTCGACCACTACGCCTACCCGGATTTGGCCGCATCTCCTGAGCAGGTCCGCTTCATGGTGTTCACCGAAGGTGATGAGCGTTATTATCCCTGTTCCAGCCGCATGTTCGATGCCATCATGAGCCGCAAAAAATCGAGATTTATGACCGGTAAATACCGGGAAGTCCTCGACCGTGTCATGACGCTGATCAGGGTCAAAATCGAAGATCCGCAGGAACGACAATTCCTGGAAGCCTTGGTAAAAATCAAATATGAAATCGAAATCACAGATCAGATTCTGATTCCCTCGCGACTCGAAAAGCGGTTGCTGAGGATCTTTTTGCACCGCACACAGATTGAGGATCCCTGGTTCGAAGAAAAAGCGCGGCGGAATCGGCGAATCCAACTCGCCCTGAACACGTTCGCCTTTCAAAATTCGATAAACCGCGTTGAGCCCTTCCCCTGCGAGCAGGTGCCCGGCACCCTTGCCGGTATCCGGGAATTTGCGGATTATCTTGAATTGAAACGGCTCATCGCCTTAGCCGGTGCGCCGGCGTTGTGGGAGACCGATGCTGCCGAAAAATTCACTGAACAGGATTATTTGGAACTCTTTAAGCAACCCATCGATGGTAACGGGCTGGAGCGGCTTCTGGCTTTTTTAGCGATCACCGGGAACCATGTCCCCAACAACGAGGACAAAGGGCGCAAAATCCTCTGGCTGGCGAACGAGGCCGGAGAGATCATCGTCGATCTGGCCATCATCCGGTACCTGGTCAAACGCGGTCACAAAATTATCATCGCCTTCAAGGAAGGCCCTCTTTTCACCAAAGCCGACTTTGCCGATCTGAATGCCGATCCGGTGTTGCGTCGTGAAATCGAAGACGTGCTGGTGCTGCGGGAAAAATCGCTCGGCAAGAACGAACTGGTGAGTAAACTCCGTAGTGATTACGATATATTGGCCATATCCGACGGCACACGCGAGAACCTCAACCTCTTGATGGTCGCGACCACCTTCGCCAGGGCCTTCAAGGAAGTCGATGCGGTCATATCGCGCGGTGACGATCAGCGACGGCGGTTCTTCGACACGCCTTTTCAGTTCACGCAGGACATCTACAACATCACCGCGTCCCGCGACGGAGGCATCGAGGTCACCTTCAAACCCAAACACGAAAAGGTTATCAAGTTTTCACACGCTGACCTCGAACGAAAAGCCCAGTCGATTGTCGACCAAATGGCGTCCGCCAAAGCCGCCGGCATGACGGTGGTTTTCTACAGCGGCATCATCGGTTCGATACCGGGTAAAATCGAAATGGCCAAAAAGATCATGTCGACTTTTGTCCACCATCTCGAGGAACACTCCACTCAGACCTTCATCATCAACCCGTCCGAATTCTACGAGCCCGGCATGGATGCCGACGATCTGATGTACATGTGGGAAATCGTTCAACGCAGCGGCCTGATCGACATCTGGCGGTTTCAAACCTACGAGGATATCCTGCAGGCGTTTCAGATCCTCAAGCAAAAGGTTCCGCCCGAATGGGTCGGCAAGGATGCCACCTTTAGCACGGGCTGTACCAAGGAGATGAAGATCGCGGTTGACGTGCAACGGAGTCACCCGGAGATGCAGATCATCGGGCCGTCACAAGAAAAATTTATGCGGCGTGACGAATACGGCATCGGAAAGATGTTCGACCGGCGGTTCGGTGTTCTTTAGGGTCGTCACTTTTTCACCCGCTCCACGTAATTGCCCGTCCGGGTATCGATCCGCACGACTTCTCCCTCCTCGACGAACGGCGGCACCTGGATCTCGTAACCGGTCTCGAGCGTTGCCGGTTTGCTGTCGCCCGAAGCCGTGTCGCCCTTGGCCCACGGATCGGCTTTGATGATCTTGAGTTCGATAAAAAACGGCAGTGTAATGCCGATCGGTTTGCGGTCAAACATCAGCACATTGCAGACCGTGTTTTCTTTTAGGAAATTTTTAGCCTCAGCGACCTGGCTTTCACTCAGCAGTTCCTGTTCGTAGGTCGATGTGTTCATGAAGCAGTAGTGTTCGCCGTCGGAATACAGGTACTCCATTTCGGCTTCTTCGAGGTTGGCTTCGTTGAATTTTTCACCCGATCGGTAGGTTCGGTCGAATTGAGAACCGGTGATCATATTCTTCAAGCGGCATTTGTAGAGCGCCTGGCCCTTGCCGGGCTTGACGAACTCGAACTGAACGACGATGTAAGGCTCGCCATCGATTTCCAACTTCAGGCCTTTTCTGAGATTTGAACTGTCAAGCATCGACTCTGTTATCCTCCTTGTATCTGGGTATGTTGAATGACGACCTTTTCAGTTATCGCCGCCCGCTGGCAGTCTATGCACGCCGGGCCGTAAACCATCTAATAGAAGGCCGGCTTCGAATCCGCGCACTGCATCCACCAACCGTTTGACTCTGGCGGGATCCTTTTTGAATCGGATCGGGCGCCCATGACTGTCACGGGCATTGGTACACGTGCAACTGTCGACCCCGGCCGGTCTCACCTGCCGCAACCCTTCCACGACATTGTCCGGTGAAATGCCGCCGGCCAGAACAACCGGGATGCGCGCAGTGTCCACCAGTCTTCGGGCCATAAGCCAATCACAGGTTTGGCCGGTGATGCCGATAAAACCACTGACCGGTTGATCGATCGGCCCCGTTTTCGAGGTATTTTGAATCAACAGGGTGTCGGTCAGAAAATAATCGCTTGCGGGTTCGAATAGATTTGCCAGTTCGAGGGTCGGCACTTGCCGAGACAAGCCCGGCGGGGCGATCGGGATGGAACGCATGATCGCGATCTCCGGAAAGTTTTTCTTGACCTGGTGCTGAAGCATAAGCAGTTTTTGGCATTTTTCCAGCATCCCGTTGCGGTCGCTCACTGAATCGCAAAAATGAACGATGTCCGGGCGGTAGTAGTCCAGCATTTCCATTACCGTCGCGGGTGTCTTGAAGAGCGGAATCAGGCTGCTGCGGGCCCCGGCGGAGCGGGTGAATCGGACGGTCTCGCGTATGGCAGAATCTTTCCAACTTGACGCCGAGAGAATCACACTTCCGATGTGGTCCACCCCCAGCGCGATCAGGGCTTCGGCCTCGGCCGGCGTCTGTATTTCGTATAGCTGAACAAGCATAAATTGGGTTGACATTTGCAGCGCTCTCTACCATATTCAGCCTGTTTTCGCAAACCGTTTCAATGGGTTTCGGCGGGTGGTGCCACTCGAATGATGATGTGCGCTTTTCCGGCTCAGTGGCCGCGCGATGAATAAAGTGCTTTAAGAGGTTACCGATGATTCTCGTCATTGATTTCGGTTCTCAGTACAACCAGCTCATCGCCCGGCGCGTACGGGAGGCCCGGGTGTATTGTCAGATCGAACCGCCGACCGTCACCGTCGAGGCAATCAAGTCTCTGCAACCACAAGGCATCATCCTCTCAGGTGGTCCCTCCAGCATCTACGAAAAAAACAGTCCGAAAATAGACCCCGCCGTTTTCGACCTGGCCATACCGGTACTGGGGATCTGCTATGGGATGCAGTACATGGTGGATACCCTCGGCGGCACGGTCCGCCGGGCCAGCAAGCGCGAATACGGATTTGCCGAGCTGAATCTGAAAAAGACCGGGGGACTGTTTGCCGGGGTCAGGCAAAAGGCCCAGTGCTGGATGAGCCACGGCGACTCGATTGAAAAGCTGCCGACCGGATTCATCGTCACGGCCGTCACCGCCAACACGCCGATAGCGGCCATGGTGCACCCACAAACGAATCTCTTCGGCCTGCAGTTTCACCCCGAAGTGGAACACACACCACAGGGCCGGCAGATGATCCGCAATTTTCTATTTGATGTTTGTCACTGTCGCCGGACGTGGACCATGAAGTCCTTTGCCCGCGAGTCGATCGCGCGGATTCGCGAACAGGTCGGCGAAAAGCGGGTGATACTCGGCCTGAGCGGCGGAGTCGACTCGTCGGTCGCGGCGGTTCTGATCCACAAGGCGATCGGCCGGAACCTGACCGGCATCTTCGTTGACAACGGCCTGTTGCGCAAGGATGAAGCCGCAAAACTTAAAGGCACTCTCACGCGGCAACTCGACCTTAGCATACGATTCGTGAGTGCCCGCACCCGGTTTTTGAAAGCCCTCAAAGGGGTCATCGATCCGGAAAAAAAGCGTAAAATCATCGGTCGGATCTTCATGGAAGTGTTCGAATCCGAGGCCGGCAAAATAAAAGATGCCCGATTTCTGGCTCAAGGTACCCTTTACCCGGATGTAATCGAATCCGTCTCCGCTTTCGGTGGGCCGACATCGGTCATCAAATCACACCACAACGTCGGCGGGCTGCCGTCCCGGATGAAACTCAAACTGGTGGAACCGTTGCGCTATCTCTTCAAAGACGAGGTACGCAAGCTCGGAAAAGCATTGGGGCTGCCCGACGAACTCGTCTGGCGCCAGCCTTTTCCGGGGCCAGGTTTGGCGATACGGGTGATTGGCGACATCACCGCGAAGCGTCTGAACGTGCTGCGCGAGGTTGATGATCTTCTGATTGAAGAAATTAAAAAAGCAGGCTATTATAAGAAGTTGTGGCAGTCATTTGCCGTCCTGCTGCCGATCAAGAGCGTCGGCGTTATGGGAGATGCCCGCACCTATGATGACATCGTGGCGATTCGGGCGGTCACCAGCCGAGACGCCATGACAGCCGATTGGGCCAAGCTGCCTCACAACTTCCTGGCACGCGTTTCCAATCGTATCATCAACGAGGTAAAGGGCGTCAACCGGGTCGTTTACGACATCAGCTCCAAACCGCCCAGCACAATCGAGTGGGAATAATTAAAATGAGCAGAGAAGATTCGGATAACTTCAAATTTGGATCCGATCAAATGAACCCTGACGACGTCCTGCGGGACGAGCCGCAGGACAACCGCGTCACCAGACTCAGCCGAAGAGTGACGATCCTGGCGATCCTTCTCCCCTGCCTTATCGGCGCGGCGCTCTATTTTCTGTACAACGACCTGAAAAACCGGGTTGCCCAAAATCAAACTTACGGCACACAGTCGGTCGAGGGCCTTGCCCAGACACTTGACACCCGTTTGCAGGAGTTTTCCGCTAAGCTCACCCAGCTCGAAACGATGTTCTCAGAGCGGTTGGCCGGAACCGAGAAGAGTATTGAAAACTTGAAAACGCAGGTCGGCAAAACCGATAGCGGTTTGAAGAAGACCTTGGGCAATCTGAAGGCGATCGATACCGCCAAGATGGATAAAAAAGACCTGGAAAGCTTGGCCAACCAGTTGGCGGCACTGTCGGACCAGATGACAGCCCGCGACAATGACATGTCCGAGAGGCTGTCGGACCTTACGACCGTCACTCAAAAACAGGTCAATGACCTCCTCAAACTCCGGACCGAAATAACGGGGTTGACGGACAGTAAAATCGACCGCAAAACCCTTCAACAGGAACTGGAAAACCAGCAACAGAAACTATTGGTGCTCTCCAGCGATCTGGACAAAAAGATATTCGCCATTCAGAACGACCTCCGAAGACTCGAAAAAAATCTCCAGCAGACGCGTCAGTCCTTTCGCCCCTCACCCGTCCCGGCACCTGGCAGCGGTGGTGGGATCGTCGAAAAAAACCTGGAATAAATAATCCGCAGGATTATTTATAGAAGCACTGGTTGGCCTTTGCCAGGCTGACCGAGGCAAAGCCAATCGTGAACGACAAGGTGGTCTCCATGTCGATGCGACGGCGCTCATCCATGGCCTCATCCTTTGCCTTCCAGGCTTTTTTCCCGATTTCAAATGATGAGAAGCACCTATTAGCGGCGTTCATGAAACAGCTGTTATCGGTGCCGGTCTTCTTGAGTTGATCGAGTTTTTGAGCCGCAACGGTCAGCAGTTCCGTGTATCTGTCATAGGTAACCCGGCTGCTGTACCCTTCCTGGACCTTTTTGAGCGCATCTAACACCGTTTCCTCTTCCGCTGTCGGCTGGGGCGGACCGGAGCGTGAAAAAGCAAGTGACACCGCGAGCAGGAGAACCCCGGCAGCGGCAATAACGAATACCCTCTTCATAATTTTTACCCTTGGTGACTCCGCCAAACGCTCCCCTTGTGCGCGCCTTTTTTCTTCTCCATAGCCCGAAATGTTCGCCCGAAAAAGTCAACTTAGCGTATTAGAATCAGGGGGGCCTCACGAAATCGTTAGAATGTTAACTGTAATGAATCCATCGTCATCGGCTTCAGGCATACGGAATAATGTGGGTAAATTTATCCTCATTTTACCCGAAAGACGCTGTGTTGACAAGTCTTCCGGCCGTCAGCGAAGCCGCCCATCGTCTGGAATACCGATGGTACTTTAGTATTTATCGAAACGACCGATATCATTAGTGGGTTAGACCATGAAGACAAAACTCCTCTTTTACAGCGCGGTCGGCTTTTTCATTCTGGGGTGCAAAACCCAGGATGCGGTGCTGTATTTCTTTTTTGCCACACACCTATTGACCTTGAGCCTGTGCTTCTATTTCTACTCACGCGAAAACCGGTCGCAGATAGGGGACGAGACCACCTCCGACGAGGACGAGAGCGATTGAAGCTCCAACCGCTTCTGCGCCTCTTCATTGCCCGGAAATGATGTGCTCTGTTAAGTCATTTCATCTCTCCCCTTGGCACGTAACCGTTCACAGGGTTGCAAAGTCCGACGCGCTTCAAGCCGCCTAATTCTAAACGTTTACAGGGTGCCGCAGATGTACTTTTGTTCTTCAAGTGCCCGACAACAAAACAGATGCGGTGACCTGTGAACGCTTACATTGGTATTGGTCAGGGCGGGCGAAGCGGAGTGCCGGAATACAGAAACAACACGAAGAATAGAATAATGTGGAAGAGACCATTTGTGAACGGAATCGACGACTCATAAATTTTTGTCGACGATCTTCCGCCAGATGGCGTCACAATGGCGATAAGAAATGCGGGCTGATTCAATTAAATCCTTTTGTATTTCGGTTCGATATTCGATCAACAACCGGTCGATCAGGTCCAACAGGCTGGCATTTTCAACTACGCCCAAAGTCTGGATCATCTTGAACTCATCTTCTGCCTGACGATAGAGAAACCGAATCTGCTCGAGACAGTCTTTAAAGAAGACAATTTTTCCATCGAGCGCACCGGTATAGCCGGACACCATCTGGATCAGCTTCAAATTGTATTGAACACGGGGATTTCGAATCGCTTCCGCAAAGGAATCATATTGACGGCGTTGTTGAACGTCTTTGATTTCATCGGTAAATTCTCTCCCCCGAGCTGTAAGATCCGCCCGAATGGCAAGCGCCGTGTCGATGCAACCAGTGACCTTTTCCTGTAAATTTTTTAAAGCGTCGATTTTTTGTTTAAATTCATCGGCACCGACATTAGCGGCCATACACACCGCGGGCTCGACCCAGATAAGCAGGCTCGCTTGATACACCAGCATCCCGATAAACAAAAACCTGACGGATCGTATCATACGACACCTGTGCAGCATGTTAACCCCATACATATCCATCGACGAATGAAATGTGCAATTTTTCGCACGCACAAGGAGATCAGCGGCATTGCGCGGAGGCATACTCCTGAATGCCCCACAAGCAATTTCAGACCTTTCACGCCAAAGGCGTAATTGAACGCCAACCTGTCCCGAAGCAGGCAGGGAATTGCGGAATAGGGCCATTTATGGATTGAATCTAGCCCGCGCCGTCAATCAATAGCCGCCGAATCCTCTCGGGCACGAAGAGCTTTCCGCCCGATCTTTGCCATTGGGCGAGGTGTTTCAGCACCAAAACTTCTAATTCCATCGACTCCGGCGACAACCCCATCAACTCGAGTGTCCGGCCCTTCCACCCGGTTAGAAAAATAGACGATTCGGCGTTCAGATGCTTCACGCCGTTCAAAGAAAGCCAGTCGCCATTCCACTGAAAAAGATATTCGGCCGTCTCCGGCGGCAGGTCGGCCAAGCCGTTTAAGCAGAACCAGCTCCCCTTCCATTTAAAAAGTCGGCTCGCGGTCCCCGGTGACAGCTCCTTGATGCCGTTCAAAAAGAGGTCAGGTTCCTTCCAGTCCGCCAGACAGTCAGCCGCTTCAACCGAGAGCGCTGTGAGTTCACTTTTGCGGCTATAGTGTCCCCGGCAAATTTCAAGCCAGATGGATTGGTTCTCCACTTTTGAACTGCCGCCGGAACCTTGCCGGGTGCCGGAAGCGGTGGGGGTGCGGTTCGATGCAAACTGCTTTTCTTGTTCGAGAAGGTTTTGCCAGATTTGCTCCAATGGGCAATAGGACGCTTTTTGCAGATCGACCCTCAGCGCTTCCACGCTGTTTGTGTAGTGGTCGAAGGCGGCTTCTTGTTCGGCCGCCAGTTTTTCCGGGTCGATCTGGCTGCATACCGGGAATATCAAAGATTCGAGGGCGTGCTTGCGTTTCAAAAACAACAGCTCTTCGTTTCCCTGCAGCAACCAGTCGGCCGGCTTGGCGAGACAGTCGATGTATGCCTGCCGGTGCCGGATGGTTTCGAGTTGAAGGGCAATCCGCTTGACTCCAAGAGCCTGTTGCAGAGTATGGATGCCGGCCTGTCTTTTTTCCGTTAGGACGGCGGCCTCAACCTGTCGGATGCTCTTTCGATAGTGGTTCTGGAGATTCGCTATCTCATCGGCCTTACTGAGCAATTGGTCCATTAAGGCATCCAATTGGTCCTGCTTTGCCTTAAGACGCAGAAGGAGGCCATCAGACGGCGACTGAATGTCGGGCTTAATTTGGGGGACCGAATCGGCCGAGGCACGGCTGCCGCTTTCCGGCGAGGTCTTCCGGTGTGTGTTTGCGGCCGGCTGATTTTCGGCAATCGATATTACCGGCGGCCGGTTTTTGAGATAAGAGAGCCCAAATGCTGCCAAGATAAAGATGAGAATGGCAAGACCGGTGCCCCAAAGTCCGACCCGGATGAGATCTGTGGAACGAGTCGCTGCACCCGATTCGGCGGATGCCTCTGCATGGCGGGTCACAGTTGCGGAATCAGGTTCATCTTCAGCCGTTAATACTGGAATCTCTTGCGGTTCTGCGGCCTCCCGAACGGTCGCCGGGTCTGAAACTGCAAGGATGGAGCGATCCGTTTCTTCGGCATCCTCCCGGGTCTCATCGTCTGAGGAAATGAGAGCCACGACTTCTTCACGGCTGAGTTCCTGCGTATCACTTTCAGTCTCTTCGAGCGCATCGGCGGTTTCACCAGTTGGTTCAGCTACAGGCCCAACGACATCCACCGGCTTACCGGTGCCGTTACTGCTTTTAGTTGCAGCAACAGGGTCCGTGTCCTCACGGGGTTCGTTGTCTGACTGGTTGAGGGGTGTCGATCCCATTGGATGTTATACCGCCTAATGAGCGTTTTCTTCAGTATCTTTATCGGCATCAGGATCGATCTCTTGAGTTTACGGCTCGGCGAGATTATCCGCAGCAGGGGCACCAACCAGACCAATCGGCTAAAAATCAATATTTGTTTATGACCGCAGAAAGTTAAATGCGAAAGGAATGGATCGAATGCAGGTGAAATCGAAGATGGAGCGGTTCCCGGCCGGGAAATTCCCACTTGCCGGCCAGATGATGTCCGGCTTTTCTCTGGGCAATCAGGACGCGGCCATTGCTCGACATAATGGCCGCCGTGACCTTGACGATTTGCTGCAATGGCTGGATATCCTCACTCGAAATCCTCGTCCGAATCGTTTAAAATGGCGACACCCACGAGACAATGTCCATTGTAATGCCCGGGGGTGCCTTTGGTGATGTGTCGAATTTTGGTTTTCAACTGTCTAACGATGTTAGCCTTGGATCCGTCCATGGCGTAGTATTTCAAGTCCATAACCTGACCCACTTTTAGATGTTCCAGAATAGGAGAGTCTGCCTTGACCAGGATACACACACCGTTATCAGAAACATCCCTGAGGTTGAATTGGTAAATGGGCAAGGGGATTCCCGGATTAATTTCAACGCTGTGAAATTGCCCGGCTTCAATTCTGGGTTCCGCTCTTTTCTCTGTGGGAAAACGATTTTCCTGTTCGGCCATTTCCTGCCTCTTCTCTTTGGGGCCTATCCATAAGCGGAATGACCGTTTTCAGATAGGTCCATTGAACGGATATCGAATGAAACAATCAAAATTATGAAATCTTTCAACCTCTTTCCGTAAAAAACTATACCATCATCTGCGAAATTTTGGAAGAGTCAAACAAGTGTACCCTTTATTTCCCCAAAAAAATCATTGCTAAAAGGACTGTTCAAGGTTTAAGAAATTATCATGCAGATCGTAAAAGACAGTCCATATGGATGGGCGGCTGGTAAACCGGGATGGGTATTGCTGCATGACAGCGAGAAGCGCATTATGCAGTTGATGATGAAGTCAATGAAGGCCATAGAGCTGGAGGAGCTTGAAATCGAACTGATCGAAGGTGGAGAAAAAAAGAAATTCTACCGTCTCTATGTGGATAATCTGAGGCTGGCTTATGAATTTCTTTTTATGGCAAGGATGACGGGGTGGTGAGCGATAAACCCGATGCCGATGCCCAATCGCGGTCTCATTCATTCGATGACGACAAAGTACCGATCTTTTTTCAGCCTGGTTTTCAGATTTGCCTTACGGTTGCGCTGGTCGATGCCGGAGTTCGACCAATTTTTGAGCGTCGGGCGCAAAAAGGCGATCCCGAAAACGATAGCCGACAATGCGATGGACAAGATAAAAATAGTGTAGGCCATGTCGTTCAATCTCGTATGCGTGATCAGTCTTATTGATTTTTGTTCTCATAATCCGTCAAAATTCGACGATGCCAAGGAAAATCGGTATTTACCTGTTACAGCAAAGAACGCGCCAGAATGTATTAAATAGTGAATACCATTAAATTTAAGGTCTTTGTATTTAAAAGGCAGACGGTTTTAAGATGTTCTGATCGATGACGTGGTGAACAATCCCCAAAAGTTTGGGTGAAATTCCCCAAAACAGTGTTGGTTTCATGCAACTCATCGACATCCGCTCGAATCTTTTTTTTGACTCACTTCCTCCGATCTTCGTTTCTGTTTGCCGGCAATCGGTCATACGCGCGCGGCCCGTCATCGTTCCATCGATCGAGAGATTGATGGCGCTAAAACAAAAATTGAGTATTTATTGATGCGGGCGGTCGCCGATGTGCATTCACAGGCGGTCGAGTAAGTCGTTTTATAAAGAAAGGAGGAGCTCGGACCATGTTGAATCTTGAAAAAATCAAGATGGATTACTGTATCGACCAACTCAGGAGTGCCTACAAACGCAATTACAGCAACATGGAACAGGAACTCGGAAACGTGATCGGATGGTCGTCGCATCTTGCTCTAGAAATCATCGCCAACTCCGATGCCCTGTACCACAATGTCGAGCACACGGTTATGGTGGTCTTGGCTGGACAGACCATCCTGGAAGGAAAGCACCTTTCGGAAGGCGGCGTGACACCCAGAGATTGGGCGAATTTTATCATCGCACTCCTATGTCACGATATCGGCTTTGTGAAAGGGATATGCAGTGATGACCGCGACGGCGCAATCGCCACTGGAATTGACGGACAAAAAGCGACCATTACGCCCGGAGGTACGGATGCGGCACTTGCCCCCTATCACGTCGACCGGAGCAAAATGTTCGTGCGTGATCGGTTTGGAAAGGGGATGCTGACGGAGGGATTGATCGATGCCGAACTTGTGGCCTCTTACATCGAAATGACCCGCTTCCCTGTTCCCGACGGCGAGATGTACAAGGATACCATGGGATACCAAGGTCTTATACGGGCCGCTGACTTCATCGGCCAACTCGGCGACCCCTATCGCATCCAAAAGTGCACGGCTCTTTTCTACGAATTCGAGGAACTCGGGCTTAACGAACAACTCGGGTACAAAACGCCAGGGGACCTGCGTAAAAACTATGCTAAATTTTACTGGGACCATGTGAATATTTACATTCAGGAAGCCATGCGCTATCTGCGCGTCACTCAGGACGGAAAACAGTGGATCGCCAACTTGCAGGCCAATGTGTTTGGGGCTGAGCACGGATGCAGCATGTGGCCGTTCACTTGTTCGGGAGCTTGACGGGTATAGCGCTTGGAAGCATCCAGAGTTACCGACATAACAAAGATTGCCCACAATCCCATTTGGTCGCCAACGGTTTTTTCTTAATAGCTTAAAGATTGTCTGTCTTTTTTAAACTTTGAAACTGCGCCTTTATTCATCCCAGCGAGCGACCGATGAAACGTTTTTTCAAACAGCTTAAATCAATTTTTATACTAATCCCGCCACCATCACACTTGCTGTTATCTGTCTTGTCGTAGCGCTCTTCCTGTCCGGCAACCCGATACTCGACCTGATCGAGGTAAAGACCTACGATCTTCGTTTTCGGTCACGCGGCCAGTTGCAACCGTCAACACCGGTGGTCATGGCGTTGATCGATGAGAAGAGTCTCGATGAAGAGGGGCGTTGGCCTTGGGCCCGATCTAAAATTGCCACGCTCGTGAACCTCTTGTCCCAAGACTTAAAATATTGATTAAATGACATTTTATGTACAGGTCGAATCATCTTGGGTTCGCACTCATAGATCTGTTTCTGTTTCGCTTACCAAGACTGGACCGGATACAATATGTCTGTAAGGGTATAAATAATTTTGGTATAACTATCTAAATTTTAATATTATAATCTTAAATTTGTTTGACATTTGTATTGATCATGTAATACACTTTTTGCACATAAATTCGGGGGATGGTGTAGAGTCATTCAAAGCTGGTTTCATCAAATACCCCTAACAATCCACAAAAGGTTCTGCCTGCGGTCGATTTAAAGATTCACAGCGCAGATGCCAACTTTTCATGCAAAACTAACACGCTGATAACAAACAGTGTGTAGCCTGACACCCCATCTTTTGGGGAGGTGATCATCATGTTGATAGGTCTTGAGGGGTTAAAAAAGATTTTCGCTGATGCATCGGAGTGCGGGATCGCAAGAACGCGTCACAACTGCATTGATTGCGGCTTTCCCGTGGAAGTTGAAGTCCACAAAACTTTGGGAGGGTATGGCTTGTTGGGCGGCGTCCTTTACGAGATTGGGGACTGCTTGTATGCCAAGTGTGCAGACTGCTATGAAAGTGACCCTAATCTGAACAGCAACTTTGATTCGCTGAAAAAAGTGTTCCTCTGATTATGCTTGATAAAGCTCAAGATAAGGGAGATCGTCGGTCGGGCATCGAAAGAAGACGATTTACTTATACCATTCATATTCCGGAAAGAAGGAGTGGAGGAGATCGACGGTCAGGCTTGGATCGGAGGAAGAAACTGAAAAATGACTATAAACCAACGATGCGCGCAAAATTGAACGGATCTGAGTAGGTAGACAAATTGCATTAAGGCAGACTTACAAACCACCTGTTTGCGTGATTCGCTTTTATGTTCAATCCATGTAGCGATGGACTCGATCTTTTCGTTTTGAATTAAGCTTGGTCTGATTGAATTGACACCAGTTTTTCTTCCCACAGATCGATACTTTTGAAGCATATTTTATTCACTTGCCACCGAATTTCGGGCATGCCGTTGTGCCTCAGGGTTGTCACAGAATTCGTTGAACACGAAAAACATGCAATGCTTATCACGGGTAGATTTCGTGTAAAACCTGCAAAATTTTTGCTGGTACTTGTCGTTGGCATTGCAAACTGAAATCAATGTCGTGTGGCAAAAGTTTATTAGTGAGCTCTCCATAAAACCACCTCCCAATTCTTTTTCTCCTCAATTCCGCGTCAAGCTTAAAACTTATCAATTATTATGCCAAAGACATTACAATGTATAATATGTCATTGTTTCGATAAGTTATGTTGACATAATTGTCATCAACCAATTGAAAGAGGCGGTAATTTTGCGTTATTTAACGCATCGGCTTGGGGGCATTTTGCACACTGAACATGATTCGTAGCAACGGTAACCGAACTCGTTGCGCGGTCTTTTCTGAAAACTGCGTTCTGGCCTCAGTCAGCGGGCGTAGTTTTGGATGTGGCTGGCTATAACTTGAAAATGGAATTGTATCAGGGATTTTAGTTTTGAAACGCAAATACGGGGGCGGCACGAACTGAATTTAACCGCACAAAGCGTAGGACCCAGCTCACCTCATACACACATAACTTATTGAAATTACTGGTGCCCGGGGCCGGAATTGAACCGGCACGGCACTATGTGCCGAGGGATTTTAAGTCCCTTGCGTCTACCTGTTCCGCCACCCGGGCGTCAAGGGAAAGCAGGACCAAATATTAAATGTGCGGATGGACACCAGGTACTCTATACAAGTTTAGATTGCAAGCAAAAATGGCCCGCCGCTCCTGAATATCGAAAGGGCAAAGGCCTACAGTCAGTCTTTCAAGAATTTCGCGGGATCAATCTGAAGGCATCCAGCACACTGTGACATCGACAGGCCGTGCCCAGCAGCACCGGTCCGCGGCAGGCTTCGACCTTCCGGAGGACGTCGAAAAGATCGCCGGGCCTGTATCCGCCGACACCCGGCGACAATTGGCGACTGCGGACGATCACCGGGGTCATTTGATGGGGGTTAACTGCCGACAGTTCCTTGTAGAGGTCTATCGGCCGCGGTTTGCCGGTGACAAAACAGAGATCCGCGGGTTCGGGGCAATTGTCCGGGCAGATGAAATCGGCCATGCTGGTGTAGACCCTGCCGCCCTCACCAGTGAATACACAGCCGAGCTTTTGCGCCAGGTCTTCCGGAACCGCCAGTTTTTCTATCCGATAGGCCGGCGGGAGCCGCTTGCAGAGCCACTCAAATGCCAAGTGGACCGGAACGGCCGCCACGATCCAGTCGGGTTTCTCGGAAACGGTCAGATGTTCTGCCAGGTACACTGCACCGTCCCCGACCACGACGGCGTTCGCCACCTCCTCGACACGGTGCAGAGCCCTCCGGTCTTGGTCCACGACGATGATGGCAGCCTCGGGATATTTCAGGCGCAGCCTTACAGCGGCTTTCTCGCCGAATTGACCGGCCCCTATGATCCAGACCGTTTTCATGGTCGTCTCCGATTGATTAAAAACAGGTACGGATAATTCATTTCGTCGAATGATGGATGAAAACCGAAATTGGATTTTTTATCTTTCTCCGATGTTTTCGCATCATTGTCAAATCCGGCCGCATTTGTTAAGAGTGACCGTATGCCGAAAACCGACACCGACCCGCGTTTGATATTGGCGTCCAAGTCCCCGCGGCGCCGATATCTGCTGAAGCAAGCCGGTCTATCATTTACGGTTATCCCGGGCAACTTCGACGAGAGCACGGTGCCGATGTCCTCACCACCGGAGTATGTCAGGAAGTTAGCCGAAGCCAAGGCAATCGACATCGGGCGACAATATCCGAACAGTTGGGTTATCGGTGCCGATACGATGGTTTCGATCGGCGATCACATCCTCGGCAAACCGGTCTCGGATAACGACGCCCGCGACATGTTGGAGCGTTTGAGCGATCGGATCCACCAGGTGTACACCGGCTACTGCATCTGCCGCCGATCAGAAAACCGTCTTTATTCGGACACGGTCAGGACGGACGTACGTTTCAAGGCCCTGACCGCAGACGAAATCGATTGGTACATCCAAACCCGCGAGCCCTTCGACAAAGCCGGAGCCTATGCGATTCAAGGTCTCGGAACGTTTCTGGTCAAAAGCATCAACGGTTCCTACACCAATGTGGTTGGCCTGCCGATCTGCGAGGTGATCGAGTTTTTGATTAAGGAGAAGGTCATATCTTTTTGATGTTTAACAGTCATGACCCTGACCGCCACGGTGCATATAAATTAATTTGTCGTGTTACAGCAGTTGTGTCAGTTGAGTCGGTTACGTCAGTTTTGTCAGTTAAAGGATACCATCGATCTTGACGACTAAAGGTTCATGGCCCTACGGGCTGCCACGGTGCACAAAAATGACGCGCCGGAGCCCGGATGAATGGTTGCGAAAAGCGGCTGACTGTCTGAGTCGCTTACGGGGTCTTAGACCGGACCCTATGCCGATTCCGTTTGGAAGGCACGACCTTCAAGCTGCATTCAACTTATTATCTGAAAAAGGGACCGGTCCGGGCTTAGAAACCGTTGGCGGCGAGTTTCAGTCGTCTTTCGAAACCGTTCATCCGGGCGGAGGGGCCCACCTTGTTCGGCTGTGTCCGTTGAGCCAGTTGAGCCGGTTATGTCAGGCTAGGGATGTGACCAAAATTCTATTTTCAAACTAAGTCAAGATGGACAACTCAACCGGAACAGTACCCATGATCAAAGAAAACCTCACCCGGGTTCGTCGACGAATCGAGCAGGCTGCCGCCCGCTGCGGACGAGATCCGGCAGGCGTTCGTTTGTTGGCCGTCAGCAAGACCGTCTCGGCCGCAAGCGTCAAAGAAGCCATCGATGCCGGTATTCGCCTGCTGGGGGAAAACTACATTCAGGAGGCGCGCGAAAAAATCGACGCCCTTATTGGGAGTCCGGCCGCATGGCATTTCATCGGACACCTCCAGACCAACAAGGCTCGGTTCGCAGTGGAACTCTTCGACCTGATCCACTCGGTCGATTCCCTCAAATTGGCCCGTGAACTGGACAAACAGGCTCGGCGGCAGGGCAAGGTTCAACAGATCCTGATCCAGGTCAACATTGCCGAAGAAAAATCGAAATCCGGCATCACGAAACAGGCGGCCTCGCAGCTGATCCGCGAGGTCAGCCGCTGCGACAACCTTTCGGTCAGGGGACTCATGACGATGCCGCCTTTTTTCAACGCTCCCGAAAAAGTGCGGCCCTATTTCAAGGCTCTGCGGCAACTGGCTAATCGCATCGGGGCCATGAACATCGAAGGGGTGACGATGACGGAGCTTTCCATGGGAATGACCGGTGATTTCGAGGTGGCTGTCGAAGAGGGAGCCACAATCGTGCGCGTTGGAACCGCCATCTTCGGAGAGAGACAGTGAAACTTCTGCTTCATATCTGCTGCGGACCATGTGCCATATACCCGATACGGGTCCTGCGCCAAGACGCGGCAACGGTCATCGGCTTTTTCTACCGGCACAACATCCATCCTTATTCGGAATGTCTCCGGCGCCAGGAGACACTCAAGAACTATGCCGAGCAGGTCGACCTTAAGGTCATTTACCAGGAGGGCTACGATCTCGAAGGGTTTCTGCGCAATGTGGCCTACCGCGAATCCAACCGCTGCACCTATTGCTATCACGACCGGCTGCACAGCACCGCCTTGATGGCCCGGCACGGCAAGTTCGACGGTTTCAGCACCACGCTGCTCTACAGTAAGTTCCAGAAGCACGAGACGATCAAATCAATCGGCGAGGCCGTGGGCCGATCGGTCGGCGTGCCCTTTTACTACCGCGATTTTCGCCCGGGATGGAAAGAGGGCGTCGACGAATCCAAGCGGCTTGGTCTGTATCGCCAGCAATACTGCGGGTGCGTTTACAGCGAAAAAGAAAGATATTACAGGCATAGGCTTTAAGATAAAGGTTTTGGACTGCATTATCGGTCGTCGGCGTATTACAATACAGCCTTCTCCCTCTAGCCTTGCCAAAACCATTATCTTAAAGCCTATAGTACGGGTCACTTGATAGATGTTTTCAAACTTCATTTACTTCATCATCGTTCTGCTGATATACGCCACTTACCAGCCGGCGGTGGAAACCAATTTCACGCCGATCGACACGGCGCTGCTCTTTGCCGCGCTGCACGTCTTGTTCATCACCTACAACAGGTCCCTTTTTCAACGTCTTCAGCACCGGGTGACGAGGGAAAGCTTTACACGCCTCGATAACCGGTTCAACAACCTTCTCACGCGCCAATCGATCCTGTCCATCGCCCTTTTCGCAATCGACATTTACGGACTGAGCCTGCCGTCGTTTTTCATCTCATTGCCGCTATTTTCGATAATGCCGACCCTGCTGGCCCTGGTCTTTCTGGCACTGTTCGTTTCCTATCTGGCCGTCGTCTGGGGATTCGCCTTCGATGCTCACCGGCGCCTGTATGGATCGGATATCTCCCGGTCGGCCTACGTCTGGTCCCAGATCTCTTTTTCGGTGCCCGTACTGCTGCCCTGGCTGGTGCTCTCGGCCATCACCGATCTGATCAACGCTCTGCCCTTTGAGTGGCTCAAAAACCAACTGGCAACCACTACCGGATCGGTCGTCTATTTCATGTTCTTTCTCGTGATCGTGGCGGTTATCGGTCCGGCCATGATTCAGAAATTTTGGCGCTGCCGTCCGCTGGAGGACAGTACGATGCGGCAGCGGATCGAGGCCCTGTGCAAAAAAGCGAACCTCGAATATGCCAACATTCTCTATTGGCCGATATTCGGCGGTCGCATGATCACGGCCGGCGTCATGGGCCTGATAAAAAAATTCCGGTATATTCTTGTCACCAGCGCCCTCCTGAGCAGCCTGCAGCCGGCCGAGATCGATGCGGTCATCGCGCATGAGATCGGACATGTCAAACGCTACCACCTGGTGTTCTACCTCGTCTTCTTCGCCGGCTTCATGGTCCTCACCTATGCGACCTACGATCTGATCTTCTATGCCGTCATTTACACCGAGCCGATGTTTCAATTTTTCAGCCGGTTCGGGTTCAACCCGGTGACCCTGACCTCCGTGTTTCTGAGCGTGAACATGGTGGTGATCTTTCTGATTTATTTTCGGTTCATCTTCGGGTACTTCATGCGCAATTTCGAGCGCCAGGCCGATGGCTACGTCTACACGCTCTTCGACACGGCCCAGCCGCTCATCAGCACACTCGAGAAAATCGCTTACACCAGCGGCCAATCACCGGACCGCCCCAACTGGCACCATTTCAGCATCAGCGAGAGGATCAGTCATCTGGCCCGCTGTGAAATCGATCGCAGCACCATCGATCGGCACGATCGTAAGGTCAGAAACAGCATTCTGGTCTTCGTCGCCAGCATGGTGCTGGTGGCCGCGGTCGGCTACGGCCTCAACTTCGGGGAGACCGGCAGACAACTGAGCAGCCACTTCTTCGAAAAAATCATCCTCAGGGAAATCGAAAAGCATCCGCAGAACCCGAACCTTTACAAAGTGCTCGGCGATCTGTACTACGAAACCGGCAATCTCAGCGGGGTTCAGCAGGCCTACGAGGCCTCTCTGAAACTCAATCCGGAAAATCCTCACGTGCTCAACAATTTGGCCTGGCTGTATGCCACCGCCGAAGACCCGCGTTTCCGGAATCCGGCCCGGGCACTGGATTTGGCCAAGGCCGCCGCTGACCTTTTAGAAGAGCCGCACATTCTCGACACGCTGGCGGTATGCTACTACGCCAACGGTCAGTATGCAAAGGCCCTCGAAACAGCACGACGCGCCCTGCGCTTGGCACGCGAGAATCGCACCTACTATCAGGAGCAAGTGGAGAAGTTCAGAAAAGCGGCGGGACCCTCGGCCTGACACCCCTTCCGCGGGGCGGAAATCCTCGATGAAAACAAGAACCCGTCAGATTTCGCCGAGTAAAGGTTCTCCGCTAAACACTTCTCAGCGGGGAAGTTCGACGCGGTGAAAGGACTCGGCCAGTTCGAAAGGCTCGCCCTCGGCCATTGACCGGCAGCGCTGCCGCAGCCAATCCTCGAGGTTGGCAACGCCCAACTCTCTTACCTGACTCGCATGGCAACGCAAGGCGGCCAGTTTGAGTGCGAAAGTGGCGGTGATGTCGGAGCGGTAATTGACGTCCTCTGCGGCCCAGAAGAGCAGTTCCTGTACTTTATGCGGCTCCAGTCCCTCGGCCAGCATGTCCGGGTAGGCCAGATGGTCCCGGGCAAAGGGAAATACCGCATCCAAAACGACCTGGCCGGCGATGCGGTGGTCGCGGTGCCAGACGTATCGCCTGTAAGGATCCGAGGTCACCACGGTGTGCGGCCGGTATTGTCGAATGACCCGCACGATCATTTCACGAAAGGCAGGGGTGTCTTCCAGCCCCTGATCGGGCATGCCGAGAAAATCGACTGCAGCCACCCCGAGCAGCCGGGCGGCAGCCATTTGCTCCTTCTCTCGAACCGCGGCCAACTCTTCCGGAGTCAGGTGGCGGTCGGTGGTCCCTTTTTCACCGCGGGTGCACACCACGTAGACTACTTTTTTGCCGGCACGGGTCCAATTGGCCACCGTTCCGGCCACACCGAACTCGGCGTCGTCCGGGTGAGCCGAAATCACCAGCATATCGATTGACTCTATATTTTCTTTCATTAAATAGCTCCTATTTCACACACCCCGGCATATTCCGCGGCCAGCGCTGCCGCAACCTTCGACCAGCTGAACTGCATCACCGACGCACGAATATCGGCGGCGGATGCGGTTTTTCGGGCTTTATTGGGTAGAAAGGCTTCGATTGCGTCAGCAAGTAAACGAGGCGCAGACTCGGTCACCACCTGCCCTGTTCGTCCCTGTTGCAGAATGCTCTCCATGGCCCCGACCGGAGTGGCCACCACCGGAGTTCCGCAAGCCAGGGCCTCGAGGCCGACCAGACCGAAGCTTTCATAGAGAGACGGCACGACCAGCACGTCGGCGGCGCTGTAATACGGCGGCAGTCGATCCTGAACGATCCTTCCGGCAAACGTCACGGTATCCTGCAACCCGAGGTCACGGGCCTGTTTTTGCAGCCGTCGTGTCGCGGGTGACGCCAGACCTTCACCACCGACAAGCACCAGCCGCAGCGATTCCCTCCGCCGAAGATACGTCATCGCCGTCACCAGACGGTCGATGCCCTTCACCGAATCGAACCGGCCGACGAAGAGGATGATCGGGTGATCGGATGCGAACCCGAGCCGACGTCGTGCCTCTGCCGTGTCCAGCGGGCGGAACAGGTTCAGATCGACACCGCAGGGGACGACACCGATTTTATCCGACACGGCATCGTAGAGGCGAATCAGCTGAACCTTGTCTTTCGGTGTCGTGGAGAGAACCCGTTCACAGGTTGCTGCGAGATTTTTCTCCGTGGCGAGGCGCAGCAGCGGCTCGGGCTTCCCTACTCCGATGCTGTTTTTAACGGCACCCAATGTATGAAAGGTGATGATATGCGGCCGCTGCCAACTCTCCCGGGCCATCTCCCCCAGCGAACCGGACAACCAGTAATGGCTGTGAATCAGGTCATAGTCTAGAAAATGACGCTTTCGAAACGACTCCAGCGCCCTGTGGAAATCCGCTGTGTGCCGGTGGAGCAATTCCTTGGGGACATTTCTCCCGTTTCCGGTGCTCAGGTGAACGAGCCGCACGTTTTCAGCCAGTGCCGTGACGGGGTCGTCGACTTCAGCGGTCCGCCGGGTGAATATGTCCACCCTGTGGCCCATTCGCCCCAGTTCCCTGGCGGTCTCCCGTATATAGACGCTCATGCCGCCGGTATCCCTGGTACCTAGAGGACCGAGCGGACTGGAATGGACACTGAGCATCGCAATCCTGAGAGACGTCGTCTGCATTTAATCTAATTCCATTTGGTCGAATTCTTTGAGGATTATTCAAAACGGCAAATGATCAGTTCAGCGCGACCCGGCAGCGGTAAAGCGGCAGCGGCCGTCCACCGAGACGCTGCTTGTAGGCTTCAGCGCCTTTTAAGAAGTCGTAGGTTCTCAAACCGGATTCGATCGCGTCTCGGATGCTCAGAACCTTGCTGAGATACCCCACGCTCAAAGCCGCGAAGAGCTCATTGTAAGCATTGTTGTAAAGGTGGCGGCAAGACCGGTAGTCGAAACAGATAACCGCGGCTGCGGGTTCCGATTCGATGCCGACGGTGAAGAGCTTGAAAATGTCAATTTCTACCAAGGCTTCGGCCATCATTTGAAAAAATGTGCTCATGTCGGGCGTCATGAAAGCGGCCTTGTCGGAACGGTTTTTCTTGAACAGCCATAAGAAGGTGTCCATTGCCTTGGCGACCTCGACCGGCTTCTCGGCGATGCGGAGGTCGGGAGCCACGGCTTCCCGCAGTCGCCTGAATTTGCGGCGAATTTCGTGTCGATCTTTGCCCCTCAGGTGCTGTAGGTAGGCATCCCAGTTCTTCGGCAGATCCACCACCATGGCGACGTCCTGCGGGGCGGCGGAAAAGCGGAAGTCCAAGTGGGCCGCCATATCGGCCAAAACACGGATGACCGCCGAGTCGGCTCTGACGGCATCGAGCACCAGATGAGCTACCCCCTGCCCGCGGAGGTCTCTGACGAGGGCAGGGAAAAACGCCGCTTCCTCGCCGGGGGCAACGACAAAATCAAGGTAATCACAGATGGCGGCATCCCCCATAAAAAAGGCCGTTTGACCGCTGATCATCAGCGGCGCGATACCGATGACCACGTTGCGGTTTCTCACCGAGCGCAGAAACGGCGTCATCTCCTTTCCGAAACAGCGCCACCAGGCGTTCAGCCAGGCCGGCAGCACGAAAAGACAGTCCCAGTCGAGGCGCTGGCTTGGGTCGGACCACAAATCGGCCAAGCTCGTCAGACTCTCTTCCGTGACGGTATAAGTCGGATACAGGGAATTCGGCATCTTGAAACCAAGCCGCTTGGGTGTCATCGGCTTATCTACAGGTTTTATTTTAAACGCTCATGGCGCTTCGGGCCGCCACGGTGCATTAAAGCGATTGTGTCAGTTGAGTCGGTTAAGTCAGTTTTGTCAGTTGAAGGAAATTATCGATTTTAAAGACTAAACGCACATGGCCCCTAATACATCACTGGTTAAGGGTTCCGGGTAATGAGTTTCGAGTTTCAAGTTTCAAAAGTTTCTATTTATGGTGCGGATTTACGGCACGGTCACGGACCGGCCGCTGTGGACGGCCTCGGCGAGCGCGTCCAGGACCGCCAGGTTGGCCACGCTATCGGCGACTGGATACGCCGGTGCAACGGCGCCCCGGACAACATCGGCAAAGTGTTCCACCATCAGCCGATATTCATCCGCGCCCGGGATAACGATTTTCTTTCCGGTTTCATCAGTTTTCCCGCGCAGCCGAAATACGGCCTCCTTTTCCCATGGTATGAAGGCATCATGGGGCAGGTCGATGGCGCCCTTATTTCCGATGACGCTGTAAGTCTGCTGCAGAGCCGATACGAAACTGACCTCCAGGCTGGCCAGGCCGCCGCCGGCAAAGGCGAGACTGCCCACCAGGTGCACATCGATACCGGCGGCGTTGACGTCGGCTTGCGCCTGAACTTGCAGCGGTTCGCTATCGAAAAGCCAGCGTGCCAGGCTGACGCCGTAACAGCCGACATCCAGAAGCGCTCCGCCGCCGGTCGCCGGATTGAGCCGGAAGTTGTCGCCACTGCGCATCAGTTCGTCTTCAATGCTGAAGCAAAAAGCCGTCCGCACCATACGCAAGGTGCCGATGGCACCGTCCCTGACCATCTGTCGGATGCGGCGGCTGCGCGGATGGAAGCGGTACATCAGGGCTTCCATCAGCGGCAATCCCGCTGCCGCGGCCGCAAGCGACATTTCATCGGCCTCCGTGGCGTTGCAGGCCAACGGTTTTTCACACAGAACCGGTTTGCCCGCCGCAAGGGCTGCAAGCGTCCACGACCGATGCAAATGATTCGGCAGGGGAACATAGACCGCATCGATTCCAGGGTCATTCAAGAGGTCTGCGTAGTTGTCGTACAAACGGGAAATCCCGTTTTGTTGGACGACCTCGCGCGCGGTTTCCGGTGAGCGGGTGGCCAACGCGACGACAATTCCGTTGCGGGACTTTTGAATGGCCGGTATCACACAGACGCGGGCGATGGTGGCATTGCCAAGGACACCCCAGCGAACGCGCTCATTCATCCACCACCTCCGGCCGCCCCCCGGCTGCAGCCGAGCGTTTGGCCGCCTCCAAAATCGCCACCACCCGCACCGAATCCGTCAGTGGTGCCACCAGCGGTTCGCCCACCAACAAGTGGTCGGCCAGGTTTTGATGGAAAAGATAATGCTGCCGGACGGGTTGCGCCAGTTTTTGGGGAACGATTTGACCGGAAGCATGCCGGCGGTAGAGTGTCAGGTCCGGTGTCATTTCGGTAGCCGGAATGTCATGCCGGTGAAAATAGAGCACCGGATCAACGCTGTAGGTGGCGATATCCTGCCATTGACCCAGGATGGCCCCTTCAGTTCCCAACAGGTACCACTTGGGCTTTCGCACGGCCGCAATGTCCGAATGCACGAATTCGGCCTCCTTGCCCCCGTCGAATCGAACATGAATCCGTTCCTGGTCGGCGTTGGTGACATCATGCCAGACGCGTTTATGACCGGTGCTGCTGACCGCCGCCGCTTTTTCCGGCATCAGACTCACGACCCAATCGAGGTAGTGAGCCCCCCAGTCATAAGCCGTTCCGCCCGAAATCGGCGCATGCGAGTGCCAGTATCCGCAGGGGTGTGAAAACCCGCCCACGAAGGTCTCGAGGTAAAAGAGGTCGCCGATGAGCCCCTCGGAAAGGGCGTGTCTGATGGCCAGGTAGTCGACGTCCCAACGGCGGTTTTGATGACAGCTCAGGTGGAGACCGCCGGTCTCGGCTGCGCGGACCATGGCGTGCGTTTCGTCCCGGCTCAGGGCCAGCGGTTTTTCACACACCACGTGTTTGCCGGCGGTCATCATCTGCAGTGCCAGGTCGGCATGGGTGCTGGGCGCAGTGGCCACGATCACCAGGTCGACCGCCGGATCGTTGGCCAGGGTCTCGGCTGTCGTATGGGTTTTCAGGTCGGCAAAGTCCTGCCCAGCCTGTTCCAAGCGTCCCGGATTCACGTCGCAGACCGAACGCAACGCCAGTCCTGTCGTGTTTTGCACCCCCAGACCGTGATACCGCCCGACAGACGGGGCGTAACCGAGGATACCGACCCCCAGAGTCCGATTGGGTTCGGTACGTCCGGTCAAGTAGCGAATCAATCGGTAGAGGACCTGCTGCAAGAAGGGATTGTCATACGCCTGAAGGGTGGTGGCGGCCACTTTGCCCTTTCCCAACGGCCGGCACACCAGAACCGGATTGTGGCGATACTGCCAGTCGGCGTAGAGGAGGACCTCGGTGTCCCCGGCGGTAATGTCCATGGGACGATGCACGCTTTTCAGGTAAACGGCATCCGGCAGGCGCACCGCCAGCGGGTGTTCCGGGTTGCGGAAAAGAACCCGCAGCTCGGCTTCGGGTCCGGGCCGCCCGCAGCGCACTCCCAGTAACTCCGTCAGGGGCTTGCCGTCGGCCGGATTCAATAGCAGCCACCCGCCGCCGGCCTTAACAAAATCTGTCAACGATTCCGGTGGTTCCGTTTCTCCCGTCCTTGCGGCGGTCACCACCGCATCGACGTCTCCCAGATCCCGTGGCACCTTCGGCATCACCGTCAGGTGCACATGCGGCATGGCGTTCAGATACGTCAGCAGCGGCGCGCAGGCGGCCTCATCTTCAGACGCCAACAGCACCGAAAAAGAAGGTTGATCGAGCATGGCGTAACCCCTTTAAAATCACGTCTCGGAAGCGGCCGCCAGGCGCCAACGGACACCCTCATGGGCATCTTCGACGATGACGCCGGCGCGCAGAAGACAGTCGCGGACCGCATCGGCAGCCTCCCATTGTTCGTTGTGGCGGAAGGTCGCCCTTAATGTAAGGAGTTCCTCGACCAGCGGCGCGATGCAGGCGGCTCTCTCAGGCGGTTCCGATTCCAGGGCCGGTCCGAGCAGAACGATCAGATCCCGCAAAACTTCCCGCCCCTGTGAGATGAACTCTTCGTTCTCCAGATCCAATTGGGCCTGCCAGAGCATTCGGTCCAGTTCCAACAGGGCATTGACGATGGCCTTCGGATCTCGCCGCTGTAGCCCGTCGAGAAAAGACGCTCGCAGTAAATGGATGGTATCCCAGAAGGAAGGCGGCGTCGCCTCGCCGGCTTCCGGCGGCCTTTGCGTGGATGGAGCGGGCTGCGGTGCCCGCTTTGGTGCACCAGCTTGTCCCCGCAGCATGTCGATCGAAAACCGATCCCCTTTTTCGAAAATCTTTTCACCCCCCGCGCTGCGCAACACCGCGCGGCCGATGCCGGCGATGCGGGCTTCCTCTTTTTCGAGGTCGATGATGCAGGCGGTGTGTTCGTCGAGGCCGAAGATCGACACCTCTTCCGGCAACAGCGCTGCCAACTTGTCGAAACGGGGTTTGCCCATGAAACAGAAGCGGGTGTCGTGCGTACCGCCTTCGGCGTTGTTCCAGTGCGGCACCACCACCATGTCGAAACCAAGTGGTCCGAGAATGTTCATCCCTTCGACCCAGTGCAGATCATGGCCGACCTTGTAGATTTCGTAGACCGGCAGGGTCATGCGGCCCACCGTGAGAGCGGCCGCACTGGCCGCCACCAGGCAGCCGCCGTCTTGTACTCTTCTGACCAGGATATCCGGTACCGGTGTCGGCCGCAGTTGGCGCACGGCGTAAGTCGGGCTTCCGGGTCCGATCAGGATGTAATCGGCCTCCCGAAGCCGGTGAAATGCCTTCTCGGCCTCGTATGGCGCATGCCCTTCGTTGGATTTAAAGGAGGCGACGATGAGCGGTTGCCGAACGTGAAGACGAAAATACTCCACCGCCCTGCGTGAGATATGGTCTACATTGAGCTGAAACCCGGCCGGGGTGTCGAGAAAGACCGCCCGCGGCGCGGTGCCGAAGCGCGCCAACTGCTCCTTGTGAACCTCGACCATCGTGGCGGTGAGCTCTCCGGAGCCCATCAGAACAACCGTCCCTTTCCTATCGGTCATGAGGTATCCTTTTTATGCGGGGTGAATGGGTTCGTGCCTGCATGTAACACGGGCATTTGGGTCGGTTTTTAGGATCGACGTCGCCTCGACGTCATTTGTCCGGCTTGTTGCGGTTCAGCATTTTGGTATATGTGATAATTTTCCGGCCTCCCCCGACGATCAGAATCAGCGCCATGAGGTAGAAGCAAAAGTAAATAAACCCGGAGGCGGCGGCAAATTGCTCGATCCGGGTGATTTTCGGCATCACCTGAGGAATACGATACAGCACGCCGATGCCGGCCAGCACCAGTGCAACCCCCCAGGCCATCTGAATTCGCGCCTTACCGTCGCTCATTTGAAATCAGGCTTTCTTTTCTCCAGGAAGGCGCGGGTTCCCTCCGCGGCATCCTCGCTGGCCATGCAAAGGGCAAAGGCATCGATTTCGAAGTTGCACCCGGTGATCAGATCCGTCTCGGCACCGTTATTGACCGCCTGCTTGGCGGCCCGCAGTGACACTTTGCCCTTGGATGCCATCACGCGCGCGGTTTTGAGCGCTTCTTCCATCAGCGTTTCGGCTGTACACACCTTGTTGACCAGCCCGACCCGCTCCGCCTCGGTCGCGGTGATCATCTGGCCCGTGAAAATCATTTCCTTGGCCCTGTTCTTGCCGATCAGCCGTGGCAGACGCTGGGTCCCGCCGAATCCGGGTATCAGCCCGAGAGTAATCTCGGGCAGGCCGAACATCGCGTTCTCGGAAGCGTAAATGAAATCGCAGGCCAGCGCGATTTCACTGCCGCCGCCGAGCGCATACCCGTTGACAGCGGCCATCACCGGAATCGGCAGGAGTTGCAACCGACCGATGACGTCGTGGCCGGCTTGGGAAAATCCTTTGGCCTGCAAGGCATCGAAGGTGGCCAGTTCGGTGATGTCGGCGCCGGCGACAAAAGCTTTTTCTCCGGCACCGGTCAGGACCAATACCCGGATGAGGTCATCTTTGGAAATCTCCTCCAATGACCGATCAAACTCCTGAAGCAGATCGATGCTCAACGCGTTCATTGCCTTCGGTCGATTGAAGGTGATGGTCGCTATGCCCTCTTCGACCGTTAGAATTATGTTCCTGTATGCCATGTTCTCCCCTCGCACCGTTCCGGTTTTAAGGTTCATCAATAGATAAATCTGCAATTTGGATATGGATAATGAATCGAGGTGGTTTTGTCAAATCCAAAACCGGAGTGAAGAGTCATGCAGGTTTCAGGAACTTCTACTTTCACCGACGACCGATAGGGCAATGGCGCTCAGAATCAAGACCCCACCGATCAGCTTTGCTGTGGTCAAGCCTTCGTCGAATAGGAAGTAGGCCATTACCGTGCTGCCGACCGGTTCGCCGAGGAGACTGACGGCGATCAGGCTGGTGCTGAACCACTTCAAGGCCCAGTTGTAACTCGAATGTCCGATCAGCTGGGTGATCAGGGCCATGGCCCAGAAGCAGGCGTAGGTGGAACCGGAAAATCCGGTGACCGGCAGGCGCAAGATCAGCACCAGGAGCCAGAGGAGCACGGCAGCACTGGCGTAGCAGACGCAAATGTAAGCCAGCAGCGAGAGCTTGCGGCGCAAGTTGCGTCCCAGGAGCAGATAAAAGGCGGCGCAGACACTGCCGGCAAGTGCAAGCAAATCCCCCAGAAGCGCTTCTCCGCCGGTAGCAAAATCGCCGAAGCCGATAATAATGCCGCCGGCGACACTGATAAGAATACCCAAAGCCACGGCCGGCTTTATCCGCTCGCCGGTTATCAGCGGGGTAAACAGGCCGACCCACAGTGGATTGGTATTGACCAGCACGACACTGTTGGCCACCGAGGTGTAACCGAGGGAAGAAATCCAGGTACCGAAGTGGAGGGCCAGAAAAAATCCGGACAGACCGGCCAGAGCAAGCTCGTGCCGGGTGAGCGACAGGAGCTCGGCCCGTACTTTAAACCAGGCCAAGGGCACGATAATCGCACTGGCCAGACCGACACGGTAGGCGGCTATCACCAGAGCTGGTGCATCGGTTGCCAGCCGAACGAAAATAGCGCCGGTCGAAACGGCCAACACACCCGCAACCAGGGCAAAGTAAGGGTTGAAGGCCGGGCCGGTCAGCCGTCGATTGCAGGCTTCAGGCATCGTGATATCGGTTTACGCCTCTCCAGGCTGTCGTCCTTCGAGACGGCGAAAAGGGTATTTTGGCGCCGGGATTATCGATACGACAATTTAAGTGTCATTATAGGATTTAAGATATAGGTTTCGGACTGTGTTCTCGGTCGCCGGCGTATTGCAATACAGCCTTCTCCCTCTGGTCTTGCCAAAAACCTTTATCTTAGAGTCTATAGACACTATCCTTTGGATCCAGCCGTCGGCCGTTCATCCACGAATGCGGTAGGATTGGTATCCTTTATGTACTTCTTGAGGCCCAGAACGATGCCCTCGCACAGGCGGTCCTGGTATTTCGGGTTCACCAGTCGCTTGCACTCGCGCGGGTTGCTGATAAAAGAGGTCTCAACGAGTATCGACGGCATCTGGGCCCCTAACAAGACGTAGAATGGGGCTTGTTTGACGCCCTTGCTCTTGATCTGAGAGTATCTCTTGCGCTTGAGGTGGGTGGTCAGGGTGTCCTGGACGGTGGCGGCCAGCCGACTCGACTCGTTGATCTTGGAGTAGTGCATCAGAGAGAAAAGGATCTTTTCCAGATCGCTGATGTTGTTGGTCGAAGTGGCGTTCTCCATGGCGGCCACGCGCTTGGATTCGTCGTCGTCGGCCAGGTTAAGGAAGTAGGTCGAAATCCCGAAGGCCCTCTGGTTCCGGCTGGCATTGGTGTGAATCGAGATGAACAAATCCGCATTTTTGGTGTTGGCGAAGGCGGTGCGTTCCTCGAGGGTCAGATAACGGTCGTTGCTGCGGGTCAAGAGAACCTCACAGTGCAGCTCATTTTTTAATTTCACGGCCAGCCGCTTGGCAATCTGCAGCACGATCTGTTTTTCGTGAACACCCTTGAGGTAGCCCGGCGCGCCGTAATCCTTGCCGCCGTGTCCCGGGTCGATCACGATCCGGCGCACGCCCAGCGAAAGCTGACGGGCGATATCGCCCGTGGAGGCTTTGGGGTCTATTTTCGCAATCGTGCGATTGACCGGCCGCGGTGATTGGGTTGCGGACGCTCCTCCGCCGCCCTTGAGGTCTATGACGATCCGGAAGGGTTCATTTAACGAAAACACCTCGTAGCTCTCGAGGGATTTGATGTCGACCACAACCCGCACCGAGTCGGGCGTGTACTGCCCTGCGCGGGCCAGTTTGAGCAGATCGTCATTGATGGTGATGATCCGGTCGAGGTCCTTTCCCAGTCGGCTGTTGCGCAGATCCACGTATAGACGCTGCGGCTTGTGAATGGACGGATCTTTTTTCAGCAGGTTGTAGTCGAAGTTTGTCTCCCGGTCGGTGTCGATCACCAGGCGGGTGTAGTTCGGGTTCGACCAGAACCGCAGCCCGGTGACGAGGGCCGTGCCACCGGTCGGAGACACCGCTTGGCCCACTGCTCCGGCATTGTTATTATTGCCTTTCCGGTCGGCGGCAGCTGCGGTGCCGTCGCCGCTGATGCCCCGCAGGGCCTCCTGGGCTTTGGTGCTGTCGGCGCTTTGCGGATAATGGGTTACGACCTGCTGCAGCCGATCGATGGCCTGCCGGCGGTCCTTGCGGTTTTGGGACCATTGATAGAGCTCGCCGTACAGAGTGCCGGTCATGTAAAGGCCGGCGGCCGCCTTGGGTCCGGTGGGAGACTGTTTGTAGGCAGCTTCGAATTTGTCGATGCACGCGATCCAATTGCTTCTGAATTTCTGTTTTCGAGGTGACCTGTGCAGTTCTGCGGTGCAAGACTCGGCGCTCTGGTACAGCCGGTCGTCTTCCGGCTGCGCCGCCTTCAACGCAGAAAGGGCGGCATTGCGAGCGTTGGCGGCGGCGATCGCTTTCTTGGCGCGACCGGCGTACCGGCTTTGCGGGAAACGGTTTTGGATCCGTTCGAAATAATCGATGGCTTCCCTGATATCCGCGGTACGTCCGGAATGCCGGTAGAGCTCGGCGTAAAGTGTACCGGACATGTACAGACCGGCAGCCGCCCAGGGCCCCTCGGGTGTGTGCCGGTAGACAGCCTGAAACTTTTCGATGCACGTCATCCAGGATTCGCGGTATTTTTGGGCCGAAGGCGTGTTGCGCAACTTTTTGTAACAGGCCTCGGCTTGGACATACGCATCACGGGCGGTATCGGCCGATGCCGCGGGCACAAACCACCAGAACAAAAGGATCGCGACGACCAAAAGTCGAATAGTTGGGATACTTTTTACCATACGCTATCCCGATCCGCCTTTCGCGAGTTCGCAGAGTCTGTCCAAACAGTTCAGGGCTTCCAGAGGTGTGAGGTTCGTGACGTCGATGCGGTTCAGCATGGTCAGAACGGCATTTTCCGGACTGTTGAACAAACTCAGCTGCACCGCCTCTTTTTCGGGTCTCACGGCTTTGTCGCCGCTTTCCGAGAATGGACCCACCGGATGGGCGCCGCTTTCGATGCCGGCCAAAATCTTCTTCGCCCGTTTGACGACCGTCCGCGGGATACCGGCCAGCCGTGCAACCTGAATCCCGTAACTCCGGTTCGTTCCGCCGTCGACCAGTTTGCGCAGGAATATGATTTCGTCGTTCCATTCCTTGACGGCGATGTTGAGATTCTTCACCCGTCGATGGGTCCGGGCCAGGTCGGTCAATTCGTGGTAATGCGTGGCGAAAAGGGTCTTGACGCCCGAACCGGAAAGATCGTGCAGGTACTCGGCCACGGCCCAGGCGATGCTCAGGCCGTCGAAAGTGCTGGTCCCGCGACCGATTTCATCAAGAATCACCAGGCTCTGGCCGGTGGCGCTGTTCAGGATGTTGGCCGTTTCCTGCATCTCCACCAGAAAGGTGCTCTGTCCCTGTGACAAATTGTCCAGGGCGCCGACCCGGGTAAAAATCCGGTCGGTCAGGCCGACAGAGGCCCTGCGCGCCGGTACGAAACTTCCTATGTGGGCCATCAGGACCAGCAGCGCCACCTGGCGCAGGACCGTCGATTTGCCCGCCATGTTGGGACCGGTGATGACCAGGATCTGATTTTCGGTATTGTCGAGCCTTATCGAATTGGGAACAAAGCGTTCACCGGTGATCATCTTCTCGATGACCGGATGTCGTCCGTCCTCGATGTCGATGATATCCTCGGCGTTGATGGCCGGACGGCAATAGCCGTTCTGATCGGCGACCTCGGCCAAGTTCAACAGACAGTCGACCCGAGCGATGAACCGCGCCGCTTCCTGGATGTCGCGGTTGACATCGATGACCTGACTGCGCGTCTGCTGAAAGATGTCGAATTCCAGAGCGGCCCGCCGATCCTCGGCATTCAGGACTTTGGTTTCAAAGGTTTTGAGCGCATCGGTAATAAAGCGTTCGGCATTGACGAGGGTTTGCTTGCGGACGTAATGAACCGGAACATCCGCCGCGCGCGATTTGGGCACCTCGATATAATAGCCGAAGACCTTGTTGAAGCGGACTTTGAGGGTGGTGATGCCCGTGGCCTCTTTTTCCTGGACTTCGAGCTGTGCCAACCAGCCTTTGCCGTCGCGGCTGATGCGCACCAGCTCATCCAGTTCGGAATTGTAACCGGTTTTGATCATGCCCCCTTCGTTCACGCTCAAGGGCGCATCGTCGCGAATGGCCTCCGCTATGCGGCCGGCCAGTTCTTCAAGATTCCGCCAGTCTTTGATCGGAATAAAAAGATCGGCCTTGAAACGTGCGGTCTGCGCCATGATGTCCGGCAGCGCTTGGAGTGACCCCTTGAGCGCCAGCAGATCTCTGGCATTGCAGTGCCCCATGGTTATCTTGCTGCCGAGGCGTTCGAGATCAGCGACCGCTTTGAGAGTTTCCCGCAGGCTTTTTCTCAAACCCTGGAACTTCTTGGCCTCTTCGACCGCATTCAAACGCGCGTCGATGAGGCTCACATCCATCGACGGATAGCGCATCCAGTTTTTCAACAGACGGCCACCCATGGCGGTCACGCTGCGATCGAGCACGCTGAGCAGGGTCCCTTGCCGCGATCCAGTGCGGATATTGGCCGTCAACTCGAGGTTCCGGCAACTCAGATCGTCTATCCACAGGAACTGGTCGAGAGCATAGGTTTCGATCCGGGCGATGTGCTGCACTCTTTGTTTCTGGGTCTCCTGGACATAGGCCAGAAGAGCCCCGGCCGCCTGGACCCCCGGGCGCAAGTTCTCACAGCCGAAACCCTCGAGCGACAAAGTTTCGAACTGCTGCTGCAGCCGCTCACGCGAGCGGCGGTGGTCGAAGCTGCCATCCGGTAGATACGAAATCGACCGTTCGCCCATGGCCTCCAGAAAGGGTGAAAATCCGGCGTCGGTCTTGAGGGTTTCGGGCAAAATAATTTCGCTGGGAGCAATCCTCAGACTCTCGTTGATCAGCTTTTCAAACCGGTCGGTTTCGGTCACACGGAAGCCACCGGTGGATAGGTCAAGGCTCGACAGTCCGAACGCATCCGCGTTGCGGGCCACGGCCAGGATATAATTGTTGGTTTTTTCTTCCAGGAAGTCATTTTCGACGATCATGCCCGGTGTGATGACGCGCACGACCTCCCGCTTCACCAGTCCCTTGGCGGTGGCCGGGTCTTCCACCTGATCACAGACGGCGACCTTAAGACCGGCATCGAGCAGGCGGGCGATGTAGCTTTGGGCCGCTTTGTGCGGCACCCCGCACATCGGGATCGGCTTATCGACATTCTTGTTGCGCGAAGTCAGGGCGATGTCGAGGATGCCGGCGGCACGCTCGGCGTCCTCGAAAAACATCTCATAGAAATCCCCCATACGGTAAAAAAGAACTGCGTCCGGATATTGTCCCTTGATCGACAGGTACTGGCTTATCATGGGAGTGGTTTTCGGTGGGCTCATGATGTGCTGACATTCTCGTGCGGCGGAAAATCGGTACCGGTCGGGCCGGCTGACGTCTCGGCCGGCTAAGGCATCAAGCCAGTCGGTTCTCAAACGCGCCCGCGATGGGGCCGCTTGGATTTCAACGCCAGGCAACCCCTTCTGAAGGTCGAACGTTCCTGGAAGAACCCGGGGTTCGGGTGCACTGGGCATCTATTGTTTAGTGTCACCGGCCGGGAGTTGCCCGCCCGGGTTGCTGCCGGCCGTCTGGAGAACCGTATCGGTATTCCCGGAAGTATCCGGCAGCACCGGGTCTCCTCGCAAGGCGCGCAGTTCTTCTTCCAGCGTATCGGCCTTTTCGGTCTGCTCTTTCACCTGGACCTTGAGGGCCTTGACCAATTTCTTCTTTTTCAGGCCGCGGCTGATCAGAAAGTAGATCCCCAGTAGAAAACCGGCGGCGAAAAAGGCGCCGAAAATGATGAGGTGTTCCACCTCAGGAACTTGGTATTTAGCAAAGGCCAAATCGACCGCCAGGCTTTGTTTGGTATCCCAAAAAAAACCTCTGTTTTGGTAGATCACAATCGCTACAAACGCTATAATGAGCATCCAGACGACCAATTTAACCTTTTTCATATCCGATCTCCATCCGCTAAAATTTGAGTTAATCAAAGAGATTATGCTCTTTGCCGATAAAACTCAACCTTTTTTTGCCTTCAGCGATACAAGTTCGACGGCGCCCCAGCAGCCGATACGGTCGCCGACGATGATCACCACTGCATTGACGTGTCCTATGCCGCGCCCAAAGGCGATCGCCTTTGAAATGTCGGCCGCCGAATCAAGCTGGTTGCCGATGGCGGTTGCAGCCGCATCGGCGACGGCGCAACTGGGCGATACGACGCACACGGCGTCGGCTGCTCCGAGACTGAGGGAGTGTCCGATGGTGCCGGAGGAGGTGCAGACGCCAATTGGTGTGTCTCCGCCGCCGACCCGCAATCCGATGTGACCGCTCAACGGCGATGATCCAGCGTAAATACCCATTATCACAGGTTGCCGCGTTCTGGCAAAAACATCGCCACCGTTCTCCACGATCACCTGTTTCGTGCGGGAGAGCAAACCCTTTCCCACGTTTTCGGCGATAGCCCCGGCAACGGCCGCCATCGGCCCCACACCGGCCGCCGCAGCGGCCCGCGCCATTTCATGCACGATAAGAGGCGCCGGTCCCGTAACCCGAATCGGGGTCAATGATTCGCGAAAAATCGGCTGACGCTCGATATAGGTCTCGATGAACCCCCGGTATTGCAGGACGAGTTCCCGTGCCGCCACCGTCAAATCGAGGTCGGCATGAATCTGAAGGTCGGTTTCCTGAACTGCCACCCTGAAGCCGGTCAACCCTGCCGGGCGAACCTCGCGGCGGTAAAACCGACTCTGCGCCGGAGTGGTTGTCATCACGGCACCTTCAACGGACCATCGGTTTCGGCCGCATGTCCTCCGGGCAAAGCCGCAGAAAATACTGGTCGGTCATACCGGCGATGAAATCCCGCACAATTTCCTGGTGGTTTTGTCCGGCCATGTACTCTTCTGACATGTCTCTGAGAAACTGGGTGAAGATCACCGACGTGGTATTGTGCTTCACCAGGTCGGTCAAATATCTTTCGAACAACATTTCGAAAAGATTCCGGATAGTTTCCAAGTGAGTCTTGATTCCGGGATTCATGTAGATGCGCTCGAGATTGAAGGCCTTCAGCATTTGCAGCGCGTCGGATATCTCACTGCTGAAAGCCACATGAGGTTTCTGATAACTGCTTTTGATGACATCCGAAACCAGATTGAAAACGATGGTGCCGTTGGTGTTGCCGAGCCGCTGGACGCACTGCTTCGGTATGTCGATGCGTTGAATCACTCCCAGGCGGATGGCATCTTCGATATCCCGGCCGACATAGCTGATGGTATCGGTCATGCGGACCACGCATCCTTCCATGGTCATCGGGATCAAAGGACGGTCTGGTTCGACCTTCTTGGCGGCCATGTCCGCTTCGAGGTCTTCGAAGGTTTTGCTGCGCTGCGGTGCCAGCTGCATGTTGTGGACTTCACCGTCATGGGTCAAAATGCCGTCCAGAGTCTGCAGACACAGATTCCAGCCCTTGCCCTTGCGCTCGACCCGGTCCAGAAACTGCACGCTCTGAACGTTGTGGTGAAAATAACCGATCCCGTTGTCGCGGCAAATCCGGGATAGGATCCGCTCACCGTCATGCCCGAAGGGAATATGCCCGATGTCGTGTCCCAATGCAATGGCTTCGATGAGGTCTTCGTTGAGCCCCAGAAAACGGCCGATCGTACGGGCGATCTTCGACACCAGTTGGACATGCAGCACCCGGTGCGTGATGTGGTCGTTTTCGATCAGATAAAAGACCTGAGTCTTGTCGATGTAGCGGGAGTAAGCCAGGGAGTGCAGGATCCGATCCGTGTCCACCGAAAACGACGGCCGGTATCCTTCCTCTATCAAAACTTCACGCCGGCGACGGCGTCCCTCGGAATTCAAGGTCGCCGTAGGAGAAAGCCTTTCTTTCTCAAGCCGGTCGATCTGAGCCGCGATTTTTATCAAAACCGGATCAACCCGGTGCTCGTCATATATCGCCATTTTCAATCAAACGCTCCATCAAGTCTGTGTAATCGATTCCGGCGGCCCGGAAACCTTCTTTACCGTACTTCATGTTGGCCTCGAGAACCACAAAGCGGCAGTCGCACTCACAGATGTCGATTCCCACGTCATCCCAACCGCAGTTTTTAGCAGTCTGCTCGGCCAAGGCGCGGGCCGCGGCGGGAACCGGGTCGTGACCGATGCGTCCCCCCACCGCCAAATTGCTGCGGAAGTCATGCGGCGGGTTGATGCGCCAGTATGCGTGAACAAACCGTCTTCCAATGATCACCACCCGGATGTCCCGATCCAGCGGAATGTATTCCTGGATGTAGGCCGGGTGTTTTCCTGCCAGGTAGCGACGCAAATCTGCATCGCTTTTAATGAGATAAACGCCGCGACCCATGGCCGATCCGCGCGGGATTTTGGCGATAAACGGATAGGCGAAATAATCGCGGATCGTTTTCTTCTGTCGATTGCCGTAAAACACCCGCGTGCGGGGGTGCGGAATGTTCAGCAGGTCAAAAAGAGCGGACTGTTTGATCTTGTCCTGCACACATTTGTAGGTATGGTAACTGGGAAATGTCTGCTTGCCAACCGCATCGAACAGCTCCGCATAAAAAGTCGTCGGATAATAAATTTTCCGTGCCCCCCGGATCAACTCCTGCTCCGAGGCGGTGTAATCCGAGAAGTTGGTTCTCACCCCGAGGGTCGTCACGTTGCGACAGCCTTTAAGGCGCCCTTCGAGAGCAATGACGTTACGTATCGGTTCCATGAAGCAGCTGATTCGGTTTCGGCTCCTCGAACAAAGAGGTGATCTGCGCCATGCCGCGTTCGGTGTGACTGCCGGACCAGTAAATTTTCTGGCAGCGGCGACATCGGTAAAACCGCTCGTGGCTTTCCCAGACGAAGTCCGGCACGAGGTGGCGAACCACATCTTTGTTCACCGGTTCGGTGGTTTCGTTGCAGAGAAGGCAGCGCGAAAAAGGTCGGATGTCTCGTGGTGAAAGACCCACGCCGCTAATGACCTCCTTCAGTTGGTCGAAGGGGTCGTTCGAGTGGATAAAAACGTAAGGACATCCCCGCAGCTCCTGACACCGTCGCCGGGTGCGGGTGAGCAGGATGCGGCCTAAAACGACCGCCGCTTTCGAACCGATCGACCCACAGGGTTCGCTGCGAGCGTCGAAACCCATAATGCGCAACCACTTGGCCAGTTTCCCGAGGGTCGCCTCGACCGTAAATTTGGCCGTCATGACGACCTCCCTCATCGGCGCGTCTGCAGGATGCTCTGATAGGCCTGCTGAATCTGCTTGAACCTTTTCTCGGCCAACGTTTTGAATTCCTCTCCGAGATGGTCGACCTTGTCGGGGTGAAACTTGTTGACCAGTTCGCGGTAAGCCTTTTTGATGGTCTCCGCCGAAGCCGTCCGGTCGACTCCGAGTACCGTGTACGGGTCGTTGCTGTCAAAACGACTGCTGTCGTGGCCTTGGTCACCCCCGGCGTAGGTCTTTTCGGCGTCCGGTCCCGGTGTCCCGGTTGTCTGGGTTCCGCGGGATCGTTTCCGCTGCACGAAGAGGTACCGCAGTAGTAACCCCAATACCACCAAATCGTCCAGTCGGCCCCAACCGCCCAGAAAATCGGGCAGCAGGTCGTAGGGGAAAAAAATATAGACCAGAACCAGAAGAATGTATAAATATGTCATTGTCAGCAACCGGTCAACGGTGGCCGGCAGAGCACCACCGTTTCGATCTTCATATGCCTTGCTCTCTGCATACAAAATAACCCCGCCTCACGTAAAGAAAAAAGACCGCAATAAATTTTTATGCAAACCACGGGCTTGGCCGTGGTTTGCATAAAAATTTATTCGTCGTCGACATAGGACCGCTTTTTCAGCCGAAAGCGCACAAAACCGGCCACCGTCAGCAGGGCGCCCAGAAAAAACAAAAACTGATAGAGATGTCCGGACAGGTAAGTCAGCCAGACGGTGCCTCTTTTTTGTCCCGCGATCCACTGCCGCTCGATTTCCCAGGGAAAAGCAGACAGGTTCCGATAAAAGGCGGCATCCACGTCACTGCCGCGTTGAATGTCGGCCAGGATTTCAACAAGTGCACTCCGTCCGTGGGTTTCCACGATGTATGATACCACCCGGCGACTTTCTTCATAGGCCAGCAAAAGCATCCGGCTGTCAGTCGGGAAGCGATCGCGGAGCGCGCTAAGTGGAATGAGGTCGTCGGAGAGAACGGCGTTCTCCAGCAGTGACGAATGCGGCTGTTCGAGCAGCTCGGCTACCCCTTCACTCGCCCACTGGGCCACGCCTTCTTCCAGCCATTTCGGAAGTGCGGCTCCGCTGTGATTTGCATGTAAGAACAGGTGCACCACTTCATGCTTCAGGACACTTCTGAAGTGTCCTGGCCGTCCGGCCAATTTTCCGAAATCGAGCACGATCAGGTTCTCGGACGGAACGGCAAAGGCGGTGATCAGCGGATGGTCTGCCAGCCGTCGAAAGATTTCCCCGTTTTGAATCAGCATCACCGTGGGCCGTTGCGACAGGTGCCACCCGAACAGTTCTGTCAGTTCGGCCTCGACGGCCGGAAAAGTGGCGGTCAAATCCTCGGCGGCCCCTTTCAAGGGTGCTTCGTACCGGACTTTCAAACCCGGGTGATCGAGCGTTTCGAATGAAACCGTCACAGCGGAAAGGACGCCGATCGCTTGGATCACCAGAATTGCAGTCAGAAAAATCACTGTTGCTCGTCGTTTCAGGGTAGCCCTCTTCCCCCGTGCCGAATTCAATGGTCAGCGCACCAGAAAAAGGCTCAGCTCGGGAACGTAGGTAATCACCGCCAGCAGAACCAACAACAAAACCAGATACGGCCAGGAAGCCCGGTAGAGTTGCACCACGGGCTTGCGAAACTTCAAGCTGGCGATGAACAGGTTGATGCCGACCGGCGGCGTTGAATATCCAATCTCGAGATTGACCAGAAAAACAACCCCCAGGTGCATCGGATCCACACCATATTTCAAGGCAATCGGTACGATGATCGGCACGATGATCATGGTGGCCGAAAAAATGTCCATGATGCAGCCCGCCGCCAAGAGAAAAATATTGAGTCCGGCCAGAAAGAGAATTCTGCTGTCGGTCATGGCTGTCAAGTATTTCAGGAGACGGTCGGGAATCTGCTCGTCCACCAGATAACCGGTGAAGCCGAGGGCAAAACCGAGGATCACGAGGATGGCGCCTGAGAGCATGGCACTTTCGACCATTATGCCCGGCAGTTGGCGCCGGAAATCGATTTCCTTGAGAACGAAGCATTCGATGACGACGACGTAGAGCAGGATTACGGCCGCCACTTCGGCAATCGTCACGAATCCGCCGTACACGCCGACAACGAGAACCCCCAAAATCGGCCAATCCCAGATGGCAGCCGTGAACCCGGACTTGATGCGCGGCCAGGAAACCGGCGATGAGATGCGGGAATTTCCATTATCGCGACCCCGCAGCCACTGGTTGGCGGCCGCATAAAGCGACAAAGCCCCGACCAGCAAAATTCCCGGCAACAGGGCGGCTTTGAAGAGGCCGGTGATATCGATCTGGGAGATCACACCGTAGAGGATGACCGGTAGGCTGGGGGGAAACAGTAGCCCGAGGCTGCCGGAAGTGGTCAACAGTCCCAACGTAAAGGGTTCGCGGTAGCCCTCCTGGCGCAGAACCGGGTAGAGAACGCTTCCCAAAGCCACGATGGTCACCCCGCTGGCCCCGGTCAAGGCCGTAAAAAAGGCACAGGAGCAAAGCGCAGCGATCGCCAGGCCTCCCGGCAGCCAGCCGAACAGTGCCTGCAGAAGATTCATGATCCGTCGCGGGGCGGCGGTTTCTGTGAGAAGCACGCCCGTGAAGATGAACAGCGGCAGGGCCACGAGGACCGGCATCGAGGCCAGCCGGTTCATTTCAATTAGAACCACCTGCAGCGCCATCCAGTTGTGACCGGCTGCATAGAGGCAGACCATCGTCAAGCCGGCAATAACGGTGAAGAGGGGAATTTCAAGCAAGGCCAACCCGGCCACGACGGCGATAGCGAGGGTGAAAAGCGTCACGCTCCCCCCTCCGACGAATCATCCGGAATCGCACCAGAATTGAGGCCGCGGCCGTCGCTTGCAAGGGCTGTCGCTGGCCGCACGGCCGCCAGACCGCTCAATAGACAGCGGAAAAAGGACAGGGCAAAAAAAAGCGGAAAGACAACTGCCGACCCCCCTTGCAGACCGAAAATCGCCATTTCGTTTTTCACGAAGGTCAGTGACGCCGCGAACAGAAATCCCATGACGACCATGCCGAACAGGCTTCCCAGCAGCCGTGCCAGGCGGCGGGTGCGCTGGCCGGCATACCGCAGCAGGATCTCGAGTTTGATGTGCCGTTGTTTCTTCAGGGCCAGGGTCGCACCGATCAGCGCCAGCCAGAGAACGATACCGGGGCTGATCTCGAGGATTTTCTGGTAAGAGACGCCGAAGAGATTTCGTGCAACGATGTTGGTGACGATCATCAGCACCAGCGCCGAAAACAGAAAAATCACTACAGCTTGCTCGATGATCTCGAGCGTGTCGTCGATCTTGGCCAGCAAACGCATGGGTCGGATTCCTGCCGCGCCTTTGGGATCGCGCGAACGAGGTGGGGCTCCACCGACAATTCTCGGTTAAAATAAGAATCCGGTTTACAGCCCTGTCACTCTGACGTTGGGAGCCGGCTGTTGTTTCGGTTGAAGCAGACGCAGCTGTTTGAGGCGGTTAGCGGGCCTTGCCCCATCGCCATCTTACACTTATGATGAACGCATCGCAGGCTCTCAAACGGCACAGGCTATTTTTCAAAAATGGGCCTGCGATGGGGTTAGGTCCGCTTGACGCCGAGTTCTGCGCCGTATGAAACCGAAGCAATAGCCGGCGGTGCAATGGATCACTATTTGTGGAAACAAAAGTATGCAAATCTGAAAGAACCAAATTTAATTTTCGTTTAATCCGGTCACTCGCTTCCAAGCAAGACTTTACTGAGAACCACTCGGAGTTCCCCCGCCGGTAGAGAGGCCAACTCTGTGTCACCGTCGTTGATCCTCGAGAAGACGCGACACCGTATCGAAGAGTTCCCGGGAATAAAGGCGGTCGATGCTGTCGGAGTGGATTTGCCGCGCCTTGATGTCGAAGAAGCGCAGCTGCTCTTCGGTCGGTTTTTCAAAAACGATACCCGACTTCAGCAGAACCTCCCGCGCTTCGGCATTGACCCGACGGGAGATTTGAACCAGTTCGTCGCAGAAGTCGGCCGAAGCCTCCCGCAGGATTTTACGGTTTTCTTCCGAGAGCCGATCGAAGGCGTTCTTCTTGACGAGAAAGGCGCCGGTGGAGTTGACCATCGGATAGTCGAGCATGTAATGCACCTTGGGATACCATTGATAAGCGATGGCCGCAGCCGGAGGTGCATAAAAAGCGTTGATCATGCCGGTTTCTAGGCCGGTGTTGACGTCGGTGAGTTGAAGCGGATAGGTCTTGATGCCAAGGGCCTCCAGGCTGGCTTTGGCCACCGGGTCGCCTTTCCAGACCCACATTTTGACGGGATCGAACCCCTGAGAGCCGGTCATCGAGGTGCTGGAAAAAAAATAGACGAATCCGGCTTCGGCAAAGCCGAGCAGCACGAATCCCTTCTTCTCGAATTCCGCGGCAAAGCGGTCGGCCAGCTTTTTCTTTACGAGGTCGACTTCGGCCTCTGTCTTGTAGAGCAAGGGGGCTTCCAGAATGCGGATCTGCGGCACGAGCACGCCGAGCCCCACCCCTGAGAAACCGGCCGCCTGGATGCGGTCGGCCTGCATTTTACGCAGCACATCGAGTTCGTCGCCCGCGATCCCGCCGGCATAGACCGTGAATGTCACGGCCCCTTTGGTTCGCTCCTTGACGGCAGCGGCCAGTTGGTAGAGCGAATTCGTCCAGGCACTCCCCTCGGGGGTGATCAAAGCAACCTTGATGACGGTCACTTCCGCGGCAGCACCTACGGCACCGTTACAAAGACCCCAAATCACGATGAATACAAACAGATATCGGCAGATTCTGATTTCCTTCACTCGTAGCCTCGCTTTCACTCGATAAACAGTCGATCGGCCGCGCTGAGATAGATCCGCGCCCGATCGGCGGCGATTCGATTGTAAAGCCGGAATCTTTCCTCGGTTGCGGGGTCCCGCAGAATGCGGTTCAAAACGGCGGTAAATTTCGCGCGGTCTTGCTGCTGATAGAGGACAAACCGGGCATAGTAGAGATCTGCGAGGTAATAACCCTTGCCGTTTATCTGCTCTATCCGCCGGTAGTGTTCGATGGCCAGTTCCGGCTTGCCGCCCATGAGGGGAGACCGAGAACCGTAGTAGACCAGCAGGACCAGGTGCGCACCGCCGTAAAAATAGGCCTCGTCAGTCTCGATCACACGCTGCATGGCCTTTTCGACCAAGTGCCCCTGACCCACGGCGCTGATCGAGTCGCGGTTGTAGTTGATGTCGGCGCTCAGGGTGAAACCGTACCAGAACAGGGCCGGCATCTCATCGCGATCGAGGCCGCGGATGAAGGATCCGGCATTCGAGGGATCGGCCAGTTGCCCGCGGGCCTCCGGGTGCCTGATTTCAAGGGCCCTCAGGGCATATTCATTGCCCTTGCGGTAATAGCGGACTGCCGTTTTCTTCGTCTCTGCAATAGACAATCCGCCGGTTTCCGGCGGATTGTCGTTCAGCTCCGCCGCCTCGATCCGACCGTCAAAAAACGCAAAGCTATAGCTGGCATAGAGGCGCGCAAGCAGCACCAGCAGCTGCCGGTTCTGAGGATCGCTCTGAAGCAGGGCTTCCAGCAGCTTGATGTTGGCCGGCAATGCCCGTTCTATCAGGTCGAGATCGTCATCCTCTTCAAACGCGGCCACCCCGCCCACCATGACGTCGCTGACGGCGCGAACCGTCATCTTGCGTGTCGAGCAGGCCGTCAACATGACAGCCAGCAGCAAAAGAGCAAAACCGAATAAAAATGCATGCCGGATGGGTCGCGACGGCGAGTCGCTTCGTCTCGGCATCACCCCCTTTGCGTTCGTCCCCGTTCTTTGCAATCGCAAGCGGCAGATCCACCGACCGGTTTCGTCGAAAGCGGTTTTCATGGCGTTCATATTGACTAAAAAATTGAATGAGCCCTTAAATAATTCGGCCCTTCGACCCGGTGGTCACCGGATTTTCTGCTGTAGCGGCGGGCGTTAGGGGTGTGGTTGGCGGCACGGTCGGCGGCGGTTCGGTTCGGCCGGACTTGAGCATGCTGGAGCGCCCCTCGAAGGTGGAGCCTTCTTTGATATCGATGGATTTGGCGGTGATGTCTCCGATCATTTTACCGGTGGCCTGAATCTCGAGATGATTGCGGGCCGTTACATTGCCTTTGACCATACCTTGAATAACAATCGTGTTGCCCTCGATATCGGCTTCCACTACGCCGGACTGACCAACGACGATATCACCGTTGAGTTTGATCGATCCAAAGACGCGGCCGTTGATCAAAATGTTTTCTTCCCCGCCTAATTCGCCTTCGATCCTGACGTTTTCGCTCACCAGCGACATCGACGCTCCGGAGGTGGCTACTTCCATTGTCTTTGCTCCTATATCGTTTGAATCAACTGCGCATCTTGATTTCACCGTTGAACACGGCGCCCTCTTGAAGGGCTAAAGCCGGGGTGGAAATATTGCCCTTGACGACGCCCGTGCGGTCGATCTTCAGCTTGGAAACGGCGGCGATATCTCCCTCGGCCGTTCCGCCGACCAGAATCACGGCGGCTCTCAGGTTCCCCTTGACGACAGCCGACTCCCGAATGTCCAGGTCGCCTTCCAAGTGAATGTCGCCCTCATGGCGGCCGAATACCTGAACACTGTCGCGACCGGTTATGGACCCGCTGACCGTCAACTTCTTGCCCAGATACGTCGTTCCATTCTTAGAGGACGGTTGCGGCAGAACAGGGTCTATCGGTTCTTCACCGCCATTGGATTTTTTGAACCAGGCCATAGCTGAATGCCTCCTGCAAGCTGTGGTAAGTGTGCCTATAAGATACCGTTTATCTGAAAATAAATCAACAAATCAGTTGAGTATTTAAGGTGTCTGTATTACCAATCGATGAAATATCAGCCGCCAAGCCCCGGCCGTCGCGTCATGGCGTCGGGGGGTCGTGAAGCGGGAGACCGCACCGATGAAACTCTTTCCAACCCTCATTTTTTTCGCCGTTTTTTTTTGCGCCACGGTAGTCGGGCTCACCTCGGCCGCGGCGCCAAATGACATCAGTCAGGCCCGAAACGACATGGTTCGCGATCAAATCGAGAAACGCGGCATCAAGGATCCGCGCGTTCTTGCCGCCATGCGTAAGGTTCCGCGCCACCTTTTTGTCCCTCAGAACCTGCGATCGAAAGCGTATACGGATCGTCCCCTGCCGATCGGTGACGGTCAGACGATCTCGCAGCCCTATATCGTAGCCTTGATGACCGAAGCCCTTTCCCTGACGGCCTCTTCCCGGGTGCTGGAAATCGGCACCGGGTCCGGTTATCAGGCCGCCGTGCTGGCGGCCGTCGCAGGCGAAGTCTACACCATCGAAATCAAGGCAAAGCTCTACGAGAAGGCTGCCCGGACCCTGCGAGCGGTTCAGTTCGACACGGTCAAAACCCGGCTGGGAGACGGTTACTATGGCTGGAGCGATCAGGCGCCTTTCGACGCTATCATGATTACCGCGGCCGTCGACCACATCCCGCCGCCGCTCCTTCGGCAGCTCAAAGACGGCGGGCGACTCGTACTGCCCCTCGGCAATCCTTTCAGCTATCAGAACCTGGTTCTGGTCACCAAACACGCGGAGGATTACACCGTCAAACAGATCACCGGCGTTCTTTTTGTGCCGCTGACCGGGTATGCCCTCGACCGGAAAAGGTGACGCCGGTGCCCTCCTCCCCGATTCGCTCACCGCTCCTGTTCGCCGTCTTCCTGATTTCCATGTCCTCCCTGGCTTTTGAGGTGCTTCTGACCCGGGTGTTTGCCATCAGCCAGTGGAATCACCTGGGCTTCATGGTGATCAGCATTGCCCTGATGGGCTTCGCCGGTGCCGGCACTTTTCTGAATCTCTTGCTGGCGAGGAACGGAGGCCGGACCGGGTCGCTGGCTTCAGCAGAAGCCCCGGCCATTCTCAGCCTTTTTTACGCCGCCGCCGTCATCCTCGCCTTTTTGGTGTTGAACCACCTGCCTCTCGATTACGTCAGACTGCCGATCGAGCCGGTTCAGATCTTTTATCTGCTGGTCGCATACGGACTGCTGTCCATTCCTTTTTTTTTCGCCGGGCTCGTGATCTGCGCCGCCTACAGCCTGGTGCCCGAAAAGACCGGCATCGCCTATTTCGCCACCATGTCCGGCTCGGCCTGCGGCGCCGTGCTGCCCGCCGCTCTGCTGCCGTTTGTCGACGAAGGCCGACTCATCGTCGTCACGGCGCTCGTTCCCCTGCTGACCATTATGCCGCTTCTCCGACCAGCGGCACGGCCGCCATGGTCGGCCCGCGCCGTATTTAGGGTTACGTCTGGGCGTCTTTTGGCGGCAGCGGCCGTCATCACCGGAACGGCGGCCCTTCTCATAACGGCCGCACCGCAGACCGTGTCGGTCCACCCGTCGCCTTACAAAGCCCAAGCCCAGGTCCTGCAACTGCCGGACAGCCGGATCACGGAAACCCACAACAGCATCAATGGTCTCACGACGACCGTATCGAGTCCTTACATGCGTTTTGCACCGGGTCTGAGTCTGAAATTCGGCGGCGACCTGCCGCCACAAACCGCGGTGTATCGGGACGGTGACAATCAGCTGGTGCTCTACACGGATATGACGCCGCGCAGTGCGGCATTCGCCGCTTTCACCCTGCCCTATGCCGGTTATCGTCTGGTCTCCGTTCCGGCGAATGTTCTGGTTATCCAGAATGGCGGTGGTTTGGGCATGGCATGCGCGACGGCCGCCGGCTCACGGCGCATCACCCTCGTCGATTCCCATCCGGAACAGGCCCGGATCACGGCCGAACATTACCGGATACCGGTCGTCAGTCAAACGCCGCGCCACTTTCTGAGCCGAACCACCGACAGCTACGATGTCATTCAGGTTGAAACCTGGGGTACCTCCCTGCCCGGTTCCGCCGCCCTCAGCCAGGAGTATCTGCTCACGATCGATGCTCTGAGCGCCTATCTCGACCACCTGAGGGAAAACGGCGTGATCATCATCTCGCGCCGGCTGCTGCTGCCCCCTTCCGACCTGTTGCGGCTGTGGTCGACAGCCGCCGAGGTTTTGGTAAGGAGCGGGATCGCGCAGCCTGAAACCCATCTGGCCGTGCTGCGAAACTGGGACACGTACGTGATGCTGTTATCGCGACGGCCCCTGCATGCCGAAGAAGAATTGGTCAGATTCGCCGAAGATCTGAATTTCGACTGGGTCTACCGCTATGGCATGCGGCCCGAATGGTCCAACCGGTTTTACATCTTTGACGCACCCTACCACAGCCTGGCCGTCAAGCGGCTGTCCGAAGCCTATCGCGAGGGCCGCGAAACCGCTTTTTTTGACGCCTATTTCATGGATATCAGGCCGCAAACCGACAATCGCCCGTTTCCCAACCGTTTCTTGAAATGGCAACGGGTGAAAGACATGTATCGCGCAACCGGCAGCCGCATGTACACGCTGCTGTTGTCGGGTGAAATTGTGGTGGCCGTTATTTTTCTCGAAGCCGGCCTATTGTCCCTGGTGCTGTTGGCCCTGCCCTTTGTAGCGCTTCGGAAAACCGGTTCGCGGCCCGGTGCAGTCGAAATGATCTATTTTCTATCACTGGGGATCGGGTTCATGTTCGTCGAGATGTACTTTATCAAGCAGTTTGTGTTGCTCTACGGAGATCCGGTCGTCAGCTTCACGGTGGTCCTTACCGGTATGCTGGTCTTTTCGGGAGTCGGCGGTTTTTTTTCCCAGCGCTTGACCGACAGGTTCCTTGTCGTCAGCCTGGTCCTGCTGATCGCCCTGCTCGCACTCGCGGCGCCGGTAACCGCATGGTTGACGCAAGCGATTCTCCCTTATCCAGTCCCGATGCACTTTGCGATCGGCCTGGCGTGGCTGGCGGTTCCGGGTGTGTTGACCGGACTCCCCTTCCCGCTTGCCATGCGCCATCTGCTGAAAACACCGTCATCCAGGGCCTACGCCTGGACGGCCAACGGCTGTGCATCGGTGCTGGCATCGATCGCCGCGGCCCAACTGGCCCTGAGCCGGGGCATCGCCGCTATCGTCATCGGTGCTGCGGCAGTGTATGGCATCGCATTGATCTGCGCGCTCAAAATGCGATCATCGACTGTGGTCAAAAAAGCAAAGGAGCAAACAGAAACCTAGCCATGATTCCAATCGATGTCGATTGCTACGCGGGTTATCGCGGCGAGGAAACCCCGCGACGAATCCGGTTCAAAACCCATGCGGTGGCGGTTAAGGCGGTGCTTGATCGCTGGCTTTCGCCAGATCACCGCTACTTCAAGCTCGAAGGTGATGACGGAGATCTTTATATCATCCGGCATGATCCCCACCAGGGGCTATGGGAGCTGACTTTTTACCGCGCCGCCGAAATCCCCTGAATACGGCTGCCTGCCTATAAACCGGAGCCTCCGGGTTACTTTAACACTTTAAATTATGCTTGCCGGGCATAATGTATACGGAATAGATTAACCAAGCATCATTGTTTCCCTAGTGTTCACTAACCGCCCGGGCACAGACCGGATTAAAAGGTTCGACAAGGCCTGGAAACAGGCTTGCAAAGACGCTATGATTGGCATAAGGCATTTCCACGACTTCAGGCGCAGTGCGGTAAGAAACATGGTAAGAGCCGAGATACCGGAACAGATAGCTATAAAGATAAGCGCCCACAAAAAAAAGCCGGTATTCGACCGCTACAATATCGTTGACGAAAAGGACTTACAACGAACCGCTGATCGCCAAGCGGCTTACCTTGAAACCCAAATGGGCACAAATTCGGGCACGCAGTTCAGGCCCCGAGAGTTACACTCCTCAGCACTATTCTCACATCTTAGCGCTTGGTCCTTCCATCAGACGTTTCATTTCTTTTGTAAAGTCTTCAATATACGATCTGTTCTTCTCTTTATATTCTTTATAATATTCTATTGTACTCATCGGTGCATCCAATGTCTCTCCCGGCGCCAGTCCTTCGGTGAGCGCTTTATTGACGATGGCAAGTTCGTAATTGGGATCAATGCATAAAGCCCTGTCAAAGGCTTCAATAGCAGCTTCTTTCTTTCCCATTTTCGCATAGCAGATGCCCATGTTGCCATATGGCTGCGGTGTTGTGGCATTGAGGGCCAAGCTTTCCTTATATGTATCGATTGCTTCCGCCCATTTGCCTGTTTCCATCAACAACATTCCTTTTTCAAAAAAATCCTGTGCCTTGATAAAGGTGTCTATATCCGTTTTATTCACTTCTCGAACCGACTGCTCCAGGAGCGATAGCATTCCTTTTGCTTCGCTGTAAACGAGATCATCCGGTTCCGCTAAACTGACCACTTTTCTAAAAGCCCTTACCATGCCGGCAATATTCACCTCTTTTTTGTATGCGATGCCCAGATTATAATACGCTTCAGCGAAGTATGGAAATATTACAATGGCTCTTTGAAAATGATCGACCGCTTTCCGATTCTCGCCTTTGAAGGCATAAAAGGCGCCCATTCCGTAATGTACATAGTAGTTGTCCGGATGCGACTGGAACAGAGGCGCCAGAATTTTCTCGGCCTTGGCAAAACGTTTTCTTTCTATTTCCCCCAAGGCATTGTCTACTTCTTTTTCAACGGTTTCATCCAATTCAATCGTAAAACTTTTGCCACCCGACTTTTTATATCTTTCAGCCTGGTAATTTTCAGCGGTGCGATAATATGAACAGGGGTCGCATTCAGCATTTCGGATGTTGGCGCAACATCGCGGGCATATCATTTTCATGTCATGCAGTCGGCATCCTCGCTTGCCTTTTGTCTTACCACAGAGGGAACATTTTTTTGACACTGAAAAAGCCTTTCTTTCGTTGTGTTCGGATGTATCCTAAGAACAACTGCCAAAAATGGCAATTTTAATTGTATTCCGTCCGGATGGCATCCTCCATCCGGGCCAGTTCCTTATCGGTCAGAAAGTCGAAATGAGATTCTCTCTTTGTTGCCGAGAGTCGGCCGCCGCCCTGGAGGCAGAGCTGGATAAAAAGGTCGATCAGACGACCGGGCATGTCCACGATCTCCTAAATCACTTGCTTGACCTTGTCGTAGCTTGCCAGAAAGTCCAGCTCTTCTACCAGTTCTTGCTCGATGGTGAGCATCACAAAATCATATAGCGCCTCGGTCTGGGCTGTCAGATCCATGCAGCGGTACCAGGGGCTGGTCTCACCTATCACAGTTATCAGGCCCATATCGTCCAGGTCATATTCGACCAGTCACGCAAGCGGAACTGAAAACGCTCCCAGGGAATAATCGTAGAGCGCCGGATCCTTCAGCATGGCGGCGGAAATCAGGAACATGAGCCCCTTCGGAACTGCCCCCCTGAGGGACAGGATATTGTGGATTAGGAACCGGTGAATTCGGCCGTTTCCATACTCGAAGGGATGCAGGAAAATAGAGCTGTAAGATATCGCAGCGTCATGGATAACAGCCGGCAGCGCACCTTCTTTGATGGTCCCGTGGGCGGCAATGAGTCAGTCCATCAATCCTGAAATATCCTCGGGTTTCGGACAGATGTAATGAACGAGCTGTTTCTGATAGGAAATCGTCTGCCCGACGTAATTCTGGGTTTTTCGGTAATCCGTATCCCAGAAACGGTGATCGACGATGCGGTTCTTGACATCTATTAGAAGCGGCTTTTCACAAAAATCCCGCTACTCCGCCTTTTTCAGAAGCCCGATGAATTTCTCAGCCCGGGAGGCGCTTGGCTTGATGTGTTCGATCTCGAAGGAGGACTTGGTTTCCTTGCTGTAAAGATATCTCAAAGCGCGCCTGAGCTGTTCCAGCGGATAGGCAGTGGCAACCGCTTCACATCATTTTCGCAGATCGATTTCTTCCATGGCGGCCAGTTTATCGGTCCTCCGAATGACAGGACAGAAATCCCGACCGCCAAGCAGATTGTAGATGATTCGCTGGCGCTGAACACGCCGGCCGGACGCAGTTATATAATATCGGTCTGCCTCCAGAAGCTCAATGTAACGATATAGTTAAAATTCAGGGTTGTTTCAAGAAAAATATTTAATGACACGTGACTGATGAGAACCCCCCCAGATTCTTAAAAACCAGTTACAATTTTAGAAAAACGATTAGAATTCGTCCACCCACATGGCCCCGTCGAAGTCGTCGCAGCGGCGTTCAAAGGCCAAGGCCCTGTGTACCTCCTCTTCGTGGACTTTCTTTAGCGTCCACGGGGTGAAGCCTGTGCGGTCTTCGATGGTGTCCTTCGCCGCAAGGCTAAAATCCTGACAACGCGAGCGACGTTCATGTATTGCGTACAATGATCTGTGCCGGCTTCGAACGCAACAGGCTGACGCTTTGCTCGGCATGCTCGACACCTATTCTAAACATCTGTTGAGCCTGAAGCCGCATAGTCGTCACAAGCACGAGGCAGCGACTTACGAGGTGTTGCATACAATACTCGCGCCACAACAGATAGGCCTCGACTGTATTTCCAAGACCAATGCAATCCGCAAGCAACGCCCGGCCGTGCATTTGCGGCACCCTGTAAACGCTCACAATGAGGGAGTTTGAAGCGCATCGGACATTGCAGCCCTGTGAACGGATTCAACAGTTCGAAGAGATCTGGAAACAGACTTGCAAAGATGCCGAGATTGGGGTAAGGCATTTTCACTATTTAAGGCGCAGTGCGGTTAGAAACATGGTGAGAGCAGGAATACCCGAACAGGTTGCGATGAAGATAAGCGGCCATAGAACACGGTCTGTTTTCGATCGTTACAACATTGTTGACGAAAAGGATCTACAACGGGCCGCAAAGCGCCAGGCGGCTTATTTTGAAATATCGGGCATAAACTCATCGATAACCAGAAAGAACACTCACACAACGGTTTGAATTGATCAGATTGGCCCCCGTAGCTCAGTGGATAGAGCAATGGATTCCTAATCCATGTGCCGCAAGTTCGATTCTTGCCGGGGGCACCAATAATATCAAACAGTTAAATCGCTTGCCTTTTCTCCGGTTTTTTCGTCTGTTACCAAATTGTAACCAATAATCAACTTTTCCAATTTTTGTGCCGCCCTGAGGTTCGTCGGTTGCAGGATATGCGAGGAGACTGTTCAAGGTGACGGAGGGGTCACAACGTGTCCAATCTGCGAGAGACATTCAGCGGATACGCCGCATTGATGCGGTCGCCCTTATTCACCTCCTCCTGTTTTTTTCTGTTGGATGTCTTTAAAGGGCCACCAGGGGTTTAATTCTTCTATCGCATCGAAAAATTCATCGAAGTCAATACCGTGGTGCTCTGCCAAGTCCTTATACATTTTATATGTGGTAGGGTGATACCTGTCTTGGGCCAAACTGCTCATAAGCTCCTCGATTGTCGTGTCGTGGAAAGCGCAAAGGGCCACGATAACCGCAGTCTGTATAAATAGTTTTTGTTTTAACGATTCAATTTCTTCCCGCAACTGTCTAATTTCAGTCTTTACTTCTTCCATAAAAGCCCCTCGCTTTTTTCTCGTAATTTGTACCGGGTAGGGGATCAAGGACTTAACCTTGTCGGCTGTCCTGTCCTATCTCGGGTTTCCGAATACATCTGAGTGGATAGGGAAGATTCAATCGGGCCTTAGATCCATAGCTGGTCCTCTTGTATTTTGTAAGTCCTATCCTTTTTCCATCTCTGGAGACGTGTATTTGTGTAGCTGGATTTTTTTCACACTCCCTCCTCTGCTAATCCGGGTTTCTTGAAAAGTCTTATTTTTTTGAAAGTTTGACCGGTTCGCGTCCGGGAGCGGAAATTCCGCGGCGCTCGAGCAGCGAACCATCTTGCCGGTAAAGATCGATCAGCGCTTTGAGGTAGTTGGCAAGGGCCCGCACCTCGGCGATCCGACTAACCAACAGATCCCGTTGAGCTTGAGCCACCAGAAAGCTGGTTGATTTTCCCACTCGCAGTTTTTCGGATTCGGTCCGGAGTTTTTCCTCGTCGAACATGCGGGTGACCGATGAGGCGGCAATCTGCTGTTTGGTGCGGTTGACCGCGATGTGGGCGGTGCGGACGTCGACTTCGACAAGCTGTGAAAGATTCTCCAGAGCTTTTTGTGCCTGCTCCCGGGTCAGCAGCGCCCGCCGGTGAATGGCTTTTGCATCCCGATTGAAAACAGGATAATTAAATCTGACACCCGCAAGGGCGTCATAACGGTCTTTGGTGATATTGCTGATGGATACGCCAAAGGAATTCGCATATCCGCTTTTGCCCAGCGTGATGAACAGATCCAATAAGGGCAGCAATCCATTCTGAGTTTTGACGAGCTCCACATTGCCGCGTAAAATTTCCAAACGAGCCTGGTTCAAAATCGGACGCATGCGCATCGATACGGCCACATAAGACTCAACATCTTCAAGTTTGATTTCGGGCAAGGTCGGCTGATGGATTAAATCGACTTCCCGCTGCCAGATTCCCGGCCCCGCAGGATTGAGCAGTCGAAGCAGTTGCAGGCGAATGGATTCCTTGTTGGCCCGCGCTTCGATGAGAGCCTGCTCTTGTGCCGCCACCTCGGCCTGAACAGCCGCCAATTCAGCTCTGGCCAATCGGCCGACGGCGATCAGTTCTTTGGTCTCGTCGAGTTGCTGACGGGCAACTTTCAGTGACTCCTCGACAATTTCGATTTGCCGTCGGGCCAGCGCATAGTCCCAGTATATGCGTTCCACCTCCGCCACCAGAAATTCGGTAAACCCCCGCAACTCATATTCCGACATGCGCGTTTCCAGGCGTGCCTGCTGCAGTCGGGCCAGGTTGACGTCTGTTCCGTATCCTCTCAGCAGCGCCTGATTGACCGTCAGGCCCAAGCGGGTTTCGTAAAAGGTGTCATCGTAAAGAGATGAATCGTTCATTTGAGTACCGGCTTCCAGGGCAACCGTCGTCCCGGTCGGGAAGTATTGCTCCAGAGAAATGATGCCGTCGGCGGTATCGGTGGTGAAATCCTCGGTATCGGATCCGGATCTTGCGAGGCGCTCTCCTTTTATCCGACCGGCGGACGACTTCCGCGTCTGCTTCCGGATCAAAAACTGCTCTTTCCTGGTCCTCGAAGGTTTGCCGGATCGAGGGATTCAATCTTTGCACTTCAAGTTCGCGGTTGTTCTCGAGGCAAAGCAAAATCGCTTCGGTGACGGTGAGTTGCAAGGGCCCCGGCGGCACTGTTCGCGCTGACATTTTCTCGGGCTGCGCGGCAGTCGCCGAGTCCATTTGCACCACTGTATCGGCTGGCACATTCGGCCCTCCCGCCGTGCGGTCAATCCTTTCCTCGATGAGCGTACAGGACATCGATGCCAGAAATAACCCGCACACGGCAAGGAATACCAGCCGACGATGACACCATATAGAAACCATAAACCCTGATCCTCATGAAGCCCGATATCGACCGATGACGGTCAAATGACAGGATTTTTAAGTGTTTTTAAGATGCTTTTGGCAGAGTTTACCGCTTTTTGGTTCACAATGACAACCGATAACTCACTTGACGTAAGCGTTTACAGGGTACCGCATCTGCTTTGTTGTCGGGCACTTGAAGTGCAAAAGGTCGTCTGCGCACCCGACGCCTTGCAACTGCGGCACCCTGTAAACGCTTACAATGAGGTGGTTTGAAGCGCATCGGCCTTTGCAACTCTGTGAACGGTTACCACTTCACCATATGACGCGTCTGCATAGACCTTGGAAAGAGGAAAACAGTGCTGGCGGGCTGCGGCACGGTTCATTCATCAACCAATTTCCGTTGCAATATGAGCTCCAAAAGAGCACAATATTCCCTCTGCCGGATCAAACAGCACACTCATTCGTCAAGGGCCCATTTTAATAACAAGAGAAAAGGCATTTTACCATGAAATCGAGCGCCCCTAAATTTTTTATTCTGATGGCCCTTCTGATTGGAACGGCAGCGGTATCGGGCTGGGTAATTTTCGGTCACTTCCAGGAACGGACCGGCTCGAGCAAAAGCGCTAAAACCGTACGACCGGTGCCGGTGGAAGTGACTCAGATTCAGCGCGGGCCGATCGCGCTGCAGCGGACATTCAGCGGTGAGCTGGAAGCCCTGGCCGAGTTTGTTGTCGCGCCGAAAGTCAGCGGCCGCGTGGAGCGCGTGATGGTGAATATCGCCGATACGGTAAAGCGGGGTCAGATTGTGGCCGAGCTGGACAATGACGAGTATATCCAGACCGTCGCCCAGGCCCAGGCCGATCTTGAGGTTGCCAGGGCCAACCTGTCCGAGGCCGAGAGCGCCCTGGGAAATGCCAATCGCGAGTTTAACCGCACCCAGTCACTTTTGAAGCGCGGCATCGCATCCGATTCCGAATTCGATGCGGCGCAGCAGGAGCAACTGGCAAAGCAGGCTCAACTGAAAGTCGCTGCGGCCCAGGTAACCAAGGCCGCATCCTCGCTGGAAACCGCCAATATCCGACTCGGCTACACCAAGGTAACGGCGGGCTGGGCCGGCGGAGACGAGCAGCGCGTCGTCGCCGAGCGTTATGTTGACGAAGGCCAGACCGTGGCCGCCAACGCGCCCTTGCTCATGATCGTCGAACTCCATCCCATTGTCGGGGTGGTTTTCGTTACCGAGAGAGACTACGCTCAGCTGAAACCCGGGCAGCTCGTTTCGTTGACAACGGACGCCTACCCGGGCGAAGAGTTTACCGGCCGCATCGATCGCATTGCCCCCGTTTTCCGCAAATCCACCCGGCAGGCGCGGATCGAAATGATCATCGACAACCCGCAGCATCGACTCAAACCCGGCATGTTCATCGTGGCCGCAGTGGTATTGGCCCGGGTTCCGGAGGCCACCATCGTCCCGGAGCAAGCGTTGACCATACGCGATGACAAGGACGGTGTTTTCGTCGTCAGTGAGGATGGGCGATCGGTCGCCTGGCGTGAGGTTCAAGTGGGCATCCGTGACGGCGACCGGGTGCAGGTGGACGGCGAGAAGTTGACCGGTCGGGTCGTAACCCTGGGACAGCAACTGGTAAACGACGGCTCTCCGATCATCTTGCCTGCCGATCAGAAAAAAACCGCTGCCGGCCGTGAAAAGGTCGACTCCTGATGAATCTGCCGAGTTTCAGCGTAAAGCGCCCGATATTCACGACAATGGTGACCTTGATCCTGGTCATCCTCGGGGCCGTCTCTTTGAGCAGACTGCAGATCGACATGCTGCCCAACATCGAACTGCCGACCCTCAGCATCCGAACGGATTACGAAGGTGCCAGCCCCGAGGTGATGGAGCGGCTGGTCACTCAGATCATTGAAGAGATCGTTGCCACGGTGCCCGGGGTAGAAGAAATCACTTCGTCATCCTCGGAGGGCCGAAGCACGGTTCGTGTCAGTTTCGTGTGGGGCACGGAAATCGACACGGCGGCGATTGATGTCCAAGGCAAACTCGAAGACGAGATCAACGAGCTGCCGGAAGATATCGTCAGACCCCGCATCCGAAAATTCGACATTGCCAGTTTTCCGGTCGTCCTGTTGGGAATTTCCAGCAATCTCGATCCCGTGGAACTCACGGAACTTATCGAAGTCCAGATCCGCTACCGCTTTGCCCGCATTCCCGGCGTTGCGCAGGTTGACGTCTGGGGCGGCTTCAACCGCGAGGTCCGGATCGAACTGGATCCCGACCGGATCAAGGCCGTGGGTCTGCCGCTGGACCGGGTGCTCGACGCCATTCGCGACGCCAACCTCGATCTTCCGGCGGGCAAGATCGAACAAGGGCGCTATGAGGTCATGCTGCGCGCACCGGCCGAATTTACCGATCTCGATCAGATTCGGGACACGGTCATCGTCCAGCGCGATGGTGCGGCCGTCACGCTGGGTCAAATCGCCACGGTTAAAGACACCTACGAGAAATTGACCCGTATCGTGCGCGTCAACGGTGGGCGCGGTCTGCGTGTAGCGATTCGCAAACAGGCCAATGCCAATACGGTCGAAGTGTCCAAGCGCATCCTGGCTGAAATTGAAGCCGTCAATCAAGCCTATCCTCAGATCAAGATTGTCCCGGTCATCAACCAGGGCAATTTTATCGAACGCTCAATCGCCAACGTTGCCCGCTCGGTCCTTTACGGGGGCGGACTGGCCATCGTGGTATTGCTGTTTTTCCTGCGCAACATCCGAAGCACGCTGGTGATTTCCCTCTCGATCCCGATCTCAATCGTGACCACTTTTGCGTTAATCTTCTTCGGGGGCTTCACGCTCAATCTGATGACCCTGGGCGGCCTGGCTCTGGGGGTGGGTATGATGGTCGACAGTTCCATCGTCGTGCTCGAAAACATCTTCCGTCGCCGCAATGAGAATGGCGAAACCCCTAAGGAAGCAGCGGTGGAAGGTGCCCGGGAGGTGGGGACGGCCATCATCGCCAGCACCATAACCACACTGGTCATTTTTCTGCCGTTGATTTTCGTGCGCGGCGTCTCGGGCATCCTCTTTAAAGAGTTGGCGTACGTGATCATCTTTGCGCTGATCTGTTCGCTGACGGTGTCCCTGAGCCTGGTGCCCATGCTGGCGTCCCGTCTCCTGACATCAAGCCAACAGCGGCTCGAGGAACCGGCTTCAGAAACGAACCGCTGGGCCGCCGCCGCCAACTCGGTCTTTTCGGGTCTCGAAAACGGTTACCTGGATTTGTTGCGATGGGCACTGGGCCATCGTCTGCTCACCGTCCTTGCGGCGGCTGCCCTGCTCGGTGCAAGTCTGCTGCTTCTGCCCCTGATCGGCAGTGAATTTCTACCGCCGAGTGATGAGGGCGAGGTTCGCGTCACCGGCAAGATGGAAATTGGTACCCGGCTTGAGCTGGTCGATCGGCAGACACGCCTGATAGAGCAGATCGTTCAACCGGCCGTGCCCGAGGCAGTGGCCTCGGTGGTCAGTATCGGCGCCTCCGGCTGGCGGGCTGACGCGGGCTCAGAGGGTGAAATACGCCTGTCTCTGCTGCCGGCCGCCCAACGCGACCGCTCCAATGTGCAAATCGCCCAAGACCTGCGGCGCCGCTTGGACGGCCGCGTCCCCGGAATGGAGGTCCGTGTCCGGGCACCACAGGGTCAGTTTTTGCTCGAGCGCCTCCTGGGCGGTGACGAGGGACTGACCATCGAGATCCGCGGCTACGATTTGGTCACACTCGATGCTCTATCCGCGCGTGTGGCCAAATTGATTTTGGATGTGCCGGGCATTACGGACATACAGACCAGTCTCGAAGCCGGCATACCCCAGCAGGAAATCCGCGTGAACCGTGAGAAAGTCGCCGATCTCGGTCTGAGCGTTCGCGACGTCACCCAACTCCTGCAAACCGCGGTGGCCGGTTCCAAAACCGGCGAGTACAGAACGGGGGGGAATTCTTATCGCATTCTGGTGCAACTCGAGAATGCCGAGAAACGCTCCATCGACGAAATTCTAAACCTTACCTTGACAACGGTATCCGGTGAAAAGGTGGCGCTGCGCAACCTGGTCGCGTCTGAATCGAGCCGCGGGCCGATTCTGATCGACCGCAAAGACCAGCAGCGACAAGTGACGGTCAGCGCCAACGTCGCCGGGCGCGATCTGGGTTCCGTGGCCGTTGACGTGCAGGCGCTGCTGGATCAGATTCCACGACCCGTCGGCTACGATCTGACGGTCGCGGGCAATTTCGAAGAACAGCAAAAGGCCTCTCGGGAATTGGGCATCTCACTCGTGCTGGCCTTGGTCCTCGTTTATATGGTACTGGCCTGTCAATATGAATCGCTGCGGGATCCTCTGGTGGTCATGTTTTCCGTTCCATTGGCCGCTATAGGCGTGCTGGTGACATTGTTTATTACGAAAACGACGCTGAACGTGCAGTCCTACATCGGCTGTATTATGCTGGGGGGAATCGTGGTCAACAATGCCATTCTCCTGGTCGACCAGGCCGGTCGATTGGTTCAAGACGGGATGCACACAAAAGATGCTCTGATCGAGGCCGGTCGGCGCAGATTGCGGCCGATCCTGATGACGACGTTGACCACCATCCTCGGCCTGCTGCCGCTGGCTCTCGGCATCGGCGAAGGATCCGATGCCCAGGCGCCCCTGGCACGGGCGGTTGTCGGAGGTCTGACTGGATCGACCTTGATCACGCTGGTACTCATCCCGGCGGTCTATTCATTGTTTCATCCGGATCCGAAGAGAGGCCGATAGCGGTCAGTTTTTTTTTCACCGGCCCTTTGTGTTTTAGGTCTCACCGACCGGGTCTGCTCCGCCCCTAAAATGTGAAGGTCTCGATGACTTGCCGCTACCATAGACTATTTCCCCCCCGTAATGGCCATCTCCACACGGATATTTCGGATGCGATTCGGCGGACAACGGATCGGATCTTCGGATAAAACCACACAATCGGCCAGTTTGCCGGGGGTCAGCGTTCCCTTCTCGGTTTCCATGAACTCCGCGTAGGCAGAGCCTTTGGTGTAGGCCTCAAGGGCTTCATAGGGAGTAATTTTTTCGCCGATTTGGCGGTTTACGGCCAACTGTATCAGCTCCAACGGCTTGAACTGTGATTCTCCCGGGACGTCCGAACCGAAGGAAAGCGGAATACCCGCAGCAAGGATGGATTTAAAAGCGTAGGCTCTTGCGGCTCTTTCTTCACCCAGCAATCCCTGGTCTTTTTTCAGGTTGATCAACGCCGACGGTTGGACGGCCAGCAAAATGCCCCAATCCGCCAGTCGCTCCAAGTCCCGGGGCGCAATTAATTGCGCGTGTTCCAATCGAAAACGCAACGCCCGGACGCGGGCTTTAGCCTCTTTAAATTCTTCGAGTGTATCGAGAAATTGTCGAATGGCCCTGTCTCCGATGGCATGAAGGGCGAGCTGACGCTGCTGTTGAATGCCTTTTCGAATCTCATGATAGAGCCTTTTAGGTGATACGGCCGGCAAACCGAAGTTTTCCGGTTCGCCCCGGTAGGGTGACTCGAGCATGGCCGTGCGCGTGGAGAACGTTCCATCGATAAAAAATTTACGGGGCCCTTTTCTGACCCAGTAAGGGTCGTAGCGTTTGTGTTCCAACCATATTCTGGACCATGCGGGCTCGCCACGGGACCAACAGGAAACTCTCGCCGTCAGTGCCCCTCTTCTTTTTAATCGCTGAAAATGACTGACGGTAAAGGGAGACCAGGTGTTATCCTGAACCGATGTCATTCCGTTTTCCCGAAAAAGGGTCAGGGCGGTATCAATCAGCCCGGCGCGCAGTTTGGTTCGCAGGTTCATCTGAATGAAACGCTTGTAATGAACCGGATAGGCGGCCTTGTCCTTCAGGATCCCGGTCGGTTCTCCGGCGCTGTCTTTTTCGATTTTGCCGCCCGGCGGATCCGGCGTATCAGCGGTCACTTTCAACTTTTTCAAGATAACCGTATTGACCCAGACGGCATGACCGGAATATTGAAAAAGGGCGACCGGTCGGTCCGGGAATGCACGGTCAAGGAGTTTACGGTGGGGATCGGGGCAAGACGGGTAATCCCAACCAAAGGCATACAGCGTTTGACCCTTTTCAAGCGTTTTATCGACTGCCAGCAGTTTATCGATGATCTGTTCCTGATCGAGTCCTGAAAGGTTGGGTCGCGAAAAATAATCGCCCATGTAAATGGCGTGCAGGTGATTGTCGTTGAATCCCGGTATCAGCGTTTTGCCGTCCAGGTCGATCATTTCTGTGCCGGGGTCTTGATATGGTGCCGCACCTTGCGCCCAGCCCACATAAGCGATACGGTCTTGTCGAATCACCACCGTATCCGCTTTAGGAAGCGATTCGTCAAGGGTGACAATGTTACCATTTGTAAACGTTATACCGGCCACGATGAGTTCTGCTCGGTTTAGGGTCGCAGTCAGAAATAATTGGGCGAAATTACGCCGGAAATGAATCTGTCAGCCGAAAACATAAGGCACGTCTCTATTGGTGTCTATTGGGTAGTTTTAACACGAAAATAGAATCAGAGCCGCAAATAGAAACTTGAAACTTGAAACTCAGAACCCGGATCCAGTGGTGGTTTAAGAGCCGTGAGCGTTTAGTTGTTATAATCGATGATATCCTTTAACCGACTTAACCGACTCAATTGACACAACCGAACAAGGTGGCGCCTCCACCCGGATGAACGGTCACGTGAAAATTTAGGCGTTTCACCGAGACGTTGAATGACGTTCTTCAGTTGCCAAAACTCGACCACGCGTGTAAAAGGAGTACCTTCTTCGGGACAAGCCGCGATATGGACGGCAGAATGATTTGAAAAAATATAATCTGAGATCTTGCGTCAACCACTCAACGTTATTAATTTTTCTGTTTTTGGATCATATACGATAGATTCGATGAGGACCAAGGAAATCAAAGTACAATGCATCCGAAGCGGCGCGTCAACGATGCCAAACGATAGAATGGTCCGGTCAATCAGGGGGAATACAGCCAATGCAGAGCGTTAATCGGGTGTCGAACAGAGTCGCGTTTCCCATTTTTTTCTTCAGTCTTTTAATCGCAGGCCTATTCAGCGTATTGATCTACTTCGGCACTGTGGAATTAGTCAAAGAGTTGCGTCCGATCCTGCAAACCTCTGCAAATGAAGCTTCCGGCGCCCAGGTTTGGAATCTCGTCCAGTTTTATACCCCTCGATTCTGGTACACGGTGTTTCCCGCTCTGCTGTTTTTGGCACTCGTCGCAGGGCTTTTGACCTGGCTCATTGTCCGATCACGCATTCGTCGACTGAAACAGACCAGTGAAAAAAAGGCCGACATCGCCGAAAAAGGGCCGGAAATAGAAAAAGGAGATATCGCCGAACGTCGCCTGTTTCTGCACCTCTTCTCGATGATGCAGCGGGAAGGACGGCTGATGGACTTTTTGGCCGAAGATCTGGACCAGTATGAGGATTCCCAAATCGGTTCAGCCGTCCGTGCGATTCACGCCAACTGTGTTCAAATCGTGCGGGAGTATCTCGATCCCAGACCGATAATGACCCAGGCTGAAGGAGAGCGTGTGACTGTCGATGTTGATTTCGACCCGGGAGCCATCAAACTGACCGGAAAGGTCGTCGGTGAACCCCCGTTTAGCGGCATTATCCGTCACAAGGGATGGCAGGTCGGCAAGGTAAAGCTGCCAAAGCTTTCAGGCCGGCAGAATGCAGAAATTATTGCACCGGCGGAAGTGGAGTTATGACGATCCCGTCAATAGCCCGGTATAGGACGTTGGGTTTCATTTTGTCGCAACTGCGGCGTCAGAACAGCGAGCCGCATGCGGCAACACGCGTGCGATTCGATCTTGAACCGTTTACGAACTCCACCATGTTGCGACCCATCTGACATCATCGAACGTGAGAACTGAAAATGAGTGACGCGAAGTTCATCGTCGGCATAGACCTGGGAACAACCAACAGCATTCTGGCGTACACGGAGGCTGAAACGGAGGCCCGGGAGGCCCCTAACATTCAGACTCTTGAAATTTCTCAGTTGATCGGCCCAGGTGCGGTTGCAGAACGCGAGATGTTGCCGTCCTTCATCTATATGCCCGGAGAAAAGGATATCGCTTCGGATGCCCTTGATTTACCATGGCACCGTGATGTCAAGCAGATTGTCGGCGAACTGGCCCGCAATCGGGGCGCTGAACTCCCACAGCGGTTGATCAGTTCGTCCAAATCCTGGTTGTGCCATGCGATGGTGGACCGCAACCAGGCCATTTTGCCATGGGGATCTCCGGCTGAAGTTCCCAAACTCTCGCCCGTAGAAGCCTCGGCTGCCATTTTGGATCACATTCGCCGTGCCTGGAACCACACGATCGCCCGTGACGACGAGAGCTTGATACTGGAGCGACAGGAAATTTTTCTGACGGTACCGGCCTCGTTCGATGCCGTAGCACGCGAGTTGACCGTCAAGGCCGCCGCCATGGCGCAGTTGCCCGACATCACCCTGCTGGAAGAGCCGCAAGCGGCGTTTTATGCCTGGATCGTGGCCTCCGGCGACAGCTGGAGAGAGGCCGTCAGACCCGGTGACCTGGTGCTGGTTTGCGACTTGGGCGGCGGTACGAGCGACTTCAGTCTGATCCAGGTTTCCGACATTTCAGGCAATCTCGAATTGGAGCGAATTGCCGTCGGCAACCATATTCTGATTGGCGGAGACAACATGGATCTGGCTCTGGCATATGCCGTCGCCAATCAGATGGTCGCGGCCGGTCAAAAGTTGGACGCCTGGCAAATGCGCGCTCTCTGGCACACCTGCCGAAGTGCAAAAGAGAAAATCCTGGCGTCAGCCGATGCCGCTGCCGTTCCAGTTTCAGTGCTGGGCCGCGGCAGCAGCCTGATCGGTGGCACTCTGAGAACCGAATTGACGCGAGATGTCGTCGAGCAGGTCATTGTGGAAGGTTTCTTCCCATTTTGCGAGCCTGAGAGCCGTCCCCAGACTGGGCCACGGACCGGCATACAGGAAACCGGTTTGGCCTATGAAGCCGATCCGGCCGTGACCCGGCATCTGGCGCAATTCCTCAGTCGTCAAGAAGATCGCCCGCGTGAATTGCCCACGGCCGTTTTGTTCAACGGCGGCGTGATGAAAGCCCCGCTGCTTCAGAGAAGAGTGACAGAGGTACTGGCTTCCTGGCAAAACGATGCCGAACTGAGGGTGCTGGAATCTTCAAATCTGGACCTGGCCGTTGCCTCGGGTGCCGCATATTACGGCTTGGCACGCAGGGGCAGAGGCGTTCGGATACGCAGCGGACTCAACAAAGCCTATTACATCGGAGTGGCCGCCTCACTACCGGCCGTACCGGGAATGCCCGCCCCGATCAAGGCCCTTTGTGTGGCGCCCTTCGGCATGGAAGAAGGGTCGTCCACCGAACTGACCGAAAGGGAATTCAATCTCATCGTCGGTGAACCCGCAAAATTCGATTTCCTTGGTTCCTCGGTTCGCACGGGAGATACCGTAGGCGCTTTGATTGAAGATTGGGAAAGCGACATCGAGCCGATCACCACCATCGAAACCACTCTTGACGGCACGTACGGCAGCGTCATCCCGGTTTCGATCCAGGTCAAATTGACTGAAATCGGTACCATAGAGCTCTGGTGTGTCTCGCGGCAGGACGGCAAGCGCTGGAAGCTCGAATTCAACGTGCGGGAAAAAGCATGACAAGCGACAGGGAGGATCGGCGGTTCATTATCGGCATCGATTTGGGTACGACCAATTGTGCCGCAGCCTATGTGGATTTGCAGGAAAAAAAAACGGCGGGCAAAGGACTCCGGATTTTCAAGGTCCCTCAGCTCACCGGACCCGGCCAAGTGAACCGCCTGCCGCTTCTGCCTTCCTTTCTGTACATTCCCGGTGAATACGATATTCCCGAAGATGCCGTCGTAAAACTCTGGGACAATCAGGAAACCACCTTCGTCGGCACCTATGCCAGGGATCAGGGGGCACTGGTACCGGATCGGCTGGTGTCTTCGGCCAAAAGCTGGCTCTGCCATTCCAACGTCGACCGACGCGCCCGCATCCTGCCGTGGGGTACGGCCGCCGAGATCCCCAAAATCTCTCCGGTGACGGCCACTGCCACCTATTTGAAGCACATTCGTCTGGCATGGAATCGCGCCTGGGGCCAGGATGAGAGTCTGCATCTCGAGAACCAGTTCGTCGTCGTCACCGTGCCGGCATCTTTTGACGAAGTTGCCCGGGAGTTGACCCTGGAAGCAGCTAGAGCAGCCGGCATCGATTCAATCGTTTTACTCGAAGAACCTTTGGCGGCTTTCTACAACTGGCTCATGCACCATGAAAATAACTGGCGCCAGTACGTTCAACCCGGCGAGTTGATCCTGGTCTGCGATGTGGGCGGCGGCACCACCGATTTCACCCTGATTGTCCTGCGGGACGTCGAAGGAAGCCCCCGTTTCGAACGGATTGCCGTTGGGGATCACCTGGTCCTGGGCGGCGACAACATCGATCTGGCCCTGGCCAGACAGGTCGAGGCGCAGCTCACCGGTACGCGCCGTTCGATGAGCACGGATCGCTGGAAAGCCTTGTGCCACCAATGCCGTCAGGCGAAGGAAGTTCTTCTGGGGGGTACGGCCGCAAATTTCAAGGTCACACTGATGGGAGAAGGCAGTCGCCTGATTGCCGAGACACAGCGGATGAACCTGAACAAGGCCGATGCTGCGAAACTCGTTCTGGATGGCTTTTTCCCAACCGACATAGACGATACCCGCCAACCCGCACCCGAGCGCAAGGGCATTGCGGAATTCGGCCTGCCCTACGAGCAGGAACCCGCCATTACGCGGCACATGAAGTGGTTTCTGGATCGTCATCGAAACGACATCTCGAAAATTCTGCAGCGGTCTTCAGTTGCTCCCGATTTGATCCTCTATAACGGCGGCTCGCTCAAACCGGCTGAAATTCAAGCGCGGATCCGGATGGCATTGCAAAATTCTACTGCCAGCCGGGATTCAGAACTCCCGAAGGTACTGGAAAACCCGGACCTCGATTTGGCGGTGGCCTTCGGCGCGGCCTATTACGGCCTGGTCAAAATAGGCGCGGGCGTGCGCGTCGGCAGCGGCAGCCCGAGGGCTTACTACCTCGGGGTGGCACGACGCGATCAGGGGCAGCCAAAACCCCAAGAGCGTGAGGTCATGTGCATCGTCGAACGCGGCCTCGACGAAGGCAGCGCCATTCCCCTGGAGGAAAAGGCTTTCGATGTATTAACCAATCAGCCGGTCAGCTTCGATATCTTCAGCTCGAGTTACCGCAGCGGCGACCGCAGCGGCGACTTGGTTCGCGTCGATGACTCCTTCACGGCCCTGCCGCCGCTGCAGACAGTCGTGCAGTATGGAAAAAAAGGTGCTCAGAGGGCCATTCCGGTCAAAGTCGAGGCCGAGTTCACCGAAGTCGGGACCCTGGCACTCTGGTGCCGTTCCCGCATCAGCGAGCATCGCTGGAAGCTCCAATTTCAGCTGCGTGAAACCGCGGCACCGGAGGCGGCTGACGATGCCCAGGTTTTAGAACTGGCGGTCGTCGAAGCTGCTCGAGACCTCATGCACCGGGTCCTGAGCGGTAACGACAAATCCAGAGCGGAAAAAATCGCCAAAAAACTGAGCCGGATTGTCGATCTGCCTCGAGACGACTGGCCGTTAGGATTCATCCGTAGCCTGGCCGACGATCTTCTGGACTTGACGCCGGTTCGCAACAAGGGACCTGATTTTGAAAGCGCTTGGACGAACCTGCTCGGGTTCTGCCTGCGTCCGGGCATTGGCGAGAGCCTGGACAAACAGCGTCTGCAACGACTCTGGAAACTGTACCCGAACGGACCGGTGCATGGCAAAAACCCCCGGGTGCGGCTGGAATGGTGGATTATGTGGCGCCGAGTGGCCGCCGGGCTGACGCCGGGACAGCAGCGCCAGTTCTTCCAAGACCTATCGGCGGTGTTTTTCGAAAAAAAAGCCGCCACCAAGAAAATTAGCCCCCAGGAACGGTTGGAAATCTGGATGACCGCCGCCAACTTTGAAAAGCTCTACAGTAAAGACAAGGTCCGACTGGGGCGTCAACTTCTGACTGAAATATCGCCCAAAAAGCTCAAATCTCAGCACCTCTGGGCGCTTTCCCGACTGGCTGCCCGTGAGCTCTTGTACGGTCCGGCGGATCGCACCATCCCGCCGGCTGAAGCCGCCCGCTGGATTGAGCAGTTGATCGGCTATACCTGGTCGAAGCCAACGATAGCCGGCCGGACCATTTCACAGATCGCCCGCAAAACAGGCGACAGGGCGCGGGATCTCGACGAAGAAATGCGAAATCGGGTGGTAGAATGGATGGCGGTCAATGGACTGACAGAGGATTTGAAGCGCCGCGTCATGGAGATAACACCCCCGGCCCGCAATTATCAGATGGCCATGTTCGGCGAGTCCCTGCCTATTGGAATCATCCTGAGAGCATGAAGACGATTGGACTTTATCGGTATGCGAACAGACTAAAGCAAATCAGCTGCTGTGGTCTCGTCTGAGTGAGGTTTTAGCCGACGTCAGGCGATCGTTCATCAACATAACTGTTTCTTTTAAGGCGCTGAGACAGCTATCGACAACACCGCGCAGATAAAGCCGCATATCAACCGTTTTCATGAAATCAGGTTATTCCCTGAAGTTGGACGGATCCAATTTGTATCTTTTCATCAGTTCATAGAGATCGGCGCGGTATTTGCCGGCGAGTTTGGCGGCCTGGCTGACGTTGCCCTGCGTGAATTCGACCAGTTGCAGCAGGTAGTTCTTCATAAAGTCGTCCTTGGCCTCTTTGAGCGGTTTTATGCATTCATTGTCGGCTTCACATTTTGGCAGGATCAAATCAGCACCGATCTCATTGCCGGCACCCATGGCGACGGCGCTCTCGATCGTGTTCTCGAGTTCACGGACATTGCCCGGCCAGTGGTGACGGAGAAGTTTCTGCAGAGCGGCGGATGAAAAACCGGTGATCTCCTTTTTCATCTCGGTAGCATATTTTTTAAGAAAATGTTTTGCCAGAAGTGGAATGTCATCTCTTCTATCACGCAGTGGCGGCAGCTGGATCCGAATCACGTGAATGCGGTAATACAGGTCCTCACGGAAATTTTTGTTTTCGACTTCCTGCTCGAGGTTCTTGTTGGAGGCCGTGATGATCCGTGTGTCGACTTTAATGGTCTGGTGACCGCCGACCGGAAAGAATTCGCGCTCTTCCAGTACACGCAGCAGCTTGCTTTGCATGGTCAGCGGCATTTCAGAGATTTCATCCAAGAAGAAACTGCCGTTGTGGGCCTGGACGAAGAGACCTTTCTTGTCACTCACGGCTCCACTGAAGGCCCCTTTTTTATAACCGAACAACTCGCTTTCCAAAAGGGTTTCCGGAATTGCTGCGCAATTGATGGCAACGAAAGGACCTTTTTTTCTGGGGCCGGAAAGATGCAGTGACTTGGCGATCAGCTCTTTACCGGTTCCGCTCTCTCCTTCGATGTGAACGTTCGAATCGGTCTCGGCGGCTTGGGCGACCTGCTCCAGGACCCGCTTCATTCCCTCGCTTCTGCCGATGATGTTTTTGAAACCGAACTGAACGGCGCAGATATTTCGCAGCGTGTTGACCTCTTTGGACAACTCGCTTTTCTCGAGGCAATTCTGGATCTGCAACAAAAGCTCCTGATAGTTGAACGGCTTGGTCAGGTAGTTGGCCGCGCCACGCTTCATGGCTTCCACGGCACTGTTGATACTGCCGTGAGCGGTCAGGATAATGATAGGCAGGTCCGGGTTGGCGCGATGGATATCATCCATCAGCGTGATGCCGTCTTCGTCTTTTAATCTCAAATCGACCAACGCGAGGTCGATGTCGTTGTCCCCCAGAAAAGTAAGGGCCTGATTCGAATTGAGCGCCTTGAAAACGCGGTAGCTTTCGGCCTCAAGTCGCATCTGGATCACGTTCAGGATATTGCGGTCATCATCGACCACCAGGATATTGTTCATGACTTCCTCTTTGGCTGCATATTTGGATTCAAGGAGTGACTTTGCGTTTTTTTTCCTCGATCTTGATATCCACCTCTTTTAGTTGGTCGATGTTTTCTTCCAACTCTTTGATCTGTCGATCCTTGTTTTCCTCCAGCTCTTTGATCTGTCGATCCTTGGCCTCGATGGCCTTTTCGTAATGATCCTCTTTGGTTTCGCTGATTTTCTGTTTCTGCACCTGAAGTTTTTTCACTTTTTCCAGCTGACCTCTGAGTTGGTCCTTGGCCCGGGCCAATTCCTGATTTTTAGCACTCAACACGCTCTCCATGTCCTGCAGGTTCCGCAAGACCATAATCCACATTTCGGCCTGAGGCTTGAGAGGGCTTTCAGGATACCGGTTCACGAGTGCTCCGAAAGCCTCGCGGGCTTTTGTGAAATCATGTTCTGGATTTTCGGGATGACTGTATATGAGGCCGATCTGAAATAGGGCCCGGTCCCCCAAAAGCTGGGGATAGAGATTCAGTACGGCCCGGCTCTCTCTCAGCGAGGCGCTGAAATTTCCTCTGCCCAGATAATAGTTGGCCGTCGCGAGGTGTTCCTCCGTTTTCCAGCGCTCCGGCGGGTACAGGCAACCGGCCAACAGGCAGGTTAACATCAGGCAGCCGGCAATGCGAAATAGAAGGTACTGCCGCTTCCCGGCGTACTTTTGGCCCATAATTCACCTCCGTGATCTGAGATGATGTGTTTGGCGATGGTCAATCCTAAACCGGAACCGGCGGCCTTGTGACCGTTGGTTTCGACCCTGGAAAATTTTTCGAAGATGATTTTCAGCGACTCGGCGGCAATACCGATGCCGGTATCGGAAACAGCCACGCAAACAGCCTTTTTTGAGTGATTGTAGGGTGCCGCCATGATGCGGACGTGGCCGTTTTCAGGTGTAAATTTCAGCGCATTGCCGATCAGGTTATCCATCACCTGACTGATACGCTCCTCGTCCATCATAATCAACGGTAATTCGGGCAGCGGCTTCAGTTCAAGTTGAATTTGCTTGCTCTGCGCAATCGGTGTCAGTTTCAGTACCGATTGTTGCAACAATGGCGTCAAATTGGCTTTTTGACACCGATACTCCATCATGTGAGCTTCCATGCGGGAAAAATCGAGAATCCGATTGACCGATCGGATCAGTCGCTCACACTCTTCTCGGGTTATGATCAACAGTTGCTGTTTTTTTTCCGGTGCGTTGGCGTAGGTGCCCTCGATCAGCATTTCAGAGGCTTCCCGTATGGCGGTCAGCGGGGTCCGAAGTTCGTGTGACAAATGGTTGATAAAATCTATTTTCATCTCATCGAGCTGTTTGAGCTTTACACTCATCGCATTGAAATCGTCGGCCAGGTTCTTGATTTCAGGCGGACCCTTCATCTCGGGGAATTGCACATAATTTCCTTTGGCAATTTCCTTCGTTTTTTTCTGCAGCAACACAATCGAACGGTTGATTCGGCGGGTGCTGAAAAAAGATATCAGCGTTCCGATCACCACGGTGAGTATCGCCGTGAACAGGGTCATATTCAATACCCGCGAACTGATCAAACCGGCCGAGAGAATTTTCTCTTCGCGGCCCTTTTGAACGATGGCGATGATGCCGTTGAGCCGGAGGGCGATACCGTCCAGCAGTGCTTCGTTCTGGGTCGTATATTCGCGGCTCGGTTTTGAGTTCCCTTGGGACAAGCGCTTGTTTTCCTCGTCAAATAAAGCGACATACTGATTGTACAATTGGCGTGTTTCTGTAAAAAGTTCGATTTTGCGGTCTGTATCCATCCGATATTCATTGTCATCGAGACCGGTTACAAAGAGTTCGCGAATTTCCCAGAACTTCTTTATAAAATCTTCGTCCTTGGAGATATGGTATTTTTTTTCAAAACTGACCTGCGAAAAAAGCGAATCCCGCAGATGTTCCATCTGGGCGATGGTGGTCCCGTCTACCGCTGTTCCACGAATCAAGCGGTTTAACAAGTTGAGATTGAGGGACACGTAAACCCCGAGCAGAACCACCAGGAGCAAGATAACGACGTATCCGAGCGTCAGACGTTTTAAAAGAGTAAATTTCATTACTATCCCTTTTGGGACAAATATTCAACCAAAGCGGACCTCGTTTAGTACATTAAGGGCTATAGTACCCGAAAAATCGTTTTGAGGAAACAGCTTTGAGAATCTCGCCACCTAATTTTGACCGCATTCTGTGAATCCACAGATGTGCTGGATTCGAGAGGCCATTATCGGCCGCTGCCGTTCAGGTGCGTTGTCTCAAGTATCGCTTGCCGCCAGCCGATATTTAATACCGATGACCATGCTGCAAAGGTAAGCGTTCACAGGGCACCGCATCTGCTTTGTTGTCGGGCACTTGAAATACAAAAGTACGTCTGCGCACCCGACGCCTTGCATCTGCGGCACCCTGCAAACGCTTACAGTTAGGTGGTTTGACGCGCATCGGACTTTGCAACCCTGTGAACGGTTACCTGCAAAGGGACTAATGGCAGGTCTCGTGTCCAGGATCCCGCGCTTGCTATTTCCAGGAAAACTGCCGGACGGCAACCGCCTTCTGAAGTTGTATCTGGAATGGCACCTCATTCATATGGTGGTTGATGAATTCCTTAAGACGCTTTCCGATTAAAATTGGTGTTATCCCGGACACCCGGCCGGAAAAAACAACCCTCAGGCAGGTTTGTCGCGGCGCCAGCGCTCTATGCTTGGCCATTTTGATGGTATTGATTGGTTCGGGCTGCAATCAACCACTCTTTAAAAACGATTTAGAGGCTATCCAGGCCAGAGGGGTTCTGAAGGTCATCACCCGCAACAATGGGACCTGCTACTACGAAGGGCCGCATGGAGAGGAGGGGTTCGAATACGATCTTGTAAAAGCCTTTGCCGATTACCTGAACGTCAGACTTGAAATCCTGGTCATGGAAAATGACAAAACGATGGTCACCTCTCTTCTCAATGGTGAGGCGGATCTGATCGCCGCCGGTTTCATCGTATCGGATGACCTGCGCCGGCATCTGGCCTTCGGACCGATTTATCAACAAATACAGCAGCAGGTCGTGGGACGCCGTGACGGCACCGTCCTCAAAACGGCCGCGGATCTGATCGACAAGCCCATATGGGTTACCGCCGGCGGGTTTCAAGAAAAACGGTTGAACATTTTGAAGAAAGAATACCCGGAACTGTCCTGGTTGTCCATTTCCGACTATGAATCAGAAGAATTGCTGGAAATGGCTGGTCAGGGCGTCATTCCGTTGACCATTGCAGAATCGACCACTATCGCGCTGAATCGGCGCTACCACCCGCAACTGACAGTCCATTTTGCCATTGACAAAGGCCAAAATCAGGCTTGGGTCCGGCACCCTCACAACTGGCATCTGGGCCGCGCTCTCCAGCAGTGGTTCGAACTGCCGTCTACCGTTTCGCTGTTGGAGCGGCTCAAGCAACACTATTATGGTCACTTGGAGAAGTTCGATTATGTCGACATCACGACTTTCCGCAAACGGTTGGAGCACCGGTTGCCGCCATTTCGTCAGTATTTCGTAAACGCGGCCCGGAAACAAGGTCTGGACTGGACCCTGATAGCGGCGCAATCCTACCAGGAGTCGCATTGGAACCCCAAAGCCAAGAGTTTCACCGGTGTCAGGGGGATGATGATGCTGACCCTCGAGACCGCGCGATTGGTTGGAGTGAAAAACAGGCTCGATCCCAAGCAGTCCATTTACGGCGGCACACGCTACCTGGCCCGACTTCACAAGAGAATACCAGTGGAGATTCCGGAACCGGATCGGACATTTATGGCTTTAGCCGCTTACAACGTCGGCTTCGGACACCTGGAGGATGCCCAGGCGTTGGCAGTCGCACTCGGGAAAGATCCGAAAGCCTGGTCCGACATCCGTGCAACACTGCCGCTGCTGCGTCTTAAGAAATATTACCGCGGACTGACGCATGGATATGCCCGCGGGGCCGAGCCCGTCAGTTATGTTGACCGAATCCGAACCTACCATAAAATTCTGACCCGCTGGACAACCGAACTCAGCAACCATGAGACCACGGCAGCCACGGCCGAAAGCCACCCGCCGCTCTGATCCTTCCGCACTTTTCACGTATCGTTAATCGTTTGAAATGACGGCGATGGTTGATCCCCTGGAAACATTATTTATTTCTTGGAGTCGAAAATCGAAAACGGCCGCCGGCCAACCTGAAAATTATTTGCTGATGTTAAAAGATGTTGCAAACCGCGTTGATTCTGAATTAAACCGTTCTATATTGCTTGGTATGACACTTGCCGCTTAGCGCTCCGCCAATTTACACCAACCGCGGGGGGAGATCTTTGCGGAAGGGTGGATTATGCATGAATTTTTTCGTGAACCCTTGGCAACCGGCACAATCGGAAAATAGGTATCCGGTATCTTTGGGCTCTATTTTGCAGGGGGAGGTCGAATCGCCAATGGGCAAGATCAAGGTTGCAATAGCGGGAATTGGTAATTGTGCTAGTTCACTGATTCAGGGGATTGCCTATTACAGAGAAAAGGGTCCGGCAGATGCGACCGGTTTGATGCATTGGGATTTGGGAGGATACAGGCCTGGGGACATCGACGTCGTTGCGGCATTCGACATCGACCGGCGCAAAGTCGGCCGGAGGGTCAACGAGGCGATCTTTGCACTCCCCAATTGCACCAAAAGATTTTGTCCCGACCTGCCGCAGTCTGACGTCACGGTCAGCATGGGCCGAATCCTTGACGGCCTGTCGGCCCACATGCGGGATTACGAAGACCGGTACACCTTTGTTCCTTCCGATGCTCCCGAACCGGAACATAAGGCTGTTGTGGATATTTTTAAGAAAACCGGTGCAGAAATTCTCCTGAACTACATGCCGGTCGGCTCACAGCGCGCGACAGAATTTTATGCCGAATGCGCACTCGACGCCGACATCGCCCTGATCAACAACATCCCGGTTTTTATCGCGAGTGATTCTCAATGGGCTCGACGATTTCAGGAAAAAAACATACCGATCATAGGCGACGACATCAAGTCCCAGCTTGGGGCCACCATCACGCACAGAGTTCTAACCGATCTGTTCAGGAAACGGGGGGTTAAGCTCGAGCGGACCTACCAGCTCAACACGGGGGGGAACACCGACTTTTTGAACATGCTCAATCGTCATCGATTGATGTCCAAAAAAGAATCGAAGACCGAAGCGGTCCAATCCGTGGCGGCTCGGCGTCTGGAAAATGAAAACATTCACATCGGCCCGAGTGACTATGTCCCTTGGCAGAAGGACAACAAAGTCTGTTTTATCCGGATGGAGGGACGGTTGTTCGGCGGTGTCCCCATGGAAATCGAATTGCGTCTATCGGTCGAAGATTCTCCCAATTCGGCCGGAGTCACCATCGATGCGATCCGGTGTGTCAAACTCGCACTGGACCGCGGCCAAGGCGGTGTACTCGAAGGCCCTTCGGCGTATTTTTGCAAACATCCACCGCATCAATTCACCGACGATGAAGCGTTTAGCCTGACAGAAAATTTCATATCTCGGTTTCCGGAAACAGACGATGCACAGAGCGACTATCCTCAGCAATGCGAACCTCTGTCCAATTGATAAAAGGAAACGGAGATCATCAGGCGGGCAAAGACCGGTTCTGAAATCTATCGCAAATTCTGAACTGTTGACATGACGCTACGCAAGAGTTTCCTGGCCGAACCCTACTACCGGTGGCTCGATAAAAGGATTCTGCCGCACGTCAATCGGCTGACACTCAGTCCGAATCAGTTCACGCTGGTCGGCTTCCTTCTGGCCGCCGCCGTTCCGATCGGTTTTTTCATTAATCATATCGTCGGTCTTCTTTTTATGATTATTTCCGGCATTGCCGACACATTGGACGGTCTCTTGGCCCGTCGTCGTAACGCTGCATCGGTGTTCGGTGCTTTTCTCGACTCTACCCTGGATCGGATCTCTGATTTCTTCTACCTTTTTGGTTTCTGGATTCTATTCTGGAACGCTAACCGGTTTATTCTGGCCAGCGGCCTGATCTTTGCGAGCTCACTCGCGACGATCATGATCAGTTATGTCAAAGCGCGCTCGGAAGCCCTCGGCGGCACCTGTAACATCGGTTTGATGGAGCGTGGCTGGAGAACAATCTACCTTATCGTCTGGGCCTTTCTGGTTTGCGTTCTGCCGCCCTTTGTGGACCTGATATTGTGGGCAGGCCTTGTGCTATATTTTTTGCTGACATCCATCACCGTACTGCAACGCATCATTTACAGCCGTAAGCAATTCTTGCGGTAATAAGGATCGTCGACCAACGGGGGCAGGCCCGTCAGATGTCAAATTCTTGACATCCTTTAACGACAACAAATTTAAATTATATAATCATTTTAAGTATTTGTGATTTTGAGTAAATTGGCATTAATTTTGTATGTGGTTTGTTTACGTCCGTTTCATCTTCATTGATGGCTTCTGGAGTATGGCGGACTTCAGAAGCACGCCTCCTTTCGGACGCCCCCGGAGTCGATTCGACTCCGGGGGTACAACCACCTGCTGATAAGGACGCATTCACCACCCATCTCCTCCACTCCCCCCACACGGCGAACCGGTCACCTTAGGATCACGGCAACAAATAATTCCACTAGATTGCGCCGGATTTGGGCTCGTCTACAAGGCACATCCATCGGCGCATATCGAGATACGTGTCGGTGGATGTAACGCGGTAGACGGGCCAAAAGACAAGCAAGATGTGGAATTATTTTTTTGCTGGGGCCCTTAATATGCGCACGGCCAGTCAGTAAGCTGTTATTTCAAATCCTGGCGACAAAAAACAGACCATCCGTCTCCAGACGGTTGATATGGTCTTAATTTTCGAAACGTCGCATCGCACGGTGACCATCACAACTCGTTTCACCCACAGCGGACGCATTCTCCATGTCATTTCTCGATCACATCCCCGCCATTTTGCGGATTGCCCTGGCTTTCATACTGATTCTGGTTGCCATTCGTAATAAATTTAGCCTCGGCAATGCCCTCACGGCAGGTGCGCTGGCTCTCGGACTCTCATTCGGTTTGGGTCCCCTGCAGATCCTCAAATCAGCCCTGCTTTCCGTGACGCAACCCAAGACGCTTGCCCTGGCCATCATCGTCATGCTGATCCTGGTCCTCAGTCACAGTATGGAGGTAGCCGGCCAGATGAACAGATTACTCGATAATTTCCGCGGACTGGTGAGGCGCCCATCGCTCAACCTCATAGTCTTTCCCGCCCTGATCGGCCTTTTGCCGATGCCGGGCGGCGCCATATTCTCCGCGCCGATGGTCAAAAACCTCGGCCATCGCCACCTTCTGAAGGGCGACCAATTGAGCTACGTCAATTGTTGAACAAATTCATGTTAGGCCGCATGGTCAAATCGGGCGGTGTTTGAAAAAAGGATCTGAGGATCGACCGGATCGCCTCCATGTCGGATGCATTGAAGATCCGGGTGTAAAGAGTGTGACCAAACCGGAAGTTGGCGGCAAAGTAAAGCGCGAATTTCTTGAAACGGCGAACGGCCCGAGCTTCGTCGAAATACAGCGGCAGGAGAGCGGTCAGTCTCAGTGCAGTGTTTTCGTAGATATTCGGTCCGACTGACACGCCATCGGCCCACTCTGAAAAAACCCACGGACGGGCCACTGCCATCCGTCCGAGGGCAATTCCATCGCAACCGGTCATCGACAGCATTGTAATACAATCCGCCCGACTGAAAACATTGCCGTTTCCAAAAACCGGAATCGAAACCGCCTGTTTGACCAAACCGATATATTCCCACCGCGGCGGGCGTGAGCGACGATCCGGCGCGACGCGGGGATGAAAGGTCAGGGCATCGGCTCCGGCCGCCTCGAATCGACGCGCCAGATCAACGGCCGTCAGAGGACTATCCTGCCAGCCGGTGCGAAATTTGACAAAAACAGGAATCGAAACCGATCGGCGCACCGCTTCCACAATGGCGGCAGCCAAAGACGGCTGCTTCAGGAGTGCCGCTCCGCAACGGCGACTGCAGATCGCAGCAACCGAACATCCGAAGTTGAGATCGACCCCGAAAAATCCCGCCTCCTGGACGGTGCGGGCTGCTCTGGCCATGGTCGCCGGGTCGAAACCGACAATTTGACAGACCAGATGCGGCAACTCTTGATCCCTCCAACAAAACAGGTCTGACGTCTCACGATTTTCATGAGGAATCCTTCTGGCGCTGCACATCTCAGAAAAAAGCAATCCAAATCCACCGAAAGAGGCCAGCAGTTCTCGCATGGCGATGTTTCCAAGATGGGTCATGGGTGCCAGTACCAGTCTCCCGGATATCGTCCGGTTGCCGACGGCCAGGGGATGATTCAAAAATTCTGCGAGCCTATCACTCATCTATTTCCCACAGCAGAGATTTGCAGAGATGCGATCCGAAAAGATTCATATCTTGTCACACGAGGCAGGGCAAGTGAAGATGAAAGCGATAGTGGACTCACTATTCATTTGTCTCGAACCGTTTAGACTGATATGGTATTAGCCCAAAACGTTTTTCCGGGGAGCCGCAAAATGGGATTCAACGACGATTTCATTGATCCTCTGGTCGAGGAAATTCTGACCGATGTTGCCGGGTCCTTTTTTGAGAACCGGCGACAACTCGACGAAAAAATCGACCTGTTCAATAGCTATGTGAAGGCGCTTCGACGCAAGGAGGCTGAGGTCCGGGACCCGGCGGCCCTTCTCAACCACCTGCTGCTGCGAGGACATCAGGCACCGGCCTTCTACGAAATGCTCAACGTGGAGGGAACCCTCCTTACCGCTGCCGGGGCAGTCGTGCCGCAAAACACCCGGTTGTGCATGCCATTTGCTATCGGATTCTGCACCCGATTCGTGAAACTGGTTTGCAACGCTTACGAAGCCCTGCAAAAATCTTGCGCCATCTATCTCCACGGCCGGCCTGAAACAGACATGACCACCACCCCAGATTCGACTCAAGTCTATTACGATCTGGTGCTCGAAATGCACCGGCTTGTCAATCAGGAAATCAAGCGTGTCAACGCGTCGATTTCTCCGAGCTGCGCACTGCAGTTTGCCAAGAGATTGAATCCGCAGATGGTGCAGAAGGAACAGGTCACCGGTGGCGGCGCATCCGACGCCCGATCGTTGGACGATAAGTTGTGCTATACCCCCATCGACCTGCAGGCGCTGTCGCTAACAAAATATCCCGAATTGCCGGAAATCGGAACCGTCCTGCCTGAAATCAAACGATTTTGTGAGACCCTTTG
>CAWBCG010000078.1:0-6034 GCA_963787235.1 uncultured delta proteobacterium
TAAGCATGGCATTTATCGCCTTGCTTAAAGGAATTGTAATAATCGTAACTCAAAAATCAAGGGGTAGCAGGTCAATACGATCCATTGACAAACAGAATACGGTAAATACCCTATTTTGAAATCGGGCTGGGCAGATTATTTTACTGACATTCAATTTTAGAAAATTGGTAACCGTATACAGGGTTGCAAAGTCCGATGGGCTTCAAACCACCTAATTGTAAGCGTTTACAGGGTGCCGCAGATGCAAGGCGTCGGGCACGCTGACGTGATTTTGTACTTCAAGTACCCGACAACAAAGCAGATGCGGTGCCCTGTGAAAAAATTTAGACGTAAGCGTCGGTGGTGGATGGGTTGCGGTTCACCTCTCTGTGAATTGGCCGTGAATACCTCGTTCCAGGGAAATGTGGCTCGAGTGCGTTGTTACTCCGAAACAATACGGGTTTGAGATTACCCCAACGCGAAAAAATCACTAACAGGAAGGCCGGTTCAAATGACCTCCGAAAAAAACGAAACCGATGCCCGGGAGACCGAACAGGAAAATCGAGAATGGCTCGAGTCGCTGGACTATGTTTATAAGAGTCAGGGAGCCGAGCGGGTGCAGGACTTGCTGCGGCGCCTGCAGTTCAGGGCTCAGAAATACGGCGTCGGCGGGGAATGCTCGGTCACCACACCTTACGTGAACACCATACCGGCGGAGCATCAAGCTGTTTTCCCGGGCAGCCGCGAGATCGAACGCCGGATCAAAAGCATCATCCGCTGGAACGCCATGGCCATGGTGGTGCGGGCCAACCGTCGCAACAGCGGCATCGGCGGGCACATTTCAACCTATGCCTCCTGCGCGACCCTCTTCGAGGTGGGGTTCAATCATTTTTTCAGGGCCAGGACGGACGACCATCCGGGCGACATCGTCTATTTTCAGGGCCATGCATCGCCGGGAGTTTACGCGCGTGCTTTTGTGGAAGGGCGTATCAGTGAAAAGCAGCTGGAAGATTTCCGGCAGGAAACCCAACCCGGCGGCGGTCTGTCGTCGTATCCGCATCCTTATCTGATGCCCGAGTTTTGGCAGTTTCCGACGGTTTCGATGGGGCTCTCTCCGATCATGTCCATCTATCAGGCGCGTTTCAGCCGTTATCTGGAGGATCGTGGCCTCAAGAAGTCGGACGATCAGAAAATTTGGGTTTTTCTCGGCGACGGTGAGCTGGACGAGCCCGAATCGCTGGGTGCCATTACCCTGGCGGCGCGCGAAAATCTGGACAACCTCATCTATGTGGTCAATTGCAACCTGCAGCGCCTCGATGGTCCGGTGCGCGGCAACGGCAAGATCATCCAGGAACTGGAAGCCGTATTCCGCGGGGCCGGCTGGAACGTCATCAAGGTGATCTGGGGCAGCGATTGGGACCCGCTGCTGGCCCGGGACGATAAAGGCTTGCTGGTACGGCGCATGCAAGAGGTACCCGACGGCCAGTATCAGCTGTATTCCGCGGCCGGCGGGGACCTCATTCGCAAGGATTTTTTTGGAAAGTACCCCGAACTCGAGGAAATGGTCAGCCATTACACCGACGAACAGCTGTGGAAGCTTCGCCGCGGCGGACACGATCCCGAAAAGGTTTACGCAGCCTTCCATGCCGCCGTCAACCACAGGGGATCACCGACGGTGATTCTGGCCAAAACGATCAAGGGCTACGGGCTGGGCGAGGCCGGTGAAGGGCGCAACGTCACCCACCAGCAGAAAAAGCTCAACGAACAGGAACTAAGACATTTTCGCAGCCGCTTCGGCATACCGATTTCCGATGCGGACATCAAGGAGACCCCTTTCTATCGGCCGGTGGAAGAAAGTGAAGAAATGAAGTACCTGCAGAAGCGCCGATCGGAGTTGGGGGGACCTCTGCCGGTGCGGCACACTGCGGCGCCCGCAGTGGAACTGCCGCCGGACGATGTTTTCACCGAACTGGCGAAAGGCTCCGGCGACCGCGAGCTGGCCACGACCATGGCCATGGTCCATCTGTTGGGCAAGCTGTTGGCAGACAAGACCTTTGGAAAGTATATCGTGCCCATTATCCCTGATGAGGCCCGCACCTTCGGCATGGAGTCCCTGTTTCGCAAGTTCGGTATCTACTCGCACGTCGGACAGAACTACGAGCCGGTCGACAAGGAGAGCCTGCTCTATTACAAAGAGGCCAAAGACGGGCAGATCCTGGAGGAGGGCATCACCGAGGCCGGATCGATCTCTTCGTTCATTGCCGCCGGTACGGCCTATTCGACCCACGGCATCCGGACGCTTCCCTTTTTCTTCTTTTACTCGATGTTCGGATTTCAGCGCATCGGCGATCTGATTTGGGCGGCCGGGGATTCCCGGGCTCGCGGATTTTTGGTGGGGGCGACCGCCGGGCGCACGACCCTGGCCGGAGAGGGTCTGCAGCACCAGGATGGACACAGCCATGTGCTGGCCTTGGGCAATCCCTCGGTGCGGACGTACGACCCGGCCTATGCCTACGAAATCGGGGTCATCGTTCGGGAAGGCCTGCGCCGCATGCTGACCGAAGAGGAAGACGTCGTCTATTACTTGACCGTCATGAATGAGTTTTACTCTATGCCCGCTATGCCGGAGGGGGTCGAGGAAGGTATTTTGAAAGGAATTTACAAATTCAGGGCTTCCGAGAATCGGCGGGCTAAGATCAAGGCGCACTTGTTGGCCGCCGGCACGATCGTGAACGAGGCGCTCGCCGCTCAGACGCTGCTGGAAGAAGAGTTCGGGGTCGCCTCCGATGTCTGGAGCGTCACCAGCTTTAAAAACCTCTACTGGGATGCCCTCACCGCCGAGCGCCGCAACCTGCGCCATCCGCAGCGGGACCCTCAGCCGTCCTATCTACAGCGGCAGTTGTCCGCTGAAAAAGGCGTCTTCGTGGCCGCCACCGACTACCTCAAGGCCCTGCCGGCAATCGTTGCGAAGTGGATTCCGGGTGAGACAATACTGCTCGGCACCGACGGTTACGGCCGCAGCGACACCCGGTCGGCCCTGCGGGATTTCTTCGAGGTCGACGCGCGTCATATCGCTTTTGCGGCGCTGGTCGCCCTGGCGCGTGAGAAACGGGTGACTCTTTCGGTAGTCGAAAAGGCCGGGAAAAAATTGGACATCGATCCGGAAAAGGTAAACCCCCTCTTTGCTTAAGGGTCACGGTAAGAAATAATTCCACAAGATTGCGCCGGATTTGGGTTCGTCTGCAAGGCACATCCAGCGGCGCATATCGAGATACGTGTCGGTGGATGTAACGCAGTAGACGGGCCAAAAGACAAGCAAGATGTGGAATTAATTTTTACTGGGACCCTGATATGAGGAGCCGCAATGATAAAAGAAATCAAAATCCCCGAAATCAGCGAAAACGTCACTTCCGGCAACGTCGTCGAGGTGCTGGTCGAACCCGGTGACGATGTCAAGGTTGATGATACCATCATCGAGTTCGAAACCGATAAAGCGGTCGTTGAAATCCCCTCGCCCTTTGAAGGCCGGATCACGGAGGTTCTCGTTCAGGAAGGTGACGAAATGAACGTGGGCGACGTGATCGCTAAAATCGACACCGAGAAGGACGCGGCCGGGGAAGAAAAAGAGGAAGAGCGAGCCGAAGCGCAGAAAGGCGGGAAAGCGAAGGCGGAGGAGAAAGCGCCGCCGCAAGAAGAGGCGACCCAAGAGACGCCGGAGAAAAAGCACGACGCAGAAGAGGAAGAGAGCCAGAAGGCGGAGCAGGCCGAGCCCGAGAGGAAAGCGGAAGAGAGCGAAGAAGAAGAGAAGGCCCGCGAAGCCGAAACCGATGAGAAGCGGCCGCAGGCAGAGGCGCAAAAACCTGCACCGGCATCGCCCTCGGTGCGCCGTTTTGCCAGGGAACTGGGAATCGATATCCATGCCGTCAAGGCGGCCGGACCAGGGGAGCGGATCACCGAGACCGACGTCAAGGCCCATGTAAAAAAGGAGCTTTCAACGGGGGGCCAGTCCGATACCGCGGTCCAGGCGTCGGACTCGGCGGAACAGCCGGCGCTGCCCGATTTCAGCCGCTGGGGGGAAGTCGAAACCCGTGAACTGACCAGTGTCCGGCGCCTGACCGCGGGAAGCGTGGCCGCCTCCTGGCAGACGGTGGTGCATGTGACGCAGTTCGAGCGGGTTGACATCACCGCCGCACTGGACTTTATGGGTCGCCATGCCGACAAGGTCGCCGATCAGGGAGGCAAGCTGACCATTACGGCCGTCCTGATGAAGATCTGCGCCGCGGCTCTCAAGCGATTCCCAGCCTTTAACGCCAGCATCGACACGGCCAACAACCGGTTGATTTTAAAAAAATACGTTCACATCGGCCTGGCGGTCGACACGCCGCGCGGCCTTCTGGTGCCGGTGGTGCGCAACGCCGACCGCAAATCGATCCTCGAACTGGCCGTTGAAATCGTCGACCTGGCCCGCCGTGCCCGCGACAAGAAGATCAAGCCCGATGAAATGGAAGGCGGCACTTTCACCATTTCCAACCAGGGAGGCATCGGCGGCACAAATTTTACGCCGGTGGTTTTTTGGCCGCAGGCGGCCATCCTGGGGGTCAGCCGGGCGTCGATCGAACCCCTGTACGTAGACGGCGAGTTTCGGCCCCGCACGCTGCTGCCGTTGGCGCTGTCGTATGACCACCGCATCGCCGATGGTGCCGACGCCGCGCGTTTCGTGCGCTGGATTCGGGATGGCATCGAGCAGCCTCTGACCCTGCACCTCGACTGACGTTCGACACGTTACGTGTTACGGATTACGAAACCTTTACCCGGCAGAGTAAGAGGGGTTAGATATTCAACGAGAATTGCTGACACAACAGCAAGGAGACGCTATGGCAAAGATGAACACGCAAGTGGCCGTTATCGGAGCGGGTCCGGGGGGTTACGCCGCCGCTTTTCTGGCGGCCGATCTCGGATTGCAGGTAACGCTGATCGACCCCGAACCGAACCCGGGCGGCGTTTGCCTGTACCGGGGGTGTATTCCGTCGAAGGCACTTCTTCACATCGCCGCACAGATCATCGAATCCCGCTCGGCCAAGGACCATGGCGTCGTTTTCGCCAGTCCCAAGATTCAAACCGCCAAACTGCGCAGCTGGAAAAATGACGTCGTGGCCAAGCTGACCGGGGGGTTGGGGCAGCTGGTCAAGCAGCGTCGCATTCAGTATCGTCAGGCCACCGCCGCTTTCGAGAATCACCGAACGCTGACAATCAATGAAACCGGCGGTTCGACGGGCAAGTTGTCGTTCGAAAACGCCATCATCGCCACCGGTTCCCACGCCAGCGCCTTGCCCGTTGGGGACGTGGATTCCGATCGTCTCATGGACTCCTCCGCTGCACTCGAACTCGACACCGTGCCGAAAAAATTGCTCGTGATCGGCGGCGGTTACATCGGGCTTGAAATCGGAACGGTCTATGCGGCTCTGGGGTCCAGGGTCACCCTGGTGGAAATGACCGCAAACCTGCTCCCCGGGGTGGATCGCGACCTGGTCGGTGTTCTGCAAAAACGGCTGAACGGACTGTTTGAGCAGCTGTTGCTTGAAACGACGGTCAAGGAGATGAAAGCCCAGAAAAACGGCCTGCGGGTCGTGATTGAAGGACCGGACGGGCGGCGGCAGACACGGATTTTCGAGCGGGCTCTGGCGGCGGTCGGCCGCCGACCGACCACCTCCGGATTGGGTCTTGAAAACGCCGGCGTGCAGACGGATAAGCGCGGATTCATTCGCGTGGACGCGCCAGCAGCGGACCAATGTCGATGCCATTTTCGCGATCGGGGACGTGGCCGATGAGCCGATGCTGGCCCACAAGGCCTCCCATCAGGGCCGCGTCGCGGCAGAGGTCATCGCCGGCCGCAAGGTGGCTTTCGAACCGGCCGTGATCCCGGCGGTCGTCTTCACCGACCCTGAGATCGCCTGGGCCGGCCTGACCGAAACCGAGGCCAAAGCGAACAACATCGATCACAGCGTCAGCCGTTTCCCGTGGGCGGCCTCCGGCCGCGCGGCCACCCTGGGGCGCA
>CAWBCG010000079.1:0-14686 GCA_963787235.1 uncultured delta proteobacterium
AATTCGACCCCTTCGTAAAGCTGCTGGGCAATGAGCATGGTTTTCTTGGCTGAGAAACGAAGTTTCCGGATCGCCTCCTGTTGCAGTTTACTGGTTGTAAAGGGCGGTTGCGGGTTACGCTTGGTGACTTTCTTCTTAACCGCGTCGACGACATACTGCCGGTCTTCGAGTCCCTTTAGAATTTCCTCAGCCGTCTCCCCATCGGAGATGGTGATTTTTTTACCCTTTTTCTTCACCAGTTTGGCGGTAAAAGCCGGCGGCGTGTCACCCTCCAGGTGGGCGGTGATCGACCAGTATTCCACGGGTTCGAAGGCCTGAATGGCGCGTTCTCTCTCACAGATGATTCGCAGCGCTACGGACTGCACCCGCCCGGCACTGAGGCCGCCTTTGACCTTGCGCCACAGGAGCGGAGAGATGAGGTATCCGACAAGACGGTCGAGTATGCGGCGGGCTTGCTGGGCTTCGTATTTGTTGTGATCGAGATCTTTCGGCGTTGCGATCGCTTCCCGGATGGCGTTTTCGGTGAGTTCGTGAAAGAGAACCCGATAAAATTTACGTCCCTTTTTCTTCAGGATTTCGGCGGCGTGCCATGCAATTGCCTCTCCCTCGCGGTCAGGGTCCGGGGCCAGGTAGACGTCGCTGGTGTCCCTGGCCGATTGTCTCAGCCCTTTGATGACGCGCTGTTTACCGGGAATACTGTGATAGTCGGGTTTGAAGCCGTTTTCGACGTCGATACCCATTTCTTTGGCGGGCAGGTCTTTAAGATGCCCGACAGTAGCGGCAATGTTGAAATTTTTGCCAAGATATTTTTTAAGGGTTTTGACTTTTGTCGGCGATTCGACGACGAGCAGGGGTTTGGTCACTGCTGAACCTCGCATCTTTGTAATTTTGAATTTTGGTTACTGTCATTTGTTTTTTATTTGTTGTTTGTGATTTGGAATTTTCCACCGAAACGTAAACATTTCCTCTTCGATTAAACTGGAGGCGGCGCCCAGCGGCGGCGCTGATACCTGACTCAACATTCGTTCTAATGATGACGCCGGAACAAGGCGTCGTCAACTCTTGCGAAAAAATTGCCCGGGGATTGTTCGACAAAACCATTCAGTTCCAGTTGCAGCAGGATGCTCGCCAGTTTGCCGGGCGCCATGGACAATTTGCGCCCCAGATCGTCTATATGGACCGGATAAGGTTCCAGGGCGCCGCACACGATGGCTTCTTCTGTTGTGAGAGCGGGCGGCTCCTTCCTTATAGACGGGTAGTGATCGGCCGGTCGCCTGCCTTCGAAGAGCGGGCCGGCGATCTCCTCAAGAACATCCTGTGCGTTTTCGACCAGCTTAGCGCCTTGCTTGATCAGTGTATGGGTGCCGATGCTCTTAAATGATTGGACACTGCCCGGCACGGCAAAGACCTCTCGGTTCTGTTCGGCGGCCAAACGGGCCGTAATCAGCGAACCACTTTTTTTTGAGGCCTCGACGATCACCGTTCCGTAAGACATGCCACTGATGATCCGGTTGCGGATCGGAAAGTTATGCGGTTCAGGTTTGGTCAGCATCGGAAACTCGGACAGCACGGCTCCATTCCGGACGATCGATTGAAACAGTTTCCGGTTTTCAGCCGGATACACTTCTTCCAAACCACTGCCGAGAACGGCTACCGTGCGCCCGCCGGATTGAAGGGCGCCTTCGTGGGCGGCGGTGTCGATCCCGCGCGCCATGCCGCTGACGACTGTTACCCCGCAGGCCGCCAGTTCGGCGCTAAGACGCGCGGCCATCGAGAGCCCGTAGCGGGTGGCGATGCGCGATCCCACAACGGCAACGGTCTTGCACTGAGATTCCAGTGTGCCGCGGGCGTAGAGAAAGGGGGGCGGATCGGGTATCTGAAGCAGCAGTGCCGGATAGTCCGGATCGTTCATGGTAACGATCCGAACGCCCTTTTGTGCGGCAAGGGCCATATCCTGCCGCACCGAGGGCTGAATCCCGTGGGTTTTCATGCGGCGAACCAGGGGCCGGTTCATGCCCTCGATAACCTGCAAATCCTGTTCTGCGGCTTGGAGAGCCCTCTCCGGAGAACCAAAGTGATCGATAAGTCGTTTGAAAAGATGGTTGCCGATACCCGGCACACTTTTCAGAAGAAACCAAGGCAAGAGCGCTTCTGCCGCACCGGTATCCTTAATTGGGACGGGCTTCGTCGAGCCCCGGTCGCGATCGTCATCATCAAGGTTGTGCAAACCGGTACGCGGTGCGTTTTTCCGACCTTTCTCCGTCATGGTCACTTCTTCGAACGCTGCCAGGCCAGCAGAATGGGACTGGCCACGTAAATCGAAGAGTAAGTGCCGACGAAGATGCCGACCATAAGCGCGAAGGCGAAGTCATGAATGATACCCCCGCCGAAAAAAAAGAGCGCGGCCACCACGATAAGAGTGGTCCCCGAGGTCAATATCGTACGACTGAGGGTCTCGTTTACGCTGCGGTTGATGATGAAGCCAAGAGATTGCCTGTGGTGCTTGCGCAGGTTTTCACGAATGCGATCGAACACGATGATGGTGTCGTTGAGCGAATAGCCGATGATGGTCAGCAGGGCGGCAATGATGGGCAGGGTGAACTCTTTGCCGAAGATCGAAAAAATCCCCACAGTTATGGTGACGTCGTGAATCAGGGCCACGATTGCCCCCATGGCGTATCTGAGTTGCAAAATCCAAAATAGAAGCAAAGCGACCACCAGGGCTGCGGCCATCAGAAAAGGGACGCTGACGTGAAACAGTTGGAAGACATACAACGCCCCCGCCAGGGCGGCCGCCATAATGCCGCTGATCATCCATTTGAACTCGAAGCGTCCGGAGATGTAAATTGTGATGAAGAGCAGCGCATAGAACATCGCCAGAAGGGCTTTTTCCCTCAGGTCTTTTCCGACTTGAGGTCCCACCATCTCAACCCGCCGGATTTCAACCTCACTGCCGGTGGCAGACTTCAGTTTATCCTGAAGGTGTTTCGTGAACCCTTCGGAGGTTTCGGTGAGGCCTTGCGTTCGGATCAGAAATTCGTTTTCGCTTTTTTCACCGAATCGTTGCACCGACGGTTGTTCGATACCGCTGTCGGCCAGGCCCGATTTGACGGCATCGATACCCACCGGGGATGAGAACTTGACCTGAATCACCGTTCCGCCCGCAAAATCGATTCCGTAGTCCGGTCCACCTTGGAAGACGAGCGAGGCGATGCTGATCAGGATCATGGCCAGCGATGCGCTATAGGCAATTTTACGCACCCCGATAAAATTGATGTTGATATCCGGTTTTATGAACTGCATCAAGGGTCCCTCTCTAAGAATAAAAAACGAGCACAGGTGTCGTTTGACGGTTGCGGATTCGGGTCGACCGGCGCTTCGCCTCCGTGAATCAGATGCTCAAGTGCTTCAGGCTCCGTCCCAACAGCAAGAAGTCGAAAATCTGCCGGGTCAAAATGAGTGCCGTAAACAGACTGGCGATCACTCCCAGGCTCAGGGTCACGGCAAACCCCTTCACCGGGCCGGTTCCGAACTGGAAAAGGACCACGGCGGCGATCAGCGTGGTGACGTTGGCGTCCAAGATGGTCAGGGTGGCGCGGTCATAACCGGCATCCACCGCAGCCCGCACCGTTTTCCCGAGGTTGAGTTCTTCGCGGATACGTTCGAATATCAGCACGTTGGCATCCACGGCCATACCGATGGTCAGAATTATGCCGGCGATGCCCGGAAGCGTGAGGGTCGCCTGGAAGGCGGCCAAACCGCCGCCGATCAGCAGGATATTGAGCAGCAGGGCAATGTCGGCGATCACGCCGGCGGCCTTGTAATAAACGGCCATGAAAAGCACCACGAGAATGCCGCCGATGCACATCGATATCAAACCTTGGCGAATCGAATCCGAACCGAGAGAAGGCCCGACGGTCCTTTCCTCCAGAATTTTGACCGGGGCCGGCAGGGCGCCGGCACGCAGGGCGATGGCCAGGTCATTGGCCTCTTCGGCGCTGAAGCGTCCGGTGATGCGGGCTTGGCCGCCGGGGATTTTTTCCTGTATCACGGGGGCCGAGTAGACCCGGTTGTCGAGCACAATCGCCAGGCGTTTCTTGACATTTTCTTCGGTGACCTTCTCGAAGATCCGGGCACCTTTTTTATCGAATGATATCGACACATAAGGCTCATTGTAGCGACTGTCGATCTGGACGCGGGCATCGGTCAACTGGGCTCCGGTCAGCAAGGTCCTTTTTTTCAGCAGGAACGGTACCTGGTTGATTCTTTGACCGGTTTTAGGATCAAGTTCGTACTGATACAGAATCTCGTCGTCTCGGGGCAAGCTGCCCTTGAGCGCGGCATTGACATCATTGTCTTCATCCACGAGCTTGAATTCCAGCAGGGCGGTTTTACCGATAAGGTCTTTGGCCCGTTCGGTTTCTTTGACCCCGGGCAACTGAACGAGAATACGGTTTTCCCCCTGGCGCCGGATGTCCGGTTCGCTGACACCGAACTGATCGATACGGTTGCGGATGGTTTCGAGGGCCTGCCGGACGGCAAGGTCCTTGATATGATCGATCTCGGATTGCGGCAGACGCAGGGTGACCGTGGTGGCCTCACCCTCGCTTTGACGGGTCGTTTCGAGCCCACGATACTCTTTGTTTACGAGGGCATCGAACTTGTCGAGGTTTTCCTTGTCCGGCAGCTTGACCTCGATTTTAGTGCCTCCCGGAATGCTCAGGCCGATTTGACGGATACGCTCTGTTTTCATGAAGGTCCGCAGCTCCTGGCCGATCCGTTCGATGTTGTTTTCGACGGCTTTTTCCGTTTCGACCTCGAGCGCCAGATGCATGCCCCCCTGGAGGTCCAGGCCGAGGTTTATCTTCTTGTGCGGCCACACACCGGGTGCTATCGACGGCAGTAGGTAGACCACCGCAATCAAGATGACTGAAAGAACCAATATCCACTTCCAGGAAAAATTCTTCAACAATCCGTTCCTTTCTGTGTAGGATGAACAAAAAACCGCTGACGGCGTGAAACCAAATAATTCTTCATCGATCCGCAAATAGAAAGCAACCCATCGTGCAGGCGGCCCTGATCGGCGCAAAAAATCTTTGTCAGAGGCACACGATAGAGCATCCTCGACCGGCCACTGATCGATCCTATCTTCTAACAAACCGAAGCAAGGCAGCAATTGGTCCGGGTGGCCCGATCCAAAACCTCGTCGGCAATACCGGCGTCAATTAAGCCCGCGGCGTGACCGAAGGCGTGGCAGGTCTGCGATATTGCCGGTGCGCCTTGTTCGCACGCGCCCCCGCGTCATTTTTTACTTTCCTCGACGTCGCGTAAATTGCGCATTTTCGAACCGGAAATCGAGCGGTGTTGGCCGAGAATCCGCAGAGGGACGCTGTTTCGGATCGACCGGCAGCCGGGATCAGGCTTTTTTCTCAGCCGGTTCCTGCGATGCAGCTTGTACCTTGCCGCCGACATTTCCACGGGCAATCTTGACGCGGACTTTGTCCGCAATCTCGACTGTCAGCGTTGAATCGTCCAATCCCGTAATGCGGCCGTAAATGCCGCCACTGGTAATGATACGGTCGCCCCTTTTCAGAGAGGCGATCATCTCGCGGTGCTCTTTTGTTTTCTTCTGTTGGGGGCGAATCAGCAGAAAATAGAAGATGACGAACATCAGGATCAACGGTATAAAGCCGGTGAATCCTGCTGCTCCGTTACCGGCGGCTCCGCCGCCTTGACCCATTGCATAAGCGATTCCAAACAAGATCGGACCTCCTTGCTGCGTTGGCACGCAAATTAACCGGTTTCCTGCCGGCGCTCGCTATCGGCAGACCCGTGTACGGTTGAGCCGCGTTCACTGTGAACGCGGCTTTATTTAATTATTTGTGGTGAGCCCTTAGTGTCCTATGAGGCGCCTTTCTGATACAGTAACCGGGCCGGGGTGTCAACCGCGACGGCCGTTTGGCCGGGTATTGAGACGGCAGAAGGCGTTCAGGGTCATTTGAGGGCCTTTTCGCGGCGTATTGTGTGCAATGCGCCTAAGTCGTCTCAGCTGCAGAGAATGGCGCAGTCGCCGGGCGCCATGGTGCTGTCTCCCTCGATGACAATATTGAGGTTGCGTCGCATCTCGAGGTCCAGGATTTCTTTTTTCTTTCTGTTCAGCAGGTACTTCGCAACCTCTGGCGGCACCACACCTTTGACGCTGGTGACATCCCCCTTCAACGTTTCCAAGCGCAGTTTGCGCAGGAAACTCAGCACCAGGGTCTCAGTGGAGGGTGTGACCCCCTTGCCTTGGCAGTTTGGACATGGGACGTAGCTGCTGAATTCAATTGAGGGACGGATGCGTTGTCGCGACATCTGCATAAGGCCGAATCCACTGATGCGGCCGACCTTGATGCGGGCCTTGTCCAACTTGATGAATGTTTTCATGGCGCGTTCGATTTCAGCCCGGCGCCTTAATTCCTTCATATCGATAAAATCGATGACGATCAGACCGCCGAGGTCCCGCAATCTCAATTGACGGGTAATTTCTTCAGCAGCTTCCAAGTTGGTCTGAAAGGCCGTCTCCTCGATCGACTTTTTCTGGGTTGCTTTGCCGGAATTGACATCGATGGCCACCAGGGCTTCGGTTTGCTCGATGACGATGGAACCACCTGACACAAGCGGCACCCGGTTGTCGAAAATTGAAGCGATCTGATTTTCGAGCTGGAATTTTGTAAACAGCGGTCGGTCGCCCTTGTAGAGTTTTACGATATTCAAGTGCTTGGGGGAGATGATCTTGATGAAATTTTTGACCTCATAGAACACCGGCGCATCGTCGATCAAAATTTCCGTGATATCGGCGTTGAAAGAATCACGGATGGAGCGCAATACCAGGTTGCGTTCCTTGTAGAGCAGGGCCGGGGCCTGCTCCTGACCGACGCTGGCCTTGATGTTCTCCCAAAGGCGCATCAGGTAGTTGAGATCTTTGCTGAGTTGGGTTTTGTTGCAGTCCGCACCGGCCGTACGCACGATCACGCCGAAACCCTCCGGCAGTTTGAGGCTGTTGATAATCTCTTTGAGCCGCTGGCGTTCCTCTTCATCTTCGATCTTGCGGGATATGCCGCGGGAGTCGCTGCCCGGCATCAGTACCAGATAACGTCCCGGCAGGGAAATAAAAGTGCTCAGCATCGCCCCTTTCTGGGCAATCGGATCCTTGGTGATCTGGACGAGAACCTCCTGGCCTCTTTTCACGATCGTGTTCAGGGACAGATCTCCGTTGGGGCTGTCATGAAAATAATCTCGGTGGATGTCGTTTTTCTGCAGAAACCCGTGACGTTCGGCGCCGTAGTCGACAAAAACCGCCTGAAGACTGGGCTCGAGGCGGGTGATGATCCCTTTGAAGATATTGCCTTGGGTTATTTCCCGCGAAGCGCTTTCGATGTGAAACGCCTCCAACTTGCTGTCGGTAACCTTCGCGATCCGGCATTCTTCGTGGTCAACGGCATTTATCAAAATCTTGCTGTTCATTGCTGTCTCGTTACCTTGCATTATCGTTTATTTGCGTCAATTTCCGGATTGTGGGGGGGCGGGATACGGATTGGATATCAGCCTTCCCGTTGCGGTGGTTGGGGGGAAACATGCCGCGACGGGACTGTGCATGTGCCCTCAAAACCAGGCGCCATAAATGGCATATCGCCGGAACAGGTTAAATTTTTAAACAATCAGATTATGAAATTGCAGCGGACAAGTCAAACGATTTTTAAGGAATAATATGCGGCCCAACCTTGATATTTGGTCTATATTGTGGCATGAAACAACACCGCTCGTTTGGCGGATAGGCGCCACGGCCGATGCGCGGCATGTGAGGGCTCACTTAAAAATATCATCACCTTCTGCGCTAAAGTACCTTTAGCTGTTTTTGATGATGCGAGGAAACGATACATGTTAGATGAAAAATACAACCCGCAAACCATTGAGGCCAAGTGGCAAAAATACTGGGTCGATAACCGTCTGTTTAGAGTAAAGGGAGAACCTCAACGTAAGAAATACTACCTGTTGGAAATGTTTCCTTATCCTTCCGGTAAGATCCACATGGGCCACGTGCGCAACTACACTATCGGTGATGTCGTGGCCCGGTACATGCGGATGCGCGGTTTCAACGTGCTGCACCCCATGGGGTGGGATGCCTTCGGCATGCCGGCTGAAAATGCCGCCATCGCCAACAAGAGCCACCCGGCCCGCTGGACCTATGACAATATCGCCACCATGCGCAAGCAATTGAAACGCATGGGATTCAGCTACGACTGGGACCGAGAGATCGCCACCTGCACGCCGGAGTATTATCGTTGGGAACAATGGCTGTTCTTGAAGATGTACGCGCGCGGTATGGCCTACCGCAAGGAGTCTTTCGTCAACTGGTGCGACCCTTGCCAGACGGTGCTGGCCAACGAGCAGGTAGAGGCTGGATTATGCTGGCGCTGCGGTAAGCCCGTACGACAGAAAAAACTCTGGCAGTGGTTTTTCCGCGTGACCGATTATGCCGATGATCTTCTGCTCTATAGCGATCGACTCCCGGGATGGCCGGAAAAAGTCATCACGATGCAGAAAAACTGGATCGGCAAGAGCGTCGGCGCCGAAATACGATTTGAAATCGAAAATTCAGCCGATGAAAAAGAGCGCGACATTGCCGTCTTCACAACCCGGCCGGATACAGTTTTCGGGGCGACTTTCATGGTCCTGGCTCCCGAACACCCGCTGGTGATCACGCTTTCTCGAAACACGCCTCAGGAACAGGCAGTGGCCGAATTTGTCGATCGGATGGCGCTTCAGGACCGGTCCGCCAAGACCGTGGAAAGCTACGAAAAGGAAGGGGTCTTTACGGGCGCCTATTGCCTCAATCCGATGACCCGGATGAGGATGCCGGTTTTCACCGCCAACTTCGCCCTGATGGAATACGGTACCGGCGCCGTCATGTCCGTACCGGCACACGATCAGCGCGATTTCGAATTTGCCAAAAAATACGGTTTGGAAATCATTGTGGTGGTCAAGCCCCTCGATAGCGAAATCGACGAAAACAGCATGACCGAAGCCTACGTCGGTGATGGTATCCTTGTCAACTCGGGACCCTTCGACGGGATGGGAAACAAGAGAGCTCAGAACGAGATTGCCAAGTATCTCGAAGAGCACCGGATCGGCAAAAAGACGGTCAGTTTCCGTCTAAGGGACTGGGGCATCTCCCGTCAGCGCTACTGGGGAGCGCCGATTCCAATGATCCACTGCCCGGACTGCGGGATCGTGCCGGTATCTGAAGCGGCTTTGCCGGTGCTTCTGCCGGAAGACGCCGAACTATTAGAGGGTGGTCGTTCGCCGCTGCCGGTTATGGACAGCTTTATCCGCACTACCTGCCCGCAATGCGGTCACGCCGATGCCCGGCGTGAAACCGATACCATGGACACTTTCGTCGAATCTTCCTGGTATTTCGAACGCTACTGCAGCCCGCGTTACGCCAAGGGGATGTTCGACCGGGATGCCGTGGATTACTGGATGCCGGTCGATCAGTACATCGGCGGTGTTGAGCATGCGATTTTACACCTGCTTTATTCGCGTTACTACACCCGCGTGCTGCGCGACTTGGGCCTGGTGGATTACAAGGAACCCTTTACCCGCCTTTTGACCCAAGGGATGGTGTGCAAGGAATCATTCATTTGTGACGAACATGGTTTTCTGCTGCCGGAAGAGGTTGAGGACAAAAACGGGACGCCGTGCTGTGCCAAATGTGGTCGATCGGTGAGCATCGGTCGCGTCGAAAAGATGTCCAAATCGAAGAAAAATGTGGTCGATCCAAATGTACTCCTGGAAAAATACGGGGCCGACACGACCCGCCTGTTTTGCCTTTTTGCAGCGCCGCCGGAAAGGGATTTGGAATGGAGCGAACAGGGGGTCGACGGCGGTTACCGTTTTCTGACCCGTGTATGGCGATTCTTTACCTTTTGGATCGAAATGGTAACTACGGCGTCACCGTTCGACGGCAAGCCCGATCTACTCGAAGATTCCGCCCGCGAGCTGCACCGCAAGATCCACGAAACCATTCAGCGCGTTACGAGAGATATCGAAGACCGGTTCCATTTTAACACAGCGATCAGTGCCGTCATGGAACTCTTTAACACGATGGCGGCTTTCGAGCCGGGCGAAGCATCCGCCACGACGATTGCGACCATGCGTCTTGCCATGGACACCGTCGTGCTGCTGCTCTCACCGATAGTTCCACACTTTGCAGAAGAGCTCTGGCAGGCACTGGGCCACGAGTCCAGCGTTCTTCAGGAGCCGTGGCCGAAATTCAGTGAAAGCGCACTGATAAGAGACAAACTCGAAATCGTGGTTCAGGTGAACGGAAAGCTCAGGAGCCGTTTTAATACCGACGCCGATACCGACGACGACACCCTTAAGAAAAAGGCGCTGGCTGACGAGCGGGTCAAAAAATTCATTGAAGATCGGCCGGTCAAAAAAGTGATCGTTGTGAAGAAAAAACTCGTCAACATCGTCATTTGAGAGTCAGGTGTTCGAATTGGATAGTCCCGGGAAAATAATCGGAATCGTGGTTCTGGCCGTTTTCACCATTGCCTCCTGCGGGTATCGTTTTTCAGGGGGCGGCGAATTGCCGGGCGAAGTGAAGCGGGTCTTTATTACAATTTTTAACAACCGCACCTCCGAGCTCGGTGTCGAGAACGTACTGGCGGCTCAATTGACCGATGAGTTCCTCTCACTTGGGCCGAAGGGTATCCTGGTGAGTGAGCGGCAAACCGCCGACGCGGAGCTTTCCGGGGTGATTTCGACCGTTCAGATTTACACCGTTTCCCTGCGGACACAGTTGAGCAGTGCGGAACGGCGCGTCGTCATTAAAGTGGCGGCCCGTCTTACGGGAACGGATGGCAAGGTCCTCTGGCGGGCTGATGCGCTGTCGGCAAGTCAACCTTACAGGGTCGAAGCCGACAAATTAACGACGGACGTCAACAAGCGCGCGGCGATTACCAACGCTACCAGGCTCCTGGCCGAAACGATATACAACCGCATGACCTCGGGTTTTTAGCCGAGCATCCCCGAGGCTTCCCGTTTCCGGATATTTGGCCTAAAGAGGGGATATCCGGAACATTCCCGCCGATACGTCTGTTCCTGGAGCGACGTTTTTTTATTTGCGGGCGGCATTCACCTGTTTGGTCAGGCGGGAGATCTTTCTGGCGGCGGTGTTGCGGTGGATGACCCCTTTTTTGGCGGCTTTGTCGATGGCCGACTTGGCGGTGTTCAGTTCGACCGCCGCATCTGTGCCGCTTTGATCGGCAAGGGTCTGCCGAACATCTTTAACCACATTTTTTACCCGGGTTCTGATTGCTTTGTTGCGCAGGCGCCGGATGTCGTTCTGCCGTGCCCGTTTCAAGGCTGATTTATGATTGGCCAATGCTGCCGCTCCTTTTATGATGACAACGTTTAGAGTGAGCGATTGTCGAGGTCACCGCAAATGCAGGGCTGATGTCGCAGCTGCAACAAGACCGGCAACCCCGAATGGTTTCAAATTAATAAACAGCACTTATTATTCAATATGATCATCGATGTCAAGAATTTTTAAAACGCGACGATGTCGGGCATGCATCAGATCCAGAGCAGCCATTCTCGGTGACCATTGACATGGAGCCGGTCACCCGGTGCAATCAATGGGTTGTTCATTTTTGAAAGATAATGGATGGAGCCAGAGAGGGCCTGATTGACGGCCGGCGTATTATTGTATTATTGTATATTCATATATGACGATTAAACAGAAATTTTTTTTGGCAGCGGCGCTTATGGTCATTTTATCTACGCTGCTATTGATTGTTTTCGGTGAAAACGGGTTGACCGACCGAAAGCACCTGAAGTCCCGGTATCGTGAGGTGGTATCGGAAAACACGGCCATTGCGAAAGAAAACGCACGGCTTTACCGGCAGATCGAGCGGTTGAAAAACGATCCGGCCTACATCGAGAGCATTGCCCGCAGCGAGTTGGGTATGATCGGCAGTAATGAGGTGATTGTCAAACCTTTAAATCCGGTATCGTCGGACAGCGTTAATCATGCCAATGATGGGACCGGCGGCGGCGACGGAAACCGTTGATTCAGGAAACACGCGAAAGGCGGATATGATGCACTCGGGCGACACCGGCATTCGAACGGCGACCATGGCCAAGATTTACGCCGGACAGGGTCATTATGACATGGCTGCCGAAATTTACCGTCATCTTCTGCACGAGGATCCCGATCGCCGGGATTGGGCCGACGCTCTCGCACAGATCGAGGCTAAGCTGGCTGACCAATCAGAGCGCCGCTTCCGCGATCCGTCTGGTCGTTTGGCCGAATGGATCGGGTTGATGCTGTGCTACCGGCGGTTGCTGGATCTGCGGGACATTTGGCGCCAGATCGCACATAAAAATACAGGAGGTCGGACATGAACGACAAAAAAGTTGCGGAAGTCATTGATATCGCCATTAAACGTGAAGAGGAAGCCTACCGGTTTTACATGGATATATTCGGCAAAGTTCATGAGCGCTCGGCAAAGGATACCCTGGAGTTTATCGCTGGCGAAGAGAAGAAGCACCGCGAATTTCTGGTCAGATACCGTGATGGCGGATTCGGGGTGCAGGCCCTGAGAATGAACGATCCGGTTGAATACAAAATCGCCGAGTATCTTGAAGAACCGCCGGTGGCGGAAGATATGCGCAGCGAAGACGTCTACCTGGTCGCCGCTCACCGCGAAATGCGATCGCATGATTTCTACACGGGACTTGCGCGCCTGCATCCCCAGGGCGATTTGCATACCATGTTACTGAAAATTGCCAGTGAAGAGCTAAAGCATAAGGAGAAGATGGAATATCTGTATGCCAATACGGCATTTCCTCAAACCGATGGCGGTTAGGGTTATGGCAAGCTCATTTCGGTGAGGCTTTGTCAGCATCGTCGGCGGGGTTTTGAGTCTGAGGGGCAAGAGTTTTTGTCGAGTAAAATACGGCTTTTACCCGTTTCTGATCACTGCCCGCCACCGTTATTTCACCGGTTTTACGATGCCAGGTGATCTTTGATCCCGTCAGCGTATTCTTCCCGTCGGTCAAGAAAGAATTCTCACCAATCAGTTCGATTACTTCGTCTTGCACGCGGTATTCCGCGCGGTCGGTTTCAGCCCGGCGGTTATCGGATTTTATCTTAACTCGTCCGATCGCCTCGATTTTTTCAATTGAATCGGCGTCGGTTGCTCCTTTTGAGCCCGCGCCTGCTGACCTTTGATAGGTGATTTTAAGCGTGTCGGAGCGGATGGAAAAATTTCCTTGAGCGGCTTCCACGTTCCCGATGAATTCGGCATAGTTCTGATCACCATGGCTGACCAGCCGGTCGGCTGTAATTTCAATCGGCTGGGACGTCAAATCATTTTCGGGCGGCCCGGTTTTATCGGCAGGAGAAACACCGCCGGCGAATCCGAGCAAAATGGCGACTGCAAGCAAGTATCGCAGTGGTTTTTTTGTCAATGCGTTCTGCATGAGACTGTCACTATTTTTTGATGAGGCGCTCAAATCGAATTGCCAGACCATTCGGATCGACCCGCACAACTTCACCTTGCACTGTGAAATCCCTTCGCCGATGGACGGCCGGGATCGCCAGGTTCAAATGCTCTCCCAAGGCGATTCCGTCAGCGGCCTCGATGAACATTCCTCCCTTGCTGATGTCCCTGACGATGCCCCTTATGAACCGGTTGCGGGAAGCAAAGAGTGTGGCACTGCCAAAGAGTCGCCGGGAGTGTCGACGTTGCTCAATGGATCTTTGGGTGCCGTCGTGGTCGTCAGGCGACACCTGGCGCTCTCCGGCGGCCTCCGGCTGTCCGGTCTTTTGCGGCGCGTCATGGTCCTCTGTGGCCGGATGAAGCCGGGCGGGAGAAAACGGATGTGATTGACGACGGCGTTTTTTAAAGAGATCGGGTTTGACATAAGCAACGCCAATGCCGAAAGCGTAAAGGGACTGTTTTTCGGGGAGCCGGCAGCACCATTTCACGTGGCCGTGGTAAACACCACGGCACTCGGCATAGGGTGTGTTCTCGATGCCGAAAATAATCGGAGCGCCTGGTGCGTAAGCGACGGTGCACTCAAAATACAAGCCCCCGGCGCTGTAGTTGACCATTTTACCGTGATGATATGTGCCCTCAGGAAGGTTTTCGATCAAGATTGTTGCCGTGTGGTCGAAACGGGTGGTACTTCTGGCTTCCCAGGTGGTTTTCATTGTATTATTCACTTGAAGAGTGGTATCTGCCGATATTCACATCAGAAATCGACTGGCTTGTCAACAGGATTTCCTGTTTCGGACGGAACTCACATTTGCTCCAACGGTAAGGTGATATCGGGACGCAGACGGCAGCTTTCGGCAGCGGTACCACTGGAAGAAAAGACCTTGGGAGAGGTAGGCCTTTCCTACGTCGGTTTCCCGGCCGATCGGCGCTGCATCGGCAAGGCAGTCAGGTAAAGCGGGACGGCGGCGAAGAATTCTCGGGCGGAATCATTTTAGCTGGATAGCTTTTTTCCCGAAAAGTCGCAACCGGTCATTCTGGTGTGTCATCGCGCTTTCGATCCTTTACGTCTTGCAAGTGGAAAGCCGGGATTTCAGGTCTGCCATATCTTCTTTTATTTTTCCGCCGTGGGCTTT
>CAWBCG010000080.1:0-17733 GCA_963787235.1 uncultured delta proteobacterium
ACTGGCTGTCCGCATCCCAGGGAAACAGAATCCAGGTGTCCTGACTGACCTCGGTGACAAACGTGTCGACCAGAGGCCGGCCTTGCGGCTTGGCGTAGACGGTTGCGAAGTGCGCCTTCGGCAGCATGTCGCGCACAATTTTGGCGGTCTTGCCGGTGTCGACCAGGTCATCGACCAGCAGCCATCCCTCACCGTCGATGTCGAGCGGTTTTAAAACCTCTACTTCTCCGGAGTGATCCTGCCAGTCGTAACTGCTGACACAGACCGTGTCGACCAGGCGGATATCCAACTCGCGCGCAATGATCGCGGCCGGTACCAGGCCGCCTCTCGTGATGGCGACGAGACCCTTGAAGTAGTCGTTCCGGTCCAGCAACCGCCAGGCCAGCGCCCGTGAATCCCGGTGGAGCTGCTCCCAGGAAACCGGGAAAGTTCTCTTATAGATTTTATGTTTATCCGTCATTGATGCTCTCCCATCGACAAGTAAATCATTTTCGCCCTATGTGCGAAAATGATTTACTCCGAAGGTTCGATGTTAATCCCCAACGCCGCCGGCGCCTCATCTCCCTTTCCCTTCCAGGACGAAAAAACCAGGACCCCGATGGTGAGGGCATAGGGAAGCATCAGCAAAAGAGACGACGGCAGATTGGTTCCGCTGGCCTGCAGGCGGAATTGAAACGCCATGACGCCGCCGAAAAGATAAGCCCCGACCAGGGCCCGCCAGGGCCGCCAGAAAGCGAAAATCACCAGTGCGACCGCAATCCATCCGCGTCCGGCTGAAAGACCGTTGGTCCACAGATGCGTGTAGGCCAGAGAGAGGTAAGCCCCGCCGAAACCCATCAGCCACCCACCGGCCAATACCCCGACCCAGCGATAGCCCTTGACCCGCAGCCCCGCTGACAGCGCCGCGTCGGGATATTCACCGACCGCCCTCAATCCGAGACCCCAGCGGGTGTAGTACAAAAAAACCCACAGCAGCGGCGGCATCAGGTAAGAGGTGTATACCAGCGGGTCCTGGTTGAACAGAATTGGCCCCAGCAAAGGAACCTTTGAAAGAAGGGGCAGTGCGAAGGCCTTGAAACCCGGGGCCTCCTGGCCGACGTAGGGGGTTCCCAGATAATTGGCCAATCCGGTCCCGAGGATCGTCAGCGCCAGACCGGAGACCACCTGGTTGCCAAGAAACGTCAGGCACACCAGGCCGTGCACACCGGCCAGCGCGGCACCGAAGAGTCCCCCGGCCAGGAATCCCAAAACGGGCGAACCTGTGAGCTTGGCGGTCAAAAAGGCCGCCAGGGCGCCCACCAGCATGATCCCCTCCACCCCGAGATTCAGGATGCCGGACCGCTCGGTGAGAATTTCTCCCAGCGTGGCGAACAGAATCGGTGTTCCGGATTGAACGGCTGCGGCCAGCAGCGGCACCAGCATGTCCGGGTTCATGTGTTTCTCCGCAGCGCAAGCCGGTAACGCGTGAAAAAACCGCCGGCCAGAACGGTCAAGAGAATAAGGCCTTCCATGATTTCCCCGAATGCGGCCGGTACCTGCAGGTCGAGCTGCAAGGCTTCGAGACCGACCCGCAGACCGGCCAGCAAAAAAGCGGCCACCGCGATCATCAGGGGATTGAGCCGGGCCAGCCAGGCCACGACAATGGCCGTGTAGCCGTAGCCGGCCATGATGCTTGGCTGCAGACGGTTCAAGTTGGCCGAGGCTTCGAGAAAACCGGCCCATCCGGCCAGCATTCCGCTCAACACCATCACCAGAACCACCAAACGATCGTAGGAGAGCCGCGCATAACGGGCGGCACGGGGATTTTCACCGCCGGCCTTGAGCTCGAACCCCAGCCGGGTAAAGCGCAGGAAGATCCACATGGCCAGTCCGGCCGCGATGCAGACGGCAATCCCCCAGTTGAGGCGGGAAGCACCAATCGTGCCGACCACCCCACCGGCCGAAAACTCGGGGGTCATGGGAAATCCGAAGCTGGCCGGATCCTTCCACCGACCATACACGAGGTAGTCCAGAAAGAGGATCGCGATGTAGTTGAGCATCAGCGTGACGATGATCTCGTTGACCCGCAAGCGGATCTTGAGAAGCGCCGGCACCAGGCCCCAGAGGCCGCCGGCCAGTGAAGCCATGGCCAGCATGGCCGGTAAAAGAGCATACCAGGGCAGTTCCGGAAATGTCAGCGCCATCCACGTGGCACCCACCGCACCCAGGGCAAACTGACCCTCGGCACCGATATTCCAAACCTGAAGGCGAAAGGCAATCGCCACACCCAGCGAACACAGAAAAATCGGCACTGATTTGACCAGACAGTCCTCGACGGCCCAGGCCGAAAAAAAGGCGCTTTTGATGAGCAGGCTCAACGCACTCAACGCCGGTTTGCCCTGAATCGCCAGCAGCAGACTGCAAAGGGTGAGCGAGAGGACAATCGCCGCCAGGAAAACAAGAACGGAGCCCCAGCCGAGAGGCTCCCGTCGCTTATGCACACGCAATCCGATCATCGCTATATCTTTATCTGGCTGCCGGAAAAAGGCGCCTTATCCCACGGCCTGCAGGTGGGCGACACTCCCGACAATTCACTTCTAATAGAAATGCGGCCCGCTTGACGTCGTTGGCTTTTAGTAAGGGAGTTTCCGGTTTAAGCGTACTTTCATCCTGTTGATAGAGATAGGAGCCGGCTGTGGCTTCGGTTGAAGCAGGCGCAGCTGTTTGAGGCGTTTAGCGGGCCTTGCCCCATCGCCTTCGCACTCATGAGATGACCGCTTCCGAGGTTTTTAACCGGCACCGGCCTTTTTTCAAAACCGGGCCGGCAATGGGGTTAGATCCGCTTAACGCCGAGTTCTGCACCGCATGAAACCGAAGCCACAGCCGGCGGTCAAATGGATCACTTATTGTTGGAAACAAAAGTCCGCAATATTCAAAAGCGCCTAAAAAAGGTATGTCGCCTTTTTCACTCCAAGGTCCCGATCACACCCTTTACAAAATATTTCATGTTCAGCAGTTCCTCGTCCGTCGCGATGCGGCCCGCCGGAACCTGGACTTTGCCGGCTTGATCGGTAACCGGTCCGGCAAAGAGCTCGGCCGTGCCGGCAACAATGGCCGCCTTTTCGGCCTGCACCTTCTGCTGCACGTCCTCCGGAACCATGGGCCCGAAAGGCGCCAGATCCACTATCCCCTCTTTCATGCCCCACCAGATCGACGCGCTCTTCCAGGTGCCGTTGCGGACCTGCTCGACCGTCTGAATGTAGAACGGACCCCAATTCCAGATCGGAGCGGTCAACTGGGCCTTGGGAGCAAACTTCGACATGTCGGAATTGTATCCGATGGAATAGACGCCCTTCTCCTGGGCGGCTTCCTGGGGCCCCGGAGAATCCTGGTGTTGGGCGATGACGTCGGCGCCCACATCGAGCAGGCTCTTGGCGGCTTCCTTTTCGGTGGCCGGGTCGTACCAGGTCTTGGTCCAGACCACTCTCACCTCGACTTTCGGGTTCACGGCCTGCGCACCGAGCGCAAAGGCGTTGATGCCGCGAATCACTTCCGGGATCGGAAAGGCAGCCACGTACCCCAAGATGTTGGACCTGGTCATATAGCCGGCCACCATGCCGGACAGGTAGCGCGCCTGGTACATCCGTCCGAAATAATTGCCCATGTTCTTGGCCAGTTTGAATCCGGAACAGTGCTCGAAGACAACGTCCGGGAACTGCTTGGCGACCTTGAGCATGGAATCCATGTAGCCGAAAGAGGTGGCGAAAATGACATTGAAGCCCTTTCTGGCCATGTTGAGCATGACGCGTTCCGAATCCGGCCCTTCGGCCACCGCCTCGACATAGGATGTCGTTACGCCCGGCAAGGCAGCGACCGCTTGGCGGCCCTGATCATGGGCATAGGACCAGCCGGCGTCACCGATGGGTGAGACATAGACAAAGCCGACTTTCAATTCTTTCGGTGCAGCAAAGGCCAGGGAACAGCCCAATACCAAAGACAGGATTACGATGCTGAGTCTGCGCACGATCAAACCTCCATCTTAATACTTGTATAATCACATTGACCATCGGCACTTCACGATACGGCGGCGTCAAGCACCGAAGGGGTCTTGTCGTCCCGAGTCCGCCAAAGGGCGGCCACCGCCCCGGTGGCAAATTTGGTGACGATTTCACCGAAAATGATCGCCATCAGCATCCCGGGTTTGAAGACGCCGGCGAATGCGATCAGGTTGAATAAAATGCTGTCCAGTGGAATGCTGACAAGGTTGGAGCCGATCACCCGCTGCATCCAGGGCCGCTGCAGAAGCGTTTGATACACTTCCGTATCGACTGTTTCGCTCAGAACGATGGCGATGAAAGATGCCGCAATAATGCGCCAGTCAACCCCCAGAAACAGGGACTCGAGCACCATTCCCACGGCGGCGATGAAGATCATCAGGTACACGCGCTTGCGGCCGAAGCGGTGAACGCGGTCTCGTTGGGTGAAGGTAACACCGAAAACCAGGGTGCCCACCGACACCAGTCCGAAGACCGGCAGCGGGATAAACCAGGTGGCCGTGTAATTGGCCACCAGCACGGCGATGATGTATAAGCTCATGGACCGGATCATAATGGGTTCTCTTGACTCTGACACTATCGTGGGGTCTTAGGGCCCCAGCAAGAAATAATTCCATATCTCGCTTGTCTTTTGGGTCGTCTACTGCGTTACATCCACCGACACGTATCTCGATATGCGCCGCTGGATGTGCCTTGTATACGAACACGAATCCGGCGCGATCTTGTGGAATTATTTCTTACCGTGACCCTTATCTGATTGCAGTGGAAATATCAAACTGATATGCGCTGGATGTGTCTCCTTTGTCAACGATCTCTTGCCTTAAATCGCCAGGTTGAAATTTGATGGTGTATGGACGATATATTATCAATAACGTCAAAACGGGGTTTCGGCATCAATATCAAAGGCAAAAAAGGCGAAACAATGCTTAAAGAATCGGATCCAGCGGGAAAGGTGGCTCCGCGCTCTTGTTCTATCGGCAATATCCTGGAAGAGTTGTTGACGCTTCTTAAGCTAGAGAAAATTGAGGAAAACATCTTTCGGGGCCAAAGCCAGGACCTGGGGTTCGGCAGTGTGTTCGGCGGCCAGGTGCTGGGGCAGGCCCTGTCCGCCGCTTCTCAGACCTTGCCGGCGAATCGTCGGACGCACAGCCTGCATGCCTATTTTCTCAGAATGGGGGATGCTGCCAAACCGATCGTCTATCAGGTCGACTGTATCCGCGACGGCAAGAGCTTTACAACCCGAAGGGTAGTGGCTGTCCAGAAGGGACGGGCCATATTTAACATGGCGGCCTCGTTTCAGGTCGATGAACCTGGATTCGAGCACCAAGACCCGGCGCCGCAGGATGTTCCCGGCCCGGATGGGATTGCATCTGAAATGGATCTGGCCTTACGGGTGGCCGAGAAAATCCCCGCAACCGTCCGGGAAAAATTGTTATGCAAAAAGCCGATCGAAATTCGGCCGGTCGATCCAATTGACCCTTTTGCACCGGACAAAAGAGCGGCTGTCCGCTACACGTGGTTCAGGGCCATCGACAAGATGCCCGACGATCACGCGGTGCACCAGTACATGCTGGCCTATGCGTCGGATTTCGGTTTGGTAATCACCTCCCTTTATCCCCACGGCCACAGCTTCTGGGAACCGGCACTGCAAGTGGCCAGCCTGGATCACGCCATGTGGTTCCATCGGGAATTTCGGATGGATGAGTGGCTGCTGTATGTCATGACCAGCCCCAATGCCTGCAAAGCCCGGGGGCTGAGCAACGGACGGGTCTACACCCGGGAGGGAAAACTGGTCGCGTCGGTGACCCAGGAAGGGCTTATCCGTTATCGTGCGATGAAAAAGTGACGTATTGGAAGCTATTCCCTTGCAACCGTTCACAGGGTTACAAGGTCCGATGCGCTTCAACCCACCTCATTGTAAGCGTTTACAGGGTGCCGCAGATGTACTTTTGTACTTCAAGTGCCCGACAGCAAAGCAGATGCGGTGCCCTGTGAACGCTTACATCCCCCTTTGTGCAGTCTAATCCGTTCATAAGCTTCTTTTTAAAAGTTAAGAAGTCAACTTTCCGGATTAATGACATGGCGAAATGAAGCATAACTTTTCCGTTCTGGCACCCGTGCGGGTTTATTACCTTGACATCGAAGGGCAATCTATCTACAAAAGATATAGACGCAGACACTGCTAAGATTCGGGGACGAAATAAATTGGTCAAAATTTCGAAGGATTTTGGTTTGTGTTCAAGGCGCGTTGACGTTTGCATAATTTATGTATGTGGGCTTTAACGCAACGCAAAAGACGAGCCAAAAGACACGCCATTTTGTTCAAGTTGTTGAGTTCGCGGTTCTGGTAAACAACGGAAGTCATCCGATGAAAGGAGGCCAATGCAGGAAAAAGCGTGGAGACCCTGGGTACTGATGTCACCCGCACTCAGTGCGGTTTTTCTGCTGCTGGTGATCCCGGTTTGCTTCGTCGTTGTCTACAGCTTCTGGCTGCGAGCTCCAAGCGGGGCGGACATTCCCGCCTTCCAGTTCGGCAATTACGCCAAATTTTTCGAAGATTTCTTTTATTCCAAAATTCTTATCCGCACGATTCGCATCTCTTTTGAAACTGTTTTTCTCTGCGTTGTCCTGGGATATATCCCCGCCTATTTTTTCTACCGTAGCAAAAGCCGCTATAAAAAGGCTTTTCTTCTGCTCATCATGCTCCCTTTTTGGGTCAGCTTCATCATCCGCACCATGAGCTGGATCAACATCATGGGTGACACCGGGCTTATCAATCACTTCCTGATGCAGATCGGTCTGATTCAATCGCCTATATCGATGCTGTACAATGAATATACGGTACTGATGGGTTTGATCATGTATCTGCTGCCGTTCATGGTTCTGAATATCTATGTCAGCTTGGAAGGCATCGACAAGAGCCTTCTCGAAGCGGCCCGCTGCATGGGCTGCACCGAATGGCAGGCGTTTCGGGAAGTGACGCTGCCATTGAGCCTTCCCGGCGTCAGCGCCGGTTGTCTGCTGGTTTTCGTGCTGACGGCCGGCACTTACCTGCCCCCCATGATATTGGGAGGTCCGGGCAACGACATGATCGGCAATCTCATTTTCAAGCGGGTCATCGGAACGCTGGACTGGCCGTTCGGTTCGGCCATCAGCGTGATCCTGCTGTTCCTGTTGTTTGTAATCGTGTGGATTTATAATCGCTACCTGGGCATCAACCAGATTTTTAAAAGCTTTCAAGGGAATTGATGCATGCGGCCGTTTTCACCGGGATGGACATTGATCAGGATTTACACCTTTCTCGTCTACGTGTTTATGTTCACCCCCATCGTCGTGGTCATCGTGCTGGCATTCAATCCCAAACAGTTCGGCATTTTCCCCATGGAGGGTGTCAGCTTGCGGTGGTTTATCAGACTGGCCCAAAATGAATCGATCATCGAAGCCTTTAAAAACTCTCTCGTGCTGGGATCGCTGACAGCCGTTATCTCCACCGGCATCGGTATTCTGGCCGCGCTGGCCTTTATCCGCTTTGAATTTCCCGGAAAGAACACCCTCAACACTTTGCTGCTGTCACCGATCATGATCCCGGAAGTGGTTTTGGGAGTCGCACTGCTGCTGTTTCTGCGTTTTCTGCAACAGCCCAAGAGTTTCGTGCTACTGCTGATCGGTCACGTGGTATTGACCTTGCCATATGTGCTGCTGATCGTGCAAGCCCGGCTGGTGGGCATTAATAAGGAATACGAGGAGGCGGCGAAATCCCTGGGCGCCAATGCATTTCAAACCTTCCGGGAGGTTACCTTCCCGCTTTTGCTGCCCGCTATACTGGCCGGCGCCCTGTTTTCCTTTACCATTTCTTTCGATGATATCACGGCAACACTTTTCTGGGCCACGGCGCAGAATCAAACCGTTCCGGTCAAGATTTTCAGCATGCTGAGAAATTCGATTAGTCCGGAAATCAATGCCCTGGGGGCCGTCATGATCGTGCTGACCGTTGCCACCCCACTGCTGGCGGGCTACCTGTCCCGCAGGTTTTCAAAGGTAAAGGCATAACCGTAAATCATTCAACCTAAAGGGGGACCTATGACCATCGTAACGAAAGAAAAGCTGGATCGAGTGTACGACGCCTATAAAAACGGAAAGCTCAGCCGACGTCACTTTCTCAAATACCTCGGCCTTGCCGGGGCCTGCATCGGGTTGACCGCGTCACCGTTCGGACAGGTTGTGCGGAACGCCTGGGGAGCCAAGTCTATCCGATTCGATGGATGGGGCGGTAATGTATCCGAGGCGTTTCGCAAATACGCTTTCATGCCGTTTACAAAGGCGACGGGTATCGAGGTCATTGATGGTGAATTCGGCGACATGAACTCCTACCTGACGCGGGTCAAGGCCTCCTATCCGCCGGGCGGCGAGTTCAATATCGCTCATCTCAGCGCTGTTTTCGACTATGCCCGCTACGTAGACCTGGGATTTTCATCGGTGCTGGATGAGACGAAAATCCCCAATCTCAAAAATGTCATGTCGGCCATGATCGAGCCGTTGAAGAAGATCACCAAGGGGACCCTGTCGGCCGTGCCGTATGATCTGGGACAAACCGGTATCGCCTACAACACCAAACATATCAGCAAGGAAAAGGCCGAAAAGCTCGGCGTCGCCCTGCTATGGGATAAAGAGCTGAAAGACAAACTCGGCAGTTGGGGGGGCGACTTCAGAACCAATATGTGGTACGCCGCGCTGCACACCGGCCAGAGCCCCAACAATATGACCGACCTCAAGGCGATATGGGCGGCGTTGAGCGAACAGCGCGATCTGATGAAGAAATATTGGAGTTCCGGTGCCGAACTGATGAGCCTGCTGGCCAACGAGGAAATCTATGCCACAGTGGCCTGGTCCGGGCGGGTGGCGGCCCTTCAGCAGGAAGGTCATCCCATCGGGTATCTCTCTCCCAAGGGGACCTATAGCTGGATGGAATATCTCTTCGTCTTAAAGGGGACGGACCTCGCGGTGGCCGAGAAACTACTCAATTTCATGCTTGAACCGGGTTGTGCCATCGCCGTCTCCGAAGCGCAAAACTATCCGCCCAGCCTCGACCCGTCAAAAGTGAAGATGCCCGAAAAAATTCAAAAGATGCCGTCCTTCGATCCCACCGGCAAACTGGAAGGCTACCTGTTTGCCGATCCCGCCTATTGGAACGCCCACCAGGTGGAATGGACTGAAAAATGGGACCGCGTCAAGGCGGGAAGTTAGCGCCCATTACGGTTTTTTTAAAGGCAATCTGATCAGTTTCCGATGTGGTTGTAAATGCCATGTGAAGGGCGGGGGGCGGACAGCTCATTCAGCTGGACGCTCTCCGACCCTGGAATTGATTACCGAGAACCGGGAGATAGGATAAATTGGCGACCGGAAATAAGCAGCCCATGGTGCAATTCAAAGGGATTTTAAAACGGTTCGGCAACGTTGTCGCCGTTGAAAAAATGGATATTGATATCGAAGAGGGCAGCCTGGTGACGCTGTTGGGTCCCTCCGGATGTGGGAAGACCACCCTGCTGCGCATGGTGGCCGGGCTTGAAGATCCTACCGATGGCGATATTTTTATCAAGGGGGTGCGGATCAACGACACCCCAATTCACAAACGAAACCTGGGCATGATTTTTCAGAACTACGCGCTATTTCCACACAAAAACATCTTCGACAACGTGGCCTTTGGTTTGAAGTACAGGGATGTGTCGAAAGATGACATCAAGAAAAAGGTGACGCGCGCCTTGGAGATGGTGCGCCTGCCCGGCGTCGAAAACCGGATGCCGGCGCAGCTTTCAGGCGGCCAGCAGCAGCGCATCGCCCTGGCCCGGGCGATCGTGATTGAACCGGATGTTCTTCTCATGGACGAACCTCTTTCGGCACTGGATGAAAACCTGCGGGAAGAGATGCGCCGTGAAGTCGACAATCTACAGTCAATACTGGGGGTGACAACCATCTTCGTTACCCACGACCAGCGTGAGGCCTTGAGCATGTCGGACAAGATCGTCGTGATGAGGGAAGGTCTCAAGTTGCAGGAAGGGTCACCGGAAGAAGTCTACAACCGACCGGCCAACCACTTCGTGGCCGATTTCCTGGGTCATTCGAATTTTTCGACGGGGGTGGTGACCGGACGGCAAAACGGCCTGGTCACCATCACGCTCGATTCCGGCAACCATCTTCTGGCAGAGCCCTACGGTGACTGGACGCCGGGCGAACGCGTGGAGGTGGTCGTCAGGGCTCAGCGGTTCGAAGCCTTTCTGAAAAAAGACTTCACGCCGCGCGAAGGAATGAATGACTTCGAAGGCAAGATACGGGACCGCAGCTATATGGGCGGCGAGGTCAGCTACTTCATCGAACTGAATGTCGGGCCCGAGATCCACGCCATCAGCATGATGCGGTCGCGGATCTACGACATCGGCGACGAGGTTGCCGTTCAGGTGGCGCCGAGGCACTGTCATTTGCTGCGGCTCGAAAGTTCCCCCCCATAAATGGCCCTTTTCCGCAATTTCGGCGTCAACCGACAGCATCGCTTGTGCGGCGTACAGTAGTACGCCTCCGCGCAATGCCGCCGCTTTCCTTGAACTTGCGAAAAATTGCACATTTCTGGTTCGGAAACTGGTAAGCGTTCACAGAGCACCGCATCTGCTTTGTTGTCGGGCACTTGAAGTACAAAAGTACATCTGCGGCACCCTGTGAACGCTTACAATTAGGTGGTTTGAAGCGCATCTGACTTTGCAACCCTATGAACGGTTACGAAAACTGATCAGTTTCCTAAATGAAATCGAGGATGGGTACTCGATAATAATCCACAGACCACCGAATCCGTATGACCATGTCGGACTTTGAACGAATCACCGGCGCTCTGGCCCGAAAATTTCCGGTCCGAATCAAGACCATCGACTCCCACACGGCCGGTGAATCGACACGGTTGATCGTCAGCGGGCTCGGTCCGATCCCGGGCCGGACCATGGCCGAAAAACTGACGCACTTCCAGCACAACTTCGATCACGTCAGGCTGGCATTGACCCGCGAGCCACGCGGTCATCGCGACATTTTAGCCGCGCTGCTGACCGAAGCCGTCTCACCCCGGTCCCGCTTCGGTTTGATCTACATGGACGCCCGCCGCTACCCTTTCCTTTGCGGCCATGCCACCATCGGCGCAGTGACAACTCTCATCGAGGCCGGCGTGATCGAGATTACCGATCCCGCAGAACGCATCACCGTCGACACGCCCTCGGGTCCCATGGAAACCCGCGTAACGATGTCGAGCGGTCGGCTCGCAGCCGCGGCCGTTCGAACCGTCCCTTCGTTTGTCTACCGCACGGATCAATTGCTCGATGTGCCCGGTCACGGACGTCTAAAGGTTGACACGGTCTGCGTCGGAGGATTTTTCGTGATGGTCTCGGCCGATCAGATCGGGCTGCCGTTGGAAGCGGTCCATGCGGCCGAATTGACGCAGCTGGGCATGCGCGTCATTGAATCCGCCAATCGCCGGCTCGTGGTCCGGCACCCGCTGCGCCCGGAAGTCCGAACGGTGGATGTGGTCGAGTTCTACGACACCGCCGATCACGCGCGGCGGCGGGGTCGCTCGGTTGTCATTTACGGCGAGGCCCACATGGACCGGTCCCCCTGCGGCACCGGCACGGCGGCCAAGTTGACCCTGCTGCATCACCGCGGTCTTTTGAAAGTCAACCAGAGTTTCGTCAATGCCGGTCCCTTGGGCACGACCTTTGACGCCCATATAGTCGCCGAGACCAGGGTCGGTAAACACCAGGCGGTCGAAGTCGAAATTCAAGGCACCGCCCACATTACCGGCCTGCAGGAATTTGTCATTGATCCCTCCGATCCCTTCCCGGAAGGATTTCTACTTTAGTTCGAAAATAGAAACTTGAAACTTGAAACTCAGTACTCGCAACCCGTAACCCGCACCTTGTAACTCGAGGTAATGACTTCACCGGATAAGTGGTTGCGAGAAATGGCTGAAACTCAGCGCCAACGGGCTCAATCCCGACGTAGGCGGGACTCAACCGATTTTCATGCATCGTGGCGGCCGGACCAGGGCTATGATCGTTTAGTTCCCGTCCATAAATAGCCATTTTCCGCAATTCCCCGCCTGCTGGCGATCAGCTTGCATGCGCGCCGAACACCAGAAAACCGTCGGAAGACGTCAAGCCCTCGACCACTAAGGTCGGCCGACCGTCTCCGCCCACCGTCACCCCTTCCGGCCAGTCGAAACCCGTATCCATCCCCCGGAAATACGCCAGATCGTAAGGAGTCAATCGAATGCGAATCTTTCCGTCCTCCACCAGCAATTTAGACGTCAGTCCGAAGTCCACTTCACCCAGCCGTGTGCGAATGATGTAACGCGGAATTTCCCGACCGCTGCCGTCCCGACGCACGCGGGCGGCGATGTCGATCACGTCGGCCACATCCAAAGGACTGGCGCCGTTCCAACGCTGTTGCAGCAGCGTCCCGGCCACGAAAAGATGGTGAAACTCGATGCCGCACTGTCTCAAGCCGTAAGCGATCCGATTGACCTCGTCGGGGGTGTCGTTGACCCCGCTCAGCAGGGGCATGTTGGCATAGACGCTGATGCCCCGGTTTCGCAGAGCGGCGGCAATGTTTTTGTGGATCGGTTGGATTTCTTTGGAATGCAGGAACTGGGTCTCGATTTCGAGCCGCAGCGGGTTGACGACCGACAATCGGTTGATGTCTCCCAGACGGGCCGCCACGGTTTTCGTGTAGCGCTCGGGCATGTAATTGAACTTCAGGCTGCGCAGCCGCACGGCATTGACGTGCGGAATATCCTGCAGCCGGCGCACGAGAGCGGTGATGCGAAACAGCTCATCGACGGCATCTTTCGCCGAGGTGATGACGACATCGGTGATCACCTGGTGGGCCTTGATGTAAGTCATCTCGTCGCCGCCGGCCGCGGTATCCATTTCGACCCGGGTTTCGTGCACCCGCCGCAGGGCGTCAACGCCGGACGTCACCACGGCGTACGGGTTGCTTTGGTCGGCCAAGGCTTCGGCCTGCAGACCGCCCAGCGCCGCCGTGTCCGTCACGGCCGCCCGTTTTCTTTGCGACGGGCGGTTGCGGGCCCCGAGGAAAAGCTCTGGATCGCCGATGCGGGCCATGTAGCGCACGTCGATGGTCCCCTCGGAATTGACCCGCAGGTTGTCCAGATTTTCGGCCAGCGGTGCGAAGGCCTTGAAATAACCCGGCGTGTAGGGTGTCCGGATCCAGATGAAATGATCGTTGTCCGGATCCTGTTCCACAGCCCAACCGCTGGTGTGCCAGTCCATTTTGCCGATCGGCGTCGCGGTACAGATGCGGGGGATGACGCGGTCGGAGAGGTGGGCCCGCAAATATACGGCCGCCTTAAGCCCTTGCGATATTGGGGTCCAATATATGCTGTTGCCGTGAATGGGGCTGCAGGGGATATAGATGTAGTGAAGCTCTGCCCCGGCCCCGCGCAGCAGGCTGAAGAGCCTGACCAATTCCGGTCCTTGATCGTTGCAATCTTTTAGAAACGGCGTTTGCACATAAACGGCAATACCGTTTTTGACGAGTTCGGTTATGATTTCCAGGCTGTCCGGCGAAATCTCGTCGGGATGGATGAAATGGGTGGCCAGTTCCAGACGCTTTTCTTTTTGCTGCAGCTCGAGGTTTTTCATCTTCAGGTAGTTGAGCAGCTCGCCGTCGTGCCCCAGAAAGAGATGCGGGTAATAGGCCACCGCCCGGGTGGCCAGACGCAGGGTTTGGACGTGCGGAATGTCGATGAGACCGTCGATGGCGCAGGCCATGTTGGCCCGGTTCAGAAAAGGATCCCCGCCGGTGACGACCACCTCTTTGATACCGGGCGACCGGCGCACGTGCTCCAGGGCCTGGTTGACGTCGGATGTGGTGGGGTTGTCCTGGTTGCGTGAATCCTTGTGCTTGCGAAAACAGAACCGGCAGTAAACCGGGCAGCTCATGTTCAGCAGAAAGATGACGCGGTTCTGGTACATCTGCTCCAGCAGTCCCTGGTGGAACTGCCCGATCCAGGTGTTGGTGTGACCGGTCTGATCGAGCTCCTCGACGAAGGGTAGATACTGGTAAGCCACTGCCCGGGACACCCGCATCTGGCGGATGGTGTGCATCGAAAGTCGCACTGGATAGGTATCGATCACCTTTTGCAGATCTTCCCGTTCGGCCTCCGGAACGGTCATGCCGGTCTGCTTCTCCAATTGGGCCACCGTCCGGACGCTGGTAAATTTGTTGCCGGGAAGCAGCTTCTCGAGGAGTGCCACGAGCAGCAGCTGCGGCAGATCCACACCGTTGATGCGCACCGGGGTCCCGTCGCGACGGCTGGCCGGCGTCAGTTGACGGGCGAGTTCGCTGCAGAAACCGCGAGGATCGCCGTCGAAGCCGCAAGCCGTCGTCAGTCGCACAAATTTCGATTGGCCGTCTCCATCTCCGATCACGTCGCAGAAAGACCGGCCCATGAGCGCCGGCACACCGTAGTAGTCCAGAAATGAGACGACCTCATCGCTGATTTCTGCAAACGACACCTGCAGAGACTCACCGGAGTGTTCGAACGTCACTGTGTCGATGGTATCTTCGATGACCATAGTTGCCTCTCTACTTCTCTTTCCACTCGGGCTTGCGTCTGTCCAGAAAAGCCTTGACACCTTCGGTCGCATCCTCTGTGGTGCAAAGGCGCGCAAAGGCTTCGTTCATGTACTCGAAAGCCTGAGTGTAGTCCATGTCGGCCGAGGCGTAAAATGCTTTTTTGGCAATCTGCAAGGCAACCGGACTCTTTTTAGCCAATCGCGCCGCCCACCGCCGGGTCTCCGCTTCCAACTCTTCCGCAGGGACCACTTTGTTCACCAGGCCCATTTCCAGGGCTTCACCAGCTTTGAGCAGTTCGCCGAAAAACAGCATTTCGAGCGCGCGCTTCCGGCCCACCGATCGCGACACCGGAATGACGGGCCCGACACAGTTCAAACCGACATTGATCGCCGTCAAACCGATGCGGGCATTGTCCGCCGCGACCGCCAGATCGGCGGCCGCCACCAAGCCGGCGCCATTTGCGGCCGCCACGCCCTGAACCTGGGCAATCACCGGGGTTCGCATACGGCTGATCGTCACCAGCGGTTTTTCCATGTTTCCGATCCAGGCCCGGTATTCCATGGCGGTTTTATCGAAAAATTCCGTCACATCAATGCCGGCACAAAATGCTTTACCTGCCCCCTTGAGGATAATGACGCGCGGGCGGGCTTGCTGATCCAGTTCCTCCAAAGCGGCGACAAGTTCACGCGCCAAATGGGTGTTGAACGTGTTGAGCTCTTTGGGCCGGTTGAGAGTAATGGTCGCAACGAAATCCTCGCCGATTTCAACCAAGATATTTTCTGTGCTCATGTTCTGCTCCTTTTTTCCCGGTATCTTTTCTCTGGCGGCCAGTGCGTTGGGGTTTGGAAGCCTCTTGTGCCAACCGTATCCAAAGACAGCTAAAAAGTAAATTGTTAAAAAAAGCATATAGATCTTACAGGTTGACCAGGCGCATCATCTCTTCTGGATAGCGCATCCCGCTGGCCGCTCCCGGCGGCATGGCGGCCGCAATATCGGACAGATCACTTTGGGTTATATCCAAATCGACGGCGGCGATATTTTGTTCCAAATGTCTGCGGCGCGTCGTTCCCGGAATCGGTACGATATCCTTTCCCTGCGCCAGCACCCATGCAAGGGCCAGTTGGCCGGCGGACACCCCTTTGCCGGCAGCCATCTGTTTAACCCGCTCTAACAGTTCCAGGTTTTTCGCGAAGTTTTCCCCCTGAAACCGCGGCGAATGCCGCCGATAGTCATCTTCGGCCAGATCCTCGTAACGTTTGAAGCGTCCGGTTAAAAAACCGCGCCCCAGCGGGCTGTAAGGCACCAGGCCGATTCCCAGTTCCCGCAGGGTCGGCAGGATTTCGGCCTCAGGTTCCCGGCTCCACAAGGAGTACTCCGTTTGCAGGGCACTGATCGGGTGGACCGCGTGCGCCCGCCGGATGGTTTGCGGCCCGGCTTCCGAAAGACCGATATAACGCACCTTGCCGGCCGTCACCAGTTCCGCCATCGCTCCCACGGTTTCCTCGATGGGCACGTCGGGATCCACTCGATGCTGATAGTACAGATCGATATGATCCACTCCCAAGCGGCGCAGCGAGGCGTCACAGGCCGTCTTCACGTAATCCGGTCGGCCGTTGACCCCGCGAAAGGAGGCGTCGCCGGTGCGTACGATTCCAAATTTAGTCGCCAGAACAACTGTGTCCCGCCGGCCGCGAATGGCTTTGCCGACCAGTTCTTCGTTCTTGAATGGGCCATACATGTCGGCGGTATCGAGCAGACTGACCCCCGCATCGAGCGCCTGATGAATGGTGGCCACAGACTCTTTTTCATCGGCGGATCCGTAGAACTCCGACATTCCCATACAGCCGAGACCGATGGCGGATACGACCAACCCCTGTTTCCCCAACTGGCGCTGTTCCATTGGTTTGCCTCCTTTACTTGTTTGGTTTCAATCGACAGACGCAACTTTGAATGACGAATCCATCGGCAAATCGTGGCGGCCCCGAGCAATTAAGTCTGATGAGCTTTTGGGTGCAACACCTTGGGCATTATTCGGCCTCAGGGCAACCTGCAGATTTATGCTAACGTTTTTATAATAATTGTCAATCCGCAGTTTGCAAAGGCGTGGGCGACCGCTTGCGCTCTTGGGGTCGCCTGGAATGATGGTCGTCGGGACGGGATCTGCTGCGGCAAGGGCGGCGCCATCCGACATGCCTGCCGAACGGTGCCGTCCCGGACGAGATTTTTTGAGTCTTCAGGTTATGGCGCCTTTTTGGGCATGCATTCACCCTGTCGATAGCGCCGGTAGCAGCTTATGTTGCAGCAGACGCTGCTGGTTGAGGTGTTTAGAGGGCCTTGCCCCAGCGCCATAGCCCACATACGACCGAGATCCGCGAGGCAGTCAAACAGCAGCGGCCTTCCGGGTCACTGGTTGTTGCAATCAGAAGGTCGCAAAAAGCCGGACGGGCCTTAAACTCGAATCGGCTCTATAATCTTATTATGCTACAGCGCCGGAGACTCGCAGCTGGTGGTCAAAACGTCGATGTATTCATTCTGACCTTTATGCAGACGGCTCATTTCTATGAGAACACCGGCGATCTGAGCCAGGGCCTGCACGAAATTCACATCGTCCAGGGTAAATTCCCATTTCTCGGCGGTATAAACCCGGATGGCGCCGATGGCCGCATCACCGACAAAGATGGGCACGGAAAGAATGGAGGCGATGCCCTCTTTTTTGGCTGCCCCCGGATATTGGATTCGGGGATCATCGCTGACATCATGAACCGCTACCGGGCCGTCTTTAAGGGAATCGGCAATAGAGCTCAGAGCGCTCACCGTTCCCTTGTTCAGATACTCCGTGCTCAATCCTGTCGAAGCAGCCACTTCCAAATCTTTTGACTGCTGATTGATCAGCAACAACGCGCATCCCTTTATGCCCAGCGCTGATTTGATGCTCTCCACCGTCTCTTGAATGATTTTCTCCGGATCCTTCGATCTCGATAGGGACCGGGTGACCTTGATGAGCGTCTCATAATTGAGCGTCAAGTTTCTCATCTTTCCCTCCTTATTATTGGTATTCGGTTATCCGAAT
>CAWBCG010000081.1:0-292585 GCA_963787235.1 uncultured delta proteobacterium
AACAAAAAAAGCAATGTAAAAATATATCTTAACCAGAGGCATACAGGTGAGAAGCTTAAAGATATCGGAGCCTGTTTCGGGATCGGTGAATCCGGTGTTTCCCAGGCAAACAGGCGGGTTAAAGAAAAAATCCGCAATGACAAAACACTTGGAAGAAAAATCGCAAAGATCGAGAAAAAGATAATTATGTCAAGAATGAAGACCTGACCCTACTAATTGCAGGGACACGAATGACTGATACACTACTCCCTAAAAAAACAGGAAAATTGAATCGATGAGTTCGAATCCCGAAGCGGCCCAGTGCGGTGAAAGTGGAAAATATGGCTTGGCAAAACTGGCCCTGCTATCGCTACTCACAGGTGCCGGAATCGGTCTTGTTATCGGGTGCTTTCGAGTGGCACTGGAGCACATGAACATAGCTCGCTCTGCCACGATCGTCTGGGTCCACCAGTGGCCGGTGATGGGCTTCGTCCTGGTCTGTGCCACGATCGCTGTAACCACCGCGTTCGCAGCCTGGCTAGTGCAGCGTTCCGGGCAACCTGCGGCCGGTAGCGGCATACCCCATGTCGAGGCGGTGATTGAGGGCAAGTTGCCCGCAGCCCCGGTTCTACTGTTCCCCATCAAATTCATTGGTGGCCTGTTCGCCATCGGGGGTGGTTTAGCGCTCGGACGGGAAGGACCCAGTGTGCAAATCGGTGCCAACCTGGCTGAGTTCTGGGGAAAAATTTTCCGGCTGCCAACCACTGATCGTCTTGCCCTTTTCGCAGCGGGTGCCGGCGCCGGGCTGGCCGTGGCGTTCAATGCTCCGATGGCCGGAGCGGTATTCGTGCTGGAGGAACTGGTCCGTCGATTTGATATTCGGATTGCCATCGCCGCACTTGGCGCCTCCTGCTCGGCCATTGCGGTCGCGTCACTGTTGCTCGGACAGCAACCCGATTTCCAGGTGGCAACCCTCCCCACTCCTAGCTTCTGGACCGGCCCGATCTTTGCTGTGTTGGGTATCCTGGCTGGGCTTGCAGGAGTTGCATACAACCGGTTGATCATCAGAACCTGTGCGCTGGTTGACGGTTTGAGCCGTTGGCGACCGGAGGTTCGGGCACTCTTTATCGGTGCGCTGGTTGGTGCTTTGGCATGGTTTGCCCCGGACATGGTTGGCGGCGGCGATACGATTACCCAACAGGCTCTCGTCGGTGGAATCGGGCTGACAGCATTGCCCATCATTTTCGCTGTTCGGTTTCTGCTTGGCCCGCTGTCTTATGCCGCGGGCACGCCTGGTGGCCTGTTCGCGCCCATTCTTGCGCTGGGTGCGTGCCTTGGCCTGGGATTCGGACTACTGTGCCCACAGTTCGTAGGAGATTCCGGTGCGATCCCAGCTACCTTTGCTATCGCCGGCATGGCGGCTTTCTTAACTGCAACGGTTCGCGCGCCGGTTACGGGAATGATCCTGATCTTCGAGATGACCGGTGCCTTCAATCAGTCTTTACCAATGCTCTGGGCCTGTTTCGCGGCTATGGCCATCCCCACATTGATGGGCAACTTGCCCATCTACGACTCCATGAAGGCTCGCACGATCGGCGTAGCAAAGAAAATGTAACGGCTGATCGCCTTAATGCGCTATCGACCGCGGCCTTGAACGGTACACTGGACCCCAGAGTCTTATTTCCCCCATTAACCAAAGGAAATCCACCATGCCTGAGATTACCCGATTCGGACCCGGAAAAGCCTCGAATAACACCGGTGGCGATGGCGTCACCTGGTTCGACATCGACATTGCCGATGACGCCGATCGCCAATGGCTGATGGCGTGGCAGGAGATCAGCGAGCAGACGAGAACGGCGTTGTTGGAGCCGGTGCGCTTCAGCCATTATAAACAAGTGCCAGACGGCACGTTGCTGAGCATCAGAACGCTGCGTCCCGGTCCAAGGGAAGATCTCACCGATCTCGCCGACTTGAAGCTGCTGATCGGCCCGATCAGGGCGATCACGGTGCGATCCGGGACGGTCGCCGTTGTGGACGAGTTGCGACAGAACCTGTCGTCGGACAGGTCGCTGGTGACGGCAATGGACTTGCTGGGGTTTATGGTGTCGGGTATGACCAACCGGATGGAACCGGTCATCTCCGATCTGACCCAAGACATCGATGACGTCGAGGATGCACTGCTCGACGGCGGTTCAGTACCACACCCGCAGACGCTGAGCGAGTTTCGGCGCCGAATCTTTCGCACCAGACGGCAAGTGAATTCCACCCAGCAGGTGCTTGCTCCGATGACGACCGATCCCGCCCTGACCCTGGATGCCGACGATCGTGAAACGCTGGTCAGGGCGTCACAGCACGTTACCCGCCATTTAGACGGGCTTGAGGAATACCGCACGCGGGTGCAGATGCTGGAGGATCAGGTCGAGGCGCAACGCTCGGAGACCATGACCCGTTCCAGCCTCAATCTGACCATCGTTGCGACTGTGTTCTTGCCGCTGACCTTCATTACCGGCCTGCTGGGGATGAACGTCGCTGGAATCCCCGACCAACATAATCCCTATGGTTTCTGGCTGGTGACCGGCTTGTCCGTTATCATTTCCCTGCTGGCGTGGCTTTTACTGCGTCGTCAGGTGTACGATCGCTATCTGAATAAGGCAAGTACCGATAAGAAGAAACCTGGGCGACTGCCGGAGACTTCTCTATCAGATGGCGCAGGATTGACGTCCACCATCAAGGCGTCTATACGGGAGCATGACAAGCGATGCGACCCTCCGCCCGACACCGAAGGTGGGCATCAAAACAAATCAGATGGAGCAAAAGTGGACAGACATCGACCTTGTTCTTGGAGCAAAATTGCTAGTGTCCATGTTTTTGCACTGCTGCTTGCGCTTGTGCTGTTTGCTTTTCATGTATTCGTGATCTTCGATGCATCTGGCGAGGTGGTTCGTCACAAGGCATGGCTGCTGGCACATCTGGGACCGGAAAATTATGGCAAGATCATCCTCCTTGGTTGCTTTTTGTTACTGATGTTGGCGCATCTGGCGCAGGCCGCGGCATGGGGCCTGTTCTTGCGCCGGACGCGGCTCATACCAAGCCTTACGGAAGGCATCTATTTCACCGCCGCGACGATCACGACTCTGGGCTACGGCGACATCCTGCTGAAGTATCCTTGGCGACATCTCGGGACATTGATTGCGATAACGGGGGTGCTGGAGTTCGGCTGTTCAACGGCGTTCTTGTTCGTGATCTTGCAGGACGTCTGGGTGCATCACTTTTTTTAGGGTCCACAGAGGAGATCACTGTGTTTAATTTGTGCTCGAAATTCGATTACCCCACCGCCTTACGGTGGTGGCTTGCCCTCGTCCTGATTTGCTGCGCCGCCACTTTCATTCACGCCCAGGAAACGACAGAAACCAAATCAGTCGGGGAGAACACGCTCACGGGGACGCAGCAGACTGCCAGCGGTAAGCCCACGATCAGACCCATCCTAACGGACAGCCCGCGTGCCACGCTCAAATCGTTTTTCCGCCTCAGGGACGAGCTGGAACAGACCTTGCGATCCTATAGGTTGGACAAATCCCGTAAGCTTGCCGAGAAGGTGCACGTGATTAACTCTCAGTTCCACGAGCTGATAGACCTGTCCTCTGTCCCGCCATCGCTTCGCTTTGAGATCGGAACCGAAACAACTGCATATTTGCTCGACATCCTTGGGCGTGTCGAATTGCCTAACCTAGAAAGTGTTCCTGACGAAAAGGCCTTCGACGATGATGTGTCACTCGCGAAATGGCGCATCCCCGGCACCCCGATCTGGATCGTCCAGGTCGATAAGGGAGTGCGCGAGGGGGAGTTTCTGTTCAGCGAGCGCACTGTTATGGAGGCGCCGCGTTTCTACCAAGGTATTAAAGATCTGCCTCTGCAAACGTCTTTGCCCATCATTAGCTGGCATCGCGCTATACGCCAGTTTACCGGACCGATGATCCCGGCGGCGGTGCTCAGAATCGTACCGCAAAGTCTGCGCGACTTCTGGCTGGATACACCAAGATGGAAAGTCATTGCGGTGGTCCTCCTTAGTGCTCTCGCAACGCTCCTGCTGTTCGTCTTTCACCGTGCGATCAACCGCCGCGAAACCGAAAATCGGGTCGGCTTCCTGCTGCGTCATGCCCTGACGCCAATTGCGATCCTCGTGGTGGTCTGGAGCCTAAAGGATTTCATTGAGTACCAAATCGCTGTTTCAGGCGCATTCTCGATCTTGGTTGCCGATATGGTAACCATTTTGATCACTGCCGGCGCAGTCTGGCTTTTATGGCTGGCCATGCTTGCCATTTTCGAGCGCATCATCCAGGCACGGGATATCCCGGAAGATAGCTTCGACGCGCACCTCTGGCGCATTGGTGCCCGTACACTCGGGACCGCGGCCAGCGTGGTGATCATCGGTAATGCAGCGCAGGAGCTGGGGCTGCCTCTCTATAGCGTGGTGGCTGGACTAGGTATTGGCGGTTTGGCAGTCGCGCTTGCGATTCGCCCGACTCTCGAAAACCTGATCGGCGGCATTATGCTCTATCTGGACCAGCCCGTGCGGATCGGGGATTTCTGCTCTTTCGGTGACAAAACCGGCACCGTCGAATCCATCGGCGTGCGCACGACCAAGATCCGGGCGCTCGATCGCACTTTGGTTTCGATTCCCAACGCCGCCCTCGCAGATATGCAGCTGATCAACTGGGCAAAATGCGATCGGATGCTGATCAACGCGACCATCGGTCTACGCTACGAGACCGAAAATGATCAATTGCGCCATGTGCTGGTGAAGTTTCGCGAGATGCTCCATGCCCATCCCAAGATCGACTCCGACACGGTGCGCGTGCGCTTCGCAGGCTTCGGTCAATCTTCCCTCGACATCGGTGTCCGGATATATGCACTGACCAAGGACTTCAACGAATTCCACGCCATAAGCGAAGACGTCTTGCTGCGAATGAGCGATATAGTTAAAAAGTCAGGAAGCAGCTTTGCCTTTCCTTCACAGACCCTCTACATGGGTCGCGACGACGGGCTTGACGTTGAGCGTGGCAAGACGGCTGCTAAAGAAGTTGAATCTTGGCGCAAAGCCGGCAAGTTGCCGTTTCCAAGACTTGCGGCCGACAGAATTGAGCAGCTCAAAGGTACTCTCGACTATCCGCCGCGGGGCTCGGTCGAGGCCGGCACTTTCGAGTCGCAGGTGTGGGAAACGTCCGAGCGGCTCTCCGCTGAGCCGGACGACGAAGAGGAGAGCGATCGCAAACCGCCATCGCAAAAACGTGGAGAGGATTCATAGGTCGGACAGATAACCAAGATTTTGAAAAGTCTAAACCCAAGACGTATTCAATTCAAAAATCATCTTAAAGGATAATCTGGAATGGAAAATTCAATATCCTCGGTTGAATTTTCGAGGTTATTCACATCATTGGTACAAGAGCTACTTGACGATCTTTCTCATCCGATCGGATTTCTGCAGATCGGGGCCATTGGCGTCACTTTTTTGCTTGCCTGGTTTTTAGCTCGCAAGCTCAATCACTATCTTGAAAAAGACATCGAGAAAGTTAGGGCGCACATACGATTTGTATTGCGCCCGGCCCATTTTGCCATCATCCTCAAGTATGTCTTTTGGCTGTTTCTTATATGGTTCTGTCAGGTTCTTTTCAAAAAATTCGCTATCCCGGCCAATCTTCTGCACATGACCCTCAACCTTATCCTCGTCTTGCTGATCATTCGCTATGCATCTTTTTACATTAAAAGTACGTTCTGGTCCCGCTTTGTGTATGTGATCTGCGTACTTGTCGGATTTTTGCGGATATTCAAATTGTGGGACCCAACTGTTATGCTGCTTGACAGCATGACGATCAGGTTGGGTAAAATCAGCACCTCCGTTTGGGGTTTGACCGAAGCGATTGTCGTTTTTATTCTGCTGTGGACAGCGGCGGGCGCAGCCAACCGGTTTATTGCCTACAGGTTGATTACTTACAGCAATCTGACCTACTCGGACCGAACACTGCTCCAAAGAGTTATCAATGCGGCGATAGTGAGTGTGGTGATTTTGATCTCTTTAAGAGCGGCCGGAATCCATATGGCGGCCATCGCGATCACCGGAGGCGCCATCGGTCTGGGCATCGGCGTTGGGCTGCAGAAAATTGGATCCAATATTATCAGTGGGATATTGCTGTTGATCACTAAACCCATTCGTCACGGAGATGTGATCGTCTTTGAGAAAAGCAGTACTGGCAGCGACTGGGGATGGGTTACGCGGAAATTGACAGCGATAAAGAGAGGGCAGCTGATTGATTTTCGTTGATTGGCATTGGGATAAAAATAAATTACTGCATCCTCAAGGACCCTCCCAATGCCACCGTGTCGATGTACGAGAAAGGCAGGGAGCAGCTCGAGGACGTGGTCGTCAAGCTGAGCCGGCCGCGGCTCGCAGGCAAGGACCTGACCTACGACATCAAGGTCATCGAAGGGAAGGTGCCGCAGAAGGGCGGGGCCTGTTCGGTCTCCATCGATATTATCGGGCTGCCGCTGACACCGCTTTTCTACGCCGGTGTGGCGAGACGATCAGTATACCGACGATGGTAGGAAAATTGGCACGTGGCAATTCAAGAAGTAACCGGAAGTTGAAAAAAAATTATAGAAATGCAATCATTCAAGAAGAGTTCTATCAGCAGGAAGATGTTGGCGGTGGGGATTCTTATTCTATCGACCGGCGCCTCCTGCCCAGCCGACGCCGGGCTCTGTTGCCGGGAGTGTCGATAACCATATTCATAACGAAACTGATTTAGACGACTTTCTGATTTGCGTTCTATTATCGCATTTATAAGGTGAAAAAATGAAAACCTATTGCTTTAAGGATCGGTGGGTTTTGATTCTGTCAACCCTCTTATTGGTTATGTTTACAATATCAGGCTGCGCTGGGGTGGGGCCGCGGACTATTAGTCAGGGAAGGGCGGACTACAATGAGGCCATAAACAAAACCGAGGACGAGCAGATGCTGCTGTCGATTGTTAAGGGTCGCTACGGAGAAACATTCTCTCTCCTTAAAGTCAGTGGTGTCGCAGCAAATTTCAGTTTTGGCACAAGCGCCGGTATCGATGTAGGATTTGGCCCCAGTGCGAACTATGCCGGCAACTTAGTTCCTTTCAGCGGTGGGTTGGCCTACGAAGAAAACCCCACCATTACCTATGCCCCTGTTCAGGGTGAAATGTATATCCGACAATTGCTCACACCGATCTCACTTGACTTTTTATTATTAATCGTGCGTACCGGGGCATACGCCACATCGCCTCTGATCGTTTTAGTAAAAAGAATCAACGACATGAAAAATCCGGACTTTCTTGATGTGCCATCGGCTGAGCCTGATCCTCGCTTCTATCGCTTTGTTGAACTTAATAGGAAATTGATTTCAGCGGATGTTGTCAATTGGGTGGCAGATCCAAGAAAAGAGGTCGCTTTCGATATCTTGATCACCGGTTATGCTCCCACATATTCAGAACAGGTGCGCGAGTATCTTACCTTACTCGGCCTGCCAATGTCGAAGGAAGAATCGGAAGATATCGTCTTCCCTGTTTACTTTGCGGTCAAAAGCCGGGGTTTGGATGGCATAGCCATATCAACCCGGTCAACAGGCGAGCTGATTCAGATCCTAAGAGCAGCAATAGAGGTACCACAAGAGCATAATATTGCAGGAGTAACAATTGAATATCCGGAAATGGGTTTGATTGGGAAAAACCTCCGGATTCATTCGTCAAAGGATAAGCCAGAGGGAGCAGCAGTAGCCGTAAGATATCGTGATTACTGGTTTTATATCAATGATACCGATTTACGCACCAAGGTGTTTTACCAGATGTTGCGGATACTATGGTCCGTCAGCATTGCTGCTTCAGCGGATGCGAGTGCCGCACCAGTATTTACAATACCAGTGAGCCGGTAGGCTGAAATAATACCATAACGCAGGCCATTTATATTTTCGGAAGTTCACATTTCACGGTCTGTGACTGGCAGGTAATTGAGTAACTTCATGAAAAGTAAATTCTTGGGGTCGTATTGCCAATTACTGGACCTCTGACATCAAGCCAAATGCTGGTCCGCTAGTAATATCAAGCTATTATAACTATAGAGGTAATTATTTTAATAACCTGTCCAGTATCAACTCGGAGTGTACATTACGTATTGTGAAATCCACAAAATAGTAGGATTTTACATTTCGGCTATAAATCTGAAATTTCAATTCTTCCAATTTATTCCGGATTTCATACCCTAATACAAATTCACTAAATCCTGAGACCCAGGAGGGTGTGATCTTCTGCTATTAGCAGCCAGAATTTAAGACCTGAAAAACCGATTTATTCATTTCCAATCGTACACTTGAACGCACAAAACCGGGACTATTAGGATCCCGGTTTTCTGTTTGGTGTAAACGTTCACAGGACACCGCATCTGCTTTGTCGTCGGGCACTTGAAGTACAAAAGACGTCTGCGCACCCAACGCCTTGCATCTGCGGCGCCCTGTAAACGCCTACAATTAGATGGTTTGAAGCGCATCGGGCTTTGCAATCCTGTGAACGGTTACTGTTTGGTTTCCAGATCAAACCCTAAAGTCAGACAAAGGGTAACTGATCAACTGTGATAAGGCGTTAGAATTTGATACCTACCGTGATATGTTGGTCACTGCAAGTTTTGGCAAGAAGATCACACATATCCGATTCCATTGTTCATTTATAAGTTCCATTCTGATTGTATTTCACAATGGGAATCTAATGTCTAGAACTTTTTTGAGATAAATTGTAGCCAAGTGGATGCAGCCGGTTATCTATATATTAATGGGCGTACCCTATTTCTTTCTGAACGTGAAGGACCTATCACCGGGCAACCTGACGGATATGGTATCTTTATGAATCGCTCCGACAATGACCCCGCCATTTTTGGTATGGAACCGAAGTTCATCCCCTTTCAGGTACCAGGAAAAAGAAACCTCATCGTTCTCCATTTCCCAAATGCCTTCGCCCTTTTCTTTCAGCACCAGGCGGGATCCGGATTCTGCCCCCGATCCTCCTTTTATCACTTCATACCTTCCCACATATTGCATTTCATTCGAGCTACAGCCGACGGCGAAGGCAAAAAACAGATAAAACGGAAAGATCCATAAACGACGAAAGACCATTTTTAATTTCATCGTTTCTCCTTATTTGGCCACGGCCGCGGTTTGTTTGACTTTCTTGCCCGAAAGAAAGCCCCTGCGGCGGAAGAAATATATGCGATCATACAGGAAGATCTGTATTGTCATGATGAGCCAAACCGTGTCTTCGAAGACTTTTTTCCAGCCGATCTCCTCAGCGGTCGTATCAAAACATCCACAGGATATTTGGATGCCCCTGTACATGGTGATGAGTATCATGACGATGAACATAACAAGAAAACCGCCAATGAAAGCCGAAGCCGCCTTGGTGCGCATACCCACGAGCAGGAAAATTCCCGCCACCAGTTCCATCCACGGTAAGATCAAAGCGCCAATGTTGAGCCCCCAGTGCGGCAGAAGCTGATACGCTGCAACCGCCTCGGAAAACTGGGCCGGGTAGGGGATCTTGCTCATACTGGCGTAGATGAAGATCCCGCCGATATAAGTGCGAAGAACCAGAGATAGGTATTCACTGGTCCACACCATTTTGAAAAACCGAAAGAAACCGCTCATGGTTCCACAGGAAATCCGTTTTTCCTTAACGTCGCCAAGCTGCTTTTCAATAGCCGTACATTTTTGTGCCCGTGTAAATTGAGCTTGCCGGCAACTTCTTCGTCGTACAGCTTGCTGACGGTTCTCCCGTATACGATAATTTCCCGATCCTTGTCCTCCTCGCTCATAGCCATCATGTACATGATGTCAAACAAGGCCAGAGGGATATTTACCGATCCGGTAATATGTTCCTTGTCATAGAAGTAGTTCGGCATGGCATCCACAAAAAGGACGTTGCCTTTTTCATGTTCGGCCATGGCTTGAGAGATGGAAATGGTGGTAATGCTTTCGTCCAGCTCGATCTTTGGAAACAAGGGCACAGCATTAGGATTTGTTTTATTGAAGACCAGCGCGCAAATGACGCTCAGGACCAGGATCATTAGAAAATCGGACCACACCAGTTTCGGCGCAAGATATTGTCTCTCCGCCTCTCTTTTGAGACGTGTTTCACCCCGGATGAGCCATTGGGCCATTTGTTTTACGAAGGCATACGAGACGTCTGAGTGGGTTTTTAATATGTTGTTGAACTGGCTTTTGGCAATGACGGATAAAGATGTTTCCTCCAAGGCGCTGATGCTGGCGGACCTCTTCTCTCCCGTAAAGAGGGCCATCTCACCGAAACTGTTCCCCGGGCCCAACTGAGACAATTCCGTTTCCACCCCTGCTGCCCCAACTTTGAATACCCGCACCTTGCCCGAATCGATAATGAAGAAGTTGTCTCCAGGATCACCTTCCCGGAATATGATCTCGCCGGCAGAAACGTTCTGTTTTCGAATGATGCGCCGGATTTCATCCAAAGATGTCTCGGGAATACCTGCAAAAATCGGCACCTCAGATAGACTCGCTCTTTTTCTTTGGTCTTCTGTCATTGCAAGCGATCACCCACGGAGATGTGTGTGGCGCAACAGGTTCCTGAGATCGTGCCGCCTAATGATTCTTCTGAATGTTTCGAATTTCTCTTAAAAAATTATCGACGTCTTTCACAAGACCCAGGTGGCTCAAAAGGACCTTTCCGTTTTCATTTATAAGGACGGTGAGGGGAGTATCCTTGATGCCGGTCTTTTTGGTAACCTCCTTGTCGGGATCTGAAAAAAGCGGGAATTCAACGCCATAGGTTTTCCGGTATGTTTCAACCTCTTTTTGATTGTTTTTTATCCCTATGCCAATGACTTTGATATCCTTGCGCATCGTTTCATCGTTTAGGATGAATTTGTATATTTTGTTCGCCGTGGGTGCCTGACGCTGGCATACATGACAATATATGCTATAAAATTCCACAAGCAGAAATTTCGAAGGAATCTGAGATAACGTGAACGTCTCGGAGTCTTTTAAGCCCAAATATTGCCTCTGTTCTGGAGACATGGGTGTTTTCAATTCAAATGCCGGTATGGTGTTTCCTACCGGTACACCTTTGGCTGCATGAGCCGCACCAAACGGGATGCTTATCAAAAGGCAAACCATGAGACTTGAAAAATGTTTAAAAAACCTCGCGGGGTTCATAATATCTCCTTTTTTCGATATATTTTCGCGCCATAATATATCTGCTTTCAAATAGATTGCATGTTTTCAGATTGCCATTAATACCCATTTTGGTAGGTGAATGGGGGGCTAATAGGATAATTAGTTACTTTTGTGGAAAGCAGGTAAGTACTAGAACAGGATTGCAGAGAGATGAGAAACTTTCATTAGCCCCATATCAATAGTTCAGTAATTAACACATCGTGGTATTTTGTCAATTCTCTTGGTAAAATATGTGGTGCTTTTTTTTGAATTCGCCCGATGGTATTCCAGGCAACAATGGATGGCGTAATGGACTTTCATGATGGACCTTCTTTGGCCATGGGGTTGGTGGCCCCCCCGCAGATCGCAGGGGGAGCGTTACTGCTTCAATATTACACCGGCACCAGAAAATTGGCGAGTGGAGGACATGGCAAGGATATTGGACTCACGCATTAAGAATTGCTTGAAATTGTGGTTGGCAAATCTAATATACATTCTTAGCGGAAGGCCTGAGCAACAAGGAAATCGCCGCAAGGCTCTTAATCGCCCCGGTGACCGTCAAGGCTCATCTGCAAAACATCTACCGCAAACTCGATGCCAGGGGCCGCATCGAAGCCCTGATTGAGGCCCGCGAGTTGGGTCTCATCCCCCGCGACTGAAAAGAAAAAGAAGTGGTTTCAAAACCTCCCCTCCCCAAATCGCAGTCACCACTTTAATCCTGATTTGGTCGTATTTCGGTAAGCGTAGATGGATGTTTTTTTAGAGATCTTAAGGCACGACGCATAGCAACAGAATCCCGCAACTTCTGGGCCCAAGGTCTTACGGCCCGGGATCGCTGCCACTCAGCCTGCTTTTTTAGAATAGCTTGAATATCAGCTCTCATCAAAACGCTCCTTAAAGAGATTCCATTCGGAGGTAAGGTTGTGGCGCATGGCCAAATCAGAGATCTCCTTGTCTGTCACAGCATCAGCTTCACGAAGCGCCAGCACGCGTGCGAAGTCTTTTCCCCGTCCCACGCTCAGTGCGATGACCGCTAGGTAGTCCGCACGGATGACCCGCAGCGGAATTCCATCAAGGTCTCCTGTTTCAGCATCACGAATGGCTTCTCGGGTGAGCTTGCTGAATGCAGGGATGAATTGCACGGGCCAGTCCCCTACACGGATCGCTTCGCCCTCAGGCAAGTAACCACGGTCTCGGCAGAAAGCATAAATCGGGCTTAGCACATCCAGTTTATCCGGTTCGGCTATAGCCACAAGTATATCTGCGTCCAACGTTACCACGGCCTCGGTGTAACGCATTTGAGCTACGGCGCCAAATACCGCATAGTCTGTAATAATGCCTTGCTCAACCATCTTATTAAGTAGTACGGCCACTCTGTCCATGCAAAACATATAACAGTTTCACACGAACTCATCAAGGAGTTTGATATCTTTACATTTTTTTATAGGGCACCATACATTGAGTCAAAGCATGTAAATGCGTTAATTGTTGCGGTTGTAACCGGGTGCAGAGCACCCGGTTTAAAAATGACCAATAAATCGAACGGCATCTTGGAGGATGCAATTGAATACTTTCTTTAGTAACAGCAATTCTGGGTAAAAAGACCGTCAAGACCCATCTGACAAAACATCTACCGCAAACTCGATGCCAGGGGCCGCATCGAAGCCCTGATTAAGGCCCGCGAGTTGGGTCTCATCACCAGCGATTGATCTCCGTGTGTAACATCCTGCTGTTGAAAAATAATAGAGGTTATCATATGTATTGATCCTTATTCAGAATAATGATGTGCTGAGAAATTTCCATGACAGACGAAATAGACTCCGAACTCATCCTGCGCACTAAACTGCACCGGCCGCCAGTCTCCAGGGATCATCTGCATCGCGGTCATTTATTGGACCGGCTTAACCAGCACCAGCATCGACCGCTGGCTTTGGTCTCGGCGCCGGCTGGTTACGGCAAGAGCACCCTGGTGAGCTGCTGGCTGGAGGCCTGCGATGTCCCCAGCGCATGGGTGTCCCTGGACGAGGATGACAACGATCTCGGGCTCTTCCTCTCCTATTTCGTCTCTGCAATCCAACGCATCTTCCCTGCCACCTGCGGTGCCACCCTGTCCATGCTCAAGGTGGCTCATTTGCCTCCGGTCTCAGTATTGGCCAGAAGTCTGATCAACGAACTGGATCAGATTGAAAAAGAGTTTATCCTGGCCCTGGACGACTATCACCTTATCCGGGACAAAAGCGTTCACGGGTTGGTTACCAAACTCCTGGACCATCCTTCTGCTTTCATGCACCTTGTTCTGATTGGCCGACGCGATCCACCGCTGCCGCTGACCGCTCTGCGGGCCAAGGGGCAAATGGTCGAGATACGAACCCAGGATCTGCGCTTTTCACTGGATGAAACAGTCACTTTTTTTCAACAAATGACAGGGGCGCCAATTGACAACGCTGTCGCCGCCATCCTGGAGGAAAAAACCGAAGGCTGGGTGACCGGTCTGCGCCTGGCCGCTCTGTCATTGAGCCATCGCAGAGAAATTAAGGGTATTTTGACCGGTCTGCCGGTGGAAAACCGTTATGTCATGGATTATGTCGTCACCGAGATCCTCTCCCACCATCCGCCGGCCGTACAGGCGTATCTGTTGAAAATCTCGGTTCTAAATCGCTTTTGCGCGCCCCTCTGCGATGCGATTTGTGGATCAGATGCGGACTCAGGTGGAAGCGGCCTGAATGGCCGCGAATTTGTGGAACTGTTGGAAAACGCCAATCTGTTTGTCATCCCCCTGGACGATGAGCGCGAATGGTTTCGCTATCACCACCTGTTTCAGGCGCTGCTGAAACGCCAGCTCAAACAAAGGCTCAACGCGGAGGAGATCGTTAAGCTCCATCAAGGGGCCAGTGCCTGGTTCGCCGAAAACGGCTATATCGAAGAGGCCCTGTCGCATGCCCATGAGATCGGGGATAAAGAGGCCGCCGCGCGGTTGGTAAAACACCATCGGCACGATATGATGAACCGGGAGCAATGGTACCAGTTGAACCGCTGGTTACAACAATTTCCGCCCGATTTTATTCAGCAACACCCCGATTTGCTGTTGGCAAAGGCATGGGCGGTCCAGCGACAGGCCCGTTATTCCGAGCTGTTTAATATTGTGGATGTGACTCGACCAGACCGTATCCATCAGCAATAAAAAATCCACCGACGACAGTATCCTTTGGGGGGAAGTTCAGGCCTTAAAAAGCTTTCAGTATTACGCAACCGCCCGGGGCGAGCTATCCGAAACCGCAGCCCGGGAAGCCTTGAACCGTCTTCCTGCCCGGTATCATAGCACCCGCGGCTTTGCTATTATTTTACTGTCAGCGGCGCTTCAAATGCAGGGAGAACCGGGGCAAGCCCGGCGTGTGGTAATGGAAGCCATGCAGCAGGAAACGGAATCGGTCACTGTTTATAAAACCATGTTACTGGTCGCTCTTTGTTACACGAACTGGATCGCCGCCGATTTAAACAGCCTGGAACAGACGGCAGCACCAATTGCTGAAACACGGGCTGAAGCAGGATCTGCCGGAATCGATCGCCCTCGGCCGTTTTTTTACCGGCAGCCTCCATTATCAGCGCAACGACCTGGATTTGGCCGAGCGCTTTCTGGTACCGGTCGTCGGAACCGCGGATTCCGTGAACCGGGTCGTCCCGAGTATCATAACTTACTTTGAAAGTTCGTTTGTCCTCTCTTTAACTTACCAGGCGATGGACCGTACCAAAGAAGCCAGCCAGATTATAGAGTCAGTCATCGATTACATGCTGGACATCGGCAATGCAGACCTGCTGGAACTCTGCCAGATGTTTCGGGCCGACCTGGCTCTGCGTCAAGGGCATGTTGCCGAAGCTGAAATATGGGTCCGGAAAATCACCCACCCACCGTTCGCACCCGTTTACCGTTTTTTTGTTCCCCACTTAACACTGCCCAAGCTGCTCCTGGCCAGACGAACGGCAAAAAGCCTGAGCGAAGCGGGAGCGTTGCTTTCCCGAATGGTTGATTACTATGCATCGATACATAGTACCCGCGTGCTGATCGATGTTCTCGTTTTGCAGACCCTGGTCCATGTGGCGCGGGCCGATGAAGCGCAGGCACTTGACAAGCTGGCGGAGGCGCTTAGCCTGGCCGAACCGGGCGGCTTCATACGACCTTTCCTGGATCAGGGGCTGGAAATGGCGGATCTCTTAGGCCGTCTGGTCAAACAAAATCCCACGCTTGAATATGCCAGGCAAATCCTCGATGCCTTCGGCAGCGGCAAGACCGAATCATTCAGCGATCGATCGGATGACCCAAACAGGCCCCGGTCATCATTACCTGACAAGCCTCTGATCGAACCGCTGACAAACCGTGAAATCGAGGTGTTGAGGATGCTGGCTAAAGGAGTGAGGAACAATGACATCGCCGAAAGCCTTTTCATCTCACCCGAGACCGTCAAAAGACACCTTTCCACCATCTACCGCAAGCTGGATGTAAAAAATCGTCACCAGGCGGTTATCAGTGCCAAATCCATTGGGATTCTGTAATATCCACCTTTCCATCCTCCAATTTCCCCATACCCACCTTTCCGAAATCTGATCCTGCTTCAAAAATACAACTTTTTTTTACAACTTTCGGGGGATGACACGGTCCGCCCGGCGGCCATATATAGGTTCCGGAGGTGAAGCTTCAATAGTTCGCCGTTAACCTGCGGCGGGGCATTTGCCCGACTGCAGGGGTGGAATACGATTTTGAAATCAGGCCACGTTGGTCCCTACACTGAGTTCAACGCGGTTTTTTGCCGAAGGACCAGGTTCGTCTATTGGCGGTCCCTATGGAGGGAATTTTAATTCATGGACAAACAAAACCATTCATTAACAATCTAAACAAAGGAGAAATCAAAATGACAACATCGACGCCCTATGATGAGTTCAACTTGCCGATTCCCGAGAAATTTCCCGAGAAGGTAATGACGGCCCGTGCGGCGGCAGCCATAGTAAACAGCGAGTGCTGGACCGACGCGAATCCGATGCTCAACCTCTCTTCCTTCGTGACCACTTTTGCGGAGGCTGAAGCCCGCGAGATCTTTGCGGCGGGTTCATTTCGAAATTTTGCCGATCCGGATATGTATCCCCATACCAAGGACACGGAGTTCAAATGCGTCAAATGGCTGCACGATCTCTGGAACGGGCCAAAAGATAGTGAACCCTATGGCTCGGCCACAATTGGATCGTCCGAAGCCTGCATGCTGGGTGGGTTGGCGCATAAATGGAATTGGAAGGAGGCCCGGGAAAAAGCCGGTAAGGATGCCAGCAAACCAAACATGGTGACCGGAGGCAATGTCCAGGTCGTCTGGAAGAAGTTCATGCGCTATTTCGACGTCGAACCGCGCCTCGTTCCCTTAAAGCCCGGCAATTACCGGCTCACCGCTGAACGTCTCGATGAGTACGTCGATGAGAACACCATCTGTGTGGTTGCCATCGCCGGCCAAACCTTTACCGGTGAGGACGACAACATCCAGGATATCCACGATTGGCTCGATGCATACGAAAAAAAGACCGGCATATCCATCCCGATGCATATCGATGGGGCTTCCGGTGGTTTCGTGAATCCATTTCTATATCCTGACTACAAGTGGGATTTCCGGCTGCCGCGGGTACAGTCGATCAACGCCTCAGGGCACAAATACGGCCTTGTGCCCCCAGGCCTGGGCTGGATCGTTTTCAAAGACCGCAAGGTGTTCAATGAAAACCTGGTGTTCTACGTGAACTACCTCGGCGGCGAGGCGCCGACCGCGACCCTGAACTTCAGCAAAAGCTCGGCCACGGTTCTTGTCCAGTATTACAACTTCCTGCGGTTGGGGCGTGAGGGCTACACGCGCATCATGAAACACACGCTGGAACACGCCGAGTATTTGCGCGACCGCCTCACCAAATCCGGAAAATTCCAGATCATGAATGAAACCCAGCGTATCCCGGTAGTTGCGCTCACGTTGGACAAATCCGTGAAGAAGTACAACGAGTTCGACATCTCGAATAAAGTCCGCGAACGAGGCTGGATTCTGGCTGCCTATTCGATGCCGCCCGATGCCCAGGAGGTCAACAGTCTCAGAATCGTGGTTCGGCCTCACCTCAACCGAAATGTTGCCGAGCTTCTCGCAGGCGATATCGAACGTGCCTGCGACTTTCTTGAGATTCACGGCGGCAATGCGACGCCTCCGAAGCTGCACGCGCACGCGAAGACCTCCGTCGCCAAGTGTTGATATGTCGGCAGCTTCAAGCAGAGCTGACGTACTGACCAATTGGAAATTGATACGGGAGGACCCGGCGCGCTGATCAGCCGATTCGGGCCGGGTCCTCCAACAAGAAAGGAAAAGATACTCATGCCTAAAAGACGTCTCACCCGCAGGAGGAACCCGCGTGTGAGGGTTCGATCGGTGATGGGGATCGGTGCCATCGCCATCCTGACAATTATGATTGTTCTGGCGGTCGGCAGCGCCCAGGCCAAAGGAACCGACCAGAATCCAACGATGCATTCCGGCAAGAGCACTCAGGGGGTTAACACCACCATTCTGCTCGCAGCCAAGGACACACCTGCATCTGATACGGCACAGAAGGACACCGAAAAGGCCGAGGCCAAGGCGCCGGAGGGGCCGCCGCCCAGCAAATTCTGGATTGTTAACACGCTGCGGCATAATCCTGTGCTGGTTATTTTCATTACCCTGGCCCTGGGTTACTATATCGGCGCCATTAAATTCGGCCAATTCAGTTTAGGTGCGGTGACCGGCACGCTGTTGATGGGTGTGCTCATCGGCCAACTGCAAATCGCCATCTCACCCCAGCTGAAAACGATGTTCTTCACCATGTTTCTGTTTGCCGTCGGTTACAGCGTGGGGCCGCAGTTCGTGCGCGGGGTTGCGCGGGACGGCGCACCTCAGGCGTTTTTTGCCGTGGTCGTGTCGGTCCTTTGCCTGCTGTGTACCTGGTTGGCAGCCAGAATCGCCGGCTTCGATGTGGGGCTTGCCGCCGGTCTGCTGGCGGGCACCCAGACCATTTCTGCCTCCATTGGCCTGGCCACCGACGCCATCAACAATTCCGGCATCAGCGATCCCAAGGAGATGCTCAACCAAATCCCAGTGGCGTATGCCATCACCTATCTCTGGGGCACCATCGGCACCGGCGTCATCCTCTCAATCCTCGGGCCCAAGCTGCTCGGGGTCAACCTCGAAGAGGCCTGCAAGCAATATGAGGCCGAAATGTCCAAGGGACAGCCGGAAGGCGGCATGAACTCCGCCTGGCACCAGCTTCAGATGCGCGCCTTTGTGGTTGCCGAGGACAGCCCGGAGCAGGTAAAGCCGTGGCGGAAGCCGAGACCAGACACAAGGACGCGCGCATGTATATTGAACGCATCCGGAGAAACGGTGAAATCATTGACTTTGATTTCAACACAATACTCGTGCCCGGCGATTTGGTAGTCGTCTCCGGACACACCGAGGCGCTGATTGATCTTGGCCAGCAGGGCAAGGAAGTTGCCGACAAGGAGCTGCTCGACATTCCCGTCGAATCGGTGGACCTGGTCATCACCAGTAAAGAAGTCAACGGCAGGACGCTGATTGACCTGGCCCATGAAGACTTTGCCCGGGGCGTCTATCTGCAGAAGATCACCCGCGGTGCGACGAGCGTCGACATTCCTATTCTGGTCCAGACCACGGTCCAGCGCGGCGACATCCTCAAGCTCGCTGGGACGAAGACCCACATCGCGCGGATCGAAAAGGCCATGGGCTATGCCGACCGCTCGTCGGATGCGACCGATATGGTATGGGTCGGCTTGTTCATCCTCGTTTTTGGCCTGATCGGTGCAATGACGATGAGGATCGGCGGCGTCCCCGTCACCCTCTCGGTGTCGGGCGGCGTGCTGATCGGCGGTCTGGTGCTGGGCTGGCTGCGCTCGGTGCACCCCACTTTCGGCCGTCTGCCGGCACCGACCCAGTGGTTCATGAACTCCGTTGGGTTGAATGTCTTTATCGCCATTGTCGGGATCTCGGCCGGGCCGGGTTTTGTGGCCGGGCTCAAAGCCAACGGTATCAATCTGTTTCTTTGGGGTGTCTTTGCCACGTCGGTGCCCATGTTGCTTGCGCCGTATATCGGCAAATACCTCTTCAAGTTCCATGATGCCATCAACCTGGGGTGCTGCGGCGGCGCCCGCACCAGCACAGCCTCGGTGGCCATGGTAGGCGATGTGGCCAAGAGCAATGTCCCCATGCTGGGCTACACGGTGCCCTATGCCGTCAGCAACACCCTGCTCACCCTCTGGGGCATGGTGATCGTGCTTATGATGGTTTAAACTCGGCTGGTCATGATCGGTTTCAAGTATCCGTGGTTTCGCATTCATCCCCTGGAACCTGAAACCACACATCCCGCACCGGAGACCTCAACATCGACACCTGATATGCAGATGAACGGGGCAGCAACGCGTTACAGGTTGAAATGGTGGGGTTTCCTTTTATGGTATTTGGAAATGCTCGTCCATCATTTTTGCTCTTCATTGCAGTTTGAGAGCCAGCGGATGTGCGGGCTGGCATGGGCCCGCTGTGCCAAGATCCGCTTGAAGCTGCCTAAGGTTGGCCGCTTGGAGAAAATTGATCGTCCTGTTAACTGCCGTCGGTGAAGTACATCCGATCTTCAAATGAATGAAGTATTGTTTCGTCAATGATTGCTTTTTTTCCGGAATTAGATATTACAGCCTCTTATCCTGCTACCACACAATTTGTTTATTGATTGTTGATAATTTCGTCTAACTCGATAACTCATGGAAGAACCGGGTTAATTCGTTTTGACTGCAAAAGTGATTTAAGAAAGTAATTTGAGGAGGAAGCAATAATGATGAAAAGTATCAATATATTTTTTACTGTTGTGCTGGTCTTCTTTCTCGCAGGTACGGCATTTGCCGCCGAGTGGAACCTTTACGGCAGCGCCCGCATGGCGACCTTTTTCACCAGTAGGGATTTACAGGAACAAGGTCCGGATGATGCCGGCCGTACCCAGATCAATAATACGCAATGGGCTTTGCAAGGGAACTCCCGCATCGGTGCCAACGTCAAGAGCGATGTCATCGAAGGTCGTTTCGAGTTCGGCATCAATGAGTCAGACGTCACTGCCCGGCTTATTTACGGTGTTTGGAAATTCAGCGACAATTGGTCGCTAAAGGTCGGTAAGGACTACACCCCGATTCTATTCGGCTTGAGTAATCAGGTATTCAATAACGACCAGAACCTGTGGCAGTGGGGCAACGCTTACGGCGGCCGCGTGGGACAAATCGCGATCGAAGGTCGGGGGTTCAAGCTTGCCGCCATCTCACCAAACTCCGCAGAGACCGTCGATCCAACCGGCAACGTTGCCGCCGTTGGGGTTGAAAACTACTGGCCCAAGTTTGAAGCCAGTTACAGGTATGCCTTTGCCGACAATATGAGCGTCCATATTTTCGGCGGTTGGCAAAATTACAAATTTTACGCCCTTTTGAATGATGGTACAACGAATAGCGGCACGATAACCTCATTGGCTATCGGCGCCGGCGCCGATCTGAACTTCGGTCCGGTGTATGTCAAACCGCAGTTCAGTTGGTATAAGAATGGTGCGGCTGCCGGTTGGCTGGAGGGAACCCTGCAGGGTGATGCAAGTATTTCGGTGTCTCCGGTTATTAGACCGGATGGCGAGGTGACCGACATTGACACGATTATGGCCATGCTGGCGATTGGCTACAGCGTCACTGAGCGGATAAGACTCGAGATCGGCGGTGGCTATCTGCACAGTGAGGGGAAGGAAAACAATAATAACTTTTATGCGCTGTATCTCCAATCCGTTTTGATCTTGGCTCCGAGCGTTTATCTGGTGCCTGAAATCGGTTACATCGATTACGGTAACGGTATCGCCGTTACTGGTCCTAATCCTCAGCTTGGCAATCAGTGGTACGTTGGCGCCAAGTGGCAGATTAATTTCTAATGCATTTTGATCGGCAGCTGAAAAGGTCCAAGTGGTTTTACTGCCGGGCAAGGGATACGATGTCGTCCACCCCTCGGCGCGGGCGCCGCTGGCTAATTTAAATGAAGTGGACTACCGTAATATCGGGGCTGCTATCCGAAGACGGCTCGACGCGTACTTCGAGGAGTACATGGAATCCAAGAAGTCGTTTTTACCTGGAGGTTCGGAATGGAACTCTTGCATACTTTTTTCCAAAAGACACCGATGGCGGCCCTGTTTTTGTCCCTGGCTTTCGGCTACTGGATCGGCAAGATCAAGATCGGCAATTTTCAGCTCGGCGGTATGGCCGGGACATTGCTGGTCGCCATCGTCGTCGGTCAGGTGGGTGTACCCGTCGATCCCGTGGTGAAGGACATGATGTTCGCTCTGTTTATCTACGCCACGGGTTACGTCAGCGGACCCCAGTTTTTCGCCAGCCTGAATCGCAAGACCTTGAGCCAACTGCACCTGGCGCTGATATCCGGAATTGCCATATTTGGTTACATCTTTCTGGTGTCCAAGGGGATGGATTTCGACAAAGGCACGGCCGCGGGCCTGCTGTCCGGCGCCATTACCGAGTCAGCTGCTATCGGTACGGCCGGCGAAGCCTTGCATCGCCTGGGATTGGGTGCCGAAAAAATCAAGGAACTGCAGGCCAATATCGGCGTGACATACGCCATTACCTACCTTTTTGGCATGTTGACCGTTATTTTCTTTTCCAGCCGTTTGGCCCCCCGGCTTTTAGGTATCGATCTTAAAAAAGAAGCCCGGAAGTTCGAAGCAACCCTGGGTGGCACCGGGACCAAGTTGAAGCCGGGACAATTCGAAGCCTTCGGAGACATCCATACGAGGGCTTTCGAAGTCCAGGCCGGCGAGGCCGTGGGGATGACGGTCGGCGACCTCCAGGAACGCTTCGACGTGAAGGTCGAGCAGGCTGCCTACCTTGAAAAGCGGATCGCTGTGACGGTGGACCTCCCCCTCAAGGCCGGCTACCGTCTGGCGCTGCAGGGCAGCCTGGGGCAGGTTTTTCAGGCCGGCGTCTTCGTCGGCCGGGAAACCGCCAATCTCAGTGCGCTGGGGTTTATCCAAGAAGAACGGGACGTGGTCGTAACCCGAAAGGAGCTTCACGGCAAAACCCTTATCCAGGCCAGGGACATACTGTCTCTGAGACACCGTTTCGGTGTTCAGGTGACGCGGCTGTATCGTCTGGACCAGGAGATCGAGATGTATCCCCAAACCAAACTGCAAACCGGCGATGTTGCCCACCTTATCGGGGCTGCCGAGGACGTTGAGGAAGCTGCCAAGGAGATCGGTTACTCCCTGGTACCGTCCAAGGTGGTGGATTACGTCTATCTGGGCCTCGGGGTGCTGGTCGGCATCCTGGTGGGGATGATCAGCCTGACGGTGGCAGGGGTGCCGGTCGGGCTGGGTACCGGTGGGGGTTGCCTGATTTCGGGGCTGATCTTCGGTTGGTTGAAGTCCAGGTACCAGACCTTCGGAAACCTGCCCGCTTCCACCGCTCAATACCTGCGCGATTTCGGACTGGCCGTGTTCATAGCTTCGGTTGGGCTGTCCACCGGCCCCCAGGCCCTTGCCCAGATCAAACAATATGGGATTACGCTTCCGGTCATTGGCGTGGGTGCCGCCCTGTTTGTTTGCCTGGTGAATGTGTTTTACGGCCGATTCGTCTTAAAAATGAACCCGGTCATCTTGTGCGGCGCCATCACGGGCAACCTGACGTGCACCGCCGCTTTGAACAGCGTGATCGATGCAGCAGACAGCAGCACGCCGGTGCTGGGTTACACTGTCAGCTATGCCATTTCCAACGTGCTGCTGATATTTCTTGGCCCGGTGCTCGTCTTTGCTGTTTGAATGAAAACCTGGACGCGTATAGGAACTTTCAAGGCGCCGATATGCTAAGTGAAATCACAGAAAACATGAAAAACGCCGGGATAGAAATCCATATCGTCCGCGTGAAACAGGCGGTCATGTCGATGTTGAAAAAAAGTTGGCGTCGACCAGGTCATCGGGCATGATCGTATCCACAATAGGGTGTTCGAGGCTGTCAATGTGATAACCGCACAGTTGGAATCATAAACACAGCTATAAGGGCTCGATTTATAAAACTTCACAGGCCTATTACCATCAACATGGTGTCACAGTTAGATTTACCGGACGATAGACACTGCCATTTGGAAAACGGCCTAACCATTGGCCGGAAGCATTACTGATCAAGGACGCGGAGACGTCTTTAGAAGCTTAACGCAGAGCCTCTCAGCCAATCAAGATTCAGGTAAAAGGAGAAAGAAATCAATGCCGGCTCCCAGTGAACTGCGGCTTCAGAAATCGGCGGAAGACACGCTGACGGTGGTAATGGCCGGCAGCTGGAAGCTGGGGCAAGAACTGCCGTCGGCCGATGAGGTCCGACACAAGTTCGAAGGCACAGCGGGGATCGGCAAAATTACCTTCGACGCTCGGGAGTTGACCGACTGGGACAGCGGGCTGCTGATTTTCCTGAAGCAGTTGAGCGAATTCGGCGCACAGAAGAAGATCCCCATCGACGACGGCGGTCTGCCGCAGGGGGCCAGGAAACTTCTGGCACTGGCCGCGGCGGTGCCGGCGAAAAAAGACGCCCGCAAGGCCGAGGGGCGGGTACCGTTTCTCTCACACGTGGGCAGCGAAACCGTCGATTTTTTCCGATCGGCCGGCGAGATGCTCACTTTTATCGGCGATACGGTGATTGCCTTTCTGAATTTGCTGCGCGGCAAGGCCCAGTACCGGAAAAGCGACCTGTGGCTTATCATGGAGTCCTGCGGGGGCCAGGCGCTGCCGATCGTCTCTTTGATCTGCTTTCTGGTGGGATTGATCCTGGCCTTTATCGGCGCCATTCAGCTCGAGCTGTTCGGGGCCCAGATCTACGTGGCCGACCTGGTGGGCATCGCCATGGTGCGCCTGATGGCGGCCATTATGACCGGCATCGTCATGGCGGGGCGAACGGGGGGCGCCTTTGCCGCCCAGCTGGGCACCATGCAGGTCAACCAGGAGATCGATGCCTTAAAGACCCTGGGGATATCGCCGATGGAGTTTCTGGTGCTGCCGCGCATGCTGGCCCTGGCCCTGATGATGCCGCTCCTGTGCCTTTACGCCAATGTGATGGGGATCTTGGGGGGGATGGTGGTGGGGGTCGGGATGCTCGATATCGGTTTGATTCAGTATTACAACGAGACTGCCAAGGCGATTAATCTCTGGAACCTGGGCATCGGGATTTTTTCCGGCATCGTATTCGGGGTGATAGTGGCACTGTCCGGCTGCATGCGGGGGATGCAGTGCGGGCGCAGCGCCTCGGCGGTGGGCGGTGCGGCCACCTCGGCGGTGGTCACCGCAATTGTCGGCATCATTCTCTCCACGGCCGTGATTACGGTGATGTGCAACCTGCTGGGCATATAAGCCGGTTAGGCCGGTTGGCCCGTTAGGCCGTTGAGCCGGTGTGACGCCGTAGGGTCGGGACAAATAGAAACATAGTAGGAGAAAATGACTCAAAAAGAAGCCCACATAACGGTGCGGGATCTGACCATGGCCTATGGGGATTTTGTGCTCATGCGGGATCTGACCTTTACGATCAACCGCGGGGACATCTTCATCATCATGGGCGGCAGCGGCTGCGGCAAGAGCACCATGATGACGATCCTGATCGGCCTGAAGTCCCCGGCCAAAGGCCAGGTGTTCTACGGTGACCAAGATTTCTGGGGTGCCGATGCGCCGACCCGCGACCGGATCATCCGGCGGGGCGGGGTGATGTACCAGAGCGGGGCGCTGTGGAGTTCGATGACCCTGGCCGAGAACATCGGCCTGCCGCTCGAGACCTACACGGACTTGAGCCCCGGCCGGATTCGCGAGGTTGTCAAGCTGAAGCTGGCGCTGGTGGGCATGGCCGGGTTCGAAGAGTTCTACCCCTCGGAGATCAGCGGCGGGATGCAGAAGCGGGCCGGTATCGCCCGGGCGATGGCGCTCGACCCGGAGATTCTTTTTTTCGACGAGCCTTCGGCCGGGCTCGATCCGGTGAGCGCGCGGCGGCTGGATGATCTGATCCTGGAGCTGCGCGACAGCCTGGGGACCACGATGGTGGTGGTGACCCATGAGCTGGCGAGCATATTCGCCATCGGGAGCAACTCGGTATTCCTGGATGTCTCCAAGCGGACCATGACGGCCACTGGCAACCCCAGGAAGCTTTTGGCCGAAACCAGGGACCCCACGTTGCGGCTGTTCTTAACCCGCGGGGAGAAATCTTAAACGCTCATTTTAGAGCATCAAAGGATGGGAACAGATGGCGAAGCAAGCGAACAGGATGATGATCGGCGGTTTTGTTGTCGTCGCGGTGATCCTATTGGCCGCCAGCCTGGTGGTTTTCGGCTCGGGCAAGTTCTTTAAAAAGACCGTTAAATATGTACTGTATTTCGATGGGTCCGTGAAAGGGTTGAGTGTGGGTGCGCCGGTGCTGTTCCAGGGGGTTCAGATCGGCTCGGTGATCAGTATCGTTATCCGCGCCGATCCCAGCAAGATTGAGGCGGAAATTCCGGTGACCATCGAAATCGAGCCGGATAAATTCCAGGTGGATGAAGGCGATCGGAATACGCATCGTAATCCCCGAGAAAATGCGCAGAAACTCATCGAGGCGGGCCTGCGGGCCGTGCTGGCGATGCAGAGCTTCATTACCGGTCAGCTGATGATCGAGCTCGATTTTCATCCCGGCAGCCCGGTCCATCTCAAAAGCACCAAGGGGGACCTTCTCGAGATTCCCACCATCCCGTCCACCACCGCGCGGCTGGCCAATGCGCTTCAAAAACTCGATCTGGAGGGAATGGAAAAAAACCTCAAAAACACTCTGGCCGGGATCGACCGGCTCGTCAACGACCCGGACCTGAAAGCCAGCATCGGTGAACTCAAAGGTGTCTTGACCGATGCTCGTCGACTGGTGCAAAATCTGGACGCCCGGGTCGGCCCGTTGGCCGACGATCTTGACGCAACGGTGCGCGATGCCCGCAAGGTGATCAAAAACGTGGATGGACAGGTAGGTCCACTCGCAGACAACGTCAACCGGACCGTGGAAGATTTCGATAAATTGGCCCGGGATGCAGACGCGCAGCTGGGGTCGCTGGCAAACAGCCTTGACAAAACCCTGGCGGGGGCCAGAGGCGTCCTATCCCAAGACGCGCCGCTGATCGTCGAGTTGGAGAATACCCTGCAGGCGATTTCCGATGCGGCCCGCTCGATTCGGCAGCTGGCCAATACGCTGGAACAACACCCCGAGGCCCTGATTCAAGGCCGCGGCAAATCAGGAGAAAAATAAGATGAGAGATGTGCCCCTTTTCCGCTGGTTAACGGTGATCCTGGTGATTGGTCTATTCTTTTTGAACGGCTGCCTGGGCAAGAGCCAAGTGCCGCGGTTTTATGCGCTGAGCCCGATTACCGAAGACAAGGCCATGGCGAAAAGCGACACCCCGGCGCGCGATGCGAGTATCGGCATCGGCCCGATCAAGCTGGCCGATTATCTCGACCAATCCAAGATAGTCACCCAAACCGGCGACAACCGGCTGGTGAAAGCCGAGTTCGATCTTTGGGCCGGGGCCTTAAAGGACAACCTGACCAACGTGCTGGCCGAAAACATCGGGTTGCTGCTGCCGACCGAACAAATATACATCTATCCCTGGCGGCTGTCCGAACCAATGGACTATCAGATCATCCTGGATGTGGTTCGGTTCGATGGTGATTTGGGAAAAGACGCCTGGCTGGTGGCGCGCTGGAGCATCGTCGGAGGCAAGGACAAGGAGCTGCTCGCCGTGAGCCGCGCCAGCATCCGCGAGCCGGTGACAGGGTCGGGTTATGACGCTTTGGTTACAGCTCAGAGCCGCGCGCTGGCCAAACTCAGCCATGAGATCGTCGAGGCGATTCATGCGGCGAGCCGGAAGCAACCCGGGAAATAAAATGCAGAATCGCTATATAAAGTAACCGAAGCATTAAGAGAGCGGTGTGAGGTGCGGCAGTAGGCGCCGTGGTGGCTGAATCACAAATGATGATGCAGGCAAAGGAGCGGCTGCAGGTGGCATCATGGTTGGTGAAATGAAGAGCCGGCAGGGCAGAAGACAGCAGGCACAAGCCCAGCAGCAGAATGCCGCGTACGAACAAAAACGATGTACATATAATCGCGCCTATTCTGCGTGCATTGAAGGAAAAGGATGAACTCGATATGCACAAATTCTATTTGGATACGCAGCGGCATATGCCGATGAAGCGGACGCACGTTCCGACCTTGAGGCATTTCAGGAGTTGGCTTCGGTCGGCATCGTCGGTAAATACGACACCGCGTTATTGATCCCAAAATACAACTTTATTTACAACTTTCGGGGGATGACATTGCTTACCTGCTAGGCCTATGGTGTTTTTAAAATCTTCAGTAGAAATGTTACTTGTAACCCCAAAAAGCAAGGAAAACATTTTGTCAAGCGAACAATTTGGGAAAAATTTGAAATTTGAAAAACCAGCGACCTATCGGATTCGCGTGACCGGCCACGTTAACGACTGCCTGTCCGATCAATTGGGCGGAATGGTCATTACCCGTGCGTTCACAGCGGATAGACGACCCATAACCATCCTGGTCGGTCACCTGAGTGATCAGGCAGCCCTGTCCGGTGTGCTGAACGAACTCTACGAGCTGCACCTGCCGTTGATTACGGTAGAGTCCCTATCGTAGGGTGAAGACTTCAGGAACCGTGCATAATGATGTTCTCCGTTGGCCTGATCATGGTCATGGGCGGTTCAGCGGTACTCTCGATGCCATACAGATGCCCGCCGAATCGGACACGGGCACTCGCGACCGATGCTGTTTTGAAACCATCTTTTTACCTGATGCTGCCGTGACGATATCAAGTATGAAAGGGGGTGCTCGGAGCACAGCCTTTTATAAAGATGGAATATAGGCGGGACTTCTATTCAGAATAACCGGAGGGGGAAAGGAAGCAAGCGTCCCGCTCTGCCCATTATGGGAGGGTTTATGAACTTTTTGAAGTTGCTCAGCATTATTCTTTGCATCGCTCTTCCGCTGCCGGCGTTTGCGCAGAAAGCAAAGACGATAGACGAACTTTCCGCGCTGCTCGACTCATCGCGCTGCGCGGAATGCCATGATGTCATCTATGCGCAGTGGGAGAAGTCACAGCACGCCCGCCCCTTGATGGGAATCAGGGGTACCCTGAATATGACGCTGCTGGCCACACCCGGAGCAACGCCTTTCTCGCCGGCCGATCCGAAGCAGGCAACACTCAAGACCTATCCGTGCTTCAAGTGCCATCTGCCGCAGGCCGTGGACTATGCTGAAGACTCCGTGGCCGTTGAGATCACGGAAGCCATCATCGCGCAGAATAGGGAAAAAATCGCCAAGCTTCAGATTACCTGCATCGTCTGCCACAACGAAAAAGCGATCATCCACCGGCTCGAGGAGGGTAAACCGGATCCGGCTACACTTTACGGCATCAACGAAATGGACTCTCATGAAGATGAGGTCTTTGAGAAAGTGAAGAAGAGCGCCGTTATGCAACACTCGCTTATGTGCGGACAGTGCCACGGCCTCGGGCCGAACCTCGAATTCGAAAATCCGGTGCAGTGTGCGAATCTCTACGGCAGCTACCTGCATGCCTACATTCCTGCCGGCGGTTCCCAGACGTGCCAGGAATGTCACATGAAGCCGATTGACGGCCTGGCGGATCATTTGATGGCACCGAATTGGGATGATATCCCGCAGACAACGAAGCTCCTGCAGGAAGCGCTGTCACTCGATGTCCAGACTCTCGGCTACGAGTGGCTCGAGAAGGCCAAGACCTACGTGCCGAAGGTCATTGTGAACACGAAGGTCGCCTCAACTGCCGGACACCGGATTCCCGACGGGTGACCGTCCCACAATCGAGTGGTCCTGGAAGTGACCGCAAAGACACCGGACGGAAAAGAAATCGGCACGCAGACGCGACATTATCATCCTCAGGCAACGAACGAAAAGAATTCGAAAATGCTTTACGGGGCGCAGCAAAAGGTTGCGAATATTCGCGATACCAGCATCCAGCCCTACCAGACAAAGACCGAGTCCATAGAATTTATTCTTCCCGAGGGCGTCAGGTCGGCTGACATCACCGTTGATCTCAGTTACTATCTCGGCAGCCCCGACCAGCGGTATGAGCTCCACAAGATCACGAGGCGGGTTACCCTCGATCGGTAGCCAGTGCCCATCCATAAATGGCCTTTTTTACGCTGGGCGGCGTTCTCCGCAGGTTTCCGGCTGCGGCGTACATAAAGTACGCCTCGCTGAAAACCTTTGTGCGGCCTTGCCCAGCGAAAAAAATTCTCTTTTATGAATTGGGCACTCAATCGTGCCATCCACTTTTCGCGGATGGGCACTATCTAATGCAGACCTGTTCACTGTCATTTAAGCCGTAAAGGACGGCATGGGATTCAACCACTTAGTTGCATAAACAAATCAATAGGAGGGAAAGATCATGAAGACAACATCCATTTTCAGCATTGCCATTTGTTTGACGCTTCTGTTTGCAATTTCAGCCGGGGCTCAGCAGAGCTTGGTGGAGACTGTGGCCAACGGCTGCAAGACCGAAATCGAAACCTACTGCAAAGATGTCACCCCAGGTGAAGGCCGCGTGCTGGCCTGCCTGTACGCGCGCAGCGACAAGCTGTCGAGCAAGTGCGAATATGCCCTCTACGATGCCGCCGCGCAACTGGAGCGGGCCGTGAACGCTTTGTCTTACGTGGTCAACGAGTGTGCCGACGATTTGGATCAGTTCTGCCGTAATGTGGAAGCAGGGGAAGGGAGGCTGCTGGAATGCCTTAAAAAGAACGACGCGAAGGTGAGCTCACGCTGCAAAGAGGCGAGAAAGCAAGTCGGAATGAAATAGTGGATTTTAATCTTTTTCCCTCAAGTTTAAGACAATCGATTTCGGCGGTCTTGCCTTTGGAACTGGTTGGTTTTCGAGGATACGACCGCCGGAATCGGTCGGCCGAAAATGCAAGCCTTTTTTTGATTTCGTGATCCATCTACTTTCGATGGATAGTCTCTAACCCATCAACCTTAAAAAAGGAAAACCATGGATTCGAATGATCTTTTTATCTATGCCGCGCGCTACGACAACGAAGACGACGCTCGAGGTGATTTGGAAGCCTTTCAAGAGATTGCATCCGTAGGGGTCGTCGGGAAGTATGACACCGCGGTTCTGAAGAAAACGGCGGAGGGCAAGGTCAAGGTTGAAAAGCACGGAACTCAGGCCAAAAGCGGCGGCTGGAAAGGGGCCATCGCCGGCGGCGTCATCGGGCTGTTGTTTCCGCCGTCGATTCTGGTTGGCGCACTCGCCGGAGGTGCCGCGGGCGCGGTGACTGGAAAGCTCTGGGGCGGCATGCCGCGCAAGGATCTGAATGCCCTCGGCGAAGTGCTCGATGAGGGGGAGATCGGGCTCGTCATCGTCGGCGAATCGACACTGGATGAGTTCGTCGAAAAGGCTTTAAAGCGTGCGGTCAAGCGGGCCCGAAAGGTCGCCAAGACCAGGCTGGCCGACCTCGATCGCGAACTCGGTGCTTAGGGCTTGATCAAAAATAACTTACCATTTTGGACGCCGATGCATCCCGTCCGGCTGAGTTGAAAAACCTCGGAATATACAGATATTCCTGCGATTTTACGCATTGCCGGCCGGGCGCCCCAACGACCAAAATCACCAATTAATCTTTTTCGCAAGCCCTTAGTATTCTAAATGAACAAGATTACAAAGGTCAAAGAAGCAATTAAGACGGGCCTGGCCTTTGCCCTGGTATTTGGCATCGCCATGCAGTTCGGCTGGATGAATCCGTACTGGGCCGGCTGGGCTGTTGCGGTTATCTCTCTGCCCACGGCGGGTGAATCGATCCGCAAGGGAATGTACCGCATTGTAGGGACGATCCCAGGCTGCCTCGCCGCCTTGGTCATCCACGCCCTGGCGGCGCAGGATCGCTGGCTCTTCATACTGCTTACCTGCGCTTGGATGTTTGGCAACACTTATCTGATGGTGAGCCGGCAGAAAGTTTCGTATGTGTGGACGATGTCGGCCTACGTTTGCCTCATGATTCTCCTGTCCGATTTGGATTCCTCGGCGAACATGTTTGAGAGCGCCGTTTTTCGCACGGTCGAAACGGTAATGGGAGTGGTGATCTATACCCTGATCTCCGTCTTTCTGTGGCCGCGGACCAATCTGGGGGCGATCAAGAAGTCCAGTGCGGAACTCGTCGCAACGCTGAATGACGTTTGTCGCGCCGGTCGGGACGAACTGCTGGTCCGGCAATCACCCGAGTCGAGCTTCGCGCAACTGCAAGGCAAGGTGGTCCAACAACTGGCCCGGTTCGGACAGGTGCTCCAGGCCGAAGGCTCTGAGAGCTACGAGGTCAGTGAAGTCCGTCATCTCTGGGATCGCTTCCAGGAGCTGTCGACTGTCTGGCTGGAGACGGCAGGTCGGTGGCAGTCCGGCTTTGCCGAATTGGACCGGATCAATATGCGGGCGGTCTTCCCCGAACTACCGGCGTTCTTCGATGAACTGGAGGCGCGCTCTACCGCGATATCTGAGGTGCTCACAGGTGGGTCACCCGGCTATTCGCTGCATGAGGTCCATCTGGAATTTGACCCGGCGGCGCTTCAACGCTTGGCGAGTTTCGATCACGCTGCGGTTGAGGTCGCCCGTCGGGAGATGCTGCGCCTTGAGGAACTGACGGCGGAAATGTTCGAATGCGCTCGCGAGATTCAGGGCCAGGCTGCCGGCGGCGAGGCAAAGGCAATTCCGGCTCCCGGTCCGAGGGATCGAGCAACGAGGCTTCCCGTCCCGGATTGGGACCACGTCCGCAGCGCCGCGTTTGTAGCGGCAACCACGGGGGTCGGATTTCTGATCTGGATTTTCTTCGATCCACCGGGTCATTCCGGCTGGTTCCAACTGACGGGCACCGTTGCCCTGATGGTCGCCCTTGTTCCACCCTTGCGGACCAGTCGGTTGATTGCGCCAGTGGCGATCACTTCGGCGATCTGCCTGGCGATCTATGTCCTCATCATGCCGCAGTTGTCCGGTTTCCTCGAACTCGGATCGCTGCTTTTCCTCTGCATGTTTCTGGTCTGTTACTTCCTCGACGGTATGGCGCGGTTTCTTGGCAGCATGGCGATCCTGAACATGCTGCAAATCCAGAATGAACAGGTTTACAGTTTCTACGCGATGGTGAACGTATTCCTCTTCCTGGTGATGGGGTTCACCTTTGTCTTCGTGATGTCCTATCTCCTGGGTTCCCCGCGACCAGAGAAAACCTTACTGCGTCTGTTGGATCGGTTCTTCGGCAGCGCCCAGTTCCTGATGTCGCGCATCGAACCCCAGCCCCGGAGACAGTCAGACTGGGAGAGATGGAGAATCGCGTTCCACCAGCGTCAATTGCGTTCTTTCCCGGACAAGCTCGCCGCCTGGAGCAAGGCCATTGACCGCAGCCTCTTTCCCGACAACACGCCCGAACAGATCCAAGCCCTGGTGACCAGTGTTCAGACCCTGGTTTATCGCCTCAATCAGTTCCTGGAGGTTGGCTCGACACACGAGGCGGATCGCCTTACCCGTGAACTGCAAGGCGACATCGGGACCTGGCATGCCGGCATCGAAACCATCTTTGGCAAATGGTCCCGGAACCCCGAGGCGGAGCCGGTCGCGGCGCTCCAGCAGCGGCTGGAGGCAGGGCTGCGCCGTCTCGAGAACCGCATTGAGGACGTCGTCAACCGGGCGGGAAGCGATGTGAACCAGGAAGCGGGGACGCATTTCTTCCGATTGCTTGGCGGATATCGCGGGGTATCGGAAGCGGCCCTGGCCTATGCCGGGGCCGCTCAAGCCATCAACTGGACCCAATGGCGGGAGGAGCGATTCTCATGAACGACATACCCATTGAATTCACCGTCGGCGGCGTTTACCTGCCGCCCCTGCTCGTGGCCGGTTGCCTCGGCACTCTGTTGGCCTACTGGACCACTCACCTGCTGAATCGTTACCGGCTGTCGCGGTATTTCTTCTATCCGCCCCTGGTCTTCGTCGCCCTGGCAGCGCTCTACACAGTTGTCGTCGGGTACTTACTCATTCCTTTTTAACAAACGGATTCAATCGCCATGAAACCCATCTTAAAATACCTTCTTACCATTGTGATTGTCCTCATCGCCGCCGGCGCCATGCTTTTCAAGTATTGGGACTACGTCGCCAACCCCTGGACCCGCGACGGACAGGTGCGCGCCAGCGTCATTCAGATCACTTCACGGGTGTCCGGCCCGATCATTGCCCTGCCGATCCGGGACAACCAGTTCGTCAAGGCCGGCGACTTGCTCTACAAGATCGACCCGCGCACCTATCAGGCCGCCCTCGACCAGGCGCGTGCACAGTTGGACGAAACCGGTGACAGCGTGCAGGCATTAGAGAAGCAGGTCGAGGCGGCCCGGGCAGGGGTGAACACATCGCGGGAAAGTATTGAGCAGGCCAAAAGCGAGATCGCCCAGCTTGAGGCCACCATAACCAAGAACAAGGCCGAGTATGAGCGCAAAAAAGAACTACTGCCGCAGAAGGCCACCTCGCAGAGATCGGTGGAGTGGTCCAAGTCCTCCTACGAGGTTTCGTTGCAGCAGAAGATCGCCGCCGAGGCCGGGCTCCGTCAGGCCCAGTCGGCATTGGCCCAATCACAAGCGAATCTGGCCAAAGCGCAAGCGCAGCTTGGCGACGTCGGGCAAGCCAACTCCCAGGTGCGGGCCGCACTGGCCGCGGTTCGCCAAGCCGAACTCAACCTGGAGTTCACCCAGGTGAAAGCGCCGGTGAACGGTTACGTCACCAATCTCAACCTGAGGCTCGGCAGCCAGGCCGTCGCCAACCAACCGGTGCTGGCCCTGGTCGACGCGAACAGCTATTGGATTGACGGGTTTTTCAAGGAAAATACGATTGCCGAAATCCGCAGCGGCGACCGGGCCATCGTCACCCTGATGACCTACCCTGACAGCCCCATCGAGGCCCGTGTCGACAGCATCGGCTGGGGTATATCCCAGCAGGACGGCAGCACGGGTTTCGAACTGCTGCCCACCATCAGCCCGACCTTCGAGTGGATCCGGCTGGCACAGCGGGTGCCGGTGCGGGTGCACCTCGTCGATGTGCCCGAAAGCATCCAGCTGCGGGTGGGCACGACCTGTTCGGTCCTGGTGATGGCCGGCAGTGCGGACACTGGGCGCAACAATCCGGTGCCCGCCGCACCCAAGGCACTCCAATAGAAGAGGTGACGATGAAACGCTTAATGAAGATCCTCGGCCTTTGCGTGCTGTCGGCTGTGGTGGCCTCCGGCTGTATGACGGTGGGTCCCGACTACCAGGTGCCGAAGGCGCAGGTCATGCCGGAATATCTGGCGTACGGGGACCCGCTTCTTGACACTACCGCGCAGGCGGCCCCCGAGTGGTGGAAGACGGCTTTTAACGATCCGATCCTCGACCAGCTTGTGGAGATAGCCCTGTCACAGAACCTCTCCCTGCGTTCAGCCGGGCTGCGGGTGCTCCAGGCACGGCAGCAGCTTTTGATTGCAATCGGCAACCAGTACCCGCAACAGCAGCAGCTCACCGGCCAGGCCGGGATCGCGGGCGTTTTCAGCTCACCGGCCTATGAGATCTACGATCTTGGCTTCAACCTGGCCTGGGAGGCGGACGTCTGGGGCAGTTTCAAGCGCCAAATCGAATCGGCGTCGGCCACGCTCGACGCCAGCGTCGCCGGCTACGACGGCGTCCTGGTGTCCCTGGTCGCCCAGGTTGCGCAGACTTACCTGATCATCCGCACCAACCAGCAGCGACTGGCGGCGGCGAGACAAAACCTGGCATTGCAGCAGGAGAGCGTGCGGATCACCACCGCGAAGTACGAAAGCGGCGAGGTCGATTCCCTGGACGTCGACCAGGCCAAGACCCTGTTCTACAACACCCAGGCCGCGGTGGTATCGCTGGAGTTGTCGCTGCAGCAGTTCAAGAACTCGCTGGCGATTCTGCTCGGCCAACCGCCGTTCGACATGAGCCAACTGCTCGGTGTACCGCAGCCGGTGCCGACCGTTGCGCCCGAGATTGCCGTGGGCATGCCGCAAGACCTGATCCGCCGCCGACCGGACATTCGCGCCGCCGAGAGGCAGATGGCGGCCCAGAGCGCCCAGATCGGTGTTGCGGTCAGTGAACTCTATCCGGCATTCGGACTGGGGGGTACCATCGGTACCAGCGTCTCGACCAACACCGGCCTGAGCTTCAGTGATCTGTTCAGCGCCCAAACATCGGGCTACAATCTGTTTGGCGCCTTTCAGTGGAACATCTTCCAGTACGGTCGTCTGAGGAACAACATCCGGTTGCAGGACGCCGCGTTCCAGCAACTGCTGGAGGACTATCGCCAGACGGTGCTGCAGGCACAGGGCGAGGTCGAGAACGCCATCGTGGCCTTCTTCAAGAGCCAGCAGCAGCTCGCGGCCTTGCGGTCGGCGGCGGATGCCGCCCAGCGCGCGGCCGACATTGCGACCCTGCAGTACCAGGGCGGGGAGGTGGGCTATAACACTGTCATCCTCACCCTGCAGGCGCTCGTTAGTCAGCAGGACCAGCTGGCCGCGATACAGGGGACGGTTACCACCAACCTGGTCGACGTCTACCGGTCGCTCGGCGGCGGCTGGGAGGTGAGGCAGAGCCAGAATCCCCTCGATCTGATCCCCGACGCGGTCAAAGACGAAATGCTCGAACGCACCAAGTACTGGAATAGGATATTTAAAAACGAATAGTCACAGATTTCAGGACGGTGGATCACTGCAGATATCAAGGTCCAGTGGTCAAGCCGCTCAATATCTCCTGGGTGACAGTGGTGGGCAGCATCGCCAAGATTCACAACACGCCGCCGTAGCCTGTTTTACCCAGCAAGGATGGACATAGTGCTTCTGAAGATTGCTATCGGCGCTCTCTTGATGGTGGTGACCACTGTAATCCACACAATCGGGATGATGATGGCCTTGCAACTTATCAGGAGGCAAGAGACGGCGCAAAAATCGCGATGGCTGAGGAGAACGAACATCCATCTGGTCAGCCTGATTGTCCTCATGATGTTTTTTATCTCGCTGGCGGAGGTGTGGATTTGGGCCTGCACTTATCTGGCGGTGAGTGCGAGCGAGGGTCTGGAGCAAGCTGTCTACTTTTCCATGGTCACCTTTACCACACTGGGATACGGCGACGTCCTTCTCGATGAACGCTGGCGGCTTTTGGCCTCTTTCGAAGCGGCCAATGGAATTATCATGTTCGGCTGGACAACCGCCATCGTCATAGCCGCCGTGCAGCGCATCTACTTCAGAGAGTAGAAAATCAGCACCGAATCCATCAATCCACCACTTGTCCTATCCGTCGACAACTTGACGGTTGTTGATGAAAATAAAACAGCGATTCAGGGAAAGTAATTAAAAGTACGGAATACACGACGATGTATGATGATAGAAAAGAAGAGATAATAGCAAAGCTGAAAGTACTGAGTGACACGAAAAGGATGATGCTTTTGAACAAATACGCACGGCAGACAGAAGATATATACTGCACTTTCAGCGCGGATAAAAACATCGATATCATAAACAAAATATTTATACTCAAGTTTGACAATGATGCCCTGGTCGATGCCTATAAGAATGGCGATCCCGTCGTTGATCACCCCGGTTTCAAGCTTAATGAGTTTTTAAACAATGAGTTGGCATAACGATGTTTGAAAAACAGATTTAATTCCAGGCGCCAAGTACCCCCCGCAATTAAACCCGGAAAGAGAAGGGAGAACCCGATGGGAAGATGTTATTACGCTAAAATCATTGTCCTGGTTATAGGAGTACTCATGGTTCACTCCGCCCCTGGCATTGCCGCGTCTGATGATGCCTATCAGGGCGTGTTCATCGAACATCTGGAAATGGGGCCGGCCACCTACCTGAATATCGATGCACACGGCAAAACGGCCGCGGATATCGACAAGCGGCTCACCGAATTATATCACGGCAACGGGCTGCAGCCGTTCTGGATAGTAGACGGAAAACCCGGCCCGCGGGCGGCCGAAACTCTCGCCGTGCTCGAGGATGCGGAAAGCCAGGGACTGGTTCCGAATGACTATTTTGTGGACAAGATTCAGCAATACTGGGGCAGCAAGGACACGACCGGTTTGGTGCGGCTCGATATCCTTCTGACGTTAGGCATGATGCGCTACGTTGTCGATCAACGGGAGGGCCGCATGGAGCCGCACAAGGTCGATGCCAAGCTCTTTGCCACTGCCCGTGATGTGGATGTGGACTGGGATGTCCTCAGGAAAACGGCCTTCGAGGCGCCGGACATGAAAGCCTTTCTCGAGCAACAGGCGCCGCCGTTTCCTCAATACGCCGCACTGCGAAAAAAGCTGGCCGAATATCGCGCCATTGCCGCAAAAGGCGGCTGGCCGTCAATTCCCGCAGGAGAGACGTTGAAACCGGGCATGGATGACCAACGGGTCACCATGGTCAGAAAACGGCTGGCCGTCACGGGAGATCTGGCCTCCGGGAATATGGACGGTGCCGTGTTCGATACGGCGCTGGAAGAGGCCGTCAAACGATTCCAGAAGCGCCACAATTTGACACCGGACGGGACGGTCGGCAAGCAGACGCTGGCCGCCATGAATGTGACGGTGGCATCCAGGATCGAACAGATTGTTCTCAACATGGAACGCTATCGCTGGCTGAAACGGGAACGCATGGGCGAGCGCCTGGTAGCGGTCAATATTGCGGGTTTCGAAGCGGTCGCCGGCAAGCCGGGAAAATTCGACGTGAGGATGCCCGTGATCGTCGGCAAAACATACCACGAAACGCCGGTTTTCAGCGACACGATCAAGTATGTGGTCTTCAACCCCTATTGGAACCTGACGCCCAGCATCGCAAGCAATGAAACGCTGCCGAAACTAAAAAAGGACCCCCATTATCTGAAGAAACACAACATGCGGATTTTCAAGGGCTGGGGGCCGGATGCCCCGGAATTGGATGCCACGACCATCGATTGGAGCAACGTCTCGAAGAGGGACATGAACAGGTACCGCATTCGCCAGGACCCGGGGCCGGACAACGCGCTCGGTACCGTAAAGCTTGTCTTTCCGAATGAGTACAATGTCTACCTGCACGACACACCGGCTCACGGCCTGTTCAAAAAGGAGCAGCGTGCGTTCAGCCACGGCTGCATCCGCATGGACCGGCCTGCGGAAATGGCCGCCTGGGTGCTGGGAGGGGAAGAAAAAGGGTGGAGCCTTGAACGCGTCAATGAAGTCATTGCCGGCCGTAAACGACAAGTGGTCGTGTTGGACAAACCAGTGCCGGTTTACATACTGTACCGCACGGCGTATGAGGATCCGGAGGACAATGCTCTTTATTTCTACGAGGATGTCTACGGCCGGGATAAGCTTCTGGCAAGGGCGTTGTTCGGCGTTGGAGGCGTTAGGTAGATCTTGAGCGATATTTTAGCTCTTCTGACTATCGCAACCTCCTGATGAATAAAATATCTTCGTGCTACTTTAGAAAAGGCGATTCGACTCGCAATCGAGGTGGGCTGGGAGGGATTAATAAAGGTTTTTTCAAGTATATTTCGTGATACAGAAAATCAGATTAAAAGGAGACAATATGAGCACGAGAACCGTTATCACACAGTCAACACTTTTCATTGTCGTCATCTTTCTCAGCACCGCGCTTTTTATCCTGGCGTTGAGTGGCTGTGCCTCAACCCCATCCGGGCCAGGCCCCGGCACGCCAGACGAGATCCAATTGCAACATTACGAAATGGTAAAGTCGGCGATTGAAGCAAAGGATAGGATTAACGCACTCGCTGCGCTCGCATTGTTTGAAGCCGACATATTCCGATGGCACACAAATACGTTGACAGAGGCGGTCGCAATAACCGAACTGCTCGCCCTTACAGATGCTGTGGACAAAGAGGAGTGGGCCTCGGCAAACAAAATGCTCACAGACCTTAAATCGAAATATAGGCCTGAATGAGACTGAAGAAGTAGGATGGTGGAATAATGGAATTATGCATTCAACACCCATTCCTCCATTTGTCCTATCTGCCAGCAATCTGCAGGGGCTTGATTCAACTCAGGTCACACCTTTTGATATGAAATATGGGTGAGGTATCAGCCGATGTGCGGTGCTTTTGAAGGATTATTTCTGCATTTTATAATAAAGAGAGCAAGTTTATGGCAATCCTAAATACGGTTACCAAAGTATTATTTTTTAGTAGTGCTAAAACCGGATAGTGCCTTAGTTGCGCTTTATCGCAAACCCGATGTATCAACGATACCCCGGTATAGATGAAGGCCTCAAGTAGAGTTGGAGTAGAGTTGGGGTCGGGCCATGCTAAGTAATTGACATAGCAAATAAAACGCCTTAATAACGTCTCTGAAACGTTCTTAATCCATCGGTTTTTTACTTAAACTGCCCCATTAAGGGACTCGAGGAAAAATGGCGCGTGCCAAAAGACATTATATGGCAAAGCTAATAATCAGGATTCTGGGAACACGTTTTTATGGGATCAACCACTACCATCTATAATCAACCAGTTTTTGCATGAAAATTGATCGATTAAGACCGAAATACTGATGATTTTAGGTATCTTTTATCGATTTTACAATATGCTTCTCTGGCGACCCCAGGTCTCCAGGTCTCGGAGAGGCTGAAGATTTCGGGCGTGGAAACGGATCGAGACTTTTTCGATCTGGTCAATGAGGCGATAGATGATAGACGAACAGATAGGTGGGGTCGCCGTTCGCAGCAAAGAATTTGCAGCCATTTCATGGAGGAACGAACGATGAAAAAGAAAGTGATCGACAGATTGATCGTGGTAGCGATGATGGCCTGTTTGATTATGATGGGGCACAGCAGTGCTTCCGCGCAGCAGTCAATTTCGTCTTCTTTAGGGGTTGTTCCATACCCGTCGAAAGGTCAGTCCCCGGCGCAGCAGAACAAGGATGAGGGCGAATGTTACGCATGGGCAAAGCAGCAAACGGGCATTGACCCTGTGGCTGTGGCGAGCGCATCTCCGCCTCCGTCAGGCCCGGCAGCAGGTGGGGGTGAGCGGGTACGGGGAGCAGCCCGCGGAGCAGTTGGGGGAACAGCGGTTGGGGCCATTGCTGGCGATACCGGCAAGGGAGCAGCAATCGGTGCCGTGGTTGGCACAATGGCTGGTGGACGTCAGGCTCGACAGAAACAGAGTGCCCAGCAGCAGCAGGCACAGAATGCCAAGGCAGGGGCGCTCCAGCAATTCAACAAGGCATTCGGTGCCTGTATGGAGGGGAGAGGCTATGTGGTCAAATAGCCGTAGAAAAGGAGGATCATCCGTGAAAATACTCGTCTGTACAGCCATTCTCTTATTCTATGCCCTGACAGTACCGGCCCTTGCTGAAGAGGCTATCGCTGGCACAAAACCCCTCATCTGCGCGACCATCCAGGCAGTCAGTTGTGCTCCTGGAGAGGAATGCGAACGGGGTCTGCCAGAGAGCATCGGGGCTCCACAGTTTCTGCGGATTGATTTCGTAAAGAAGGAGATCATTAGCACGAAGCGTTCGGCCCAGATTCTTTTCATGGAGAAGAGCGACGAACAGATCACTATGCAGGGATTCGAGCTGGGCATGGGTTGGACACTTGCAATCGATCGTGCTACAGGAAAGGCAGTATTCACCTTTGCTAACCGGGAAGAAGGAATCGTGATCTTTGGGGCTTGCACCGCTCAATAAGAGCAAAGCGGGCCATTGTAGAGTTGGTGTCGGGCCACGCTAAGTAATTGACATTGCAAATAAAACGCCTTAATAACGTCTCTGAAACGTTCTTAATCCGTCGGTTTTTTACTTAAACTGCCCCATTAAGGGACTCGAGGAAAAATGGCGCGTGCCAAAAGACATTATATGGCAAAGCTAATAATCAGGATTCTGGGAACACGTTATTATGGGATCAACCACTACCATCTATAATCAACCAGTTTTTGCATGAAAATTGATCGATTAAGACCGAAATACTGATGATTTTAGGTATCTTTTATCGATTTTACAATATGTTACTCTGGCGACCCCAGGTCCCCGAGAATCATTCCAATCCATTACAATTTTCCTAAATCCTAAGAAGCAGCGGGGTGTACTCTTCTGCTATTAACGTCCAGAATATCGCCTTCCAAATACCGGCTTCTTTATTATCAATATCACACTCCATAACGGATTGGTGATTTTGATATCTGATTATTCAATACACGTGGATCACCGGCACGGTGTCACACTCAGGGGGGTCCTGCCACCGTCTCCGGCACGAGCAAAGGGGATTGTTGACAGACCTTTCGGCTTGGTTTATCAATTTAACTTATTGAATTTGTTTGAACACGCTAAGTTCGGCGTGGTATGATTTCTCGCTGAAGTGCCGCTGGTGCCGAGAGCCATGGCGTATGCGGGGTGGTGTGTGAAGGGTGCATCATGCTCACGCGGCTGCGGTCAAGAAACTGCTGCTGACTATCCCCGGCTTCGCTTTGTCTCACAGGGATGGAAGGATTATATGGCTCAATCAAAAAACAAACCACATGCAGAACTCGACGAGCCGTTGCGGTTAGAAAGGCTGCTGACCGATATTTCGACACTCTTTATCAATCTCCCTGCGGACCGGATCGACAGCGAGATCGAAGCCGCCCAGCGCCGCGTCTGCGAGTTCCTCGACCTTGATCGCTCCTCACTTTTCCAAGCACCTGAAGGAGAACCCGGGACGCTGCTGCTGACCCATGTCCATCAGCCTCCGGGAAGTCGGATACCTCCTGAGGGGATGAGTTTAAAGGAATTCTTTCCCTGGGCGCTGCAGAAGGTCCTGGGCGGGGAAACGATCACGATTTCGAAAATGAGCGACCTACCGGTGGAAGCCGGCCGCGACCGGGAGAGTTTCGAGCTCTACGATACCAGCTCTGTCGTGGTCGTTCCGTTATCGGTAAGAAGAGGGCATGTATTTGGCCTGTTGACCTTTTCTGTTTTGGGGGAGGAGAGAGAGTGGGCGGAAACGGTCGTGCAAAAGTTTAAAGCGGTGGCGCAGATATTTGCAAATGCGATCGCCCACAAGCAGATGGAGGAAGAGCTTAAGGGACGACTGCGGGAGATTGAGAATCTCAAACAACGGCTCGAACATGAGAATATTTACCTGAAGGAAGAAGTCAAACTCCTGGTTGAGCATACGAACATCGTGGGTCAAAGCAGCATTATGAAGAATGTCCTTGCCCAGGCGGAACAGGTTGCACAAACAGACTCCACGGTCATCATCCTGGGCGAAACCGGCACGGGAAAAGAACTGCTGGCCCGGGCGATCCACGGCATGAGTACCCGAAAAGACCGGCCTCTTGTGACGGTCAACTGTGCCTCCCTGCCGCCGGCGCTGATTGAAAGTGAACTCTTCGGCCGGGAAAGGGGTGCTTACACCGGTGCCTTGACCAGAATGGTCGGCAGGTTCGAGCTGGCCGATGGGTCCACGCTTTTTCTCGATGAGATTGGCGAACTCCCCCATGAGGTGCAGTCCAAGCTGCTGCGGGTGCTGGAACAAGGCCGGTTCGAACGCTTGGGGTCCACCAGGCCGCTGCAGGTGAACGTGCGCATTATCGCGGCCACCAACCGGGATCTGGCACAGGAAGTCAAGGAAGGCAACTTCCGGAAAGATCTTTATTACCGGCTGAATGTCTTCCCCATTTTGATCCCGCCCCTTCGTGAAAGGGCAGAAGATATTCCTCTCATGGTCTGGGCCTTTGTCAAGAAATTTCAAAGGAAGATGGGCAAAGAGATTCAGAGCATTCCGAGAAAGACCATGGAAGCATTGCAATCCTATCCTTGGCCCGGCAACGTCCGGGAACTGAGGAATGTCATCGAGCATGCCATGATCCTGAACAGACACAAAAGCCTGGTTGTCAGCATGCCCGAGCACGCATCTTTCGAAGTCCAGCCTGCTTCGCGTTTGGATGATGTGGAGCGCCAGCACATTATGAGCGTGCTGGAGGGAACGGGCTGGCGTGTTGCCGGAAAGGGCGGCGCCGCCGAAGTCCTTGGCCTGAAGAGAACGACGCTGTATTCGAAAATGAAGAAATTGGGCATTGATCCTTCATCTGCCAGGTGACGGAATAAAGACATTTTGTCGTTATAGCGACAGATCGCGAGATAATTCTCGTCCTGCATGTATCACCCCCTGTTAAAAAAAACCTCGTAGTTCCGATATCTTACTCCAATAATATCATGGCCTGACCCACCTGGCGCGTTTATCGCATCGTGAGGACCTTAGAACCGGACCGCATTTCATCCTGCTAAAAAAGAGCCGTATCCTCGATTAAGTGCCACACAATCCTTTAACCGCAAAGCGACGGGAGGCAAGCCCATGGTGCTCGCAACCATAAAAATGCTGATGTCTCAACAAATGCGCGGGGAGGCATTGAAAATCCTCCGATCCATTGTTGAGCAGTGTCGAATCCAGCCGGGATGCCTGAGCTCCTGCATATACGAAGACCTGGACGAAGAGAACGTCATCATGATCGAGGAAATGTGGCAGGACGAGGAGGCCCTGAAACGGCATCTGCGTTCAGATGAATACCTCAACCTGCTCCTGGTTTTGGAAATGGCACTCAGACAGCCTGAGATCAGGTTCGACACCATCGCGAGTTCGACGGGCATTGAGACCATCGAAAAGGCCAGAAGCCGCGCGAGATGAAAATACTGCCTTCTCGACTCCTGGAATTCTGGCGTTGTTCGCAGCTCTTCTTCGGCAGTAAGCGTTCTTTAAAATACGGCATCCATTACAAAAGGTAAGACTAGTGCCCATCCGCGATCTTTTAAAGGCACTTCTGAGCGTCCTATTCATAAATGAGAATTTTTTTCGCTGGGCAAGGCCGCACAAGGATTTGCGGCGAGGCGTACTTTATGTACGCCGCAGCCGGAAACCCGCGGAGAACGCAGTCCAGCGTAAAAAAGGCCATTTATGGATGGACACAAGACTAACCAAATAAGGAGGTAAAACAATGAAAGTCATCATCGTTGGCGGAGTGGCCGGCGGCGCGTCGTGCGCGGCGCGTTTGCGCAGGCTGGATGAAAATGCGGAAATCCTCATGGTGGAGCGCGGACCCTATGTGTCGTATGCGAACTGCGGATTGCCCTACCACGTCGGAGGGGTGATCGAAAAGGAATCGAGTCTATTGGTTGCGAGCGAGCAGCTGTTCCGCGAGCATTTCGGGATCGACGTGCGGACCAACTGCGAGGCGGTTTCCATTTCGCCGAAGAATAAGACCGTGGACTTGCGCAACACCGAGACCGGCGAGGTCACGACCGAGTCCTACGACAAGCTGGTGCTGTCGCCCGGAGCAGCTTCGGTGCATCCGCCCCTACCCGGAATCGATCTGCCGGGGATATTTCATGTGCGGACCGTGCCGGACGCGCGGACGATCCGGGAGTGGATCGAACGCGGCACGACGTTTCTGACGGGAATGTTCAAATACTCGGGCATCCAAATGGTGAAGCCGGTGCGGCGCGCGGTCGTGGTGGGCGGCGGGTTCATCGGTCTCGAAACGGCGGAAAATCTGATCCATGCCGGATTTGACGTGACCCTCATCCAGAAGCCCAATCACGTCCTGACTCCGCTGGACCCGGAGATCGCGGTCCTCGTCCAGGAGCATATCATCCGTCATGGCGTGAAGGTTGTCGCCAACGACGGCGTGGTCGGCTTCAAGCAGTTGGAAGGCGGCGCGATCGAGGTCCAGACGAGTTCTGGGAAAACGTATCCGGCGGACATCGTGATTCTCGCCATCGGCGTGCGGCCGGACACAACCCTGGCCAAGACGGCCGGCCTCACGATAGGCGAACGCGGCGGCATCCGCGTCAATGAGCACATGGTCACAAGCGACCCGGACATCTTCGCCGTCGGCGACGCCGTCGAGGTCAAGGACTTCGGGACCGTTCAGTGGAGCCTCATCGCTCTTGCCGGGCCGGCGAACCGGCAGGGCCGCATCGCGGCCGATGTGATTTGCGGGCGGGATTCCCGCTACCGGGGCACCCAGGGCACTTCGATTATCGGGCTGTTTGGGGGTGCCGCCGCCTGGACCGGCATCAGTGAAAAAACGCTCAAACAGCTCGGCGACACGGACTACGAGAAGATATTCCTGTTCCCGAATTCACACGCCGGGTACTACCCGGGCGCCAAGATGCTCGGCTTGAAGGTCCTTTTCCGGAAATCCAACGGGAAAGTCCTCGGCGCGCAAGCGCTGGGCCAGGACGGCCCGGCGGTGGACAAGCGGATCAGCGCCCTTGCGAGCTTCATCCAGATGGGTGCAACGATCTATGACCTCGAAGAAGCCGAGCTTTGCTACGCGCCCCAGTTCGGAAGCGCCAAGGATCCGGTCAACTTCGCCGGAATGGTGGCCGCCAATGCGCTTCGAGGCGACATGCCGCTCAGTCACTGGGATTCCTTGGACGGTGCATTCCTCCTTGACGTGCGCGAGCCGGTGGAACTGGTCGTGGAGAACGTGCCGGGCGCGGTCAACATCCCGCTCGGTCAGCTCCGCAGACGAATAGGGGAGCTCCCCCGCGACCGCGAGATCCACGTCATTTGCCGTTCGGCCCAGCGCGCCTACTATGCCACGCGCATCCTTGTGCAGAACGGATTCAAAGCAAAAAATATATCGGGCGGCATGCTGTCGCGCGCGATGTACTCTCTGGGTGAATTGATTTATTGAACCGAAACTGATCGGTTCCAGGTTCAGGGTTTAGGGCTCAAGGGTTACAAGATATTGATATCATTAATTTTATACACCATTTTTTAGATTGACCGCTTTAATCCATTGGGTGAAACGGTTTTACAAGCACCATAAAGCCAGAATTATTCGGATAAAGCTTTAATGGTTTTTCAACCCAGAACGTTGAACCCTGAACCGCTCAATCTATGTTGAAGTCTCTGGATGCGGCAAGTTTTAAACGCACTGATGTTCGCTCGTGAAGGGGTAATAATGGGCAAAGAAAGAGGTACAAAATATGAGCAGCCCTGACGAAAACAAAGGGAACCTGAAGAAAAAATTGCTCCATGAAGTGAAGGTGTATTGGGTCTATGTCGGCTATCTAACCCTGGTTTTCGCAGCGTTCACCCAGTACCGCAGGCTCATTCTCGCCGACGTTGGTATTACCTACGCCGAATACGGGGTGGCTCTGATCGAAGCCTTCATTTTTGCCAAAGTCATCATGATCGGCGATGCAATCCACCTCGGTCGCGGTCTTGAACACAAGCCCTTGATTTTGCCCACCCTTTTGAAGACGGCTATTTTCACTCTCTTTGTCGGCCTCTTTGTCCTCATCGAGAATATCATCAAGGGCCTGATAAAGGGCAAGGGGGCCGTGGAAGGTATCATGGAGTTCCTTGGGAAGGGGCCCTACGAAGTACTCGCCGGGGGTTTGGTCATCTTCGCGGCGTTTATCCCCTTTTTCGCCTTGAGGGAGGTGAGTCGTGAGCTTGGTGGAGAGGGCAAGTTATTGGCTCTATTTTTCATGAGGAGAGACAGCCAGTGAATCGACTAAGCTCGGTCGGGAGTGCAGTCAAAAAATAGCATGGTTTACGTGGCCGGGCGTGTCTCTTGAGAAAACGCCATCGCAGTCGGCCCGGTGATAAGTAACCAAATAAACAGAGGGGTCTAACTGTGAATGAGGAAGCGGTAAAGAGCGGCGAACTAACCGCCTACACTTCCCGGAGACCTCTCAAAAATCTCAAACCCACTAATTTAAAGAAAGGAGTAAGATATGCCTACAGAAAGAGTTTCAACAACAGTGCCCTTGAACTGGAAAGAAGTGTGGTTTACCAACTGCCCCATGGTATCCGCCAATAACGTCGACCAGGAGCTGGGGTGGTGTCGTGAGGAGTTCAAGAAGATCGGCGTCGAATACGCCTACTTCCGCAATGCACCCGAGAACAACTGGTATCCGCACTACATCCATAACCTCGACAACCTCATCCGCTTCGGCGGACTGTATCCCCCGATCCACGTCCACGCCGACATCCGCCGCACCCGGCTTCTCGGGGCGACTTGGGTCTACGAAGGCGGCTGCATGGCAGTGCGCGCCCGCGACAAGATCTTCCGGATGAAGGATCTGAAAGGCAAGAAGATCGGTATCTCGAAGAGCCTGAACACCATCAAGAACGACTGGTGGCGCATCCAGGAACACATGGGCATCGAAAACATGCTGATGTTGAACGACATGACCATGGATGATGTGGAACTCGTGGAGTTCCCCTACCCGGATGACTGGTATGACAAACCCGAGATGCTGGCCCCGCCGATGAACAACCCGTCTGAACTGTGGATGCGCCGTGACCACAAGCGCGACCTGGCGTTTCGTCCATTGGAAACAGCGCTCTTGGATGGCACCGTCGATGCGATCTACACCCAGAGCAAGGTCTTCCAACACCTGCAGGAGGCTACAGGCAAGATCAAGATGATCGAGGACCTGACCCGGTACCCGGACTGGACCGTGCAGGTAGCCAACACCCCCGCTGTCATCACCTGCACCGACGTGATGGCCAAGGAGAACCCCGAGTTGGTCGTCGCCTACATGAAGGCCATGGTCAAGGTCGGGCACTGGGCCAACGAGCACAAGCGCGCTGCAGCGGTGCTCCTCAACCGGCAGACCTTCTACCTGGACCCCGAGGATACATACGAGGGCATCAAACACGTCGATATGGTGCCGAGCTTAAGTGCGCAGAATATGCAATGCATTAAGATCGGCAAGGATTTCATGCTCAGCCATGGCTACATTAAGAACGACTTCGATGTGGACAAGTGGGCGGCGCCGGAGTTCCTGGAGCAGGGGGTGAGGGAATGGCTCGAGGAGGAGTGGGAAAGAAAGAGCTGGAGCAAGTTGGCTGAGGGAGGCGGGCTCGAGACAGAAGGCGTACGGCTCGGGTAGTCGGGAGAAAGTTCGGCTAACATTTGGAAAGGAGTGATACTCAGATGAAGAAGAAAAGTCCCAAATCAGTGAAAAGGAGACGCAAAATGAACGTGTTTAAGATATTAGGTATCGTTTTAATTGCCGGGGTCATCATGACTTTCGGATCTGAGATTGGAGAGCGGATTTCTCTCCCCGGGGCTCAGCGTTTGGTGCCGACGGCCGAAGCCAGAGTCGGGCGTCCTCTGACCCCGGTGAGCGTTGCCGGGGTGGCACGCCGGACGACGCGTCGAACCATCCGTCGTTCGACGATATACAGGGCGACGTTGCCAACGGGTTGCACGACCGTGGTCATCGAAGGGGCAACGCTGCACCAATGTGGTGGGACTTACTACCAGCCTTACAATAACCAGTATGTGGTCGTGTATGTCGATTGATGCGGCCGAGGCCATCTCGTTGTCTCGTACCCGAATACAGGCATTTTCTTCCTCGCCGTCAATTTCAACTCTATCTTCTGATCGGCGACGCCGAACTTCCTCAAGGGGTCGATGTGCTTTTGATCTCTGCCGAAACGTCAAGCTCAAGAAAGCTAGAGGTTAGCGTATGAACCAAACCGTTAAAACTCCTTTAATCGATACCATCCTTAGGATCGTCTTACTTTTCCTGCTCATCGCCTGGTGCATCGGGATCATCCTCCCCTTCCTCGAGCCCGTGATCTGGGGTGCCGTCATTGCCATCGGCCTGCACCCCTTCTTTGCGATGGTAAAAAGCTGGGTAGGGAACAGGAATACGCTGGCAGGGGTTCTGTTAATCCTGCTGATGCTTGTCATCCTCCTGCTGCCAACCGCCTGGCTCATCAGAGCGCTGTTTGAAGGGATTCAAAGCCTCGCCATCCAGTTTAGGGACCAGACCCTTGTGATCCCTCCCCCCGACCCGGCTGTGGCGGGATGGCCCCTGATCGGAAAACCTATTTCCCAAATATGGTTGCTGGCCTCCCAGAGCCTGGAATCGGCTATCACGGCCTACAGGGAACCCCTGTCGAAACTGGGCATGACAATTCTCGGGCCGATAGGCGGTTTCGGGAAGGGCCTCCTCATGTTTTTCGTCTCGGTGATCATCGCCGGCGCATTCCTTATTAAAGCCGATGCTTCGGCCGATTTTGCGCGAAAACTGATCCATCGCCTGGCCGGAGAACGCAGCGATGAGATGATCTCTATCACAGGGGTAACTGTCAAGAATGTCGCCAAAGGCATCCTCGGAGTTGCATTCTTTCAGTTTCTTACAGCCGGTGCGGTGTTCGTGTTGGCGAATGTACCTCTTCCAGGACTCTGGGCCTTTGCTGTCCTGGTTTTTGCCATTCTTCAATTGCCTGCGGCCATTGTCATCTTACCCGTCATCATTTACCTTTTCTCGGTAAAAGAGCTGGCGCCGGCTATCCTGTGGGCGATCCCGCTGCTGGGCATCGCCCTCTCCGACAATGTACTGAAACCCCTGCTGATGGGAAAAGGTTCCACCGTGCCAATGCTGGTCATCTTCATCGGGGCCATCGGTGGATTTGTCTTCTCCGGCTTGATCGGTCTGTTCACCGGGGCCATCGTTCTTTCAGTAGGTTACAACCTGATGGTGCACTGGATCGACGAAGGGCAGAACTGACAGAAATCCTTATTTCGGGCATTGGGTCGGTACCCCAAAATTGTCCATCATCCTACGCCATAATCCGACAAATCAGAAGGGACCGTCAAAGGAGGACGATCGATGAATACCGAACTTTCCCGGCTTGAAGAAGCCCGAACGAAGAAAGCTTCCTGGAAGAAGTGGGGACCCTACCTGAGCGAACGTCAGTGGGGTACCGTCCGTGAGGACTACAGCGAAAGCGGAGACGCCTGGAATTTCTTCACCCATGACCAGGCCCGTTCGCGGGCTTACCGTTGGGGCGAAGACGGCCTCGCCGGTATTTCCGATGACCGTCAGCGCCTCTGCTTCGCGCTGGCGCTCTGGAACGGAAAAGATCCGATCCTGAAAGAACGTCTGTTCGGGCTGAGCAACAGCGAAGGGAATCACGGTGAGGACGTGAAGGAATGCTATTTCTATCTCGATTCGACACCGACCCATTCGTACATGAAGTATCTCTACAAATACCCTCAGGCGGCCTTCCCGTTTGACGATCTGGTTGCGACGAACCGTGACCGCGGCAGAGGCAACCCCGAATATGAACTGCTCGACACGGGCGTGTTTGACCAGGACCGCTACTTCGATGTCTTCGTGGAATACGCCAAAGCGTCACCCGAGGATATGCTCATTCAGATCACCGTTCATAACCGCGGCCCGGAACCGGCGGCGCTCCAGGTCCTGCCCACCCTCTGGTTTCGCAATGACTGGTCGTGGGGGGAGGATATCGCCCGCCCCACCCTTCGTCAGACGGCTCAGAATGAAACCGGCGGGATCGTCGCGCTCTCGCATCGAGAACTCGGCGAGCGCTTCTTTTACGCGGAAAGCGCGTCGGCGCTTCTTTTCACGGAGAATGAAACCAATACGGAGCGGCTGGCCGGCACGCCCAATCCATTTCCTTACGTGAAAGACGGCATCGGCAATTTTATTGTTCACGGCAGCAAAGACGCGGTCAATCCCGAGAATACGGGGACCAAAGTCTCGGCCCATTACCCGCTCACGCTGGGGGCCGGAGAATCCCGCACGATTCGCCTGCGCCTCAGCGATCAGCCGGTGAAGAACGCCAGAGAAGTGTTGGCAGAACAGTTTGGGAAATCGTTTGAATCCGTCTTCAAGGCCCGGATTCAAGAAGCCGACGCGTTCTACGCGACGGTCATTCCTGCCTCGTTTAACCCCGACGCGGCCGGTGTCATGCGGCAGGCTCTGGCCGGGATGCTCTGGTCCAAACAGTTCTATTTCTATGACGTCGGCCGGTGGCTCAAACAGCACGGCATTCAGCCGTACAAAGCGAATCAGCGTTCCGTCCGCAACGACCGCTGGGGACACATGGTCAATGCGGACGTGATCTCGATGCCGGACAAATGGGAATACCCCTGGTATGCTGCCTGGGATTCGGCCTTCCATGTCATGGCGCTGACGCTGGTCGATGAGGATTTTGGCAAAGAACAGTTGGAACTCTTTCTGAAGCCCCGTTACCTTCACCCCAGCGGCCAGATTCCCGCGTATGAGTGGAACTTCGGAGACGTGAATCCCCCGGTCCATGCCTGGTCAACGTTCTACACTTATTTGTTGGAGAAAGCGCATCGCGGGGTGGGAGACCTCGCCTGGCTCGAGCGGTGTTTCCACAAGTTGCTTTTTAACTTCAACTGGTGGGTGAACCGAAAAGATCGTTTCGGAAACAATGCGTTCGAAGGGGGATTCCTGGGGCTGGACAATATCGGGGTCTTCGACCGATCGGCGCCTTTGCCCACGGGCGGATATCTGGAGCAGGCCGACGGCACCGCCTGGATGGCCCTCTTCTGTCAGAACATGGTCGAAATCAGTGCCGAGCTGGCGATGGCCAATCCGGCTTATGTCAGTGTCACGATGAAATTCCTCGAACACTTCCTCATGATCGCTTCGGGGATGATTCGACCGGGCGAGGAAGCCGGGATGTGGGATGAGCAGGACGGCTTCTTTTACGATGTGCTGCGCTTGCCGGACGGGCGGTCCGATCGCCTGAAGGTCCGCTCGATGGTCGGGCTGCTGCCCCTTTGCGCGGTGACCATTTTCGAAAGGAAGATAGCAACGAAATACCCCGAGGTCGGCCAGACCGTGAGCGAGTATCTCCAGGCGCGCCCTGAACTGATGGCTTTCATTCATGACCCGCAGAAGCCCGGGCATAAAGAGCGACTCCTGGGATCGGTCTTGAATGAAGCCAATCTCCGCCGGGTGCTGAAAATCATGCTCGATGAGGCGGAATTCCTGAGCCCTTTTGGAATTCGAGCTCTCTCGCGCATTCACCGGGAACACCCCTATACCTACCGGGTCGGCGATCAGGAGTACCGGGTGTCGTATGTCCCGGGAGAGGGGGACAGCGGCATGTTCGGCGGCAATTCGAACTGGCGCGGCCCGATCTGGATGCCGGTCAACATGCTGATTCTGCGGGCGCTGCTTCAGTACTACCTGTATTACGGAAAATCATTCACCATCGAATGCCCGACGGGGTCAGGGAAGCAGATGAACCTCTACGAAGTGGCGGAAGAGATCGGGCGTCGACTGTCCCAAATCTTCCTGAAGGATGAGCAGGGGAAAAGGCCCGTGCACGGGACGTCACGAAAATTCCAGGAAGATCCCCATTGGAGAGATTACCCTTTATTCTACGAGTACTTCCATGGCGACACCGGCGCGGGGGTCGGCGCGAGCCACCAGACGGGATGGTCCGGGGGGATCGCGCGAATCATGCAACTTTTTGCGTCTTTTGATTCGCATAAAATACTCGCGGGAGGTAAAGATGCAGCGATGGGCGGGACTTCTCAACCGGGGAGGAAGAGATGACGAAAAACCTTTATCAAAAACCGTTCGGTCCGGCTCAAGGACTCGCTCAGTTCCGCCTGCTATATCCGCGAAGGGAATGAATTGCTCGAGCGCGGACTCTACCTCGATTTGCAACCCTGGTCTTATCATGTTTTTGACATGGAGATTAACCAATGAAAGTGATATCCGTAGAACATAAAAAGGAGATTACGTCATGAAAGCGGTTACCGTAGAACCAAAGAAGCCCGGGACAGTGCGGCTCGAGGATATTCCGGAGCCCGATGCACATGAGGGTTCGGTACTCGTGGAAGCCGTCGCCGTCGGCGTTTGTGGGACGGACGTCGAGATCGTGGAGGGCAAGTATGGCTGGGCACCTCCGGGAAAGGCGCGCCTCGTGCTGGGTCATGAATCCCTTGGGCGCGTCCTGGACCCGGGACCGACCAGCGGACTGAAGCCGGGCGATCTGGTGGTGGGCATTGTCCGCCGCCCCGATCCGGTTCCCTGCCCGAACTGCGCCGTTGGCGAGTGGGACATGTGCCGCAACGGCAAGTACACCGAACGCGGCATCAAACAAATTCACGGATTCATGTCGGAGCGCTGGCGGATCGAGCCCGAATACGTGATCAAGGTTGACCCTACCCTTGGGATCCTCGGCGTTCTGCTTGAGCCCACGACGGTTGTCGCCAAGGCTTGGGAGCATGTCCTTGCGGTGGGCCGGCGCGCATTTTGGGAGCCGAAAACCGTGCTCGTGACCGGGGCGGGGCCGATCGGCCTGCTCGGTGCCCTGCTCGGCAAACAGCTCGGGTTGGACGTTCACGTTCTTGCCCGAACGGAAACGGGACCCAAGCCCGAACTCGTGCGCGCTCTGGGCGCAACCTACCACTCCTGCAATGTCGTCGACGTCGGGTTTGAACCGGACGTGATCATGGAATGTACGGGCGTCGGGCAGGTCATTTCCGAGTCGCTCCTGGCCATTGGGGCGAGCGGCGTCGTGTGTCTCACGGGCGTTGGGCATGGCGGCGCTCTGCCTAAAATCGCCACGGCGGATGTCGCGTCTTCGGTGGTGCTGAAAAACAACGTTGTGTTCGGCAGCGTCAACGCCAACAAGCGGCACTGGTACAAGGCCGGAGAAGTGCTGGCCCGCGCGGACCGCGCCTGGCTTGCACGTCTCGTGACGCGGCGGGAGCGGCCGGAAAACTTCGCCCAGGCCCTCCAACGGAGACCCGATGATATCAAGGTTGTCATCCAGTTTTCCGAGATCTGATGGAAGATTCAAACGACCGGCTAATTCTGTGCGAAAGGAGTATATTATGAAAGAGAAAAGAGAAGCAGCTGTATGGGAGGTTTGTCCCTAATGACTGGAGTACCTGAATACAGAAAATCAAGTGAATAGGAGGCAAAATGCTCACAGACCTTAAATCTAAATATAGGCCTGAATGAGACTAAAGTAGTAGGATAAGTTTTTAGAGTGCGAATGGATAAGGAATAAAAAAATGCCAACTGCCAGACAATACTGGGTGCGATATGCAATCCTTAGCGCTGTTGCCATAATGGTTTCCATCGGGTTAACTTCCTTCGGCCTCGAAACCTTTGTGGCCGACGCCGCCCAACCGATGGTTTTCAAACCCCAGAAAGAAAAAAGCACAGCAGCGCCGTTGGATGCGGCCCGATTGCCCGAGCACATCCAGGCCGACAAGGTCGACGACTTCATGGCCGCCCTCAGCGACGAACAGGTGCGGCGTCTGCTGATCGAGGCCCTGAAAAAACAAGCCGCCGAAGAGGCCGCAGCAATACCGGCTAAAGAAGAGATGACCGGTATTGCCGGTTTCATCGACACTGTCAGGGCCAAGGTCGATTTGATCCGGCTGCGTGCCGAAGAACTCAAAACAGGCGACGACACCAAAATGACGGAAATCCCCTCCCTCTACACCTATCTGGGTAAAGGGGAACGGGACGCCAACTCGACCAGAGTCATCCTGAGTACCATCGCTGTTTTCTTGGCGGCCTTTTTCATCGACTTCCTGTTTTACCGGTATACGAAGGCCCTCCGCCGGCGCATCGCGGCCACGCCGCCGGTCGACTGGAAGGCCAAAATGAGCGCCCTCGGTCTCCGCGGGCTGCTCGATCTGGTCTCCATCTGTGTGTTCACAGCCGCCGTTCTGGTTATCTTTCATCTCTTCCTGAACCGTACGATGCCCCAGCGCGTGCTCGTGGCCACCTACCTGGCGGCAGTTCTTATCGTGCGAGCGGCCCATCTGCTCTCGCGGCTCCTGCTGGCACCAAGAATGCCGGCCCTGCGCATTTTGCCGCTCGGAGACGAAACGGCGCTCTACCTGCACCGCTGGATCATGGCCCTTGTCGCGGTGGGCAGCTTCGGGCTGCTGACCTGCGGGATTTTCCGGCTGGCCGGAACCCCCGAGGCGCCGCACTTTATCATGACTTCCCTGGTCGGCCTCGTTCTGGCCATCATGTTCATCAGCATGATTCTGCAGAAGCGCAAAACAGTCATGCAGGCCCTCACCGCAAACCTGCCGCCGACGAGCCTTCGCGCCCGACTCGCGCTTTACTGGCATCACTTCGCCATCTTCGGCGTCATCCTGCTCTGGATCTTCACGGTTCTCAACCGGCTGCTGGCCGGAGATCAACCCGGCGGGTATCTCGGCCTGAAGACACTGCTCATTGTTCCGCTCTACTTTCTGCTGGACTGGATTTTAAGGCGAATTCTTGAAGTGGCTTTCGGTATTGTTCAAAAACCGGACGATCCGGGCACCACCGCACAGACGGCCAAGAAAACCGACCTGGGTGCAGCAGCCGGAGACGAGACTGGAGACGCGGCGGCAAATGCAGTCGCAGAGCCTGCTCCCAACCGATTGGACATCGGGAGGTTGCGAAAAATCGTTCGCGGCGGTCTGCGAGTGGCGCTGGCGTTCTTGGCGTTTTTCTGGATCATGCGCATCTGGGGTGTCGAGCTTAAAATCGGCGAAGAGGTGGCCCGGGCCGCCTTCAGAATCCTGGTCGTCGTGCTGATCTGCTTCGTCGCCTGGGAACTGGGAAATGCCGCCATAAAGCGCCGCCTTGCCAAGGAGATGCCCGAAGAAGACGAGGACGACGAAAAGGAAGAAGGCGGCAGCGGCGGTTCCCGCATCGCGACACTGCTCGTGCTGCTGCGCAAGTTCATGCTGGCGGTCATCATCGTGTTGGCCTCCTTGATCATCTTGTCTTCCGTCGGCGTGAACATTGGGCCGCTGATCGCCGGCGCCGGTGTCATCGGCCTGGCCATCGGTTTCGGTGCCCAGACGCTTGTCAAAGACATCATCTCCGGGATGTTCTTTCTGATCGACGACGCGTTCAGGGTAGGAGACTACGTGGATACCGGAAAGCAAAAGGGTACGGTGGCGGCAATCAGCCTGCGGTCGCTCCGCCTGCGCCATCCGCGCGGGATGGTCTACACGATACCCTTCGGCGACATCAGTTCGGTCACGAACTTCAGCCGCGACTACATCATCACCAAGCTCGACTTCCGGGTCCCCTTCGACACGGATCTCGAGCAGGTCCGCAAGCTCGTCAAGAAAAAGGTCTACCAGAAGATCATGGAGGATCCCGAGAAACTCGGGGAAAAATTGCTCGGCCCCATCAAGTCCCAGGGTGTCAGGGAACTGGACGATTCGGCCTTGATCGTGCGCGTCAAATACAAAACCGCACCCGGCGAGCAGTTCGCGATTCGCAAGCAGGTCTACCGGCTGATGCAAGAAGCGTTTCAGGAGGCCGGTCTCAAGTTTGCCCATCGCAATGTCACCGTCTCCCTACCGCCGGAGGTCCAACAATCGCTGCCCCACGCAGACGCCGGAACCCGCCAAAAGATTTTGGAAGCCGGCGCAGCCGCCGCCGGAGCGGTTATTCAGGCCGAAGAGGAAGAAAAGGCAAAGAAAGCAAAAGCGTGACAACCTGCGGTGAAAACGCCGAAGACGGTGGAACGAGCCCGTATATGGAGCCGTTGTCCTTATGTGGTCGATTCCACCAAAAAGCTTGTCACCTCAGCCGAAACCCGCATTGCCGAGGCGAAGGTGGACAATATTCATTTCGGTTTCGACAAGGTAGTTCCTAAGGGAACTAAAGAAGGAGAAGTCGAATGAGATTAGAGAGAGTCGTTGGGTGGTCTCTAAGGCCTGCCGTCTTCAGTCTTCTCCTGACGGCTATTGTTGATGGATTTCTGAAAACACTTAAGAACTTTTTCTACAATGAGAGACTATTTCTCGTCTTAGGGATCATTGTCGGTGTGGCCGCTTTGATCGGTGGAACCCTTTATTTATTGGAGCATAATATAAACGATAAAAACTACAGGTATTGTTACCATAACTGCAAAAAAGGAGAATCCCATGATGAGCGCTAAATCTGAAAAGCAAATTCGTGTATTTGTCAGCCGATTGACCGCCATCGTCCTTCTTCTGGCGCTTTTCGGCTGCGCCGGTACTCCAAAAAGGAATTGGGTACCACCGGAACTGACCTCACAGGTTGGGATAGAAGGGATTCCGGATGCCCGTTTCTGGGGAGACGAGTGGCCTAAATTCTCCATGGAGCGATTCGAAACCTTTACCGATGTTGATTTTCGGAAACATTATGATGGGATCTACGAAAAACCGCACACCTACCTGGCAATTTCAGGCGGCGGTCCAAACGGCGCCTTTGGCGCCGGACTCCTTGCGGGGTGGACTGCATACGGCAATCGGCCTGAGTTTACCATGGTGACCGGAATCAGCACCGGTGCACTGACGGCACCTTTTGCTTTTCTCGGACCGGACTATGACGACGTGCTCAAGAAGGTCTACACAACCACTTCAACCAAGGACATCCTGAAAGAACGAAAACTTCTCAGTTTTCTTTTCGGTGACTCGATGAGCGACACAACGCCCCTGAAGGCATTGATTGCCAAGTATGTTACGATCGACATTGTCAGCGCGATAGGGAGGGAACACCAGCGTGGCCGTCGTCTGTTCGTCGGTACGGTCAATCTCGATGCCGGACGTTCCGTGATCTGGAATATCGGGGCCATTGCCGCAAGCGATAATCCACACAAGTTGGAGTTGATCCACGACATTCTTAGGGCTTCGGCGGCAATTCCGGTCATTTTTCCACCGATTGCCATAACTGTTGAGAACAATGGCAGGCAATATGAAGAGTTGCACGTTGATGGGGGCACAGGGTCCCAGGTCTTCGTCTACCCGGCGGCCATAGATTGGAAGCGTATTACGAAAAAACTCAAGGTGCAAGGTGACCCCAAGGTTTATGTGATCAGGAACTCCTTTATAGGAACGGGCTACAAAGGTATCAATCGAAGTCTGTTGCCGATTGCGAACCGCTCGATAGACTCGTTGATCAGGACACAGGGGATCGGTGACCTCTATCAGATCTATGCCCTGTGCGAACGCGATGGCAACGACTTCAACCTGGCATACATCCCGGAAGAGTTTACCGAATCGCCGAACGAAGGGTTCGACCCGGTGTACATGGGCAAACTCTATGAATTGGGATTCAAGATGGCAATTAAAGGGTACCCATGGGTCAAAACTCCACCGGGTTTCATTAAGGGAGAATAGTTCGGATTGGTTGGATCACGATCAGGAAGCCGGGTGATTTCGAGATAGCGGAGTAAACGAACTCATTTGTAGTTGCCTAAAATATAACAAGGGTGAGGTACCAGCCAGTGGGCGGGGCTTTCGGAGGAGTATTTCTATGCTGTGCAAAAAAGAGAGGAGAGACATGAAGAAGAAAACAACGCTGACAAAATCATTGGCTGTCTTTCTGGCACTCCTGCTGGGGGCCTCTCAAGGGGTTATCGCGCAGAGTGAGGGCGGGGACAAAACCTTTAAGCAGGAAGAGTTGGACCAGTTACTGGCACCTATCGCTCTTTACCCGGACTCACTGCTGGCCCAGATCCTCATGGCATCCACCTATCCGCTTGAGGTGGTCCAGGCAGGGAGATGGATCAAGGCGAATCAGACCCTCAAGGGAGATGCTCTCAGCGCAGCTTTGGAGAAGGAGAATTGGGACCCCAGTGTCAAGTCGCTGGTGAATTTTCCCCAGGTGCTGGACTTGATGAACGAAAAGCTGGACTGGACCCAGAAACTGGGCGATGCGTTTCTCGCCCAGCAGAAAGACGTGATGGATACGGTCCAGAGGCTTCGTGAGAAAGCTGAAGCGCAGGGCAACCTGAAGAGCAGTGAACAGCAGAAAGTCATCGTCGAGAAAGAGACGCAGACCATCATCATCGAGCCCGCAAACCCTCAGGTCGTCTATGTCCCAACCTACAATCCGACGGTGGTCTATGGAACCTGGTGGTATCCGTCGTATCCGCCCTACTATTACTATCCGCCCGGATACGCGGCCGGTGCGGCGCTGTTCTCCTTTGGCGTGGGTGTCGCCGTGGGCGCGGCGTGGGGCTACGCGTGGGGAGGCTGCAACTGGCGTGGCGGCGATGTCGATATCGACATTAACAGAAACACGAATATCAATAACAACATCGACCGAAGCAAGTACCAGAACAAGGTAACGACCGGTCAAGGCGGCCGGGGCGAATGGAAGCACGATCCGGAACACCGTAAGGGAGTGTCGTACAGGGACCAGGGCACCGCTCAGAAGTTCGACAGAGGCGCATCCAAAGACGTGCAGTCTCGTGAGGCTTTCCGCGGACGCGCCGAAACAGGAAGACAGGACCTTGCCCGTGGAGACGCGGACCAGTTCCGGGACCGCTCGGGGGGCGGTAGCCGGGGTTCTCAGGATCGCCCGGAGGCCGGCTCGATGGACCGCGGCAACGCGCAACAACGGAAAGACAGCGGAGGAATAGATCGTGCCGGAAGCACGCAGCGGACTGACAAGAGCGCCTTCGGCAGTTACGATCGCGGGAGCCAGACAAGGGATTCCAGCAGCCGGGGACATCAAAGCATATCATCTTCGCGATCCGGCGGTGGCGGTATGTCGCGAGGTGGTGGTGGAGGTGGTCGAGGCGGCGGCGGACGCGGCAGAAGATAATCGACCGGAAACCACTCAACCGATTTTGATCGGAGGAAATAACCATGATGCTACAGATCAATACGGCAAAAAGAAATCTTTGGTTGAAACGCTGTGGGGCGATTCTCATGACCATCATGTTTATTGCTTTGGCGGTGTCGGACCTATCTCTGGCGCAGACCGTGAAACAGCGAACATTCACTTCTCCTGAGGAAGCGGTCAGAGCCATGGTCGAAGCTTTGAATTCAAATGATTCAAAGGCCCTGGAGGCGATTTTCGGTCCCGGCAGTCGGGATCTCCTAACGTCCGGTGATCCGGTAGCGGATAAATCGGGGCGCGAACGATTCCTCAGATTGTACGGCGAGGAAAACAGGTTGGAGCAAACCGACGACGAGGTGGTTCTCTCTATTGGAAATGAGGATTGGCCCTTTCCCATTCCCCTGGTTAAAAAGGACGGCCTTTGGCGTTTTGACACCGAGGAAGGCAGGGAGGAAATCCTGGCGCGCAGGATCGGACGCAATGAATTGAGTGCCATCCAAGTCTGCCTGGCCTATGTGGATGCTCAGCGGGAATATGCGCTCAAGGACCGGGATGCCGACGGTCTTTTGCAATATGCCCAGAAATTTAGAAGCGACAAGGGGATGAAGAACGGCCTGTACTGGGACGTGAAAGAGGCTGAAAAGCAGAGCCCCTTGGGCCCCCTCTTTGCCACCGCTCAGGAAAAGGGATACAGCGTCGAGTCGAGTGGTGACCAACCCATTCCTTATTACGGGTATTATTACAGGATTCTAATGGGGCAGGGGAAGGATGCTCTGGGTGGGGCCTACGACTACATGGTAAATAGAAAGATGATCGGAGGATTTGCCATGGTGGCCTACCCTGCCACGTATGCGTCTTCAGGCATCATGACCTTTGTCGTGAATCACGATGGAGTGGTTTATCAGAAGGACTTGGGCCGGAACACCGAGAAGGCGGCTCAGGCCATAAAGCTCTTCAATCCTGACAGCACATGGAAAAAGGTGGAAGAGGTGGCTATCGGGACAAAGGATTGAGCCTGATGACGCCCGGCTGCGGGCTTTTGCATCAGACCAGGCCGGCTTCCAAGATCTTCACGACCATCGATCTCGTCTCTGAAACCGGCATTTTCTTCGGCATTTCCGCGAAAGCGGCCGGACGATATCATTGCATTGACTGACAAGCGATTTTAAGACAATCAATCAAAACGCCGGGTCGCTTGAAAACTGCGTGATTCGCTGATAGAAGAGACTGGGAAAGATGATGAGCTGGGTGCAGTGTATTTCGCTGAAAGCGGCGTGTCGCTGATGGTTTAAGAGGTGTGTGCTCGATCTAAACGACTAAATCAATTTCAATTATTTTTCCAATTTCATGAATAAAAGGGTTACATTCATTTTTACCTCTAAACCCAATAACATAAATTACTGCCAAGAATGAGGTTTAATATGCCAAAACAGACTTTAAAGCGGATGACCTGGCTTCTTTGCATATTGGTTGTCCTGTCGGCATGCAAAGAAAAGGTTGAAATTATTGAAGTGGTCCGGCCGATCAAGACGATGACCGTCAGTGATCAGGCTGCCGAGCAGATACGCAAATTTTCCGGCCTTGTCGCGGCGGTAGACTCCTCTGACCTCAGTTTTCAGGTCGCCGGGCAGGTGGCGTCTGTGAAAGTCGACATCGGAGATCGGGTGGAAAAAGGACAGCTGCTCGCTGCTCTTGATCCGGAACCCTATCAGTTGGATGTGGATGCAATCAAGGCTGAGCTTGCAAAGGCCAGGGACCAAGTTGCCGAATCAAAGTCACAGTACGAGCGCCATAAGCGGATTTACGAGCAGGGTGCAGGCGCAAAAAGTTATTTGGATGTCGCAGAATATACGTATAAGGCCGCCCAGAGTGCAGTTAATTTTCAGATTGCAAGACTGGATCTTGCCAATCGCAATCTGCGCAAAACGAAGTTGCTCTCCCCTTACGACGGCACCATCGCCTGGCGGTCAGTGCAGCCGCACGAAGAGGTGCAAGTCGGTCAGAAAGTGTTTGAAATTAATGCCAAGGGGACAATGGAGGTACAGCTGGCCGTTCCGGAGACCACCATCGACCGGATAAGCATCGGCGACCAGGCGACGATCACCTTTCCTACATTGCCGGACGAATCCGCAAAGGGCCGTATTTCTTTTATCGGTTCCGCCGCTGTTCAGGCCGGCGCCTTTCCAGTCAAAGTGGAGCTGATGGGTCCGAATCAAAATGTAAAACCCGGCATTACCGCTGAAGCAAATCTTTTTATAAAAGATGACAACCGGGAGGCCGGTTACCTGGTTCCGCTCCAGGCACTCCTGCCTTCCCCGGAGGCGAACAGTGGGTATGCCTTTGTGTATGACCCCAAGACATCGACGGTTAAAAAAACTGCGGTCCGTTCCCGTGGCATAGAGCATAAAAAAGCGATCGTGTACGAGGGTCTTGCGTCCGGGGACATTATTGCCTTGGCCGGCGTGAGTTTTTTAGCCGACGGGATGAAAGTCAAACTGATGAAACCGTAATGGTAACGCGCATCATACCGAGAAGAATTTGTGCGCTGTTGGCATAATCTTGATAACCCCTGGGACAAAAGGAACCGAATGTGAAAGGGATCACCGCATTTGCGCTGAATAATTCGCGAACCGTCATCATGACCATATTACTGGTAATCGTCGGAGGCTTCTATGCATTTTTAAATCTTCCGAAACTGGAAGACCCCTTGATTACGATTCGCGAGGCGTTGGTGGTGGCAAAATACCCCGGCATGCCGGTGGAGCAGGTCGAACGCCTTATTACCCGTCCCATCGAAGAGAAAATCCGGAGCATGGGCGAAGTCGATAAGATCAAGGATTCCACATCCAAAGTCGGTGAATGCCTGATCCATGTCACCATCAAAGATGAAGTGCCCTCCGAACAGCTCCCGGCGACATGGAAACTGCTGCGCAACCGGATGGATGATGTCAGATCCGAGCTGCCGGAAGGCACCATCGGGCCGATGGTCAACGATACGTTCGGTGATACATCGGTGGCCACCATTGCGCTTTGGAGCGATGGATTCAGCATGGCGGAAATGCATGAAGCCGCCCGCCAAGTCAGAGAGCACCTCAACCTGTTGAAGGGAATCCAGAAGGTCGATCTTAGCGGTGTGCAGGATGAGCGCATCTATCTCGAGGTGTCAAATGCCAAGATTGCGCAGCTGGGGATCGATATCGCGGTTATCGGTCAAAGTCTGCGGGATCAGAACATTCTTTTGCCCGGTGGCAGGATAAACGTCAACGACGTGGAAATCATCGTGGAGACCCAGGGCCGGTTCGAGTCCATAGAGGAGATCGGAGAGGTCCTGATCCCGATTTCCGGCACCCAGGCCACGATTCCGCTGCGTGACATCGCAACCATCAGAAAAGCTTACGTGGAGCCGATCCACAATACGGCCTACTTCAATGGTCATCCGGCCATCGTTTTAAGTGTCTTTATCCTCAGAGGGGTCGATGCTGTCGCGTTCGGTGAGCGGTTGACGAAAAATGTCCAAGAGATAGAGCAGTCCCTTCCCTGGGGCTACATGCTCGAATTTGCCACCTACCAGCCCGAACTCATTAAAAAAGCCGTCAGCGGCATGGTGGTCAACGTGATCGAAAGCGTGGTCATCGTCCTGGTGGTGGTGATGCTGTTGCTGGGGCTTAGAACCGGATTGATTGTCGGCTCATTCATCCCCCTGGTCATGCTTTTCGGCCTTTTGACGATGTACGCGCTGGGGATCGATATGGAACGGATGTCACTGGCCACGATGATAATTGCGTTGGGTATGTTCGTGGACAACGCCATTGTGGTATCCGATGACATAAAGGTGAATCTGGAAACGGGAATGGCACGCAAGGATGCCGTTTTAAAAACCGGCAACTCCCTTGCGGTCCCCCTTCTCACCAGTACACTGACGACTGTATTCGCCTTCGGACCGATTCTGATGCAAATCGGTTCAACGGGTGATTATACCTCCTCGCTGGGATCGGTGATGATTATTTTGCTCATGGCATCGTGGTTCTTCTCCATGTTTTCATCCACCAGCATGTGCTACTGGTTTTTAAAGACAAAACCGGCCGAGGCCGGTGACAAACAGCAGGAGAAAGATCCGTACCAGGGGAAATTCTATCGGTTATATCGTCAAGTCCTGAAATTTTCCCTGCGCTATCGAATTCTGGTGCTGGCCTTTACGGGCGGCGCGTTTGCTTTAGCCATATATGCGGCAACGTTTATACCGCAGGCCTTTTTCCCGAGCGGGGACAGAAACCAGTATTTGATCTATCTCGACCTTCCGGCCGGAACAAGCATCGAGGAGACCGACAGGAGCGTGAGGGAACTCAGCGCCTGGCTGCAGGATAAACAGAAAAACCCGGAAATCACCGGAACCATTGCTTATGTGGGGAACGGCGGGCCGCGTTTTTTTCTTTCTCTATCACCGGTGGACCCGGATCCGTTCGTCGGATTTCTAATCGTCAATACCGAGACCAACAAGCAGGTGCCTGAACTTGTCTCGCGTACGAGCCAATACCTGCTGAATAATTTTCCCAATGTGCGCGGCAGGGTCAAGTCCATGTGGCTTGGCGGCAGTGAAACCGGCCTGATGCAAATCCGTCTCAGCGGTCCCGATACAGGGGTGCTGCTGGAGCAGGCCGAGCAGTTGATGGCCGCACTCCGGAAGATCCCCGGCACCATCGATATCAAACAGGACTGGAACAACCGGGTGTTCACGGCCATCGCGGATGTCGATCAGGCTCGCGCCCGCCGCGCCGGGGTGACATCTAAGGATGTGGCCGATACGCTGGATTTCTTCGTCGACGGTTCGACGACCACCAATTACCAACAGGGCAATGTACAAATTCCCATCGTCGGGCGTGGGGTCGAGGCTGAAAGGGATTCCCCCGACAGTCTGCGAACGCTTGGCATCCGTTCGTCATCCGGCGACAGCGTGCCGCTCAACCAGGTTGCCGATGTGTACGCTGTAGGAGAGTTAAACCGTATCGTGCGCTACAATCAGGAGCGCACGATCACCGTCAGCGCCAAAAACCGGGTGCTGAAGGCTTCCGAGATCTTCGCGACCCTCAAGCCGACCCTGGCCGGGATGACATTTCCGAAAAACCACTACTGGGAGGTAGGAGGTGAACTGGAAGACGCGGCCAAGGCCCAGAAGAACCTCGCAAAATGGTTTCTGCCATGTTTTGGCGGCATTGTGTTTTTGCTGGTATGGCAGTTTAACTCCATCCGGCGGGCCGCCATCATTCTCCTGACCATGCCGCTGGTCATTGTCGGGTCAGTGGTCGGCCTGCTGGTGATGCGGGCCGATTTTGGTTTTATGGTCATCCTCGGACTCCTGGCCCTGGCCGGATCCATTGTCAACAACGGCATCGTGATGATCGATAAAATTGAGGAAAACCGGCGCGACGGGCAGATACCTTACGATGCGGTTGTCAATTCGGCCGTCAGCCGATTCAGACCGATCCTGCTTTCGGTTTCAACAACCATGCTTGGATTCTCGCCGTTGATCATCAACCATGATCCGCTTTTTTACGGCATGGCATCTGTCATGTTCTTCGGTCTGGGCATCGGCAGTTTATTTACGCTAAACTATGTGCCGGTGCTTTACAGCATCTTTTTTCGGGTTAAACCACCGGCAGACACTGTGCCCGGCTGAACCCAAGAGAAAATATAGTCGATCAGGATTGGCAAAGCTATAAAAGGGAGAGCGTTATGCATACTGGCAAAGGTGATGGGGTAACCGATCAAGACCAGACTGGGTGCTTCGCAAGATGGGTCAAACCATTGAGGCCCTGGTGGCTGGCAGGGGTGTCAATTGTGTTGATGATGAGTGGCTGCACCATGGTCGGACCGGATTTCGTCAAACCGGAGGCACCGCTGCTGGATGAGTGGATGGAGACACAAGCGCCTGGCTTGAGTGCCGGCCAAACCGACTACAGCAATTGGTGGCGTGTGTTTGACGACCCTGTGCTCGACAATCTGGTCGAAAAAGCTTACCAGCAGAACCTTTCCCTGCAGATCGCCGGCATCCGTATTTATGAGGCGCGTGCTCAATTGGGTATTGCGGTTGGCAACTTGTACCCTCAGCAGCAATCGGCTTCTGGAGATCTGTCAAACAACAAAATAAGTACGAGTACCGACACCCCCTTTATCGATAGTAATTTTAATGCACTGCGGCTCGGGTTCGATGCTGCGTGGGAGTTGGATGTTTGGGGTAGGTTTCGTCGTTCGGTGCAATCCGGAGTCGCCAACCTGGAGGCCACTGTCGCCAGTTATGACAACGTTCTCGTATCGCTGACAGCTGAAGTCGCGCGCACTTACATCGTGATTCGCACGTTGGAGAAACAGTTGGTGGTAGCCGGGTATAATGTTAATCTGCAAGAGCGATCTCTGCGGATTGCCGAAGTCCGATTCAAAGAGGGCGCCGTTTCGGAGCTGGATGTGGCCCAGGCCAAGATGTTGTTGAGCAATACCCAAGCCCTGGTTCCCCGGTTGGAATCCGGTCTGCGCCAAGCCCAAAACGCTCTGGCCATCTTGCTGGGTATGTTGCCGGGGGAGCTGAAAGAAATGCTCATCGGACCGACAGAGATTCCGGCAGCAGCCGAGACCGTCATTATTGACATTCCCAATAATCTTCTCAGACGTCGACCGGACATCCGGCTCGCTGAGTTGCAAATCGCCACCCAAAGCCCTCAAATCGGAATTGCCAAAGCAGACCTGTACCCTCAATTTTTCCTGTTTGGAAATATTGGATGGCGGTCCTCAGACGCATCTTCGGTATCCGGCCAGAATTCGCTGGGTGATATATTCAGCTACAAAAGCTTGTTCTGGAACGCCGGGCCTGGTTTCAACTGGGACATTCTCAATTACGGGCGCATCAGAAACAGTGTACGGTTAGAAGATGCACGCCTTCAAGAGCTCGTGGTCAACTACAAAAATACGGTTTTAAACGCCCAACGAGAAGTCGAAGATGCGATGGTGGCGTTTACCCGCTCCAAGGAAGAGGAGCGGTTTTTGAAAGAAAGCGTCACTGCAGCCCAACGATCGGTAGAATTATCTTTGCTGCAATACAGAGAGGGGCTCGTTGACTATCAAAGAGTATTGGATTCCCAACGGTTTCTGGCCACGCAAGAAGAACGTTTGACTGAAGTCAGCGGTCAGGTGAGTACGGACCTTGTGGCCACCTACAAGGCGCTGGGAGGCGGTTGGCAGATCAGGGAAGGTGAAGAAATCCTTTCGGTAAAAAACAGAAACGAAATGATAGAGCGTACCAGCTGGGGCGGATTGTTGGATCCCGAAGGACTCGAATTGCCTGTTGACGCCAAGGATCGCCGGGACTGGCAATGGCCGGACTGGTAATGCATTACGGAGTATGAAAACACAAGTAATCCATAGAATTCGTTCTCCCCGAGGGAGTCGGATCGGCTGACATCACCCAAATAGAAACTTGAAATTTGAAACTCGAAACTCAGAACCTGGAACCCGGAACAGGTGGAGGCTTTAGGGCCATGAGCGTTTAGCCGATAAAATCGATTATATCCTTTAACTGACAAAACTGACCTAACCGGCTCAACGGACACAGCGGGTTCAACGGACAAAACCGAACGCGGCCACTTCCATTTGCAAGTAACGATCCTTTTATCCCGAAGGCATCGACCGAAATTCCTGACTTGCACTAACCATCGCCGCTAAACTGTCACGTTGTCCTGGGCCTCACCCCATTCTTCCGGAACAACCCGATGCCCTTCGGGATCAGCGGGCAGCCCGCCAAATAATCGCCGAGTATCTGGAGGCGCAACTTGATGCGCACGAAAAAGATGAGGTCTCCCCGCTGTCCGATGAGCAGAGATCTGAAGCCCCTAACGCAGTCCAGGACGCCGTCCGGGGACCGCTCCAGCCCATGGCAGTAAACCGCGAAGCCGCTTCGCAGATCAACTGGGACCAGTGGGCGACGGCACGTTTCTGAGTCATGCAGCCGTTTTTAAGGAGCATTGGCACGGATGCGGCCAATGCGGATCTGAGCGTTCTCAAGATCAACCGGCAGTTCCCGGAGCGACTGTTGTTGATGGGCCTTCCGTTAACCATTCTGCTCGGCTTCGGCGTCCTGGTGTTTCCTGGCATGACCCTTTTCGAGCTCGCGGTTCTTGCAACCATGAGTTGGCATAACGATGTTTGAAAAGCCGATATAACTCCAGGCGCCAAGGACCCCCCGCAATCAAACCCGGGAAGAGAAGGGAGAAACCGATGGGAAGATGTTACTACGCGAAAATCATTGTCCTGGTTATAGGAGTACTCATGGTTCACTCCGCCCATAGCACTGCCGCGTCTGATGATGCGTATCAGAGCGTGTTCATCGAACATCTGGAAATGGGGCCGGCCACCTACCTGAATATCGATGCACACGGCAAAACGACCGCGGATATCGACAAGCGGCTCACCGAATTATATCACGGCAACAGGCACCGCCGTTTCCTCAATACGGCCAACTGCGAAAAAAGCTGGCCGAATATCATGCCATTGCCGCAAAAGGCGGCTGGCCGTCAATTCCCGCAGGTGAGACGTTGAAACCGGGCACGGAAGACCAACGGGTCACCATGGTCAGAAAACGGCTGGCCGTCACGGGAGATCTGGCCTACGGGAATATGGACGGTGCCGTGTTCGATACGGCGCTGGAAGAGGCCGTCAAACGATTCCAGAAGCGCCACAATTTGACACCGGACGGGACGGTCGGCAAGCAGACGCTGGCCGCCATGAATGTGAAGGTTGAAAACAGGATCGACCAGATTGTTCTCAACATGGAACGCTATCGCTGGTTGAAACGGACCCTAATGGGCGAGCGCTTCGTGGCAGTCAATATCGCGGGTTTCGAGGCGGTCGCCGGCAAGCCGGGAGCATTCGACGTGAGGATGCCTGTGATCGTCGGCAAAACATACCACGAAACGCCGGTTTTCAGCGACACGATCAAGTATGTGGAATTCAATCCCTACTGGAACCTGCCGGCCAGCATCGCCAGCAATGAAACGCTGCCGAAGCTGAAGAAAGATCCCCACTATCTGAAGAAAAACAACATGCGGATTTTCAAGGGCTGGGGGCCGGACGCCCCGGAACTGGATTCCACAACCATTGATTGGAGTAAAGTCTCGAAGAAGGACATGAACAGGTACCGCGTTCGACAGGACCCGGGGCCGGACAACGCCCTCGGCACCGTAAAGCTCGTCTTTCCGAATGAGTACAATGTCTACCTGCACGACACGCCGGCTCACGGCCTGTTCAAAAAGGAGCAGCGCGCGTTCAGCCACGGCTGCATCCGCATGGACCGGCCTGCGGAAATGGCCGCCTGGGTGCTGGGCGGGGCAGAGAATGGGTGGAGTCTGGCACGCGTCAATGAGGTCATCGCCGGCGGCAAACGGCAAGTGGTCGTATTAGACCAACCGGTGCCGATCTACATACTGTACCGCACGGCGTATGTTAATCCGGAGGACAACGCTCTTTATTTCTACGAGGATGTGTACGGCCGGGATAAGCTTCTGGCAAAGGCGCTGTTCGGCGCGGGTGGTTGAAAAGGTGGTAAAATTCTATCATGCCTATTTTAATACCGAGTCCATCTCTGATTTGATACCCTCTGCGAGCCAAGATATAGTCACCTTACCACCGGCAAAGCCGGTGGCTTGAAATTATGAACCGCTCAAAGCGGTGATTCAAAAGATTATCTGACCACCTGACGGTGGTCATTCATCATTGAAAAGCTGGAGCTGATCCAACCGTGTGTCTTCCTTCTCCTGTTTCTTGATCTAATCACGCACGCTCTCTTCATCAGCCCCGACCGTCGATACATAATAACCTCGGGACCAGAAATGCATCCCATGATTACCACTACCATTTTTAATCAATCAGTTTTTGCATGAAAATTGATCGATTAAGACCGAAGTACTGATGATTTTAGGTATCTTTTCTCGATTTTACAATATGTTACTGTGGCCTGACCCCAGGCCCCGGCATGCTCATTTTTGGCTGGATGATGCGCGGTTAGAGCTGAGAGGTTTTCTTTCAAATTACGTTCATTCAGCTAATAGATTTTAAAGGCAGAAATAGTCTTGGGCTATCATCGCTTAGGCGGGTAAACCCAAATTGTTCGTAGAATCCTTTAGCGTTGTCGTTAATAACATCTACAACCATGGCATAGATTGCGATTTGATCACTGACCGCCAGCGTGCGCTTGATTGCATCGGCCAGCAACATTTTTCCAACCCCTTGCCCCTGAGCAGCGTTGCTAACCGCCAGTCTGCCGATCAGAGCGGCGGGCACTGGATGCTTAGGCAACTTCCGAGCCAGCTTTTCAGGTAATTGATTCAGTTCAATGGATAAGGTGCTCAAGGTGTAGTAGCCAATCGCTGCCTTCGGATTATCCGGCTTAGTCACGACGAAAACACGACTGATGCGGCGTTTGATATCTTGCTTAGCTTGCTTTTTAAGGTAGCGATCCAGCGCCTCGACACCACACTGAAAGCCCGTCCTGTCATGTGTGGGGTTTAGCGGCGCGATAACCAAATTTTGAAAATCTGTCATTTGCTAACAACACGCTGATCATGTTCTTCAAGAGCTGCGGCCAGTTTGCGATTGAAACGTACCGGAGCGGCCAAAGCCTCGAAAAATGTCCTGGAATTTTTCGCGTTCAATGTCATCGTCTCATGCTTTTGAACGGTTTTCTCGGCTTGCTCCAAGGCACTGGTCATTATGAAATGACTAACAGTCTTACCCTCAAAGCTAGCAGCACGCTCTATAAGTCTCTTTGAGCTGCTTTTCATACGGAGGTTGATCCGTTCGTTTTTATTTTGAGTTGCTGCACCCATGGTAAAAAAATCCTTGAATTTGTTTTAGTTTTACTTCAAAAAATGTACGTCAAATAGGTGCCTTTGTCAATGAAAATGATAAGAATTCCCTTTGCGGCAGGGGAATTCTTTTAGGGACATCTATAATCAGGATTCTGGGAACACCTTTTGATGGGATCAACCACTACCATCTTTAATCAACCGGTTTTTGCATGAAAATTGATCGATTAAGACCGAAGTACTGATGATTTTAGGTATCTTTTCTCGATTTTACAATATGTTACTGTGGCCTGACCCCAGGTCCCGCCTTGGGCACCTCACTTAACGATTAGCATTATTGCCCTTTGAAATACTTGAGGAACTCCTCTCCAAAGCAATTTGTCTTGCAAGATAAATCTTGGCTAAACTCTGGTAGGGAACATCTTTCTTATTTGCTAGAATCTTCAGCTCTGCCAACATATCCTCGGGCAACCGGATCGAAATTGACTTGAGAGAGGGTTTAAGTTTCGGAAATGAGGCTCTCTTGAATTTGCTGGGGTCAAAATAATCGAGAGGGGAATGAGTAGCCCAAAATTCTCGTTCTTCATCTTCATTTTTAAATTTCGGGATTTTTTTATCCATTTTTTTCATAAAACTTCCTTTCCCTCCGACTCATATCTCTTGCAGAAATGATTCTTATTAGTTTATCTTGTTTTGTAAATATTACCGAAAGATGCCGATTTGCATCAGTTTTGCCAAATGCAGCCCAAAGCTTCTCTAAAAATGAATGTTTTGGGTCACCTAAAATAATCAATGGTTCGTTAAAAAAAATCTGTTCACACTCCCAGTTTTCAACGTTATGTTTGTCCAGGTTTTTATTAATATTACCTTTATCCCATTGAAATCCAGTGAACTGATCAAATTCATGTTTCATGATAAATAATGTATATTTCAAAAATATACATTTCAAGAGTATTTCTGAGATTTAAATTGAGTTGAAAATTAGAATTTTTATTTTAAGATCTTAGAAATATTCCCTGCGGCCTTTCATTAGGTATTCTTGGCCGATCGGCATCGCGATTGACAAGCGGTCCTGAAATGGTTTAGACGGGGTCGATCCGGATAGAAGTCTTTCAGATACCAAACGCCAGGCCAAAAGAAATGAAAGGATTGACAAAAATGAAAAAAGACAGCTTGTCCATTGCAAACGTCTTACTGGTGGCGACCACGCTGGCCGCCGTTTACCTGTTGTTCGTTCTGGTATTTCGTGCTCCCGGTGTTCAGGTGGCGAGCACCGTGCAGGCCCCCACCATTGCTCCTGTGAGTAAAAAAGTCGGTGACCAAGCGACCGAAGCGCACCCGGCTGCAATCGGTAAAACAGCCGGAAAGCACGTCCAAAAACCGAATCCCGATGAAGTGCTGCAAATGTTGAAGGAGGGAAACGAACGCTTTTACACCGGCAAGGCGGTCCATCCCCACACCGATGCGGCCCGCCTTGCTTTGGCAGGTAAGGAAAACCAGGGAAAGTACGCCTACGCAACGGTGATATCTTGCTCGGACTCGCGGGTGCCGGTCGAACTGATCTTTGACGCCGGGGTCATGGACATGTTCGTCATCCGGGTCGCGGGCAACGTGGTCGATACTGACGAAGCCGGAACCATCGAGTACGGTTTGGCCCACGTTGATTGCCCGGTGCTCGTCGTGCTGGGTCACACGCAATGCGGCGCCGTAACGGCGGTCACAAAGGGGCTGCAAGGTAAAGGGCATGCGCTGGAGATCAATATACCCCCCTTGGTGGACAATATTATTCCGGCCGTCAAACGTGCCATGAAGAATCAAAAAAACGTCTCTGGAGATGCGATCATCCCCTATGCCATCGAAGAGAACGTGTGGCAGGGTGTCGAAGACCTGTTTATGATGAGTCCGACGGCTCGTAGGCGTGTGAAAGAAGGCAAGGTCAAGGTCGTGGGTGCTCTTTATGACGTCGGGACCGGGAAGGTCGATTGGCTTGGCACGGAAAAGGTCGATGAGATCTTGAAGCGGGTGGAGGCGTCACCGGACAAAGAAACAAAGGAATTCGCGGCCGAGTGAGTCTCAACTTGAAAATTGAAACTCGAAACTCAAAAACCCGGAACTCGCAACCAGTGGTGGCGTCTTCGCCCATCCGGGTTCCGGAGCGTTGTTTTCATGCATCGTGGCGGTCAAAGAGGCCATGTTGGATTAACACGAAAATAGATGAAATCGGCGACATCCTCCAACTGGCAAACGGGCTCAATGGGCCAAACCGGCTACACCTGACAAAGGGTGGGCGTCTCCGCTCGGATGAACGATATCGATAGACGGCTGAAACTCACCGCCAACGGGGTCTATGCACGGGCCAGGCTCGCCGTCAAACAGCGGGATTTATAGGAAGTCTATTTTTTCACTCGCCGATTTCACGACAAAAATGCGTTCGTTGTTACTTTTCGTTTCAGCGGGGGTAATATAAAAACCCTGGCGATCGGGCGAGTATCCGGTGGTGTAACCGATGATCATTTCGCCGTCAGAAAATTTTACGCTTATCTTTCGGCCGGCGCCGCTGATGTCGTCTTCATAGGATTCGACGTGATCTTTGTTTCCGGTGAAATCTCTGACAAAAAAAATGGCCTTTAATTGGTCCACCTCGACGGTCTGAATATCTCCATCCTCGGTTTCCAGGTGAAACTGGTTTTTGTTGGGTAGAAAATCGCTGGTGTTTCCTTTAAGAATCGAGCCGTTTTTGAACCTGGCCACTACCTTGTTTTTTCCCATCGCAACCCCCTCGTATTGTTCCAGCCGGACCAGATGAGTTAATCATCGATAATGGGCCTATTGCCGCAATTTCGGCGTCATTCACACCCCATGCGTTATCAAAAGGCGTGTCAGGTCTCCGAAATCGCTTACGCGCTGCACGGGAGCGTGTTGTCGCCTGCATGTACACGTCTTTAGCGTGATTTCCTTGGACGTGCAGAAAATACCCATCTCCGGGTCGGTAACCGGTTCAGTGCGATAAATGAAAGCTTGTATGAAAATTATCTTACCATAAAACGCAACAAATTAAAATCACTATATCTTTTACGAAAAAACGGGGGCGTGAAAATATACAGATCTGCCGGTGCGCTATCGACCGGCAATTATATCCGCCCGTCGACCGACGGCATCATTGAGGGCATCATCAAAAAATGATAAGATTAGTGAACAGATCAGGCAGTCAGCGTACAGGGAGGCTAAAAAAAATGGCCAAATACTTCGGTTATGCGGTGTGCATCCTGGTGGCTTTATTCTTTCTCGAATGGTTTCAAATAATCGACATACCGTTTGTGGACATTCCCGATTTTACAAGCGGCAAAAAGGTGCTTATCGAAAAATCGGAAGGTTCATTAAATCAGCGACTGGGCGATTGAAAATCTGCAATGAAATTCGGCCTACCGAACGGAGCGGTTTTAGAGTCTCAGGAACGTTGATTGATCAGTTTACAACCGTGCGAGTTCGATGGACACCGGCTAAGGGTCCCAGCAAAAAATAATTCCACATCTTGCTTGTCTTTTGGTCCGTCTACTGCGTTACAGCCACCGACACGTATCTCGATATGCGCCGCTGGCTGTGCCTTGTAGACGAACCCAAATCCGGCGCAATCTTGTGGAATTATTTCTTACCGTGACCCTAAGGCTTGACGCTGGTGGAGAATCGGCCGGCCCTCCGGATGATAATTTTTTTCTCCAAAAAAGATGAATATTTTGCCGATTTCATGGAGTGCAGAATTCGTTGTCGAGCGGACCTAACCCAACCGTCTACAGACGGCTCAGAATGGCATGGTGTCCTCGACGACAAAAGCCGAGCTGCGCACGGCGATGCTGCCTTTTTTAACCCAAATCCGCACCATCAAAACCGTATCGCCATCCAGGCTGACGACATTCGGCAACTCCTCGATGTAAGAAATATTTTTTTTCATGAATTCACAATAGATCGTATTGGAGCTGCAAGGGTCTAACACCAGAATCACCCGGTGGTCGTCGTACGGATGTTTTTGCGGCGAGCCGGTAAAGGCAACGTGCGTTTTTCTCAATTCCTTTGGATTTTTCGGACGTTTGTAGGCCTGGATTTCAAATTTTTCGGCGGCCTTCAGAAAATTTGAAACGACCATGGTAATGCCTCCTCGATGATCGGGTTAAAATAACCAACGGTCCCCTGCGCTCATCCGCCGATCAAATTTCGCCTTCCGGGAGCAGGTCCCGCAGGGCCTGTTCGTCGACGATACCGAGTTTGCGCGCTACTTTCGGTTTGAGAAGGGCGAAATTGCCTCGCGCTTCGGCACACAGGTCGTCTTCCGGACCGTAAAGCAGCCCTTCCATTATGGCTTCTCTTTCATTTTTTATTTCGACGACCCTGCCGACGGCTCGGAGCGGCTGACCGATGAAAACCGGTTTCCTGAATTCGACCCGCATGGATTTGGTCAAAATAATCGTCTTGAGAAGGTGGATGGCGGCCCAACTCATGATTTCATCCAGGATGGTCGATGTCACCCCGCCATGTACCAGCGTATTCCAACCGCGCAGGTGATCGGGCACGGTCAGCCATGAGACCACCGAATCCCGATTGGCAAAAAACCTCATCTTCAGGCCCGCCGGATTGGCCGGACCACACGCAAAACACAGGTGGTTGTCCTGAATGGGCAACGGATTGAAATCTGACGGTGGTTTCATGGCATGCAATGTTCCGTATGCGCGGCGGAATGGCGCCTATTACCGCGGGGTGCTTTTTAGTGTGTCGTTTCCTTCCGACTTCTTGAACTGCATCAGATAATTCACGGCCGTACTGCCCCCCAGCCCCACTCTCTTAAAAACTGGATTGTAATAAAGACCGGTCAGGTCTTGATGAAGCAGACCCGCATTTGCAGCCCAGCGGTCGATTTCGGCCGGTTTGACAAATCGGCGATGGGTATGGGTTCCTCTTTTGACGATGCCCAAAATGTATTCCGCTGCAATGATGGCCAGCAGAAATGATCTCAATGTCCGGTTGAGGGTGCCGAAGAATACGGCTCCACCGGGTTTCACCAGATCTCCGCAGGCCCGGACAACCGAGGGTGGATCCGGGACGTGCTCCAGCAATTCCATACAGGTGGCCACATCGAATGAACCGGCCGATACTTCCGCCAGTTCTTCGGCGGTTGCGCGGCGATAGGTGATCTTCAAGCCGGAGGCTTCAGCGTGCGACCTGGCAACGGCCAGGGGGGCATCACCGGCATCGATTCCAGTGACCCGGGCACCGTGTTGGGCCATTGCCTCCGCGAGAATTCCGCCGCCGCAGCCCACGTCGATGACCCGCTTGCCGGCCAGGGCAGTGCGTTCGGCGATGTATGCCAGCCGCAGCGGGTTGATGTCGTGCAGTCCCTTGAACTCCCCTTTTTTGTCCCACCAAAAAGCGGTCTGCGCCTCGAATTTGCGAATTTCGTCGCGGTCTATGTTGGGCATGAGGACCATAAAAGGGTTTATCGCGGAACTGTCTTCCGTGACGGTTCAACAGACATGACCCTCGGAATCTTCGTTTCCGGAAGTCTCACGAGACCCCAGAGCTGCGATAGGAGCATGCCGGTCAGCATCAAGCCGCACCCCAGAAATCCTCGGGCTGTCAGGCGCTCTCCCAGAACGATCCAGCCGCCGATGGCGGCAAAAACGGCTTCCAGGCTCAAAATTATGGATGCATGGGCCGGATGGGCGTTGCGTTGCGCCACCACCTGCAGCGTATAGGCCACTCCCACCGACAGGGCGCCGCCGTAAAGGATCGGCACAGTCGCCTGGGCGACACCGTGAAGTGTGGTGGTTTCGAACAGGGCCGCTGTCAGCAAACTGAAAAAAGAACAGGCCGCGAACTGAGTCAAGGCCAGTTTCAACGAATTCATCCGGGGCGACAACCAGCCGATAAGCAGCACATGCCCGGCCCAGAAGAAGGCTCCGATCAGTACGAGAAGGTCGCCGAAGGCAATGCTGAAACGATCGGTGATGCTCAGGAGATAGAGACCGACTGCCGCCAACAGGACGCCGATCCATGTTCCGATATTCGGCTGCTGTCGGAAAAAAAGGCCCAGGATCGGCACGATGACAACATACAGCCCGGTAATGAATCCCGCGTTTCCGGCAGTGGTATACACGAGGCCCACTTGCTGCAGGGAAGCGCCGGCAAACAGCAGTATACCGGCCAAGCCGCCGCCCCACAGGATCGTTATCGGTCCATTGTCTCCGCCAAGACCGGCCGACCCTGTCGGCTTTCGATCCTGTTTCAAAATAAAGGGCACCAGAACCAGACTGCCGAGGGCAAAACGGATGCCGTTGAAGGCAAACGGGCCCACGAAATCCATGCCCACGCGCTGCGCTACGAAGGCAAACCCCCAGATCGTTGCGGTGAGCAGCAGCAGGGCGTCGGATTTTAGTGTCGGTGACGTCATTAAAATTTTCATGCGTCGTAGAGGCCTGCAGGGCCATGATGACTTAAGAGATAGATACCATAGCTTCACGCTCGCGGTCCGTCAAGTTGAAGATGAGAAAGGAAACGGCGGACGGCAATAGGCACACGGATAATCATAACGGCGCACGGCGAAAGGCTAACGGCAAATTGTAACGGCACACGGCGAATGGCTAACGGCAAAAGGGCTTGATCGGTAAACGGGCGGGCGGCCTGAAGCGGCCATTCCTTTGATGCCGATTCATCATATTAACCGAATCAAGCCCATCTAAGGCGAAACTCAACGGGTTAAACGGGCTCAACCGGCAAACTTCCCTCAGGTCAGCTTGCCGACGGCTGCCTCGACTGCATCCAGCAGTTCGCCGCTCTTCATAAGGGTGCGCATGCGATCGATATCTTCGGCCAGGATGCGATCGGTCTCCAGGTGATCGATCGTGCGGCGAATCACATCGTAAGCGGCCCGGTTACCTCGGCCTGGTTTCAGATTGGTGAAAAGATCGAGCGCCTGAGCGGCGCACAGCAGCTCGATGGCCACCACATCACGGGCATTGTCCACAATGGTGCGGCCTTTCCTGGCCGCGATGGTGGCCATCGAGACGTGATCCTCCTTGTTGGCGGAAGTGGGGATGGAGTCGACACTGGCCGGGTGGGAAAGAACCTTGTTTTCCGAGACCAGAGCGGCGGCGGTGTACTGGGCGATCATGAAACCCGAGTTCAGCCCCCCGTCCTTCACCAGAAACGCGGGCAACCCGCTCAGATGAGGATTGACCAGCCGTTCGATGCGGCGCTCGGAAATATTCGCCAACTCCGCGACGGCTATGCCGAGAAAATCGAGGGCGAGCCCCACCGGTTGGCCGTGGAAATTGCCGCCCAGCAGAAAATCCTGCTGATCGGCAAATATCAACGGGTTGTTGGTGGATGAGTTCATTTCAGTTTCGATGACCTTGCGGGCATAGGCCAGTGCATCCTTGGTGGCGCCGTGGACCTGTGGGGAACACCGCAGGGTATAGGCGTCCTGAACGCGGAAGCAGTCCTTGTGCGAGGTGATGATCTCGCTGTCTTGAACGATGCGTTCCATGTTGTCGGCGGCTGCGGCCTGGCCGGGGTGCGGGCGGACACGGTGTATGCGCGGATTGAACTCGGTGCGGCTGCCCATCAGCACCTCGAGGCTCATGGCGGCGGCGATGTCGATCAGCCGGGACAATTGCAGGGCGTCGTAGACCGCCAGTGCGCCGATAGCGGTCATCACCTGGGTGCCGTTGACCAGGGCCAGACCCTCGGCCGATTCGAGCCGGATCGGCTTCATTCCACATCTTTTGAGAACTTCGGCACCCGACAGCCGTTCACCCTTGATAAATGCCTCGCCCTTTCCGAGCAGAATCAGGGACAGGTGGGCCAGAGGTGCCAGGTCTCCGCTGGCCCCCACCGACCCTTTTTCCGGTACCAGCGGACAGACGCCGCTGTTGAGCAGGTCGAGTAAAAAATGGACCGTCTCCAAGCGGATGCCCGAGTGTCCCCGCGCCATGTCCTTGACGCGCAAGAGCATGACGGCCCGGACCGTCTCTTCGTCAAGGGGCTCTCCCACGCCGGCAGAATGGCTCATGAGGATGTTTTCCTGAAGGCGGCGGGTATCCTTCCCGGAAATGGCCACATCGCTCAGCGCCCCGAAACCGGTGGTGACACCGTAAATGGTCCGGCCCTCGGCAACCCAGCGCTCGATCAACCGGCGGGCTTCACGGATGCGGATTTGCGAATCGGCGCTCAATTCGACCCGGCCGCCATTGCGGGCTACCGCCACCAGGTCGGTCAGGGTCAAGCCCTCCATTCCTATCTTTATCGTCTTCATCTCGCTACCGTTTCCATTGTGACGTTTATCGACAGCCTCTATTTCTCAAACATCATCCGTATTCGATAGTACAGATGCCGTGAAAACACAATCCCGCCGCTAGTCTTGATTTTTTCAGGCGGGTTCGCATATTGTTTCATATTGCCGTGCATTGACCCTCACCGGCAAAGGAGCGCACCCATGATCGACAACCGTCAAATCGCCGCCGCCATGAGCGTCCGGTTGGATCAGGTTTTCGGCGACCTGCCAACCATGCCGTCATTTGTCGATGGCATCCGCCGGGCTCCCAAAAGACAGTTTTCCCTCTCCCGCCGCGATACCGAACTCGCCTTGAAAAACGCGCTGCGCTACGTGCCTGAAGAGTGGCATCCCGCTCTAACCCCGGAGTTTCTGAACGAACTGCTGACGCGCGGGCGGATTTACGGCTATCGGTTCCGGCCGGAAGGCCGCATCCGGGGGCGGCCGATCGACAGCTACAAGGGCAATTGTCTCGAAGGCCGTGCCTTTCAGGTCATGATCGACAACAATCTGGACTTCGAGATCGCCCTCTACCCTTACGAACTCGTGACCTACGGGGAGACCGGTCAGGTCTGTCAGAACTGGATGCAGTACCACCTGATCAAACGCTACCTGGAAACCATGACCCGTGACCAGACGCTGGTGGTGGCCTCCGGTCATCCTCTCGGTCTGTTTGCATCATCGGAAACCGCCCCGCGCGTTATCATCACCAACGCTCTGATGGTGGGGGCTTTCGACAACACGGAGAACTGGCGCCGCGCCACGGCTCTCGGCGTGGCCAATTACGGCCAGATGACGGCCGGCGGCTGGATGTATATCGGCCCCCAGGGTATCGTACACGGAACCTACAGCACCGTCTTAAACGCCGGTCGGTTGAAGCTCGGACTGGCGCCTGAAGAAAACCTGGCCGGCCGTCTGTTCGTCTCCTCCGGACTCGGCGGGATGAGCGGGGCCCAGGGCAAGGCGGTTGATATCGCCGGAGGCGTGAGCATCATCGCCGAGGTCGACCGTTCCAGGATCCAAACGCGCCACGACCAGGGTTGGGTGAGCGCCGTCGTCGACGATCCCCACGAGGCCTTCAACATGGCCAAAGCGTGCCAGCAGAAACGCCAGGCGACGGCGCTCGCCTTTCACGGCAACATCGTCGACCTGCTCGAATACGCGGTCCGTCATGAGGCCAGCATCGATCTGCTTACAGACCAGACCTCCTGTCATGCTGCCTATGAGGGAGGGTACTGCCCTCAGGGGCTGACGTTCGACGAGCGCACGGAAATGCTCAGGGCAGAACCGCTCAAGTTCAGGCAATTCGTCGATCGTTCCCTCAAACGCCATTTTGAATTGGTCCAAAGCCTGGTCGAGCGGGGGGCCTACTTCTTCGACTACGGCAACAGTTTCATGAAAGCGGTTTACGATGCCGGTGTCAAGAGCATCTGCAGAAACGGTAGAGATCCGCTGGACGGGTTCGTTTTTCCGTCTTACGTCGAGGGCATCATGGGACCCCTGTTGTTCGACTACGGGTACGGTCCCTTTCGCTGGGTGTGCCTCAGTGGAGATCGGGAAGACCTGCTCAAGACCGATCGGGCCGCCATGGCGTGCATCGATCCCGAACGGCGTTTCCAGGACCGCGACAACTACGTTTGGATCCGGGATGCCGACCGGCACCAGTTGGTGGTCGGCACCCAGGCCCGGATTCTTTATCTGGATGCGCTCGGCCGAACGACGGTCGCCCTCAAGTTCAACGAGATGGTGCGCAGCGGAGAAATCGGACCGGTGATGCTCGGCCGGGATCATCACGACACCGGCGGCACGGATTCACCCTTCCGGGAAACAGCCAATATCAAGGACGGCAGCAACATCATGGCCGACATGGCCACGCATTGCTTTGCCGGCAACGCCGCACGGGGCATGAGCCTGGTGGCGTTGCACAACGGCGGCGGGGTCGGAATCGGCAAGGCCATAAACGGAGGCTTCGGCCTGGTGCTGGACGGCAGCGAGCGGATGGACGCGATCATCCGTCTCGCGATTCCATGGGATGTGATGGGCGGGGTGGCGCGGCGGGCATGGGCGCGCAACGAGAACGCCATTGCCACCGGCATCGACTTCAATTCCGGGCACCAGGGGACGGATCATATTACCTTGCCTTTCTTGGCCGACGATGAAGCGGTTGCGAAGCTTGTCGAAGAGGCCTTGGACGACGCCCACTCATAACCGGCATCCTTTGATCCCGGCAAGGCTTGTAACTTTGATACGAAAATAGAATTTTCATGCACCATGTTGGCCCACGGCAATGAGTGTTTAAATTGATAATTACCTGTAACTCGCTACAGTGTCACCTCACATTCCCTCTCCCTGGGGAGAGGGTTAGGGTGAGGGGATATAAACAATCAACTTTGATACCCTGCAGCTTGCTGCAGGGAGATTCATCTTAGTTTGAGCGGTTGAAGGTTTAAAACAGGCTCTGGCCGTCGCCTCCAGTTTTGCAGGAGAGCAAATGTTCAAGTTTCGGTGAAAAACTCCAAATCCCAAATATCAAATAACAGACAAACCACAATGACCAAAATTTGAAATGACAAGCCTAGTTGGATCATTGGATATCGAAATGAAATAAAGGAGCCGGCACCGCCATGCAGAAGATACTCGAGTGTGTTCCGAATTTCAGCGAGGGCCGCAACCGCGAGAACATCGCGAAGATCATCGCGCCTTTTAAGGACAAGGCCGGCATCAGGTTGCTCGACACGCAGCGCGACGAAGATCACAATCGCCTTGTGGTGACGGTCATCGGCGCGCCCGAGGCGTTGAAAACCGCCGTGATCGAGGCCATGGGCGAGGCAATCGCGGTCATCGACCTTCGCCGACACCAGGGCCAGCACCCGCGCATGGGAGCGGTGGACGTGGTGCCGTTCATACCGGTCAAAGACGTTACGATGGCGGAAGCCGTCGACATTTCAAAGGCGGTTGCGGCGGAAGCGTCCCGACAGTACAATCTGCCGGTTTTTCTCTATGAGGCCTCGGCCAGCCGCCCGGAGCGGCGGAATCTGGCCGCGATCCGCAAAGGACAGTTCGAAGGGATGGCCGAAAAAATGAAGGCGCCTGAATGGCTGCCCGACTACGGTCCGCCGGAAATCCATCCGAGCGCCGGTGTTACGGCGGTCGGTGCCCGCATGCCGCTTGTGGCCTTCAACGTCAACCTCGACACCGACCGGCTGGACATCGCCGACGGTATCGCACGGCGGGTGAGACACATCAACGGCGGTCTGCGCTACTGCAAGGCCATGGGGGTGAGTCTCCAGGACCGCGGTATCGTGCAGGTGTCAATCAACATGACCGATTACACCCAAACCGCTCTCTACCAGGCTGTTGAATTGATCCGGATCGAGGCCCGTCGCTACGGGGTGAACCTCCTCGGCAGCGAGATCGTCGGACTGGTGCCGATGGCGGCGCTGGTCGACACGGCCGCCTACTACCTCGGGCTGGAGAATTTTTCGGCGGAGCAGGTGCTGGAGACAAGGGTGTATGAATAAGAAAGGTGAAACTGGAAACTGGAAACTGGAAACTGGAAACAAGACCTCCGCTGTCGAAACGATCACACCCATGCTGGACAAAGACGGTCAGTGGCGTGTTTCAGGCTACTACATCAAATAGAAAAATGCTTGAAGGAAACCTCATCATAAAGAACGCCGCGCAGTTGGTGACCTGCAGTGGATTCACGGCCAAGAGCGGCAGCGAAATGACCGATCTGCACGTGATTGAGGACGGGGCGCTTATCGCCGAGAACGGCCGCATCCGGGCTGTCGGGCGCACGGCCGATATTTTGCAGGGTGTGGATACAACCGGGTTTGCGGTCATCGATGCCGCCGCCAAGGCCGTGCTGCCGGGGTTTGTCGATTCCCACACCCATTTTATATTCGGCGGTTACCGGGCGGAGGAGTATGCCTGGCGGCTGCGCGGTGACAGTTACATGGAGATCATGCGACGCGGCGGTGGCATCATCAGCACGGTCGCTGCCACGCGCGACGCCGGCCTGGATGAGCTGGTCGCATCCGGCCGCAGGCGGCTCGACGCCATGCTTTCCTTCGGTGTGACGACGGTGGAAGGCAAAAGCGGCTACGGGCTCGATCGGGACACCGAGATCCGTCAACTCGAGGCCATGCGGGTCCTGTCCGGTTGTCACCCGCTCGATATCGTTCCGACATTTCTGGGGGCCCATGCGCTGCCGCCCGAATACAAGGACCGGGAAGAGAGTTTTATCGATTTCATGATGGCGACCGTCCTGCCGGCAGTTGCGGAAAGCGGACTGGCCGAATTTTGCGACGTTTTTTGCGAGAAGAACGTTTTTTCGATCGAACAATCCCGGCGTTTGCTGCTCAAGGCACGCGAACTTGGATTGAAGTTGAAGCTCCACGCCGACGAGATCGTGCCGCTGGGCGGTGCGGAACTCGCGGCCGAACTGGGGGCCGTGTCCGCCGATCATCTGCTACAGGCTTCCGACCGCGGCATCGACGATATCGCCCGGGCCGGTGTCATCGCAACCTTGCTTCCCGGAACGGCCTTTAGTCTAAAGGAGCCCTACGCCCGGGCGCGGGACATGATCGACCGTGGCTGTGCCGTGGCGCTGGCCTCGGATTTCAATCCCGGCAGCTGTTTCAGCGAGTCAATTCCCCTGATCTTCGCATTGGCCGTCCTCAACATGGAGATCGGCATCGAGGAGGCGGTGACGGCGATGACCATCAACGGCGCCGCCGCCCTCGATCGGGCCGATACCATCGGCAGCATCGACCCCGGCAAGCAGGCCGACCTCATCGTTCTGGAATTCCCGTCCTACGCCTTCATCCCTTACCACATCGGCGTCAGCACGGTCGAAAAAGTGATCAAAAGGGGCGCGATCGTTTTTGACAAAACCCGGCACAGGGAGGGCGATGATGTATGCTGACCTGTCGATAAGAGACTACCTGGAGCAAACGGCTTCAGCCGCGCCGGTCCCCGGTGGCGGCAGCGTCGCCGCTCTAAGTGCGTCGCTGGCCGCGGCACTTGCGGGAATGGTTGCCGGATTGACGGTCGGCCGTAAAGACTTCGAAGCCGTCGAGCAAGATATGAAAAAGACTGCCGAGGCCGCGGCTGATCTCCTCAGCCGGTGTGTCGAGGACATCGACCGGGATCCCGACGCTTATCGGCAGGTGCTTGCGGCCTACAGGCTCCCGAAGGACAGTCCAGCGGATAAAGAAGCCCGCAGCCGGGCCATCCAGGCGGCGATGAAGCAGGCGGCGCTGGTGCCGCTGGCGCTGGCCGAAAGGGTGCAACAGATCCTGGATCTGGCCGGCGAGGTGGTCAAGAAGGGCAATCCCAACGCCGTATCCGATGGCGCGGTAGCGGCCATGATGGCCCGTTCGGCCGGGCTGGCCGCCATTTGCAACGTCCGGATCAACCTGACCTCGGTCAAAGACGCCGATTTCGTCGAAAAGATCACCCGCAAGATCGAGAAGCTGGAGAAAGAACTGGTCAACCGCGAAAAAGAGATTCTCGGGGGGCTCCCGTAGTGAAGCGGATTATCGCCACTGACGGTGACGCGCGCTCGTTGGTTGTACCTGAACGTTTGTTCCCGGGGTCCGCATGCGGGGATGCCGTCGTTCTTCGCCGCAACACCCGCTGAATTTAAAAAAGGTGAGTGAGGGAGATTGAAAAAGTCCACGGCAGTTCTCGGCTCGGTCGCAAGCCTGATTGCCCTCCTGTACGCTCTGGGCTGCGCTTATCTGTGGTCGCAGCAGGCCCGCTTTATTTTTATGCCCCAGCGTCAAATCACCAGCACACCCGCCGATACCGGTCTTTCATACGAGGACGTGTTCATACCGGTCGCAGGTGACAGCGGCGGTGTCGAGAGGGTGCACGCCTGGTGGATTCCATCCGCCACTGCCGGCAAGTCGACCTTGCTCTACCTGCACGGAAGCGCTCTGAATATCAGTGCCAATGTTGAGCACGCCAAGCGGTTTCACGGTCTCGGATTTGCCGTTCTGCTTCTCAGTTACAGGGGATACGGCCGCAGTGACGGGGATTTCCCGTCTGAAACCAAGGTCTACCAAGACGCCGAAGCGGCGTGGCAGTATCTGGTGACCAAACGGGAGATCGCGCCGGATGACATCGTGATTTACGGCCATTCTCTGGGCGGTGCGGTGGCGATCGATCTGGCGGTTCGCCATCCGGCGGCAAGAGGCCTGATCGTCGAGGCGACCTTCACCTCTATCTATGATATGGCCGCGCGTGGCGGCGCCTACCGTGTTTTTCCTCTCGACCTGATTCTGACGCAACGCTTCGATTCACTTTCTAAAGTCGACCGTCTGCGCGTGCCGGTTCTCTATCTCCACGGTACTAAGGATAACGTGGCACCGTTTGACATGAGCCGGCGCCTGTACGAGCGTACGCAGGCTCCGAAGCGCCTGCAACTCATTTTAGGCGGCGGACACAACAACAGCGCCCGGGTAGGCGGGTCGGTCTACCTTCAGGCGGTCAAGGAATTCCGGGACATGGTCGCATCGGACGGCAACACGCCGCGGCTGCAAGAAAAGCCCTCCTGAACCACTTGCCGATGCCGGCGTGCATCAACGTGAGGTCCAGGGCTTCTCAGGTTGATCGTCCGGGCCGAGGTGCCCATCTTTGTCAGGTTTAGTCGGTTTGGCCCGTTGAGCCCGTTTGCCAGTTGAAGGATGTCGCCGATTTCTTCTATTTTCGGGTTAATCCAACATGGCCTCTTTGACCGCCACGATGCATAAAAACAACGTGCCGAAACCCGGATGGGCGAAGACGCCACCACTGGTTGCGAGTTCCTGGTTTTTGAGTTTCGAGTTTCAAGTTTCAAATTTCTATTTGCCGGTCTGATTCTATTTTCGTACCAAATCGACCGAACGCCTTGAAACTGAAACGCTCAATTAGGGGAAGTGCCTGCTCGACGCGGCAAGTATAAACAGAAAATCAAGCACAGCAGAGATGCTGCGGTGGATACCCAGAAGACCATCGACACGCCCCGTCCGATGGTTTCCTGGAGAATCACAAGGGCGTCCACCGGTATCAACGACTGGATATCGGGTCGGAAAATCTGCTCGATGTTCTGGTGGATCTGCTCGCCGATTGCCGGCGGCAGACTGCCGACGAGACCGGATTCAGACAACTTTCCCATGAACCGGGCATTGAACAGGCTGCCGGAAATTCCCACTCCTATGGTCCCGCCGAGCGTTCTGGCAAACTGCTGAGAAGCGGTGGCAGCACCGAGGTTCTCGGTCTTCAGACTGTCCTGTACGATGAGCAGGGAGGCAATCGACACGAACCCCATACCGGCCCCGGCCAGGGCCAAGGCTGTCGTAAAGAGCCCGATCGATGAGGCGGCGGTCAAAGCCAAACCGCTGCCGGCCAGCATAAAAAGGGCTCCCGCCATTGCATAGTGGCGTTTCCTCACGCGGTGGGCCGTCTGACCGCAGAGCAGGGCACCCCCCGACCAGGCCAGACTGAGAGGGATCATTACCACCCCCATCTCGGCCGGTGATTTTCCCAGGGCACCCTGAATGAACAGCGGGCTGAACGCCGCGAGGGAGAAGATCGCGAAACTGCTTAAAAACGCGGCCGCGTTACCCGAACTAAATCCAGGCCGATTCAGGAAGTCAATTGACAGGATCGGATCGGCGGCGTGCTTTTCGGCATAGGTGAACGCGACTCCTCCGGCCAGTGAAACTGCCAGAAGTCCGATTATCGGCAGCGACAGCCAGCGGTAGTGATTGCCTGTCATCAGGAAAACCGTCAGCAAGGATAGGACCGTCAGGGTCAGAGTGGCCGCGCCGAATAGGTCCAGGGCGGCTCGGCGTTTCTTAACCCGGGTTTCCTTGAAATAGAGATAGATGCCCAGAAAGGACAAGAATCCCAGCGGCAGATTGATGAAGAATATCCAGCGCCAGGACCAGTAGTTGACGATGAAACCTCCCATCGGCGGCCCGAGAACGCTGGCCAGGCCCCAGACGAAGCTGGCGATCGACATCATTTTGCCGCGCTTACCGGGCGCGGCGATATCGGCCAGCAGGGTATATACCAGGGCGAAGGCGGCCCCCGCGCCCACACCTTGGAGTACCCGGGCGAGAATCAGTTGGACCATCGAGGTCGACAAACCGGCCACGAGCGAGCCGACCAAAAAAATGGCGATAGCGAAGCCGAACAGGTGCTTGCCGCTGTAAAGATCGGCCAACTTGCCGACTATCGGAAGGGCCACGGCACGGCTGAGGAGGTAAACCGAAAATACCCAGCTATAGAGTTCCATCCCGCCCATGTCGGCCACAATGGTCGGCATGGCGGCTCCCATCACCAAGGTGTCGAGGGCTCCCAAGAAAAGGGCCATGAGCGCCGCCGCAATGACCAGGAAACGATCCTTGCGGTTCAATCCATATTCGGTGTCAGCGCTCACCGCCGATGCTCGTTCGCCTTGAAATGCGGCCATCTTTTACACAGATGATCGATTCACAGTAAATGAAAAATTCGCTGTTTCCTCCCCGTCCTGATCGGTTACAAACGCCACCTTCAAGGCTTCGTCGATCCGATCGATCGTCACGAATATCAGGGTGTTGCGCACCTCATCCGGCAGATCTTCCAGATCTTTCTCGTTTCGTTTAGGCAGAATAACCGTGGTGAGTCCGGCGCGATGCGCGGCCAGGATTTTTTGCTTGATGCCGCCCACCGGCAACACCCGTCCCCGCAAGGTGACCTCTCCCGTCATTCCGACATCGCCCCGAACCGGACGGCCGCTGTACAGACTGGCCATGGCCATGGCCATGGCCACACCGGCCGAAGGGCCGTCTTTCGGGACTGCTCCGGCCGGCACATGCAGGTGGACGTCCGTTTTTTCAAATCGGTTCGGATCCACACCCAGTTCGGCGGCCTTGGAGCGCACGTAGCTGTGGGCGATCTGGGCACTTTCGCGCATCACGTCCCCCAGTTGACCGGTAAGGGTCAGCTTGCCCCTGCCGTTCATGCGGGTGGCTTCGATGAACAGAATATCGCCGCCGACCGCGGTCACGGCCAGACCGGTTGCGATTCCGGGAATTTCGATGTTCTCGGACAGCTCGGATTCGAACTTTTCCTTTTTGAGATATTCACGCACCAGCTCCGGGGTTATCATCACGTGCGTCCACTCCTGGGCTGCGATTTTGACGACACTCTTGCGGCAGACCGCGCCGATCTGACGCTCGAGGTTGCGAACCCCGGCTTCGCGGGTGTAGTCCTGGACTATCTTGCGCAGCGCTTCGGCGGTGAAGGTGACCTCCTCATCTGCGAGGGCGTGCGCCTTCAACTGCCGCGGCACGAGGTGTCGCTGGGCAATCTGGAGTTTTTCGTATTCCGTATAGCCGTCCAGTTGGATGATTTCCATGCGATCCCGCAGAGGTGCCGGGATAGTTTCGAGTTGATTGGCGGTGGTGATGAAGATGACATCGCTCAGATCGAAATCCACATCCAGATAGTGATCCCGGAACGCTTTGTTCTGGGCCGGATCGAGGACTTCCAGCAGCGCACTGCTGGGGTCGCCGCGCCAGTCGACGCCGATCTTGTCGACTTCATCCAGCATGAAAACCGGGTTACGGGTTCCGGCACGCTTGAGCGCTTGAATGATGCGCCCGGGCATCGCACCGATGTAGGTGCGGCGGTGTCCACGGATTTCGGCCTCGTCGCGCATGCCGCCGAGACTCATGCGGGTGAATTTTCGACCCAAAGCCCGTGCAATGCTCTGGCCAAGGCTGGTCTTGCCGACGCCCGGCGGACCGGCAAAACTGAGGATAACGCCCATGGCCTCGGAGGATTCCGCAGCTTTCTTCGTCTCATCCGGTTTTCCGCGTTCCTGAATCAGCTTGCGCACCGCCAGGTACTCGATCAGACGCTGCTTGACGTCTTCGAGTCCGTAATGGTCCTCGTCCAGGACCTCTCGTGCGCGGCCGATGTCGCTCTGGTCCTCGCTGGCTTTATTCCAAGGCAGATCGATCAGCCAGTCCAGGTAGGTTTTGATGACCGAGTACTCGGCTGCCTGCGGTGACATTCCGCCCAACCGCTTCAACTCCCGTTCGGCCTCTTTTAGGGCCTCCTCCGGCAGGGCGGCGTCTTCGATTTTCAGGCGGTACTCGTCGATCTCGGACTGGCCCGGTTCCGATTCGCCCAGTTCTTTCTGAATGGCGCGCAATTGCTGCCGCAAGTAGTATTCACGCTGGGCCTTGCTCATTTCTTCACGGGCCTCGGACTCTATTTTTTTTCCGATCGTGAGGACCTCTTTCTCACGGGTCAAATGGCCGATCAGCAGTCGATACTTTTCTTTGAGGGAATCGATCTCAAGAATCTGCTGGGCTTTCATCACTTCCAGTCCGGTACCGCTGGCCACGAGATAGACCAGGTAGCGCGGGTCTTTGACCTGGGACAGATAATCACCGACTTCTTTCGGAAATTTCGGCGACAGCGCCACAACCTGCTGGGCGAGTTCACGCAAACTGCGCTGCAGGGCAGCCAGCTCGAGGTCCTTTTCGATTTTGTCGGGCGCCATGGCGATACGGGCTTTCAGATAAGGCTTGTCGGCCATCCAATAATCGATCCGAAACCGTTCGATCCCCTGAACGATGACCTGCAGGCTGTTGTCGGCCGACCGCGTCACGTGTTCGACCTTGGCGATCGTACCGACTTCATAGGTCTGGCCCGGCAGCGGCTCCTCGATTTCCGGGTACTTCATGCCCACCAGGCCGATCAGTCGATCTCCCTTCAAGGCGTCGTTGACGAGGTTCACCGACCGCGGAATGCCTACCGAAAGCGGCATCATAGAGAATGGAAAAGCTACGGTATTCCGCAGGGGCAGGATCGGCAACTCGCTGGGAATATCATTTTTCGGCTGCGGACGGCTTTCCGGATCCGACTGCTCGTTTACCGTATCACCGGTATTTTTGGTCGTGTTGTCTGTTTCGCTCATTGTGTCACCTTTATGTCGTCAAGCCCTGAGGCTTGTTTGGTTTCAGTGTCGCGGACTCCTATGATTTGCTCGAGTTTCCGCTGCATTACCCATCCATTTAGAATTGAAAAATAATGCAAAAAGACAGTTTGTAAAGAATTTCCAAGTCCATTGTGGATACTGCCGTGCGGTGCAGCGTCAATCGGGAGGCAGGCTGAAATCCGCAAAAAGGTTGGTCAACACATGCGCCATCCCGTCATGGGGCGGGGGCTGAGATGGAAAGACACCGGGGGAATAGTGACGCCGGTTGAACGGTTCGAGAAATGCGCGGTTGCGACTGATGACATGCACGGGAACCGACCACGGACGTCCGGTTCCGGTAATCTGGACGTTCGGTTGATGATCGCCCATGAGGATGACCAGTGCATCGTCTTTAACAAATTGTTCGATAAATCCCTGAATGCCCTTGAAGTCATAAGTCAGGGCGGCGATGTAGGCTTCGGCGGCATGGGTCATGTCGGACCAGGTCACCGGAAAGACAAGCGGGTCGAGATCCTGATAAACTGTACCGTCGCCGATCCGGGACCAATCAGCGAGGAAGGGTGGCAGTACATGAAAGGGCGCATGACTGTTGCCCAGGACAATTTCGATAAAAAGCGGCCGACGCCGATTCTCTATTTCCCGGCGCCGGACGAAATCGAGGACGAACTGGTCCGGCATGGCTGACCAGCCGAAACCGGGCCCGCGGTAACCGAATGCCGGTTGGGTGTAGATCTGGCTGTAGCCGAAGAACGCACCTTCCGGCCACGGCCGGGTCGTGCCGGGCATGACGCAAACGGTGCGGTAACCGGCCATATTGAATTTTTCGATGGCGGTCCGGATCTTTGATGTCAACAGGAATTGGTACCGTACCTGGTTGTCGATAGGAAGTCCACTGACCACAGTCGCATGCGCCAGCCATGACGTACCGCCGTAAGACGGTGCGTCGATGAAATTCGAAACGACCGCAAAACCGGCAGCGGACAGGTCGTGCTCGAAGCGGCGCAGCATCGGTTTGAAAAGGTTAAGGTGTTCCGGCTTCCCGAAGACGGTGTGGCCGTAGGACTCGATGAAAAACAGGTAGACATCGTTGCCTTTCAGGCCTTTGATTGTGCTGGAAGGATCGACACCATCCAGCCCGGTTTGCTGGACTTCGTTGAGGATTTGGCGACGGTAGGTTCCAATATCCAGAATGAAACGGACTTCTTCGGCCACGCGTTGCATGCCTGTAAACATACCGGCGGTGACGGTTTTTCCGTTCACGAGATGGTGATATCCGGCGATGACGAAAAACAACAGTCCGGCCGTGCCCCAAAAAATCCGCCTTCCGCGGGGATGTCGAAAGAAGTCGTGGATGACGGCCAGGGACTTGTAAAGCCCCAGACACAGCAGGATGACGAGTGCTGTCAGCAGGATAAGGCCGGAATAAAAGGTACTTGACGGCATGCTTTTGTAGAGAAGGTGTATGAGATCCGGCAGGTAGAGCGAATCGATGTAAAGATTGAACTGGCGATTTAAATAAAACGGGACCAGAAAATCGGCAAAAATAAAGAGGCGTAAAAACAAGACGACGGCGATGGCCGGAATATAATAGGCGGCATGAAAAGGCATGCCCCAGCGCACCGCCACTGCCGTCACCGCCATCAGCACGAAAATTTCGCAGGAAGGTAAAAAAAGAGCGGCCGAAAACGACTGCAAACCCGGAACGGTTACGTTGATCAAGATATTGAGGAACCACCAGGCGGCAAAAAACGTAACCAAGGGCCATAGTTTAAGACGACAATCCGGACTCCGGCGCGTCATTTTCATTCACCGTGGCGGCCCGTAGGGCCATGAGCGTGTGTCACGAAAACAGGATATCGGTCATCTTGTCGTCATGAACGATTTCCTCGAATGAAGAGCATACGTATTGAACCTTTTTCGAAAGCGCACAGTACTGCCGTAAAAGGTCATCGGCCGGCTTGGTGTTGACGACCACCAAATGCGTGTCCTCCCGCAGGTTCTTTTTAAAAAGCGCCTTGACGTGCACGTCCGCATTGGAGAGAGAGTATCCGATGAAGACGATCTTGCGGGTTGCCCGGATCTCAATCGACGCCTCACCGAACAATTGAGTGATGACCGGATGGTCCAGCGATTTGATATAAGACGGCGGCATGATCAGGGTTTGGAAGTCGGTTCCATCAATCGGGCAGTCATAATCATATTCTTCGGATTCCGGGTAGGTGTGGCCGATGAGCTTTCCGCGATTCAGGTCGATGATGCGGTCCCAAGGCGTCAATAGAACCTGGTTGCAGCAGTTGCAGTATTTCCAGTTCAGGCTGCCGTGTATTTTGATGATTTTAAACGGCACCGGATTCTCGCCGATCTCTATAGAGATCGACTCGCGCGCGTTGACCCAGAAATTAAACTCCCTTAGTTGAGGAAGTCTTTCGTAGTTCATCAGATGAATGCAGTAATCGATATATCCGTGCTTACGGTACAGAAAATCGAAGGCCTGTTCCAAAAGAGTGTCATAGTTGAGCGTAATGATCGACACGTTGCAGTTGTACCGTTTGACCGCCCGCCAGAAGCGATGGTAAGCATGGCTGCGTTTATCGCTCCTCATGTTGACGATGTAGTGAATGATCTTGATCAGGTTTTCTTTCAGCTGCCGGATGACGGCGTTGTTATATGTCGCGCTCAGACTTTCGTTCCGTTGGATGAAATAATCGAGAAAACCGAAAACAGCCTCGAGACGGGGGTACGTTTGCGCGCCGGTATTGATGTAAAAGTTGTCGAGGATGAATTTCACGACCTGCCGGCTCATGGCCGAATCGGCGATCTCATCGATTTCACCCGCTATGATCATCGGCAGGATATCCTGTTGCAGTGGGACGCCGTCCGGGTGTGAGGCGCCGGCGCCCAAAACGAAGACGATGTCTCTGAGCGGCGCATATTTAAGGAACTTTTCTGAGGGCGTATCCGCAGCCATTGCCTTTACCTGCAAATAATCAGTGTCAATCGGCCGATCCGTTCGGCCGGGCTCCCTACAAATAGACGATCGGCTCGAGGCCCTTGTGTCGGCGCAGGGCTTCCAGCAGGCCGACCGTTCCGGTCATCATGTTGTCCCCCCAAGGCGCTCCAAATGTGATCGGCAGTCGTGAGGTTTCAACAAGGCGGCGTTTGGGTCCGGTGGCCAGAATGATGTCGACGGCATCGAAACCGATACGGCGGCGCACATAGGCACCGTGGCCGCCCTCCTTCAATATGTCGGCGTGTGACAATTTACCTTCGGCCAGCTCGCACAGAAGGGATTCCAGACGGTTCAGCGTAATGTCCCGGGTGTGGTACTCGAAAAAACCGGCCAACTCGCCGCCCGACAGCGCAGCTCCGACCGTATGAGAGGTGGCGATGTCGAGAACCAGGACGTTTTCACTGGAATCGGCCAGCACATCGGCGGACGCACCGAGAATGGCCGCCATGCCGCTGTCCATGACATAAACCTCATCGGTCGGCAGTTTTGCGGCGCTGGCCGCAATCGACCGCAGCCGATTGAGCGTAACGGGTACCTCGGATCCGCGATAGAGCAGGGCGTGGGGCAATGGTTCGCGTTCCAGGACCGTGCAGTTGATCTCGTGTCGGTAGACCAGATGGGAGGTGCCTGGCGGCGGTACCCCATGGTCCTGAGCACAGACCGCGACGGCCTCGAATTCAAACGGTACGCCGAAAGATGTGACGATCTGCCGCAACCTCTCGGTTTCCAGGTCTTCGAGGATCAAGTGAGTGTACCGAGAGTCCCGCGCCAATTCTTCGGCTGCGGCTTCATCGACCACCTGGATCCCCCAATCACGGAAGCGCTCCGGCCTGTGACTCAGAGTGGCGGCGGCCGCATCCGACATGACGACCTGCGCTCGCCCGGCCCGTTCCCGCAGCACTTCGGTGATCGGGCCGCCGCCCATTTCACTGCCGGTCACCGCCAGGTTTCCAGGCAGACCGGCCGCCCTTTCGGCCACCGTCTGCACCGGCGACTTGACGACCGCCTTGTAATGCTGGGAAGACTCATTGTCGACGTAAAGGATGTCCATGGTTCCAGCGCCGATGTCCACCATCAAAAACCGACTCATCTTTTTGGCCCCCTTTAGCGTGTCTCCTGATGACTACAGCCGAATGGTTTCGCCTCTTTTCGGGACCAGGACCGGATAGCCGGTCTGACGCAGATGGCCGGCAAACGCCAGCGCCTGGTCCTCTTCCCCGTGTACCACGGCAATGCGCTTGATGTTTAGATTTGACGCCTTGATGAACCGCAAGAGTTCCTGTTTGTCTCCATGTGCGCTGAATCCGCCCAGCCCCGTCACGTGTGCCTTCAAGGGATAGGTTTTGTTGAGAAACTTCAGAATCGGCGGCGGTCCGCTTCTGCCAGACCGTTCATAAGCCGTGCCTTGATCGATGATACGCCGCCCGAGGGTGTTCTGCGCCATGAAGCCGACGATGAGAATCGTGTTTTTTTCGTCGTGGATTTTATGGCGCAGGTGATGGAGGATCCGGCCGGCTTCGCACATGCCGGAAGCGGCCAGAACGATGTGCGGTTTTTTTTCGCGGTTGAGTCGCATCGACTCTTGCACCGACGTGACGAAATGGACCTGGTCGAAGGAGAACGGGTTCTTGCCGTCTTTAAGGAACGCTTCCTGTGCATCGCGATCGTACACTTCGGGATGTTCACCGAATACCCGGGTGATGTTGACGGCCAGGGGACTGTCCACATATATCGGGACGCGCGGCACCGCCTTCTCATCGTAGAGCTCGTGGAGCACGTACAGGAGTTCCTGGGTACGGCCGAAAGCAAATGCCGGAATCAGCACGGTCCCCCGGCGGTTGTTGGTCTCGACCAGGATCTTTTCAAGCTTCGGCTTGAGCGCCTCGACCGGCTCATGCAAGCGGTCACCGTAAGTGCTTTCCACTATCAGCAGGTCCACGTCACGGTGCTGTTCTTCAAAGTTCAAGGTTGGATTGCGCACGATCGGCTTGTCGAACCGGCCGAGGTCTCCGGAATAGCAGACGGTGATCGGACGACCGTTATCCTCTGTCCGAATCATGCTGATGGCCGAGCCGAGGATGTGACCGGCATCGTAGAACGAGCAGGTCATGTTGCTTCCGATCGCAACCGGGTAGCGGTAGGGGTATCCATCGAAGCTGGCCAATGCATTTTGGGCGTCTGCGCTCGTGTAAAGCGGTTGAATTTTTTCCAGATGCAGCTGGTCCATAAAGTCGTTGATGACACCGGCATCCAGTTCGTGGCGGTTTTTCTTAAGCACTTTCTTGACGTCTGAGAGCCGGCTGCCGACGTTCATTTTTTTGCGGTTTGAGGGCTTCATCTGGTTGAGGGCCCCCCGAACGGTTTTGTAGTTCAGGTAATCGGCGTCCGACTCCTGAATATGGGCCGAGTCCAGCAGCAGGTAGTTGCAGACCGAGGTCGTTGCCCGCGTGCAGACCACGCGACCGCTGAACCCTTCTTTCACCAGCAACGGAATTCGTCCCGAGTGGTCGATGTGCGCATGCGAGAGCACCACATTGGTGACGATCTGCGGATCGAAGGGCAGAACCCTGTTCTTGGCCTCGCTTTCTTTTCGGCGGCCTTGAAACATTCCGCAGTCGAGTAACACCCGATCTGATGCGGTGGTCAACGCATGCATGGAACCGGTGACCTCGCGCACGGCTCCGTGAAAGGTAACGTCCATTTTCGATTCCTTCCTGCCTTATCGGACTTTCAGCAACGACGGCTTTCGCGGCCGATTTCACTCCGGCTGATCGGTCGACCATTCACCATAGCTCACAAAAACGGATTTGAAAAGGTATGCTTGATTCAGGGTGAATATTCGTGTAAAATATTGACCTTAAAGGTATTTTAACCATCCTCGAAAAGTTTGGGTAAGCGGCCTATCACTGGAGAACTTGGTATCATGACCGACCAGACAACCACAACAGGAACCGGCAACACCAGCAGGGAACTGTCGGATCTCTTGATCAGTCTCAGTGTCACCCGGGATTTTCTGACACTCGTGGAATTATTGGACGCCTTGCCCGATATGCGGAAAACCCCTTACAACGTGACCCGCAGCCTCTATCAGGCGGTTTCTCAAGGTCGCGACATCGAAAGCCTCGGCAAACAGTTGGAAGGCTTCTTCGGCGTCGCCAAAAAACCGGCCGGCAAACCGATGCCGGTGAAACTGCGGTTCAGCGCGACCCTCAAATACCTCAACGGTATTCGGGAAGAGCAGGCCCTCTACCTGCGCAAGGCCGGAAGGGGGTATTACTATGGAGCGCTCTGGCCCTGGCACAAAGAACCGGGCAAAATCACCGTTCATCTCGGCTACTGCCCTAACAAGATGAGCGACGCGGATGTCGAAAACTATCAACGACTCATAAAAACAAAAATCTTGAACGACAAGGTTTTCGATGCCCTCTCAGACCGGGACGGCGGAATGGTGCAGGGCATCAGCCTGCCTTCTTTTTTACACATGGCCCAGTTCGAAAGACTCACCTGCACCGTTGAAGTCAAAACGACCGGTGCCGTGGGCTATCTCCATCTGCTGGACGGAGATCTGATCGCCGCCGAGTCGGGTAGCATGAAAAACAAGGCGGCGGCTTATGAGATTATCAGCTGGGACAATTCTGAAATCGACCTGTTGGATGCGGCCGGCCGCAACAAAAACGAGATCAACCTGCCGCTGATGGAGATTTTCACGGAAGCTCTCAGGCTGAGAAACGACAAAAAAGGTAAAAATATGGTGGCACCGGCCGCGGCGGCATCGGTGCTCAACATCCAGGCCAACGACCGCTATAAACCCCTGCGGGAGGCGCAGCAGACATCTAGAAAATGGTCGCTGAAAGTTGCGGCCGGAGCGCTGCTGGCCTTGCTGTTGCTGGCGACGGTCGGCACCTACGGTGTCCGTTACCTTAAAACGCGACAGATATCAAAAGAATACCAGGCCATTCTCGAGCGGGTCAACGCCATCGAGGATCCCGAAGACCAGAAAGTCTTGCTCCAGTATTTCATCGATTCCCATGCCGATAGCGAATACCATACAGCGGCGCGGTCGAAGATTCGCGAAATCAATCAAACGGTCGAACAGCAGAGCTATGATTTTGTAATTGCAGCGGTGGAGAAGCTTCCCATTGACGCCAACTATGAAGCCGCGGCCACAGACTTGTATGGACAGTATATCGAAAAATATCCCGACAGTCCGCACGCCGCTTCAATTCAGCTCAAGCTTTCCGAGATACCGATCCTGATCGATAATGTCGATTACGCCCGCCTCAAAGATGCTGCCCGGCTCGATTCCAAAAATCGTATCGAGGCCTACCTCGGGTATCTGATGAAACATCCAAACGGTCGGCACCGTACTCAGGTCGAGGCCTTGGTGGCCGATATGAGTGAAGAGTACTACGGACATCTGATGAAAACCATGCCGCAGTGCGACCAGGCCGGCAATTGGGATAAATGTATTCTGCTTTGCGACAATTTTCTCAACTACTTCCCCAAGAATTACCGCACCACCGAAATCGATAACTTGAAGGCCGTAATGGAGGACAAACGCGATGTCGCGGAATTGATGGAGACCGTGAAGCGGCTCGGCAACAAGTTCGAATCGGCCAAAACTGTGCTGGCAGCCTACCTTGACGGAAATCCCGATTCGACCCAGGCAGCCCGGATCAGAGACAATATTGCCCGACTAGACCGCAACCTCAGAGAAAGCCGTGAATGGCAGACAGCGGCCGCCTACAGTCAGAACAGCCAGTACAGTCTGCCTGACAGAATCAATTACATCGGACAATATATTCGTTTGAATCCATCCGGGAGGTTCGACAAAAGTGCCCGGTTGCTGCTGTCCCAGCTTCAGAATGAAAACCGAACTCTTTATCAAAACCGCATTGAAGAGCAACGCAGACGCCAGCAAGTGGTACTGGCCCAGGAAAGAAACCGGATTCAGGCCGAGAAAAGGAAAATCGCTGCTCAGATCCGTCAGTCCGGTGCCCGATATGTCGTCAATGGCAACGACACTTTCACCGACACCAAGACCGGGCTGACCTGGAGCTTGCTCGACTCGAAAGCCGCCCTTGGTGAATGCCAGGATTTCAACGCCGCCCGCACCTATATCAGTTCACTGGCCGCCGGTGGGTATCACGACTGGCGCTTGCCCTTCGGCAGCGAACTGGCCGAACTCTACAAGACGCCCCCCTATTTTCCGGGCCAGAGCGCCCCCTGGTACTGGACTGCGGAGGTATTTGCAAAGGGCTACAAAAAGGAAGCTCTGATCGTGACCTCGATCCGGGAAAAGGGCTTCAAGCGACTTCACCAAGATATTTACGCCTGTGGTGCGGTTCGTGCCGTGCGGCCTTGACCCTGCGGCTGTCTCGCGAAATTTACCCATTATGGACGGAAACTAACGCAGGCCACGCAGCCGTTCCAATCGGCCGGTTATTTCGGTGATGCGGATGCCGTATTTATCATCCTTGACCAAAACCACCCCCCGGGCAATCAGCTTGTTGTTGGCCAGTATGTCCACCGGTTCACCTTCCAACCGAGACAGCGGCACCGCCGATCCGGGCCCCAATTGGAGCAGATCACGAATCGGCATTTTCGTCCGTCCGAGCTCGACCGTGACTTCCAGAGGAATATCGAGGATGATGTCGAGGTTCGACCCGTCGCCCAGGCGTGGAACGTCCCGTTTCTCCGAATCGCTTGACCGGCTGCCATCGGCGGTGTCGCTCGGCGTCTTTTCTTCGGCTGCGGCGGCTGGTTTTTGGGCTGCCGGTTCAGCGGCTGTCGGCGCCGCACTTTCTGTGCTTTCCTTTTTCCCGTCGCCGGCAGCGGCTGCAACGCTGCCGGCGGGTAAGGGTGCAGCCGTCTCAGGTGGACGATCCTCAGAAATGATCTTCTCGGCGGTTGGATTGCTCTCAGACTTATTTTCCATACCCGGTCTCTTCTTCTCAACGGGCAAGATCAATCACCACTCTGCCGCTCAGCTGTCCCTTGAGTATCGTATCGATCAGTGGGTCGACCTCTTCGAGTGAGACGATCTTGCACAGGTCATCGAGGAGTTCCGGCTTCCAGTCGGCGGCGAGTTTTTGCCAGATCTTCAAGCGAAGATCCATCGGACAGGCCACCGAATCGATGCCCAGCAGGTTGACCTTGCGCAGAATAAACGGAAAGACCGTTGTATTCAATTCGGGAGAAGCCACCAGTCCGCAACAGGCAATGGACCCGCCGTACTGGGTCGCTTTGATGGCCGTCGCCAAAATGTCGCCTCCCACCGTGTCGACAACTCCCGCCCAGCGGCCTTTCAGCAGGGGGCGACCGGATGTGTCGGTAGCTTCTTCGCGGCTGATGACCTCGGTGGCCCCCAGCTTTTCGAGAAACGCCTTTCGGTCCGCTTTTCCGCTGACGGCCGCTACGCGAAAACCGATTTTTGAAAGGATCGAAACGGCCAGGCTGCCGACACCGCCGGTGGCGCCGGTGACCATAACGGTGCCTTGCTGCGTCTCGAGGCCGTGATCGATCAGCTCGTAAATCGACAAAGCCGCCGTAAATCCGGCGGTCCCGTAGATCATGCTTTCCTTCAGACTGAGGGACGACGGACGCGGTACGATCCAGCCGGACGGCACACGGATGAACTCGGCAAAACCGCCGGAGGTGTTCATTCCCAGATCATAACCGGTAACGATTACCTCATCACCGGATTTGAAGTGCGGGCTTCGGCTTTCCGTTACGCTTCCGGCCGCATCGATGCCTGGGGTGTGCGGAAAATTTTTGGAGACGCCCCGGTTGCCTGTGGCCGACAGCGCATCTTTGTAGTTAAGTGATGAGTATCGGACCTTGACCAGGACATCTCCGTCGGGCAGATCTTCAAAGGACTTGCGTGTAATAAGGCGATTAAATGTCTTGTCGGCGTTCTCGTTGACGACTATTGCCTTGAAATCTGCAGTTGTCACGATGATTTCCTCCTTTATGAGTTTTTATATTGAACGGCCCCAGCCTTGTCCTTAAAGGTGTCGATGGTGAATTTCCCGTAAACTGTGATCGCCGGGCACCGACGGGTTTTTCACACATTTATATATGGTTGATAGCTTGCTTTCTGGGGGCGGAACATCAATGATTTAAAGAACCACACCGGCTCTTTCAGGTCAAGAACAACTTAAATTTTGTCCACGCGCAACGATATTTTCCAGCACGTATAAATTTCGTTGACATTGTAATACAATATTTATACAATAATAACATGAAAAAAGACATCGTTTACAGCATTCGAATGAGTATCCTCGTCCGTGAAGCACTTAAGCGGGCTGCCAAGAAAGAAAGGCGCACGGTCGCGTCCCTGTTGGACAAGATCATTCTCGATTACCTCGAAGCGCAGCGTTATCTGTTGCCTCACGAAACCGGTTCAGACCGCCGGGGCCATCAGAGAAGCAAGATTACCCTTCCGGCGACCACGACCATGGACATCGACGGGCACAGCGATTCATTTCCCTGTGTTATCACCGATATTGCCATGGGGGGCGTTTTTGTCACCTATCCGAAGGGATCGAAAATCAAAGAGGCCTTTCTGCGGGAACTGGATCGCTTCAACCTGTCTTTCAAGCTTCCCCAAACCGGTGAACAGCTCGACTTCCAATGTGACGCCCGCCGTATGGTGGAAGTGGACGGCGAGATCCAGGTCGGCGCAATTTTGAATGAACCCGCAGACACGGACCTGAACAAGCTGAAGCACTACCTGATTTAGTCCATCGAAACCAAGCGCATGTCCTCGTGTTGGATCAAGACGTTCTGCCCTGACGATCAGTTGTGCATGTCCAACCAGCCATTCTCGATGAAAATAAAAAATCTATAGAGTCTGCCGGATAACCGGACTTTAATTTTTCTCAAACCGGAAAAGATTTTGCGAAGTCGACCAGGTCCGGGAAGAACGCATGGAAATTGCGTTCGAGCTGTCCGTAATTTTTTCTGATTTCTCCAATCGAATCGTCAAGGGTGTTTTGGCGATGGATGCGTTGGGCGATCCGGCCCAGTGTAATGTCGACGCCACCCAGGGTCCGGTAGCAGCTCAGCCAGTTTTGCTGAACCATTCGCGGCAACACCAACTTCAGTCTGGCCGGCAGAATGTCATGGTAGCGCTGCAGGGTCTCATAGACCCGCGTGACGAATTCGGAAAGGTCAGAGTCCGTATAAACAGACCAGTTCTTGGACAGAAAGTGATCGTAACAAATATCCAGGATGACGCCGGCGTAACGGCGGCACCGAGGACTGAACAAGTTGCGGCTGGCCCGGCTCATTTCATGGTTGTCGGCAAAGGCGTCGACACGCCGGTGGAAAAGGACGCCGCGGGCGATTTGGGGATTGAAAAGATCATCGACCGGGCCTTTGACAAAATCACCCATAATACTGCCGATCAAAAATTCATCCGAAGACTCGGCAAGATAGGCATGTGCGAGATAGTTCATCAGAACTGCTGTTCCTCGGTGGAGCCGGAAAGTGCGCCCACCGATGTCTCGCCCTCGCTGACGGCATTCATTACGCGATCGAAATATCCGGTGCCAACGAACTTCTGATGGGTGGTCGCCATGTAGCCGTCCTCCGTTCCATGCTTGAACTCCTCCTGCTGGAAACGAGAGTAGGCGAGCATCCCTTCCTTGCGGTAGCTCAAGGCCAGATCGAACATTCCCATGTTGAGGGCGTGGAAGCCGGCCAAGGTAACAAACTGAAATTTATAGCCCATGGCCGCCAGTTCCCGTTGGAATTTGGCAATGGTGGCGTCGTCCAGCTTGGCCTTCCAGTTGAAGGACGGCGAGCAGTTATACGCCAGAAGTTTGCCCGGATGTTCGGCATGGATTCCCTCGGCAAATCTGCGGGCCTGTTCGAGGTCGGGAATCGAGGTCTCACACCAGACCATGTCCGCGTACGGGGCATAAGCCCGTCCGCGCGCAATGGCGGCTTCCACGCCGTTTTTGACGTAGAAAAATCCCTCGGCGGAGCGCGGCTGATCGAGGATAAACGGCCTGTCCCGCTCGTCGATATCACTGGTTACCAGCCGGGCGGCATCGGCATCGGTGCGGGCCACCAGCACCGTCGGCACGCCGCAGATATCCGCCGCCAGTCGCGCGGCGATCAATTTGTTGATGAATTCCTGGGTCGGAACCAGAACCTTGCCGCCGAGGTGGCCGCATTTTTTGGCCGAAGCCAGCTGATCTTCGAAATGGACCCCGGCCGCTCCGGCCGCGATCATCATCTTCATCAGTTCGAAGGCATTTAGGGGCCCGCCGAATCCGGCCTCAGCATCGGCCACGATCGGCGCATACCAGTAAGGTCCTTTTTTACGGCAGTCGAGTACCTGTATCTGATCGGCCCGACGCAACGCGTTGTTGATTCGCTGGACCACAGCCGGCACGCTGTTGGAGGGATAGAGGCTCTGATCGGGATACATTTCTCCGGCCAGATTGGCATCGGCCGCCACCTGCCAGCCGCTCAAATAGATGGCCTTCAGACCGGCCTCTACCTGCTGGACGGCCTGGTTACCGGTCAGCGCTCCGAGGGCGGGGACATATTCTTCGGTGTTCAGAAGGTACCAGAGCCTTTTGGCACCGACTTCGGCAAACGTGTGGCTGACGTGCAGTGTTCCGCGCAGCTTCAGCACCTCTTCCGGTTTGTACGGTCGGATAATTGCCTTCCAGCGGGGGTCTTTCTCCCAAATTTCTGCAAGATCGCTCACCTCGTCGGGAAATATCTCGTGGCAGGAAAGCCGATCACATATTTCGGCAGCGGTTTCTTCGACTGTTTTCATTTTTCCTCCTCAAACGCGGTTAAAGGATCCATTTGTGATAAAAAATCATGCATTAATCCGATCAATCGATATAGTCGTAGGCCCTCAGGGTCAGAAATTCTTCCAGCTCGTCGTTGGCGATGATCTCATCGAAGAGTCGGGCCGCCAAATCGTATCGGACCGTTTCGAAAAGTTTGTCACCGACTTCGGACCTGATGTTCGCCATTTCTTCCTTTATGACCCTGCGGACCATTTCCAGATCGACCTTGCGTCCGTCGCTCAGAACTCCAAGCGGGTGATGGACCCACTGCCAGACCTGGGTGCGGGAAATCTCGGCCGTGGCGGCGTCCTCCATCAAATTGTAGAGTGGGACACACCCTAACCCGCTGAGCCAATTGGCCATGTACTGGATGCCGACGCTTACGTTGGTGCGCAGACCCTCTTCGGTAATTGTTCCAGATGGCAGCCGCAAAAGGTCGGCGGCAGTAACGTGCACGTCCTCGCGCAGCTTATCGATCTGATTCGGCGCTGGCATGGCCTTGTCGAACTCGTCGCGGGCAATCTGCACCAGGCCGGGATGGGCCACCCAGGTGCCGTCGTGGCCGTCGGTGGCCTCGCGGGTCTTGTCCTCGCGAACTCTTTGCAGGGCGGCCTCGTTTTGAGCCGGGTCATTTTTGATTGGAATCTGGGCGGCCATACCGCCCATTGCATGAGCCCCACGGCGGTGGCAGGTCTTTATCGCCAGCAGCGAATAGGCGTGCATGCAGTGCCGCGTCATGGTGATCTGAGCCCGATCCGGAAAGATATATTCCGGGACATTCCGGAAGCGCTTGATAAAGCTGAAGATGTAATCCCAGCGGCCGCAGTTCAGACCGGCGGCGTGCTCGCGCAGTTCATACAGGATTTCGTCCATTTCGAAGGCCGCCAGGATGGTTTCGATCAGGACGGTGGCCTTGATGGTTCCTCTGGGGATATCGAGTTGCTGCTGGGCGTGGATGAAGACATCGTTCCACAGACGCGCTTCCAGGTGGCTTTCCATTTTGGGCAGGTAGAAATAGGGACCGCTGCCCTTCGACAATTGCGCGCGGGCGTTATGGAAGAAGAAGAGGCCGAAATCGAAGAGGCTGCCGGAAACCGGTCGGCCGTCGACGAGGACATGCTTTTCCACCAGATGCCAGCCTCGGGGACGCACGATGAGGGTGGCGATGCGATCGGCCAGGCGGTAGGATTTTCCCTCCGGACTCCGGAACTCGATGGAGCCGGCGACCGCGTCCCTGAGGTTGATCTGCCCCTGGATGGTGCCGTCCCAGGTTGGGGCGTGGGAATCCTCGAAATCGGCCATATAAGTCGAGGCCCCGGAGTTGAGGGCGTTGATGACCATTTTGCGGTCGACCGGACCGGTGATTTCGGTCCGGCGATTTTTCAGATCGTCGGGGACCGGTTCGATTTTCCAGTCACCTTCGCGGATAGGCTGTGTTTCCGGCAAAAAGTCTGGATGTTTTCCAGCATCGATCTCGCCCTGTACCTGCTGACGGCGGTCGAGCAGTTCTTTGCGGCGGGTGTCGAACTTACGGGCCAGGCCTCCAATAAAGGCCAGGGCCTCCGGAGTGAGAATTTGAGAAAACTCGGCGGACACGGGCCCCGTGACCTCGATTCCGGCGACGGCGTTTTGTGCGTTCATCTGAACCTCCCATTATTAAAATTTGACTTATCCTCAGGTATTTTTTCACCAATGTAAAGACAATCTTGAGTGCAGGCCGTTTGTCGATCCGGCATTTCCTTTAGGCGGTAGATTGTGCGGTTAGCGATTGGTTTATTGCACCCGTCTCGAAAAAACCGGCAGAACCTGAAAGCCATTTCGTCGGGTGCCCTGGCGCCGATCCGGTCTGGGACCAGCGACCGGTATCCTTCCCTTGTAACGATTACAGCAGGCGATGTTGCGGCAGGTACGGAAGGACACTGATAATCTCTCCACTACGGATTGCCGCTTGGGCTCTTTGCCAGAATTCTACGCCGAAGAGGTCGGAATGGTGTTCCATAAAAACCTTCTGTAAATCAGGGGTCAGGCCCAGAAAGCGCGGGAACTCTTCAGGGAAGACGTCGTTTTCATCGACAAAAAACCACGGGTCGCTCTCAAACTCATCTTCAGTGGTGCGCGGTGGCGGTAGTTTTCTAAAATGACAGTCGGTCAGCGGACACAGTTCATCGTAGTCGTAGAAAACGACCCGCCGGTGGCGCGTCACCCCGAAATTCTTGAGCAGCATGTCACCCGGGAAAATATTGCTGACGGCCAGGTCTTTAATGGCATTGCCGTAGTCGATGACCGCCGAGGTCGCTGCCGAGGCCTCGGCAGCCGGCAGATAAACGTCCAGGGGGGTGACCCGCCGTTCCACGTAGGCATGCCCGAGAATGACCTCGTCCTGAACGACCTCAACCGTTTCGGCAGCTTCCCGCAGCAGTTCATCGAGCAGTTCGTCAGAAAACCAGCAGCGGTCGAACTTCAGGTATTCGAAAGCATGGGCTTCCACCAGTCGACCGGCGCGATCGTGCTTGAACACGAGATCGTATTTTTCCACCACGGCGCGACGCGTGGTACTTTTCGGATTGCGGAATCGGTCCCGGATCAATTTGATCACCAGATCATCCTGCGCCATGTTGAAGACGATCATGACCATGCCACGCTGGCCCGGAGAAAATTCGAACTGTTCATTGGTGCACTCCATGGTGTAACCGACGATGTCGCGGTAAAGTTCGGTCTTGCCATGCTTGTTGTAGCCGATCGCGGTGTAGAGCTCGGCTGTACGCTTGTGCGGGATGATGCTTTTGAGAAAATGCACCAGATGGCAGGGCCTTTCGGCGCAGACGAAAAAATAGGAGCGCGTGAAAGAGAACAGAATGCTGAGACTGTCTTCGCCCAGAAGCACCGCATCGACAACGATGCCCCCCGGCGGGTGGTGCAGTGCGATTGCCAGCGGCAGGGTATCGGATGCCGTGACGATGCGGCCGACAAGATAGGCTTCTTTATTGCGGAAGAAGATGCTGCCGACCATGTCGATCCGTTCGACTACGTAATCCGTTCCCCGGGCAGAAAGCAGAGATCGAATGCGACGCGCAACCGCAGTTGCCTGACCGGCGGGATCCCTGAATTTCGCGCCGAAGCCGCAGTCTTCCAGGATGGCGCGTATCGAATCGACCGGGTCTGCGCCCGGTGAATAACTTCGGCCCAACTCCGGGATCGACGGCGCAGGTGGCGTGTCGAAATCAGAATCGACAAATTCGATCCGCGGGTCGACACCGACCGTGGTAAATATGCGTCGGGTGATGGAGTTGAAGAAGGTTTCCGCCAGCTCGCGATCATCCTGATGAAAGATACGACCGGAGTAGACCGCTTTCATGCCGGCCCAGGCCAGTTTGTCTGTGACGCGGTCTGCAAGCAGCCGCCGGATGATGTCCTCAATCGCGTCTGCCGCCTGACGGTAGAGATCCAACCGTTTTATCGCATCGTCCTGGAGACCATGCCAGTCCCGTTCGAGGAAGCGCTCCGCGGCGCGACGGGTAATGTCCTTGAATGAGGAATGAAACGCGTTGAACCTTTCGAGGATCGCCTGTGCCCCTAAGTTGGCCAGACGACTGTCGGAGAGGACTTGATTCATGCCGATTTCCGTCAACAAACGCCGTGTTTGCCGCCACACCCGCAATCACATCCACACTCGGCCGCCGCGGCCATTGCACTGATGATTTCGCGACCCTCGGCCGGAATGATTTTATCGATGCGCACCCTCAGATGGACTTCGGCCGTGTCATCCAGCTTGGTCTCGAAAAGCGGCTGGAGGTGCCCGAACGTCCGGGCTGATTCACCGGGCCGGATGCTGACTTGGACCACGTCTCCCGTCGACTTATCGGCCAGGCCGTATTCAAAAGGGGTCAGACCGGTGGTTCCCAGACCGTAGACGAATGTCATGGACTGCGGCCGGGCTGTGATGTCCATTTTGTTCGCAGAGGTTCCCGCCTCGATCGAGAGAGTAATTTTTTTCAGGTTGTCGACCGTCGGTGATGCCGCGGTTTTTTGCATGTGCATACCCCCTGGATGAGCTGAAATCGTGCCGAAATACGAATTAAAAATAGGGCGGATGCCATTGTTTGGCAACCGTAAAGTTTTTCTCCGTGGAGCCGGTGGCCCGGGTTGCGGCGTCCACCGACCGGTTCGTGCGGCTATGAGCGGCAGGATCTTCGCTGAAGATCAGCAAACACCTCGAGTGCCCGTTTGCGGGTGGCGGCCGGGGAGGCGCTGTTGTCGATGACAACCGTGGCGCGCATCTTTTTCTCTTCGATCGGCATCTGTGAACGGATGCGGGACAGGCTTTCTGCCGCAGTGAGCCGATCCCTGTGCATCAGGCGCTTGAGCTGAACGGCCTCCGGGGTATACACCACAATTACTTCATCCAGGTCGCGGTCCATGCCTGCTTCGATCAGCAGCGGCACATCCAGAATAACGACGGCCTGCGGTTGGGCCCTTTCGATTTCTTTGAGCTGCTGCTCGGTTTCCGCAATAACGTGCGGGTGGACAATACGTTCGAGATGCACCTTCTGACGCGCGTCGTTGAAAATGATCACGCCGAGCTTTTTGCGGTCGATGTCGCCGTCCGGCAACAGAACGTTCCTGCCGAAATGGGCCACGATCCGACACCAGGCAGGCCGGCCCTTTGAGACCACATCCCGGGCAATTTCGTCCGCATCGATGACCACGGCCCCGGCTTCGGCGAAAACGGCGGCAACCGTCGACTTCCCGGTCCCGATTCCGCCTGTCAGCCCCGCAACAATCATCGGCCCTCCGAAATGAGTCGCTCGAGAACTATTTTGACTCCGCACGGCCGATACTAACGATTCGGACCCAAAAGGACAACCCCTAATTGATCCGTCCGATTATCCTTGACAGTGGGCGGGCTTGTTTTTAGATAATCCCAACTGAAACAAAACGCTCACCGGTCGAAGGAGGATCGACGATGCCTGAATTTATCTATCAGGAGATGTTTCCACTGGCTGAAGACACCACCGAATACCGGCGGTTGACGACCGATCATGTCGCCACCACGATTTTCGACGGCAAGGAAATGCTGAAAATCACTCCGGCCGGATTGACGTTGCTGGCCGAACAGGCATTCGCCGATGTGGCCCACCGGCTGCGACCATCTCACATGGCGTTGCTGGCTAAGATTCTGAATGACCCCGAAGCGTCGGACAACGACCGCTACGTGGCGTTGGAAATGATTAAAAATGCCGTGATATCCGCCGCCGGCGTCTTTCCCATGTGTCAGGATACCGGTACCGCGGTCATCATCGGAAAAAAAGGGCAACAGGTCTGGACCGGCGGCGATGATGAGCGGGCTCTTTCGGAGGGGGTATTCAATGCGTATACCCGTAACAACCTGCGCTATTCCCAGAACGCGCCGCTCAGCATGTATGAAGAGAAAAACACCGGCTGCAACCTGCCGGCCCAGATCGACCTTTACGCCGTTGCGGGAAAGGCCTACAAATTTCTGTTCATTGCCAAAGGCGGCGGTTCGGCCAACAAGACCTATCTTTACCAGGAAACGAAGGCGACGCTGACCCCGGAGAAACTGGTCGATTTTCTGCATACCAAGATGAAGTCGCTCGGCACGGCTGCCTGCCCGCCTTATCACTTGGCTTTCGTGGTCGGCGGAACCTCGGCCGAGGCCAATTTGAAGACCGTCAAGCTAGCCTCAGCCGGTTACCTGGACGGTCTGCCATCAGCCGGCAACCCCGCCGGACATGCCTTTCGTGACGTGGCGCTCGAGGCGCAGCTGCTGCAATTGTCGCGCGAGCTGGGCATCGGGGCCCAGTTCGGCGGAAAATACTTCTGCCATGACGTGCGCGTCGTTCGCCTGCCGCGGCATGGTGCCTCTTGTCCCATCGGCCTGGGAGTCAGCTGCAGCGCCGACCGCAACATCAAGGCCAAGATAACCGATGAGGGGATATATCTCGAGCAGTTGGAGACAAATCCGGCGCAATACCTTCCGGAACCCGCTGCGGCTGTCGCCGATGCGGTGCGGATCGATCTGGACCGCCCCATGGACGAGATCCGGGCCGATTTGAGCCGCTACCCCGTGGCGACACGGCTGCTTCTGAACGGCAGGATCGTGGTAGCCCGGGATATCGCGCATGCGCGGCTGAACGAACGGCTTCAAAAAGGGGAGGAGCTGCCGCCGTACGTGAAGGAGCACATCATTTACTATGCCGGCCCGGCCAAGACGCCGCCGGGTCATGCATCGGGTTCCTTCGGGCCGACCACCGCCGGTCGCATGGATGCTTACGTGCCGTTGTTCCAGGAACAGGGGGCTTCCTTGGTGATGCTGGCCAAGGGCAATCGGTCCAAATCCGTGACGGAGGCCTGCAAGAAGTACGGTGGCTTCTATCTGGGCTCGATCGGGGGTCCTGCGGCCCGGTTGGGCAAAGAGTGTATCACCGCCGTCGAAGTCCTCGCTTATCCGGAGCTGGGTATGGAGGCCATTTACCAGATAACGGTCAAGGATTTTCCGGCCTTCATCATCGTGGACGACAAGGGGAACGATTTTTTCGAAAACCTGCTGTAATGAATTAAAATTATTTAATGACTCGATTTCATAAACTATCCCTTTACAAATCAGGAGTCATTGACCTAAACATAATATTTTGAATCAAATCCTCCTGTTGACAAGCTCGAGCGCCATCATCGACCTGTTAGTTTTTCCACTATAAAATATACCAAGCACAAAGGAGTACCTTTATGGCAAAGCAAATGAAGACGATCGACGGCAACACCGCCGCGGCGCATGTGGCGTATGCCATGAGCGATGTGGCAGCGATTTATCCGATAACCCCTTCATCGCCGATCGGTGAGATCGCCGATGAGTGGGCTGCCGCCGGCCGTAAAAATATCTTCGGTCAGAGCATGACGGTGCGACAAATGCAATCTGAGGCCGGAGCCGCGGCGGCCGTCCACGGCAGCCTGGCGGCCGGTGCGCTGACCAGCACCTTCACAGCCTCGCAGGGACTGCTGCTGATGATTCCCAATATGTACAAGATGTCCGGCGAGCTGCTGCCGGGAGTTATGCACGTGACCGCGCGGGCTATCGCCGCCCACGCCCTATCCATCTTCGGCGATCATCAGGACGTCATGGCGGTCCGCCAGACCGGTTTTGCCCTGCTGGCTTCGGCTTCGGTGCAGGAGGTCATGGACCTCGGGTTGGTGGCCCACCTGGCGGCCATCGAGGCCAGCGTTCCTTTCCTTCACTTCTTTGACGGATTCCGCACGTCTCACGAAATCCAGAAGATCGAACTGATCGACTACGAAGACATGGCCCGTCTGGTCGACCAAGAGGCGGTGGCGCTGTTTCGGGCGCGCGGGACCAATCCGGAAAGACCCGAGCTGAGAGGGACCGCCCAGAATCCGGACATCTATTTTCAGGGCAGGGAAGCCGCCAATTCCTACTATCTCAAGCTTGCCGGCATCGTTGCGGATTACATGAAGAAAGTCGGTGACCTGACCGGCCGACAGTACCAACTCTTCGACTACATTGGCGATCCCGCCGCCGAGCAGGTCGTCGTGTCGATGGGGTCCTCCTGCGAGACGATCGAGGAGGTCGTCAACTATCTCGTCAAGCAGGGACAAAAAGTCGGGTTGGTGAAGGTGCGGCTCTACCGGCCCTTCTCGGTCGAGCACCTGTTTGCCGTGATGCCCGCAGCCGTCAAGAAAATAACGGTGCTGGATCGCACCAAGGAACCGGGTGCGTTAGGCGATCCGCTCTACACCGATATCTGTACGGCCTACATGGAACGCAGCGAAACGCCGAAGATCCTGGGCGGCCGCTATGGACTCGGCTCGAAAGAATTCAACCCGAGCATGGTCAAGGCGATTTTCGACAACATGGCGGCGAACGAACCGAAAAATCATTTTACGGTCGGGATCGTCGACGATGTGACCCACACCTCGCTGGAGGTTCAGCCCGGCTTCGATGTGGCGCCCTCCGGGACCGTGCAATGCAAGTTCTGGGGACTGGGGGCCGACGGAACGGTCGGGGCCAACAAGAGCGCCATCAAGATCATCGGCGACAACACCGACATGTATGCCCAAGCCTATTTCGCCTACGACTCCAAGAAATCCGGCGGCATCACCATTTCGCACCTGCGCTTCGGCCAAACCCCGATTCAATCGACCTATCTGATCGATTCGGCCGATTACATCGCCTGTCACAAGGACAACTACGTCGACATCTACGACGTTCTGGAAGGCGTCAAGGAGGGCGGCACCTTTGTGCTCAACTCCGGCTGGTCATTGGCCGACATGGAAGAAAAACTGCCGGCCCGCGTGCGGCGAACCATCGCCACAAAAAAGATCAAATTCTACAACATCGATGCCGTCAAAATCGCTCAGGAAGTGGGTCTTGGTGGCCGGATAAACATGATTATGCAAACGGCCTTTTTCAAGCTGGCCAAGGTTCTCCCGGTCGACGAGGCCATCGAATTACTCAAGAAGGAAATCAAAAAAATGTTCGGCCGCAAAGGCGAAAAAATCGTTGAGATGAACCACGAAGCGGTCGATAAAACCCTGGATAATTTGATCGAAATCGACTACCCCGCCGCCTGGGCCGAAGCCTCCGACCATCCCGGAGCGGCCAAGGATGAACCCGACTTCGTCAAATACGTCATGCGCCCGATCCTGTTGCAGCAGGGTGACAAACTGCCGGTCAGTGCCTTCAGACCGGACGGCATTTTTCCAGTGGATACCTCTAAGTACGAAAAACGGGGGGTGGCCATCAACGTGCCGCAGTGGATCATGGAAAACTGTATTCAGTGCAATCAGTGCGCCATGGTCTGTCCGCATGCCTCCATCCGGCCTTTCCTGGTCAGCGAGGAGGAACTGGCCGATGCACCGCAGGGATTCGAGGCCAAAAAGGCCCTGGGCAAGGAGTTGAAAGACGACTACTACTTCCGTATCCAGGTCGACACCCTCGACTGCCTCGGCTGTGGCAACTGCGCCGACATCTGCCCGGCCAAGAAGAAGGCCCTGGTCATGAAGCCGATCGACACGCAGGTGCCGCTGCAGGTCCCGCTATGGGAATATGCGATGGAACTACCGCTGCGCGACGATCTTTTGAGCCGTAAGAGCATCAAGGGCAGCCAGTTCTGTCAACCACTGCTCGAGTTCTCGGGCGCCTGTGCCGGATGCGGGGAGACGCCTTACGCCAAGCTGCTGACCCAGATGTTCGGTGAACGGATGGTTATCGGCAACGCCACCGGTTGTACCTCCATATGGGGCGGTTCGGCCCCCGCCATTCCGTATTGCGTCAACCAGGACGGCCACGGGCCGACCTGGGGCAACTCCCTGTTCGAAGACCCGGCCGAATTCACCTACGGTATGTTCCTGGGCGTTTTCCATCAACGCGGCAAGCTGGCCGATCTCGTGCGCCAGGCTATTGCCAGCGAGATACCGGCTAAGGTTAAAGAAGCGCTTCAGGGATGGCTGGATCAGATGAATGATCCGGAAGGCTCCCGCAAATATGGAGACCAACTCAAAGCACTGCTGCCGGAACACGCGGACAATGCACTGCTGAGTGACATCAACGCAATGTCGAAGCTCTTTACCAAGAAATCATTTTGGATTTTTTCCGGTGACGGTGCGGCCTACGATATCGCCTTCGGCGGCATCGACCACGTCATGGCCGCGGGTGAAAACATCAACATGATGGTCTTCGACACGGAGGTTTACTCCAATACCGGCGGTCAGTCTTCAAAAGCCACGCCCACCGGTTCGGTGGCCAAGTTTGCCGCCTCCGGCAAGAAAACCGCCAAGAAGGACCTGGGGGCGATGATGATGAGCTACGGGTATGTGTATGTGGCCTCGGTGGCCATGGGCGCCAACAAGCAGCAACTGGTCAAAGCGGTGGCCGAGGCCGAAGCGTACAACGGACCGTCGCTCATTTTGGCGTATTCGCCCTGCATCAACCATGGGATCATGCGTGGTATGGGACACAGCCAGGACGAGGAAAAGCTGGCCGTGCAATCCGGGTATTGGCCGCTGTACCGTTACAATCCGCAGCTCAAGGCCGAGGGCAAGAATCCCTTCACCCTCGACTCCAAGGAGCCCGACGGCAGCCTCGACACTTTCCTGACGGGCGAAGTCCGCTATGCGTCCCTGAAACGGGTGTACCCTGACGAGGCCGAGAGGCTCCAGGCCCGGTTGACGGAGGAAGTGCAGGAACGGTATAAGGCGCTCAAGCAACTGGCCGACCCGACTGTTGTCTGCCAGGAAGAAGCGAGTGCTTAGGGCTCACTCAAAAATAACTTCACTTTTTGGACGCCGATGCATCCCGTCCGACTGTGTTGCGAAAACTCTGAATATCCAGATATTCCTGCGTTTTCGCGCCTTGCCGGCCGGGCGCCTCAACACCCAAAATTGGGGACTTATTTTTTCGTGAACCCTTAGCGCAAGAACGCCTCTGAATCGCCATAGGAAAATCGAAAAAGCCGTTTGACGTCGTCAAACGGCTCTTTCGTCCGGATTTCTGAAAAGTGTAATCGAGTCGAAGCTGTTTTTGTTTACTGTATCCTGCTGCATCCAGGCAATGGCCGCTTTCACTGCAGGTCCTCACATGCGTGCCACGATTTACGGAAATCTAAAGTGGTCAGGCCGATAAAACTCCAAAATAACACATCGGTTCCGACCGTCACCTTTACCTGTCGACGCTGCGGTACCTGCTGCCGCAAGGGCGGTCCTGCTTTTCATCTCGCCGACCGCCCTCTGATCGAAAAAGGGACGATCCCGCTGCGGTACCTGTTTACCATCCGGAAAGGGGAGCGGGTCAAGGACCCCATTCGCGGAATGGTCCGGCCGGTGACCACAGAACTGATCAAGTTAAAGGGCAGCGCAAATACATGGACCTGCACATTTTTTAATGAGCGGGATAGCAGCTGCCGGATTTACACCGTGCGCCCGTTGGAGTGCCGGCTGCTCAAGTGTTGGGACACGACCGACGTGGAGGAAATGACGGCAAGGGACTGCTTGACGCGACGCCACCTCCTGGAAGGCGTGGCCGGGCTCTGGGAAATGGTAGCGGAACACGAGGCGCGCTGCGGCTGCGAAAAACTCGCCGAGATGATGGCGTATTTAAAAAAGGAGCGGCGGAAGAGGACGGAGAAGGCTATTGCCGAAATTCTCAACTACGATCGCCATCTGCGCCAACTGGTGGTTGAAAAGAGCCGGATAGACCCGGAAATCCTCGATTTCCTCTTCGGCCGTCCGTTGGAAAAGATTCTGGCGATGTTCTAGTCCGTGCCTGCCGACGAGCCAAGCAGCGTCCAGTGAACGGTTCCAGCGGTTTTGGCGACAGAGGCAATGTGGCCGTCGAAATAAAAATGCTCAACGATCATTCTGCGGCGCTTGATTTGAACGATCAGGCTGTTTGCAGTTGGAATCGCCACCACACGGCAGTGGGAAAGACCTTCCAAACCGGTCCCGTCCGCTTTCAGCACCGCTTCTTTCGCCGTCCAGTACCGGTGAAATCCTTCCCACGAGCGTGACCCGATCAGGGCCCATTCCTCGCTGTCGGCCACCTTGTCGAAAAGGGCCTCTGTTTTTCGCTGAACCATTGTTTCGATGTCGATTCCGATAAGCCTGCGGGCAACAATGGCGCCGACATAGGCCGGTTTGTGAGTCAAAGACCAGTAAACGCCCTTGACCGACCGCGGACGGCCGTCTCGGTCTTTGAGCGCTGCACCGATTGTCAAATTGCTTTCGGCAGCCGAGATCTGAAGGGCCTTCCTGGCGTGACGGCTCAAAAAGGTCACCCGTTCACGCGGCGGAAGGGTTCTGGCGGTTTCCGGGACGGATAGGATCACGGCTCTGAGCACGGGACCCTTGCTCATTTTTCCTCCACCACTCTATCGGTGGTTTTGAGCATCATATCAAGCGGGATCACCGGTTTTGTCCCCCTGGTTCAGGTGGCGTTTAATCTCAAGAGCTGCGCCGTAGACGATCTTTCGCGGCAGCCCGGTCTCTCGAACCACCTCCCTGACCAACTCCGACAGGGTCACCTTTTTTTGTTTCAAGCGGGTGGTCAATTTTTCATATAGATCGGCGGTCCCTGCCGTCGTATCGGGCTGACTGCCGGACACCACCAGCGTGCACTCGCCTTTGATATCACGGCGGTCTTCAAGAAGCGCGCTCAACTCGGACAGGCGACCCCGCAGGAACTCCTCGTGGAGCTTGGTCATTTCGCGTCCCAGAACGGCCGACCGATCGCCCATCACGGTCAGGAGGTCATCGAGCAGGCGGGATATCCGTTTCGGCGACTCGTAGAATATCATGGTGCGGGGCATGTCGCGCAGTGATGTCAGTTGATCGGTGCGCCGGCCTTTCTTGCGGGGTAAAAAACCGATAAAAACGAAGGAGTCGGTCGGCAGTCCGGAAACACTGAGTGCGGCAATGGCGGCCGAGACGCCTGGAACGGGAGAAATGGGAATGTTGCGCGCAACGGCGCTTTCGACCAACCGGAATCCCGGGTCGGAGATCGAAGGGGTTCCGGCATTGGAAACGACGGCCACCGAGAATCCGGCTTCCAGCTTTTCGAGCAGCAGCGGTGTGCGTTTCTCTTCGTTGTGCTCGTGGTAGGATATGAAACGGCCTTTGGGGTTGCGGCCTTTCAGCAGCCGACCGGTATGGCGGGTATCTTCCGCGGCGATGAAGTCGACGGACAGCAAAATGTCCAGGGCTCTCAGAGTGATGTCCTGGAGATTGCCGATTGGCGTTGCCAAGACGTAAAGCGTTCCGTTGGCTGCGGCGCTTCTATTCGTAAGCGAGTTCGAACGCATTTTTGATTAATTCGATTTGCGGTGCGGTGCCGCCGGAGTGGATGGCGACCACATCGAAGCGGGCCTTGACCCGGCTCTGGGCAGTGGATTTGAGATAATGCAGGGCGACCATGGAGATCTTGCGCTGTTTTCGGGGCGTGACCGCGCTTTTGGGGTTTCCGTAACGCCCGGAGGTGCGGGCCTTGACCTCCACGAATACCAGGGTGTCACGGTCTCTGGCGATGATGTCGATCTCACCGAGCACGGTTCGATAGTTCTGTTCGAGGATGCGGTAGCCCATTTTTCGCAAAAATCGGGCGGCAATCGATTCACCGGTCTTGCCGAACTGTTGTCTTCGATCAACCATCGTCGGCCGTCAGCGGCAGCTGTCGCGCTTTGGCTGGCCCCGAGAATTCCTTGACACCTTTGAAACTGCACCGGTGAATGGGGCAGCAACCGTGTCGGACAATCGCCTCTCGATGGGCGTGGGTGCCATAGCCCTTGTGACCGGCGAAACCGTACTGCGGATAATCCTGATCGTAACGGCTCATAAGGCGGTCGCGGGTGACCTTGGCCACGATCGATGCCGCGGCTATCGACAGGCTCAACGCATCACCCTTGACAATTGTTTGCTGGGCCAAGGCAAGCGGAACCGGAAAGTTGCCGTCGACAAGCAGGCAGTCCGGCGCTGGGTCGAGGTTTGAAGCGGCCATGACCATTGCCAGGAGAGAGGCCCGCAGTATGTTGATACGATCGATTTCAATGGCATCGACGATTCCGATACCGACGGCCACCGCTTGGGAGTATATCAGTTCGTAGAGCCTGTCGCGCTGGATCGGCGATAGTTGTTTGGAGTCGTTGACTCCTGCGGACGGAAATCGATCCGGAAGGATCACGGCCGCGGCCACGACCGGTCCGGCCAGAGGACCGCGACCGGCTTCGTCGATACCCGCAATCGTCAAATGGCCGTTGTCCCGAGCCTTTTTTTCATAGACCCAGAGGTCGGTTTTCGCCAAGCGGGCCGGGGCGGCCCCATCGGCAGCAGCACCGTCGATTCTGTCGAAACACGACAATTTGGCGACCGGCCGGTGATAAGTGCGCTTGGCGCACTTTGAAATCGTGGGCCGGTTCCCCTTGATCGAAGGCATGTTTCCCTCTCGCGTTTCCTGCGGTGCGCACTTTGGGTTCAAAAAAAACTAAGGTTGCAAGTCGCGCTGCGGGGGCGCTAAAAACGGCGCTCTTTCAGCCGCGCCGCTTTGCCTCTAAGTTTTCGCAGGTAGTATATTTTGGCCCGCCGCACCCGGCCTTTGGTGATGATTTCGAGCCTTTCGATGATGGGCGAGTGCAGTGGAAAGATCCGTTCGACGCCTACGCCGTAGGATACCTTTCGCACCGTGAAAGAGGCACCGGCCATCCCCTTGCGCTTGCTGATGACAACTCCCTGGAATACCTGGATCCGCTCCTTTTCACCTTCCTTGATTTTAACATGTACCTTGACCGTATCACCGGGCGCAAAGTCCGGCAGGTCAAGCCGCATCATTTCCCTTTCCAGCTGTTTGATCTTCTCCATTAGACCTCCATCTTATATAGTAAACGTTAAGTTCGAAGATAGAATTTTCATGCACCGTGGCGGCCCGTAGGACCATGACCATTCAGTACGAAAATAGAAACTCGAAACCCGGGACCTGTAACCCTTAAACCCGTGGTGGCATCTCCGCTCATCCGGGCTTCGGCGCGTCATCTTTTGGCATTGTGGCGGCCTTGACGTAAAGTCGATTGAATCCTTTAACTGACTCGACTGACCTAACCGACTCAACTGACACAACCGGTCCTTTGCCCTATCGGCCCAGGAGCCGATCCAGGACGACCGTTACCGCCGAACGCACCGACAAGTGATTGTAGGCGGTGGGTCCCTTTACCGGTGCGAGGGCGAAATCCGCAGCTGACATCAGTGTTTCAGCCAATCCCCAGGCCGTTCCGAAGACCAGCAGGTAAGGGGGCCCCTCACCGATCATGCGGCGCAGCGTCTCGAAGCCGATCACCGGTCTTTGGTTTCTGGCGCTGGTCACAACCGTGCGCGGCAGAACTGCACTCCCGATGTCGCCGCGGATGTCCACCATCACGTCGTCCAGATTTTCTTTTATTCGGACCAGTTCCAATGCACGGCGCCGCTGCGGGTTATAGGTTGCGCCCGCCCCGTTTGTCCAATGGGATATCAACCGGCGTATCAGGGTGACTTGATCCACCAGCGGGGTGACCACGTAAAACCCGCGGACCCCGTATGTTGCAGCGGCACGGGCGATATCGTGCACGTCCAGATTGGTGACAGCCGAAGCAATGACATCGCCGTGCTTATTGATCACCGGATAGTGGACCAGGGCCAGATAGAGATTGGGAGTTGACGATCCGTTCAATATCGGCACACCACCTTTTCAAAACCTCTATTTCCCGACGGCTTAAATCCCGTTTTTCGAGCAAATCCTTCCGTTTGAGAAAGGTACGGATTATGGCCGACTCAAAGCGCCAATTTTCGATGGCCGCGTGATGACCCGACGATAGAACGGCGGGCGGTTCCCGTCCTTCGAAAAGCGGCGGCCGGGTGTAGTGCGCGTGTTCCAACAGATCGTCGGCAAATGAATCCTTTTCGGCTGCATCTTCTCCGCCCAAAGCGCCGGGCAGAAGACGCGTCACGGCATCGATGACAGTCATCGCCGGCAGTTCACCGCCGGTGAGCACAAAATCTCCGAGTGAGACTTCGAAATCGATGTAATTCAGATTTATTCTCTCGTCGATTCCCTCATAGCGGCCGCAGACGAATATCACCCCATTCAACGTCGCCAGCTCCCGGGCGGTTTTTTGATCAAACACCCTTCCTTGGGGCGTCAGCAAAACCGTGGCCGCCCTCGGGACGGCCTCTTTCGCGGCACGGACGGCAGCCGCCAGAGGCTCGGGTTTCATTATCATCCCGCTGCCGCCTCCGTATGGCCGGTCATCGGTGACCTGATGTTTGTCGGTCGTAAACTCCCTGATGTTGACAGCGTTAAGGGATATGATCTTTTTTTCGATCGCCCGTCTGATGATTCCGTGAGCCTGAAAGGAGGTAAACAGATCGGGAAAGATTGTCAGGACAGTAAAATCCATACGACGGTCTAAGTAAGCCCTTCCGGCAGATCCACACGCATACGGTTTTCTGCAAGATTGACCTCGACGACAACAGAGCCCAGGGCCGGAATCAGTATCTCTCCTTTTTCACTGTCCGCGTGCCTTCTGACAACGTAAACATCATTGCTTCCGGTCGGCATGACGGCTGCCAACCGTCCGAGAAAGCGGCCTTCGATCGTAAAAACCGAAAGCCCGATGAGATCGTGCCAGTAATAGGTGTCGGCAGGCAGTTCCGGCAGATTCGATCTATCGATCATGATGTCGCAGCCGATCAGCTTGTCGGTGTGGCTGCGGTCGGTGATGCCTTTCAGGGCCAGCAAGACAGTCCGGGCGTGTGGTTTGGCCCAGTCGATTTCGTAACTCAGCAGGACCCCGTCGGCGGTTTTAACGAAGATGTCACGGCCGTTACTTAATATATCGCCGCACTCTCCGTAACAATAGACTTTGCAGGTCCCATGCAGTCCATGGGCGCCGACGATTTTTGCAATTGGAATGGCGCCGCCGATCTTCACGAAACTACTCGAGGATCTCCAATACCGTGCGTTTTCTAATTTTGGCGGATGCAGCGCTCAGGATAGTCCGCATGGCCCGCGCCGTTCGTCCCTGCTTTCCGATGACTTTCCCCAAATCCTCTTTCGCAACTTTGAGTTCCAGAACGGATGTCTGATTTCCTTGAATCTCTGAGACAGACACCTGTTCCGGATTGTCAACCAGAGCCCGCGCAATATAGCTGATCAGATCTTTCATAGCCCCATCTCCTTTGTCGGCGGTTGAGAATAAAGGGGTTTCACCTCACAGATTGATACCAACGCTAGGGTGACACGGTAAAAAAACCTTTTTTCTTCAAAATGGTTTTAACAGTTGCGGTCGGAGTGGCGCCTTTTTCCATCCAGTGCTTGATTCGTTCGGTCTTGACCGTAACCTCCTCGGGGTCGAGCAACGGATTGTAGGTGCCGAGATTCTCGAGAAATTTCCCGTCCCGGGGTGCTTCGCTGTCTGCCGCCACAATACGATAAAAAGGTCTTTTCTTCGCGCCGTGCCGGGCCAATCTGATCTTAACTGCCATCGTGTTCTCCTTCAGAAGGGCAACATACCGCGGGAGAAACCGCGCATGCCGCTTTTATTGAGCTTTTTCATCATTTTCATAACCTGGGTGTAATTCTTTAAAAGACGGTTGACGTCCTGTATGCTCGTACCGCTGCCGCCGGCGATCCGTTTGCGGCGGCTGCCGTTGATGAGGGCGTGTCGGCGACGCTCTTCGGGAGTCATGGAATTGATGATGGCTTCGATTCTCACCAATTCCCGGTCGTCGACCTCGAGATTCTTGAGTTGTTTGCTGCCGCCGACGCCGGGGATCATCTTTAAAATATCCGACAGAGAGCCCATTTTGCGGATTTGAACCATCTGGTCCCGAAAGTCCTCCAACGTGAACTGACTCTTTCGCAATTTCCGCTCGAGTTCGACCGCCTTTTTCTCATCTACCGTGGCCTGCGCTTTTTCGATCAGCGTTAGAACGTCTCCCATCCCCAGAATGGTCGATGCCATCCGTTCCGGATGAAATGGTTCCAGCTGATCGAGTTTTTCGCCGACACCGATGAACTTGATCGGCTTGTCGGTTACGGCTTTGATCGACAGCGCGGCGCCTCCCCGGGCGTCGCCGTCGGTTTTGGTCAAAATCACACCGCCGATGCCCAGGGCTTCGTCAAACGCTTTGGCGATGTTCACTGCATCTTGGCCGGTCATCGCGTCGGCCACCAGCAGAATGTCGGACGGATCGACGGCCTCGCGGATCGACTCGAGTTCGTTCATCAGCTCCGTGTCGATGTGCAGCCGTCCGGCCGTATCGAGCAAAAGGGTGTCGCAGCCATCCTTGGCAGCTGCCGTGCGGGCATCCTGGCAGATTCGGACCGGATCCATGTCGCTTGTGGACGCATATACCGGTACCGACAGCTGTTCGCCCACTTTTTTCAACTGGTCGATGGCAGCCGGTCGGTAGACGTCCGCCGGCACCAGATAAGGCTTTTTGCCGATTTTGCGCAGGTGGATGGCCAGCTTTCCGGCCGTGGTGGTCTTACCGGAGCCTTGCAGCCCCACCAGCATAATCGCTACCGGCTGGGTCCCCGCGAGATTCAAGGATTCGTTGCGGGTTCCCATCAGGGTCGTCAGTTCTTCGAAAACGATTTTGACGACCTGCTGGCCGGGGGTCAGGCTCGACAGAACTTCCCGGCCAAGGGCGCGCTCCTTGATGTCGGCAATAAACTTTTTGGCGACGCGGTAATGGACATCCGCCTCGAGGAGAGCCAGGCGGACTTCCCGCAACCCTTCCTCGATATTCTTCTCCGTCAGCTTGCCGTGTCCCTTGAGCTTCTTGAAAACCGCGTTCAGCTTATCGCTCAGGTTGTCAAACATGATCGTCGGCGCATTCTCTCAGTTTAATCAAAAACCTTGAAATTAGTATGAAAAAAGTGCTATGTCAAGCGAATTGTAACCCTTCGGAGGGCACTTTCGGAATTCTATTATGTATGTCTTCACCCTTAGCTTAACCTCGAGACAATTGCAAATAAAATGATCGGCAAACCGGATATCAAGGACTTGAGCCTCGGTCAACTGCAGGATTGGCTTGCCCAGCAAGGAATCGCGGCCTATCGCGGTGGTCAGATCCTGCGCTGGATCTACGGTCGCCGGGTGGACAGTTTCGAACAGATGACGGATCTGAGTAAAGCCGATCGGGAAAGAATGGAGAGCCACTTCGAGATCGGTCGCCTATCCTTGCTGAAGGAAGAAGTTTCACGCGACGGTTCCCGAAAATACCTGTTCGGGCTCCGCGACGGCCTGCGGATCGAAAGTGTGCTCATTCCCGAGCGCGGCCACTATACGCTTTGCATTTCGACCCAGGTCGGTTGCGCCCTTGGATGCCGCTTCTGCCTGACCGGAAAGGGGGGATTCTTGCGCAACCTCGGCCAGGGTGAAATCATCGCGCAGGTACGCGATATTCAGAGGGTGCTTTCCGATCCGGCACTTCTAACCAACATCGTTCTGATGGGCATGGGTGAACCTCTGGCCAATTACGCCAATGTGACCGCGGCCTTGAACACCCTTACCGACAACGGACTTGGATTCCGTTTTGCCGGTCGACGCGTGACCCTTTCAACCGCCGGGCTGGTGCCGCGGCTGATTCAGTTCGGACGGGACACGGCCGCCAATATCGCTATATCCTTGAATGCGACCGACAACCGCACCCGCGATTATTTGATGCCGATCAACAAAACCTATCCCATCGAAAAACTGCTGGCAGCCTGCAGCAGTTATCCCCTGAGACCTCACCGGCGGATCACCTTCGAATATATTCTCATCAAAGGTGTCAACGACAGTGAATCAGATGCGCGGCGTCTGGCCGCGCTTCTCAGTCATGTTAAGGCCAAAATTAACCTGATCCCTTTCAATCCCCACCCGGCCAGTGAATTCGAGCGGCCGGAGGAAACGGTCATCGAACGCTTCCAGAAGATCCTGTTGGACAAGCACTACACAGTGATGGTCCGGCGCAGCAAAGGAGGGGATATTTCGGCGGCGTGCGGGCAATTGATCGGAAACAGCAGATAGGTAAGCGTTCACAGCGCACCGCATCTGCTGTGTTGTCGGGCACTTGAAGTATAAAAGTACGTCTGTGTACCCGACGCCGTGCATCTGCGGCACCCTGTGAACGGTTACGCAGATGGGGTTGACTCACTATTATATCAAAAACTTGCGGACATCAGAAGGCGGCAAGCCGAGAACGCGGATTATGTCATGGGTTCCGGCGGATGTGACGGCGGCCTCAACCGGTGTGAAAGCCGGGGCCCGGCTGTAACCGGCGCAGATGGAAGCGGCTAGCGTAATGACGTCTTTGGTGCTGCCGCCGGGGACAAGCGCGATGGGACCGGGAAATTTCTTGAGCCTGATCACCATGTCTGTTTCCGGGTCGTGATGCCGAAGCAGGTTGTCGTTGTCGGCCTGATCGCGTCCCACGATCAATTTCGCGCGGCCCTTGAGGCGAAAATGGCGTCCATATCGCAGCAGATTCAGCTCGTTTTCGCTGACGCTTTCCTGGTGCTGGAACAGGTCTCTGAGCCGCCTGGAAAAACCTTCCTCGGTCAGCAGGCATCCTCCGGCCGGGGCCGGATATTCGGTGAGCCCGAAGTCTTCGGCCAGTTGAATCTGGCGTTTGCGGGACCGGCCGGAGATGTCGAGCAGCTGCGTTCGGTCGACAAGACCGTTTTTTTCCGCCGCGGTTTCCGGCAGGAGCTTCGCACTCAGCGGGCGCAGGATGTCGCCGTCGCAGCCTGAATTCTTCTCGACATAGCGCAGAGACGGCTTGGTCTGCGACATGGGGCGCTGACCGACGACCTCGCCGCTGAAAAGAAAGTCGAACCCCCTTTCCCGCATAATTTCAGCCGCTTTTCTGAACATCAGGGCGTGGCAGTCGAGACACGGGTTCATGTTCTGTCCGTATCCACAATGCGGATTGCGAAGCATGGCGACGTATTCGTCGGTGATGTTGTTGACCGTCAGCGGGATGCCCGTGATGCTGGCGGCACGACGCGCGTTGGCGGCCGAAAAAAAAGGGGTTTCAAAGGTAACACACTCCACCGAGATTCCCTGTTTGCGCAGCACGAGTGCGGCCAGCGTGCTGTCGAGGCCACCGGAGCAGAGTCCTAAGGCCCGTGCGGGTTTGGCTGGAATGGTCATATCGTGAACCTCGGTGCCCCGTCTTTAACCGCGGCGTCATTGGGATGAAAACCGGAATTGTCGGATGAAAGACAAAAGCAAGATAAGAACCCGCGCCGCTAAGGTACGGAAAATCTTAAGGTCCCTTTATCCCGAAGTCAAGCCTCAGCTCCACTTTCGCAACCCCTTCGAACTGTTGCTGGCCACCATTCTGTCCTCGCAGTGCACGGACAAGCAAGTCAACCGTGTCACACCCAAGCTCTTTCATCAGTTGAAAAGCCCGCAGGATTTCGTACGAGCCCCCCTCGAGGAAATCGAGGCGCTGATACGCTCCACCGGTTTCTATCGCAACAAGGCTAAAAACATCAAGGCCTGCTGCCGGGTTTTGCTGGAAACCCACGGTGGCCGGGTACCTGACCGCTTGAACGAGTTGGTCGAATTGCCCGGTGTCGGCCGCAAAACCGCCAACGTGGTCCTGGGGGCTGCATTCGAAAAGCCCGGTATCGTCGTGGACACGCATGTCAAACGGGTTTCATGGCGCTTGGGATTCACCGAGAACCGTGATCCGGTCAAAATCGAGTTCGACCTGATGGAGATCGTCCCCCGCAAGGAATGGAGCGATTTTTCCCTTCGATTGATTTTCTTCGGCCGGGAAACCTGCACCGCGCGCAAGCCGAAGTGTCCCGTCTGTCTCCTCGACCCTCTCTGCCCCTATCCGGACAAGACTATTTTTCGTCCATAAATGGCTCTTTATCGTCATCTAAGGTTATTTTGAGTTATTAAAAGAAATTTTTAGGAATGCTATTGACAGTGAATAACGGAAATATATATACCCGACTCCAAAAGAGAGCATCTTAGAGACAGGAAACGATGAAAAACCTTCTTTCGACCAAAGAGGTGGCCCAGCTTCTCGATGTCAACGAGAAGATGGTCTACACGCTGGTGTCCGAAAAAGGACTGCCGGCGACAAAAGTCACCGGCAAGTGGCTTTTCCCGCGGCATCTGGTGGAACAGTGGATCGAAGCGCACACGATCAATTACCCGGAAAACGGAAACAAACTGCCGCCCTATCACGGCCTTCTGATCATCGCCGGCAGCAACGACATGCTGCTGGACAAGGCCATCAACTTGTTCAACACGTCGAACACCGCGAACCTGGCGGTTTTTGGAAACCTGGGCAGCATGGGAGGGTTGAAGGCGCTGCGGCAAAACCTGTGCCACATGGCATCCAGTCACCTGCTCCAGGAAAACGAGGACGAATACAATTTCGACTTTGCCGTCAAGGTTCTGGACCGCATGCCGGCGGTGGTCAACTTCTGCCGCCGGGAACAAGGCCTGCTGGTCGGGAAAACCAACCCTAAAAAGATCAAGCAGGTCTCCGATCTCATCCGGCCCGAAATTCGCATTGCCAATCGTCCCCTGGGAACCGGGACGCGGCTGCTCCTGGACCATGAATTAAAGAAAGCCGGCATCAAGAGTGAAAAGATTGCCGGTTATACCCGTGAGTTCAACCGACACCTGGATGTCGGCCTCGAAATCCTGGCCGGCCGGGCGGACGCCGCGCCGGCGATCAAGGCCGTGGCCGGAATCCTCGACCTCGAATTTCTGTCCCTGCGCTGGGAACGCTACGACCTGATGGTCGCCAAAGACCGCTTTTTTGACGAAGGCATACAGCGGTTCTTGAGCCTGCTGCACGACAAGACGTTTCATGAACTGGCCGGCAGCCTGTCAGGATACGATCTGAGTTTGAGCGGAAAGATGATCTTTCCGCAAGACCGCTAGCCCAAAGAATTAGTGAAAAATTGAATAAAGTGCGAAAATGAGGTGGCGCCTCCTTTCTGATAACCGGTTTCGAAAGACGGCTGAAACTCACCGTCAACGGGGTCTAAGCCCGGACCAGGCCCGTCTTCAAATAAATCGTTTGGGTATATATTTTAGAAAATAGTACCTTCCATGCGCTTTTGGTGTTGGGTCCGGTCCAAGACGCCGTAGGCGTCTTAGACAGTCAGCCGCTTTTCGCAACCGGTTATCCGAGCTCCAGCGCGTCATTTATAGTTATCGGGGCGGGTTACAGGCATGAGTGTTTTGTCGATAAAATCGATAATATCCTCTCAACTGACTTAACTGACTTAACTGACTTAACCGACCTAACTGACTCAACCGACCTAACTGACCTAACTGACACAACCGACGCAATTGACACAACTGCTTCAGAAGGAGGTGTATCCATGGTTCGTTATGCGCGTCTCATTTGTCTGGTTCTTTTCATAACGTGTGGCATGATCCTGTGGGCATTGCCTGCGGCCGCCGAAGATGCCGTGCTCATGATGGCCACCACCACCAGTACCGACAACACCGGGCTGCTCGATTATCTGGCACCGCATTTCAAGAAGGCCACCGGGATCGACCTGCGTTGGACGGCCACCGGTACCGGAAAGGCCCTGAAACTGGGCGAGAACTGCGATGTCGACGTACTGATGGTGCATGCGCCGGCGGCGGAAAAGAAGTTCGTCGCAGACGGTTTCGGCGACAAACGCCGCGAAATCATGTACAACGACTTCGTCATCATCGGGCCGGCGGGCGATCCGGCCGGCCTCAAGGGCAAAAGCGTCAAGGACGCCCTCACAGCAATTGAGGCTAAACAGGCGGTTTTCGTCAGCCGGGGCGACAATTCGGGGACTCACAAAAAGGAACTTTCCCTATGGGAGGCGGCCGGACTGCCGCTGCCGGAAAAGCAGAACTGGTACGTTCAGACCGGCCAGGGGATGCTGGCAACCATAACCATTGCAGCAGAGCGCGGCGGCTACACCATGACCGACCGCGGGACCTACATCAAGTATGAGGACAATCTGAAAGGCAACCCGCCCCTCAATATTCTTGTCGAAGGCGATACCGCCTTGCTGAACCAGTACAGTGTGATTGCGGTGGATTCCAAGCACTGTCCCAAAGTTCACCACGATCTGGCGATGACATTTTCGGATTGGATTGCCGGGCCGGAAGCACAGCAGCTTATCAAGGATTTTAAGCTCCTGAACAAACAACTTTTTACACCCAATGCCAAAAAATAAAACCGGCGAGGAAGATTTCCAGCGTGGATTTTATTCTGACCGGTTTCCGCATGGCGTTCGACCTGCTGCTGCACGGCGATGCGGAAACCTACTCCGCGATCTTTGCCACGGTAAAGGTGTCGAGCTATTCGATGACCGTCAGCCTGCTGACCGGCGTTCCGCTCGGTTTTGTGCTGGGATACTTCAAGTTTCCGGGCAGAAAACAGGTCAGGGTTGTCGTCGACACACTTTTGTCGCTGCCCACTGTTTTTATCGGGCTGGTGGTCTATGCTTTTTTGTCCCAGCGGGGGCCGCTGGGCGAGTGGGGACTGCTGTTCACTCTGCCCGGCATCGCCATCGGTCAGACCATCCTGGCCCTGCCGGTCGTGATGGCCCTCAGCGCCAGTGCTGTGGAAAACATGGACCGTCAGCTGCGCGTCACCCTGATTTCCCTGGGGGTCAACCGCCGCCAGCTGCTTTTAAGCAGCCTCTGGGAGGTCCGGCACGGGGTCCTGGCGGCGGCACTCACCGCTTACGGTCGGGTCATGACGGAGGTGGGGATCTCGATGATGGTGGGGGGCAACATCAAATGGCACACCCGCACCATGACCACCGCCATCGCCCTTGAAACCAACAAGGGTTTGTTTGCCATGGGTGTCGCCCTGGGCCTTGTGCTGCTGGCGATTGCCTTTGCCGTCAACCTGTCGGTTTCTTTTCTGCGCAAACGGGTGTGACGGTGAAGGACGCTGTCTATCAGATCAATGACGTGCTGCACCGCTACGCGGTCGAGCCGGTGCTTCGGGTTAATTCCCTCACGATCCGCCAGGCGGCCATCGTCGGTCTGATCGGCCCCAACGGCAGTGGTAAGAGCACTCTTTTGAGGCTGCTCGGGTTTGTCGAAAAACCGAGTCGGGGTGAGATTCTGTTCAAGGGCCGTCCGGCTGGGCCCTTTTCGAAGGCCGTGCGTTTCCGGGTCACGCTCTTGAGCCAGGAGCCTTACCTGATGCGGCGGTCGGTTTTAAAGAACATCGCTTACGGACTCGAGTTGCGCGGGAGCCGGGACAACTTGCGGTCTCGGGTCGCCGAAGCCCTTTCCTGGGTTGGACTGCCGGATGAGGTTTTTGCGGACCGGCAGTGGAGCGAGCTGTCGGGCGGAGAAGCCCAGCGCGTGGCGCTGGCGGCGCGCCTGGTGCTCAAACCTGAAGTGCTCCTGCTTGATGAGCCGACCGCCAGCGTCGATGCCGTCAGCGTGGAGCGGATCAAGGCGGCGGCCCTGAAGGCCCGCAACGAATGGGGCACGACCCTATTGATTGCCAGCCATGATTGGCAATGGCTCTACGAGGTGTGCGACGAGGTGCTGCAGCTGTTCAACGGCCAGCTGGTCGGTCCCGGTCGCATGAATATCGTCCTGGGGCCCTGGCAGACCCGGCCGGACGGGTATTGGCAGAAAGTGTTATCGGGGGGGCAGACGATCGTGACCACCGCGCCGCCGGCCGCCGATGCGGTGGCCGTGGTCGATTCCGACAGGATAGCGGTCGCTGACGCATTTGTCTCCGGAAAGGCCGGGAAACACATTCTCAAGGGGACGATCTCAAGACTGGTGCTTGAAAAAGGAAGCCGGAACATCGTTGCCACCGTGCTGGTGGACGCGATGCCCTTTGCCGTCATGGTGTCGCCCCGGCAGATTGAATCGCTGAGTCTTTATCCGGGCAGGGAGATCGAGATACACTTCAGCCCGAATTCGGTTAAATGGATCCATCAGGGTGATAACAAACATCTTTAAAAACCGGGATTATAAACATTATACCGTCGGGGGTGCAATCAATGCGGGTTTACATCGGGTTTGACGACACGGATACACGCGAATCGTCCAGCGGTACCGGTAAACTGGCGCGATGTTTCGAAGCCGAAATGCCGGGAGACGGCCTTCTCTGGGGAGTGGTTCGGCAGCAACTGCTGGTCCGCGATGATATACCTTACACGTCACATAACAGCGCGGCCTGCCTCGTGATCGATCTCGGCGACAACGGAAGCCTGGATGAGATGATCTCCGCTGCCGTCGACTACCTCGAGCACAGGGCCTGTTGCGGCAGTGACCCCGGTATCTGCGTGGCCTGGGAAACCGCCGCGGGGCTCTCGTCACTGGTTGAATTCGGACTGACCTGTACACGCAGGAAAATGTCGCAAAAAGACGCCATGCGAGCGGCCGGTCGTTTTCATCTCTCGGGTCACGGTGGCACCAACGACGGCATTATCGGAGCGGCGGCGGCGGTCGGCCTGTCGAGTTCGGGCTGGTGCGGCCGGTTCATCGAGTTCGGTCGCCTGCGCGAATATGCCGACTTCGTGACGGCCGGCACGCTGATTTCCCGAGGCATCCAGGTGGTTTCGATCGACCGGGATGCCAAGGTGCCGGCACCCGATGAGATGGTGTTGACGAACCGGTGGGTGCGCCCCTGTCTGTTGAGCGGCCAACCGGTTCTCATGGTACGTCCCAAGCAAGAAGGAATTTGGGAAAACATCGGTGAGAAAAGGGTCAAACAGACGCTTTCAGTTGGTGGTAGCGCTGGATAAAATTTTGCAGGTTCTCGGCTTGTCGTTCCATGTAAACGATCCAGATCTCCAGAACCTCCTCGCCTTCCGGGGTCAGGCGATACATTCGTTTGGCCGGTCCGGTCCCCTCGGTTTCCCACTCGGAATGCACCAACCCGTCTTCTTCCAGTTGCCGTAAATGACGATAAATCATGCCCGGCGGCGCCTGGCCTTCCACGAAACCGAACTCCTGAATGCTGTGGATGAGCTCGTATCCGTAGGAAGGCTTCAAGTTGAGGCCGAGCAAAATTGACGGCTGAACATAGCGCTCGGCTTTCCCGCCCCCGGGGCGTTGGACCCTTTTCGAGGCACTATTCGTTTTTGTTGACATATGTCCTTTAAGGATATATAACTGTGTTTAAATTGTTTTGATTCCGTCGCACTGTCATGAGATTACGGTTAGTTTCAAGTTTCAAGTTTCAAGTTTCAAGTTTCAAGTTTCTATTATGTTACAGACAAAAGAGAGGAAACCATGAAAATATTTGTTCGTGAAAGACGCAAGGTCGACAAGGGTGAAAAAAAGCCGCGCTTCAGGTTTGTCGGCGTCAGCGGCGGAGACATCAAGATTTACGTCAGACACGTGAGAAAAAAAGAACTGGATCAGCTAGCTGCCTCAACCGGTGCCGAGATCGTATACCTTAAGGCGGTCAAAGATGGAAAAGGCAAAGGTAAAGGCAAAGGCACCGCTTCAGCATAAGGGCCCCGGGAAAAAATAATTCCACCTCTTGCTTGTCTTATGGCCCGTCTACTGTGTTACATCCACCCACACGTATCCCGATATGCGCAGGTGGATGAGCCTTGTAGACAAACCATAATCTGGCGCAATCGTTTGGAATTATTTCTTAACGTGGCCCTAACCGGATTCAGCAGCCCTGATTTGGCTTTATGCCTCCTTGTAGATGATCGTGCCGACATGTTGGCCCTCCAGGGCGGCCAGGATATGTTCAGGGTGATGCAGTGCATCGATGATCTGCAATTCTTTGAGGCACTTGGCCCTTTGGAGCATCGCGAGAATCGGCCTTTCGATGATCAGGTCGTCCAGATCCAATTCCAGCAGCGCCTTGGCGGAAATACGATCGATAAATTTCGGCGGTGCATCGGCTGAAGTCGCCGCTTTTTTGGGGTCTTGGTCGTAAAGGCCTTTTTCATCCTTGAGAAAAATCAGCGACCGTGCGCCGATGTTTTCGGCCAGCAGAAATGCACCGCAGTCGGTGCGATGGGGCGGAATGGAACCGTGTTCGGCCGGGTGTTCGAAAAACCCATAGGGCGGGATGCCGTAGGTAATCGGAAGGTAGCCAAGCTTGCAGAACATGGTCAGCTGCTCCAGATTGTCGCCGTGTCCGATCTTGACCCCGCCGTGTTTCGATAGCAGCACCGCCAGCATCTCCGCATTCTGCCACGATACTTTATCGCCGAGTTTGGAGAGCACGCCGGTCGGCATGCCCAGGTCAACTCCGATATTGTAAACGTGCCGCGCCCGGGTTCCGCCCCCGGTCATCAGCAGGATTTTGTGTTTGTCTTTTGCCTCGATCAGCACGTCGAGGATCGGCAGCAGGGCTTTCGCGCCGCGATCCATAATGCTCTGCCCGCCGATCTTGAGCACATTGATGTCCGGGTGCATCCGGAAGTACTCTTTGGCCTCAGTCTGCTTCAAGAATTTCTTACTGACCAGAGATTCTCCCATCATGGGAGTGTCGATATGCAGTCGGCCGGTCGCGCCTTCTTCTTTAATCAGCTTCGTCATTCGTCTTCTCCCGATTCAGTGTTCATACGCACACAAAACGCATTTGAAAGGGTGCGGAAAGGTAAACCGGCAAGCAGAGAGTGTCAAGTGCACGGCGCAAACTTGGCGCCCGTTCCTAATCGGTCCCTGTAAACACGATCGGGTGCTTTCGTGTATCGACGGCCTCAGACGCTCAAACGGTCGGACTTCAACAGGTAGGCAATGACCAGACCGGCGAGGAAACCGGCCGCCAGGTTGGAGGCCAGGGTGATGCCCAGCATCATCACCGCCACGAAGAGACCCTTGCGGTCCTTCAGGTCGATGACCGTCAGCGCCAGCTGACCGCCGGCGAAGATGAGCAGGACCCCGAGGATCGACATCGGCAGCAGATAGAGAACCGTCAGGATGCGATCGCCGAAGGAAAACACAAGAAGGATGAAAAAGACCCCGATCAAAAGGTTGGAGCCGGCCGTACGGGCACCAAACCGGTGATGGGCTGCCAGTCCGCCGGCACCGTGGCAAAGGGGCATACCGCCGAAGAGAAAACCGGTGAAACAGGCGATGGCGATGCTGACGCAAGCGGCCCGGTAGGTGACGCGTCGCGAGGCTTCACCGAAGTATTCGTTCGAAAGGTCGGCGTAGGCAATCACGGCATTGCCCAGGGTCATGGGAATCTGCGGTAGGACCAGGATCAGCAGGGCGCTGGCGAAGTCGGCCGGACTCGGGAACGGGAAGGGCAGAAACGGCGGGAGATGCAGGCCCAGCCGCAGTTGCTCGAATCCCGCGTGCGTGCCCAGAATCAGACCGATGATAACGCCTGCGCAGACCACCAGCAGACCGGCGGGCAGTTTGCGGTTTTCCAGCAGAAGCAGCGTCAGCAGTCCACCGAGACCGCCGACGATAACACCGAGCGGAAGGGGACCGAGGTGTTGAACCGTCAGGAAAGGTTCGGCGGCTTTGGCCATGAGCTGGAATTTCGAAGTCCCGATCATGAACCTCACTCCCTCGGCCATCAGCAGGACGCCGGTGGACAGCTGAACGCCCCGCACCACCGGCTTGGGCGTGTATCTGCCGATCAGGTCCATGGCGCCGGTGGCGCCGATAACGATGAAAATCCCTGCCAGCCACAGGCTCGAGGCCATGATCTGGGAGGCGCTCAAGCCCATGGCGATGGCGTACGCGCCGACGACCTTCATCGGCTGGACCGGTACGGTAACCCCGAAGTAAATTCCCGCAAGAATGTAGTAAAGACCGACGGAAAAGAAGAGCCCGGCGGGATCGAGCTTGTTGATCAGGATCATCCCGATGGCAAGGGGCAGCAGGGTACCGAGATCGCCGAGGGAACCGGCCAACTCCAAGCGGTTAAAGGTGTAGCGGTGCGTCATGTCAACCTTTCAAATTGTACGGCGAGATATATTCGTACGTGGATGTCGACCAGTGTTGCCATGGGCAGCACGATGGGGCCGAGGGCGGCGCCTTTGCTAAAGAAGCTGGCCATCTTTCCGGTCAGCAGGCTGGCACCGATCACCGGTTCTTCTCCCATTGACATGATTTGGGGCAAAGGATCAACAAAAGACTACGCCAGCCAGAAGGCCCCTCCGGTGTACACCAGTAAATAAGTGCTTATGTTGTCTCGAACAGGAAGCATAGCAGCCGCTAATGTATCCGCTGCTGTCTTATAAATGAACCAAAAATATCATAGGACCGGCCGAACTCATAACAGAAAATTAAACGCGGTGGTTCGGCATCCGAGGAGGAACAAAATGGGCAAGATCGTTCATCAATCAAACATTACGATCACGCGGGAGAATGGACCGACACGCAAGGCCGTCATTGAAGGTTTCAACGAACCTGTCTATTACGGTGTCCACGGTGGCATCAAAGAGTTTTACGGCGTATCACCCGAAGAGGAGCATGCCGCCACACTCGATCACGTAGTCGGTGCCGTGGGCGGCTGAATGATGGGTACTCTGGCCACGGTGTTGGCCAAAAAAAAGATCCGTACTTTCCAGGATCGATTCGAAGCAAGCGTCGTCGGTGACATCGAAGATGTGGGCGGCGTACTTAAAATAACCCGAATCGGTGTTTCCTATCGTCTCAAGGTGCCCAAGGAACAAGCCGCGGATGCCCGGGCGGCGCTGGACAACTACCTGCATCTCTGCCCCGCTGCTCAGAGTGTGATCGACTGCATCCGGATTACCCATGAATTAAATTTGGAAGAGATGGCCGCGTAGCCGTGGGGGGAGTATAACGAGGCGTCAGCCTGGACCCCTTTAACCTCGGTATGCACTTGGCGGCAGCAGCCTAATGACACATAGACGATTTGAAAACGACAGGTTGTCCGTTACTAACCGGGCGAAAGAGGAGCAACCGTTCGACGCAATGGTTTTTAGATCTCGGTCGAGGCATCCGGCACGGCGATGAGTCGGGGATCGGCAACGCCGGCTGTGGTGAAGAAATGGTCGGTTTGGTACATGAGACGGTTGAGCGTATCGTCGAGAAGCTGCCGCATGGTTTCCATCTCCTCCCGCGATGCTCGCCGGGGAATCCAAATGAGATTTTCGGCGTAAGCTAGGACGATTCGTGAAAAAGGCTTGGGAATGATCGTTCGGTCCCAGCTGTTGAGCCGCCAGCTTCGGTCGGCACTCCACATCAGCGCCAAGATCGGCAATCCGGTCATTCGCGCCGCAGTGATGATTCCGATCTTAGAAACATGGGCGGGTCCGCGCGGCGCGTCGACCACCAATCCTCCGCTGTACCCCTTTTGGAAATAGTGAACCAGTTCCTTGAGGGCCTCGAATCCCCGATAACTCGATGACCCTCTTACGACGATCCATCCGTGGCGCTCGGCCGCTTGGGCGGCAAGTTCGCCGTCCTTGCTGGAACTGGCCATGGTGACACGCTTCTGATCGCGGTAGTGGTGGACCAGAAACATTACCCCCCTATGCCAGGTAGCCACCAGCAGGCCTTTACCGGGGTGCTCTTTCTGATAGGCTTCCGCGATTTCGCGGCCGAATTCCTGCACCCGGCAGGTGGAAAAGAGCAGCAGGAAAACGATGCGGGTCATCCAGCCGAAAAGGTAGTAGAACGGGATCTGCCAGGTTTTTCTTTTTTTTTTCAGCTTCATAATTCGGTCATGCTATCTGTGCTCGACAGATCGGTAGCGCTCAAATGGGAACGGCCGGCCCGTTACCGTCGGGATAATAAAGAGCCGTACCGGCCTGCCCTTCATCCCACAACATCCTTATACCGTCAAATAACCGTCAATCCGTTTCGGTCAAGAAGCTAAACGGTTCTAATTTAATTCTGCAACGGACCGAAAGACAAGCAAAATGTGGACTTATTTTTTTCTGGGGGCTTTTATATGTAGCGCTGGAGACCGAATCCTTTGTTCTGCTTGACCCGCCGGTACCAAAGGCACGCCGGATACAAGACCAGTAGAACGGCGAGGGTGGCCGTCAGTGTTTCGATCAGGCCACCGCTGTGACGCATATTCAGCAGCCAGGCGGCAATGGCCAGCAGGTGGACGTGCAGGATGTAAAAAAACAGCGGGGTTTGCCCAAATACCGTCAGTGGATTCCACTGATTAGCCGCTCTTTTCCGGTAGTATGCGAAGAGTATCGCCAGGCACAAGAACATGATTCCCAGCTCGAGAGCGGCGAATGAAAGACTCGGGGGGTATTTGCTGACGTGGAGCCATTGCAGCATGGAGGCATCGTCACGGTAAAGCAGCATGTTGCCGTAATGGTTGAGCCCGCGGACGAGAGCGAAGACCACCAGCGAGGAAATGCCGAGTCGGTCGAACAGAGTCACAGGAGCTCCTGCTCCGCCAGCGGCCGGCAATCGGCCGATTCCCCATCCCAAAACCATGTAACCCAGCCATGGCAGCAGGGGGTAGAGGACGTAGCCCACCGACCCGACGCGGCCACCGGTAACCAGAAAGGCGGCGATGATGCCCGGGTTTCGACCCTTGTCAAAACCGATCGCCAGCCCGGCCAGCGCTTCCGCGAATACCAGGAGGATCAGGCTTACTGCGATCAATGCTCGGATACCCAGACGGCGTAGTAAAATCATGCAGCACAGGCTGCCGCCGATGGCATAGAGGACCTGAAAGACCAGCCCATGTCCAAAGCCGATGCTCATCCAGAGCGGATCGAGCAGCATGATGAAGAGCCCACGTTTGAAAATAAAGGTGTCGATGCGGCGATCCGTTACACCGGCCGCTTTTTGGCGCCCGACGCTCAACGACAGGGACCAGCCGGCCAGGAATATAAACGTGGGGGCACACAGGTGTGTCATCCAGCGCACTAAAAATTGAGCGGTCGGAATAACGGAGCCCGGCTTGTAAAAACCAATCGCGTCGGTCACATACCGCCCGGCGTTGAACATACCCGAGGCGTGGTCGAAGGCCATCAGTATGATGACGATCCCCCGCATGACATCTATGGCCGCCAGCCGTTGTACCGCAATCGGTGATGTGGCTTCAGGTTTTGAAAGGGGGCTCAATATTATAATTCCGTTAAATACCTCGTGAGAGAATATAGACAAAGCGTCCGCAAAACCGTGATTCAATCAGGATGGGCCCCTGAGGCAGACTTGTCAAGATCCCGAGGCAATAAGTGACCACGGCTTCAAATTGTAAGGATAGCAGGGGCGGAGTAAACAGGCACCGAGGCCCTCCTGGGGTCGCTGAAAACCTTGACACAGGTATTATATTTTGGATCATCATCAACCGAAAAGGAAGTAGAAAGGAGGTCTTCATGTCACAGTTGATCGCTGTCAAAAACGCCAACGGAATCGTGGTGGCTGCAGACAGCAAAGCCCTTGATTCCGATACCTCTGGCAACATAACGGAATACAGCATTAACCGGCTGATAAAACTGAGCGACCGAACCGCGATTCTGGCGGGAGGTGCCGGGGCGGGTGAGAACATGTGCCGGGCCCTTAAAGAATTCATTGCCGAAGAGCGCCTGCGCGACATCGAAGCGGTCTACACCGCCGCACTGCCCTTCCTGGCTTCCGAATATCAACAGTTCATGCGCAAATCATGCGCAGTTTTACCGTTCGATCCGCTTCATCACATCCATTTTATCCTGGCCGGTTACTCGGGGAAAAATAAACGGAATCCTTTTCAGCTTTACCTTTTATGGACCAAGAAAAAACTGCCTCAACTCGATGGTGACGAAATCACTGCTGCTTTCAGCGTACCGCGGTTGATCCGCTTAGAGCACCGTCTGACCCAAATGGCCCACAGCGATGCATCCCTCGAAAAGGTCTATACCGAGGTTCGATTAGGGATGGAGAGACAGGCTGAAATCCAGGAAGATGTGGCCGGGCCGATGGCCTATGCCGTGATTACCCGGGATGGCTTTCAACGAAAAGAATGAGGAAGTGTCTGGAATTCCGGTGGCGGCGCCTGCACGTCCCGCCGTCTGCGGAGTTTCTCTGAGACCAGGGAAGGAAGTCTCAAGACCGTCACCGTATTTTAGATGGGGACGCCTAATTTCGGGATCGAACAATCATCACCGAACACGGCGCCTTGTGGGCCACCCGCTTGGCGACGCTGCCGAAGATAACCAGACCCATGCCGGAGAGGCCGTAGGCGCCCAGCACGACAACATCGATCGAGTTTTCTTCAATAAATTTGATAAGTTCCGTCGACACGTGACCGTCCAGGACGACCAGGCGGTATTCCACCCGGCCGTTCATCCGGTTGCCATATTCCTGCGCCATCTTTTCCTCAATTTGCCGTACCAGAGATTCCTGGGGCTCTTCCGGCATGATCCAGCCGGTGTCGGCCAGCATCGGGTTGATGGGCGGCGGCAGGACGTGAATAACGGTCATGTCGGCCGCGTACTTTTCGGCCATTTCGAGTGCGACAGTAAAAGCGGCCTCTGCATTTTCCGAAAAATCGGTGCAGCAGACGATTCTCTTGATCGGCATGGCTCTTCTCCTTTGTTGCGGTGTGGCGGCCATCGTCATAATTGATAGGCCGATGTAGACGGCTGCAGAATTTTAATCAATACCCCTTTCGGAGGATAAAATCAATTTATACGCAAGGGATATGCCATTGGGAAGAAGAAATTGACAGTTCGCATGATTATTCATAATCTCATTTAGGCTTTCAGGAGAAAGCGCGCGGAAGTGCCCATTCGATGTCGAGTAGAAAATTTACTCGTTTTGTAAGCGTTCACAGGGCACCGCATCTGCTTTGTTGTCGGGCACTTGAAGTACAAAAGTACGTCTGCGCACCCGACGCCTTGCATTTGTGGCACCCTGTCAATGCTTACAATTAGTTGGTTTGAAGCGCATTGGACTTTGCAACCCTGTGAACGGTTACCTCCTTTTGAGATAAAGATGACTTTTCTGCAGAACAATATATTTAAGGCCATGGCGGATCCGGATTTCTATCCGCATCCGGTGGAAGCGGTGCGGCAACGGGAGACCCATATTTCAAGGGTTTTTTTGACCGGGGAATTCGTCTACAAGGTCAAAAAAGAGGTCAACCTGGGGTTTGTCGATTACAGCAGCCTCGAGAAGCGCCGTTACTTCTGCCGTCAGGAAACCGATCTGAACCGGCGTCTCTCCAGCGGGGTTTATCTGGGGGTCGTGCCGATCACCCGCGATCACGACCGATTTGCGCTGGGAGGCACCGGCGTGACGGTAGAGCATGCCGTGAAGATGCGGCAGCTGACGGAGGCGGACACGATGGTGCGGCAGCTGCAGGCCCGTAAGATCGGAAACGCTGAAATCGAAGCCCTCGCCCGGCGGTTGGCTGATTTTTACACCGCAACAACCGGCAGTCCGGAGATCGATTTTTACGGTTCCTTGGAAACGGTTCGACGCAACTGTGAAGAGAATTTTTCCAAGGTCGACGACTTCTTGGGAAATGCCCTTGAAGAAAGGCCTTTTCAAATCGTGCGGGCGGCCACGCGGTCTTTTCTACACCGAAAAAAATGGTTGTTCGAAAAGCGCGTCACAACCGGCCGGATTAGAGACTGCCATGGCGATCTGCGTTCCGGACACATTTATTTCGACAACGGTATTCAGATTATCGACTGCATCGAGTTCAACGATCGCTTCCGATACGGCGACATTATTTCCGACCTGGCTTTTCTGGCGATGGATCTCGACTTCGAGGGGTTTCCGGAAGCGGCCCGGGGGTTGGTCGATGCGTATGTGTACGGTGCCGCCGATCCGGATGCCTTAGCCCTGCTCGATTTTTACAAATGCTACCGGGCCATGGTGCGGACGAAGGTGGCGTGCCTGCGCCAATCCGAATTGGGGCCGGGCGAATACGCCTACCACAAAACCCGCCGCGAGGCGGGGCAGTTCCTGGCGCTCGCCTACCACTATGCGCTGCAGTTCACGAGACCCCTGATCTGGGTGGTCTGCGGTCTGCCGGCATCCGGTAAAAGTACCATTGCCGACGCTTTAGGAAAGATTCTCGGTCTCGAGATTCTTCGATCGGATGTTATCCGCAAACAGCTGTTCGACCTTCCGGCCGAAACGACGGTGATTCAACCCTTCGAGGAAGGCATCTACTCCCGGGAGGTTACCGCCCTGACCTACGGAAGGCTCCTGCTTCAGGCCCAGGACCGAATTGCGGCCGGCCGGTCGGTTATCCTGGACGCTACATACGGGAGCAGCCGACAGCGGCAAGAGGTTCTGCGGCTGGCGCAGGATTCGGATGTCAATATCCTCTTTATCGAGTGTGTCGCCCGGCCGGATATGCTGATCGAGCGGTTGCGGCGGCGCGAAAACGGCCCCTCGGTGTCCGATGCCCGGGAACAGCACTTCCGACAGCTCCAGGAGCGATTCGAGCCGCTGGAAGATATCCGGGAGGAGGTGCACCTACGGGTCGACACCGAAGAGCCCCTTCAGCAGAACCTGAACCGGATCCTCAGCCACGACAATTTTCCACCCTCTAAGGGCCCCGGAAAAAAATAATTCCACCTCTTGCTTGTCTTATAGCCCGTCTACTGCGTTACATTCACCCACACATATCCCGATATGCGCAGGTGGATGTGCCTTGTAGACAAACCATAATCCGGCGCAATCGTGTGGAATTATTTCTTGCCGTGACCCTAAAGCGATCACCGTTTGATCGGATCACCGATCCCTTCCAAAAAACAAAGGAATGCAAAAAGGGGGGGCGCAGGCTCCCTTTTTGGTTTCGGGTCACTATATTTTTATTAGATGCGCTTAGCTGATTTCGTTGATGGGCAAGGGCCTGCCATAGAAAAAACCCTGAGCGAAATTAAAACCAAGCCGTTGGCATGTTTCAGCCTCATCAGAGCATTCAATTCCCTCTGCGACAGTGGCAATGCCAAGGTCCTGTGCTGCTTTGACAAAGGTTGAAACCATCTGATGCAATCGCTTTGGGGCGAGGTGAATTTGACGGATTAGGGATTTGTCGAACTTAAGAAAATCCGGAGGGGCCTTTGCAAGCTCCACCAAGCGAGTTTGCCCAACGCCGAAGTCATCGAAGGCGAGATCTATATTTAGCTTTCCCAAAGCATTGCGGAGCCGCGACATCTCCTTTGTATCCGTGGTCGCCTTTTCATTGATTTCGAGTACAATTTTGTTCAAGGGGGCCATATCATGAATCCTCCCCAGTGATTCCAGGAGAACATCCATCTGTTGAATTTCCAATGGGGTAGAATTGACGAACAAAACAGGTGAACCCGGCAGGTTTCTCCCAATGTCCACTCCTACTTCACGGAAAAGGGCGCTAAGGTCAGAGGCACACCCTATCCACTGTGCCATGTCGAGAAGTTCAGACGGGTTTGACGGCAGGTCTCCTTCAGCAACTCGACCAAGAATCTCGTATCCCAGTATCGTCATATCTGAGAACCTTAAGACCGGTTGAAAATGAGGGACCACGTTTCGCTCACGAAGCAAAGCCCGCAATTTTGGCTCAATAGAGGCCAAGCAGTTGAGGTCTTCAGAAATATCCATGGAATAGGTTTCTTCCGCTATGGCGGTGCTATTAGAATTGACGCTTTTTAAGCAAAATTTGAATTTCCCAATGGAAATGGTGTCGCCCGTTTCGAGCAATTCTGCCTGCTTGATCGCCTTTTGATTCACGAAAGTGCCGTTGGTGCTCTCAAAGTCGCGAATCCAAAGATGATCACCGCTCTTACGAATCTCGGAATGATGTCTGGAAATCCGCTTGTCGGTTAACTTGAGGTTGCAGTCCTCATCGCGGCCGATAATAAAAGGGAACGGCTCGATGGCAACCATCCATTCCCTGTTTGCATCCGCCACAGCCTCTAAATACCACATCGTATCTGACCTTCTGAGTAATTGCTTCCTGCTTTTACGCACATTTCTTGATATTTTCTGCGCCGATCCAAACAGTGGGGTATAAAGTTAAAGAAATCAATGACCCTTAAACGTTTCCTCTTCGATCAAACTGGATGTTTGCGGCCAGAGGCAGTACTGAACCTGGAACCTGGAACCTGCAACCGACCAGTTTAGGTGAAAATTATATCATACCTACCTGAAAAATCCATCAATTCAGAATTTCTCCTGTATTTACCATCTTTTCATCTGTTTCCAATCAACAAATAAGGATCGAATATCCGCTTTTAGGTTTCCGGCGCCATTGCATGCCCGTAGTCCTTTATAGTGAGCTTTTGGCATAAGAGCCCGAAGTCAGATCAAGGTCGCGGTGGCCTGAATCCGGTGTCGGCGGAAGGGTGATATCACTCAGGGTAACCGTTAAAACGCCCCTTTTTTAACCACGATCGCTATGGCCTGATCATCGGATGCGCATTCGGCCAAAGGTGGTAATAGAAAAAGAAATCACAAGAATAGGGCAATGCGGCAGATGGGCATGGTCGTCTCCATGAAATTTCGGCGGTTCGCTCTCTACTCCCTGAACACCCTATTTTGATCTTAGCAGTTGGTACACATTTTGGGTTTGAAATCGGGGGGCAGATGGGTTGATCCAGCGTGGGATTCTCCGACTGTGAACGTCGACATCAATTTTTTAACGCTGCCACTGCACAAAGGACAGTGCACCTTTGCGTCCCATCTCTGAACCATTTTGTCGAAACGGTAGTTACAGTTTGCACATTTGTATTCAAATAGCGGCATAACTTACCTCCATTGTCGTTTTGTTTCCGCTTGACATGCCACAAAGTGGTATTAACAGTCTAAACATTAGTTACTTTTTTCCCTTCTGCAAGTCTATCGGTGGTGTAATCGGGTGATTGCATCTGCCCGCACTTTCTTAGGATCATTTCCTGTTCGGCTGGACAGGGTTGAACTGTCGATCTCTACACTGCACCCCCAATCGATATGAAATGATATCACCATAAACCGCTTTATGTTCGATGGAGGAATCAACATGGATGACGTCAATACTTATGAACAGCAGCGTGACAGATTTTTAGAGCGCCTGCTACGATCAGCACGGGGCACCTTCGAGACCTTCACAGTTTATATAGGGCACAGGCTCGGATACTACGCCACCCTGGCCGGAAATGAATGGACAACCATTGCGGAGCTGGCCGATAAAACCGGCACCCACAGGCGGTATGTAAAGGAATGGTTGGAACAGCAGACAAGTGTCGGTATTCTTGAGGTGGAAGATACGCGCACCGATGAGGCTTCCCGGCGCTTCAGACTGCCGGCCGCCCATGCCGAAGTGCTAACCGAGCCGGAAAGCCTGAATTACCTGGCGCCGTTGAGCCGGATCGTCGTGGGTGCGGTGCGTCCGGTGCCCCAGGTGCTGGCGGCCTATCGCAAGGGCGGCGGCGTTCCTTACCGAGACTACGGTGCGGATCTGCGGGAAGGTCAGGCTGCGATGAACAGGGCCATGTTTCTAAAGTTGATGGGCAGCGAGTGGCTGCCGTCCATTCCCGATCTGCACGCCCGTTTGAAATCCGATCCGCCTGCCCATGTGGCCGACATCGGCTGCGGTTTGGGCTGGTCGAGCATCGGTATCGCACGCGCCTATCCTTTGGTAAATATCGACGGCTACGATCTCGATCATCCGTCGGTGGAGGCTGCCCGTCATAATGCCAAAGACAGTGGTGTCGCCGACCGCGTGCGCTTCCATGTCCGGGATGCCAGCGACCCGGCGCTGATGGGCCGTTATGATCTGGTCACCGCATTTGAATGTGTTCATGATATGGCCGACCCGGTAGGAGCGCTGCGAACGATGCTGAACCTTGCGGGTGAAGGCGGTTCGGTACTCGTAATGGACGAACGGGTCGCAGACGTCTTTGCACCACACGGCAGCGAGGTCGAACAGTTGCTTTACGGGTTCAGTGTGCTGCACTGCCTCCCGGCCGGCATGGCCGATCAGCCCTCTGTCGGAACCGGAACCATCATGCGGCCCGACACACTCAAGCGCTACGCGGCCGACGCGGGTTTCTGCGATGTTGAAATACTGCCGATCGAGAACTTTTTCTTTCGGTTCTATCGATTGAAACCCGTGTGCCCGGTTGCCTGAATCCTCCGCCGGCTGCATTGCCCGAGGTGGCCGCGCGCTATCGACGAAAAAACGCCTTTTTTGCGGAAACAGGCCGGTTACTGATGAAGACCGATCAGTAGACCATTCCCCCGACGTACACACCGGCTCCGACGAAGACATCCTGATTAGGGACTCTGTAAATATAGGTCAGTTTTTTTGAGGGAGTGCTTTTCCCCGGTTTGGGCCACATGTATTCTACCCAGCCATGTCCCACCGTTCGGGCAAGGTTGACGAAGTGAACGAACAGCGCCTTGTCCGTAGGATCGGTCATGAGCAGAACGTGCGGTTGCTTTGTCAGTTCCGGCTGAATAGGATGGGCCAGCATTTTGCCGTCCATGTTCATCAGAAACACATAGGAGTCCTTCCACACAAACGGTCCCTTTGGATTGCCGATCTGTTTGATGGCTTCTTCCAGGCCTTTGGAGTTGATGAGTGCGGCGGCTTCATGGCATTTTATGACACATTCCTCTTTTGTGGCCGATTCCTCGGAGGCAATCGCATTTCCTGTCAGAAGGAAAGTCGTCAAAAATAGAGTCAAGACCAAAAATTTTCTCATTGCCTTCTCCTCTGTTTCGATTTCTGCGGTTTTCGATGGGATCGTAAAAAGCCAAAATCACGCTCACCTCTGAAGTGAGGGGACCGGATGCTGTGTAAAAAAGGCGAGCGTCAATCGGACTTCATGCGAGGCCATCGACCTTTAACGTTTTCAAAAACGAACTTGCCGGTGGATCACGGTAATTCCTTATTTGAGCCACGGCTTTCCAACTGGAAGAATATTTCGCCCGAAAACCTGAGCGTAAATCACGTGGGCCATCATGTAGAGGGCGGAGGCGGCGCACAGCATCAGCTCGTATCCGGCCACCTTGGTCAAATCGGGGTATCCGAAATGCGCCAGGTCCAGAAGGATGAATCCGATGAGCAACAGGGTAAAGGTAATGGCCATGGCACCGTGAATTCTCATGGCGGGAATCCACATGATAAAAGTGTAAACCGTCCAGCCGACCAGAAACCATCCCAGATCCGTCGTGCTGGAATGGTACACGTTGTGGTGGTTGAGAAGGAAGATAACGCCCAGGGCGATCCAGAAGGCCCCGTAAGAAACAAAGGCACTGTAACCGAAATTGTTGCCGACTTTGAATTCCTGGTATCCGGCGATCAATTGCGCCATGCCACCGAATACGAATGCCAACGAAACGATCGGACCGACACCACACCAGCCCACGTTGTGGAACTGCAGCAACAGGGTCGTGATGCCGAATCCCGCGAGCCCGACGACGCCCGGGTTGCCACTTGGTTCTGCACTAGCCATAAAACGTCCTCCTTTGGAAAAAGATTGAAAAAATGGTCAGCGGTTGGGTTGACAGGTCTGGAAAGATGAAAAAATGTCATTTTACAATTCGGGAGTTTAATAACGGGATTTTACCAAATAGACAAGTATCAGTTTTAATTCATCCGCACTGACACCGCACACCTCTTGAGGTAGCCGTTGCAGTGGTTCATCGGTTTTCAATTTCAAGACCGATCCTCCTGTATTTCCGTGAAAGGGCGCTTCAGCGGCCGCGTCCAGCTTTACCTGTTATGTGCGCCAAGCCTTCCCAAGCTTTACAAGTGGAGCCTGCGTCTGGTAAGAAAGATCTGCGGCATCTGACAAGCAGGTACATTTGCCTGGATGGGTCATGGTGTGCTCTGTCTGAATTGCCCCGAGTTCTTTTTCCCAAGGTTCCCTATCGGCCAATGACAGCATTTTACACATAATGATTCGAAAATCCGCTTTCCTGTTCACTCTCTTCTGGCTTACTGCCGGGTTGACTTCATCTGCCTTGCCGGAGGAAACAGCGGACAAAAATATTGTATCCAGCCTTCTATACGGGCTCCGCATCGGTTTGCTGGCCCACGATGTGAACGGCTTGTGGAGCGGGTCGCAGGCCGAGGGCGGTTTCGACCTGAATGCCGAGATCGTCTTCAAGAAGCCCGGATTTTTACTCTGGAGAGGCAGCATCCTGCCCAACCTTGGTGTGACGCTCAACAATCAGGGCGACACCAACACCCTGTACGGCGGATTTATATGGGAGTTTGTGTCCAAAGCCGGCGTCTTTTTTAACACAGGCCTCGGTCTGGCCGTTCAAAGTGGTGAACTCGAAACCGATGACGATCAAAAAAAATCGCTTGGATCGAGGGTACTGTTCAGAGTTCCGCTTGAAATCGGCGCAACGATCGGCACGCGCCACCGAATCTCGATTCTATTCGCCCATATATCGAATGCCTATCTGGCCGATCCAAATGAAGGGCTCGATGTCGTGGGGGTGCGGTATGGATTTCAATTTTAGTAAAACAACCGCAGAACCTTTCGGTAATAGAAAGCGATTCAGAAAAGTTGCAACCGCCTGGTCGATGGAGCCCCTATGCCGACATCTCTGACACGAACGATTAACGCTGCTCTGTTGGCCATACTGATTCTCATGCCGTTGCCGGCGTTTTCCGAAACAGCCGCCATCCCTATATTCCTCACTTACCCGCAACTTCGGTTTCTCGCCGTAAGGGAGATGTTTAAAGGGCCGGACAACACGGCCAGATATGGGCTGGATGACACCGGTTGCGCCTTTGTTACTTACTCTGAACCGCATCTCTCCGCCGAAGGCCAATTGCTGCGGGTGGAGGTTGCTACCCTTGCGACCATCGGCGTCAACACCACCGACGGCTGTGCTACTATTGGAAATTGGACGGGACGAACCGTTGTCAAAGGCAAGCCGGTATTGGTTGACGGTCAGCCGTTGTCGGCGGAGTTCAAGGTTCAGACGGCCGAGCTTTACAACCAACAGGGCCATCGGCTGTCCGGGACTCCCGTGCTGCAGGCATCCGAAGAACGATTGCATCAGGCGTTGAGCAAACTCAGGATAGATCTGAATCCCGAAGTCGATCGGTTGAAAGAATGGCTGCCCTCTGTGCTGCCGCGTTATTCGGCCGACCGGTTATCCGTTATGCTCGACAGTTTGCGAATCGGTCGCATTTCGGTGCGGCCCGACGGGCTGGACGTGCGCCTGACCATCGATGTCGATAAGAATCCTGAAGCAGGACCGGAACCGGTGCTGAATGCCCTTGAAATGGAGCAACTGGAGCAAACGGTCCGGACTTGGGATGCCTTTCTGACCTTCGTCGTCAAACAGGCGGCAATTGCGACCCACTCGGACGCACTTCGTTCCGCCCTGTTGGAAATACTTCTGGATGCGCGTTACGAGATGAAGGCCGTTCTCGTTGCGGACGCCGATAGCGGCAGCGACCCGGTAAAGAAATTATTTGTCCGCAGCTGGGAGCGACTGGAACCGGTGATGCGCGAGATCAGTGTTGAAGCACCTGAGCAGAATCCGATACCTTTTTTATCTTTCATGACAGCGGCCGATGCCCTCATGGCATTGGATCGGCTCGGACCCGCGGCCGGTTTGGACATATCCGCTGACGGTCTGAGACGTCTGGCCCGATTGCTGAACGACAATCCGAACCTTGATCCGCTCCAATTTCTGGACGAAACCGATCCGGAACTTCAACATCTTTTCGATTTGGGAATTCCCGAAGAAATCACTCCGCAGAAAAAATCTCAGGGTTTCAATCTGCAGTTGATCCCGTCGGCCTTTGCGGCAACTTCGAGAGATCGACTGAATCGCTGGGTACCGACCGCAGACGAGCTGGTGCCTTATATGCGTGAGATTCGCCTTCTTTTGCTGGAAGAAGCTGACGTCCGCATTCGGGCGTCGACGATCACCGGCGAGCACGCCCGCATTTTCCGGAAATTGATGCTCGCCGCTGCATGGCAGGAAAGTTGCTGGCGTCAGTACGTCGTGCAGAAAAACAAAATCGTGCCCCTTGTTTCCGGGTCCGGTGACATCGGCTTGTTGCAGATCAACGAAACGGTATGGCGCGGCTTTTATTCCCGCAACAAGCTGCGGTGGGATATCAATTACAACGCCCGAGCCGGGGGCGAAATCCTGTTCAAGTTTATGGTCAATTACGCGTTGAAACAGCAGGAGCATAAAAAGGCCGGCGGTTTGTCCAACCTAGCCCGTGCATCATACAGCGCGTACAACGGCGGACCATCTCAAGTGAACCGCTACCGCAGCAGGGGGGTCCCGGCCGAACAGAAAAAAATAGACGCTGCTTTCTGGGCGAAATATCAGCAGGTCAATCGTGGCGACGAGTTGGCCGTTGTGGAATGCCTGGGGGGTGAGGCGCCGGTTTCAGAGGCAGATGTGCCGCTTAACACCCACGGGAGCGCCGCGTCCGGGTCGAAGCCTCCGGCAACAACCGGAAAACTCGCGCGCGTCGAAAGCAGCAGTTGGATCAGAAAACAACCCCCCAAACACTTTACCCTTCAGTTGGCGGCGATGAGCAGCGAACAGGCGGTAAAAAACCTGGTCAAGAAACAATCCCAACCGGGTACTTATGCCTATTGTCGAATCAAACAAAAAGATAAGGCCGTTTATATCGCCATTTTCGGCAGTTTTTCGAACCGTAACGATGCTCAAAAGGCTGCAGCTCGTTTTGCCTCGTTGAAACCTTGGCTCCGGGATTTCGGCAGCATTCAGAAGGCAATGGCAAAATAATCGCACCAGGAACCGTCTCTAGTCCTTTTTTCAGGTGCGGTCGAGTCGGCGTGCGGGTTTGCCCAGGCCGCCGTGGGGCCGTTTTACTGCCCGCGCGACCAGAAGGTCTACATTGACCTGAGTTTTTTGGAGGATTTGAAGAACCGGTTTCGCGCACCCGGCGACTTTGCCCAGGCCTATGTCATTGCTCACGAGGTGGGACACCACGTCCAAAAACTGTTGGGGATCGCAGACAAGGTCGACACCTTGCGGAGCCGGGTCGGTGAGAGCCGGGGAAACCGTCTTTCGGTCATGCTCGAACTGCAGGCCGACTGCCTGGCTGGCGTCTGGGCTTATCACGCCGACCGGTCGCGTGGGATCCTCGAGCAGGGTGACATCGAAGAGGCGCTTAACGCCGCAAGCGCCATCGGCGACGATCGCTTGCAGCAACAATCAAGAGGATACGTCACGCCGGATTCATTTACCCACGGCAGCTCCGCGCAAAGGGTACACTGGTTCACGCAGGGAATCGAGACCGGGGATACCGAACAATGCAACACCTTCACCGCCGAACGCTTTTAGTAAAGGCGCCAGGTTAGTCGGTTGGGTATTGTGCCGGTCGCGTTTGATGACCGCTTCATCGAAACCCGCCGCACGCGAAAGGGCGCCCACCTTAATTGAGGGGCTCGAATTTATTAATTGAAACACCCCGGTTGGGACCCTCTCAGCTGCCGAGGGTTGCCACCATGACGGCTTTTATGGTGTGGATCCGGTTTTCGGCTTCGTCGAAGACGATCGAGGCGCCCGACTCGAAGACCTCTTCAGTGACCTCCATGGCACTCAGCCCGAACTTCTGGTGAATCTCCTCACCCACATCGGTTTCGCGGTTGTGAAACGCTGGCAGGCAGTGCATGAATTTTACTTTCGGGTTGCCGGTCATTTCCATTACCGACCGATTGACCTGGTAGGGTTGCAGCAAACCGATGCGCCCCTCCCAGGCGTCTGGCGGCTCGCCCATCGACACCCACACATCGGTACAAATGAAATCACAGTCCTTGACTCCGCCGGCGATATCGTTGGTGACGGTGATTTTTGCTCCGGTCCGTCCACCGATTTTCCTGGCCTCGGCCGTCAACTGCCGGTCGGGTTGAAGCCTGTCGGGAGCTACGGCGCGAAAATCCATGCCCATTTTGGCGGCACCCACCATCAGGGAGTTGCCCATATTGTTGCGTGCGTCTCCCAGATAAGAGAATCTGACCTGGTGCAGCGGTTTGTCACTGTGCTCGATCATGGTTAAAAAATCCGCCAGGACCTGGGTCGGATGGAATTTGTCGGTCAGTCCGTTCCAGACCGGCACCCCGGCGTGGCGGGCTAATATTTCTATTTTTTCCTGTGCAAACCCGCGATACTCGATGCCGTCATACATGCGGCCCAGAACTCGGGCCGTGTCCTTGATCGACTCTTTGGCGCCCATCTGGGAACCGGTCGGCCCCAGGTAGGTGACCTGCGCTCCCTGGTCGAAGGCAGCGGTTTCGAAAGCACAGCGGGTGCGGGTGGAGGTTTTCTCGAAGATAAGGACGATATTTTTACCCTGCAGGCGCGGCTGCTCGGTGCCGGCATATGTCGCTTTTTTGAGGTCGCCGGCGAGCTCCAGGAGGAACATGATTTCCTGCGGTGAAAAATCGAGCAGTTTGAGAAAATGGCGGTTTCGCAGATTGTAAGCCATGGCTTTGCCCCATTTGTTCAGTTATCAAGAAAACTCGTCCAGGATAACTTGGTCGACCCTGAATATGTAGGTGATCAGTGCGGCCCGGATCCACATGCCGCAGCGTTCCTGCCGCCAGTAGGCGGCTCGCGGATCCTTGTCGACCGCCACTTCGATCTCGTAACGCCGGGGCAGGGGATGCAGCAACGCGCAGTGGGGTTGGATCATTGTCAAGTGTTTGGTTTTGAAGTGAAATGCCGGGTAGGTCTCGATCTCGTTCGAGGGATGTTCGGCGTATTCGTTTTGTATCCGGGTCAAGTAGATGGCATCCACGAGCGGCATAACGCTTTCGAAATCATCAGTTTCGTGAAATGGAATGGTGTGTTTGATCAGAAAGCTTTTGATGTCCTCCCGCATCCGGAAGACCTCCGGCGCCACGAAATACAGGGTGACATCCCGGTAGTTCTTCATCAGATAACTCAGTGAGCGCACGGTTCGGCCGCGCTTCAGGTCGCCGACCATGGCGACCTTTTTACCGTCCAGACCGCCGAGATTGCGAAACTCCCGCTCCAGGGTGTATATGTCCAGAAGTGCCTGGGTGGGATGCTGGTCCGGTCCCGAGCCGCCGTTTAGAACCGGAACCGGACGTTCGGTCTGATTCAGCACCCAGGCTGTCTTTTCAGCAAATCCGGCTTCCGCGTGGCGGGCGATGATCAAATCGACATAGCTGGCAAAGGTGCGGATCGTGTCTTCCTGAGACTCTCCCTTGACTTCTGAACTCGTCGATGTGCCCCGAATTTCGGAAACGCTCAGACCCAGCGTGTAGCAGGCGTTCTGAAAGGAAAGAAACGTCCGTGTCGACGGCTGCACGAAATAAAGCATCGCCCGTTTGTGCTGCAACAGGCGTTTGAGCTTGCCCAACCCCATCTTCGTTTTGGCCAGCAGCCTGATCTTTTCGGCCAGACTGCAGAGATAATCCAGAAATTCCCGGTCGAACTGCTGGGCATAGATGACGTCGAAGATTCGGTCGTTCTGCCGGAATGAATCGAGTTTATCGTCAACCGATCGGCTGTAGAATTCGTCCCAGCCTTCGTAAACCTGCCGCGTTGGTTCCACATATCGGTCCATTTCATTCTCCCGCTTTAAGTGTGGTTACGGGTTCTTCGGGCCTCGGCAAGGTTTAATAGCCCATCTTGCATGTCTTTTGGCCCGACTTGTTGCCCATCTGACGCGTTGATTCCTCCGGCGCTCATCCTGACATGCGTCGGTCTCTGTGCTTTGCGGACAAACCAAAATCAGGCGCGATTTCGGATAATTATTTCTTGCAGTGATCCCGAAACTTTGACGTATGGAGGATTGAAAGGTACGTTACCGTATTCGTTTACTGGAATCAATCGTTAAAGTGATCGTTTCAAGCCTCCGGATTCATTGTGCAGCCAATTTTTTTATATTTGATTTTAAGCGTCATATTTCTTAGAATATATGTCTTCAGTTATTGATTGTATCTTAAGATTACCGACAGAAGGAGTCCAAGAATGCGAAAATCGCTATGTATCGCTTTGTCTTCACTGTTTTTGCTGGCATGTGCGTCGCAAGGCACGTATACCAAGCAGCAAAAAGGAACCGCAATCGGTGCCGGAACCGGTGCTGCCATCGGCGGTGTCATCGGTCGATCGGTGGCCCGCTCGGGTCATGGAACCGCAGGCGTGATCATCGGAGGGCTGGCCGGTGCGGCTCTCGGCGGACTGGTGGGAAACCAGATCGGGGCTTATATGGACCGGCAGGAAGAGGCGCTTCGGCAGGCAATGGCAGCGGCAACGGCGGCCGATCAGGCGTCGATCCAGCGATCCCAAGACGTTTTGACCGCCACCTTCAAGAGTGACATGTTTTTTGATTTCGACTCCGCGACCATCAAACCTGGCGCTTATGCCGAGTTGGACCGGGTCGCCAAAGTTTTCAACGACTATCCGCAGACGATGATTCAGATTCAAGGCCACACCGACAGTTCGGGCGCGGAAGCTTACAACATGGCGCTTTCGGAACGCCGCGCCAATGCCGTGCGGGATGCGCTCATTCAGCGCGGTGTCGTTCCGGAACGTCTGACGACGATCGGCTTCGGGGAATCACAGCCAATCTCGAGTTCCGCGGCCATGAACCGCCGGGTTACCCTCGTTTTGACCCCAATCCGGGCGTGATCGAAACCACTGGTTTTACCTGACGCCCTTTTTTTGTTCCCCAAAAATTTGCGTGCCGGAGTCGGGAAGACGTCCTCCCGGCTCCGGTTTAAAAAAAAAGACTGCTATCGGCACCTCGTCTTAACACCGCACGGCTTCCTCCCACCTGACAACAGCCTTTTCGACCACACCCGTTGTGATGGTTCTCAGCCGTACGGCAACCGATTCTCAGATGAGTGACTTTTATCGCCTTGTCGACCGTGCGTCTCATCGTCCATAATTCATGCCGTGACGCGTTTCTTATGAGGGACGATCCCTTCCTGGGCCAGATATTCATGAATTTTTTGCGGTGCGAAATTGATCATGTTCTTCGAGAGCTTGTGGACCCGGATGCCCTGCCGCTCAAGCGTCTCAATATCGGGATACAGAAATCGCCGCATGCGAGAGGAAGCCGCCAGGATGACGGTCCGCACGCGTTCGATTTGGGCGAGTCTCCGAATCTGGTCGAGCACCTTGACTGCAAAACGTCGCCGCAGTTCATCCAGGTGTTGGTCCCGTTTGTCGTCATAACCGTGAATTCCACCTCCTTGAGGGGCCGCTCCACGGCCGGTTTTCGAGTCGGTCACCATTTCCTGGAAATCATTTATCTCCAGGTTGTCGAGTTCTGTCCGCATCACCATCCGCGGTCCGGATTCAAACTCGGGGAATTCAACCGGCTCGAGATTGAAAAATCGGGCGCTGGCACGATTGACCACCACGATCAAGTAGTCACTCATCTGTTTACCTCCTGAAATGAAATAGGGTTATGGGCAAGGGGAAAGGGGTCAGGGGTAAAGTCAAAAGTCGTTTTAACCAATGTCACGATTCTTTAGACGGTGGCTGATCGGCTGCAGCATGGTCGAATCTGTTCGGAGTAATAAGGAGGCGCAGTAAGAGAATGAACACGAGAATCTTTTTAAATATATTTATACAACAGGCGCTTCTGAACATCAACTCCATTTTCGAGTGGATGGGGTGGTGGCTGTATATGCTAAAATAATGAGTTTGGATGCAGCTTGACGGTGTGTCTTTCAAACGGCATCGGCATAGGGTCCGGTCTAAGACCCCATACAAGGCGACTCAGACAGTCAGCCGCTTTTCGCATCCGTTCATCCGGGCTCCGGCGTATCATTTTCATGCACCGTGCCGGCCTGCAGGGCCATGACCGTTTGGTACCTATTTGTAACGCAAAGGTTCACCAGCAAATCGAGAGCCCTTTCATAAAGAGAATCACGGTCTCCCACTGGCGGGTCTTGCTTGCCGTTATGATTTGCTATAAAAGACAGAGATTTTAGACACGGCGGGTGTCAAATTCATGTTATATGGAAAACGGGTGATGAAAAAAGTTATTGCGGTGATTGTTCTCCTGGCGGTGGCCGTAGGCGTTGGTCTCTGGTGGAAATCTTCCACCGCGGATAAAAAGATCACAGTTCTGGCTACCGAAACCGTGACACGCGGCACGGTCCGCAAAGTGCTCGAGCAGACCGGAATAGTAAAATCTCAGGTTGGCGCGATCATCAAGATCGGCACCCGCGCTACCGGCACCATCGACAAGATGATGGTGAAGGTCGGTGATCCGGTGAAGAAGGACCAGCTGGTGGCCCAGATAGACAGCCGTGAGTTGGAGGCTCAGGCGACCGAAGCCCGTGCCAAGCTTGCAGCAGTTCAGGCTGAACTGAACCGGGTGGAACAGTCGTATCCTCTGAGAATCAATGAAGCCCGACATGACCTGGCTCTCACCCGTGCCCGGGCAAATTACCTGCACAACAACTACCTGCGCCAACAGAAGCTGGCCGACAGAAACGTCATTTCCAAAGACACCATCGAGGATGTTTATCAACAGGCCGAGGTGGAATTAAACCAGGTGTCTGTCAAGCAGTCCACCCTCGAGCGGTTGCAGCGGGAGTTCACCGATGAGGCGGCCAAGGCGCGTGCAGCGGTTAAGCAGGCTGAGGCCTCCTTGGCGGCCCTGGACGTCCGCAAATCCTATACCCGGATCTACAGCCCGATCAGCGGAGTGGTCAGCCAGGTAACGGCCCAGGAGGGCGAAACCATCGTTGCCGGTTTGCAGGTAGCCAATCTGATCACGGTGCTCGATCCGGCGCGCCTGGAAATGTGGACCTACGTGGATGAAACCGATATCGGACAGGTGCATCCCGGGCAACCGGTGGAGTTTCGAGTGGATGCCTATCCGGGACGCGTTTTCAAAGGCACTGTGGACACGATTTATCCCGAACCCGAGATCCGCGACAACATCGTCTATTACCGGGCGCTGGTCAAGATCAACCCGGAACAGGCGACCTATCTGCGCCCGGAAATGACCACCCAGGTCCAGATCATCGTGGCCGTCAAAGACGATGTGCTCGATATCCCCAACAACGCGTTGAAATGGGTCGATGGTCGACAAGTGGTGTTCGTGCAGGATTCGGACGGAAAGGTCCGTCAAGTGACGCCTGAGCTCGGTCTTGCCGGGGTAACACATACCGAGGTGCTGGACGGCCTAACAGCCGGTGATAAGGTGGCCACGCAGCTCGTGCTGCCCGGCAACAAGGAAAAGAAAGGCAAGCCGTGATGGCGGATAAGCGGCTCGTAGAATTGGAAAACATCGTCAAGACCTACAAACAGGCCGACCGTAATATCGAGGTTCTAAAGGGTATTTCCCTCTCGATCGACAGCGGAGAATTTATTGCCTTGCAGGGACCGTCGGGCTCCGGAAAATCGACTCTCATGCACATCCTCGGCCTGCTCGATCGTCCCAGCGGGGGCCGCTATCTCCTTCGTCAACAGGATGTCTCCGATCTCTCGGACAATGCGCTGAGCGCTATTCGCAACCGCACTGTCGGCTTTATATTCCAGACCTTTTACCTGATCCCGTATGTCTCGGCCGTTGAAAACGTCATGCTTCCCGGCCTTTACAGCCGGACGGCGACCCGCGAGTTGCGGCATCGGGCCGAACAGATTCTGGACCAGCTCGGCTTGGGGGATCGGATGCATTTCAGGCCGAGCCAGCTTTCCGGTGGTCAGCAGCAGCGGGTGGCCATGGCCCGCGCGCTCGTCAACGACCCGCAACTCCTGCTGGCCGATGAACCCACCGGTCAACTCGACTCCCAGACAAGCGGTGAAATCATGGGGCTTATCGCCGAAATACACGAGCAGGGGCGCACAGTGGTTCTGGTCACCCATGACGATGACGTCGCCGGTTATGCCCGGAGGAGGATCCGGCTCAGTGACGGTCTTATCACGCCCAATTGATTTGCTGCGGCAGACCTGGCGCATCGGCGAAATGGCTCTTACCGCATTGTGGGCCTACAAACTGCGCAGCTTCTTCGTTGTGCTCGGCGTGGCTCTGGGCATCGCTTCGCTTACGGTGATCGTGGCGGCTGTGGACGGGGCCGAGCGCAAGGCCATGGAGATCGTCAAATGGTTTGGTCCCGATGCGGCCTTCGTGCTCGGTGGCGACATCCAGAGCCGGGCCGTGGGCCGGCGAACATTGACCCTTTCTTACAAAGACGCCCAAAAACTACGTGAATCGTTGCCGGGCGCTTACCTGGTCGTGCCGATGCGCGGCAAGGGCGACGTCACCGTCCGCTATCGCGGGAAGAGTCGGCAGGTACCCGTCATCGTCGGGGCGACCGCCGGTTATGCCGAAGCCTGGAATTGGCCGCTGGCCGAGGGGCGCGACTTCACCGAGGAGGACGTTCAAAAAGGGGCCAAGGTCGGTCTGATGGGTGATCTCGTGGCCGAGGACCTCTTCGGCAGCGAATCGCCAGTGGGCCACACTATTTTCGTCGACCAGCTGCCGGTGCAAATCGTCGGCCGACTCTCCTATCGAGGTGCCACCGGCGGCGGTGGGTCAAGCTCTGTCGACGATCGCGTTATTTTACCCATCACAACCTTGACCCAGCGCTTCAATCTGGATCGCAAGTATTTTCGGGCGCTGAGGGTGAAGTTCTATGCTCCGGAGAACATGAAGACCCACGTTGCCAATCTGCGCAGCCTCCTGAGACATCTGCACAATCTGCAACCCGGCGAGCCCGATGATTTTTCCATTCTTACCGCGGACGAAATCCTCAAATTCCTGTCGATGTTCAAAGGCGGACTCATGCTCTTTTTAGGGATCACGGCTTTGGTGGCCATAATCGTGGGCGGGTTTGTCCTGGCAAATCTCTTCTACCTGAGTGTTACCGAACGTCGATCCGAAATTGGTCTCAAGAAGGCTGTGGGTGCTCCCGACTGGGCGATTCTGATGCAAGTGCTGACCGAATCGGTCTTTCTGAGTCTATCCGGCGCTGTGCTTGGCGTGATTTTGGGGCTGTCTCTGGGTCAACTGATGGCACAGCTCGGTGTGCTGGAAATCATGATTTCATGGAAAGTGTTCATCTTTTCCACTCTGGCGGCCACATTTATGGGTCTTGTTTTCGGTCTGCGACCCGCCCGCACTGCGGCCGGCATGCCGCCGATCGAAGCGCTGAAAGGGGAGTATTGATATAAGGCCGTGTTTTTTAGTTTTAAAATAGCGTTCGCATCGCTCAAGGCCCACCGGCTGCGGTCAATTCTGGCCATGGTGGGTGTTTTTCTCGGTGCCTTGGCGTTGACGGCCGTCCAACACGTCTCACAGGCCATGTATCTCAAGGCCGAGATGGAAACCGCCAAACTGGGGACTAATTTGTTCATGGCCCGCAGCGGCAAAGTCCTGTTTCGACGCTCGGGGTCAGCGGCGGTGAGAAACGTGACCACCACCTTTACCCTGCAGGACGCTCGGGAACTGATCGGTTCGATCCCCCAGTCCCGCGCCGGAGCGCCGTTTGCCAGCAAAGAGCTTCCGATCCGCTACGGAGCGGTCAAGATTCCCTGTCAGGTCGTGGCCACATGGCCGACCTACACAGAGGTCCGTAGCTTCAGCCCGGCAATGGGACGATTCATCACCTGGAAAGACGAGAATCAGCGGGCCCGCGTTTGCGTGCTCGGAATGAAAATTGCCGAGCGTCTTTTCGGCAAACCCGAGCAGGCATTGGGGCAGATGGTCTACATTTTCCGCGCCGGGGTGCGCGTCATCGGGGTCATGGAGCCCAAGGGGGCCGACATCGTCGGCAGCGACCAGGACGAACAGGTTTTCGTTCCCCTGTCGACCTTCATGCGGCGGCTCGCCAACCAGGACTGGATTACAGGGGTCTACCTTCAGTTGACCGACAATCAGTCTTACGATGTGGTGAAGAAAGCGGCTGATAGCATCCTGCGGAAGCGCCACCACCTCGGAGAGGAAGAGGCCGTTGATTTCAGCCTGCTAACCGCCAAGGACACCATTCAGCTGCAGGAACAGGCCCTGCAATTGGTTCAGACGCTGGGTCTGCTTAGTTCCGGCATCTCTTTTGCCGTTGGCGGGCTGGGGATTCTCTCCCTCATGGTGCTGCTGGTGCGATCGCGCCGGATGGAAATCGGCGTGCGGCGTGCGGTGGGGGCCCGGCGTCTGGACATCATCCGCCAGTTTATCCTGGAATCCGGTTTGATGGCCGGTGCCGGCGGATTTGTCGGCGTGGTGTCGGCTGCCGGACTGGTGCTGTTGATTTACAAAATCGGCAAGATGCCGGTGACCTACGATCCGATTTTTATCATCGGACCCATGGTGGGCTCGGTTTTGCTCGGCCTCGTAGCCGGTGCATACCCGGCCTGGCAGGCGGCCAAGATCGAGGTGCTGGACATCCTGAGGAACGAGTAGGAATGAAATTTTGTGACCTCAAATGCAAATATGCCGCTTGGCCGGATAAATTGTGAAAATATTTTGCCATAAAAGTATAACCTTTCCACCACAATTACCCATTTTACAACCCCGTTATGCGGTCCAATAAACAAAAATTATGAAGTTATATTAGAGTTATAGCAAACGTGTAATACCTTGCATGATTTTTGCTAATCAAATGCGAGCCTTTCAGGTTGTCGATTCCGGTAACGCTTTAAATCCTTTCAAATAAGACGAACGCGACTGTTTTAGTTGAAATTTGACCGGCTACCATCGTTCGATTCAACCAGGTAAAGGACCGCAATGAAAATAATGACGTTAACTTGTCCCAAGTGCCGGCAATCGACAGAAATTTTAAGGGACGAAAATACAGGTCTGTGGGAATTGCCGAAACGGTATTCATCCATCAGCAATCTGTCTTGGCAATATCTTGAACAGTTGTGGCTCAAAGGCCACAATCAAGCCTGCGAGAAAGAGCCGAAAACCAGTTTTATGGAACAGATCAAAATCCAGATAAAAAATTGGGTCAAAAAATTTGCTTTTTACCGGGAGCCGATTTAGCTAAATTTTTTTCTACACTAACCAACAAACTGAACCATCCTGGCACTAGGTTACAATCGATGTGGGTGCCGGAATAGTGTGTGGGTGGTCATTGGGAAATGTTATATCGATGAATTTAAATGCCGCGATGCTCGATGGGAGACGCTTGGGCTTAAACAGACGAGTATTTACTTATGTCGCCCACATACCCGAAAGGAGATCGGGGATTGAACGCCGAAGCGGGCAGGACCGTAGAAGTAGAAACAGGTCCGAGGCAAGACTTTCAGGGGATAGGGCGCGAAGAGCAGAATTGAAATAAAAGTGCTTTGCACGCCGGGCCAACACATTCAAACCGGACAATGCGGGTGTTGAATTTAAACTTTAATAATAGAGCCTAACCACTTTAAATTACTTAATTTAAAACCGTAATTACTCCAATACTACTGCCAGTCTTTTAACTTAGTCCTAATAAAGTCCACGACAATCCTGTGCTCTGCCTTACCCGACCCTTGGACCCGAAGTGGCTCTCCGAAGCAGATGTGAACCGTTTTATCGGGACGAATCTTTCCGAAATCCTTTAATTTGCGTCCGAGTTCCCAAGCGTCTGTTTTTAAGGCGATCGGTACAACCGGCACGTTGGCGCGCGCTGCGAGTTTTACCCCCAGCGTGTTGAAGTTGCTTGGTTCGAAATCAACACTGCGTGTGGTTTGGGGAAATATGACCACGGAAACATTGTCTTTTAGCAGTTTCTGGCCCTCTTGCAGAACGGTTCGCAAATCCTGACGGGGGTTGGCGCGTCCCACGACAATCGGGTTGCGGCTTCGCATGACATGTCTGAAAAAAGGGTAGTCGATCAGGCTTTTTTTTACCACGAAGGTAACATTGCAATGCGGTTGAATCAGGCAGGGCAGGACAAAGGTTTCCAGAACGCTCATGTGATTCGCGATGAAGACGCAAGAAGATTCGGGTTTACGGTACGAGGGCAAATTTTCGATTTCGAACCTGCCTCCCACGGATTCGAGCGCTTTTATCGTATTTAAGCTGCTCTTGATCCATTGTGCATCGTCATACCGGCCTCTTTTGGCCAGACGGGAGGCCTTCAATACAATCATGAACACCTGTAAGTAAAAAAGGGGAGTGGCTTGACGGCGTACAAGCATCGACGTCGACCCGGCTGGCGTGCGATAGTTGTTCATCTTGGAGATAGGGTTCGACATCCTCCGGCCCTTTGAGAGTCTTAAAACACAACTTCCGCCACGAAGCGAAGATGTGTTGTTAAAGTTAACGTATTTGGTTCTTCGAAATTGGGTTTCAGGTGTCAGCGGCGACTCTGGTCGCAAGCATCCAGTTGGGTCGAAGAAAAAACGTTTAAGCTTCGGCCCCCTTTTTTTATGCATTTCTATACACAGGTCGGTCGTTGTTTTCAATCAAAAATCATCTTAAAGAGGCCGGAGTTTACCATTAAAGGCCTTTCGGCGATAAACCTCATCTGATGCATTAGCCCTCTATCTCATTGAGTACTTGACATGCCGCGTCGTCTCGAATAAACATCACCACTACTGGAAAGAGGTATTGATTCACGCATTGGGCTTTGGGCTTATTAAAAGGGAGGAATACACATGGCTGACTATTTCATTAATGTTTTTTTAGATGATGCAAAACTTAAAAAAATCGAAGCCGCCGGTTTACAGGAAAGTGTTGCCGAAATTGACGGTAAAAAGGCCGTTCAAGTGCCGATGAGCCAGAAAGATCAGAAAAAATTGGTAAAAGGCTTCCCCGGTCTGACCTTCGATGCTAGCAACGCTTGTTCACTTCCGGCGGAGGCAGAAGACAAACTAATGAATATCGTTACGGAAATGAAGACACTTGACGTAATGAAATTTGCTATCATGAAGCTCTACAATCCCCTGGCGGGTAAGGCGCCGCGCTCGGCCCAGCGCTGATATCGACCTTGCCATAGCGTCAACCTGTTTTAAGCTGAAAGAAAATCATCAACGAGGGAAGGGATCCAAGGATTCGGTTCCCTCGTTTATTTTTAGGCTCACGAACACTTCTGTGGTTGAGTCGCGGTCTTTTTACATGCAGCCGCTCTCCTGACAGTTAATCTGTTTGGGTGCAGTTAAATTAGGTTTACAACATCACCAGTCGTCAGTGGTACAGATACGATCTGCCCCGGTTAAAGAGAGGTCATGAAGGCGTCGTCCGAAGCGATTCGTAAAGCATTTTCAAAAAAAATGACCGACATTCTCAACTTCGGTGCGTTGAACCTCGCCATGGCCATCGGTTACCGCACCGGGCTGTTCGATGTGTTGGATACATTCGAATCCCCCGAACCTTTGGCGACGATTGCCGAAAAAGCAGGACTGGATCCCCGTTATGTGCAAGAATGGTTGGGGGTTATGGTTTGTGGAGAAATCGTCGACTTGACCGTAACTGATAAAGGTGAGGACCTCTTTTTTCTTCCCGGGGCGCATGGCGACCTGATCGCCCGGCGGGCCGGAAATTCGAACCTGGGCGTATACACACAGGAAATCCCGCTGCTGACCACGAGTGTAATGGAAACTGTTGTTCGGCGCTTTTATGACGGAAAAGGGGTTGATTACAGCCTTTATCCAAAGTTTCAAGCGTTCATGTCTCAATTGGCCGATGCCAAACACCGGATGGTGCTGGTAGACCGGTTTCTACCCACAGTCGACGAAGGCCGACTCATCCGGGATTTGAGTTCAGGGATTCGAGTTTGCGATATCGGCTGTGCAGAGGGTATTGCCTTGATGCTCATGGCCGAAGCATTTCCACGAAGCGAGTTTGTCGGTATCGACATCAGCGCTGAGGCGATTCAGGCGGCCACAGCATCGGCCCGTCAGCAGGGCTTTAAAAATTTGATCTTTCTTAACTTGGATGCCGCCGGTTTGCCTGCGACCGGCAACCTGACGAGATCTTTTGATTACGTTACCGCATTTGACGCTATTCACGACCAAAGCCGGCCGTTGGAAGCCCTTAAGGGCATATATGGCATCCTGAAACCCGGGGGATTGTTTTCCATGATCGACATTGCGGCGAGCAGTCATCTTCTCGACAACCGGAAACACCCGATGGGAACCTTTTTGTACACCGTCAGTCTGATGCACTGCATGCCGGTCGGGTTGGTCAACGGCGGGACCGGCCTGGGAATGATGTGGGGCCGGCAGAAAGCGGTCGCCATGCTCGAGGCGGTCGGGTTCGAGCAGGTGCAGGTTCTGGAGGTCCCGGCCGACCCGTTCAATCTTCACTTCTTTTGCCGGCGACCCTTCGGCCAGTGAGCCGAAAATTTATACTGAGCGTTTCAAAATTAAAAAGATTTTTTACTCCGTCACTTACACTGCTTTTTCCCCATAACGCCTCGAAATCTTTGCACTCGCTTTATATTAGCATCTCACCTAACTTGAGCGGTTTCCCGCCCAGACGGGATTAGCGGTTCCCACCTTTTTTCCTTATTACATTCCATTTTCGTACTAAAAGCCCCCTCTCAATCCGTATTCCGAGGGCCGCGTCCCGGTGGTATTTTCAGGTTTAATGAAAACTACCGTGGTTTCGACCTGAACCTCTCCCTCTCAAACCGGTAGCTCATTAGTCTTTAAGCAACACTTTAACGTTTTACGTGTGGCAATTTTCACAACAACGTTGGGGCATCACACTCACATACGGTGCCGATCCGTATGACAGCGGTTAGATAATATTCAATAACATTCTTTATTTATTGTATAAACTGTCAAATCTAAAAGATGGCACATTCTTTGAAATATTTAATATCAAAGCGTTTCAACCTCCATGACCTTAATTGAGAGAGATTTGAAATGATAAACCTTCAAAAAATGGCCGGCCTGAAAGTCCTCCTGGTAGAAAACGAACGAGAAACCCGAGAAGCGTTGACAAAGGCTCTGCTGGATGAAGGGTGTTTATTGCACAGTGTACGCTCCGGCGCCGGAGGTCTTTCCCATTTGAAGGAAGGATCTTTCGACGTGATCATCAGCGACTTCAGCCTTCCTGGAATCGATGGGTTTGAATTTCTGAAAATAGCCAATCGGTATTGCCCTGAGGCGATAAAAATCATGGTGGCCGCTTACGGTGACGTCGATCCTATGTCAAAGGTATTCAAATGCGGCATTGATGACGTGATCGAGAAGCCGTTTCCCTACGAATCACTTCTTTACACGATTTCAAAACACTTGGTCAACACCGGCTCCCGGCCAAAGGTTTCATCTGATAAATCATACAAGGAGATTTAACATGCTAAATTTTATATTTATTTTTCTTATAATCGTGCTTGCCGTGTGTCTCGTTGTTGCCTATGCGTACCTCATTGTTATTAACCGTGAAAATGAAATGCCCGATTTCGAAGATGTCGAAATCGGGCATGATGAAAACAGGGGGGGATAGAACTGCAGCAGAAACGAGGGCAAATGTACCAAAGAGCCTTGCACCTCATTTAAAGCAGACCGGACGCGCCTATCGGTCCTCAGGGACCGCCTCGTAAATAGGGAGTGTCCGGAATGAGCGAAACCGTTTTTTTAGTTTTGTCGAAATTAATAACCACCCGATCGATGCTGGAATAAAAAATTCCTACCTTTTCACCTTCCGGTCCGATTACATAAGCTCCATAATGATCCGGCTTGACGTGGCGCTCTTCTTGTCGTTAATATCCACACAGGGGAGCGTAAAACAATAGGGAACCGGACTCTTTTGTATTCACCTGTTGTGTCGCGTTTTGCAAAGGGCTGGGCGCAACCTACCTCTCGATAACGAAAAATATCGTGTATGCCGACGCCCCATCCGGTGCTACCCGTTCGAGGAATTCCGATGGAACTGGCAAAATTTAAGCCGGCTGTGCCCAAATACGGTCTCATGGCCATGGCCGGGTTGTTGTGGACCACGGTGGGACTGGGGCTTTGCCGGTTGGGTTACAAATGGGTGAGTCTGCTGCCCGGCACGCGGGCGATATCCCTCGGTATGGCCGGCGTGTTCCTGGCTCTTATTGCTTATCGCTTCAGTTTTTCCGGAATTGCGACAAAAAACATCGATCGCCTCTGTCGTTTGCCGGACAAGGGCTGCCTGTTCGCCTTTCAGGCCTGGAGAAGCTACCTGATCATCGGCTTGATGATCGGACTGGGTCTTGTCCTGCGTCACTCTCAGATCCCGAAGGCCTACCTTGCCATTGTGTATTTCGCCGTTGGCGGCGCATTGATCCTGGCGAGTTTCCACTATTATGCTTGTCTTTGGCGGACGATGGTGCTCAAGGAACCCTGCGGACCGGATTAAAGACTCGCTCAAAAATAACGTACCATTTTGGACGCCGATGCATCCCGTCCGGCTTTTGTAAACCTTCTTCCGGCCGGACGGCGGCGTCAGGTACCGGAGCGTTGACGCAGGGCTTCAAAGAGTCTTGTGGTGACCGGTCCAACCTGGCCGTCGCCGATGCGGTGGCCGTCTATCGTCACAATCGGCAGCACCTCCGTGACGGTGCCGGTTAAAAATGCCTCTTCGGAACCGTAAAGTGCGTCGGTTTTGAAAAAGCGCTCCGAAACCGGAATGTTCAGCTCCCGGCACAAATCGATCACCACCATCCGTGTGATACCGGGCAGGATCTGCGGAGTCAGGGGGTGCGTTATCACCACGCCATCGGCGACGATGCAGATATTGGAACTGGTGCCTTCGCGCACTACCCCTTCGGGTGATACGAATATGGCATCAAAGACACCGGCAGCCAATGCCTTCTGCTTGGCCAGAACATTCGGCAGCAGCTGAACGGTTTTCAGATCGCAGCGGCCCCAACGAAAATCCTCTACGGTGATCGCTGCGGCTCCGTTTTTTCTCAACTCGGGCGGTTTTTCCTCGATTTCGCGAATGGTCATCACGATTTGGGGGTTGACACTATCCGGAAATGCGTGGTTGCGGGGCGATGCGCCGCGCGAAATCTGAATGTAGATGCCGGCGCGTTGAATTTCGGCTTTTTCGAACAGCGTCAGCACCGCCTTTCGAATGGTTTCACGGGATACCGGTGGGAAAGACAGTCCCTTCAGTGAGCGGTCGAGACGGTCCAGGTGCTCTTCGAGGCAAAAGAGCCGACCCTTGTAGCTGGCGATGAATTCGTAGACCGCGTCGCCGAATTGATACCCCCGGTCCTCGATAGGGACCAGCGCTTTGTCGATCGGTAGAAATTCCCCATTCAGGTACGCCAATTCTGGCATCGGATGTCCTCCTCCTTTTTTCAGTTTCAGACGGGTCGTTCTACAGCTGGCAACCTTTGGGCCGCTTCAGTCCGGTACCCGGCCGGTTTCGAACGGGATGGCTTCTGTTTCAGGACTGCGCCGCCTTCCCGTGGAGATAAAAGCCACAGACTATTTACAAATGCAAGTCATAACTGTATTGTCGCAAATTGGTTCCGCGGGAACCGGCGGCGGCGCTTCACGCTGTGGCAACCCCGACAATCGCTCAAATTAAATCAACAACATCTTTGCGGCGGGTTCCTCCAAGTAAGGGCGCGCCACCGGCAAGGCAAAACGACATGGTCGATAGAAGAACCGATATGACGCAGGCTCTCGAAAGAGGGGCGGCGCGTACCATCACATTTTTTAAGACCCTGCCGCCGGCTGATCTCGACCGGTCTGTTTACGTCGACGACGTGCACTGGACGGTGCGGCAGGTGCTGGCGCACTTCATCACCATCGAGAAGTCGATGCAGTGGTTGTTCCGCAATATGCTGACCGGCGGCCCGGGCTCTCCCCAAGACTTCGACCTGGGGCGTTTCAACCGCACACAGCCGGCCAAACTTGACGGACTTTCTCTGGATGAACTGATCGAGCGCTTCGGGGCCGTTCGAAGGGAAACGATTGGGATAGTAGCGGACATGGTGGACTCAGACTTCGATCGTATCGGCCGGCACCCCTTTCACGGGACAGGTCGGCTCGAACGCTTCATCCGCTGGGCGGACGAGCACGCCCGCCTCCACGAACTGGATATCCGCGGGGTATTGAAAGCCGCTCGTGAAAGTTGATCCCGGTTTACGCGAAGGTACTGGAATCGACTGGCTGAGCCTTAGGGCCCCGGCAAAAAATAATTCCACCTCTTGCTTGTCTTATGGCCCGTCTACTGCGTTACATCCACCCACACGTATCCCGATATGCACAGGTGGATGTGGCTTTTAGACAAGCCATAATCCGGCGCAACCGTGTGGAATTATTTCTTACCGTGACCCTTACACCCACAATCGTGAGGGCAGGCATGTATCGACAGCCGGTCCAAACGCATATCGGGCGGGTGGATGAGACCATAGGCAGGCTCAGCGTGGCGCCAGCGTCAAGACGCCGCGCTCCGAGTTCAGGTCCATACGGAAGCGGCGCAGGTAATTTAATCCCAAAAGGCCCACACCCGGTTGGTTCGGCAGGTCGAGGACAAGGGCCTCGACATTGTCGAGCTGCCGGCCGTCCAGTTCGATTGACGGCAGTACCACCGCCTCGGCCTGAACGGTGCCGCCGGCTGTGTTGACTTGCCGCCGCATGGTGCTCCGGCTGCTCATCAGGCCCAATTTCTGAGCGGTTGAACGGGGTATGGTGACCATCGATGCACCGGTATCGACTACAAAACTCTGTTCAACGTCGCTGCTCAAAACCGCTGTCACCGGGATCTGTTTGGAGCCGGGTGCGAAACGGATGACGATCTTTCCCGCCTCGCTTTTCAGGGTCGCAATCTCATTCTCTAAAACTTTTACCTGGTTGGTGAGGTCGGCGGGATAGGCTTGCATGGACAGCAGTCGCTCGGCGGTCGGCCAGTCGGAGAGCGCCAATGCCAGCTCAACACCCATTAGGTGAATACGCGGGTCGCTCGGGTAGCCGGCTTCGGCACGTCCGTAGACCTGCCGAGCGGTTTGAAAATCGCTGCTTCGAATCAATGCTGACAGCCACTGCTGATACAGCCGTCTAAGCGTATCGTCCAGTTCGGCCGGACGTGTTCCACCAAACGCGGCCGAATCGGCCTGTATGTTTTCAATCAGGTCGACGGCGGCACCGAAACCGTAGCCTTCCTGAGTAGCCCCCGCCACATCGATTGCGAGCGCCACATCTCCTAACGAAGCCAGGATCCGGTCGTCAAAAGCGTCGGCCGCCTCGATGGCCTGACCGTTCTGCCGGAGACGGTCAATAAGGGCCTGCATCCTGGGAATGACCGCTGCGGCCTGAAGATGCGGAAAGGCTTTTGTGCCGCCGGCTACCGGACTCGAAAGGAAAGCCCCGGCCAGAGCCCGCAGTTGATCGGAGGCGGCGGCATCCGCTTGTGCCAACGCCAGAATAATTTGTTCTTCACGAGTGTTTTCGAAGGTCAACCGGTAATAATCGTAAACACTGATGTCATATACCAGATTTTCTCCGTCGAGACCGCGCCACAGGTAACCGGTGGCCGTCGAACCGCCGAAAGTCCATCCCACCATGTGGTCATCCTGGATGAAAACACCCGGCTCAATCGGTATTTCCGACAGAACGATCCTGGTTACGTATCGCTCATCGACGGCATCTAACGGCAGTACTGGGACCCTCCTTTTGTCGGACACAATCGAGGCCCATTGCAGGGATTTTGAAGCATCCCACGGCGAAAGCCGCGGTCCGGTCACAAGATAGCCCGGCTGCAGTTGCCAGATGCCTGCAGAGTCATTTTCACCGATGATACCGCCGGCAATCTCTATGATGTCGCCGCCTTCGCTGTGGTACTGCCAAGAATATCCGCTGAGACAAGCCTCTGCCGGCAATGCCACCCAGCCCCTGCCGACAATAGCCGCCGGAATTTGTGCGACAAGGTCACCGGCAATGTCCTGGATCGTCACCGTCCCGACCGGCAGTTTTCGCAGTACCCCCGTCGCCGAATAAGCTCCCTGGCCGGCTGGCGGTACTGCAATATGGTTTTCGGAGGCGGCTGGAAGGGGGTTGGTGCCGATCTGAAAAGCGATTTCACGGGAAACGGGGGGTGAAAGGATGCGGTACAGATAAAAAGCGGCACCTACCAGAATCAAGAGACCGACGAGAATCGCGGTGAGAGGAATCCTGCGGGACTGCCGTCCGTGCAGATCGAAACCGCAGTGCGGACAATAGTTGTCTTGCAGCCTCAACGCGGTCTGGCATTTGGGGCAGATCATATTATAGTTCAAAGCGACCTTCATATTTTTCAGGCCATATGACGGTGAAATCGTTTTCGCCCGATCGACGGCAAGCGGCCTTTGTTTTGTCGAGCAGAGAGTGGTGCAGCAACTCTCGTATTTTATCGAAAGCGGATTCCGGCGAATCGGTACGGATAAATATATTCATCGTATCGTCACCGAAATCATGGCCTTCCACTAAATGGCGCTCATTCAGATGGACAATAAGGGTATCTTCCAGATGTATCAAGTCCTCGAAATCATCGACATCATGACCCTGGAATTGTAAAATGAGTTGATACTGCATGGGAGCGATCATCCCTTCTTTAATGGTGGCCGCTTGCGAGGCACCGGGTGAAGGCGTTTTTCTGGGCCGTGAGTTGGTTTTTCGCCCGCTGCCCGAATGGAAAATCCTGTAAAACTTCTCTTCCTTGCACCGCCGCAACCGGTTTTCAGCGGCAGATCTCGGATACCGGATATCCTTCGTGTTTGAGAAGCCATTCCTTGCGCCACAATCCGCTGCCGTACCCGACCAAATGGCCGTTTTTACCGATGATGCGGTGACAGGGAACCATGATGGCGATCGGGTTGCGGCCGTTGGCTGCGCCGACGGCTCTGACGGCGGTCGGTCGCCCCACGCCTTTGGCAATATCCTGGTAGGATGCAACGCAGCCATAAGACACTGTTCCCAGCTGCCGCCAGACCTGCTGCTGGAAATCGGTTCCTTCAAGGGCCATTTCAATTTCGAATTCGCGGCGTTTGCCATCGAAATACTCGTCGATCTGCCGAACGGCTTCGGCGACCAGCCAATGGGAAGCGACTTCCCGGCACCGTTCTTCTACGAAGTTCAGAGCGATGACGGCCGTCGATGTTCCGGCTATTTCGATCAGGCCAATGGGCGAATCGTAGTAATCAAAATATACGGGACTCATATACTCCTCTTTTTGTAGAAAGTGAACGATCCGTCAAGCCTAAAATGTAGTGTCAACAGTCCAGTAAACAAAAATACGGATACAAAAGCCAAAATCATTCTTCTGTTCAACTATTATTCTTTTTTAACATCGGCGCCTTTATCATCCGAAGCAACCGCCGACCTTATCGCCAGGGTGAAAGTGCGCTGAAAAATATGCAAAGACCCGAAAAACCAGCATTAGACTGTCATTTTGGGTTTATATTAGACGTTATTTGTCGTCACTTATACTCCTATTGACACTCGCACAAGTCGAAAAGTAACTGTATTTTCGCGCAACGCAGTCAGACGGGATGCACCGGTGTCTAAAATGGTTCGTTATTTCTGAGCGAGTCCTAAGGGTCTGGGATGCAATCGACAACAAAGGAGAGTGACACATGAACTACCTGAGACAGACGCTTCGCTGGCTATCATTGCTTTCGGTCCTGCTTATCATATCGGGAATCGGTTCCGCCGCGGATGAGTGCACGGCCATATACGGAACCGGAACGCTCCGATTCTCCCTGGCAACCGGCAGTCCGGGAGAACTGGGTTTGGTCGAAGCCCTGGCAAAGGAATTCAACCGGCTAAATGGGACCAGCCTGTGTTGGGTCAAGGCTGGATCCGGTACATCTCTCAAAATGCTCAAGGAAAAGAAGGTCGATCTCGTCCTCGTTCACGCGCCCGCAGCTGAGAAAAAAGCCGTGGCGGAAGGCTGGGCGATTGACAGGTCCCTGATCGGTTCGAACGAATTTTACATCGTCGGACCAGCGCAGGATCCTGCCGGCATCGCTACGGCCGGCTCTGCCGCCGAAGCGTATCATAAAATCGCCTCATCCGGGGCAAAATTCTTTTCCCGCGGGGACAATTCCGGCACCCACAAAAAGGAGATGGCGGTCTGGCAAAAAGCCGGCATCACTCCGGCGGGTGACTGGTACATCGTGACCAAGGATTTCATGATGGCCACCCTGAAAAAGGCCGACACGGAAAAGGGATACTTCATGACCGACAGCAGCACCTGGGTGGCCGCTAAAAAAGAACTCCCCAACCTGAACATTCTCTTCCGGGGTGACCCGATGCTGATTAACACCTACCACGGCCTTTGCCAACCGCAGGGTGCCACGACCGGTCAGCCCTCGGCCGCTAAATTCATTGCGTTTGTGGCATCAGAAAAGGGGCAGGACATCATTCGTGCTTACGGCAAAGACCTTTACGGTGGCAGCCTTTACAACGACGCAAAATACGCCAGTCAATACGATCACTAATCCTTCCAAGAAACTATACCTCGATGGAGGAAAGCACCGGGGCGCTTGGCCTGCGCCCCGGAGCCACGATTCCTCGCCGTAAATTCTTCCCTTCAGCTGATTTGTTTTCCACTCGAGTACGAACCTTATTACCAGCAAACCGCAGTTCCGTTCGACGGCTTCCCGTTCAGCGATTTCACACAACCGGCTCATTCGCCAAGGCCAACCACCGTGGGCGGTTCCCGGCAGTCCGCTATAAATACCGCTATTCTTTTTTAGGGTTCGCGAAAAAAATAGTTGGCAATATTGGGCGTTGAAGCGGCGGACCGGCAAGGTGCGAAAAGCCAGGCATATCTGGATATTCCGATTTTTCGCACCGATAGTCGGACGGGATGCATCGGCGTCTATAATAGAATATGACGTTCTTTTTGAGCGAGCTCTTGGCATTGTCTATTGACGGGATCGGATGCAGTTATTAATGGTTCTTAATGGCACGGATAGATGCCGGAAGGTTCAGTTTACCGGGGCACAGCAGACGGACCGCTTTAGACGGCATGGATAAAAAGACTCGTCTGCCGGGCACTTTCAGAGGGAAGTGATTCATGGCGAACGATTGGTTTGCGTTTCTGAAAAAAGATTACCTCCAAGGGTTTCCGGCATTTTGCGGGTTCGAAGTCGAACGGGTAGACCATGGAGTCTTCGAAACGCGACTCGCCGTCGGCGATATGCACCGGCAGCAGGACGGCTTCGTTCATGCCGGCGTCATGGCCACAATGGCAGACCACACGGCCGGCTATGCGGCCTTCACACTGGTCTCTGAAAAGGAGCGCATTCTGACCATCGAGTTCAAGATCAACTATTTCAAACCCGCCCTGGGAGATTCTCTCCTGTGCCGATCACGGGTGGTGCACGCGGGCAAAAAAATCATGGTTTCGGAATCGGAGGTGTTTTCGGTGCCCGACGGAAAAGAGAGACTGGTCGCCAAAGCGATGGTAACCCTCATGGCAGTGGTGCTGAGTGCCGGCGGCGGCAAGCAAAACAGTGCGTTGCACTGACAGTCGATTCCGCAATCAGGAGAGATACCGAGGTAATTGAGATGAGACGAAAGGGCAGCACCGATCGAAACCAGTTTAAGACAGGGATTGCCGAATGACGACAAAATCAGGATTGACAGCAAAATTGCGGCGGATATTCCTCGGCAAGGCGTTTTTTATCACCGTTGGATTTCTGATCCTCTATACGCTTTGCGGCTTTTTTCTCGCCCCCTATCTGGTCAGACATTACGTGCCCCAAATCGCGCAGGACCTCCTGCAGCGTGAAGCCCATATCGGTAAGGTGCGCATCAACCCGTTTCTGTTTAAACTTGAGGCCAGCGATTTCGAGCTCACCGAAACGGATGGAACACCGATTGGGGCTTTCAAGCACCTGCTGGTCGACTTCGAATTGAGCAGCCTGTTTCGATGGGCCTGGACTTTTCGCCAAATCACTCTGGACGAACCCCTGGTCAATCTCGTTATCGGGACCGATGGCGCTCTCAATCTCGCCAAGCTGGCTCCGAAGGGACCGAATCAAGCACAAGAACCCGATGGGCCTCCGCCGCGTCTGCTGCTTCAGGACATTGCAGTCTCAGGCGGTGCCATCGACATCATCGACCGGCGCCAATCGTCGCCGGCAACCCTGGCTTTCCGGCCCCTCGACATCCGGTTGACGGACATTTCAACCCTTCCCGACCGGAAGGGGCCTTACACCCTGGTGGCCACGACTCCGGACGGCGAATCGATCAACTGGGCCGGGGAGATATCCTTGCACCCGTTCCGGTCGACCGGCAATCTCACCCTGGACAACATCAAGGTGGCCAGCCTGTGGGAATTTATAAGGGACAGTGTTGCCATTGACTCACCGACCGGCATATTTCATTTCAACACCAACTATGAACTCGACCTCAGCGGTTCTTCTCCTCAGCTGAAGCTCGACGGTGTCGCGACCCGCCTCACCGGATTGTCACTCAGGCTTTCCGGTGCCAAAGGCCCGTTTTTCACTTCCAAGCAGGTTATATTGAGCGCCACCCGTTTTGACCTGGCCACACGGCAACTGGAAATCGGAAAACTATCCCTAATCGGAGGTGACGTTAACGTTGACGTCGACCAGGAAGGCAACTTGAACCTGCAACGCATCGTCCGGCAGACAACCGGACAAGGCGCTCGTCCGCAACCGATCGTCCAAAAGAACGGGCCGCCGGCCCCAAACGGCCGGGAAGAAAGTTCCTGGGCCGTCAAGGTCGGTGCAGTCGACATCACAGAGACGGCGCTCAAGTATCAGGATTCGAGCCGCACACCGGCCCTCGACGCCGGCTTGGGAGATATCACGGTCACGTTAAGTGCTGAAGCGGGTGCAGCTGCCGCTGAGACCCGGGTGCGCCTGAACGGCATCTCGGTTGCTGCAAATAAGATACATGCGGGTTTGCTCGGCTCTTCCGAACCCGCGGTCCGGGTCGATAGACTGGTTCTGGAGAACGGGGCCTTCGACCTCGGCCAACGTTTATTGACACTCTCGCGCGTCGGTTTCGACGGGGGACATGTCGACGTTGTCCGTGAGGCCGGCGGCGAGATAAACCTCATGCAGCTTTTGGCGCCGCCGCAAAGCGGTGCTGTGCGCCGCGGGTCCGAAGAAGCCGCCGTCGAAGGCAACCCCTGGCGGTATGAAGTGAAAACCGTCGAATTATCGGGAATCACAACCGCCCTTTACGATCGTACGGTCAAGGCGGACGGTCCGCTGTTGAGCCTGAATCCGCTCGACGTTTCTCTCACCGATGTCGACGGAAAATCCCCCATGGGGTTTAAAGCGGATATCAAGATAGACTCGGGAGGAAGCGTGACGGCTGCCGGCACGCTCGATCCTTCCGGTCCGACGGTCGAATCGCGTATCGATGTGGCCGCGGTGGCGTTGACGCCGTTGCAGCCTTACATCGATTCGGTTGCGAAACTCGACCTGCATTCCGGCGAGTTATCCTCCCAGGGAACGCTGCGTTACGGTATGAAAGATCTCGGTGCTGACCTTGCTTACGACGGTGGGCTGAATCTGGCCAAACTGCGCTTGACCGAGTCCGGATCCAAGGACACCCTGTTGGGATGGCAGGCGCTGAAAACCGACCAACTCAAGCTCCGGCTGGCGCCGAATCGGCTCGACATCAAGGAAATCAAACTCGACCGGCCGATCGGCCAGTTAATCATTGGAGAAGACCAATCGGTGAACCTCGTAAAAGTGTTCAAAACCGAGCCACAGGCTGCAGGATCTCCATCAGGCACTGGTCCTCCAAAAGCAGCCGGCGGGAACGCATTTCCGGTCAGCATTCAAAAATTGCGAATTGATAAGGGGATTTTGGACTTTGCCGATTTGAGCCTGACGCCTCAATTTGGAACCAGGATCCATGAACTCGGCGGCGTGGTGATCGGGATGTCCTCGACCCCGGATTCCCGTGCTCAGGTCCAGCTCGAGGGCAACGTCGATGAATACGGTTTGGCAAAAATAAATGGTGAAATCAATGTCTTCGATCCCGTCGCGTTCACAAACATCGACATGATATTTCAAAACGTAGAAATGACCGGCCTGACACCTTATTCAGGCAAGTTTGCCGGCCGGAAGATCGATTCTGGAAAGCTGTCGCTGAATCTTGGGTACAAGATCGACAACGGCAGGCTGTTGGGTGACAATCAGATCGTCGTCGACAAACTCAAGCTCGGCAAGCCAGTGAAAAGTCCCGAAGCGGTCAATTTGCCGCTCGATCTTGCCGTTGCCCTCCTGGAAGACGCCGACGGGGTCATCGACATCGGATTGCCGGTGCGGGGCGATATCAACGATCCGAAGTTCAGCTTTGGTCAGCTCATCGGAAAGGCGCTCGTCAACCTGATCACAAAAATTGCGACGGCACCCTTCCGTGTGCTGGGCGCGATAGTCGGTGGGACGCCTGGAGAAAATTTCGATGCCATCGCCTTTGAACCCGGTGACGCCGCCGTACCGGCGCCGGAAAAAGAAAAGCTGAAGAAGCTGGCCGAGGCATTGCAAAAACGGCCGCAGTTGAAGCTCGAAGTGCAGGGACGTTACAGCACGGAAATCGATGGAAAGGAAATCAAGCGGTTGAGTGTACGCCGGGCTGTCGCGGAGCGTCTCGGCACGAAACTTGAGATGGATGAGGATCCCGGTCCGATTGATTATGGCAATCCCGAAACCCAAAAAGCACTGGAGGCGATGTTCGCGGAGCGCTTCGGCGCAGCGCAGCTAAAGGAACTCCAGACATCCCTGGAAAAAGATGAGGGCAAAGCCGCTCAATTAGCCGTCCAAACCCCTCAGACGAAAAAGGCCGCAGATCCGGGGCAATTGTCGAAGTCCATTTACGCTCGTCTGGTGGAAAACGAACCCGTGCCGGAGACGGTGTTGACCGAGCTCGCCGAGGCCCGGGCCCGCGCAATCGTCGCCGCACTGACCGGTGACGGCGGCGTTGCCCCGGAACGGTTGTCGACCAAACCGCCCGAAGCACTGCCAAAGGATGCGCCTGTCACAGCCAAGCTCTTTCTCATCGTGACGCGAAAATCTTCGTGATTTAAACCGCTCGTGCCTGAAGACTTTACGCATACCGTAACAATTTGTATGTCTCTATTGGGAATTGGTCAAAGATCATGGTAATTTTTCGGTTTGCATAGTCGGTTTCAAAACCGTTTCCAAGAATGGGTGTGAAAAATGAAAACGTCCTATCCACCGCGAATCGATTTGGCCCGTTTGCCCACGCCGGTTCAGCCGTTGCGGCGTCTGGGTCGAGAACTCGGTGTCGAACTTTACGTCAAGCGCGACGATCTGACCGGTGCCGCGCTGTCCGGCAATAAGATCCGCAAACTGGAGTTCGTGATGGCCGATGCGCTGTCCCTCAACGCCGACACGGTGATCACATGTGGCGGGGCCCAGTCCAACCATTGCCGCGCTACAGCTCTTGCAGCCGCAACGCTGGGCCTCGGCTGCCGCCTGCTGTTGCGAACGCCGGAGCCGACCAACCCGCCGTCGCCGGAAGGCAACATCCTGCTCGATCGTCTGGCCGGTGCCGCCATCGTTTGGATCACGCCGACCGAATACAAAAATCGTGATACGCTCATGCAGCGCGAGGCAGAGCTTCTCAGTGAGGCAGGCCGCAGGCCCTATATCATCCCGGAAGGGGCGTCGAACGCCCTGGGTGCCTGGGGCTACATACGAGCTGCGGAAGAGTTGGTCACCGATATCGCCGGTTTGCCGGGGGACGGCCGGCGCCCGGTGACCATCCTGCATGCCACCGGTTCCGGCGGCACGGCCGCCGGTCTTATCCTTGGGGCCAAGCTGCACGGATTGAAAGCCCAGGTGGCGAGCATCAATGTCTGTGACGACCGGAACACCTTTATGCGCGTCATCGGAGACATCTGTGAAGGGACCATCGCCGGCTACAACCTGAAGCTGACGTTTCTTAAAGAACGCGATATCGACATCATCGACGGCTACGTCGGACGCGGTTATGCGCTGTCGCGACCGGAAGAATTCACCTTGATCGGCAGGGTCGCCCGCACCGAGGGTGTCATCCTGGATCCGGTATACACCGGCAAGGCTTTCTTCGGTATGATCGCGGAACTGCGGCGCAACCCGGGCTGCTTCGGGGAGCGGATTCTTTTCATTCATACCGGCGGCATTTTCGGGCTTTTTCCCAAAGCCCTGGAGATAGCCCCACATTTAGATCGAAAATAGAATCCGACCCGCAAATAGAAACTTGAAACTCGAAACCCGGATCCAATGGTGGCTTAAGGGCCGGGAGCGTTTATAACAATAATACAATTTTCATGCACCGTGGCGGCCTGAGGGCCATGAGTGTTTAACACGAAAATTCAGACAGTCAGCCGCTGTTCTCAACCGCTCATCCGGGAGTTTGGTGGTGGCCCTATCGATCAGGTTACTCTGGAACTCGTCCTCACCTTCCTGAACCGCCTCATCTGCAGCAACTAACCAGACACCAAGCAGGCACAATTAAATCGATTCTGAACCGTAAAATCCATGCGATAGGATCGTCGCTATCGCTTCGGAAGCAATCGATAGATCGAAAAAAATCGCACAGATATTGTTTCTTAAAACATAAATAATTTACTTGACATTTTTTATTCAGAAATTTTAGAGAGATAATAATTCTTTTTAAGAAACTTTAGGCGGAGGAATTTTTTTGGATAAAACAGTTCTTGACGCATTGGATAACGAGATCATTCGACTGCTGACAGAGGATGGGCGCATGTCGATTGGTGAGCTGGCAAAAAAGCTCAATGTTACAGCGCCGACCATTCGAAGCAGGATAAAAATTCTCGAGGAAAAAGGTTTATTCAAAGTATCAGGCCTTGTTGATCCCAGCCGACACGAAAATATGATGACCGCTTTGGTCGCCATGAGCATCCTGTCAAAAGGACAGATGGATCAAATCATGGACAAAATATCCCGGCTTCCAAATGTCGCATGGGCAGGGGTGGTTGCCGGACGTTACGATATCGTTGCAGAGGTTGTTTGTGTGGGAGGTAAGGACGAACTATATCAATTTACCACTGATACGATCCTTAAAATTGGCAATGTTGTCAGAAGTGAAACATTTATCATTATGAAATCCAGACAAAACTGGTTACGCCTGCCTGAAGGTGTGGGAAAAATATAAGCGAGAAATCGTGAGGATACTTTTCAGCTGCATTTAGTTGAAATGTAAATTGGCCATTTATAATCACAACCAAGGGGATATGGCGATGAGAAAATTAATTATCCCAATTCAATTCATCGCGGTTATGCTATGCCTTGCTTTTAATGGCTATGCTGAAGAGCCCAGGGAAAGTATCAAAAACAGCCTAGGAATGGAATTTGTTCTGATCAAGCCCGGTCAATTCATGATGGGCAGCCCGGAAGATGAAGCAGGTCGGTATACCGGCGAAAGACACCATCGGGTAAATCTGACGGAGGCACTATACATGCAGACAACGGTGGTAACCCAGGGCCAATGGAAGGCCTTGATGGGCAAAAACCCCTCCAGTCAAAAAGGTTGCGGTGATAACTGTCCGGTGGAGCAGGCATCATGGGATGATGTGCAGGAATTCATCGGCAAGCTCAACCAGAAGGAAGGGACTGAAAAATATAGGCTTCCCACCGAGGCCGAATGGGAGTATGCCTGTCGGGCCGGCAGTACAGAAGCATTTTCCAACGGTGGGATTACGGAGCTTGATTGTGGCAAAGATGCCAATCTGGATTCCTTAGGTTGGTATTGCGGCAACTCAAACAACAGGATTCATCCCGTAGCTCAAAAACAACCCAATGCCTGGGGCCTTTATGACATGCACGGTAATGTCCAGGAGTGGTGCCAGGACTGGTTCGGGGTGTATCCGTACGATGAGGTGACCAATCCTAAAGGGCCGCCTACGGGATCATATCGGGCGATGCGGGGCGGCGTGTGGTATAGTCCGGCCCGTGATACCCGGTGTGCAAGTCGCTTTGGGAGTCCCGCACACTACAGATTCCGGCACATCGGTTTTCGTCTTTGCCGAACGCCCTGAATTTGAGCACCAAGGATAATAAACATAGTATTTGGGTCTAAAAAAACGTTCAGCGTCCAAAGAGAAGTAGAGAAAAGTAGAACCAATCTTGAGATGAAAAACAAAAAGGAGGGAAAAATGAAAAAAGTAAAAGTATTTTCGGTAATTGTCTCATTGGCGATTCTTTTCGCTTTTTTAGGAGCCGCCTCAGCAGGAACCCTTGATGAAATTGCACAAAGGGGAGAACTTCGTGTCGCCTGTCAGACCCAGGGCGCACCTTTCAGTTTTGTGGATAGAAATGGCGAGCGGACGGGCAGTTCCATAGAGCTTTGTGAGATGATCGCCAAGGAAATGGGGGTAAAGATCAAGTTCCTCAACTATGACTGGGACGGTCTCATTCCTGCCCTTCTCTCCAAGAAGGCCGACATGCTTGCGGCCGATATGACACCAACTTTGAAAAGGGCCATGAAAATCTCTTTCACCGACCCGTATATGTATACCGGAAGCGTGGTGTTCGTGAAGCAGGACAGCCCAATTCAATCCATCGATGATGTTAAGAAACCTGGGACCAAGCTGGCTGTTTTGTTAGGCTCAACCGGTGAAAATGATGCCAAAAAAGCATTTCCAGAGGCCCAATTGAAGACCTATAAAGGCGGAGGACCGATTCTGATCAATGCGGTGGTTGCAGGTCACACCGATGCCGGGGTGAATGACGGATCGGCCGTGCGCGGGCAGGTCGCCAGCTTCCCGCCCAATAGCATCCGGATTCTGGATGGGCAGTTATCAAAATCTCCGCTGGCCTTTGCCGTGCGTTATGACTCTCCGGATTTACGCGAATGGCTCAATCTTTTCTTTCTACATATCAGCCTGGACGGTCGTCTGGATCATAACTTGAATTACTGGGTCAATACTCTGGATTGGAAGAAAGATCATTAAGCAATTTAGACTTTGATGGCGGATGACATTTTATCTGGTGCGAACCGGCTATACCGGTTCGCACCCCGCCGAATCAAACCCATGGCATAAAAACGTTACAGGAAAAAACCATGCTCGAAGACTTCAATTTTAGGGTCATCTTGGAATACATGCCGCTCTATCTGCAGTGCTTCCTGGCCACCCTTTGGTTGTCTGCCTTGTCACTTGTCGGGGCTATCCTGGTGGGAATAATTGCCTGCGCCATGCGACTGAGTCAATCAAAAACCCTCTCCAGAACTGCCGGTGTTTATATCGAAAGCATCCGTTCCACACCCTTGTTGGTGCAGCTCTATTTCTTTTATTTCGGTCTTCCAAGCCTGGGTGTTATGGTTCCGGAATGGGTTACCGGAGTTTTTGCCCTGACCTTGAACAGTGGGGCCTATTATGCCGAGATCATTCGGGCGGGCATTCAAGGTATTGCCTTCGGACAGATCGAAGCTGGGATTGCTTCCGGTTTGAACTATTTCCAGCGCATGCGTTATATCATCCTGCCCCAGGCACTTGGTATGACGATTCGGCCCATGCTGGGACAAGCCATTGTTTTGGTTAAGGACTCGTCGCTGCTCTCGTTGATTTCGATTATGGAGCTGACACGGGCAGGCCAGTTGTTGACCTCGAATCGATTCATGCCCACAGAAGGGTTCCTGACCACGGCGGCTTTTTATTTAATACTTTACTACCTGCTCAAAACCTTCTCGAGGTGGTCTGGGAAACGACTGATTTTCATGGAAGCTCATTGATTCTCGAGGTATAAGACATGTGGAGTTTCTATTTTAATGAACTGATGCGCAGTCTGCCCTTCTTCCTCAAGGGGCTCTGGATGACCGTAGCGGTTGCCGGGCTGAGTCTGATCGCAGCGACCATCATCGGCTTTATATTAGGAATTGTGAGGGCCAGTAAGAATAAAATCCTGCGATCCATTATCGGCGCCTGGGTGGACCTCATTCGTGGAACACCCTTTCTGGTCCAGGTATTCATTGTCTTTTTTATTCTGCCGAGCGCCGGTATAGAACTGGAAGCATTTCCGGCAGCGGTTATCGCACTGAGCAATATGGGAGCCAGCTTTATCTGTGAGATCGTAGCCAGCGGCATCCTGGCTGTGCCGCAAGGCCAGAGAGAGGCTGCGACTGCATCCGGGCTCTCCAGTTTTCAGCAACTGCGGTTTATTGTTTTGCCCCAGGCCATGCGATCCATCATACCGCCTCTGGTGGGACAATATGTTCTTATTATCAAAGATTCATCCGTGGTCTCTGCGATCGGAGTGGTTGATGTTACCCGGGTCGGCTGGCTGACAGTGCAGCGCATTCCGGAAGGCTTGATGGTGTTCGGCCTTGTGGGTATTTTATATTTCGCGATTTGTTATCCGTTAATCAATTTGTCGAATTACATGGAAAGACGGATGACGGTGACAGCTACCAGGCTCTAAATGAGATTTGCACGGCAGCTGTAGGAACCTGTAAATACTTATTGGGGAATGAGACCATGATTACTTTTAAAAATGTCAATAAATGGTTCGGGGATCTTCACGTCCTGAAAGACATCAATCTCGAGGTTACTCACGGGGAGGTGGTGGTGGTCTGCGGTCCGAGTGGATCAGGAAAAAGCACTCTGATTCGCTGTGTCAATAGATTAGAGCCTATCCAAAAAGGAGAGCTCGTCGTCGACAACATGATTGTCCATGACAGAAAGGCCAATATGACCAAGATCCGAGCGGAGATCGGGTTTATCTTTCAATCATTCAATCTATATCCTCATATGACAGCCTTAGAAAACGTCACAATTGCACCAATCAGGGTTAGAAAAATTCCGAAGGAAGAAGCAAAGAAACTCGGTAGGGAAACACTCACGCGGGTGGGTTTGGGGGAAAGAATCAAAAGCTATCCTGCCCAGCTATCGGGTGGTCAACAACAGAGAGTGGCTATTGCCAGAGGCTTATGTATGCGCCCAAAAATTATGCTCTTTGACGAACCCACATCGGCCCTTGACCCGGAGATGATCAATGAGGTCCTTGATGTAATGCGAGATTTAGCCAAGGGGGGGATGACCATGATGGTCGTCACCCACGAAATGGGATTTGCCCGAGAGGTGGCTAACCGGGTCGTCTTTATGGATGAAGGGAAGATCATCGAGGTTGCCCCACCAAACGATTTTTTCACCGATCCACAATCAGAACGAGGCAAAAACTTTTTAAGCTCAATCCTAAAACATTGATTGATTCTTCATCTCATTGTTTCGCTGGACAGAATAAGAAATCGGGAGGATAGCAATATGAACATCGCTGTATTGGGTTCGGGAAACGGGGGCTGTGCCGTTGCATTCGACTGTGCAGCCAACGGGCATCAGGTCAGTCTATTTGATTTTGAACAATTCCCGGAGAGTATTAAGGCTGTCCAAAACAACGGTGGCATCTACTGCCAGGGCATACTTGAAGGATTTCAGCCGGTGGTCTCTGCCGGACACGAAATTCAAAAAGTTTTGGATGGGGCCGATATCATATATGCTGTTGGCCCGGCCTACAGCACCAGACCCTTTGCCGAGGTCTGTAAGCCATACCTCAAGCAAGGGCAGATCGTGATTGTGTGCCCAAGTTCCTGCGGTGGCAGTCTTGAATTTAAAAACGGCGCAGGACTGGATCTTCGGGATGAGGACATTGTCGTTGCAGAGACTTCGACACTGCCGTATGCCGTTCGACTGCTTGAACCTGGCAAAGTCAGGATTTTTAACAAACTCAAGGGCGGTTTGTTCCTGGCGGCGGTTCCGGCGCAAAACACCAATTATGTCTTGGAGCAGGTGCGCGATGTCTATCCAGCGATGAGCGCTGCAAAGAATATACTCCAGACCAGCTTACAGAACGGCAACCCGGTCATCCATCCCACGATTACGCTCATGAATGTCGCATTAATCGAACGCACCAAGGGTAATTTCGATTTTTATCACGAGGGCGTCACTCCGGCGGTTGGCAGGCTGATAGAAGCGGTTGATAAAGAACGAATCGCCATTGGAAAAAAATTGGGCGTGGAGGTCATTCCTGATCCGGAATTAGGCGTCATGCAGAGTTATATGCTGGAAGCCACGTATGACAACGGATTTATCACCGCGCCGGGATTCGAGGGGGTCAAAGCCCAGAGTAGTCTGGATTACCGGTATTTCAATGAAGATGTGGGGTATGGTCTGGTGTTCCTCCAGAAACTTGGAGAACAGGTCGGGGTGGCGACACCGGTTATGTCGGCTGTGATCACACTGGTTTCTCTGGTGATGAATCGAGATTATTTGGGTGAAGCCAGGCGCACGATGGAAACTTTAGGACTTTCAAAGCACACTGCGAAAGAATTGGATAAACTGTTGGCGTAAAAAATATACAGAATGAGTATAAAATTGCCAAAAAATATTCCGGTCGGGGTTATGGTTTGTATGTACCCATAGCTTACCTCTTATCAAAAGACTTCCTAACAGAGTTAGCAGCAGATCACCCTCCCATTAACCAATAGCGAAAGGATAATTTTATGGAAGGTTTTCATAAAATTCTTTACCCCATAGCGCTGACCGACATGTCTCCTATCATAGCGCCTTATGTGGTCACTATGGCGAAAAAGTTTGACGCCGAAGTACACCTATTACACGTCCTGCGCCGCTTCGATTGGTACGTGGACACCTATGTTTTGGATTCCCCGGAACCTGATTTTAAACGCATTGCCAGTGATTTTGAAAGTAAAGTGCTGGCGCAGGTTAAACAAAAACTCGATGCGTTTATAAAGCGCCATTTCAAGGACGTCCGTATCGGAAAGGCTGCAGTTGTTTCAGGAACCCATTACAAAGAAATTATACAATATGCGGAATCCGAAAAAATTGATCTCATCATCATGGGCACCGGTACTACCCTTCAGAAAGTGATTTTTGGCGCGGTCGCGGAAAAAGTATCGAGGCTTGCCGGCGTACCTGTAATGTTAATCAAAGACAGCTCAAGTAAATGATTAATAGTATTCCAAGCAGTAAAGGAGAGAAAGCATGGCAACCAAACGTGAGAAGCGTGACCCTTATCTCTGGGAGGCGTTGATATCGATCCTGGGATTGATTTTTTTTATCAGCCTAGCGATTGTGCGCTATGAATCAGACGCCCAGGTACCCATTCTGCTGGGTGTGGTCGTAGCGGCGGTGATCGGCCTGAGGGCCGGTTTTACATGGAAAGAAATTGAAACCGGCATGCTCGATGGCATTACCAATTCACTACAGGCTATCGTGATATTGCTCATTATCGGTATTCTCATCGGTGTGTGGATCTTAAGCGGCGTAGTCCCCACGCTGCTCTACTACGGCTTGAAAATATTGCACCCGAAGATATTCCTTCCGGCAGCTTTGATCATCTGTTCGATCACCTCGCTGGCCACCGGTACTTCCTGGGGCACCACGGGGACCATCGGTATCGCTTTAATTGGTATTGGCGAAGGGTTGGGATTTCCTCTACCAATCGTCGCCGGCGCGGTGCTTTCCGGTGCCTATTTCGGTGATAAAATGTCGCCCTTGTCAGACACTACCAACCTGGCTCCGGCCATGGTCGGAACCGACCTTTACACACACATAAAGCACATGAGCTATACAACCGGCGTTAGCTATGGCATCACACTAGTGATCGAGTTCGTATTAGGTTTTTTTTACGGTGGTGGGGAGGCGAATTTGGATAAAGTCAATCAAATCCTGTCAGGCATCGACGCGCAATTCAGCATAAATCCGTTAATGCTGATTCCTCCCGCACTTGTCATGATTCTAGCGATTCGAAAAATACCAGCAGTACCGGGCATAACGATCGGGATTCTATCGGCCGGTATTATTGGAGTGGTATTTCAAGGCAATACTTTTGGAAGCCTACTGTCGGCAGCATATGGCGGTTTTGCCAGCAGCAGCGGCGTTGAAGCGGTCGATAACCTGCTGACCAAAGGCGGTTTCGAATCGATGATGTACACGGTCTCACTGGTAATCTGCGCTATGATGTTCGGCGGAATCATGGAAAAGACCAAACAACTGCGAGTCGTTGTAACCGTCATACTGAAAAAGGCCCAATCCACCGGTTCGCTGGTTACGGCCACCGTCCTGACAGCCATCGGAGCAAATCTCATCCTTTGCGATCAGTACATGGCCATCGTGATGTCCGGCAAGATGTATGCCCAATCTTATAAAGACATGGGCCTGGCTCCCCAGAATCTGTCACGGGCCATCGAAGACAGTGCCACGGTAACAGCCAATCTGGTGCCGTGGAACACGGGCGGTGCCTATCAAGCGGCCACCCTGGGGGTGCCCACAATCGCCTATTTGCCGTTTAACTTCTTTTGCTGGATATCGCCGATTGTTACCGTTATCTACGGCTGGTTCAACATTACCATCACTCCCCTGGATGAGGAGATCGAAACCCCCGATATGGCAACCGAGCAAAGTGCCGCTTAACAGAACGACGAGCCATCGCTTACAAGCGGCAGGAAAAAACGGAAGGGAAATACGGATATGTTGAAAACTATCTGTTTCAAAATCACATTGGTCATCTTGCTGTCCTGGCTTGGGTTGGGTCAATGGAATGCGCCAGCGCTGGCTGCTGACGTAGAGTTGTCCAAAGACTCGACCCTGGAAGGTATTGTGCGGCGAGGAGAATTGCGTATCGGTCTGGAAGTGGGCTATATGCCCTTTGAGATGATCGACAAACGCAGCGGGCTACGTCAGAAGGAGATCCGGCATGGAGGCTTTCGACACAAGGGACGCCAACTCAGCTTGATCGGTTTTGATATCGATATGGGGATCGAGATGGCCAAGGCGTTGGGGGTCAAGCCGGTATTTGTCGACACCTTATGGCCCAGCATCATTCCTGCTTTGAATTTGGGTCGTTTCGACATCATATTCGGTGGGATGTCGGTTACAGAATCACGTAAGAAGAACGTGGATTTTGCCGATCCTTTCATGACCGTAGGTCAGACTGTTTTGCTAAGTGCCAAGAATAAAAAGGCGGTTACATCCTACAAGGATCTCAATGACCCTAAATTCGTCGTGGTATCCAAACCCGGAACGACCGGTGAGGAGGCCGTGAAAAACATGATACCTAAGGCTACCTATGAGACCGTCGACACGGAAATCGATGGCGGGATGCGCGTGCTCGAGGGAACGGCGGACGCATTTGTCTATGACTTTCCGTTCAATGCCGTGTTTAGTGCCATGCACCCATCGGACCAGCTGATCTTTCTGGATACGCCCTTTACCAAAGAGCCGATTGCCTGGGCGATTCGAAAAAATGATCCTGATTTTCTCAAATGGTTGAACAATTTTTTAAAGGAAATCAAGCAAGACGGGCGTTTTGAGAAAATGTACGACAAGTGGTTCGAAAACACCGACTGGTTCAAATATGTTCGCTAGATATGAAAAATGGGAAACAATAGAAGAAAACGGAATATACGACAAACTTTATAGCAAATGGTTCGGTTCATAATAAATAAGGGGTAAGCGTTCACAGGGCACCGCATCTGCTTTGTTGTCAGGCACTTGAAGTACAAAAGTACGTCTGCGCGCCCGACGCCTTGCATCTGCGGCACCCTGCAAACGCCTACAATTTGGTAGTTTGAAGCGCATCGGATTTTGCAATCCTGTGAACGATTACCATAAGGGGGACTGAACGGTAAGGATGATCATCATTAACCTCTTTTTATGGAGATCGTCTCAAAGGAAGAATAGATCAATTGCGATCAAATACAGTGCATTCCTTCTGATTTCATTGTTCTTCGTATTCTCTTGCATACATGTTCAGCCGTTTTATGCTAACGAAGATATTCCGCTTTCAACGTCTCAAAATGATGATGTATTAGCAGCTATAATAAATCCTTTTAACTCTACTTGCTATGACTGGAGAGAAAATGTCATTCCTTGTGATTTTAAAAGACCGTATGCAGAACTGATGTTTGATAAGTCCATCTCTGATTCCCGTTTTACGGATAATAAAAATGGCACGTTGACTGACAATCTGACCATGCTTGTTTGGCTTAAAAATACGAATTGTTTCGGGATTCAAGATTGGCAAAGCGCTGTGCTCGCAGCGAAAAGCCTTAAAGAGGGAGACTGTGGGCCGAATCCCGATCTTGTTCTTTCTGATGCCTCTTCTGCCGGTGATTGGCGATTACCGACAATGAAGGAGTTGTGTACATTGATCGATTTTAGCAAAAGAGATCCAGCCTTACCGAACGGTCATGTGTTTTCAGATGTTCCCTCGGGTTACCATTGGTCGGCGACAACTTTTGATTATCATCCTGAAATGGCATGGATTGTATACTTTGAATCCGGCACGACTTGTTACGAAAATATTAAAAATCGATCTGGCTATATTTTGCCTGTCCGCAGCCTAAAGGAATAGATTTATATTTAAATTACGACCTCTGAGGCTATGCTTAAAGGTCGACTAAATTGAGGAGGGAGTCACATGCAAGAAAAACTAAAAGTGGCGGTTCTCGGTACAGGCCAGATGGGATCAGGAATCGTCAGGCTTCTGATGCGGAAACAGGGAGTTGAACTCGTGGGGGTATACGGAAGGCGGGCCGATCGGGCCGGCGTCGATGTGGGAGAGGCCATCGGGCATGGCACGAAAATCGGTGTCGAACTCACCAACGATCTTCCCGGAATGCTCTCATCGGCAAAACCGGATGTCGTTATCCAGGCGACCTGCTCCAGGGTCGAACAGGCCGCCGATGAAATAAAAACCGCCGTTCAAGGCGGAGCGAATGTCATATCCATTGCCGAGGAAATGGCGTATCCGTCATACGAGGCACCCGGGCTTTCCGAGGAGATTCAAAAGCTTGCCGTAGACAACAAGGTAACGGTAGTCGGAACGGGCATCAACCCCGGTTTTGTCCTGGACCTGCTGGTGATTTCCCTGACGGGTGTCTGCTACAATGTCGAATCGATCACCGCCAGGCGGATCAACGACCTGTCTCCTTACGGGCCGTCGGTCCTGCAAACCCAGGGCGTAGGCATCACGCCCGAGGCATTTAAAAAAGGAGTCGAAGACGGATCGGTTGTCGGTCACTTCGGGTTTCCGGAATCCATCAGCATGATCGCCAAGGCCTTGGGCTGGAAGATCGACAAGATCGAACAAACACGCGATCCGATCATTTCCAAGGTCCACCGGGAAACCCAGTTCGTGAAAATCGAACCCGGCCTGACCGCGGGTTGCACGCACACGGCCAAGGGCTACATGGACGATAAACCGGTCATTCACCTGATTCATCCCCAGCAGGTCCATCCGCACCTGGAGGACGTGCAGACCGGTGACTACATCGAAATCAAGGGCGAACCGGACGTAAATTTTTCCAGCGGTCCCGAAATACCCGGCGGCATCGGCACGATCGCCCTGGCGGTCAACATGATCCCCCAGGTGGTCACCAGTCTTCCGGGATTGAAAACCATGGCGGACCTTCCGGCGCCGGCAGCTATCATGGGAGATGTGCGGCAACTGATCGAAAACCGGAAATACGGGGTGTAAATCAGTCGTGTTGGCATCCTGGAGTAATTGGGTATTGGAATCCGCCGTATTCGTTCTTCTTTTCAATCCACCATCTCTCGATTGTGCTATAATTCTAACCAAAAGTCAGAATAACATCCAAATATAGGTTTCGTTTATCATACTGAGGGGGAACAATGACGGAACGCGCGCTAAAAAACACATGGGTGGAAATCGGCGGAGTCGTGCTTCAAAAAGACGAACGCGCGCCGAACCTGCCCGATGATACAAAACAGGTCCCTTTGGAAATGCGGGTGAAGGGATTCCTGCTTCATGATGCTGAAAAAGGCGGGGAAGCCGATATCGTCACGCTCTCGGGGCGCACGGTCAGGGGCACACTTACCGGCATCAACCCGGAGTATGCCCATATGTTCGGCCGTCCGATTCCCGAACTTTCTCCAATAGCCGGAGAGATTCGGACGATTCTCCGGGAAAGGAGGAAGACGTCATGAGTGCGGATTCCTATAAAGCGATAATGGATCAAAAAGCGGAAATCATGCGCTCCTCGGTCGGCATCGACTATGAGAAATACACCACCGGACCGCTCTCTTTCGATTACGAGGCCATGCTCAACGACACCGGTTACGACCTGGATGCCATCCGCGATATCCAGGGCCGTTCTGCTGTGGGCAACACGCCGCTGGTGGAACTGAAGAATTTGACCGAACTCGTCCGCACCGTGTCCGAACCGGGCAAGGGCGCGCGGCTTTTGGTCAAGGACGAGGCCGCCAATCCGTCGGGTTCGTTCAAGGACCGCCGGGCGTCTCTTTCGGCCTTCGAGGCCAAAAAGAAAGGTTACGAGGGTATCGCGGCGGCAACCAGCGGCAACTATGGCGCCGCCGTGGCGTCCCAAGCCGCCAAGGCGGGGTTGGGGTGCATCATCGTGCAGGAAGCCTTTGACAGTCAAGGGATCGCCCAACCGGAGATCGCCGAAAAGACACGCGCCTGCGAGGCGTATGGCGCCGAAGTTGTCCGGCTGTCCGTGGGACCTGAACTCTTTTACTATTTCCTCATCGTTTTGAAGGAAACCGGGTATTTCAACGCCTCCCTGTATACGCCCTATTCCATCCTGGGCATCGAAACACTGGGATACGAACTGGCCATGCAGGTGAAAGCGCGCGAGGGGCGGTTTCCGGATGTGGTGATGGCCACCCATGCGGGTGGCGGCAATGTGACCGGCACGGCCCGGGGGCTGATAAAGGCCGGGGCGGCCGATGCCCTGATGGTGGCCGCCAGCGTGGATTTGGCCGGCCTTCACATGGCCTCGGACCGGGATTTCAACCGCAAGTCCTTCACCACGGGGCATACCGGTTTTTCCGTTCCGTTCTCCACCTGGCCGGACCGGGCGGATGTTCCGAGAAACGCGGCCCGGTCTCTCCGTTATATGGACCGGTTCGTCACGGTGACCCAGGGCGAGGTGTTCTACATGACGGAAGCCTTGGCAGCCATCGAGGGCATGGAAAGAGGCCCGGCCGGAAACACGTCTCTTGCCGCAGCGTTTGCAATCGCACGGGAAATGGACCGGGAACAAATCATCGTCGTCCAGGAGACCGAATACACCGGCGCGGGCAAACATCCGCTGGGCCAGTTGAATCTGGCCAAACAGATGGGGATCGACGTCCGCCGGGGAGATCCCAGGGAAAACCAGCCGGGAAAAGCCATCGTCATCCCGGAACATCCGTCCCAGATCAAACCGGTCGAAATGAATCTGGATCGAATCCGGCGCTCCTATTTGCGAAACGCCCTGGATTCGCTTCCGGAGGGAGAGAATGTCACCGAGACGGATATTGCGTTTCTGGTCGCCGAAACCAAATCAGACGAAACCTATGTCAGGGAGGCCATCGAGTCCCATGAAAGAAAGAAAAGATGATTTCAGCTCCCGCCGGGAACACTTGAAGAATATGTCGGATGAGCAATTGCATGCGCATTTCTGGTCCCTGGTTAACCAAATCGTTCAACCGCTGGTGGAAGAGGCCCGTACGCACACCTCGCCCTCTATTGAGCGGTCGATCCTGCTGCGCATGGGATTTTCGAGCCTGGAAACCAAACCGCTGGTAAACCGAATGCAGGAAAAGGGATTGCTGGGTCGCGGCGCGGGTAATCTGGTTCTTGAGCTGGCCCAAAAGAAGGGCATATCGGTGAGGCAAGCGGGCCTCGGCTTGATAGAAGGCAATTACTGGGAGGAATTGGCAGCATGAAACGGTTGGAGCCCAATGAAAAAATCGACGTTGCGGAGATTCTCAAGGACCTGGATCAGTACCGGCCGAAACGCAAGGGCTGGACCTGGCGCAAACCCGTGGAGAATCAAAAGGCGGGGCCTTTTGAACTGAAGGACACATCCGAGAACCTAAAGCATTCCGTGCCGCTGCCTTCGGCCCATTATTTCGACGACATCGATCCGCAATGCGACTTTGTCATCACCACGGAAATCGCCTCGGGCCGGTTCGAGGACGACATCCGGCGGATGCGCATGGCCGCGTGGCATGGGGCCGATCATCTCATGGTCATCCGCACCGCCGGCCAGTCCCATTTCGACGGTCTCATCGAGGGCACCCCTGAAGGCGTCGGCGGCATTCCCATTTCCCGCAAACAGGTCCGCGCGTCCCGCAAGGCGCTCGATTTGATCGAAGAGGAGGTCGGCCGACCCATCAATTTTCATTCCTATGTCAGCGGCGTGGCCGGGCCGGAAATCGCGGTGATGTTTTCGGAGGAAGGCGTCAACGGCGCCCACCAGGACCCCCAGTACAACGTGCTGTACCGGAACATCAACATGCACCGGTCCTTCGTGGACGCCGCCGAGGCCAAGACCGTCATGGCCGATGCCGGGATTCTCCAGATCGACGGCGCTCACAATGCCAACGCCACGGCCAAGGAAGCCTGGAAGGTCATGCCCGAACTCCTGGTGCAGCATGCCATTAACTGCGCGTTTTCCAGTGCGGCCGGCATGCCCAGGGAAAATATCGCCCTTTCAACGGTGCCGCCCACGGCCCCGCCGGCCCCAAAGCTGTGGCTCGATCTGCCCTATGCCATCGCCCTGCGCGATCTGTTCGAAGGCTATAAATTCAGGGCACAGCAGAACACCCGGTATATGGAAGCCGACATGGCCGAAGCCACCATCACCCATGTGTTGGACACCCTGATTTCCCGCATGACCTCCGCCGACATTCAGAGCACGATCACACCGGACGAGGGCCGGAACGTCCCCTGGCATTACAACAATATCCTGGGGGTGAACACGGCGCGCCAGACGCTCATGGGATTGGACGGCTTGATGGAGATGGTCGATCTGAAAAAAGAGGGACACCTGCCCGAAAAGGTCCGGGAACTCAAGGAACGTGCCGTGGTGTTTTTGGAGGAAATCATTGAAAACGGGGGTTATTTCGCGGCCGTGGAGCAGGGCCAGTTCGTGGATTCCGGATACTTTCCGGAAAGAAACAATGACGGCATCGCCCGTGATCCCAACGGCGGTGTATCCGCCGGCACCATTATCAAACGGGAACCCGATTACGGAGCGCCGGTGTGCAGCCACTTCGGAAACAATCGTTATCCGCTAAAGGCATGTGGCGCCTTTGGTGGATGCACCCTGTGCGATCCATCCAAAATTGCTTACATCGATGAATTGGATGAAACGGACAACGTCCAGAACCGCCTCAAAAAACCGTTGGCGGAAAAGGCGGCCGGCATGGTGCGGCCGGAAGTGGAGTGGGCCGGTGACGGCATTGTCTGCGTCACCCTCTTCGTGCCGGAAGAACCACGGGTTGCCGAGGCCGCCGCCCTGGAAATGGCCCGGAAAATGGGGCTTACGGAGCCCGAAGTGATCAGCCGCCGGTTGATCCATCCGGTGGAAGGGTCCCTTTTCGAGGTCAAGGGCGTGTTGGATTATGCCGTGGATAAAAGCAAACTCGTGCTTCCCGAGGAAGAAGAAATTCTTCCTGAGAGTGAGATCGAAGCCTTTGTTCGGCCTCGCAAAATTCATGTGGTCGCCGCCACCGTAGGCGAGGATGAGCATTCGGTGGGCATGCGGGAAATCATCGATATCAAGCACGGCGGCCTGGAAAAATACGCATTCCACAGCCATTATCTGGGCACGTCCGTGCCGGTTTCAAAAGTGCTGGATGCGGCCCAGGAAACCGGTGCCAAAGCCGCATTGATTTCGACGATCATTTCCCACAACGACATCCACCGGGTCAACATGCGGCGGCTTCATGATCTTGCCGTCGAGCGAGGCATACGCGGCGGCCTTATCCTGATCGCTGGCGGCACGCAGGTCAATGACGCCATGGCCGTCGAATGCGGGATGGATGCCGGATTCGGCAGGAGGACCAAGGGGAAGCATGTGGCGAGCTTTATTGTCGGAAAATTGATGGATAGAGAAAGAGGTCAAGCCGGATAATCAACAAAATGGATTTCGTGCTCAAATCCTGAGAATTCAATTCTTTTGTACATGGAAGCATCATGAAACAAATACTGATCTTGGGAGCCGGAGCTGTGGCGCGTCCCGCGGTCGGCTACCTGTTGGAAAAAGAGGGCGTGGAGGTGGTTGTGGCCGATCAGGACCCGGGTAAGGCCGAAGCCCTTGTCGCCGGACGCCCCGGCGGCCGGGCCGTCGCGTTGGATGCCAGAGACGCCCCGATGCTGGAAGGAACCATCTTGGCGGCCGACATCGTTGTCAGTCTCCTGCCCTGGACCCTGCATCCGGTAATCGCCGAACTGTGCCTGGCCCACGGCAAGCACATGGTTACCGCCTCCTATGTCAAAGAGGAAATGCAGGCCATGGACCGTGAAGCGCGTGACAAGGGCCTGATCTTTCTCAACGAGGTCGGTGTGGACCCGGGTCTCGATCACATGTCGGCCATGCAGATCATCGATGCCGTCCGCACAGAAGGGGGAAAAATCGACAGTTTCTTCTCTTACTGCGGCGGCCTTCCTGCCCTGGAAAGCAACAACAATCCCCTGGGGTACAAGTTTTCCTGGAGTCCGGAGGGGGCTATGCTGGCGGCCACCAACGACGGGCGCTACATGGAGCACGGCAAGGTTTACGAAGTGCCCGGATGCGATCTCTTCAAGCACTACTGGCTGAAAAGCGTTCCCGGCGCCGGCGTCTTCGAAGCCTACGTCAACCGTGATGCCCTGCCCTATCTCGAGATTTACGGGATCGAGGACGCTTCCGGCATCTATCGCGGCACCCTGCGCAACGTCGGCTACTGCGAAACCTGGGACTTCATCAAGCAGCTGGGACTGCTCAATCGCAAAATGAAGTTCGACTTCGATGAGGTCACCGCCCGCGAGGTGCTGGCCAACATCGTCAACTGCCCGGAGACGAACGTGCGGGCGGGTGTGGCCGCATACCTCAAGATCCCGGAGCACTCCCTGACACTCAAGAAGTTGGAGTGGCTGGGGTTGCTCTCCGACCGCAAGTTGAGGATCGGCACTGCCTCGGTGTTCGAGATGTTCTCCCACACCCTCAAGCATCGATTGGTTTACGATGAAGGGGAGGTAGATCGTCTGGTGATGCATCACGAGTTCGAAGCCATTTATCCCGATCTGCCCCGCCAGCGCATCCAGTCCACCCTCATCGACCTTGGCGACCCCGAGGGCGACAGCTCCATGTCGCGAACGGTGGGATACCCGGTGGGCATAGCGGCCAGCCTGGTCGCCGAGGGCAGGATCGCGCAGACGGGTGTGCTGCGGCCGGTTTCAGCGGAAATCTACACGCCTGTGCTGGCCGAATGCGAGCGCCTGGGTATCCACTTCAAAGAACGTCGTTCCGACCTGGACACCGATGAACTCAGTTATTGGGGAGATTGAGAAATTGTCCGGGGATTACGAATACCTGAATCGCTAATTGAAACTCTAGGGCACAACCGCACTTTACCACAAGGGAGGACAGCATGAACGGATGGATGGGAAAAATTCTTCGTGTCGACCTGACAAGCGGTGCTTGTAGCGCTCGTCCAATGGAGCCCTCAGTGGCGAAAGACTACATCGGCGGTCGCGGGTTGGGGATCTATCTGCTGAACCAAGAGGTCGATCCGACCTGCGATGCCTTGTCTGCAGAAAATCTCCTCTGCATGGCCACCGGCCCGCTGACCGGCACCGGTGCCCCCACTGGCGCCCGCTACATGGTGATGACCAAGTCGCCCTTGACCGGGGCCATCACCTGCTCCAACTCCGGGGGTATGTTCCCCACCGAATTCAAACGCACCGGCTACGATGCCATCATCTTTGCCGGGCGATCCGAGACACCGGTTTACCTGTACCTCGATCATGAAAAGGCCGAACTGCGAGGGGCAGAACATTTGTGGGGCAAAGACACCCACCAGACCACCGAATTGCTGCTTTCTGAGACCGATGCCAAGGCCAGGGTGGCCTGCATCGGACCGGCAGGCGAAAAACGGGTGTTGTTTGCCTCCGTCATAAATGACAAGCATCGGGCGGCCGGACGCTCAGGTGTCGGAGCGGTGATGGGCAGCAAAAATCTCAAGGCGGTAGTGGTCAAAGGCAAAGGCCGCATTCCCTTAGCCGATCCGGATCGCTTCAAGGCCTTCAACAAACAAATACTGGATGCGTTCCAGGAAGGGATCAAGGAAACGCCGCTGAGCCTGACGGTCAACGGTACCGCCGGCGTGGTCATGGTGACCCAGAACTTCGGCGTGCTGCCGACCAAAAACTGGCAACAGGGCACCTTCGACGGCTGGGAGAAGATTCACGGAGAGGAACTGACCCGGCGCTTCTTGAAGAAAAACTCGGCCTGCTACGGCTGCCCCATCGGCTGCGGCCGCAAGACCCGGGTGGATGATAACCGCTTTGCCGGGGAGGGAGAAGGCCCCGAATACGAGACCATTTATGCCATGGGCGCCAACTGCCTGATCGATGACCTGGCGGCCATCACCAAGGCCAACTACATTTGCAATGAGCTGGGCATGGACACCATCACCATGGGGGCCACCATTGCCTGTGCCATGGAACTGGTGGAGCGCGGATACCTGCCGGTAGAACAGGTGGGCCGTTCGCTGAAGTGGGGCGATGCCGAGGCCCTGGTGGAACTGACCCGCCTGACCGGCTACCGTGAGGGTTTCGGGGATCTGTTGGCCGAGGGCAGCTACCGTCTGGCCGAGCGTTACGGCCACCCGGAATTGGCGCCTGTATCAAAAAAGCAGGAATTTCCCGGCTATGAACCCCGTGGCGCTCAGGCCATGGGACTGGCCTATGCCACCTCGCCTATCGGCGGATCGCACATGCGTGGCGATCCCGCCTATTTCGAGTTATTCGGGGTGCCCGAGCCCATGGACCCGCACCAGTGGGAGGGCAAAGCCAAGGTCACCAAGGCTTACCAGGATCTTTCGGCCATCATCGATTCGGCCGGGCTGTGCATCTTCTTTGCCGTGCGTAACCTGGCGGCCAAGGACCTGGGGGTGGCGCCGGTGGGCATCCTGGAGTATCTGAACGCCGCCACCGGTGCCGCCTACACCCTGGAGGAACTCATGCAGGCCGGCGAGCGCATCATCAATGCCGAACGCCTGTTTTTGACCAAGGCCGGCTTTACGCGCAAGGATGACAGCCTTCCCGAACGGCTCACCCAGACACCGGCTCCCACAGGTCCGGCTAAAGGTCTGGTATGTCACCTGGATGAGATGCTGGATGAATATTACAAAGTCCGGGGGTGGACGGAAAACGGCATCCCAACAAAAGAGGTGCTCAATCGGCTTGGGCTGTCCTGAATAGAAGATGTCGAATGCAAATTTTCGTCAAATTATATGGCGACCTGAAAAGGCATGCTCCCGGTGATCAGCCCCATTTTACACTGAACCTCGACCCGGGAGCTACCCTTAAAGATATTCGCAGGATGCTCGCCATCCCCAAGGACCAGCAGGTATCCCTGATCAACGGGCGGAGATCCAGCCCAGATGCACCAGTTGCCGATGGTGATACCCTGGTGTTATTGCCGCCCGTATCCGGCGGATAATCACCGCAAGTCATGTAACCGAAATAATACGAAGACCCGCAACTCGAATGAAACATGCCGAAATCATTGTCGCCGATATAGGCAGTACGATAACGAAAGTCAGCGCCTTTTCCGGGCTGAGTTCCGGACGCAACGCCAGTTTCCTGGGCCAGGGATTGGGATTGACCACCGTTGCCGAGGGTGATGTGGCGCAGGGACTCGAGACGGCCCGGAATGATTTGGAAAAACGCTTGGGCGTGAATACACGGGACGCTACGCTGATGGTTGCGTCATCGGCCGCCGGTGGTTTGCGGATGACCGTGCACGGACTAACCCGTGACATGACGCTGAGAGCAGCCCGGGAAGCCTCCCTTGGGGCCGGCGCCATTGTAACTTTCACGACCGCCGGTAAGATTTACCCGGACGCTATGGAAGAGATCTGCCGGATCAAACCCAATATTGTTCTCCTGTCCGGTGGCGTCGATTACGGAGACCGTGAAATCGTCATGGCCAACGCCCGTTCCCTGGCTTCTTTGAAACTGGATATCCCCCTTGTATATGCCGGCAATAAAACTGTCAGTGGCGAAATAAGGCGCTTGTTCGAATCAGCCGGTATACCGGTATTCATAGTGGACAATGTGTATCCGCGCATCGATGAGCTCAATATCGACCCCGTCCGCAAGGTCATCCAGGACGTGTTTGCCCGCCATATTGTCACGGCGCCGGGCATGGAAAACGTTCGGAAAATTGTCCGGGATGATATTATTCCCACACCCGGTGCGGTCATGCGGTCCACCGAGATTTTGGCCGAAACCATGGGGGATGTGATGGCCGTGGACGTGGGCGGCGCCACCACGGACGTTCATTCGGTAACCGAAGGCTCGCCCGAGTTCGCAAAAATGATGATTGCCCCGGAACCACGATCCAAACGGACCGTCGAGGGTGATCTGGGGGTTTATATAAACGCCCCTCGAATCGTCGAAGCTGTCGGAAGTGAACTGGGGCAAGTTGACGATGTCCGACCGATACCGGAAACAGCCGGAGAGCGCGAAAACTCGGCCCGGCTGGCCCGTTGGGCGGTGGATATTTCCATCTGGCGACATGCGGGACAATTGCGCGTCGCCTACGGTGCTTATGGTAGAAACGAAATTGTGGAAGGCAGGGACTTGTCCGCCGTCAGGCATGTGATCGGTACCGGCGGCGCATTGACCCGCCTCGGAATGGGCAGGCAGATTTTGCATAACATCAAGCCTGATCCGCGCAAGACCAAACTCTTGCCGCCACGCGATGCGGTGGTCCACCTGGATCGGAACAATATCATGGCGGCGGCCGGTGTTTTAAGCCGGCGCTACCCGCAAGAAGCCGTGGCATTGCTGTTGGAGAGTATCGGGTTTATTGATACAATACCGTAATAATTCCGATTCATTAGATCCAGGCAGGTCCTGTGAACAAAAACGTGATTTAACGTGCAGATAATTCAATGCGGGGCGTTAACGATGCCGTACGGCCCTTACATCACCATCGATCTGAACAAAATCGAGCACAATGCCCGGACAATCACCGCCTTGTGCCGAAAATACGGCATCGAGGTCTGCGGCGTTTCCAAGGTGACCTGCGGGATGCCGCAGGTAGCAAAAGCCATGCTCCGGGGCGGCGTCGCATGTATCGGCGAATCACGGATGCAAAATATTCACCGCCTCAAGGCAAATGGGGTCTCCACCGAGTTCACACTGCTCAGGATTCCCCCCCTTTCCGCCGCGGAAGACATCGTCACATCTGTGAACATGAGTCTGAATTCGGAATTGACGGTCATCCAGGCACTTTCCGAAGCCGCTTTCAGGCGGGGACTGGTGCATAGCATCATGATCATGGTCGACTTGGGAGATCTACGCGAAGGCGTCTGGCCCGACGACCTGTTGCCCATGGTGCGTGAAGTTGTCGAACTGCCCGGCATCCGCATCGCCGGCCTGGGAACGAACCTGAGTTGTTACGGCGGCGTCATACCCTCGGAAAAGAATATGAGTCAACTGGTCGAATACGCGCACCGGGTTGAAAACGCATTCGGTCTAAAGCTGCGATACATCTCGGGCGGCAATTCGAGTTCCCTGAACCTGATTGCTTCGGGGAAAATGCCCCGGGCCGTCAATCACATCCGTATCGGCGAAGGCATTCTCCTCGGCCGTGAAACCGTGAACCGCGCCGCCTGGCCCGGCACGTTTCAGGACGCGTTTTTACTCCAGGCGGAAATTATCGAGCTCAAGGAAAAACCGTCTGTGCCCATTGGGGAAACCGGAGAGGATGCATTCGGCGGCAAACCGGCTTTTGTCGACAGGGGCGAAAGAGACCGGGCCATTTTAAACATCGGCCGCGAGGACGTTGTCGTGGACGGAATGGTTCCTGTTGACCCGGAGATTCCCATACTCGGCGCTTCCAGCGATCATCTGATCGTGGACGTCACCGAGGCCGAAAATGTCCGACTCGGGAACGAATTGGCATTCCTTATGAACTATGGGGCTCTTCTGGCCGCCATGACATCCGAGTACGTGGAAAAGCGCCCTGCAAGAGACAGGGAGTTCGTTTCTGAAAACCGCCACATCGTCCTGACGGAAATTTCACCCCAAAGTGAATCGCATTCCATCCAGATACTGAACATTGACAACCTTACCGCGGGCTTGAATCAGTTGGGGCAATCGATTGCCCGCCGGCGGCAAATCCGGGATGACCCCGAAATTGTTGCCGAAACGGTTGCCGAAATTATCAACGAAGATTTGATCCCGCTCGTGTATGCCAACGATCCGAGGACGTGTCTTGGTATTTATCAGGGCCTGGCTCTGTCGCTTCCGATGTTCGGGACCATAATTCTAAGCGCTCACGGCAGCTGCATAACCGCATTCACGGAATTGCCTCCCGGCCCCGGCGGTGTCGAACCCAGACTGGAATCCGAACGCGTGGCTTTAATCGGTTTACGGGAAGTATCACATGAGGAATCCAGGTTGATCAGACGGTCACGAATCAGCGCCTATACGCTGGAGGACATCGATGCACTAGGAATGAGGGAAGTGATTTACCGCGCCCTTCGCGCCTCCGGCATGGGAACGGACGGAATTCATGTAACACTGGATATGGATGTGCTCGACACCACCGTGGCTCCAGGTGTGCACCGGCCCATCAGGGGTGGGCTTTCCTACCGGGAAGGACACCTTGCCATGGAAATGATTGCCAAGTCAGGCCTCATGCGGTCTCTGGCGGTTGTCGATTATTTTCCCGAAAGGGATGTGAATCGCTCAACCGCCGGGGCGGCAACCGAGTATGTGCTGTCACTGTTTGGAAAAAAAATCCTCAAGATCTAAGCAATGAAACTTTAGGTACCTATACTGAGCACCTCAATTTGCTCATATCCCAATAATAATTTTACATATTACGATACTATTTTGAAGGCACCAGCATGAAGATTACCATCCTTCAAGTTCTTTAAAATTATAGTCCTACCTCCCCGCCAGTAAAGAAGATTGATTTCGATATTGCGAAAAAACATCTTGACAGTCGTGAGGTCTCTAAGACACATAAAAGGATTTCGTCATCTCATGTTTCCTCGACGACCACCTCCTCCTTCACCAAGACTCCGCGCCGGGACAATTCCGACATAAACGCCTCATAAGGGACATCGAGTGCCGGGCTGAGCACCCCGGCCGCGGTAATTTGTTTCTGCGCGATCATTCGGGCCACGATAGCGGCCGTGAAACCGACGCCGGCGCTCATGGCGAAAAGGCCGGTCTGAAGATCTCTCTCGATCAGAAGATAGGTCCGAATCGACTTTTTACGGCCGTCTTTGAGGCCTTCGAACCGGTTCAGCATGACTACCAGATCCTTTTCGTCGTCGCGATACCGAAGATGAGGGGGCATCAGTTCGGTCAGAAACTGATGCGGGCTTACCGGACACGGCAGTCCCGGCAACGGCGTATCCGAGAGAAAACCGAGAGCCTTCAGGGGCTGCCAGAAGGCGCACCAACCGGGCCAGCGCAGCGAATAGCGGCCGGCTCGACGGACGTCGGCGGATACGCCCAGAAGTTCCGTGTAGAATTCGGCGTCGCCGTTGGGGATGGCCTCCAGGGCACCGAGACCCGGGAAATCGACCTGATGAATCATCTTACTGGTGTGCTGGTCGGCGGCAGGCACTTCGAGACGACGTCCGTCCTCGATAAAGACGGAATCGCGCTTCTGTGAGCGCAGCACGCCGTCCCAGTTCCAGCTGATTTTGTAATTGATCGGGTTGTTGCACGCTGCGCGCTCCGGCAGCCCCCCACAGTAAGAGTCGATGATCTCCAAACGGTCGAACTGTCGGACGGTGTGGCCGCAGATGATCAGATCGATGCCGGGATCCAGCCCGCACTCAGGCATCAGCGCGACACCGGCTGCGACTGCGGCCTGGTGCAGGCGACGGATGGGCTTGCCGTAGTTTGTGCTCACTATCGGGACACCGGCTTCGAGGGCGGCTTCGAAGGCATTGACCATCAGGGGCAGGGGCAGAAGGTCGATGGCGACATCCACGTCCCGGGCGAGAAGGGCCGCGATCGCTTTCGGGGAGGAGGCGTCCACCTGGACCGGGCGAATCCGGGCTGTGTCGAGGAATCCCTCGAGCTGTTTCCAGCCGTTGAGATCGGCATCGGCGCAAATGATGTCATCCACCGGGTCGATGTTGACCAGATCGGCCAGAGCCGCTTTTCCCTGCATTCCCAGTCCGCCTATGACAGCGATTTTCATAAAGTTCCTTTAAAGAGATCATACCGGCCGGCCGTGAGCGATCGATTGATGATAGAGCTCGCCAATCCATTTTTCGATGGTTATTTCGTTAGGCCGGATTGTCCATAAGATATATGGTATGGTATTCTCATATTTTCTTTATCTAATTTACTCAACAAAAACAATTGAAAGTAGGTAAGCGTTAACAGGGCACCGCATCTGCTTTGTTGTCGGGCACTTGAAGTACAAAAGTACATCTGCAGCACCCTGTAAACGCTTACAATTCGGTGGTTTGAAGCGCATCGGACTTTGCAACCCTGTGAACGATTACATAAATCTGACGCGTGAAGAGGACATATAATTGGGAATTGCAACTGACATCATTCTTCTTATCGTGGCTGCATTTTTTTGCGGCCTGTTGCTGCAACGGCTCGGTCAACCCCTGATCCTCGGCTATATCGTGGCGGGGATTGTTTTAGGACCGCATACCGGGGGGCTTACGGTCTCGAACATTCACGATATCGAGTTGCTGGCCGAGATCGGCATTGCCCTCCTCCTGTTCGCACTCGGACTCGAGTTTTCTCTCAAGGATCTCAAACCGGTTAAGAAGGTGGCACTGATAGGAACGCCGATTCAAATGGTCATCACCATAGGACTCGGCCTTGGCATTGGTCGCTTGATGGGATGGGACCTGAAATCATCGCTGTGGCTCGGTGCCCTTATCTCTCTATCGAGCACCATGGTGATTCTCAAAACGCTGATGAACCAGGGCTGGCTGGGGACCCTTTCGAGCAAAGTGATGATCGGTATGCTCATCGTTCAGGATCTGGCCGTGGTCCCGCTGATGATCATCCTGCCCCAGCTGAATAATCCGGCTGTGGGGCTGTCTGTCATCGGTTTTGCCGCGCTCAAGGCGGTGGCTTTCATCGTCGCAATGGTTTTGCTCGGGACCAGGCTGCTGCCGCGTTTATTGATGCATATTGCCAAACTCGGTTCGAGGGAGCTTTTTTTACTTGCCATCACCGCCATCGGTTTGGGCGTGGGTTACGTTACGCACATGGTGGGGCTTTCTTTCGCTTTTGGCGCCTTTGTCGCCGGCATGGTTCTAAGCGAGTCGGACTACGGCCATCAAGCCCTGAGTGATATCATTCCGCTGCGCGATCTATTCGGATTGTTGTTTTTCAGTTCGGTTGGCATGCTCTTGGATCCCATCTTTCTTTGGGATCATATCGGGCAAGTTCTTTTCTTGGTCATAGCCGTGGCACCGGCAAGGGACTTATTTTCGCGCTCATCACCCGAGTGTTCAAATATAAAAATGTCATCCCCCTGGCCGTCGGCCTCGGTCTCTTCCAAATTGGCGAGTTCTCCTTTGTTCTGGCAAGAGTGGGGCTCTCGACGAATTCGATCGGCAGCGATCTTTATTCTCTGGTACTGACCAGCGCTATCGTGACGATGGTGCTTACGCCTCTGATTTCGGGCCAGACGGCACGGATATACGCATTGAAGAAGCGTTGGTTTCGCCATGAAACGCTCGAATCGTCCAACATCCCCGATGCCGGACTTGCCCACCACGTCGTCATTGCCGGTGGTGGCCGCGTGGGTTTTCAGATAGCTCAGATTCTGAAGCGCTTGGGCATTCAGTTCGTGATCGTCGAACTCGACTATCACCGGTTTGAACAAGCCAAAAAGGCCGGCATGTCGGTCGTTTACGGCGATGCCGGCCAGGATGCCGTTCTCGATGCCGCCAGAGTCAAGAATGCCGCGCTTCTGGTGTTGACAATTCCCGGTTTTGTCACCGCAAGAACGGTCGCCGTACAGTCAAAACGGATGAATAACCAGCTCAAGATAGTGGCGCGCACATCGGGTGTGGATTTCTTTGATTCTTTAAAGGATGCAGGGGTTTCCGAGATTGTACTGCCGGAGTTCGAAGGCAGTCTCGAAATGACCCGCCAATCGCTTCTGCATCTCGGGGTCCCGCCGACCGAAGTCCAACGCTACACCGATACGGCTCGACAGGAACTTTATGCCCGCTGGTTTAACAAAGGCAATGAATATCGGGTTCTGTCCCAACTCTGGGGTGCCGAGCAGCAATTCGATTTGCAATGGGTCCGGCTGGCTTCGGACAGCCCGGTTGCGCACAAATCGATCGGTGAGAGCGAAATACGAAAAAAGACAGGCGTCTCTGTCGTAGGGGTGGTCCGGGAGGAGCAATTAAAGCCAAATCCTGATGCGGATTTTGTTTTAAAGCCGAATGACCTGGTTGCCATTATCGGGGGCGACAATGATCGCGAGGCATTTTGTCGCATGACTTCGTTAGAACGTTGTGATGTGCAATGAAAAGAGCTTGAAAAACAGAAGGAAAAATGAAGACATAGGTCCTTTTCCGAAAAGAGGTGTTCATGACCAACACAATTCCCGGGAACCTTTTGACGACCGCCATGGCGGTGATGCCGCATACCGACGTAACGCGCGCCCTCGAGATGGCCCTGTCGCTGGACGTGCCGTTCTGGCCGCAGCTGCCCAACTACAGTTACTATGAGGATATGTATGTGCAAGCGGCCGAACATTTTCCCGGTATCATCCTGGATATGGACAAACGGACCCTGCGTTTTTCCATGGAGAAGTTCGCCGAGGAGCTCGAAGAGGCCTTGCTGCGATTTGACGATCCCACTTTTTTTGACGTCAGCGAGACCTATTCGGCGGTGTACCACCGTTTCCTGGCGCTGGACCTAAAGGACAGGTCGGCCATTCGGGGGCAACTGGAAGGACCGGTCAGTTTCGGCTTCAATATCCTGGACCAGGATGACCGCCCCATTCTCTTTGAGGATACCGTGCGGCCCTTCATGCTCGATTTCATGGCCAAACGGTTGAACGTTCAGTTGGCACGGCTCAAACAGCGCAATGCCAATGCCTTCATGTTCGTGGATGAACCGGGACTGCAATTTTTGTTTTCGGCCTTGGCCGGATACAGTGACCTGAAGGCCAAGGGCGACCTGGACCAATTCTTCGCCCAAGTGGACCGGCCCAGGGGCATTCACCTGTGCGGCAACCCGGATTGGGATTTCCTGCTGAACCTGGACCTGGACGTGCTCTCGCTGGACGTCTACACCAATGCGGAAATCTTCGCTGCCTATGCCACTGCCATTGGAAAATTTCTCGATCGGGGCGGCGTCATCGTTTGGGGTATCGTGCCCACGGGTTTCGAAGCATTCGCCCAAGAGGAGATCCCCTCTTTGATCCAGCGTCTCGAAGGCGTTTGGAAAATCCTTTGGTCCAAGGGCATCGACCGGGAACACCTCATCGCCCGCAGCATGCTTTCCCCCGCCACGTGCTGTCTGGTAAACCCGGACAAGGAGCGCACGGTGGAGCGCGCTTTCGCCGCCGTAACCCGGATGGCGGACGACCTGAAAACCAAATATCTGTAGCGGCGCTGCAAGCCCACCCCTTTACCCTGCATCGAGATCGGTCCTGCGGCGCCTGTGCTGCCAATGCGGGAATACAAGTTCCTTACAAGAGTCTTTCCAGAACAGACAGGCGTTGATTCAATTTAGGTTAAGCGGTTTCCCGCCTATATTTGTGCCATATGGCTCAAATATAGGCGGGATTAAACGTTCTGGGTTAAAAGCCATAAACTGCTTGTATCTAAATTATTCTGGCTTCATGGTCTTTATAAAACTGTTTCACCCAATGTAACTTTCGACAATTATTTCCTTTTGGTAGCTTAGAAGATCCATGGTAATAATACAATCTTATGAGCGATAACACCGATTATGCGGACACCTTTTCTCGATCCGATTTGTTTACAGGCATCGCAACCGAGAAGCACAGCGATATTTTAAGCCGTGGTCACCGTATCCTTTTGAAGTCGGGCGAAACGCTCTTTCGCGAGGGGGATCCAGCCCTTAGATGCTACTTTGTTCTAAATGGTCGCCTCAAAATGTCAAAGCTCCATGAACAGGGGAAAGAGGCCATTATTCGTTATATCAACCCCGGAGAGCTGATAGCCGCCATAGCTGTTTTCAAGGGCAAGGATTACCCGCTCACGGCGGAAGCCATCGGTGCTGCGGAGGTGGTTGGCTGGGGCAAGGAAACCATGCTGAAACTCATGCTGGAGAATGCTCCGTTGGCTGTCAACATGCTCCATGCCGTCATCGACCGTATAGACGAATTACAAACCCGCTACCTGGAGCTCTTTGCGGAACAAGTGGAACAGCGTGTCGCGCGCGCCCTTTTACGAATCATGAAACAATCCGGTCGCAAAACCAGGGACGGTATCCTGATTGACTTCCGGCTCAGCCGCCAAGAGTTGGCTGACTATACCGGTACGACCCTGTATACGGTGAGCCGCACCCTCAGCGGCTGGGAAAAAAGCGGCTGGATCAAGTCGGGACGCAAACGAATCACCGTCACCGACCCGCATGCCTTGGTAACGTTTGCCGAAAAAGGCTGACCGGAACGCCTCTGATCGATCATCCCGCCCGTTTTTCAAAAAAAATCCTGTTGTTTGCGCCAGCGCAAAGACGTGGACTGAAACAACAGCTATCCTCAGCTCCAACAGTGACCGGCGAACCGGATTTTGTCTCAATGCCGGATCAAACGGAAGGACGCGAGGGTGCAATGCCGCAAGAAATCATGATTGTTGGATTATCGGCCATCGGTCCGGTTATTGGATCGGCCATCGGCGTCTCGAAAAAGCTTACAATAGCGTATATTCACAACATACTCTATTTTGCCGCGGGCATCATGCTGTCGATTTCTTTTCTGGATTTAATCCCCGAGAGCATCCACCTGGGGTCAAACCTGACCTGCGTGGCGGGGCTAACCATCGGGGCCACGGCCATGTGGGCCCTTGACCGCTTGTTGCCCCATGTCCATGAGTGTGCCGGATGCGGGGAAAACGATTGTCACCTGGGACGCACGGCCAACTTCCTGATTCTGGCCATTTTCCTGCACAACTTTCCAGAAGGCATGGCCATTGCCATCGGTGCGGCGACAAACGTCGGCGACTCCATGGTGATCGCTCTGGCCATTGCCATCCACAACATTCCCGAGGGGATCTGTACATCCGCGCCGCACTACTACACATACGGCAACCGTTTGAAATCGTTTGCCGTGTCATCGTTAAGCGCTTTGCCTATCGTGGCAGGGTATATCGTTGCCCGTTACCTGTTCGTCCAAATTATCCCGCAGACCATGTCTGTGATGGTCGGCGCGACTGCGGGGCTGATGATCTATGTTTCCGCCGACGAATTGATGCCGGCCGCTCAAAACAACAGCGGCCGGCGGACTGTCCTTTTTTTCATGCTCGGCATCATCTCCGTTATGTTGCTTAGATTTGTCGGTTGAATCGTTTCCGGCCGCAAGACCGACATCGGAAAGGCTAAAATCCAACCGTGGAAATCCGCTTATCTTTGGACATGACCGTCAAGGAACTCCTGGATCGTTATCCGCAGCTCCTGCGAACCTTCATGGATCTGGGCCTGTTATGCGTTGGCTGTCCCACGGAGGCCTTCCACACCCTGGCGGATGTCGCCCACGAGTACAGGCTATATCAGGATCAATTGCTGCATCGTTTGCGACACGCCATTGAAAATTCCGTGACACCAAAAGGAGGATGAATTGTGGAAATAGTTAAAGTAAAGGATGCCGGCCTGATCGAGAACCCACACCATGTGAAGGTGAGCAAGCTCTATGATACAGAAAACGCTCAAGTTGTTCACATCACCTTGGAACCTGGAGAATCCCTGAAAAAACATATCACACCCGTGGATGTCGTTTTCTACGTTTTGGAGGGAAAGGGCATGGTGGAAATCGGTGACGAGAAAAAGGAGGTTGTCGCAGACACTTTGATCAACAGCCCGGCAAAGATACCCCATTGCTGGTATAACGAAAGTGACGCGGCATTGAGGTTTCTGGTCGTGAAGGTGCCGCGTCCCAGGGAGTCGACAAGGCTATTGTAATCCATTGGCAGGTATCCAGTGTCTAGACTTGAAGATAGCCTTTAACAAACAAAAACTATTACATCTAAGGAAGGTCTAACCATGCATAAAAGACAGATAAAGGAAAAAATTGATTGGCTGGGCGTCGTTGATTGGGACAGACGACTTTTTGATTCTCTCATTCCGCTTCCCGACGGCACTACGTACAATGCATACCTGGTCGAAGGGAGCGAGAAAACCGCCTTGCTGGATACTGTCGATCCGCTCATGGCCGATGAACTGATGGCGCAACTGGACGGGGTTCCCAGAGTTGACTTTATCATCTCTCACCATGCCGAGCAGGACCATTCAGGGGCCATCCCCTGTGTACTTGACCGGTTTTCGGAAGCAAAAGTGGTGACAACGCCCAAAGCCAAGGGCATGCTCATCGATCTGCTCAGAATTCCCGAGAGCGCCTTTGTCACCGTACAAGACGGCGAGACGTTATCCCTTGGAGACAAGACCCTGAAGTTCATTCATACGCCCTGGGTGCACTGGCCGGAAACCATGGCGACCTATATCGAAGAAGATCGCATCCTCTTCAGTTGTGATTTTTATGGTTCCCATATTGCGACTACAGATCTTTTCGTGACCGACCAGGGGCGTGTGTACGAGGCGGCTAAACGCTATTTTGCCGAAATCATGATGCCCTTTCGCAGTGTGATCGAGAAAAATATCGAAAAACTCAAAGCCTATGATGTCCAAATGATCGCTCCCAGTCACGGACAAATTTATGATCGCCCATCATGGATCATGGAGGCCTATCGGGACTGGATTCTTGGCGCCCCCCAAAACACGGTTGTACTGCCCTATGTGTCCATGCATGCCAGTACTAAAAGCATGGTGGATTTTTTGGTGGGCTCGTTAGTGAAAAAAGGGGTGCGTGTCGAACTGTTCAACCTGACGGTGACCGATATCGGCAAACTCGCCATGGCGCTGGTCGATGCGGGAACCATTGTCGTTGGGACGCCCACGGTCCTGGCCGGTCCGCATCCCTTGGCCGCGTACGCCGCCTTTTTGGCCAATGCCTTGCGGCCCAAGGCTCAATTTCTATCGATTGTCGGTTCATACGGATGGGGCGGCAAGGCAGTGGAAACGCTAGCGGGACTGATACCCAACCTCAAGGTCGAGGTTCTGGACCCCGTATTGTGTAAAGGAGTCCCTTCAAAGACTGATCTTGAAGCCCTGGACCGTTTGGCCGACACGATTGCGCAAAAGCACAAGGAGCGTGGTTTCAAATAGGATATGGCCGCGAAGACGAAAACCATGTAAAGAATATTTGATTTCGATGTCAAAGTAAAGCAGAGCGTCTGCGGTGCCACAAATTATCGAAAGATAGGACCATTACTCCCAAAAGGATGAAAAGCTTGAAACGATGGAGGTGACATTATGTTTGTAGCACTAATCTCTTTTCCGCCCATAAAAGCAGGCAAAGATGCTGAATTTCGAGAATGGTTTGCCTCGTCAAACGAAGAATTCTCCAAGTTTAAGGGTTTTATCGGGAGGAGGCTTTTGAAGCCTATCGGGGAGGGCAATTATGCCGCTATCGTTGAGTTTGAAAATCAAGAAGCTTTCAAGGCAGTGCAGAGCAGTCCTGCCCATGAAAAAGCAGGTGAGCATATCACAACACTATTTGACGGCAATCCCACGCCCCGTTTTTATCAAGTCGTCATAGGGTAGGTCCAAAATCAAGTTTGGACTGGAAAAAGGAGGAAAATAAATGGTGGATTTATCAACTGAATATCTTGGTCTTAAATTAAAGAATCCGATCATCGTCGGCAGCTCTGGTTTAACGAGCTCGGTTGAAAAAATCAAAGATATCGAAGCAAAAGGTGCAGGCGCAGTTGTCTTGAAATCCATTTACGAGGAAGAGGTGGCTTTAGAGTATGCGGATTTTATGAAAACCGCGAAAAAGGTCGGCGAGAGCGATAAATACTTTGATTATGACGGGCGAAAAAATCCCATCGAGTATTATGACTACGTCATCCGGGAGGAAAATCTAAACAAGTACATTGCGCTTATCGAGGATAGCAAAAAGGCTGTATCGATCCCTGTGATTGCGAGTATCAATTGCTATTTTCATTCAGCCGAGTGGATGGCGTATGCCAAGCACATAGAGGCGGCTGGGGCCGATGCGCTCGAGTTGAATATGTTTTTCCCGCCCACGGACTTCGGCCACACAAGAGAAGAAAAGGAAAGTGTTTATTTCCAGATAACCGAGAAAATAACCCAAAAACTCTCTATACCGGTTGCATTGAAGATCAGCCACTACTTTACCGATCTCGGGCCGATGATTCAAAAATTGTCGAAAACGGGAATTCGAGGATTGGTGCTTTTTAACCGCTTTTTCAGCCCGGATTTCGATATCAACAAGCTTGAAGTTTCGCCGGCCTTTGTTTTCAGCACACCTGGGGAATTGGCGCTCACGTTAAAGTGGGTTGCCATCATGGCGGAAAAGGTCAATTGTGATCTTGCCGCTTCAACCGGCGTCCATGATGGCGATGCGGTCATAAAGCTGATTCTTGCCGGCGCGGATGCAGTCCAGGTGGTTTCCTGCCTGTATAAAAATGGCACGGGATACATAGAAAAATTGCTGGACCGTGTGGAAAGTTGGATCGGGGCCAAAGGCTACGGCCGGCTGTCGACTATTAAAGGTAAAATGAGCCAGGGCAAGAGCGTAGACCCGATGGTATATGAGAGGGCGCAATTCATGCGGTATTTTGGCGGAAAAAAGAAGGTCAAGGCGTTTTGATCGTTCAGCCTATTTTGGCTTGGCTGACGCCAAAAACGGGTGTATTTCTGCTTTTCAAGGCCCAATTTAACAGATCATGTCGATGAAGACGAGGAGGTACTCGAATGCAAGAGCAGCTGTCTGACACCCCGACTCTCTCTCCGTGGTGGCGCCGTAGTGTTTTATTGGTTTTCGTTGTCGGTATGATCGGTTTGATCTTCATGTCGGTGCAGGCCTACCGTTATGCTCCCCCCATACCGGAAAGGGTGGTTGATTCCCAAGGTACGGTAATCTTCGACCGGCAGGAAATCGAATCCGGCCAGGAGGTATTTTTAAAATACGGTCTGATGCAGAACGGCTCGATCTGGGGCCATGGTTCTTACTTGGGCCCGGATTTTTCGGCGCAGTACCTGCACGAACTCTCGCTGGAGGCCGGTCAGGCGATCGCCAGGCAGGAATTTGACAAGGATTTGTCTGCATTAGATGCAGCCCAGCGGGCTCTGGTAGACGCCCGGGTTGCAATTCTTCTTAAGGAAAATCGTTACGATGCCTCATCGAAACAGTTGACTTTCATAGATGCCGAGAAAAATTCTTTCCAAAAGCAGCTCACGGTCTGGGTCGATTATTTCAAACACCCGATATCGAATTCAGGCCTCCCGGACAACTACATTAATGACCCTGAAGACATCCGCCAGCTGACGGCATTTTTCGCCTGGACGGCCTGGGCCAGTGTCGCCAACCGCCCGGACAAGCCCTATTCGTACACCAACAACTTCCCGTATGACCCGATGGCCGGCAATCTTCTGACCAGCGATGCGGTTCTCTGGAGCGCCCTGAGTGTCGCCATGCTGCTCACAGGGCTGGCCACCGTGCTGTTTGTCTTCGGCAAGTTCGATTACCTGGGCTGGAAAGGCGGCCCCGGGGGTATTCACCCCCACATGCTGGCCGGTGAAGCCACCGCCGGACAAAAAGCCACCATTAAGTATTTTTTGATTGTGGCGCTGCTTTTTTTAACGCAGGTTATGATCGGCGGCGCCCTGGCGCACTATCGCGCCGACCCCGGAAGTTTCTATGGCATTGACCTGGCCCAGTATTTGCCAAGTAATATTTTGCGCACCTGGCACCTTCAATTGGCGATTTTCTGGATTGCCACCGCCTATATCGCCGGCGGCCTGTTGTTGGCCTCTTCCTTGAGCCAAAAGGAACCGCGCGGACATGCAGTGGGCGTTCACATGCTGTTCTGGGCACTGGTGGTTTTGGTGGCCGGCAGCCTGTTAGGCGAACTGTTCGGAATTCATCAGCTCTTCGGTCGTTTGTGGTCCTGGTTCGGCCACCAGGGCTGGGAGTTTCTCGAACTCGGGCGGTTCTGGCAAATCGTTCTGGTCATCGGATTCAGCTTCTGGTTGGGACTTCTCTATCGGACGACCGCACCCGCCTTGAAGGATCCGGAGCGCAGAGAAATAACGCTCCTTTTTTTAGGGGGCGCTGCCGCCATTCCGTTTTTTTATCTGCCGGCCTTTTTTTTCGGCAGCACGTCCAATTTTACGGTGGTGGACACGTGGCGCTTCTGGATCATCCACCTTTGGGTGGAAGGCTTCTTCGAGCTGTTTGTGACCGTGCTGGTTGCAGTGACTTTCTACCAGCTGGGGGTCGTCCGGCGCATCAACGTAGTGCGCGTCATTTACATGGATGCGATCCTCTTTCTGTCGGGCGGCATCATCGGCACGGCTCATCACTGGTACTGGACGGGACAGGCCAACTTTACCATGGCGTTGGCGGCCATGTTCTCGGCGCTCGAAGTGGTGCCTCTCACGCTGTTGACACTCGATGCCTGGGACTTTATCAAGCTGACCGGCACCAAGGGTGAGGCCGAAGCGCCCCGGAAAACCGTCCCGCATAAATGGACCTTTTACTTCCTGATGGCGGTCGGCTTCTGGAATTTCGTCGGTGCTGGCATATTCGGGTTTCTGATCAACATGCCGGTCGTCAGTTACTATGAGGCCGGCACCATATTGACCCTGAACCACGGACACGCCGCTCTGTTGGGAGCGTTCGGCATGCTGGCCATGGCGCTTCTGGTCTTGGGACTGCGCCACGTGCTGACCGATGATCAGTGGGTGATACCGGAAAAATTCGTCAAGCTGTCATTCTGGGGCCTGAACATCGGGTTGGCCCTGATGGTGATCACGAACCTATTTCCGGAGGGTATTCTGCAGGTCTGGGATGTTCTGGAAAACGGCTACTGGCATGCCCGCAGTCTTGAATTCATCGGTACGGAGCGAATCCGAATGCTGGAATGGTTCAGCATGCCCTCGCACCTGATCCTGATCATTATCGGCGTCGTCCCAATGGTGATCGCTTCGGGATTGACCTATTTAAGGGTAAGGAGAACTTGAATTTTTCACCAAGGTTGAAAATCAGGTCATTAAAGACCACGTCAACGCATCCCGTTTGCGACGGTAGATGGTCGACAGGAGACTTCGAGCGGTGGATTATCCTTTGGATAAGTTGACGACCGAAAGAGAAACACCATATATGGCTTCAGTCGCCGAATTTATGGGCCAATCGATCTATAGTGCGTCGTCGAGTATGTGCCGCATTTTTTCCGAGAAAACTTGAAGATCGAAAGGCTTTTGAATAAATCCATTACACCCCCGATCGAGTATTTGCCGTGCCTGGCCGTCGATGCTGTAGCCGCTCGACAGCAGAACCTTGACCGAAGGGTCAATCTTCTTCAATCTGTCAAAAGTATCACTCCCACTGAGACCAGGCATGACCATGTCCAAAATGACGAGTTTGATTTGACCGCGATGGCGGTTGAACAAGTCGATGGCCCTTTGCCCGCTATTAGCCATCAACACTCTGAAGCCCAGTTTTTCGAGCATCTTTCGGCCGACAACCAGCATCATGTCTTCATCATCAACCAAAAGAACCGTTCCTGCACCGGAGAAAACCTGTTGGGGTGCCGGATGGTTCTCAACGGCTTTTTTTTGCGATGCCGGTAAAAAAAGGGTGAATGTGGTTCCAAGATCCTTGACACTGTCGACAGTGATGAAACCGCCATGATTGCGGATGATGCCGTAGGTCGAAGCCAGGCCGAGTCCGGTTCCCTGTCCCCTTTGTTTTGTCGAGAAAAAAGGCTCGAACACCCGCCTCCGAATGGATTCCTCCATACCGCAACCGGTATCTTCGACTGTTATCTTCACATATCGGCCGGGAGGGACGTTATGATGGCTGGCCAATGAACTGGTTAAATTCACGTTTTCGGTTTTCAAATGGAGACTTCCGCCTTGAGGCATTGCCTGAGATGAGTTGACAAGCAGATTCAACAGGACCTGCTCAATTTGAGTATGATCCGCATCGACGGTCCAGGCGTCATTCTGATACTCGGTGTTGATGAGGATCTCTTTCTTCGTGCGGCCGAACATATCGGAAATGGTTCGGATGGTTTGGTTGATATCGATCGGCTTTACTTCGTATTTACCGCCTCTGGCATATCCCAACAGTTGACGCGTCAGATTCGTGGCCCGCTTAACGCACTCCTCGATGTTTTTTAAGTGATCGTAGTACGAATGATAGGGATCGGTATCCATCATCATCAAAGAGTTGCTCCCCTGAATACCCATCAGCAAGTTATTAAAATCATGCGCGATACCTCCTGCCAAGGTGCCGATTGCCTCCATCTTTTGCGCTTGTTGAAGAATGGCTTCCATATTTTTTTGATCCGTGATGTCCCGCACGAAATTCAAGGTGGCCGGCCGTCCTTCCCAAGTTATCCTGACGGCATTCAACTCGACGATGAATTCCCTGCCGCCTCGGTTGATCATTCTGAAGGAAGAGGATACCGGCAAGTTTTCTTCTCCGGCCAACCGCCTCCGATGCGTATCCAAGACCGATCGGCGATCCTCGGGATTGATAACGTCCTCATAGGCAAGAGGCGGAAACGCCTCGTTTTCAAAGCCGAGGATTTCCAGAGTCCTGGGGTTTGCAAATTTGATGGTATCATCCTGAACGATGAAAATGGCATCGGTCGCATTATCCACGAGCTTGCGATATTTTTCCTCGGATTCGATCAGTGCATTTTGCGCCAATTTCCGTTCGGTGATGACCTCCGTGAACATGATGAGGCCGCCGATCCCTCCGTTCGGCTTGCGCCATGGGTATACCTTGCGCCGGACCCAGTCCAAAGTCTCATTCGCACGAACAAATTGCTCCTCTTCATTCTCGATAATTTCGCCCGAGAAACATCTCTTGTGTTCATCTTTCCATTGCGCCGGTATCGTTTTAAACACATCGTAATGGGAGCGGCCGATCAAATTGTCCTCGTTGAGCTTGTAGTCCGTTATCCACCTTCGACTGTATGCCAGATACCGCATCTGCAAATCGCAGACAGCCACCGGGGCCGGTGTGTTTTCAATGAAAATACGAAGCTGCTTCTCGCTTTCGCGCAGGGCCTTTTCGGTTTCGCTCCGCTTTGCCGCTTCTTCTTCCAGTGTTTTTACCCTTTGGGCCAACTCTTCATAGGTACGCTTTAAAGGCATGGTAGTGATACCCTGGACGTTGTTTACCGAATACCCGGAACCGGTCTCGTTGTATAGAGTATTAAATGCTCTTTAAGCCAAGAATCGTATTGTATGGTTCAAAGTCACCCTGATTGCAACCCGAATATTGACGGATCCGTAAAAATGGCATACTGACACTGTGCCGATCTTGTTGAGACGACCGAATTATCTTCTGATACCGGCGGATAAGAAAATACGCAATACAAAAGGCGAGAAAATCTCAAGCAGGAAGGAAATTGGCGGAATTGCGCGGAGGCGCACTACGGCACGCCGCACAAGCGATCCCGCCGACTGACGCCGAAATCGTGGAAAAGGGCCATTTATGGAAGGAAACTACTTCACACTCACCACCGGACAAGGGGCGTTCAAAATCACGTACTGAGCGGTGGAGCCGAAGACCAATTTGCCGACCTTAGGGTCACGGTAAGAAATAATTCCACAAGATTGCGCCGGATTTGGGTTCGTCTACAAGGCACATCCAGCGGCGCATATCGAGATACGTGTCGGTGGATGTAACGCAGTAGACGATCCAAAAGACAAGCAAGATGTGGAATTATTTTTTGCTGGGGCCCTTAGACCGGCGGCGCACTCCGATGATAATCTCATCGATTCCGTTTTCCTTGGCAAACTGCACCAGGTCTTCACCCGGGCTGAGGCCGCGCACCAATGTGAATCCTTTCCGAAAAGAAATATGCCACCTTGTTCGGTTGTGTCAGTTGAGTCGGTTTGGTCAGTTTGTCAGTTAAACACGCATGGCCCTGGCCGTCACGGTGCATAAATAATGATGCGCTGGAACCCGGATGAACAGTCGAGAAAAGCGACTGATTGTCTGAGTCGCCTACGGAGTCTTAGAACGGACCCTATACCGACACAGTTTGAAAGGAACACCTTTGGTGACAAACCCGACATCCTTATTTTAGGACGGGCTTGGTCCGGGCTTAGAACCCGTTGGCGGCGAGTTTCAGCCGTCTTTCGAAATCGTTCATCCGGGCGGAGCTGCCAACCTTTTTTTCCGTATTACATTCTATTTTCGAACTAAAGGACTAAATTCTCCTTCCATTCGAATGAGACCATGGTAAAATACTACCGCGCGAAGTTTGAAAAGAAGATCGATTACCTGGTCAAGGAACACAAGAGGGTATTCTATAATTGACACGGAAAAAGGAAGTACTACGTCGTATCTCCACCGAAAAACCATCATATCCATCGTTCTGATGGCCCAGATCGCTCTAAGCCTCTGGGGTTGCTATCCGAAGCGGGTGGGGCCAATGGGTCCTGACGGGAGGCAACTGACCTGGGCTGAGATGAGCGTCGAGCAGCGCAAGCTACACATGCGAAACGTGGTTCTGCCGCGCGCGGCCGCCGTTTTTCGTTCCTGGCGTCCCGAGCGCTTTGCCAAGGTGGACTGCCACCTGTGTCACGGCTTTGGGGCCGACACCGGTAACTTCCGCATGCCCACATCCCACCTTCCCAGACTCAGCGGGGAATTGCTCTTGGGGCCTGAGTTCGAAAAGTATCCGGGCACCACCCGGCTGAAGCTGGACCGTCTGGTGCCCGAGATTGCCGCAGCCCTCGGCCTGAAGAGCTTCAGCATCATCACCCGCACCGGGTTCGGCTGCTACTCCTGCCACCTCGGCCCGACCGGGCCGATGTTTGGCAACTGACCGGTTCGTCTTTCTTTCTTCTGGCGTTGAAAAATTTCATCGATATTTCTGAATTTTACCTTCCTCAAAGCCTATTCAACATGTCTTCATTCCTCCCTTTGAATTGCAAATTTGAGGGCTTTGGTTTAAATCTCGAATAGTTCTTTTAAAGTGAAGGGCGATTTTATTAGATTTCGGCCATAAAATGCAGAAAAAAACATACATCGTCTGAAAATAGGAGGCCTGACAGGCCGATTGTTGAACGTAAGACGTGAGAGGTAATCGCATGTTGAAACAGCAGCTACAGAAATATTTCGGGTTCGATACATTTTTAAAGGGTCAGGAAGCTGTCATCGGCAGGGTGCTGGCGCGTCAGTCGGCGGCCGCCATTTTCCCCACAGGCGCCGGTAAATCGCTTTGTTATCAACTGCCGGCGATGGTGCTACCCGGTATAACGCTGGTGGTATCGCCATTGCTGTCTCTGATGAAAGATCAACTAGACTTTTTGCTGGCAAACAACATCCCGGCCGCACGCCTGGATTCCACCCTTGAAAGAAACGAATACAATGCCATTCTTGAGCGCGCCAAAGGCGGCCAATTAAAAATCCTAATGATTGCAGTTGAACGGTTTAAAAATGAACGGTTTCGTTCCCACTTGCAAAAAATGGACGTCACCCTACTGGTTGTGGATGAAGCGCACTGCATCTCCGAGTGGGGGCATAATTTTCGGCCCGAATATCTGAAGCTGCCGGATTATCAGAAGGAATTCAACATAGGGCAAGCGTTGCTGTTGACCGCGACCGCGACCGAACGGGTCATTGAGGACATGTGCAGTAAATTCGATGTTCTCAAAGAAAATGTGTTCGTGACCGGGTTTTATCGCGAAAACCTTTTTCTGCAGGTCACACCGACGGCCGCTTCTGAAAAAAAGGAGCACCTTCTGCAAAGAAGCCGTGAAGCGTCCCAGGAACCGGCAATTGTCTATGTCACCCTGCAGAAAACGGCTGAGGAGGTGGCAGAATTCCTTTGCGCCCATAACATCAACGCGCATCCGTACCATGCCGGCATGGAAACCGAAAAGCGGGAAGAGATCCAGAACAAATTCATGGAAGGGGCCCTGGCCTGCATCGTGGCAACCATCGCCTTTGGGATGGGGATCGACAAAAAGGATATTCGCCGAATCATTCATTATGATCTGCCCAAATCGATCGAAAACTACAGCCAGGAAATCGGGCGTTCCGGCCGAGACGGAAAACCCGCCTTGTGCGAAGTATTGGCCAACCGGGACAACATTCATGTTTTGGAAAATTTTATTTACGGCGATACGCCGGAGAAGTCTTCGATTCATCAGTTGCTGAAGATCATCAAAGAAAACAAGGGCTTTGTCTGGGAAATAAAAACGACAGCGCTTTCCAATGAACTGAATATCAGAATATTACCCTTAAAAACCTTGCTGGTCTATCTGGCAATGGAAAAAGTGATTCGACCCAAGCTGACCTATTTTGAAGAATATTCGTTCAAATTCAACACGGAGCCGACCGCGATCACCAACGGCTTCGAAGGAGAGCGCAAAAATTTTGTGGCCACGATCATGGATCATTGTCATACCCGGAAAATATGGACCACGGCCGATATTCCTGCCATCCTGGACAGTTACGAGACGGACCGGCAGCGAATTATCGCGGCACTGGAATACTTTGATGAGAAAGGCTGGATCGAACTCCAATCCAAACAGGCGGTGGACGTATACGATATTCTGACCCAGGCATTTGATCTCGATGACATGGCTGAGAAAATGGATGTTCTGTTTAAAAAAAAGGAAAACGCAGAGATTCAAAGAATTCACAATATGGTCGGTTTTTTTGAAAGCAATACCTGCATCAGCAGACAACTGGCCGAATATTTTGGAGAATATCTTGAGCAAGAACGCTGCGAACATTGTTCATTCTGTAAAAATGGAAAGGCGGTTCTGCCAGACACCTCCGAATTAAAACCGCTTTCAAATTTTGAATTCAGAGAAATTACAAATGAATTTATTGAAGCTGTCGGAGAGCAGTTTAGCGAGGTAAATTTAACGAAGTTTCTTTGCGGTATTTATACGCCTGTTTTCTCGAAACTGAAAATAAAGAAACTGCCCCATTTTGGCATCCTTGAAAATTATCCCTTTATGGACGTAAAAAATTGGATTAATGTTAAAATTACAGAAAGACCTGGCTGAGCACCTGCTCATAAAAATCTGAATTTAATTATAGTATCACAATTGGTGGAGACAAACGATGAATATGACCGGTGTAGCGCCAAAAGATCAAAAAATAGCGGCATTTCAGAAGATACACGGTGATTTTAAGGAAATCATGAAAAAAGAGCGGTGCCGAACCTGTTCGTGTTTCTACAGTGATGTATTGAGCCATGTTTATGAAAAAATGAGACGTTTTCAGGAAATAAGTTCCGATCTCAAGGTAAAGAAGATACAGAATGACTTCGAGAATTGGCTCAAGGCCTCCGATTCCTTTAACATGCACGGCTGACTGGGATGTAAGCCCTGCCTGCCGGTTCCGGCATTCAACACCTTCAACGAGGTCATGGATACCCTCGAGTCAACCTGCGATGAGAGTGACCACCCACCCAAGATCGACATAATTGGGCTTAATGATTTCGATTCGCAAAACTGGCCGCTGCATCCGGGAAATTATCGTGTATTCAACGCCAAAAAAGCCACCGGCGTCGTGCTGCTGGCAACTGTCGACGCTGTAGATTTGCGCTTAGATAAGTTCTCGCCCTCTATCGCGATCGCCGGAAGTCTCAGTACCGAGAATTTAGGAATAGAGCACCTGGTCAAAAACATCATTGCCAATCCTTACATCCGTCGTTTGATCGTTTGGGGAGAGGAGATCAAAGGGCACTTCCCAGGCGATGCGCTGCTAAACCTGAAAGAACACGGGGTAGACAGTCAGAAAAGGATCATAAGGTCCCGTGGAGGACGGCCGATACTTAAAAACCTGATCGAGGCGGAAATCAGCCATTTCAGGAAACAGGTCGAGATTGACAATCTGATGGGGTCAAAGAAAATTTCGGAATTTGTCGCGCATTTGAGACGCGTGGAAAAATTGGAAATGCCCCCTTACGAGGCCGGTCTCAAGGTTGATTTTGGCCAAGTGACGAGAGCAACACCGGCGAGTCGGTTAAAATTCGATCCGGCCGGTTATTTCGTCATAATGGCAATGAAAGGAAGGCCATATCCAATAGTTGTCGAGCATTACAGCAATGATGGTCGGCTGAAGAACATCATTGAGGGCAAGGATGCGGCAACGATCTGCGCTACCCTGGTCGAAATGAAACTTGTCTCCCGAACTGACCATGCGGCTTACATGGGAAGAGAACTTGCAAGGGCAGAGACCTGTTTATTGTCGGACATTCCCTATGTCCAAGACAAAGCACAAGGTGAGCTCGAATGTCAGGCCCGCAATTAGAAACTTGAAATCCTGTCTCTTTTTTAAGTCCCTGATATAGCGACCGCCGATATTGCCGTGGAACTTGCCCTTGCCCTTTTGGCTTGGGTTCCTATATTGGAGCACACATTTTCGGGGGATAAATCCTAAAAATTGACGGCCGCGCGGCTTAACCGTGTCTGCGGCGGTCGATAACCAGGAGCCGTACCAGGTGGAGAAGAGTAGAAAAATAGTTATCGGTGCTGTTATCGGTATCGTTACCGTTGTCATCCTGCTGCTCGCTGCTGTTCTTGTTTTACCAAAGTTAATCGAATCGGAAACCCTGAAGGCCAAAATCCGCAGCGAATTTTCCCGCACATTCGGTGGCGAAATCGACTTTAACCGGCTTGATTTCTCTGTTTTCCCGCTTCCGCACGTGACACTTGACAAAGCGTCAGTGGTGCTGCCGAAAAAGTTAACGGGGTCAGCGGAAATGATATCCGTCTACCCCAAAATCCTGCTGCTGTTGTCAGGAAAAATCGGTTTCAGGGAAATCCGGGTCCGGCAGCCGGATGTGACCATAACCTTGCAAAAATCACCCGAAGAAGAAAAAACGCCGACAAAGTCCCCAGCAGCAAGTGACTTGATGCGGCAAATCGTCTCGGTTTTTGTGACGCCTCCGGCACATCGGCTCCCCGATGTGGACGGTTATGTGGAAAAAGGCAGCATCAAACTGATGGTTGACAACAGGGAGGCGGTTGAACTCCATCATATCGAAGCCCGTTTGACGAATGCCGCCGGCAGTGTAACATTTCAGGTCACGGGCACTTCTACCGCGGTAGAAAGCATATTCATGATCGGCGCTGTGGATACACGGGAATCAAAGGGCAGCGCACAGATTCAGCTGACCCGATTGCAGCCGACGGTCATCAGAGACACTTTTTTCCCGGATTCCTCCTTGAAGATGGAGGCGGCACCCCTTGACCTGACCCTTGATGTCAACCTGGGCGGACCCGGACAAATGCAGGCGGATATCGATGTTTCCATACCGGAATTGACATTGGCCGGCGAAAACAAAATTTTGGAGATGCGCAATACGGAACTTAAGGGCCGTGTCGATCTCGATAAGAATTCTGCCATGTTTTCTTTGGCGGAGCTGATTTTGAATTACCCGCAGATGAGCGTCTCCGGGCATCTTATGTCCTCTCTTGACGATTCGCAACTGCGCATGGAAATGGAAGGCCGGAATATCGACGTCGAGGCAACACGGCAGGCGGCGCTGTCGCTTCCCGGAGAAAATGACGTCATCCGCGGCATTTTCGAGGTGTTAAAAGGGGGCACCGTTCCGCAGATCATTTTGACGGCTCAGGGGCAAGCGCTCAGTGACCTGGGGAACATGAATGGACTCGTCATCCGGGGTCAGATGCGTGACGGCAGCATCAGCATACCCGGCGTGCAGTTGGATCTGACCGACACCGCCGGCGATGTCGTCATCTCGCGCGGAATTCTCGAAGGGGAAAATCTCCGGGCGCGGCTGGGAAACTCGACCGGGCAAAACGGAAAACTAAAATTGGGCCTTGTCGGAGACGAGACACCGTTTCATCTGGACATAGACGTCAGGGCCGACTTGGCCCAGTTGCCGCCGATTCTCGACCGCCTCATCGACGATAAAGACTTTCGCAGCGAACTGGCAAAGATAGAAGACCTGAAAGGCAACGCCAACGGGAAACTGGTGCTGGGTGAAGATGTCAACAATTTGGATGTGACGGTGGCGGCCTCCGATATCCACCTCACCGCGCGCTACCGCGGGATTTCGCATCCGGTGGCGATCACCGGCGGTAATTTTTCTTACACCGGGGCCGGTATCGGGGTCAATCAATTACACGGCTCGCTGGGAAAGTCGATGTTTACGGATCTTTCCGGCGGCCTGGCGTGGGGGAAAAAGAGTGAACTGGAGATCTCATCCGCTCGTTGTACCCTCTATTTGGAAGAGATTGTTCCCTGGCTGGCATCGTTTGACGTGCTGCGCGACGAATTGACCTACTTCGGCGGCGGGGAAGGGGGCGTCACCATTTCAGCGCTAAAGCTCAGAGGCCCACTGCAAACCCCCCGGGATTGGCAGTTTGATGTGGCGGGCGAAATAGAAGGACTAGTGCTGGAGGATTTGCCGGGGCGTCCGGGTACGGTCAAAATTGCCTTCGCAAAATTCAAGGCCGATTCTCGAGACTTCGCTTACACAGACGGTCAATTTAGCCTGCAGGATGCGCCCTTTAAAATATCCGGCACGCATAGAGGCTACCTGAAAGGATTCAACAACGATGTCAGCCTGATCCTGGAGGGCCGCCTGAGCGCCCAATTCATCGAGTGGTTATCACGTGTTCTCGGGGCGCCGTCCTGGTTGAAACTCCGGCCGCAGACCCTGTTGCCATCTAATCTGCGGTATGTCAGGGGTGAAAAAAACACTTTCTCCGCATCCATTGCCACCCAGGAAGGTCTAAAGATGTCAACTGACATCCTGTTGGGCGGCGATGAGGTGGTCATTCAAAAACTGTTGATTCAGGATCCTGTCTCGCGGGCAGACATTGGGCTTCATGTTAAGAACCGAGCGGTTGACCTTGCCTTTGACGGAAAAATTGATCAGCAAACCGTTAGCCGACTCTTTAGGGAAGAGACCTTCTTTGTCGGATCGATCGACGGAAAAATGAGGGCCCACTGGGATCTCCAAAACCTCTCCAAGAGCAGCATGCAGGGTGAACTGAGAGGGCAGGACATCTTCGTGGCATATGACCCGGCCACGCCGCTGAAAATAAACTCCTTTGCCATACGCGGCGATGCGTCAAAGATACGAATCGATACGGCGGATCTGAACTGGAGCGAGATGCCGCTTAAACTGTCCGGAAGCATTCGGCCGGAGCCAGAAAACCGGCTGCGGCTCGACATGGACATCGCTGCCGCTGCCGTCGACCTGGATCATCTGATTCAGGTGCTGAAAGACAGACCTTCGAAAAAGCAACCTCAAATGGGCCCCAAATCCCCGCCCTTTGCGGTAACAGGAAATATCCGCTTAGAGACTGACCGGTTTACCTTCGGCGATTTCACCTTGAGTCCTGTGCACGCCGATGCCAGTCTGAACAACGACCAAACCGATATCACGATAAAGGAGGCCGTGTTATGCGGTATTTCCATGCCGGGAACAATGACCTTATCGCCGGAGACCATTCGGTTTGATATTAAACCAATGGCCAAAGATCAGGAGCTTAATCCCTCCCTGAACTGTATTGCCGGGGCCAAATACAAAGGCAAAGACACGTTGTTAACGGATAAAACCTTCAAAGCCGATGGGACATACAGCCTGCAGGGAAGTTTTCAAGGCAATGGAAAAGCGGAAGACCTACTCAAAACTGCCACCGGGCAGCTGGAATATTCGGCTGCAGACGGCCATATTTATCACGATGTCATTCTGCTAAACGTGTTGAAGTATCTGAATTCAAACGAACTCTTAACCGGTCAAACAGATCTGGCGAAGATGGATACGACGGGTTTTGGTTATCGCGCTATCAACATTGAGGCCAGTCTGCAAAACGGCAAAATATCGTACAATAAGATTATCTTGGATGGCGCCGCGTTAGCGCTAACCGCTGAGGGTGAACTCGATCTCCTCACCGGGAGGTTGGATCTGAACCTGCTGGTGGCCCTGCAAACCACCTTGGATCGCATCTTTGACAAAATCCCTCTGGTCGGAGGCGTTCTTCAAACTTTCAACACCATTCCGCTCAGCTTAAAGGGAACGCTGGATGATGTTCACGTCTACCCGTTGTCACCGTCGGCTGTTGCCTACGAGCTGAAGAGGCTTATGCAAAACACCGCCAGGGGCCCGATTAAACTGATTCAAATCGGCAGAAAGTCCGCCGCTGATGGTCAGACGCCTTGAGAAAACCCATTACCCGGTCGGCACCTCATCGGACTGCCTGATTAACGCCAACCCACCGATCCCATCAGGTGGTCGTTTCGGATAATGGTTCTTTTTTCAGGACCGACTGCTTGAGAATTTCGAAAACATCCGCGCCCTCTGCAGAGACTTTCGTCTCGCCTTTGACGACCCCCTGGAAATAATCGAGATCTTCTTTGTTGAGACTCGACAGCTGCCGATCGATCAGCTTTATCTCGTTGTGAGCCATGGCGTAAATCACGGCCGGGCCGAAAAGGTTGTCCCCGCCGTCTTTTTCCGTGAGCGCACCCGTTATGTAGTGGTGGGGTGCATCGAAGACCTTGGGCGGAGGCTGGTAGCCGAGCATCTCTGCGAACATGGCCAGCACTTCGACCACGCCGTCGGCATAACGGCTGTCCAGGGAGGCTTTGCCTTCGATGGCAATGTCGCCGATGTCGTCTGCCGTGTGTGAGAGGTCGAGCTGCTTGACACAAGCTTCCCGCACGTGCAGGACCGATGGCTCTTTGCGGCTCACCACCACGTCTTTGTCGTTGAGGATCTTGATGATGTTGCGGATGCTGACCATCTCCTTGAGAACGGGACTCTTGCGGATGATCACATCTTCGACGGTGGTATCATAGATCGTCAGGTCGTTGTCCAAGACCAGAATGAGGCCTTTTGTCGCGCCGTCGTTCTCAAGATACAAATCGAGGTCGCGTTCATGCCGGTGGGTGTAGCCCGCCATGTCGAGTAGGCGGCGCATGGCCTCCTTGTCGAGCTTGCGGCCGCTGTCCGGTGAACCGATAGAGGTGATCACACGATTGACCAACCGACCGATTTCGATTTTTTTAAGCAGGTTTTCTTTGTACGACATGGCAACTCCCTCCCGGCCTCAAATAGTTAATCTCACATTAATGCACAGGATCTCGTCTGTAAATACCTGAATCAGTTTGGCATTTGTCAATCGACAAAATTTTGCTTGATATTCCCGCTATTTGAAGTAAAAAGCATAAATTTACCGTTTCGAGGAAACATCGGTTCCAAAAGCGTCGGACCGAAGGAAGAGAAATAGAGGCTTTAAGATAAAGATTTTGACAAGGCCAGAGGGAAGAGGCTGTATTGTAATACGCCGACGACCGATAACACAGTCCCAAACCTTTATCGTAAAGCCTATAGGAGGAGAGGAAGGAAAATGGACGAACACGTTACATTGACTTACGGCGGCAAAAGTATCGAACTGCCTCTTGTCGTCGGCTCCGAGGGTGAAAAGGCCATCGATATATCGAGTCTGCGCAAGGATACCGGTTTGATCACGCTCGACTATGGGTTCGCCAACACCGGCAGCTGCTACAGCGACATTACCTATATGGACGGTGAAAACGGCATCTTGCGCTACCGCGGCATACCGGTCGAGCAACTGGCGGAGCACTCTACTTTCATCGAAACCGCATACTTGCTGATCAATCGCACCCTGCCGACCCGCACGCAATTGAACCGCTTTTCGGTCCTGCTCAATGACAATTCGCTGGTCCACGAAGACATGCGGTCTTTTTTTGAAAAATACCCGCGGGCATCGCACCCGATGGGCATTCTGTCATCGATGGTCAACGCCCTGCGGAGTTTTTACCCCGAACTGCAGAACCTGGAAGAAGAGATCAACATCACAATGACCCGGCTGCTGTCGAAGGTCCGCACCATGGCCGCCATGTCGTACAAGATCTCCCGCGGACACAAGATGGTCTACCCGCGTTCGGACCTGACCTACTGCGCCAATTTTCTCAATATGATGTTCGACACGCCGGTCAAGCCTTATCGGCTCGATGGCGACCTGGTCGAGGCCCTCAATGTGTTCTGGATTCTGCACGCCGACCATGAACAGAACTGCTCCACCTCGGCCGTACGAGTGGTGGGCAGCGGTCGGGTGAACCTCTTCGCGGCCATATCGGCGGGCATCGCCGCCCTGTGGGGGCCTCTTCACGGCGGCGCCAATCAGGCGGTCATTGAGATGCTGACCGATATTCAGAGGAGCGGTGGCAGTATTATGCCCTACATCAAGCGGGCCAAGGACAAAAAAGACCCCTTCCGGCTCATGGGGTTCGGTCACAGGGTTTACAAGGCCTACGATCCGCGGGCCAAAATCATGAAAGAGATGTGTCACCGGGTTCTCCAGAATCTCAAGCTGCACGATCCGCTGCTCGATATCGCCATGCAGTTGGAAGAGGTGGCCCTGCAAGACGCATTCTTCGTTGAAAACAACCTCTATCCAAACGTCGACTTTTACAGCGGCATCGTCCTGCGGGCCATGGGCATTCCGACCAACATGTTCACGGTCATGTTTGCCATCGGGCGTCTTCCAGGCTGGATCGCCCAGTGGAAGGAGAGCATGGACGACCCCAACTGGAAGCTTTGCCGTCCCCGTCAGATTTATACCGGGCCGAAGAAGACCGAGTACATCCCTCTCGACGAGCGCTGACGGTTCCGTAATCATAAAAAAAGCCCGGGGCGCATGCGCCCAGGGCTTTTTTTATGATACTCAATTCAGGTTAGAACAAGCCGGAAACCTTACCGGTCTTGACATCCACGTCCACCCGCCGGAAAGCCGGGTTGGAGCCGGTCCCCGGCATCAGGCTGATGGTGCCGGCACAGGGGCACAGGAACTTGGCGCCGGAGTAAATCAGCACGTCGCGGATCGGCAAGCTCCAGCCCTTGGGCACGCCCTTGATTGTCGGGTCATGGCTGAGACTCAGGTGGGTCTTGACCATCATGGTGGCGAAATCGGCGTACTTGGGGTCGCTTTCCAGCATCTTGGCTTTGGTCTCGGCCTCGGGAGACCAGGACACGCCGTCGGCGCCGTAGACTTCCTTGGCGATCTTGGCGACGCGGTCGCGCAATTTCATTTCGATCGGGTAGAGAAACTCGAAGTTGTTCTTCTCGTTGCAAGCGTCGATGACCGCATCGGCGAACTCGAGCGCCCCGTCACCGCCCTTTTCCCAGTGTTTCGACTCGGCGCAGCGGGCGCCGGCCGCCTCGGCGGCCTTGCGCACAACGGCGCACTCGGCGTCGGTGTCGGTGTAGAAACGGTTGATGCAGACCACCGGGTTGATGCCGGACTTGCGGATGACGCCGATCAGGTGAACCATGTTCTCGCAGCCCTTTTCCACCAGCTCGAGGTTTTCCTTCTTGTATTCCTCGGGTAGGGCGATGCCGGGCACGACTTTCGGACCGCCGCCGTGCATCTTCAGGGCGCGGATGGTGGAGGTTAACACCGACACGTGGGGTTTGAGGCCGCTGAAGCGGCACTTGACGTTCCAGAACTTCTCGAAGCCGATGTCGGCCGCGAAGCCGGACTCGGTCACGTGGTAGTCGAACAGCTTTAAGCCGACACGGTCGGCGATGATCGAGGACTGCCCCACGGCGATGTTGGCGAACGGTCCGGCGTGGACCATGCAGGGGTTGTACTCGGCCGTGCACATCAAGGTGGGGTTGATGGTGTTGCGCATGAAGGCGGTCATGGCGTTGCCGACTTCCAGGTCGCCGGTGGTGACCGGTTTGCCGCTCTTGTCGAAGGCCACGGTGATGTTGTTGAGACGTTCTTTGAGGTCCGCCAGGTCGCGGATGACCGCCAGAATCGCCATACACTCGGAACCGACCGCGATGCCGAATTTGGACTGCATGGTGAAACCATCGAACCGGCCGCCGAGGCCGATAACGATGTTCCGGAGGGTCTGGGCACAGAAGTCCATGATCCAGCCCATCTCCACCCGGGTGGGGTCGATGTCGAGCCGCCGCATGCCGGTCAGGCGCTTGAGCTGTTCATCGTTGTAGTTGCGCTCGTGCTGCATGCGGGAGGTCAGCGCCACCATGGCCAGGTTGTGGGCGTTCATGATGTCGTTGATGTCGCCCGTCAAACCCAGTGAGAATTCGGTCATGGGGATCAGCAGTGAGTTGCCGCCACCGGCAGCGGTCCCCTTGACGTTCATGGTCGGTCCGCCGGACGGCTGGCGCAGGGCACCGCCGACACTGACGCCGCGCTTGCCCAGTCCTTCCATCAGGCCGCAGGACGTGGTGCTTTTGCCTTCCCCCAGAGGGGTCGGCGTGATGGCGGTCACCTCGATGTACTTGCCATCCGGTTTGTCTTTGAGGCGATCGATGATCTTCAAAAAGTCGAGTTTGGCCAGCCTCCCCATCGGCAGCATTTCGTCTGCTTGCAGGCCAAGCTTCTCGCGCCACTCGTCCGGTGTCGGCATGTTCTTCTCAGCCTCTTCGGATATCTGCCAGTCAGCCATGTTTACTGCATCGTAAGCCATCTATCCTCCTTCTCTGGTTTTGGGTTAACACAACTGCGGACCAGACCTGCCCGGTCTGGTCCTTTCGTTTTATAAAAATTTTCAAGGCTTTCAGTACCCTGTCATCTTCCAGAAAAAACTGCATAGCATGTCGTTTTCGTTTTGGCAAGCCATATGTAACGATCGGTCGGCAGGCCGAAAAGTTGGCGGGTCAGGCGATGGGGATTTCCGGCTGAGGCATTGACAGAAGAGATTAGGCTCCCGTTCGGAAGGAGAAAATGACCTCTCAGCCTTGTACCTGATGCAGGTGATAGTAAAATCCCCTGCGGTCCATCAGTTCTTCGTGGCTGCCGGTTTCGACGATGCGGCCGCGATTGAGCACGATGATCCGGCCGGCATGACGTACCGTCGACAAACGGTGGGCCACGATGACCGAGGTCCGCCCGCTCATCAGTTTTTCCGTGGCGTCCTGGATCTTGATTTCGGTCTCGGTATCGATATAGGAGGTGGCCTCGTCGAAAAGGATCAGTTGCGGGTTGCGGGCAAAGGCCCGGGCAATCGAGATAAGCTGCCGCTCGCCGCTTGAAATCGAAGCGCCGCCCTCGGAGAGGACCGTTTCGGGTCCGTCCGGCAGTCTGTCGATCAGGGCCTCACAGTTGGACATTTTAAGAATGGTGTCCATCTCGGCAGAAGTCATTTGTCCATCGGTCCGGAAAATGTTTTTTTTAACCGTTTCCGAAAACAGAAACGGGTCTTGCATGACAAGGGCCATTTTGGAACGGAAGGCGTGCGGATCGTAACCACGTAGATCCCTGCCGTTGAGGCGCACCTGTCCGCTGGTTGGGTCGTAAAAGCGGGTCAGAAGGTTGACCAGCGTGGTCTTGCCGGACCCGGTGGGGCCGACCACGCCGAGTGTCTCACCGGCGTTTATGGTCAAGTCGATTGCCTGCAGCACGGGTTCATCGACAACGTAATGGAAGAACACGTTGTCAAGGTCTATGGTCTCGATCTTCGTGAGTTGATGCTCCCGGTCGTCGGGGGCCGGAAGCGGCAGACGGCTCTGGCTGTCCAGGATCAGAAAGATGCGTTCGGCCGAGGCCATTGCATTTTGAAGGATGTTGTATTTTTCGGCCAGGTCTCGAATAGGCCGGAAGAACATTTTCATGTAGGATATAAACGCCACCAGAGAGCCGAGACTCAGTGTACCCGCCAGCGTCTCACCACCGCCGTAATAGATGACGATGGCCGTTGCCAAAACCCCCAGGACTTCGACGGCCGGCAGAAAAAGGCCCAGAACGCGGATCTGGCGCATCCCGGCCAAATAGTTTTCGTGGTTCAGTTTTTCAAATTGCCGGTAATTGTCGGTCTCGTTGCGGAAGAGTTGAATGACCTTGATACCACCGATGGTTTCGGCAAAGCGCGTGTTGATTTCGGCGATCTTGATGCGCAGGATTCTGAAAATGTCCCGCGCCTTGACGGAGAAAACCGCGGTGGCTACAAACACGATCGGCATCACCGCGAAGGTCGCCAGAGCCAGCTTCCAGTTAAGGACGATTAAGACCACCCCGATACCGAACAATAGAAACAGGTCTTTGAAGATAAAGGTGATCACCGATGTGAACAATTCGTCCATGTTCTGCACGTCATTGGTGGCGCGGGTGACCAGCCGGCCGACCGGGTTGCGGGTGAAAAACGCCATCGAGAGGCTCTGGATATGCGTGAACAGGTGCATCCGCAGGTTGTGCATTATCATCTGGCCGGTATACTGCATGATCAGTTTCTGAAAGAAATTAAGAATGAAGTCGAGGACGATGATGGCCAGAAAGAGTGCGGAGATATACCCCAGGCCTCTGATGTCATTTTGACGTATGACGGCGATCTCCCGTTTGTCCAGCCGGTCGAGATCGGCCAACGTTATGAGCGCTTGTGAGCCTTTGAGCTCGAATAGATCGGGGTGTTTGCCGACCACGGCGCGAACATCGGCCCGATCAAGGTCGGCTGTGATCCAGCGGGTATTCGTCTTCGGTCCGGCGGGGGAATTATCGGCCGCCGTTTCGGCTTTTGGGACAATATGGCGGTCGATGGCCACTTTGATTGCATACGGCAGCGCAAGGTCGAGCAGGGTGATGCAAACCACCAGCATCACAGACCAAAAGATCGGTTTGGCGAAAGGGCGGATGAAGGGAACCATCCGCTTTAGAAGTTTTACGTCGTAGGTTTTTCCGAGCTGTCCCTCCTCGAAGTAGCCGATGTCAGTTTGCATATCGGTCCTCTTCGATTTCCTGCAGGCGGTAAGTCCTGGCGTAGTAGCGATTGTTTTCCATCAGCTCCCGGTGCGTGCCGCGTTCTATGATCCGCCCGTTCTCCAGCGCAATGATCGTGTCGGCGAACCGGATGGCGGAAAGACGGTGCGAGGCGATCAAAATGGTTCTTTCGCCGGCCATGGCGCGAAAAGTGGCCACCATCCGGTTGCCGGTATCCAGGTCGACCTGGCTGATCGGATCGTCGAGGACAAGGACCCGGGCGGCATGAAGCAGGGCACGTGCCAGGGCGATACGTTGCTTCTGACCGCCGGAGAGGATGATGCCCTTTTCGCCGACGATCGTATCGTAACCGTTGGGAAAGGCGGTGATCGTGTTGTGTACGGCGGCCTGATCAGCAGCCGAAACCAGCGCCCGATCGTCGAGCTCGGGGTAGCCGAGGGTAATGTTCTGACGGATGCTGCCGGCAAACAGGAAGGGTTCCTGCGGTACAAAGGCCAATTGGGCTCTGAGGTCGCGAAGTTTGATTGATCGGATGTCTTCACCGTCCAATAGAATCCGCCCCCCTGAGACGTCGTATAGCCGTGGGATCAGGTTCAATAGGGTGGTCTTACCGCTGCCGGGCGGTCCGACGATGCCCAGAATGCGCCCCGGCTGGATATCGAGATCGATGCCGGTCAGAACCGGTTGACTATTGCCGTCTTTGCCCGCGGCATAGGTGAACCGAACATTCTCAAAAGCGACGGCACCCCGGGACCGGCCAATCGCCCTTGCTCCGGGGTTATCGACAATTTCCGGCCGGGTTGTCATAATGCGGGTCAAGCGGTCGAGAGAGGCCTTGCCGCGCTGAATCAGGTTTGTCACCCAGCCGAGCGCCATCATCGGCCAGGTCAGCAGGCCGAGATAACTGATGAAGGCGACGAAATCGCCCGGGGTGATCGTCTGGGTGATGGTCTGACGGCCGCCGACAAAGATGACGATGGCCAGGCTCAGGTTGGTCAAAAAACCCATCATCGGGAAGAAAGCACCGGTGATCTTCACCAGATCGATATTCTCCTTGATGTAAGCGCGGGAGATGTCGTTGACGCGCCCGGCCTCGTGCTTCTCCCAATCATGGGATTTGATGACCCGAATTCCGGCAAAACGCTCCCTGACCGCCTCGGTCAGATCGGCGAAGGCACCCTGAACCTCCTGATATCGCCGGTGCATTTTTCGACTGAAGAACCGCGTGCCGATAACCAGCAGTGGCATGGGAATCAGTACCAGCAATGTCAGCCTCAGGTTGATGTAGGCCATGAAACCGATGGATGCGGCCCCCAGGACGAGCGCATCATTGAGCGCCACCAGACCCATTCCCACTGCCATGCGCACCTGCTGGATGTCGTTGGTGGCGTGGGCCATCAGGTCGCCGGTCTTCGCCCGGTCGAAATAGGATGGCGACAGAGTTTGGATATGTGACAGAAACTCGTTGCGCAGACCTTCCTCCACCCGCCGCGAGGTTCCGAGCAGACAATGACGCCAGACAAACCGGAAGATCCCGATCAAGACGGCAATGCCCACTATCTGAAGTGCATAGCGCATCAGCCCGGCCGGTTCGATCCGTACGGCCGTCAGATCGTCGACCGCCCATTTGATGACCCTTGGAATAAAGAGTTGCAGGAAGTCGACAATGATCAGGCTGACCAAGCCGGCAGCGATTAATCGGCGGTTTTCCGAGAAGTACGGCTTAATAAGTTCTTTTGGCTTCATCTAAAATGCCAGGTGAGAGCGGGTTGTGATTTTCCCTTTTGGTTTTTCTTCCACCTTTTTCGGAGAAAGGGTTAAAGGATTTGAGGGCTCAAGGATTCGTTGGTTGAGGTTATTGTGCGAAAAATAATAGACATTCTAATATAGTGACGAGCGGCCGTATCTGCAACATGGCTTATGTTAACACGGGATGTTTGCAAATGCCCCGTCTGTTGTGCCTACGGACCGCAGTTCCATCTCGTTGTTCGGATCAATTCCGCTTTAACATTTGATTACCCGGCTCCTTTACGAGGATTCACCAAGTACCGCTGGGCGGGAAGGAGACGAATTGACTTTCAAATCTTCGGTTGTTAGTATCACCTGATATGGAAACAGGTTGCATAGTCGAATACATCGATCGCCAGAAAATCGTGTGTGCGGTCGTTATGGAGGTCAAGGACAAACGACTGCGCGTGTTGAACGAAATCAACCGCGAGGTGAACCTGTCGGCCAACCGGCTGTCCCACAGCTCGAAAGATCGCCTCGACCCGGTCCTGGGGCGAGAAAAAATGGTCGAAGAATTGAAACGCGTGGCGGTCCGCCGTGAGAACCTGAGCAGTCGGGTCGACATCGGTGAGCTGTGGGAAGTATTGAACAGCGAGCAGGAGTGGATCGACCTTGCCACTATGACCGAATTATGGTTTCCGGACAACCCGTCCCCTGATCACGAGTCGGCTGTGGTCAGGGCGTTTTTTAAGGACCGATTGTACTTCAAATTCAGTACGGATCAGTTTTTCCCGCACAGTCATGGGCAGGTCGACCGCCTCAAGGCCCAGCAGGAGGAGACCGAACGCAAGAACCGGCTGATTGCCGAGGGTGCGGTGTGGCTCAAGAGTTTGCTGAACGGTGAACCGACCGTCGTGGGGTCCCTGTCGGATAGAGATCGAAAATTGATCGACATCTTCAAGTCGCTCTATCTTTACGGAAAGGAAAGCCAGCATTACGCGGTGGGCGAGAAAATCCTGGAGGGAGCCGGCCTCAGGGCTCCCGAAGCGCTTTTTCCGGTGCTGGTCAAGCTCGGCGTCTGGGAAGAGAACGAGAATATCGACCTGATTACCTACGACATTGCCACCGAGTTCCCGCCGGAAGTCGTGGATGAGGCCGAGGCGTTGATGCAAACGGCGGCGCAAAAGTCCGTCGAGGTGTCGCCTGCTTCTGCGCGCCGCGACCTGACACAGCTCTCGCTGATGACCATCGACGGCCAGTCGACTCTCGATTACGACGATGCCCTCAGCCTGGAAACACTTGTGGATTCGTATCGACTCGGTATTCACATCGTCGATGTGGGCCATCACGTTGAAAAGAACACGACCCTTGATCGCGAAGCCTTCAACCGTTGCAGCTCGATCTACATGCCCGACAGACGGCTTCCGATGCTGCCGTCCTGTCTGGCGGAAGACATGTGCAGTCTAAAGGCCGGCCATCTGCGACCAGCCATCAGCACGCTGGTGACCCTCAGCCCGTCTCTCGATATGGTGTCGGTCGAGATCGTGCCCTCCCTGGTCAAGGTCGAGCAGCAATTGACCTATTACGACGTGAACGTTTTGGCCGAAGAGAATAAAACGTACGGCATCCTGCGAGATGTGGCCGCCCGGTTTCATGATTTCCGTTTGCAGGCCGGGGCCGTGCAGATCACCCTGCCGGAGGTTCACGTTTGGATCGGCGAGGGGAGCGACATCAATATTAACCGCATCAATCGCGAAAGCCCGGGACGGATGCTGGTAGCCGAGTTGATGATCCTTGCGAACTGGCTCATGGGGCGTTTCCTTAAGGAGCGCGGTTTGCCGGCCGTTTTCCGTTCGCAACCCGAAGCCAAAGAGCGCTTGTACCGGGGCGATTCGGATAGCCTGTTCCAAAATATCATGCAACGACGGCTGCTGAATCGTTTCGTGCTGAGCCGCAAGCCGGAAGCTCATGCCGGTCTGGGACTCGACACGTATGTGACGGCCACTTCTCCCATCCGCAAGTACTGTGATCTCATCACCCAGCGGCAGATTCGTTCGGCATTCGAACTGGAAGTCCCCTATACGGACGACGAAATCGAGGCGATCATCCGGCAACTCGAACTGCCGATGAGCCAAGTATCGCGCATCCAGCATCGTCGTGTCCGCTACTGGATCTTAAAGTACCTGGAAAAGCGCGTTGGCCAAAAAGAGGAAGCCATCGTGCTCTCCAAACGCCGCAGAAGCTATCAGATTCTAATCCCCGACTATATGATCGAGTGCGACATTCCGTTTACCAGCGGATTGGATCTCAAGCCCGAGGATCTGATCCAGGTTGTCATCCAACGGGCCAGCGCCCGCAGAGACATCCTCAACGTCTTCGTGGGCTGATTCGGCCAAAAGGCGACCGAGCGGTGCAGCGTTACGGCAACCACTTTAGGGTCACGGCAAGAAATAATTCCACACGATTGCGCCGGATTTGGGTTCGTCTACAAGGCGCAGCCAGCGGCGCATATCGAGATACGTGTCGGTGGCTGTAACGCAGTAGACCGACCAAAAGACAAGCAAGATGTGGAATTATTTTTTGCTGGCGCCCTTACATTGCATCCATTTTATCGGGGTGATGCCTTTGCCTGAACGTCACCATCTTTCCCCGCCCATTGGCGGGGTGGGGGACTGCCGCAAAACGGCGTTCATGAGTGACGAGCGGGAAGAGGGCCGAATAAAAATATCGGATTCATCGGGGTGACATCATGCGCGTTCTCTTCTGGTACTGCAAGCGTTTTGACTGGGTGCCGGCATCCAAAACTCTTGAAGATGCCCCGGAGGCGGTTGCCGCGCAAAACGCGAATGTGGTGGTGGCCTTCGTTCACGTGGAACCGGGCGATCCCGAGCCGAACAGTTCGGTGGAAACCAAACTCGTCAAGAATACCAAATGGCTGGCCCGCAAGTGGGATACGCGGCAGGTCGTCTTGCACTCCTTCACCCACCTGGGAGAAAAAAAAGCGGAGCCGCAGGAAGCGAAGTCGTTGATGGAAAATGCCGCAAAGCGTCTGAAAGCGGCAGGCTACACCGTGACCCAGACCCCTTACGGCTATTTCAATGACCTGTTGATCGAAGCGCCGGGACATGCGTTGGCCAGAATCTACAAGCAATTCTGATGACATGGCGGCATCTCAGACTGCCGGGATGTCGCAGAGGTCAGCGCGGCTTTTTACGGCGTTCCCTTACCGGCATTTCCATGTTGAGACGCTTCATCTTGCGCCACAGGGTGGTCGGATGGATTCCCATCTCCTTTGCCGTGGACTTGCGGTTCCAAGCGTTTCTTGCCAGACTCTTGTAAATGAAGGCTCTTTCGACGGTCATCAATGACCCGTTTTCGGTCAGCGGTTCGGGATGCGGCGGCTGGAGATGCCGGTTTGATTTACGGAACAGATTTTCCGGCAGGTGTTCGATGTTGAGGACCCCCTCCGGACATATCACCAGAGAATACTCGATGACGCGCTCAAGCTCCTGCGTGTTGCCAGGATAATCATAGCTCATCATAATCGACAGCGCTTCCGGCGACACGCCTTCGATGGCTTTGCCGTTAAGGTGATTGTACTTCGCAATAAGGTGGTCGGTGAGGGGTGGGATGTCCTCTTTGCGTTCGCGTAAAGGGGGTATCCGGAGTGTCACCGCGCCGATGAGCTCAAAGAGGTCTTTGCAGAATGCGCCCGCTGACATGCGTTCGGCCAGATTGCCCCGGATGGCAGCCACGATGCGGACATCGGCACCGGTCGTTCGACCGGTGTCCTGCGGTTCACTGACAGGATAGCGCAACTCCTGTGCGAGGCGAGCCTGAAGTTTTGGCGGCAGCAAGTCGATATCATCGATAAAAAGGGTGCCGCCATTCGCCAATGCCATCCGGCCGAGCTTGGAGTGCCGGTTGTTGGCCGCTGCTTCTGCCGCGTGACCGAAGAGTTCGGATTCCAGGAAAGTTTCGGGGAGCGATCCGCAGCAGAAATTGACCAGCGGTTCGTTGCTGCGGCCGCTCAGGGAGTGAACGGCTTTGGCAAAAAGTTCTTTTTCTGTTCCCCGCTCGCCTTCGAGCAGTACCGGAATGTCTTTTTCGGCGACCATTTCCAACATATCGATCAGGCGCAGCATCTTAGCGTTTTTGCTGACGATTTCAGAAAAAGTATGCTTGCCGGCCAACTCGTGGCGCAGTTGCTGAACGACGCTCAAGTCCCGAAAAGTTTCGACGGCGCCAATCGCACGGCCCGACCTGTCTTTCAGTACAGCCGTGCAGGTTCTCACTGGAATTTTTTTGTCCTCGGTGTTGACGATGAAGACGGTCGAATGAACGACGGCATTTTCGCTCTCCAGCGCTTTCTGCACGGAACAGCCCTGCTTGCAGGTGCCGGTTTTGAAAATTTCCCAGCAGTGCCGTCCGACGGCCTCGGAGCGTTTGACGCCGGTTATCTTTTCGGCGGCGCGGTTGAAAAAGGTAATCACCCGATTTAAATCAACCGTAAAGACGCCGTCGCCAATGCTGTCGAGAATAATGCGGGTATGCTCGACGGAGGGCAAATCCATAGCGACCTTTCTTCGATGTCAGGGGGTTTTCGTTTCCATGGTACGGGAAGAGGAGGTGAGAGTATCCTCTAAGGATGCGTTTTGTCAATATTGGATTTATACGAAAACAGAATCAACCCGCAAATACAAACTTAATATTGACCAAACTTGCCAAATAAACTACAGACTATTTTGAAAATAAATCTGATTCACGGGGCTGAGCGATTATGGGGATACAGGAACGGAAGGAGCGGGAGCGGGAAAGGCGGCGTCAGCAGATCATCGTTGCCGCCAAAAAGGTGTTTTCTGAAAAAGGGTTCAACAAGGCGACCATGGACGATATCGCCGGTGAAGCCGAGCTCAGCCCGGGTACGCTCTATCTTTATTTCAAGAACAAAGAAGAACTCTATGCATCGCTTTCACTCAGAATATTGCAGTACCTCCACATTCGGGTGGAACACGTTGAGAATACCAAGGATCTCAATTCCGAGCAGAAATTGGATGCAATGATCGAGGCCATGTATGATGTCTACGAGTTCGATCCACTCGTGATCATTAACATGTTCCACCTCCAATCGAGCGAAACCCTCAAAAACCTGTCGCCCGAACTCCTCCAGGAGATCAAAGAGTTGTCACGCAAGTCGATCGGCGGCATGGCGCGCATTTTTAAGGAGGGTGTCAAAAACGGTACTTTTGTCGACATGCATCCGGTGGCGCTTTCCGACATCTTCTGGGCGCTTTTTTCAGGGGTCGTCCTATGGACCAGCAGCAAACGCATCATCAACGCCGATAAAGATTTTCTGCGCGAAACCCTCGATCTCTCCTTCGCTATATTCAGGAATGGTGTCATGCGGAAAAAAGGCGTGTGATTTCATCTGCCTCGAATCGCGGCCAAGTGACCGGCTGGAGCTGGTGCCGGGCGTCGATTCCCTTGCCGGGCCCGCGAATTTCGCCGATCTCGCTCACCTCGATGCCGGCCTTTCGTAATTCCCACAGAAGCTGGTCGCAAGCGTATTGTCGACAACACAGCAGCAGGCTGCCCGAACCGATCAGGCCCATAGGATCGAGTCCCAGAAGACCGCAGATGCGGGCTGTTTCAGAATAAACAGGGATTTTGTGCATGTCGATCCGGATGCGGTGGTTGCCGGCAATGCTGAGTTCCTCCAGGGCGGTGGCCAGTCCGCCTTCGGTCACATCGTGCATGGCACTGACGCCGCTAACGGTCACGGCGATTGCCGCTTCGGGCAAGACACTGATGTTGTCAAGAAACCCGCGACAGGTTTCTATCTCGGCCGGCTGTAGGCCGAGGTTTTGCAGCCGTGAACCGAATTCCCGGGCGATGATGGCTGTGCCCTCTACGGCGACGGCTTTTGTCATTAGTACCAAGTCTCCGGTCTTGATGCCGCGCTTGTCGATCAGACCACTTCTGGCAACGGTTCCCACCAGGGTTCCGGTGACAACCGGCCGGTTGACTGCATCGGTTATTTCGGTGTGGCCACCACAAAGCGTGATTCTGCACGAGCGGCAGACGGTACTCAGCTCTTCCATCACATCCCTGATCATGAAGGCGCTGGTGCCGATCGGGAACATCAAGGTCGCCAGGAACCAGCGCGGGGTTGCGCCGGCGGTGACGATGTCGTTGGCGTTGACCAGCACGGCGTATTTACCGATAGCCTCCGTGGCGAATGTGATCGGGTCCGATTTGAGAACCAGCACCTCATCCTCCCGGATGTCGACGGCTGCGGTATCCTCGCCAATGCCCGGCTTGGTCAACACGGCAGGATCGTCGAAGCCGAATTCTACCAGAAACTCCTCCAGCAGGTCATTGGGAAGTTTCCCGCCGGGCAGGGGCCGTCCGTATCGAACGATTTTCTGTATATCGGCCAGGTGTTCGACGGTAAAGTCGCTCGGCACGTCTTTTCCGGCTTTCGGCAGGTGGTTGTCGAGCAGAACGGTGATGGCGCCGGCCCGATTCCCGGCCTCGATGTCGATCGAGTAGTCGCCGACCATGAGCACTTCGGCCGCCGCGACTTTAAGACGGCGCGCTGCCAGATGAATCCCGTCGCCGCTTGGCTTGGGATCGACCGGTTCGTCCCGTGAAACGATGATGTCGAAGTCGGCGACGTCGATCCGTTTGAAGTTGTGCAGGGCGCGCAGAACCGATTGGTGGCTGTTGCGGGTGACAATTCCCACCCGCACCCCGACAGTGCGCAGGCAGCCGACAAGCTCTTCGGCACCGTCGTTCGGCTTGGCTTCCGCTGCGGCAGCCAGTTCGAATCGATCGACCGCTTCGAGGGCTTTCTGCCGTTCGTCCGCTGACCGCAGAGTGTCGATGTATTCGAGTAAATAGCTGTCCTCGGGGCAACCAATCCGGCGCTTGATGACCTTGAGGTCGAGCGATTCCGGCCGGGTGAGGGTGCCGTCGAAGTCGAACAGAACGGCACGGATGTAGCGGGGTTTTTTTTTCATATCAGGACCAGGCGGTTTCAATCGCTTGGGGAACGACGTGCGGTAATTCCCCGCAACAAGTTTCTGAATGCTGGTTTCATGATCATGATACGTTATCACGGTCAAATGTCAAATCGTGGCGGATCATTGCCAGCAATTTTACGAAAGCCGATACAGTATGAAGATTCTGCTCATTTATCCCTACTTTCTCGAAGAGCGTGTACACGTCGAGGAGATCCGTGTATTGCCGCAGGGGATTTTTTTCGTGGCGGCGCTTTGCCGGCAGCAGGGCTACGACGTCGAGATTTTGAACTGGTACGATATCCACCGCAGGCCCCAAGAGATACGGGAGACGCTTAAGAAAACAAGGCCGGATATCATCGGGTTCTCGATTCTGCACGCCAACCGGTGGGGCGGAATCGATATCGCCAAGATCGCCCGCGGGATCGACCCGGCCGTACACATTGTCTTCGGCGGCATCGGCGCCACCTATTTGTGGGAGCATTTGCTGGCCAACTTTGCCGACATCGATTACGTCGTCTTGGGGGAAGGGGAGGTCTGCTTCCTCGAACTTATCCGTTGCCTGGAATCCGGCCGGGCAAAAGACATACCGACCATCCGCGGCCTCGCGCTGCGGCGCGACGGCAAGCCGGTTTGCACCGAACCGGCCCAACCGGTGGCCAGTCTCGACACTCTGCCCAACCCGGCCCGCTTCTTTACTTACCAGCATGTTTCGCTCACCCGCGGTTGCCCCGGAAACTGCACCTTCTGTGGTTCCCCCGGATTCTGGCATCGCAGAGTCCGCTTTCATTCCGCCGCATATTTTGTGGAACAGCTGGAACTATTGAGCCGGAAGGGCGTGCGCCATTTTTTCTTTTGCGACGATTCCTTCACCGTCAACAGCCAGAAGGTTATCGAGGTGTGCCGTCTGATGCTCGAGCGAAGTCTCGACATCACCTGGCAGGCCATATCCCGGGTCGATATGATCAACGAGGAGATTCTGTATTGGATGCGCAAGGCCGGCTGCATCCAGATCAGCTTTGGCGTGGAAAGCGGGTCGGAAAAGATTCGGCGTCTACTGAACAAAACTTTCACCACCCCTCAAATCGAGCAAGCCTTTTCCTGGACCACCCGTTACGGCATTTTGTCCCGAGCCTATTTCATCTATGGTTGCCCGGGCGAGAGCCGCGAGACGATTCAGGAGTCGATCGATCTGATGCGCCGCATCAAACCGCTCGGGACTGTCTTCTACATTCTCGACCTTTTCCCCGGAACTGCCCTTTATGACGTTTATAGGAGGCTCTTCGGCGTAACCGACGACATCTGGCTCGAGCGTATCGAGGATATCTTATACTTCGAAACCGATCCCAATCTCGACCGGGACCAGGTGTTGTCTTTCGGCCGGATGCTGCGGGCCGCTTTCCACGAAAATTTACCGGATTTCGTGCTGTCCCTCGATCTGGTGGAGCGGAAAGATCTCTACCCGCAACATGCCGATTTTCTCTCCCGCCTGGCCATGACCTTCGACCATGGCGACTACGCCGCCGTCGAGGCCATCCCGAACAAGCCACAGTTGGCCGAGTTCCTGTACCGTAAAGCACTGAGCTATCATCCAGATCCGCGGGCGTTTTTGGGTCTGGCCATCCTGCTTCAGAAGGCCGGACGGCACGATACCGCGTGTGGCATCCTCCAGGAGGCCGTCCGGCATTTCCCCGACCACGAACCTCTCAACATATCTCTGGGCATCAGTCTCATGAATTTAGGTCGATTCGACAGTGCTCTTACCTGCCTGCTTCCGTTTCAAAACGACCGTCAAGTGTTGCGGATTATTCTGGCGTGCTATCACGCCCTTGGCGATCGTGAATCGGCCGCAAGGTGCCGCGACAAATTGCAGGAGCCTTCAGGCGGAGACTGACGCGTGTTTTTATGTTTTTAGCTACCACCGGATAGACGCTCTGATCCGCCAACTTGCATGTTTCAGTCCCTCCCGGCCCCCATTGTTAAGTTTGGCCCGTTGAGTCGGTTGAGCCCGTTTAGCCGGTTGATGGATATCATCGATTTTAACAACTAAACGCTCATGGTCTATTGGGCTGCCACGGTGCATAAAAATGACGCGCCGGAGCCCGGATGAACGGTTGCGAACAGCGGCTGACTGTCTGAGTCGCTTACGGAGTCTTAGACCGGACCCTATGCCGATGCCGCTTGGAAGGCACAATCTTCAAGCTGCATCCGTACTCATTATTTGAAGACAGGACTGGTCCGGGTTTAGAGCCCGTTGCGGCGAGTTTCAGCCGTCTTTCGAAACCGTTCATCCGGGCGGAGGTGCCTGCCTTGTTCGGTTGTGTCAGTTGATTCCGTTGAGTCGGTTAGGTCAGTTTTGTCAGTTAAAGGATATCATCGATTTTATCGACTCAACGCTCATTGCCCTTATACCACCGCTGGTTCCGGGTTGCGGGTTCTGAGTTTCGAGTTTCAAATTTCAAATTTCTATTTGCGGGTCTTATTCTATTTTCGTGATAAATAAAAAGGGCACACCTCGTTCTGACGCGAGGGTGCCCTTCCGAATCCGGTAAACGGTAATCTAAACCACGGTCACATTGACGGCCGCCGGACCCTTTTGACCTTTTTCAATGTCAAAGGTTACACGGTCGCCTTCATGAAGCGTTTTAAAACCGGTGGCATTGATACCCGAATGATGAACGAACACATCCGTTCCATCTTCGGATTCAATGAAACCATACCCTTTTTTTTCGTTGAACCACTTCACAGTTCCACTCGCCATAGTGACAACCTCCTTTCTTTAAAATTTCCCATGGTCCCCAACTGCAGGTGCCACTGTGACAAATGGATCTTACCTTCAGTGCGAAACCGGCCTGCCAATTAAGGACAGACCTTTATTGATTGGATCCATAATAATCTTTTTATTAAAAAAGCCAAGCAGAATCTTCACATTTTTGCGGTACGCGGATTCCCGGTCCGAGGTCTGCATTGCAGCGCCTGTATACCCCCTCACCCTTCATCTCATTTTTCGCCGCCGCCCGGCTGAACTCTTCCATCAGGGTGGTCATCAGTTCCTTTACCGACACGACCTTTTCGACCCGGTAAGCGTTTTTTCCGGCAAAGGCAAAGCCATGCTTGAGTTTGCCTTTGCGGGCATTGCCAAGCGCCATGGCGATGCAGTAAGGACTTTTGGTTGAATTGCAGGTTTTGATGCAATGAAAAGGGCATTTGAAGGGTTTCTTTTTGCCCTGATTCACGGCCTCGGTAAAGTCATTGCGGATGACCCTGCCCGGCAGTCCGACCGGACTTTTAATCACCACCATGTCCTCCTCTTTGGAGTCGACATAGGCCTGTTTGAAAGCATCGTCGGCATCGCATTCATGCGTGGCCACAAAACGCGTCCCCATCTGGACGCCGGCGGCCCCCAACTTGAGAAAATAGCGAATGTCTTCGCCACCGTAGACGCCGCCGGCCGCGATGACCGGTATCTTTTGGTGTTCGGATTCATAGGGTTTGAGCGCGTCGATGACCTCCGTGACCAGATGGTCGAGGGTGAAATCCGGGTCGTCGATCTGTTCGGCCTTGAAACCGATGTGCCCACCGGCCTTGGGGCCTTCCACCACCATCGCATCCGGCAGATAGTTAAAGCGGGACAGCCATTTCTGGCAGATGATTTTCGCCGCCCTTGCCGACGACACGATCGGTACCAGTTTCGTTGTGGCTTTTTCAACGAGGTAACCCGGCAGGTCCAGAGGTAATCCGGCACCTGAAAAGATAATGTCGATGCCTTCTTCGATGGATGTCCGCACCATGGCGCTAAAATCGGTCAGCGCAACCATCACGTTGACGCCGAGGACGCCGTCGGTCATTTTACGCGCTTTCCTGATTTCGTTTCTCAAGGCCCTGATGTTAGCCTGGGCGCTGTTTGTTGCAAAATCAGGCTCGTGAATACCCGGAATGGCGGCAGAGATGACACCGATGCCGCCCTCATTGGCGACCGCGGAAGCCAGACCCGCCAGCGATATACCGACGCCCATGCCACCCTGGACAATGGGAAGCCGACTGGTAAGGTTTCCGATCCGCAATTCATTTAGTTTCATGTGGTATTGCCTTGGTTTAAGTTTTTGTTTCGATTGCACCGGTTTAAAATGGCTCGGATATAGCCGAAGCCGGTTATCTATATTAAACCGAAAATTATATGTTAAAAGGAAGCGGTTAGAATGACAAGACGGATGGCTTGTTTTACAAATGTTTTACAAAAAGGTTTGTGCTGAAAAGCAGTCGCAACACCAACGGGATGTCATTGAAAATGATAGGATATTGGGTGCCTTAGATAAATTGCGGTCGGTAGAAATTTTAAAATGGGTCATCCGGTTGTCGGCCTCGCGGTCGGGCCCGTCTCACCCTTCTGTTAACCGGGCGGGTCGGGATCGAATACGTACCCGACCGAGCGCAAACTCTTGAAATGGCGCGGTTCACGCGGATTTTCCTCGAAATATTTGCGCAGGCGCACGATGAAATTGTCGACCGTTCGACTCGTGATGTTGCGGGTATATCCCCACCCGACCTCGAGGAGGATGGCGCGTGACAGGGGTTTTCCGCGATTTGCGATAAACAGTTTAAGAAGTTTGGTCTCCTGCTCGGTCAGAATGATGTTGCCCTGCCGGCAGGTGGCGGTGTTGGTTTCGAAATCGATCGTGTTCCCTCCGAACCGGTAGATGGTCTCGGTCGTCTCGCCTGCTTGTGCATTTCTTTGGTTCCAGGTGGCGCGCTTGATGAGTCGATCCACCCGCAACAGAAACTCTTCCAGGTTGAACGGCTTGGTCAGGTAGTCGTCCACGCCCCAGGAGAGGCCCTTGATAATGTCGTCCGAATCGGCTTTGGCAGACAGAATCAGGATCGGCAGGCGTTCGTCCTCCAGCCGGATGGCCCGCAAAACAGACAGCCCATCGATGACCGGCAGCATGATGTCCAGCACGATCAGATCCGGTCTGACTTCCTTCCACTTCTGCAGTCCGGAGGGGCCATCACCGGCGCTGACGACACTGTAACCCTGCAGCGACAAATTCAGTTTCAACCCTTCGGCGATGTGGATGTCATCCTCGATGACCAGGATGCATTTTTTATCATTTTCGATCATGGCAACACCACATGTTGGCCGATACGGGCATGGCCGGAAACCAACCGCCCGGGTGGGGGAGCCCATCTCTTTAAGCTTGGCCGGTTGAGCCCGTTTAGTCCCGCCACAGGCGGGACTGAAGGATGTTATCGATTTTATAAGGGTTACCGGTTGCGGGGTCTGAGTTTCACGTTACACGTTTTACATTCCTATTTTCGCATTAACCGGCAAGGTGAGCGAAAATGTAGACCCCTTGCCGATGCCTTGGCTGTGTGCCTCGACTTTCCATTTATGAATACGGGCAATGTTTTGGACCAGGTACAACCCCAATCCGCTGCCCTTGGCACTCATATCCTCGGCCCGACCGACCTGGTAAAATTTTCTAAAAATTTTGCGGAGCTCTTTCTTTTCAATGCCAATGCCGTTGTCTGCGAAGCGGATGATCAGTTTACGCGGGTGGATCTCAAAATCGACGTCGACAGTGGGTTGGGGCGAATTGTTGTATTTTACGGCATTTGTCAACAGGTTCATCAGCATCATGTCAAGCAGGGGCAAATTGACCCGGAGGGTGGGGAGTTCCCGCTCCGGTGGATGAATCCGGATGTTGCCATTTTGGAATAGATGTTTGTTGTTATTAATAAACAAATTCATTGCGGTTATCAGGTCCGTATCGACGAATTCGTTTGCATAGCTCTTGCTTTCTATTCTGGCCAGGTTTAAGATTCGGTTAATGTTTTCAGTCAGGCGGGCCACATCTGAAATCATGAATTGAATGTATTTGAGTTGATCGGCACGCGCCAGCTCATGTTTTGAGAATGTTTGCAGAAACAGCTTCAGGGAGGTGACCGGGGTCTTCAGTTCATGGGTAAAACTGTTGATGAAGTTGTTCTGGAGACGATAGAGTTGAAGCATTTTCTGACCATAAACGAAGATGCCGAAAATCCCCATCAGAATAATTCCCACCAGAAGCGACAAGACCAGGATCACCATCCAGGTTTGTGAGGCCAGCACCTGTTCGCGGTCCAAGTTAAAGCGCTCGATGACGGACCTGAGCCCGATATTGGCTTCCATGTACCAGTAAATATATAGAAAAAGCGACAGGCCCAGCGCGGCTATGGAAAGAAGAAATATTAATATCGGGTGAATGACCCAACGGGGTGAATTCATAAAGGTTGTTTTCTAAACGAAGTCCATCTATTCACGGTTTCTTTGAAAGACTGATCTGTATCCGTACCTTATGCCAAAAAAGCGCTTTAAATGCTATGAAAAAGGAGAACGGTATGAATCTCAAGGCAAAGAATTACGTCGAGAAACATAAAAAGGCCGCCGCCGAAAAACTTTCTGCTCGCAGCGCCCATCTCAAGACAAAGGGTCTGGAAGAGGCGGCCATCCGGCGCGACCCCTCCATCAGGAAAATCAAGGCCGATATCCGCAAGGCCAATTTCCGGTTGGCCAGTATCGCCGCCCAGGAAACATTGAACGCTGAAAAAGTTCGAGTCAAAGAGATGAAACTGGCTGGAAACAAGGTCGCTTCCGATAAAACGCCGGTGAAGCACGCCAAGAATGAAGGCGGGCAGAAGGAAAAGAAAGAAAAAAAGAAAAAAGAGAAAAAGGCGTAAAACCAACACAGGCAGGGGGATATGACGACAAAAACCGAAAACGCGGAGTTCGGCATTTTTCTGATGGTCAATTCACCGAACCCGATCCTGGTCTGCAGGGTAGATTCCGCAATAGCATACGTGAACCCGGCCTTTGAAAAACTGACCGGGTTCCGGGCGGCCGAATTGATCGGGGCTAACGCTCCCTACCCGTGGTGGCTTCCGGAAAAGATAGGCAAAACTCAAAAGGCGTTCCAAAACGCCATGACGGCGGGGGTCACTCGAATCGAAGAGCATTTTCAGAAAAAAAACGGCGATCGTTTCTGGGTCGAACTGACCGCCGGTCTGGTGGAAAACGGCAGCGGGACCCCATACTATCTGTCGAACTGGGTCGATATTACCGACCGTAAAAAGGCCGCCGACGAACTGCGGGAATCCGATGAACGATACCGCAGCCTGGTCGACAACATCGCCATCGGCGTGACGCTGATCAGCCCAGACATGAAAATCCTGACCATGAACCGGCAGATGAGAAGGTGGTACCCGCACATCGACCCGTCTGAGAAACCGCTCTGCTACCGTGTTTACCACGACCCACCGCGCGAGGGCAGGTGCACTGACTGCCCGACATTCGCGTCATTCAAGGACAGCGAGGTGCACGAGTCGACTCTCGAGGTATCCGTCCACGGTGACATGCGGTTCCACAGGATCGTTTCTTCCCCGATCACAAACAACGAGGGCCGGTTGGTGGCGGCGATCAATATGATCGAAGACATTACCGCAGCGCGACAGACCGAAATGCGGATCAAAAGCCTCTCGCACCAGCTGTTGAAGGCGCAGGAGGACGAGCGCCGGATGATCTCGCGGGAATTGCACGACAGCGTGGCCCAGGAGCTTTCCAGCGTGAAGATTGCCCTGGCGACCCTCTTTGATCCGGGGGCGAGCGTGCCGCCCGAAATGCTGCAAAAAGTGTCGAAATTGACCCGGTTGATCGACCGGTCCATTCTGTCCGTCCGGAACCTCTCTTACGGCCTGCGGCCGCCGGGACTGGAGGAATTCGGTCTTCTCCAGACCCTTGCGACATTCTGCGAGGAATTTGCCGAGAGCACCGGCATCGAGGTCGACTTTCAAACCGCCGGTTTGAAAAATTCTTCTTTGGGGTCTTTCATTGAAATCAATCTCTACCGACTGATACAGGAAGGGCTCAACAACGTTCGAAAGCATGCCGCCGCCGGCCGGGTCATGATCAAGCTGGTCGGCTCGCACCCGAACATCATCCTGCGCATCATCGACGACGGCCAGGGGTTCGATGTGAAGGCCCGCGAGAGGGAGCTGGACGCTGAAAGGCGGCTGGGATTGCGCAGCATGAAGGAGCGGGTTTCGCTGCTCCAGGGCCGTATGGAGCTGCGATCGCGCCTTGGTAAGGGTACCAGCATCCACATCAAATTTCCCCGTCAGGAGAAAAAAGTTGAGTCGAAAAAAGAGTGTCCTCATTGTCGATGACCACCCGCTGTTCAGGGAAGGCCTCAAGTCGATCATCGCTTCCAGCCGGCTGTATGAAGTGGTCGGCGAAGCCGGCACCGGGCAAGAGGCGATTGAACAGGTACGGCAGCTGTCGCCGGACCTGATTCTGCTCGACGTGTCGCTGCCGGACGGCAGCGGCCTGGAGCTGATCGGCGACCTCATGAAGTGCTGCAAAAAGTCCCGAATCCTGATCGTGAGCATGCATGCCAAGATCGATTACATCGTCAAGGCTTTTCAGGCCGGCGCCACTGGATATTTGGCCAAGGGGTCGGCCGCGGAAAAACTGCTGCAGGGAATGGAACATGTTTTGAAAGGCGATTATTTTATGGACACATCCGTTTCCCAGCAAGTCGTCAAAAAGCTCGTGGGTCTAGCACCCAAAGAGGCGCTGACGACCGGTTCCAACTACGATATGCTGACCGCCAGAGAGCAGGAGGTCATGGTTCTTCTGGCCGAGGGGTTGAGCGTGAGCCAGGCCGCTGAAAAGCTCTTCATCAGCCCCAAAACGGTTGAAAACCACCGTTCCAACATCATGCGCAAGCTCGGGATTCACAAAACCATCGACCTGGTGCGTTACGCCGCCCGGCTGGGACTGATCGATATCGATCTCTGGAAAGAATAACCTCTTTTTTACCAAGCCTACACCATCCTTCCCGCCATCCCTATGGTTCCCCCGGGGAAATCCCCCAATCCGGGATTTTTCCCCACTAAATTGAAGCCCTTCGCCTATGGACATTGCGGCTTAGGTCAGCCATAGATAATACAGCTGAAAGTCCAGATCGTGTTTTAAATTTGAAACGATGGTGTTGCGGCGGGCCGCTCTGGTCCGCAAACAGGCCAATGAGAACGCAGCGAGTGGATCCGAGATTTTCGAATCGGCGCCTCAAAAAAGGAAAAAATAAATCTAAATGTGCCGCTGTGCCGGATGTACCACACCTTATTCGGTCCATCCAGCGTCTCGAAGGCAATCCGGACTGCTTCGGGAAAACCGTTTCGGATTGCAGCCGCACATGCCCCTGGCGTGAATATTGCCTGACCTTGGCGGAAAAGGGTTGGGCGGTAAAAAAAGACGACAGCGGGGTGCTGGACGAAAACCGGCTAAAGCCCAGGAAGGGAAAATCGTAGCGGTGATGCAGCCGCTGACCTTACTGTGAGCGACATTCCGGGGAGGTGCGGGATGGTAAAAAACCAATCGCCGGCACAACGACAAGCCCTGACGGGCCGGGTGCACGACCATGCTGCACGAGAGCCGGTCGCACCGAGGAGAACAACGGAACTGCCGTCAATCCGGAGGACGGCACCGAACGACCGGCAGGATTTGGTCGATGGCATTCCTTTAAGGGTTTTGGTTGTCGACTTCCACGCCGCCATCCTCGAAGTCGTCGCGATGATGTTCAAGGCCCTCGGCTGCCGTGTCAGCATCGCACATGATTGCCAGGCGGCGGTCAACAGTCTCTCGAACATGCCATTCGACCTCGTCGTCAGCGAATTCAGCATGTCGAAATTGAACGGCTGCCAGTTGGCCGCTCTCGTCAAGGCCACTTCACCCCAAACAAAGGTCCTCATCACGACCGGGTTGTGTCAATCCGAGGTGGCTGCGGAAATGGGCTCCCCCCACGTCGACGGATGGATATTCAAACCTTTTGGTTTCGAAGAACTGCTTGATGTTCTCGAATTGATAAAATTGCCGCAGGCCTGCCCTTGCTATCCGGGCGTAGGCCGTAGCCGTGATCGGATACCCCAACCGATCTGAACAAATCAAAACGCATGGTTTCATTAAATTCACTGATCGGTTTTCAACCCAGAAAAAAGCCATTTTCTGCAAGGAGGTTACCCGGTATGGCCAATAATTTTCGTGTGGATGTCATCGGCGGCGACATGAAGCGACTTAACCTTAAGATCCTCGGGGATTTCGACGGCACTTCGGCTTTCAGACTGCTCAACGTCATCGAGAAGAAAGGCGGGTCCGCCCGCAGGATCACCATCGATACCGACGGCTTGAGATCGGTCAACACTTTCGGATCGGATATCTTCAGGGCCAACATCGCCGAAATGAGCAAAGGAGTCATCGATATTGATTATACGGGTCGATTCAAAGAGGCTTTGACAGAAGATTGAGCCGCTGCGGCGGCACCGGGAAAGCAAGTCGGCAAAAACTCAGACACCAGCGGAGGCAGCATGAAAAAATCAGAGTTGTCTTATTTCAGAAAGGTGTTGAACGACTGGCAGGAACAGCTTCTGCGGCAGGCGGATCACGCTATCGTCGGTTTGATGGACGCGTCGGTCAATTCATCCGATCTCATCGATCAGACAGCCCTCGAAATCGATCGTAACTTCGCCTTGCGCATGCGTGACCGGGAAAGCAAGCTCATCCGGAAAATCAAAAATGCGCTCAAGCGGATCGACGACGGCACATTCGGCATTTGTGAGATGTGCGGTGGGCCAATCGCGGTAAAGCGGCTAAAGGCCCGGCCGGTCGCCACGCACTGCATCGACTGCAAGAGGGTGCGCGAAACGTTCGAACGGTTGACAGGTGATTAGGACGGATATTGTCGATTCCCTTACCCGAACCCAACAGCAGGACATCCCACCTGATATCCGGTGTCGATTCAACGGACTTCAGGCACGCAGGTGATTTATGAACACTCAAATAGAAGAATGTGCACAATGTCGCAAGTCGTGGACGCTGCATGCCGAGTGCATCAAGCTATCCGGCAGAAGCGATGTCTTTAACGCCAAATCGATCAAGCACACCAGCGGCGGGATGGTTCTGGTTTCGAGGAAGGCCTTTAAACCCGGCACAAATCTCATCGTGCGGATGCTCGATTTTCCGCCGTCGGACAGCAGTGAAGATTACCCCCGTGTTCGGGCAATGGGATTGGCCGAGGTGCGCTGGATCGAGGAGGTCATGGACGAGGACGGACTGGTATATGAAATGGGTATGCGTTACGTTTTTACCGACTGATCGTGTATTTCTGATCATCTTTGCCTAGGTCCTGTGGAAAACATGTTAACGCGATCGAACCATCGCTGAAGTGAAAATCCCGTCTTTATGGTTTGGCCGGTCCACCTCATCATAACCCGGCCATTCTTTTTACATCCTTTCGCAGATCTTCTCATTGCCTCCGTAATGTCGTCGGAATGTGCCGATAGAATCGACCAGCGCAACTGAATATTTGAGAGCAGATTTGGAAGCGGCATTAGAGTTGACATCGGTCCCGTGCTTGTATACGTAAAAGCATATTTTTAATCCTCCTCTTCATTCGATCCGCTCCCGTACGACGCTGGGCTATGACATCTTTCAGGATCCGGTTTCATTTTTTATTCTAAACTGCAGTGCTCTCTCCGCATTTCAAATAGACGGCATGCCCCGACCGCGGTAGATAGAAGATTAACCAGAGGCCACAATGCCGCAAAAGGGAAAAAGCCTCGAGGCGAAACCAAAGCCCTCCAAACGTTCATCGCATGTCGACACATCTTTCTTTTTATTTTTGTATTTCAAGGAGACCTTAGATGTCCGTTTCAAACTCTTCATCCGATCTGACGCGAGTGTTGCGTAAAAAGGCTGAGGCGAGATTAAAGCGCCTTGACCAGCCGATCGAAGATGCCGACATTGCCACTCGGCGACTGATTCATGAACTTCAAGTTCACCAGATCGAACTGGAAATGCAGTACGATGAACTTCAAAGAAATCAACAGCTGATCAATAAGGCGAAAGAATGCTTTGCCGATCTTTACGGCAAATATGTCAGCCTCTTTGATTTTTCCCCCATCGGCTATGTCGTTCACGATTACAGGGGTGAAATCCAAGAGGTAAACCTGACGTTTGCCACCATGCTGGGAGAAAACAAGACGAAAGTGATCGGCCGCTTCATCACGGATTTCATCCATCGTGACAGTCAGGACATTTTTCATCTCCACCGGGTCCGGTATTCGGAATCCGACGAAAAGTCCATCTGCGAACTCCGAATGGTGCGGAAGGATAAGACCTCGTTTGAGGTCCAGCTTAACAGTTTGCTTTTTCGTGCAGAACCGGGTGGGAGCGAAAAAATCCGTACCGCCGTCGTCGATATCAGCGCGAAAGTGCAACAATCCAGAAAAAAGGAACTGATTCGACGCTGTCTGCAAATCGCCGGCAACGCGACGCAAACCCGTCCGGTCCTCGAAGGGTTCGTTAGAGAAATCAAATCGTTTTCGGGTTGCGAGGCCGTCGCCATCAGGATGCTTGACGAACACGGAAACATCCCATACCAGGCGTATGAGGGTTTCAGCCGCAGCTTCTATGAATCCGAAAGCCCCCTCTCGCTGCATACGGACCGTTGCATGTGCATCAGCGTCATCAAAGGCACCACGAACCCTGAGCAACCGTTTTTTACGACGGGCGGCTCTTTTTTCATCAATGCGACCACGAAGTTTCTATCGACGGTTTCCGGGCAGCAGAAGGGCGACACCAGGAATGTCTGCAATGCGTACGGATACGAATCCGTGGCCCTGGTACCGATTTCAATCGGAAACGATATTATGGGACTGTTTCACCTGGCCGACCGGCGCGAGAATATGTTTACCTTGTCAGAGGTGGAAATGTTGGAAAGCGTGGCCGGCCAACTCGCCCTGGTCTTGAAGCGCATCATGGCCCAGGAGGAAGTCAAGCGGATGGCAGAGGAGCTGAATTTTTTGTCCAGTCGGCTGATAACGGTGCAGGAACAAGAGCAGCGACGCATCGCGATGGAACTGCATGACCAGACGGGTCAAGACCTCAACGTGCTTAAAATCAAAATGACGGCCATCCGAAATCGTCTGCGCAAGGATCAGCCGGGGGTTAAGGCGGAAGCCGAGTGGGCGCTGCAGTTTGTCGATAAAATTAATAATAATATCATTAATTTGGCGTATGGGTTGAATCCGGATTTGTTGGAGCATTTGGGGTTGGAAGCCGCACTGAACTGTTTGATCCGTGATTTCTCCGAGCATAAACGCGTGCAGATCACCGCCGACTTCGGCCCTATCAATAGCACCTTCGATCGGAATACCGGCATCGTTTTTTATCGCATCGTGCAGGAAGCATTGACCAATATTACAAAACATGCCGGGGCATCCCGGGTTCGGATCGCCCTCCACCGAGATAACGACCGGATTTTTGTGACGATCGAGGACGACGGGAAAGGTTTCGACGTACCTGCGATACGGCTTGAAAAGGCGAAGAAGAAAGGGATGGGGTTAACCGCCATGGCATTCAGGGCCCGGATGCTGGGTGGAAATTTTGAGATTTCGAGCCGCGAAGGACGGGGCACAAAAATTAAGGTCAATCTGCCGGTTCAAGAGAAAGCGGTGCATCGATAAATGCATCTATGTATTGAGTTCCGAGACAGATCGTTGTAGGGATGAACGGCTCCCGTGTGACAACGGATTGAAGGAGAAACGAGTGGAAATAAAGCAGACAGCGTTGCAGGCCAAGCAGGCCGCCAGTCAACTGGCGGCGGTGGAAAGCGCACAAAAAAATGAGGCCCTGGCAGAAATCGCGCGGGCGCTGACCCAGCGTGCAGCCGACATCAGCTCGGCCAACCGGGCCGACCTGGCGCGGTCCGAGAAGGAAAAACTGTCTGCGCCGCTGTTGAAACGGTTGCGTTTCGATGAGGACAAGATCAAAGAGGCGTGCGATGGCCTGGCCAGCCTGATCAAACTGGCCGACCCGGTCGGGGTCACGCTGAGCGCGATGGAGCTCGACGAAGGACTCGAGCTCTACAAGGTGAGCTGCCCCATCGGCGTGATCGGGGTGATTTTCGAATCCAGGCCCGACGCCCTGGTCCAGATATCTTCCCTGTGCCTCAAAAGCGGCAATGCCGTCCTTTTGAAAGGCGGCAGCGAGGCGGCCGAAACCAACCGCATCCTGGCGGAGGTCATCGCTGCGGCCGGCGAGAAGGCAGGGATTCCCGCCGGTTGGCTGGCCCTGCTGGAGACCCGCGCCGACGTGGCGGAAATGCTGCGGCTGAACGACAGTATCGACCTGATCGTTCCACGCGGTAGCAATGCCTTCGTTCAACACATCATGGAAAACACCCGGATCCCTGTCCTGGGTCATGCCGACGGCATCTGTCATGTGTATGTCGACAAGGAGGCCGATCTCGCCATGGCCGTCCGGGTAGTCGTGGACAGCAAATGCCAATATGTGGCGGTGTGCAACGCGGCCGAGACCCTTTTGGTGCACAGGGAGATCGCCGCGGACTTTCTGCCGCGGATCAAAGCGGTCCTGGAAGAAAAGGGGGTCAGTATCAGAGGGTGTGAAGAGGCCCGTAAGCTGATCGAGGTCATACCGGCCACGGACGAGGATTGGCGCACGGAGTATCTCGACCTGATTCTGTCGGTGAAGGTCGTGGCCGGCTTGGAGGAGGCGATTGCCCACATCAACCACTACGGATCCGGCCACACCGATGTGATCGTAACCGCCGACCGCGACAGAGGGGTGCGCTTCATGGACACCGTCGATGCGGCCGATGTTTTTCTCAACTGCAGCAGCCGGTTCAGCGATGGCTTCCGCTACGGGTTGGGGGCCGAGGTCGGCATCAGCACCGGCAAAATCCACGCCCGCGGACCGTTGGGAATGGAAGGGCTGGTACTCTACAAGTGGCGGCTGATCGGCAACGGCCACATCGTCGCGGACTATGCGGGCGCGGACGCCAAGCCCTTCACCCACCGCCCTCTGCAGAAAACCTTCGGGGAATGATGGTCCGTCACTGACATCGAGATTCGCTTGCTAACTACCAGCCCCGCGTGACGTCCCGGTTCGAGGACCGTCTGCTTACAAATCCGCCGGATCGATCTCCCGGGTGTAATCGATGCCCGGCATGTCGAAGCCGTGGTGCCGCAAGAATTCTTGCCGCAATCCATCGATGTCGGCCAGTTCCCTGATGTTGCCGGCGTCGACTTTTTCCCAGAGTTCCGTGACCTTCTGCTGAACATCCGGGCGCATTTCGTAATCATCGATGCGGATGCGGCCTTTTTGATCCACGCGCGGGGGCCGGTCGCCGAAGAGGTGGTCGTGGTAGAGACGGTACATCTGTGCGATGCACCCTTCGTGCAGGTGGCCGGCCTTCATGACACGGTAGAGAAGGGCGATATAGAGCGGCACGGCCGGGATCACTGCACTGGCCCTGGTGACCAGGGCCTTGTTGACGCTGATCAGGGCCCTTCCGCCAAGCGGTGCCAGCAGTCGGTTGATGGTGACCACTTTTTGCTCGAGGTCCTTTTTGGCGGCACCGATGGTTCCGTCGCGGTAGAGGGCCCGGGTATGCACCGAGCCGATGTAGGAGAAGGCTACGGTCAGAAAGCCCGGCGCCAGAAGATCGGCCGCGCGCAGTTTTTTCAACCACAGGAGCCAGTCTTCCCCTCCCATTACCTTCACGGTCTGCTGGACCTCTTCTGTGGTGGCCGGTTCGGCCGTGACCACCTCGACCTTGCCAGTGAGAAAATCGACCGTCTTGGCAGTGAACCGCTTTCCGATCGGCTTGATCACCGAGGAATAGATCTCACCGGTCTCGGGATCCATTCGCCGCGGGGCCGCGATGCTGTAAACGAGAAAGTCGATGCGGCCGAGTTTTTCCTTGATCAGTCGGGCGACATCTGTTTTGGTTTCCTCCGCGAACGCGTCTCGGTTTACATTCCAGGCCCACAGGCCTTCGTTTTCGGCCTCATTCCGAAAGGCCTCGATGTTGTACCAACCGGCCGTTCCGGTCCGGTGCGCGCTGCCGCTTTTTTCATAGCCGATACCGATTGTGGCGGCGCCCGAGCCGAAGCCCGAGACGATTCTGGCGGCTAACCCGTACCCGTTTGAGGCACCGACTACCAGAACCTTTTTGGGGCCGTCGATTTTTTCACGGGCTTTCACATATTGGATCTGCGCGCGCACCTGGGCGGTGCAACCCAACGGGTGGGCGTTGACACAGATGTTGTTTCGAATCCTGGGCTCGAGTATCATGGCACCATTTATCGCTTGATCCTGTTGAGGCGCAGTTTGGTTTCACCGGCGGATATCAGTTCGAAGTCCTGTCCGCCTAATGTGAGACCCCTTTGCGCCTCCGATTCGTGAACCGAATGATGGTAGGCCGTTTCAGGGTCGAGTTCCGGGATGATGACATCGACGTTGATCCGATCATCTTCGAACCCGCGATATATCATTTTTATTTTGCCGACCGATACAACCTGCCCCAGGGATAAAATGACGGTCTTTTCGTCGGATCGGGCCTTCATTTTGTTTTCATAGCTCGAGACGGCACCCGCCAGTCGTTGCTGGGATTGCATGCTCCGGGGTCCTACCACGGCCGTATAAATGAATCCGACAAACAGCAATCCGATCAACAAAAAAAATCCGATGATCAGCCACCGCCGGTTACGGTTTTCCTCCATTTTTCATAGCCCGTTTAAGTAAGATGTTGAAAGCGCAAGGGATCCGAAAGGAGGGTTTAAGCGTTGTGCACGGCCACTTAAGTCCGCGACCCGGCGAATCCTTGCGCCTGAACTTCCGATAGCATTAATGAGGGGACGGGTCAAGAACGGGTAATGGTCTACACCAATTCTTGGTGACGAATTATTATCCATGTAAAGGTTCACCAAGAACCGAAGAATAGTAAATCGCATGAACGCGGTGCAGAACAGAAAATCCGGACCGAATCAAGGTGCGGTTTTTCGATGTACGCACAGAAGGGTGATGTCGTCGTTTTGTGGGGCCTGACCGAGGTGTTCGAATGTGAGGCGCTTGATGTGGTTGATGACTTCAGCGGCCGAAGCATATTTTTTGCTGAGGATCGAGTGAAGCCGCTTCCGCCCCAAGATTTCTTCTGCCGGTGAGGTGGCCTCTGTCACACCATCTGTGAAGGCGATTAAGATATCGTCCGGATCGAGCTGAACCTGTCTGGAGATGAAATTCATTTTCGGTAGCAGGCCCACCGCCGGACCGGTCGGTCGGAGCATGACGATTTCACCCGCTGCGGTCAAAATGACCGGTGGTTCGTGCCCAGCGTTGATATAGGTCAAGTTGCCGTTCTTCACGTTGAGCACGCCGACGAACATGGTGGCGAACATGCCTAATTTTCCGTGATGGCGGGCAATGTAGGAGTTGGTGTCGCGGACCGCCTTAAGGACGCTCAAGCCGCCGGCTCCGACTGCCTGGACCGACGATCCGGCCGATGTCTCGACCTCCAAGGTGTACACGCGGATGAGGCTGCGAAAAAGCGCCATAAATAGAGCCGCACCGATCCCCTTGTCGCAGACATCGGCCACAACCAGGCCGAGGTGATGGTCGGACAACTCGAATACGTCGTAGAAATCGCCGGAAACCTGAATGGCCGGGTGCAGATAAGCCTCAATTTCCCAACCGGGTGCATCAGGGATTTTCTCGGGCAGAAAATCCCGCTGAATCCTGCGGCCTTTTTCCATTTCAAGATCCAGCGCGCCGGAGTAAATCTCGATTTCCTTTTTGGCCTGTGCAATGCGATGAAAAGATTCTTCCAGTTTTGAGTACAGGGTGGCATTCTCTAAAACCACACCGATTTGAACCGCGGTCATTTCTATCAACTCTATAGATTCGGTGCCGAACTGCCCGGGACGGGAATGCAGCAGCGTGAGCAGGCCGAGGAGTCGTTCTTTTCTGATGATCGGCACGACCAATGCCGAACGGACTTCGTACGGCTGGCCGGGAAGCGTCAACCAGCGATCGTCCTTCTCCGTGTCGCAGATATAGGCCAGCTTGCAGTTGCCATCTTTAATGTTGCAGTGGCGGCGCACCCAGCCGGCCAGGCCCTGATCCAGTACGGTGCCGATCAGCCGGTTGCGCTCATTCGAGGACGCTTGCTTCCGCGTCAATATGCTTTCGATCACCACCCCGTTTTCATCGAGCAGAAACAAGCTGCCTTTTTCCGCACCGGTCAAACCGATCGACACCTCGAGGGTCTTTTGAAGCGTTGCATTGATCATTTTCTGGTCGGCCGATGCGCGCGCGACGGATACAAAATGATCGAGCATCCGGCTCTGGGCCTGATACACGGCCTTTTCTTTCTTGAGGCGCTTGATTTCCTGCAGTAGAATTCTCGTATCCACGATCGTCTCGCTGTCGTTCTGCCGACCGGCTCTTCTTTTCGATTGATTGATCGTTTTCGAAGCTGGGCCGTCGTTTTGAATAAATACCACTGATACTGGTCATCCGCTGCGGCCGGGATGCCCTCTGCGCGCTCGGCCTTGATGACCGCCTTGCTTGGATACAATAATCACTAATACTTTTTGGGTCGGGATTTCAACTTGATAATATGACGCTTTCTGCTTACAAGCAAATGATCGGTACAATAATTCGGTCCTTCATAGGCGTTTGAATATTCAGGTTTTGGTTCCCATTCATATGCCAGGTGAGTCATGACACCACCAGATGTAAGACGCAAACTCTCGGCTATTTTCAGCGCCGATGTGGCGGGCTACAGCCGTCTGATGGGCCTGGACGAGGCCGCGACCGTCCGCACGCTGACCGTGTATAAAGAAACAATGATCCGCCTGATCCATCGTCATCGCGGGCGGGTGGTCGACTCTCCCGGTGACAACCTGCTGGCCGAATTCGGCAGTGTGGTCCAGGCGGTGCAGTGTGCCTTCGAAGTCCAGGCTGACCTGAAAGTGCGCAATGACGCCATGCCTCAAGAACGGCGCATGCTGTTTCGCATCGGCATCAACCTCGGCGATGTGATCGTCGACGGCGAGCGGATTTATGGTGACGGGGTGAACGTGGCGGCCCGTTTGGAAACTCTGGCAGCGGCCGGGGGCGTCTGTGTATCGCGAAGCGCTTTCGACCAGATCGAAAACAAATTTCCATTCGGGTGTGAGGAACTGGGCGATCTCAGGGTAAAAAACATCGCCAGACCGATCGGGGTGTATCGGGTTTGGGCGGATGGGGACAGCGGCGGCTGCAGGCCGGCGCGCAAGGCCGGATTGTCAACGGCACTCCTGAAGGCCTTTGGTGGCCTGTTCGCTATGGCCCTTTTGGTTGGTGCCTTTTTCTTTTGGATGGAGGCGCACCGGCCGGAAAGGATTCAATCGATAGAACCGCCATCGGGTGCCGTGCTGCCGGCTGCGGCGCGCAAGGCTTCCATTGCGGTTCTGCCGTTTAAAAACCTGGGCGAGGACCCGGAGCAGGAGTATTTCAGCGACGGGATGACCAACGACATCATCACGGATCTTTCCAAGTTTCACGAACTGTTCGTCATCGCCAGCAACACGGTTTTCACCTTCAAGGGTAAGGTCGTAAGCATCGAAGAGGTGGCGCAGGACCTGGACGTGCGTTACGTACTGGAGGGCAGCGTCCAAAAGAGCGGCGAGAGAGTTCGCATCAATGTCCAACTCGTGGATGCCGGCGCCGGCAATCCTATCTGGGCCGAACGGTACACGGGCGATATGAAGAATATATTCAGCCTTCAGAATGATATCGCCCAGGCTATCGTGGCCAATCTGGCGGTGAAAATACCGTCGGCCGAGCGCGCCCGTATCCTGCAGAAAGGAACCGGCAATCTGCAGGCGTATGACTATCTTCTCAAAGGATACAACTATTACTATCGGCGCACCCGTGCGGCCAACATCCAGGCGGCCGAGATGTTCGAAAAGGCCGTCACTCTTGACCCGAACTACGCCGCTGCCTATGTCGCCCTGGGGTTGACCGAATTCGACAAGGTCAGCTACGGCTGGACCGAATTTCCCCACCAGGCGCTGGACCGCGCCCAGGAGCTCGCGCAACGGGGATTGACTCTGGACGAAACCAATTCTGCCGTCCATCGTCTCTTGGCCATGATTTTTGCCTTGCGTAATCAGTATGAGCCGGCTATCGGTGAGCTGAAGAGGGCCTTGGAACTCAACCCCAACGATGCCGACAGCTACGAGGCCGTCGGCTGGATCCGGCTGTGGTCCGGGCAAACCGATGCGGCCGTCGAATCTCTGGAACTCGCCCTGCGCCTCGATCGCAGTGCGCCCAGAAACACGCTGATGCATCTGGGCATGGCGTACTACCTCAAGGAACGTTACCGGGATGCCATTGCCATCCTCGAAAAAGGGCTGATTCAGTGGCCGGAATTCTCGGGTTTGCACATCGTCCTGGCGGCGGCTTATGCCCAGACGGACCGCATGGACGCGGCCGCAGAGGCTGCATCCGAAGTGCGCCGTCTCGAGCCTTTTTTTGAGCTGGAAAGTTTTGGCAGAGCCTTGCGGAATCCCTCGGACCGGGACAAGCTCATCGCCGGTTTGCGCAAGGCCGGTTTGAAATGAGACGCTACTGCATCAGTTCGAGTTGAGTTTCCTGGTCCAGTTCGTATCGGCCTTTTTTATCTTGGCATCGGTATTCAAGCCGAATTTGAAAGCGCTCCAGCGACTCCAGTTAAGGTAAAGCTTTCCATCAACAATTTTAAATGCCTCGGGATTCACTTCGGCGAACTCGCCGGCTGCAAGGGCCGATGCTCAGTAGCCGCCGTACTGCGGGGCGTAACGTTCAGGATCGGCTTTGAACATGTCGCGATGTTCGGCGTTGGCAAAGTGCCAGCGGGCATCCTGCCAGAGGGTTTCAAATTCGGCGGTTCCCTTCACGGCCCGTCCGTCGGTGAAATAGGCGACGGTGTCATAGCCCTTGATGGCGACGCCGACATCATCGGTGTTGATCGGTATCTTGTGGTCTCCAGCCAGGCCCCATGGTGCGGCTGCCAGAACTGAAAAAGCGGTCAACAGCATTAACCCGATATTATTTAGCAAGAGTTTTTGCATATTGAATCCCCATAATAATTTTAAAATGCTGCCATGACGCATGCGTGTCAAGCGTGTGCTGACGATACAATGTCATTGATTTTTTGTGACAGCGCGTTCAGATCGAACGGTTTCTGAATAAATCCGTCGCAGCCGCTCTTGACGATATCGCCGGAATTGCCGTTGAGACCGTAACCGCTCGACAGCAGTACCTTGATGGCCGGATGGACGGCTTTGAGCAGGGTGCAGGTTTCGGCGCCGCCGAGGTCGGGCATGATCAAATCCAAAATGACCAGACTGATGCGGGCGTGATGCCGCTTGCAGATCTGCAGCGCTTCACGACCGCCGGCTGCGGTCAGCACGTCGTAGCCGATCCGCTGCAACATTTGGGAGCCGACCGCGACGACCATTTCCTCGTCGTCCACCAGCAGGACGGTGCCGGCGCCCTTGTGCAACGGCTCGGTTTTGCGGTCATCAGCCGCCACCCGCTTGTCTGTTGCGGGCAAGTTGATGTCGACGGTCGTGCCTTTGCCTTTAACGCTCTTGACGGTGATAAACCCACCGTGGTTTTTTACGATGCCATATGCCGAGGCCAAGCCCAGGCCGGTTCCGCGGCCGATCGCCTTGGTCGTGAAGAACGGTTCGAAGATCCGGCTGCGGGTGGCGGCATCCATGCCGATTCCCGTGTCGGTGACAGAGATTTTAACGTAGCGGCCGGCGCTAAGCCTATACGGCGCAACGGCAGGCGAATCGAGATGGACGTTGGCTGCTTGAACAGTGAGGGTGCCGCTGTCGGGCATGGCCTGCCAGGCGTTTATGTATACGTTCAGCAGCACCTGTTCGATCTGGCTGCGGTCGGCCTCGACGGGCCAGAGATCGGGCTGCAATTCTTCCCGGATGACAATCCCTTTTTGCATGCGGCCGAACATGCGGTTTTTATCCCTTACCACCGCACCCAGATCAAGCGGTTTGACCTCGTACTTGCCACCACGGGCGAACCCGAGCAATTGCCGCGTCAGATTAGAGGCGCTTCTGACGTGCTCTTCGATTCCCTTGAGATTTTCGACATGCGGGTGATCGGCGTCGATGTCGACCAGCATGATCGAGGTGCGGCCCTGGATGCCCATCAACAGGTTATTGAAATCATGCGCGATGCCGCCCGCCAGGGTTCCGATGGCTTCCATTTTTTGGGAATGAAGCAGCTGCTCCTGAAGGTTTTTGGTCTCGGTGATGTCGCGCGAGACCACGACGACGCCGATGATCTTACCGTTTTCACCTCTAAAAGGAGAATAGGCGGCCTCCATGTAGCGGTTGCCCATGCCCGCGAAATCGAACCACAACCGGAAGGTGACCTCTTCGCCGGCCAGGCAACGGTCGAATCTGGGCTTGATGTCTGTTTTGAACCGTTCGCGGCCGACCAGGTCCTGCATCGAGCTGCCAATGATCTCGATGCTCGTTTTGCGGTGGGCCTTTAAGTAACTGTCGCTGACCGCTTGAAAGATCCCATCATTGTCGATCAGCGCCATTAAATCTTTCGAGGTGGCGACGATCTTTTCGTATCGGCGCAGGGCCTCTTCGGCCTGTTTGCGATCGGTGATGTCCTTCGCGATACCGGCGAGTCGCACAATCCGCCCCTTCCGGTCGCGGATAACGTAGCCCCTGTCCGATACCCAGCGGACGGAGCCGTCAGGGCGAACGATTCGGTACTCCCGTTTATTGCCGCTGCCGGTTGCGGCGAGGCGGGCAAAGGATTCTTTGGCAAACGTCAGATCATCCGGATGGATGCTCTCCGACCATTCTTCGTAACGGTTGTAAAGAACCTCGGCCGATCTGCCCCATATGGCCTCATAGGCGGAATTGACGTAGATGACCATCTGCCGGTGCCAGTCGAACAACCAGATCGCCTCGCCCATGGTGTCGACGATTTCACGACACCACTGTTCATTTCCCCGCCAAAATGGTTCGCCTGATATTCGCATCCCACGATCTTCCGGAACCGCCGCCTCGGTTCGATCGAGGCGGCAGCCCTGCAACTCCCGTTCGAGGGCTTCAACCCGTTTGACGAGTTGCTCGTAGGTGGGTCTGTCGGTCATGGGGCACCTCCTGTCGGAGAACCGTCCGGAAGAGAACTTGTATTAACCGAAAAAGGTCTTTGAATCAGATGATGTTGAATTCGCTTGTCGATTCACGGCATCGTAAAGGATACCGGTGACCTATATGAAGCGGCGGCGTTAAATCTGCGCCGGAATTTTGCAGGGAGTTTTAATAACTTATAGATGATTGTGGTCGGAATGGCAAGCGTGAATTTATTTAGTAGATGCTCTGGATGTTTCTCAAGCGGTTGACCATATCGAAGATGTCGGATTCGGCCCTCTTGACGAAATCGTTGAGGTTCGGGGTGCGGTCTTTGTCGAAGGTGGTTATGGTGCCGGCCAACTTTATCACGACCGGCGTTTCTTCGATGCTGAAGTCGACATCGTGAATGCTCTTAAGGATACGGCGCATGGCGGCTTTGGAATTTTTTTCGGTCGTCATCGGCATCAGTGCCAGGAACTTATTGCGATCGAGGACGCCGAGGATATCGGAACGCCGGCAAACCCGGACCAGGTTGCTCAGCACGAAGTGCATGACGTCACTACGGTTGATCGTGCCGGCCGGCAGGGGCTTGGCCGGAGTAATCTTGTAAATCGCCAGCATCAGCACCGAGAAGGGGGTGTCATAGCGGATGGTGCGGGCAATCTCCTTCTCCAGGATGTAAAGGATACTGTTACGGTTCAAAATGCCTTTCGGCAGGGCGGCCTTGATCGCTTTCTCTTCATCCACCGGCTCGGCGGCCGCGGGTTTTCCCTGGGTATCGGCCTGACCTTGTCCGGCTTCTTTTTCATCGAACGAGGAGCGCAATTTTTCCATGACGGTGTGCAATTCGGTCCCGGTGGCGGCATTCTCATCAAAGACGCCCAGAACTGCCGTCGGAGTTTCGACACCGTCGGGCGTAAAGGTCTTTTGACGGATTGTCCAGCGTGACTTCAGCGCTTCGAGGCATTCCTCCATGCGTTCGCCCAACCGCTCGGCCACCTTGTGCAAAATTTCGGTACTGAGGTCCTTGTTTTTAAGCCGGTCGACCAGGGTTGACTCTATTTTCGAAATCAGACCGCGCAGGTGCTGGTCCCCCTCCTCACCCTGCTTCTGGGCGGTATCCAGAGCGATTTCCGAGCCGACGCGTTCGATGTAATCGACCAACAGGTCAGACAGTACATTTTCATCCCCTGATCCGCGGCGGATTTCGGAGGCCAGGTAAATCAATTCTGCCGCGCTTTTGGGGTCGCGGTTGACTTCCTCTATGAGAACATCGGCTGAAATACCCAGCTGATCGGCGCTTTTTTCAAGAGCCGTCACCAGGTCTTCGCTCTGCAGTTCTTTTTTCAGCTCACGGGTCAGTTGGAGAAACTCCTGCAACTGCATGCCCTCCTCCAAGAGGGCGGTCTTTATTTTCGGCATCAGTCGCTGCAATTCGCCCGGTTCCGGCACCAGGCGCCGCAGGATCTGCGCCAGTCGCTGAACAGAAATTTTTCCCTGCTGGTACTCTTCGCGGATGAGTTGAATCAGGACCTGATCTGTGAGCGCCTCTGTTTCCTCCAGGATCTGCCGCTCATTTTGGTATACGATCCCTTCGGCCTTGCGGGCCGATATGCCGTCGAGGAGGTTTTTTTTCATTGCAAAGACGGCATCGGCCAGCTCACCGAGGCTCGGTTTATCGTCGCCGGAAGACGACCGGTCGATCTCCTCGCGAATTCGCTGCAACTGGGCCATGATGACATCGCCGGACGCGGGAGCACCTGGTTCACCGGATGCAGCCGCCGCTTGATCGGCCTCGATTATTTTCTGCGATGCACCGGTGGGGCTCTCAATGATACTATGAAGCGAGAGAGACTTTTCCAGTTCTTCCATCAGCACGCTCTCCGCCATCATCCCCAGCACCTCGTCGGTTCCATGCTCGGTCGTGCCGGAACTTGAAGCGGTGGAGATCTGCTCAAAAATCCGCCGGTCGACGACTTCATCGTCGGCCGTGATCTTTTTGTAGAAAACGTGGTTGATTTTGATGTTGCGGACGCCCAGCTCTTCGCAAGCCGCTTTCATGGCCTCGGCATTGGCATATTGGGCGATGTCGTTGAGCACCCCGGCAAATTTGGCCAGTTCGGACTCCGCCATCCCTTTCTCGAAGGAGATCGATTGGATGTCGGCTTTCTTAAAGTGAGTGAGCATTTTGCCGGTGTTGATCCGGTGGTCGAGCGGTTCTTCTTCGATGAAAAACTGTTCTTGATGCATGATCAGGGCGACCGGGGAAAACAGGGCCAAGCCGTTGGTCGTCGTGTTGTAAAACTCGGAAAGGGCCTGGGCGGTGAACGGGTGATCGATATTGTACATCGCCGACCGGTTGAAGAGTAGTGCAAAGGCTCTGCCGATTCTGTAGGAAATCTCTTTCGGGAGCTTCTTGACGGTCATGGCTGACACCCCTTTAGCTGGTTACAGACGGCGCTGCCGTTGATACTGCTCCAGGTCGCCGAGAAAATCCCGGCCGCTGCCGTAGCGTTGGTCCGGTTCGAAAGCCGTAGCCTTGCCGATGATCCGGTCCATCTCCTGGTCGATCGCCGGATTCACTTCGGAGGGCTTTTTCAGAAAGAAATTCCCCCGGCTGAGAATCTTGTGCTTGAGCAGGTCGGTTTTGCTTTTGAATTCCGGCAGGGGCAGTTCGGTGACGAGCAACTGGTAGAACATCGTCCCGGCGGCGTAAATATCGGCCCGTCCGTCGACATCCTGGCCGAGGATTTGTTCCGGAGCCATGTAGAGCGGGGTGCCGTGAACGGCCTTGGCGGCTTCGGTGTCGCTGTTCAGGACCTGGACGATGCCGAAATCGGTTACCAACGGCCGACGGGAGTGTTTTTCGATCATGATGTTTCCCGGTTTGATGTCCCGGTGGACGATGCCTTGACTGTGTGCATAATCGAGTGCGTCGAGCATCTGGATCATGACCCTCAGGGTCGCAGGCAGCGGCAGCACGCGTCGCGAGGGGATCGGGTTTTTCTGGGCGAACTGCATGTATTGAGCCAGAGTGTTCCCCTGGACCAGCTGCATCGTAATGAACAGAAAATCGTCGGTTTCGCCGACCTCGTATACCGGAATAATGTTGGGATGGGAGAGAATGGCAACGGCTTCGGCCTCCTGCTGGAAAAGTTCGGCCGACTTCGCCGTGATCAGACTCTTGGGCAGAACCTTGACCGCGATCTGACGCTTCAGGGACTTCTGAAAAGCGATGAACACAATGGCCATTCCGCCGCGTGCCAGCTCCTTGATGATAATCGAGGTTCCCACTTGCGTGCCGATCAGGCGCTCCGCGTTGTAGGCCGCTATCGTCGTCATCAACAATACTCCTGATGGTTCCGGCTGATAATATAAAGTGTCACTTTATCTTTTTGTGCATCTCCTCGTAGAGAACGGGATCGAATGTTCCCATCTCTTCGGAGTGGGCTTTCCAGGTGTGCAGACAAATTCTGGCATCCGTGACATTTTCGTGCTGAATCGCATACTCGAAGCACTGCAGGCTATTGCGGATCGATTTGTCGTAGATTTTCTCTTTGTAGGCATCGTACTCGGCCTGGTCGAAGACGCCGGCGTCAAGGGCGTTGCTGCGCCATATGTTCAGCGCGATGCGGGCGGCGTAGAAACCCTCCTTGTCAATAGCGTATTTCAGGCGCCAGAGGCTGCTGTTGGCGGCCGACTTGAGCTGCTTCTCGGTAATCGGAGGCTTTGGTGTTGTCTGATCACGGGGGGTGTCGGTTGCCTGCAGCGTGCCGATAAAAAAGAAAAGGGTTGCAGCCCACAGCAGGGCCGGAAAAATCAGGTGCGCTTTCACGGTCTGTCTTTCTATCCTCTCGGGTTAAAAAAATCCTTGTATAATTGAATTATTATAGATGATTTTGCTTGGAAAATCAAAGAGGAATAGGCCTTTGTCGGTTGATTTACCGGCCGGCTTGGCAGTGTCCGGTTCAGGGAAGATGTATCAAGGCGCCCGGCACCGTTGCCGTGTCGAGGGCCGCTTTCCACAGGAGGGTTTCGTCGCGTTCATCCAGCCATCGAGGCGGTGAGCAATCGACGAACATGAGATATGTGACTCCACGGCCGCGCGATGACGTTATCATCTCCCGGGTGATTTCCCGCAGCGGGGTCGTCTCGGCGGTCGGAAAACGCCTCAGAAAAGGGTAGGTCAAGGAAGAATCTTCGTATATCAACCACAGCCGTTTCGATTTGTCCACCAGACGGCCCGCTGCTTCCACGCGGTCGTCGCCGTAGATTAAGGGAGCGGCCCAGCAACGCTTGCGTCCCCAGTCGGAAGCCGTCCAAATACTGCCGGCGGAAATGATAGGCCTGGCGGCCCTTTTGCCCCCGGGACGGGGTGCGGCTCTGTAAGCGCCCGTTCCGGGGCTTGTGAGGCCGCTTGGGAGTGTGAAGGCCGGTTTGTGTTCATTGCAGGTAGCGGCATACACCAAAAGCCCGGCTCCGATGGTCATCAAGACCCGCCGTCCTTTTTTGCTCAGCCGCCAGGGCGGCAGGAAAAATGCGCTACAGACGCTGCCGCACAGAAAGAAAACATCGAAATAGCGGACATTCTCCGGTCGCCAGGCGGGAATCAGGGCGACGAGGAAAAAATAGCCGAAGAGCGCGACGGCAACCGCCTTCAAGCGTCTTGGTGCCCGCCGGACGGCATAGACGACCGCCGGCAGGATCAACACGAAACCGAAGGGCCCGAACCAGGAAAACCTTTCGTCGGCTCCCCAGGCAATTTGGAAAGCGGCCGCCGTTCCGCTGCCGTCGAATATCGGAGCCACTAGGGTTTCATAGACACGCTGCAGCAGGCCGCTTACCGAAAAACCCATTGCCCATTTTAGCAGATTGTCGACCGGAGGAGTGAGATCGATACTCTGAAGCAGATAACGGATCGCGTTGGCCACGGTTCCCTGTAGTCCGTCATTGTTGTAGACCATGTTGGACAGTATCCGTGTCTCGTCGCTGCCGCCGTTTGCCAGCAGCCTGTGCACCAGGGGCAAGAGCGGTGAAAAGATCAGGGCCGGTATCGAGAACAGCAAGAGAATCGAAGGGCGGGCGGCCACCAGGAGCCACCAGGTCATCATGCCGTGCCGACGAAAAAGCAGGAGACCGGTGAGCGGCACCAGGACAAGCGGAAATGTCAGTTGCAAGGTCGCCTTGGAAATCATAAACACCAAACCGAGCAACAGAAGATACAGGTCTCTCACGTTCGGCGATTCCACGGTCCTAAAGACGGCCAACAGACAAAACAGGGCCACTGCCGTCGGGATGATTTCATAACCGGGCGATGTCGCCAGATACACCATGCGCGGCATGCTGAGAACAATCACCGCGACGGTGAAAGCCGTCGACGGCCATGCATAACGGCGCGACAAGGCGTAAACGCTGAAGCCGATGGACAGGTAAGCCGCAAATCCCAGCAGTCCGAGACCCACATCACCGTGGAAGCGGAGGAACAGATGCGGAAGGATCAGGATGTTGGCCGAAGCCGGCAATCCCTGGTTACCACCCGTAAGGCTGGACACCCCGGCCGGAAACAGGGTGTGGTGGCTCTCGAACTCCAGTACGCGTGCGATCGACTGCCAGTAAATCGTGCCGGCCGGAATGACCAAGGCCAGCAAGGCGAGGTAGCTCCAGACGATCACGATCACGGAACACATCAGCGGGTGCCGCGACCAGAGAGATTTGACGGCGGTCAGTGCCGGACGCAGGTCGGGTCGCCTGTGCACGATAAACGCCAGCGCCAGCGTGGTAGCAATGGCCTCTATGACCAGGGATGCTGCCGGCTGGTGGAACAGAAAGGCCGACTGGAATACGAGAGAGAGGCCCATCAAGGTGGCGATGAGGCTATAAGCGCAGGATTCGGCGATCGTATTGCCGCAGCGGCGAAAAAGAATGAAGCCGCTCAGACTTAGAATGATGAGTTCCGCGATGGCCCCGCCTGCGGCAACAACTCCACCGGTTGCACCACTCACCGTTTCTCCTCTGCTCTCGGTCCGCTTTCAGTCTTCGATTAAGTCTTTCCCACCAGAGCCGATGCACCGCGGGGGTGATTTCGGCGGGGTCGTCGCTGTGCTTTCAGGTTTGTGCTTTCTTGCTCTTCAGGTCTTCGACGATTTCTATCATAAAGTCCCGCATTTCGGTCGCCAACCGCAAACATTCGGGGCAATAAACCTTTTTCCGGATGTGACCGTGTTCATTGGTCTGGTGCCAGTACCAGCGACCGTATGGGGACCCTCTGCAGAATTTCTTGCCGGTGTATTGGGCAATGGGACAGCCGAAGCAGACCGCCATGTAAAAAATTCTGCAGGGGGGGCAGTCCAGGATGCCGCCGTCGGAGCCCTCTCCGGCGATGATCCGGTTCCATTTTCGGACCGACGCTTCCATGATTTTGATCTTGTTCATGTTCCCCCCCGTTTTTTAAATTTGGACGGTTCTGCCGAAACAATCGATTTTCATCGGCCGGGACAGGTTTTTCCAGTACCGTCGCTGAACGTTCACGACCCGCTTGAGGGCATAGATGATCTTTTTGGGGTTTGCGGTGGCGGCGATGTCTGCGACGGCGTTCATCGTCGTACCGGCGAGTTCATCCAACACCGCCTTGACGCTATCTCCGATGGTGTGAACATCGTAGCCGCCTTCGAGAACGAGCGTCACCCGCCCGCTACAGCAGGTCGCGGCGCTTTCCAGCAGACACCGGGTCAGCGCCGCGAAACCCACTGGTGTGAGGCGCATGCCGCCGTGAGGATCGGACGTATGCGGATCGAAACCGGCGGAAACCAGAATCAGGTCCGGTTTGAACTCCGCGGTCAGCGGCATCAGCAGCGCCTGCAGAATCGCGGTGTATTCTCCGTCTCCGTAGCCTTTCGGGATCGGGATGTTGATCGAATATCCTTCCCCCCGGCCGATACCCGCGTCGATGAAACCGCCGGTGCCTGGAAAATGCGGAAACTGGTGAATGGAGACGAAAAGGACCCGATCGTCCTGTTCGAAAATATGCTGGGTTCCGTTGCCGTGGTGTACATCCCAGTCCAGAATCATCACGCGGTCCATTCCGAGAACCTTGCGGGCATAAGCGGCCGCTATCGCGACGTTGTTGAACAGGCAATACCCCATGGCGCGGTTTCTTTCCGCGTGGTGTCCGGGTGGCCGGACAAGGGCGAAGGCGTTGGCGAGACGGCCGTCGGCCACCCGGGATACGGCCTCTAACACCCCTCCGACGGCCAGACGCGCGGCACGGTAAGACTCGGCCGAGGCGAAGGTGTCAGGCGTCAAGGCGGTGGATTCGCGTGAAGCCGTTGCGGCGACTTTGGCCAGGTGGGCGGCCGAGTGGACCAGCAGGATCTCGTCTTCTTCGGCCGGCCGGGCCTCGACAAGGACAAGCCGGCGCAGCAGATCGGTCTGGTCCAGCATCCTGTAAACGGCCTCCAAGCGTCCTTGGTTCTCCGGGTGACCGTTTGCGGTTCGGTGATCCAGAAATTTCAGGCTCCTGACGATGCCGGTGGTCGGTCTGAGAGGCGCCGTGATATTATTTTTTTCAGCAGACATCGAGCGTCAACCTATCTATTTTCATCGAGCATACGGTACCGTGAGTACTTCACAGGGTGCGTGGCGAAGCAGGGTCTCGGTTGTGGAGCCGATCAAGAGCTTCTGTAACCCATGCCGCGGCCGCACTCCGACGATGACCAGGTCAATGGCGTTAACCGCTGCGTAATCCATGAGGCTGTCCGCGGGATTTCCCTGTAGCACAACGGCCTTGAACCGGTCGCTGCGGCGGATGGGTTCAGGCAAACGGTTGATCAAACGCTTGTGCAGATGATCCTTCAACGCTTGCTGTACTTCGGTATAGGGGCCGGCCTCAGAAACGCCCGGGTCTTCTCCGACCGGCGTTTCGACCGTGTGTGCGAAATGCAGGCTGGTATCGAAGCTGCGAGCGAAGGCGGCTGCGCAATGATAAAGTTTATCAGCCGCAGCGGAAAGGTCGCAGGCTACCAGGATGTTCTGTAACGAGAAGTCATCCGCAGAATAAGCCTTGTGCGGTTTAGAGACTCTTGAAGCCCGGACCACGAGCAGGGGCCGCGACAGCGTTCGGGCCAGCGCCTCGACGATGGTGCCCCCCAGAAAGCGTTTCCAGCCGGACAGCCCATAGCTGGCGGCAACGACGATCCCAATGTCTTGGTCTCGCGCGTAGACTTCGATGGCTTCTACCGGGTCTCCACTGCGGATGACCGTGCGCCAGTTGATCGGACGGTTTCCGACCAGACGTGCAATCCGCACGCGGGCGTTTTCGATCTGCTCCGATTCGTCGGTTTTCGGAGACCAGATAGCGTCGTCCGGCAGCGGAATACGGGGAATGTTCAGGGCGTGAAACACGGTGACATTCGTGTCAAACCCCTGTGCCAGGCCGGTGACATAATCGAGGACCGGTTGCGAGAACTTCGAAAAATCGACCGCGCACAGGATGCTGCTCACCTTGAAATTCATCGGTCGGTTTTCTCCGAAGTTAAAGTGTCACATCAACTAAACCGCGGCGAGTGCCGACCCGCCGATTGCCGAACGGATGTGACAACATTGACGGCAAGGCCGGATTTTTTTCAATGGCGGTTGTCATCTGCAGTGGTGCGACCGTAACGGTCGGGTGAGCTTCATACTGCCTCCCCACTTTCCGGGTGCCATTTCCGGATCTGAATGTAATCAGGAAAAGCGTGCGGTTTGTAGACCGATTTCCCAAGCAGCACGCGCAGGCACTCCTGAATATTTTCCGACATGGTAGGATGGGGGTGCACCGATTTGAGAACGTCGTTTATGCCTTTTTCCTGGTCCATCAGCAGGGCGATCGACATGATCGTCGTCGATGCCTGGGGCCCGGCGGCGCGCATGCCCAGGAGCATTTGCCGGTCGTCGTCGCTGACAATGATTTTTACGAAGCCGTCGGTGGCCTGCATGGCGATGGCGCGGGTCACCAGAGCGTTGGAATAGACCGCGACGCGATAGGGGATCTTTTTTTTACGACAGGTCTGCTCGTTGAGGCCGACCGCTGCCACCGCCGGTTTGAAGAACATGACGGTGGACATGTTGCTGTACCTGAGCGGCCATCTGATGGCGTTGAACATGTGTTTCACGGCGTAGCGGGCTTCGGTCTCGGCGATGTTCACCAGGGCCGGATGTCGGGTCACGTCTCCGGCAGCGTAGATGTTGTCTTTGACAAGGCAGTTCTCATCGCAGGCGAGAAAGCCTATGTCATCTGTCGTCAGTCCGATCCGGTCCAGATTTAAACCGGCCAGATTGGGCGTGCGCCCGATGGAGATGAGGGCCGCGTCGGCTTCGACCACCTCCGAGTGGCCGTCGTCGAAATCGAGGATCACTTCGAGGTGATCGGGCCTGGTGTTGATTGACCGCAGAATGGCGGAATGAAAAATGTCGACGTTGTTTTTCTTGAGGTTTGTACTGACGAACCGGCTGACGTCCTCGTCTTCGAAGGGGATGATCCTTTCCTGGTGATCGACCAGGAAAACCTTTGTCTGATCGAAGTTGGAGAAGATCGTGGCATATTCGCAGCCGACGATTCCGGCACCGATGATCACCAGCCTTTTGGGGAACTCTTTCAGGTTCAGAATGCCGTCGGAGTTCAGGATCCGCTTCTGGTCGACCGTGACGTGAGGAAAATCCCGCGGTTTGGAACCGGTGCAGATCAGGAAGAAGTCGGCCCTGATTTCTTCCTTGCCGCCGTCTCCATTCGTCACCTCGACGCACTCACGTGAAAGAAAGGTTCCATAGCCGCGCTTGAAGGTGATCGACCCGGGGCCCTTCCAGCGCAGGGGGGAGTAGGTCTCGAGCTGAGAGAGCATCTGGTACTGCTTTTCCTTGACGGCCTGGATCACGGTGTTGCGCACCGCGGCATAGTCGACGATCAATCCGGCGCTCCGATATCCCCGGTCGACCTTGGCCGCGACGTCGTAGTCCTTGGCCAGTTCCCACATGGTTTTCGAGGAAAGCGCACCCCACATCACCCCGGTGCCGCCAATCTCGTCGGCCTCTAAGATACAGACATGCTTTCCCAGGTCCAGTGCACGAATCGCCCCGGCAAAACCCGCCGGGCCGCCGCCGATGATGCAAAGATCGAATTTATCCGACATGCATTACCACCTTCCGAGAGGATTGGCTTTGAGGAATGAGGCTCCAGGGCCTTTTGCTTTTGCGGCATTATAGGCAATCGTGTCCGGCAGGTCAATAGAGCCGCTGTTGCATCAGAAATTCCCTGTAGAAAACAAGAACCCTATAGGTTACGCCGGGTGACCGGGTTTTAATGCGCTCAAAACCCGCGCAAAAGCGAGCATAAAGCCGAACAAGGTTGAGGCTGTGAAAATGAATGAACATTTAATCCCATAATTATATTGATTTTAGCCTGGCGGCTGTCATAAGAACAGAATCAATCAGAGGACCGCGTCGGGACGCTAGCGCCGTTGGCCGATCGAACATCAACCGTTGTCTGACTGCACATGCAAACTGAAATTTAAAAGGAGGCTGTGAAAGATGGGACAGAAGATCTTGATTGCATTCGATGATTCAGAAAATGCGTTGCGGGCCGTGCAGTACGTTGCCCGGACATTCTCTCCTGACAACCACGTCACCCTTTTCAGTGTACTCCAGGACACGGCCGCTCTTTGCGACATGAACAGCCCGGAGTTGACACCCTATTTCAAGTCTCAGCAACAGGCCTTCTGCGCTCTGGAGGACAAGAAAAAGGACTTGGTGTCCACGGCCCTTGCCAAAGCCGTCGAAATCTTGCGGCAGGCGGGCTTCGAGGTCGAAAATATTGCGATCAAGACCGAACCGAAGAAAAAGGGGATTGCCCGGGACATTGCCGACGAGGCGCGTTCAGGCTACGACTTGGTGGTCCTGGGTCGCCGCGGCATTTCCAGTATCAAAGACTTCTTTCTAGGGAGTATCTCGCAGAAAGTGCTGTCTCTGGCGCAGGAGTCTTCCACTCTTATTGTGAGTTGAGCCGGTTGGGTCAGTTTAGCCGGTTGAGCCGGAAAATAAGAAAATGGTTCAAGGTCATGGTTCGGCGCTGGGATCATCAGCCCGAATCGTTTTCCGGTCCGGTGCCCTCACGGTCAAACAAAATGGTAAGTGAGTAGATACCATCTTCAAGTTTTGCTTTGATGGTAAGTCCGCTTTTTTCGAACACTTTCATCATGGCGTTGTTCGTCGCCAACACATCGGCGGTAAATCCCCGCAGGCCGCGCTCTCCGGCCAGCCGCACCAGCATTTTTACCATGTAGGTCCCGATCCCCAGGCCATGATACGCATCGTCTACCACGAAGGCGACGTCGGCATAAGGACGGCGCGGGTCGCGGACAAACCGGGCCTCTGCGATGATGCGGCCCGCACCGGTTTCGCCGACCAGCCCGACAATCGAGAGCGTTCGGCTGTAGTCCACATTGACGTATTTCTGCATTTTAGAGTGCGGCATGGTCTTGACGGGTGTGAAATAGCGGTAGTAGACCGCTTCGTCGGAAAACCGGTAGAAAAGCCGCCGCATGCCTTCTTCGTCCGACGGCTTGATCGCCCTGAAACGGACCTCGACACCGCCTTTGAATTGCTGTCGGCTTTGAAGGTGGGCGGGATAAAGGTGGGTGGATTCGGCCAGAAAGATCTGGTCGGGATACAGCATGTTTAACTTTTTGGCGTTATCGATCAGGGCCTGACGGTCTTCGGGATGCGCGATTTCGATCAAGGCCTGGGCCCGCTCCCGCACGGTTCGGCCGCTCAGGCTGGCAACGCCATATTCCGTTACCACCATGTCCACCGATTCCCTGACGTTCAACTGGTTGGGAAATTCGTCCACCGTCGCGCGAATGTTGGCCTCGCCGCGTAGGTTGCGGCTCGGTAGGGCGAAAAGGCAAACTCCCCCGGCCGATATCTCGGCACCATGCAGCAGGTCCATCACATCACCGGGACCGGCCGTGACGTTGCCCTTGCCGACATGCATGACGATACGGCCGGAGAGATCGACCTTGCGGGCCGGTAGGATTCCCACAAAGCGCGGGTTCAGGCCGATCTGCTTCGGCGAGAAAACCTTGTCGAGTTGCTGAAATTCGACCAGCGGGTTGTGATCGAGCCAGGTCATCAACTCTGGCGTCCCAAAGGCATATGAGGTGAGGGACTTGCCGCGGAATATTTCTTTGTGCCGGTTGTTGACGGCACCGCTTTTGACCAGGTCCATTGCGGCATCGGTGAAAAACGGCGAGTGCAGTCCGAGGTGACGTTTGTGGACCAGGTGCCGTCCGAGGGCTTCGTATAGCGGCCCGATCGAAAAGGCGAGGCAGCTGCCGTCCTCGATCACCGCGGCGACGTGGGCCGCCACCCGGTCGAAAACATCGTCGACGGGCCAGCGGGGAAAATAGATCGGCGTTTCGGTGGACCGCACCAGGTGATCGAATTCGGACACATGAACGAGAGTGTCGCCCAGGGTCACCGGTACGAGCGGGTTGATCTCGCCGATCTTCACCCGCGCCCGATCGAGCACAAGGCGCGCGACGTCGACCGCCATGCCGAAGCTGCAATAACCGTCCGCATTCGGCGGCGTGATCTGGATAATGGCCGCATCGATCTGGATCCGGCCGGAGGTGATCAGGCGCGGTATTTCCGAAAACCGGCTCGGAATCAGGTCGACCTGTCCGGCGCTGATGGCCTCGCTGGCGGCCCAACCCGAGTAAAAAGTCTTCAACCGGTAGCGATGAGTGCTCAGGGCCTTTAGGGAAATGGCGTCCCCGAGGCTGACCAGCTGAATGAACTCGAGATCCTGAAGGTGGGTTGCTTCCGCTCCCATCACATGCTTCATTAGGGTGCGGGGTTCGGCCACGCCGGTGCCGATGAAAACGCTCATCCCGGGCGCGAGGTTCACGATGGCCTGCTCCGGCGGCACCGACAACTTTTCCCAATCGACGCCGGCCGACTTTGTGGGGAAAAAGCTTGCAGGTTTGACGGTTCTGGACTTCATATCTATTCTTATAGTCGCAACCGTAAAAAGCGGTCAATTGCAAAATAGCATCTATGAATATTACCCCTTGGATCGAAAATGCCTTTCTCCGCAGCGCAGATGCCCTGTTTCGGCGCTATCCGCAGCCCCGTCCTGTGGCAGAGCGCCTCTCTGGATGCAGGATCATCTCCCACCGCGGCGAACACGACAACCGGCAGATCATCGAGAATACGATTCCCGCTTTTCGGGCAGCCGTCGTCGGAGGCGTCTGGGGGATCGAATTCGATGTGCGCTGGACCCGCGACCGGCGGCCGGTGGTAATTCACGATCCGGATGCCCGGCGGTTGTTCGGACGCCCCATCCGGATTCGACAGACGGACTACCGGGTCCTGAAGAAGGCCTGCCCCCTGATTCCCTCCCTCGAAGAGGTGGTGCAGACCTTTGGCGGACGGGTGCACCTGATGATTGAACTCAAACACGAACGGTTTGAGGACATCGGGGAGCAGCGACGCGCTCTGCAGGCGCATTTTGCGGGCCTTGAGCCCGTTGACGATTTTCACCTGATGTCGCTGACGCCGGAAGTTCTGGATGTTTTCGATATCGTACCGGTTGCAGCACGACTGCCGATCGCGCAGGCCAATGTCGGTGCCATCAGCCGTCAGGCGATCTCGAAACCTCTCGGAGGTCTCCTCGGCCATTACCTGTTGGTGACCGATGCACTGGTCAAAAAGCATACGGCACTCGGACAGAATGTGGGGACGGGATTTATCGACTCCCTCAACTGCCTCTTCAGAGAAGTGAACCGCAATATCACCTGGATTTTTTCCAACCGGGCCGCCGCCCTTCAGGTGGCAGTCGACGCGGTCCTTAAGGGCCCCGGCCAAAAATAATTCCACCTCTTGCTTGTCTTATGGCCCGTCTACTGCGTTACATCCACCCACACGTATCCCGATATGCGCAGGTGGATGTGCCTTGTAGACAAACCATAATCCGACGCAATCGTGTGGAATTATTTCTTACCGTGACCCTAACCCGTCTCCTCTTCGCCGCCGCCGGGGCGCGGGTTGATCTTTTGATGATGAGACGCTAAAGTAAAAGTGCTGGATTTGTTTCCCAATTTGTTGGGAGAAAGGGGTCAAGGATTCGAGGGTTCGGGGATTCAAGTGTTTGTTTTATAAACTTTACCAAAGCTTTAAAATTATTAACTTTTATGGAGATTAACGGCTATGGAATCGATTCTGAAACCATTTGGCTTATTGGAGGAGCAAGCCGGTGCCGGCACTGGAACTTGGCTGCCCTGCAGCGGGCCGCGGCTTAGCGCCGTATCGCCCATCGATGGTCGACAGATCGGTGCCATACGTTCGGCCGGTAGGGACGACTGCAATGCCGCCATTTCCCGTGCAGTGGAGGCTTTTAAGACCTGGCGCACCGTTCCGGCACCCCGGCGCGGCGAGATCGTCCGTCAGATCGGCGAAGCCCTGCGGCTGCGCAAGAAGGAGCTGGGGGCCTTGATCAGCCTGGAGACAGGCAAAATTCGGGCCGAAGGAGAGGGCGAAGTTCAGGAGATGATCGACATTGCCGATTTTGCACTCGGCCAGTCGCGGATGCTCTACGGTTTGAGTATGCACAGCGAACGGATTGACCACCGGATGTACGAGCAGTGGCACCCGCTGGGACCGGTCGGGGTGATCACCGCTTTCAATTTTCCGGTGGCCGTCTGGTCGTGGAATGCCCTCATCGCTTTGGTTGCCGGTGACACCGTCATATGGAAACCATCCTCTAAGGCCGCTCTCACTGCGATTGCCGTCATGAAGATCGTTTGGCCCGTGCTGCGGCGCAACGACCTGCCCGAGGGTATCCTGAGCCTCCTGGTCGGGGGTCGTGACGCGGTCGGAGACCCCCTGATCAACGACCAGCGGGTTCCACTGATCTCGGCCACCGGCAGTGTCCGCATGGGGCGTCACGTTGCACAGACGGTGGCGGCACGCCTGGGACGGAGCCTTTTGGAACTGGGCGGCAACAATGCCATCATCGTGACACCCAGCGCCGATATCGAACTGGCCGTGCGGGCGATTCTTTTTGGAGCGGTCGGTACCGCCGGACAGCGCTGCACCACGACCCGGCGATTGATCGTGCACGCGGACATCTACGAGCGGATTGCCGCCGAGCTTGTAAACGGCTACCGTCAGATCAAAATCGGCAATCCCCTGGAAGAGGGCGTTCTCATGGGACCGCTGATCGACACCGATGCTACGGCGGCCCTTCAGGCGGCATTGGTGCAAGTCAAGGACCAGGGCGGTAGGGTGCTTTACGGCGGCACGGTTCTCAGCGGCGGTATTTACGATGCCGGTACGTATGTGACCCCCTGCATCTGCGAAGCCCGGGCCGACATGCCGATCGTGCAGGCGGAAACTTTCGCCCCGCTGCTCTACTTGATCAAGTACGAAACCATCGAAGAGGCGGTAGACTACCACAACGCGGTTCCTCAGGGGCTCTCATCGGCCGTCTTCACACGCGACATCCGGGAATCGGAATTTTTTTTGAGTTCTCGTGGCAGCGATTGCGGTATTGCCAATGTCAATATCGGAACCTCCGGGGCCGAAATCGGAGGGGCCTTCGGGGGGAAAAAGAGACCGGCGGCGGTCGCGAATCCGGCTCCGATGCCTGGAAGGCTTACATGCGACGCCAGACCTGTACTGTCAACTGGTCCAATGAGTTGCCGCTGGCGCAGGGGATCACATTCACCATCGGGTGAGCCGGAGTATTGTCAGACCGGCGAAAAATAAAAGTGCTGTTCAGAGTCTTCGATCGAAACTTCTGCGCAAGAAGCGAAGACGTGCTGTTAAAGTGAAAACACTCGACTCATTGGTAATAGGGCTTCAGGCGTGAGTTGCCAACACTACTCAAAACCTGAATGCTGAGCTGGTTGCGGTCAAAAGCCTGGATTGATTGCGGTAAGAGGCAGCATCTTCTCGGCGCAAGGAGGGAGACGATGCGCTCAGGCCCGCATGGCCGGCCGACCGCTGTCATCTCAACGGTTGCGGTCGTCACGCCTCGGCCGGCTGTTTGACCGGGACGGTGACGACCGGCACCGGGGCGTTTCGGACCACCTTTTCGGCCGTGCTGCCCAGTCGGTAATGGCCTGTCTCGCCACTGGTCGACAATACCACGGCGTCGACTTTTTCTTTGTCAATTAGTTTGAGGATCTCTTGCGCGGGATCCCCTATCGCCACGTGCTTGATGTAAAGGGGACACCCCTCCAGGGAGCTGGCGCAAAGCTCATCCAAACGGTTTTTGGCGGTTTTTTCTTCCCACTTCATGATTTTTTCGATCTTTTCCTGCTGGAATTCCCCGTACCATGACTTATGATTAGCAAGGTCTTGGATGACATACAGGACGTGGATTTCGGTGTTGTATTTCTCGGTCAGAGACTTGATAAAGGGAAGGGCTTTTTCAGCGCTGCCTGAAAGGTCCGTCGGCCACAGAATCTTTCTCATTTCCATTGAAAACTCCTTATCGTTTCGGGTTCGTTACTCTTTGGTGAGATAATAAAACCCCTGACGCGAATGTAAAGAGGTTGGTTGGATTCGAGTGGCATCCCTTATTCTGGAGTGATGTTGTGATAGGAAGGTTTACATATTGAAACCGATGCTGCGATTTTTTATGTTGCTTCTGATGCTGACTGTGATGGGTGGGAACTCGGGTGCTCTGGCAGAAGAAGAGACCCCGGAACCGCTGGCTGTCCGTCTGCAGAAAAAAATTGAGGCCGAACGACAACGGGCCCGGTTTGCCTGCCGGGGTGAGCTGATCTGCGGAGTGGCGGACCTGCCTCTTTTCTATGCCCGGCGGGGGTTTCAACCGGCCTGGACGGCCGATGTCACTCTGCACAATGCCGACTCTCTGGTCGCAGCCATTCACGCGGCACGCCGCGACGGTCTGCAGACCGAGGACTACCATTTGGCCCAAATCGAGCTTCTCCTCGACGCGCTGAAACGGGATCGGTTTTTGGGTTTACCGCCCGATCCGGACCTGCTCGTTGACCTCGATCTCCTCTTGACCGACGCTTTTTTAGTGCTCGGTTCGCATCTGCTGGGGGGCCGGGTGAACCCGGAGACCCTCCATGCCGGCTGGCTCGCCTACAATCCGAAGACTGATCTGGCCGGTATTCTGGAGGCGGCCCTTGCTGCCGGACAAATCGAGGCGGCCCTGGATCGACTGCGACCACCGCATGCCGGATATGCAGACCTGAAGGCAGCCCTGCAGCGGTACCGCGATATCAAGGCCCGCGGCGGATGGCCGCCTCTGCCGGAAAATCTGTTGTCGCAGGAAGACGATGTGGGTGATCACATTGCCCAGTTGAGGCAGCGCCTGTCGGTTTCGGGTGATCTCGGCCCGCAGGAAAACCAGGAGGAAAACCGCTACGACGGGAACCTTGAAGAGGCTGTACGGCGGTTTCAGGTGCGGCATGGGCTGCCGCCGACAGGTCGCATCGACAAGCAGACTCTTAATGAGTTGAATGTCCCAGTGGCTATACGCATCCGGCAGATCGAGTTGAACCTGGAAAGATGGCGCTGGATTCCGCATGAACTGGGTGCCCGGTACCTTCTCGTCAACACGGCCGATTACAGATTGACCGTGGTCGAAAATGGGCAGCCCATCTGGGACATGCGCGTCGTGGTCGGCAGGGACTACCGGAGCACCCCGGTATTCAGTGCCGATCTGCAGTACCTCGAGATCAACCCCTACTGGAACGTACCTCAGAAAATTGCCGTCGAAGACATCCTACCCAAGGTCAAGCAGAATCCCGAATACCTGATCCGTAAACATTTTAAGGTGTTTGAGGATTGGCGCGCCGGTGCAACTGAAATCGATCCCCTGACGGTCGACTGGTCAAAGGTGACCAAAAGAAATTTTCGTTTCAAACTCAGGAAAGAGCCCGGTCCCTCAAACGATCTTGGCCGGATCAAGTTCATGATGCCCAACCGGTTTGCCGTCTATCTGCACGACACGCCCAACCGGAAACTGTTTAAAAAAAATTACCGCAGTTACAGCTCGGGCTGCATCCGGCTTGAGAAACCAATCGAACTGGCGGAATATCTGTTGAAAGACGATCCGAAATGGACCTATCAGAGCATCCTCAGGGCCGTCGACAGCGAACAGAACCGTATCGTGCGGCTAAAAAAAGCTGTGCCCGTCCATCTGCTCTACTGGACGGCATGGGTCGACCAGAAGGGGGTGGTGAATTTCCGCAAGGACATCTACAAGAGAGACCCTCGGTTGGACATGGCGCTAAAGGAAAGGCCGCCGCGCATCAAAATGGAGGCGTTGGGCCGGCAGGTCAATCCCGGGGCGGCTCAGATTTTGAGCTTGTTAGATATTGGGCCGTTATGAACAAAAAACCGGTATGCGCCAGAAAACGCGAAGAATGAAACGTTTGTGGCCGACATGCGGGAAGGACAGAGGTTTGTAGGGTTGACGGGACGGCCTATGTGACGGCTACTACCAGTAGCGCACCGGGCCGCAATCCACGTGAACGAAATCTGATTTTGGATAATAACCGACGCCGCCCGCCCTGAGTTTGACGGCCGCTGTATGCACGGTGTTCGTCTTGCAATTTGGCACACGAAAATCGATCGCCATGCCTCGGGTGTGAAAACTATGGGTTGCAACTCCGTTACTTTTTCGATGCAAGGCGGCATTAGTGGCCGCAGATCGGTATCCGGAAATGATGTGAAACGGTCCCGGGGTGTCGAGCCGGCGGGACAGAGTGTGAAGAATGTCGAGCACGCGGGTGTCGATGGCTTTGATATCACCGGTACGGTGATCCCGCAAGATGTGTTTGATTCTGTTCAACGCTCCGGATCTGTACACACCATCCTGACAATAGCAGACATCCAGATGCTCGCCGGTGTGAGTGTTGAAAAACGACAGGTTTTTTTTCGAATTCAGGCTACGAGTGACTGCGGCAATGGCACATGCCGGCTCAAGGGTTGCCGCGACGGTTGCCAACACGCCAAACTTGATGAATCCACGTCGGTGTACCTGAAAACGATGGGATGCTCGCGTCGATCGCTTGAAGAAGCAGGACAATATGTTGAGGCCTCCGTTGTTTTTGTAAAACCAGGTTGCGCGGTTCGAGCTTCAGCGGCGCATCTGGCTGCCGCCTCCAAGTTTGATCGAAGAGGAAACTTGTATTAAGTTACGATTATATCCGGTCTGTACTTGCGCTGTCAACCCGTGCATCAGCATCGAACATAGCGGTGGATATCGCTGCTTTTTTTGAACCTCGTTGACAAAAATAGAATCATCTAGCCTGCCTTTTGAGTGCCCGCCGTCATTCTATTATTATAATCAAAATAATCATTTAGTAATGTGTTAATAATATTTTTTCATTAACATTGACAACAATAAAAGCGAATATATCTTTTACTTAAAAATAAAGGGTAAAAGCGCCTTGCTTTTGAATTCCAAGCGATTCGGCGCTGTTAACTTTCAAACATGGAAGGGAGGATTACACAATGATTTACAGGAGAATGTTTGGTTTTCCAGGCTGGGGTGTGAGAAGTCCTTTTACAGAACTCGAGCAACTAAAAAGGCAGATCGGCCGAATGTATGATGAATACAGCGGCACGCCTTCTTTGAGAGGTCGAGCCGGGGTTTTTCCGCCTGTCAATGTTACCGAAAACCGAGAAAACTACTACCTGCGCGCTGAACTGCCCGGTATCAGGGCGGCCGATTTGGACATTCAGGCTACCGGCAACACAATTTCCGTGGCGGGAGAAAGAAAAATTACCGGTGCTGAAGAAAATGCCCGCTATCACCGCCGTGAAAGGGAAGCCGGCAAATTTTCGAGAGTCATCAGCCTGCCCGATGATATCGATGCGGACCAGGTGAAGGCGAATATGACCGACGGCATCTTGACCGTTGTGGTCCCGAAGGCCGAAAAAGCGAAGCCGCGCCAGATCAACGTGAAATAAATTACTGAAAGGGGGAATAACGATGGCAGACACTGAAAACAAAGAGTTGAAGGTCAGGGAAAAGCAGGAACTGGCCACGCCGGCCGAGCAGACAAGATCGGGACTGGTGTTTACACCCCATGTCGATATCTACGAAACCGAAAAAGATATCATTCTAATGGCCGATATGCCGGGTGTAAAGACCAAGGATCTCACTATCGACCTGCGTGACGACACCCTCACCCTGTCCGGTGATATCGAACCCTTCGAAAATCCTGACGAACAGGATATGATGATCGAATACGAGGTCGGCAAGTTTTACCGTCAATTCACCCTGTCCGAGGTCATCGATCAGAGTAAAATCGATGCCAATCTCAGTGACGGCGTGCTGCGGCTGGCCCTTCCCAAGGTCGAAAAGGCCAAACCACGCAGAATCGAGGTAAATGCCGGCTAAGCACCCTTCCGGTTTTTATCGGCCGGGACCTAACATTACTTCTGAATGGGTCCCGGCCCCGCATTTCACCATTCCGTAATTGTCATTTCTCAAAGTTTTGCTTTAACAATTGACGAGCCATTTTGACAACGTTATCGCGTTGCGCGATCCCAAGGGTTAACAAAATAATAAGGTGTTAATTTTAAGTGAGCCTTTAAGCCCCTTTTTTAAAACACCAACCAGATGAAAAGCACATCCCGGGTCCCTAAGATTTGTGCTAAAAAAACGTTGGTGCCAGTGAAAAAAAGGTGCTAAAGCTTTTCAAATTCAAGGGCAACGTATCTGTCCTGAAATCCAGAGAATAAACAACGGAAAACCGGTCGTAATTTCACATCACCCGTGCGGCAGGAGCTGCGGGAAGCACTTATGGGCACCACTTGCCGGTGCCTGACGGTATTGGGTGTTCACCTTTTATTCACAGACATTGTAGAGAAAGGAGACCGCGAATGAAAAAAGTACTCATCGGTTATGTCAGCCGAACCGGTAGCACCGAAAAGATGGCCGATTACATCGCCGAGGGGGTTCGAATCACCGGGCATACGGCGGACCTGAAAAAGATTTCAGCAATAAAGAGTGAAAAAGACCTGGAGGGGTACGACGGTTACGTTTTCGGCTGTCCCACCTATCACAGAGATTTGACGGGCGGTATGAAGACCTTTCTGTTCCTGGCGCAGAAAGTGAACCTGCTCGGGAAAATGGGCGGTGCGTTCGGATCCTACACCCACAGCGGCGAATCGGCCCCGATGATCTTCGATACCATGCAACACGTCTACAAGATGGACATGGTCGATCTGGGCGCTCTGAGCCTCAAGGAGAGCACGGTGCCGACTGCCGATGGCCGCCGCGCCTGCCAGGATTACGGTCGGGCGATCGGCGAGAAGTTTGTTTGATATGAATCACTTCATGGAGGATGGCAGGTGAAAGATCAAACGGTCGTTACATTTAAACCCTACCCCTTCTCAGAGGGGCAGAAGATCTACATCGACGGGGGGCCCCGCAGCGGTGACTGGGAAGTGGTCGGGGTCACCGAACGCAAGGTCAAGTTGCGCTGTCCCATCAGCCAGCGTGAATTCGACTGGGACCGATTCTGTTACTTTGCTGAAGAACGCTCCGACGTCGAATGGCCTCGAAAAGAGTAGAACTGTCTTACTGCCAGCGGATCAGCGCACTGCCCCAAGTCAAGCCGCCGCCGAACACCGGCAGGCATATCAGGTCTTGCGACCGGATGCTGCCGTCGCGCACGGCCTCGTCCAGGGCGATTGCGCAGGAGGCCGACGATATGTTGCCGTATTTGTGAAGCGTCATGTAGAATTTTTCGAAAGGAATTTTCATCGATTGAGAGATGTATTGAAACATGCGGATGTTGGCCTGATGGGGAATGAACCAGGTAATGTCCTTCTCGGAGACACGGTTGTGGTCGGCCGCTTCCTTGATCGCATCCTTGAAATAACGAACAGCGACTCTAAAACTCATACTGGCTTCGATCATGTTTAGAGTGTGCAGCCCCTTGTCGACGCTCTCATGGCAAATAGGCGTGGTTTTCGAGCCGCCGCCGGGCAGCAGGAGGTCTTGTCCGTTGGCACCGTCCGTATGAATGTGAGTCGATAGAATCTCTGGTCCCTCACTGCCCAGGGTCAGGAGCGCTGCACCGGCGCCGTCACCCCAGAGGATGCAGGTCGACCGGTCCTTCCAGTTCAGGGTGCGGGTCATGATTTCGGAGGCCACCACCAGAACGTGCTTGACGGTTTTGTTTTTCAGATATTGCTCGGCCACGTTAAGCCCGAAGATGAATCCGGAACAGGCTGCCGTGACATCGAAAGTGACCGCTCGGGGTGCATCGAGTTTGGCCTGCAACCAATTGGCGGCTGACGGGCAGCATGTATCCGGGGTGATGGTGGCCATGATGATAAGATCCAGGTCGGCGGGAGCCAAACCGGCCATGTCGAGCGCCCTTACAGCCGCCTCGAATCCGAGGTCCGAGGCCGTGACCTCCGGCGCGGCCACCCGCCGCTCGCGCACCCCGGTGCGCTTGGTGATCCATTCATCGGAGGTGTCGAGTCCCATTGCAACCAGATCCTGGTTGGTAAGGACCCGAGGCGGAACATAAGAACCGGTGCCGAGTATCCTGATCGTATCCATAGTATCCGTTTTCATAACTCCTTATTTTCACAAGAGACCCGGATGGGTTTCCGATCCAGAAATGTGCAATTTTCTGCAAGTTCAAGAAAATCAAGGAATGGAGCGGAGGCGTACTTTTGTACGCCGCACAAGCCATTCCGCCGATTGACGCCGAAATTGTAGAAAAGGGCCATTTATGGAACGAAACTAAATATACCGGTCAACAAGCTCGGCCAGAAATCGTTCGACCCCTTCCGTGCCCTCTTTTTCCTGTAATTCGACAATAAGGTTCTTTATTTTGTTGTAGGTCGTCGGATCGGTGCGAAGATCGTCGAGGGAGCGGTAGGCCCCGCCGCGGCGGCCGGCGCGATAAATGAGGCGATCGGTGTCTTTGAGTTCCTGGTAGCGACGAATCACAGCGAGCATTTTCGGCTTGTCTTCGGGCAGCTTGCCGCCGACTTCCTCCAGCAGGTTCATGATGTGGTCACTGGCGACTGTGCCGGTTATCCCGTCCAGGTGTTCGATAAAAAGTTTGATTTCCGCAGCCAGCATATCGTCGGTCTGCATCGTAAACGAGCCTTCGGCCAGTTTGCTGTGTAAGGGGACCCGCTGCGGCACTCTCAGGCTGCGTAGGCGGATGAAATGCGGGTCGATGCGGTTGAGAACATCGGCGGTGGCCACGGCGTGCTCGCGCCACATCTCGCGGCCCCCTAAACCGGGCATGACATATTCGGACAACTCCATGCCCGCATCCAGCAGTTTCCGTCCGGCATCGACCTGCTGGGCGGCACTAACGCCCTTTTTCATCAATTTGAGCAACGGATCGTAGCCGGTCTCGAGGCCGATATGAACGCGATCAAGGCCGGCCTTTCGAATCCGTCGGAGAGATTCGAGGGACTTACGGGCCACCGTTCGTGACCGGGAGTAGGTCGTGACCCGCGAAATCGTGGGAAACTTTTCTCGCAGAAACTCGAGCACCGCCACCAGATCATCGGTTTTCATGATCAGGTTGTCGGCATCCTGCAGGAAACAGGCATCGGTTTTGTAGTAGAGCCAGGCGGCGACGCTCCGATGCGTGTCGCCGTAGCCGGGTTGGTTGAAAAGATGACTGACCACGCGGTCATCGATCTCCCCCCCACTGCCGAGCTCCCGGGAAAGGATCGTTATGTCATCGGCAATGTCTCGGGCGGCTTGGATGTCCTCTTTGATTTCCTTTACTGTACGCAGCGAGAATTTTCGGTTTTTGTAAACCGGGCAGAAGAGGCACTGGTTCCAGGGACAGTTGCGTGTCAACCGCAGCAGCAGGCTGCGGGCCTCATTTGGGGGTCTAATCGGGCCTTGTTCGAAGTTCGCCTTTTTGACGGCCATCGGAGTTATCCTTTCAATTTCCTTAAAAAAGCCTGGTCCTTCGCCCCGGATCAACCGAGCAAACGATGATTTTAAGATGGACTCAGACAAATACTCCTGCTCTACCGGAAACGAAAAGGAACTAAATTGACGGATTTAGGCCCTAAAATCAATCAAAATTTAAAAGTTGTATTGATGAACGACAGCTTCCGTCTTCTGTTTGTCTGTACCGGCAACATCTGCCGCAGCCCTATGGCGGAGGGTTTAATGAAAATCCTTTTACCCCCGGCGTCGGGTCACCACATCATAATTCGTTCCGCCGGAACCCATGCCGCGGACGGGCTGCCGGCCGAGTCCGGGGCGGTGCGGGCGGCCCGTGAACATGGAGCCGATATTGGCGGGCATCGCTCGCGGGCGCTCGACGGTTCATTGATCGCTTCCGCAAACCTTATTCTGGTTATGGAAAGACAGCAGGCCCGTTTTATCCAAAGCACGGCGCCCGTCGCCTCCGAGGCCCTCCGACTGCTGGGGGAGTTTGCCGGCAGCGAGGGAACTCCTGAAATTCCTGATCCTTACGGTGGTTCGTTTGCGGTATATCGACGCTGCGCCCAAATGATCCGCGGGTGTCTCGACGGTGTCATCGATTTTATCTGCCAATGATGTAAAGGGTTACGGCTGCACGAGGCGCCGTCGCAATCCCCGTGCAGCGTCGGTTCATCAGTGTCTGGTGGGGCGGGGATCAGAGTTTTTCGGCCTTAGAGGAGAGATATTCGGCCACTCCTTCGGCGGTCGGTTTCATACCGGTCTCACCCTTCTGCCAGCCGGCCGGGCAGACCTCGCCGTGCTCTTCGGTGAACTGCAGCGCATCGACCGTACGCAGCATCTCATCCACGTTTCGGCCCAGGGGCAGGTTGTTGACGACCTGGTGCTGCACGACACCGTTCTTGTCGATCAGAAAGGAGGCCCGCAGGGCCACCCCGTCCGGGTGTTCGATGCCGTAGGCACGGGTGATGGCATGGGAAATGTCGGCCACGATCGGAAATTTCACCGGACCGATTCCGCCCTCGTTGACCGGGGTATTTCGCCATGCGAAGTGAGTAAATTGCGAGTCGATCGAAATTCCCACTACCTCGACTCCGCGTTCCTTGAACTGTTCGATGCGGTGGTCGTGCGCCAGAATCTCCGTTGGGCAGACAAAGGTGAAATCGAGGGGCCAGAAAAACAGGACCACATACTTTTCCTTCAGGTCGGATAGCGTGAATTTTTCTTCGATAATGCCGCTCGGCATGACGGCCGGTGCCGTAAAATCCGGGGCTTCCTTGGCAACGAGTACGCTCATTATCTTCTCCTTTGGTGAATGTGATTTGTTTGTTATTTGATATTTTCGATTTGGAATTTTTCGCCGAAACTCAACAGTTTTCTCTTCGATCACACTGGCGGCGACGGCCACAGGCACCACTGAATCTTGAACCCAAGAGATTCCAAGTTTAAATTCCAGGATGAAGGATTCAAGCGACACAGGTTCATAGGTTCAAAAGTTCAGCGTTTCCCGTTCAGGGTTGAACGATTACAGTCATTCCTTTTACGAAAAAGCTTAAGCCCAGAACCCTGAACCGTTTTTTGAATATTGTTCCGGCACCGAGGCTTTTCAAGGGCTGTTGGAAATTTTATGAGGTCCCGCAATGGGTCAGCGTGGGCCCTTCCGATACCTCGTAGTCCCTGCAAGCGGCTTCAACAGCGGCATGAACTTGAGGTTGGCCTTGGGGAAGGGAAAGCCGGCCAATTCGTCAAGCTGCACCCAGCGGTGGTCCGTGGGTCCGTTCAGCGACACCTTGCCGGATACGTATCGGCAGCTGTAGACGTCCATCACGATCTTAAAGTGGGTGTAGGCGTGCCTGATGCGGGTCAATTGGGAATCGATTTTAACCTTCAGATTCACCTCCTCCTGGATTTCCCGCACGCACGCGTCCTGAGGCGTTTCATTGTCCTTGACCCGTCCGCCGGGAAATTCCCACAGCCCCCCCAGCAGCCCTTCCAGGCTGCGTCGCGTAATCAGGACCCGGTCTTTTTTAAAGACCACCCCCACGGCAACATGGTGCAGGGGGGGCGGCGATTTCTGCAGGCGTTTTGGAAACTCGCCGACCTTGCCGTCACGCTCGCCCCGGCAGTGCATCTTCACCGGGCAGTCGCTGCACGCCGGCCGGCGGGGTGTGCAGATCAAGGCCCCCAGTTCCATCATGGCCTGGTTGAAAGTTCCCGGCTGCGACATATCCAGGAGCTGGGCCGCCGCCGCCTTGAATATTTTGTGGTCGACCGGCCGGTTGACCGGGGCTTCGATGAGCAGCAGCCGCGCCATAACACGTTTCACATTGCCGTCGACGACCGCATACGGCTGGTCGAAGGCAATGCTCATGACGGCGGCGGCAATGTAGTCGCCGACGCCCGGCAGATTTCGAAAGGCGGTCACATCGGCGGGAACAACACCGCCGTGATGGTCCCGGACGATCCGTGCGGCCCGGTGCAGGTTGCGTGCGCGGGCATAATATCCCAGCCCTTCCCAGATCATCAACACGTCGTGCAGATCGGCCCGGGCCAAGTCCTGCAGGTCGGGAAACCGTTCCGTAAACCGTCGAAAGTAGGGGAGAACCGTGTTGACCGTCGTCTGCTGCAACATTACCTCGGAGATCCAGACCGGGTAAGGGTTCGTCGTGTTGCGCCAGGGCAGCGGCCGGTGATGGGCTCGATACCAAGCAATCAAGCGTCGACGCAGATGCCGTGTTTCTTTTTCAGACAGCATCGCCGTCCCGCTTAAGGTGGTGGTAGGGCGGCAGGGTCGTCAGCCGGGGATCCTCGACCGATCGACCGACCGTAAAGTGGTAGAGGCTCTGCCAGGAGGTGTCGGCGAGACCGGCCAGGGAGTGCACCGAGTCATCGAAAAAACAGCCGATGCCGGTGCCGCGAACACCTTGCGCCTCGGCCTCGAGGTAGAGCACCTGGCCCACCATTCCGGTTTCCCAGAACAGGTGGCGGTATCGATACGGCGTCGACCGCAGGGTTTCTTCGAAGCGCGTGATCATGCCGAGTGAAAATGCCGAAGAACCGGCGATCTCCTGGTGGCAGCTGATCTCGATGGCTTCGTGACGGACATCACCGCGCTCGAGGAGATACAGGGGCAGATCATCGGTTACCGGCTCCCACAGAAAATCGGGTCGAAAGGCATTGCGGAGTGCCTGAAGATCTTCGGGGTTGCGGCAGAAAAAGTAGCGCCCCCGCGCCAGGGGCGGGACGTTGTGGACGAACAACAGCAGGTGGACCGCCGCGACGCCGAGTTCGACATCAAAGGGCGGACAGTGGTTGCGCGGCAAGGTTTTATCGAGCAAGGCGAAGAAGCGTTCCTGATCGATCGGTCCGTCCGGGTCGAATGCGGTGGCGCTGCGGCGGCGGCGGATGATGTCGGTTGCCGCAAGGGGTACCGGGGAGTGGGTGAAAAAAGGTTTGTCGCCATAGTCGCAACGGGTTTCCTCGGTGCGGGGCTTGCGGCAGTGCTCGGCCGTCCGATAGATGATCTGCCAGTCGACCCGGTTCGGGCTCAGACGGTTCGGTTTTCCGGCAATCGTCAGATCGGCAAACGCCCGTATCACCTCTTGCGGCAGCGTGCGGGAGACCGCAGGTCCATTTTGTTCCTGCACGAAGCAAACCAGATCGGGGTGTTCGGCTTCGAGCGGCTCCCAGGCAGTTCGTTCGAAGCCAAGCAAGGTTTCGATGTCGTCGTCCGCCAGACTATTCAGGCAGGAGAGTTTCCATCCCTTGAGGGCGGCCGAGAAGCCCAGGGCCGCCAGCGCGTGACCAACGTCATGGTTGCAGTATCTAAAAGCTCGTTCGCCATATTTCCAGGCTTCGCGCCAGAAGATGCTGCTCAAGGCCACCATGAAACCGTCGATGTTGAAATGGCCGGTGATCTGCCGCCACAGGTCGTGAGGAATAACCGCCCGCTGTTCTAAGGCGTGCCGCAGCGGGTTGTAATGATAAAGGCCCGCTTCGAGCCCCTTCATCGCCGGCAGGATCAGATGGGCCTCTGTGGGGTGCAGGTTCCCACTCGATGGGTTAATGCGCAGCGACCAGCGACTGTTTCCATAGACTTTCCAGGCTGACAGACCGAGCGAAAGTTCCAGGAATCCGGCCACGGTGGATAGACTGAAAGGTTCTCCGCTTTCAGTCTGCCGCCGGTAGAGGGCCATGTGCTCGAGGGGCGGGTCCTGGGCTGCGAACGGCAGCGGAACTGTAACGGTGCCTTCGTAGAATCGGAACGGGTTCGGCTGGTTTTTCCAGTCCATGTACCCTGGCGAACGGGCGTAGCGGTTGATGTGATGCTTCGTCTGCTCGTGATAACGGGCGATCTCTTCGGCGGCTTGATCTACCATAAGGTATCTTCAGTCCGGGCACGTTTCAATGGCCCGGGTCAGTACGCGCATGTGGGCCTTTTCCGCCTGGGCAACGGAGAGCAAGGTGTCCCGCGTCTCCGGCTCCAGGGTCTGTTCAGCCATTGTCCGATAAAGATCGAGGGCGCTGTATTCGATGCGCAGCGCAAGTTCAATCAGATTCAGGCAAGTCCGGTCCGTGAGGGACCTCACCCTATCGAGCACCGCTTCAAGTGTTTCACCGCCCTCCAGAATGTCGCCGGAGAGACCGGCGAACAGGTCCTCAAATGCCGGCGGCTCGTTCGTGTGTGAAGCCCATATGGCATAGATGGTTTGCGCGTGGGTGTTCTCAGCCTTGGCAAGCACCTCGAACGTCTCTGCAAAGGGCTCGGTTTCATGACGCTTGGCAATGGCAGCGTAGAATCGCCAGGCGCCTTTTTCGAGGTTCATGGCCGCGTGGAGCAGGTCGGTTATTCCCTTGGTGGTGTCGAACACGCGAACTCTTGGGGACTCTGCAAGCGTCTGTCCGTACCAGTTCATGATTCCGCCCGCCAGGTTGTATATACCGCGTTTCGTCACCTCGGCGTCCAAAGCCAGGGTCGCAGCGGTCATGGAGCGTGCCCCGTTGCTGCAGTAGAAGATCAGGTCCTGGTTTGCGGGAAGGTCGAAGAGCCTGGATTCAAACTCGAGCAGGGGCACCAGCACGGCCCCCGGTATATGTTCGTGTCGGTATTCAGCCGGTTGCCGGACGTCGATGAGACGGTAGTGCTTTTCGATGTGCGTCTCAATGAATGCCTTGAGATCCTCGGCACTCAAGTCGACCGGACTGGAATATTCCGTTTTGGTCATGCGCATCCTCAGTGTCGTTTTCGTTCCGTTGATTGCGACGACCGGCAGTTACCGCAAAAAAAATCATTAGACGGGCGCCGATGGCTGGCTCGCAGACCGTTTTGAGCAGACGCGGAATCGTCGACGGGAGCACCTCGGTCTTGGTATTACCGCGGTCGACAGCTCCTCGGCAGGGAAACCCATTTGCTGCTGCCGTCATGTGAAAAGAAATGTAGACCCTTATTTGCCGACTATGGGCAAGGCTCATCGGTAAGAAGGGGAGTTGGGACCGCGCAGGGAATAGAAAAGGGGCAACATCTCGAGGTGTTGCCCCCTAAGTATCTTAAAGAATCAAACCTCGCAAGAACCGCCGGAGCCGCAGCCGCCGCAGCCCGAGTCGATTTTGATGCTGCTCGTCAGTCTGAAGCCGTAGTCGATGAAATCGACCTTTACCGGTTGGGCTAATTTAAGAAATTCTTTGTCTATAACATAGGTAAACCCGTCAACGGCTTTAACCTCATCAGTTTCCTTCGGCTCATCCAGAGCCATCGCCAACGAAGGTCCACCTCACCCGCCCTCATTTAAAAATATACGGATCGGAGAAACTTCTCGACCCTTGAAATATTCGCTGATCTGTCGCGTTGCCGCTTCTGTAACCTCAACCATTTTTTGTCCTCCTTACGTATCAAACCGAACTGCGCAATCGCATTTCGTTTAAATTAACAGCGTTGCTAACTTAATTATACCGCTCGTATTTGTCAATCCGAAAAATTTCCGAGGTGGGCCAGATAATCGGCGTACACCTTGCGGTCTCCTTCTGAAAAAAGAACGAATATGACTTTATTAACGACCGTTTTGGTTTCCAGAAAACGGATGGTGGCGTCGATTGCCACCCGGCAGGCTTTTTCGATCGGGTACCCGTAGACACCGCAGCTGATCGCGGGAAAAACGATCTGTTCGACACCATTCTGTGCCGCCAGGGCGAGGCTGTTCTCGTAGCAGCGCCTCAGCAGCCCTGCGGCCTTTTCCGGTGTCGTGCTGTGATAAACTGGACCGACCGTGTGGATCACGAAGCGAGCCGGTAGATTGTAGCCTCCGGTAATGCGGGCTTCACCGGTCGGACAACCTCCGATGGTGCGGCATTCCGCCAGAAGCTGTGGTCCGGCAGCCCGGTGGATGGCACCGTCGACACCACCGCCGCCCAAGAGTGACGTATTCGCGGCATTGACGATGGCATCGACGGCCAACCGCGTGATGTCGCCGCGCCGGATGTCGATTCTGTCCCGAACGTCGGTGGTCATTGGCTTCCTCGTCATTTCGTCATATTGTCACAGATCATACAGTTTTTCATCCCTGGCCGGTTGTGATGTCGCCGAGAGACCGCCGCTCGATTTTTTAGCCGGCATCAAAAACGGGTCTTCGCCTTCGAGCAGATCGCCCATCTCAGCCTCGATTTTATCCGGGTCTTCCCCCCGTTCCATACGGCTCAGCGCTTCCTGCATCCCGTCACCGAGTTTCATGCCCGTCATGTCGGTCAGCTTGCGCATGAGGTCGGCGGCCTGGCGCGGATCGTCCTCGTTGATTTTTTCAGCCTCGCCGGCCAGCATGCCCATCGCCTGCTCCATTTTGCTTTCGTCGAACGGCAGGTCGTCCAGGCCATCGTCCTCTTTGGCCTTGCCGGCGATAGCAAAGGCGGACATCCGGCGTTGAAGTTCCTTTTTGTTGCATTTTGGGCACTTGGGCTTCTTTGTGGTGTTGACGGTCCTGGAAAAGAAGTTAAAAATCGTGTTGCAGCTATCGCAGTAAAACTCGTAAATCGGCATGCGGCTCCCTCCTCTGAAGGTGCTGATACTTAGGTGCTGAAACGACAATATATAAAATGATAAATTTTGGCTCTTTTTTTGTCAACTGTCGAAAAAGGCGCTCACACAGTTGACCACCTTAAAAGTTCATGGTTGCTTGAGGCGTCCTCCACGGCGCATGAAAATTCTATTATCGTGTTAAAGCGGTTGTGCCAGTTGAGTCGGTTAGGTCGGTTTTGTCAGTATCAGGATCTCGTCGATTCTACCAAATCAAACGCTCAAAGTCTTTAGGCCACCACTGGTTCCGGGTTCTGAGTCCTGAGTTTCGAGTTTCAAGTTTCAACTTTCTATTTGCGTGCTGATTCTATTCCCGTCTTGAATCGGTCACCCGGCTCCAAGTACAGATTCACCGAGAACTCATGGAGCCTCGCGGCCCGTATTGACTTGCCGTCGGCCATTTGATATTTGGGCCTGAAATTAAGTGTGCTCGGCGCTCTTTGCGCCACCACCTGCCTGAGGGCTTGTTCGGCCCGACTGGAAATTATTATCAAACAGGGCCGTCAGAATCCCGCTCGCCATTTAAAATGACCCGGCAACCCGGCAGGATGGCAGCCCCTCGATGAAGATGAAAAGGATGAACACGATGGAAAGAACTCTTTCGATTGTTAAACCGGACGGCGTGGCGCGCGGGGTAATCGGTGAAGTTGTCCGCCGGCTCGAGAAAAACACGCTCAAGATCGTTGCCATGAAAATGATTCAAATGACCAAGGCCCAGGCCTGCGGGTTTTACGCAGTGCATCGGGAGCGCCCTTTTTTCGACAGCCTCACCGACTTCATGTCTTCCGGGCCGTGCGTGGTGATGGTCCTAGAGGGCGAGAACGCCATCGCCCGCTACCGCGAATTGATGGGGGCCACCAACTACAAGGAAGCGGCCGAAGGGACCATCCGGCGCGAGTTCGCCACCGACATCGAAAAAAATGTGGTGCACGGTTCGGATGCGCCCGATACCGCCGCTTTCGAGATCGGCTACTTTTTCAACCGGCTCGAAATCGTCAGCTGATGCGAAAAGGCGTCGAACTGGACCATGTCACCATCGTCCTCAACCGGCCCCGCTATCCGGAAAACATCGGGGCCGCCGCCCGAGCGATGCGTAATATGGGCGTCAATAAACTGGTGGTGGTTGCCCCGCAGAATTGTGACCTGACCCGCATTGTTAAAATGGCCACTCATGCCGCCATCGATGTGATCGAAGAAATGCAGGTCTTTGAAACCCTCACGGAGGCCCTGGCTTCCTTCAATCTGGTGGTGGGCACCACGGCGCGTCTCGGCCGCCAGCGCACGGTTATCGAATCGCCGGCCCGACTGGCCCAGGAACTGATTTCGATCAGCCGCAACAACAAGGTGGCCGTTCTCTTCGGACCGGAAGACCGGGGATTGACCAACGAAGACATCCGCTACTGCCAGTGGCTGGTCAATATCCCGACGGCAGCGTTTGCGTCTCTCAATCTGGCGCAGGCCGTCATGGTCATCTGCTACGAGCTTTTCGGAGCCAACCGGGGGGAGGCTTCCACCTATGCCCCGCACCTGGCAAACCGTCATGAACTGGACGGCATGTTCGACCAGTTGAAGGACATTCTCGTGCGCATCAACTACATCAACCCGGAAAACCCGGACTACTGGATGGCCAGAATCCGCCATTTCTTCACCCGTATGCAGCTCAGAGCCAAAGAGGTCAGCATCATCCGGGGAATTTGCCGTCAGATCAACTGGTATGCCGGGAAGTGCTTCGAAGACGGCCGTAACAGCAGGGAGCAATAACCATGCGGTTGATTCGTTTCGGACCTAAAGGAATGGAGCGGCCGGGAATCGAGATCGATGATCGCATCGTCGATCTGCGGCGGTATTTTCCCGACATTCCCGACATCGGTGAAACCTTTTTTCGCAATGGTTGGCTCGACAAGGTCGCCGGCCTCGACGCGACCGGCGAACCGATGACCATAAGGCGCGGCTGTCCGCTCGATCGGCCCTCTAAAATCATCTGCCTGGGGAAAAACTTCGCCGAACATGCCAAGGAAGGCGGGTTCGACCAACCGGACAAACCGCTGCTCTTCTGCAAGGGATCGAATGCCCTCAACGGCCCTTACGATCCGATCCTGCTGCCGCGCAGCTGCGGGAAAATCGATTGGGAAGTCGAACTGGCGGTGGTGATCGGAAAGGAAGCAAAGCGGATTCGCAAAGCCGATGCCCGTGATGTGATGGCCGGCGTGACGATCATGAACGATGTCTCCGGGCGCGAGGCCCAGTTCGCCGACTCACAGTGGTTTCGCGGCAAATCCCTCGACACCTTTGCCCCACTGGGGCCGGCCATCGTGACGATGGAGGAGATCGGCGACATCCAGAATTTGCAGCTGACGGCATCGGTGGACGGCACCGTCATGCAGGACGGCAACAGCCGGGACATGATCTTCGATGTCGCCGCCCTGATCGAATTCATCAGCGAGGACATAACCCTTTACCCGGGAGACGTGATTTCAACCGGTACGCCGAGCGGGGTGGGATACTTTCGAAACCCGCCCGTCGAGCTGAAGGCCGGCACCGTCGTGGAGTGCCGGATCGAAAAAATCGGGGCCATCGTCAACCGCGTCGTCGACCGGCTGCCGGATTGAGGGCTCACTCGCTGCGGTTGCTTCGGTCTTATTAAAAGCATTGATCGGGAGGCAACTCGTGTCCATCCACAGGTGGTAGATTTTGGTTCCGGGCAAGGCCGCAACGAGCTGGCGACCGCAGGCGTAGCGGGCTACTCCGAGGATCGACAGGAAGCGAGAACGCCGACCGGAGCCGAAAGATGCCGCCTGTGGATGGACACTAA
>CAWBCG010000082.1:0-165944 GCA_963787235.1 uncultured delta proteobacterium
AGTAGGATTTCTTGGTAAACAGCTGGGACAGGGCCGCGATTTCACTTAATAGCGGATTGTCGCCGTGCTCCGGCAGAAGCGCTTTGAGCCGGTCGCCGTATTTCCGGGATTCCTCGGCATCCTGCATATTGTCCAGCCAGCCGGAGAGGGCGTCTTTGACCTCCTGCGGCACCGCGTCGGCCGCCAGGGCCGCTTTGGCCCGGTCCGCCAATTTGCGTCGCTGCTGAAGGGTGCCCAAAAACATGCCGTAGGTAAATTCGGCCGCGTCTTCAAACAGCGAATTGCCCCAGGTGGGGCCAAACCCGTCCTGATTGACACAGTATGGGATGGCCGGTGCGCTGCCGCCCCAGATGGAACTGCAGCCGGTGGCATTGCCAATGACCATCCGCTCGCCATAAAGCTGGGTCAGGAGCTTGGCATAGGGCGTCTCCCCGCAGCCTGAACAGGCTCCTGAGAACTCGAGCAGCGGCCGGCAAAACTGGCTGCCCTTAACGGAGGTTCGCTTCAGAAGGTTATCCCGCACCGGCAGGGTTGCGGAATATTGCTGACAGGGCACCTGAAGCGCCGTCTGGGTGTCCAGCGGTTTCATCACCAGGGCCTTCTTTTTAGCCGGGCAGATGTCCGCGCAGTTGCCGCAGCCCATGCAGTCCAGGGGATAGACCTGAATGCGGAAGTGATACTCCTTGAGTTCTTTGCCGAGGGCTTTTTTAGCCTCGAACCCCGCCGGCGCCTCTTTCACCTCTTCATCCGTCAGCAGCAGCGGGCGGATAGTGGCGTGGGGACAGACCATGGCGCACTGGTTGCACTGGATGCAGTTGTCCATGATCCATTCCGGAACCATCATGGCAACCCCCCGTTTTTCATACTGGGTCGTGGCCACCGGGAAGATGCCATCCGGCGCAAAGGCGCTCACCGGCAGCTTGTCGCCCTGCTGGGCCACCATGGGGCGCAGTACCTTTGTGACAAACTCCGGCTCGTCTTCGGCCGGCCCGGGTTTGTCCGAAGCCTCGGCCCAGGCGGCGGGGTATTTTATTTCCACCAGGTTATCCAGGGTTTTGTCCACGGCCGCTACGTTCATATTGACGATCGCATCTCCCTTTTTGCCGAACATCTTTTTGATCTGATCCTTGAGATAGGCGATGGCATCTTCGACCGGAATGACGTTGGCCAGTTGGAAAAAAGCGGTCTGCATAATCATGTTGATCCGCCCCCCCAGGCCGACTTCGCCGGCGATTTTGACCGCATCGATATTGTAGAATTTAAGCTTCTTGGCGGCGATAGTCCGCCGCATAGAAGCCGGAAGCTTTTCTTCCATCTCGGCCAGGCTCCAGGGAGAATTAAGCAGGAAGGTTCCGCCGGCCTTGATGCCTTCCAGAACGTCATAGATAGTGACATAGCTGTCCTTGTGGCAGGCGATGTAATCGGCCGCATCGATGAGATACGTCGAGCGGATCGGGGTTTTGCCAAAGCGCAGATGCGACATGGTGACCCCGCCGGATTTCTTGGAGTCATAGGCAAAATACGCCTGGGCAAACATGTCGGTGTTGTCGCCGATGATCTTGATCGCGCTTTTATTGGCCCCTACGGTCCCGTCGGCGCCCAGCCCCCAGAATTTGCACTGGACCGTGCCCTCCGGGGCCACATCGAATCCTTCGGTGGCGGCCAGCGAGGTGTGCGTCACATCGTCATCAATTCCCACCGTAAAATGTTTTTTGGATGGATCCGCGGTCATGTTGTCAAAAACCGCTTTGACCATGCCGGGATTAAATTCTTTGGAACCGAGACCATACCGGCCGTTTAGAATCCGCGGCATCTTTTTTTCACTTTCGACATAGGCGGCGCATACATCCAGGTAGAGCGGATCCCCCACGGCACCCGGCTCTTTGGTGCGATCCAGCACCGTTATACGTTCCGCCGATTCCGGTATGGCGGCAAAGAGATGCTCGGAAATAAAAGGACGATACAGGCGAACCTTCACCAGGCCCACCTTTTCGCCCTTGGCGGTCAGATAATTGACCACCTCTTCGATGGTTTCACACGATGACCCCATCGAAACGATGACACGCTCCGCCTGGGGATCGCCGACATAATCAAATGGGTTGTACCGGCGGCCGGTCAGATCACCCACCTTCTGCAAGTATTGCCCGACAATGGCAGGAACTTTTGCGTAATACGGGTTGACGGCTTCGCGCCCCTGGAAATAGATATCCGGGTTCTGGGCCGTGCCCCTCAGTTCCGGTCTTTCGGGGTTGGCACCCCTGGCGCGAAATTCGGCCACGGCTTCCCGGTTCACCAAACGGGCCATATCGTCGTAGGCGATCATTTCGATCTTTTGGATCTCATGCGAGGTGCGGAATCCGTCGAAGAAATGCAGAAAGGGTACCCGCCCTTCAATGGCACAAAGATGCGCCACCAGTCCCAAATCCATGACTTCCTGTACCGATGCCGATGCGAGCAAGGCAAAGCCGGTCTGGCGCACCGCCATGACATCCTGGTGGTCGCCGAAAATCGAAAGCGCATGAGCGGCAACGGCGCGGGCCGACACATGCAACACACCGGGCAGTAGTTCTCCCGCCATTTTATACATATTAGGGATCATCAACAGGAGCCCCTGGGATGCGGTAAAAGAACAGGTCAGCGCCCCGGCCGCCAGGCTGCCGTGCATGGCACCGGCCGCACCGGCTTCCGATTGAAGTTGGCGCACGAATAAAGTCTGGCCGTAGATGTTCTTGCGTCCACCGGCCGCCCATTCGTCGGCTATTTCGCCCATGGGCGTGGACGGCGTAATCGGATATAGGGTCGCCACATCGCTCATGGCATAGGCCACATGGGCCGCCGCCGTATTGCCGTCAATGGTTTTCATTTCTGCCGCCATAATAGATTCTCCTGTTTTATAAAGATGTTATTCAGACCTAAATTGACCGTTTCATATTTTTAATAAAAAGGGAAACTCTTTTACTTTTTAGGGAATTCTACCCTTCGAAAGCCTCAGGGTCGAATGATCGGTTTTGAATTTAAAAATTTGAAACCCTTCGAGATTGCCGATCTTACCGCACCGACGGCGTCATATGCCGTCCCGCATAGCCGATCCCGCCGGCGGCGGGACGGCACGACATCTTCCTTGTATCTGCCTGCCCTGTGAAATGCGAAGCCTATTTCACCGGGGCGGCAACCTCGACAATCGCTCAAATTATGTCTGATGTTGAAGATGACAGTGGCCAATGATCTCGCGAGGCCGGTCCGCATGGACCGGCCCCCTTTTTTTAGAAATTACGGCTGCATTCATTCTTCCGGTTGCACCTGAACGGGCTCTTCGCCCCCGCCCGACTCTGAGAAAAATCCGCGGGTTTCACGGTAAATGACCGGTGAAAGGGCCAGGAGTCCGATCAAGTTCGGGATGGCCATCAATCCATTGAAGGTATCCGACAGCGACCACACGAAATCCAGCTTGGCGACCGCGCCCACCCCCACCACCAGCACAAAGACGTAGCGATAGGGTTTGACCGCCTTTTCTCCCAAGATGTATTCAATAGACTTTTCACCGTAGTAACACCACCCCAAGATGGTGGAATAGGCAAACATGATCAAGCCGATGGTAACGACATATTTGCCCCCGGGCATACCGCTTTGAAAGGCAAAAGCGGACAATTCCGCCCCGGTTTTCCCGCTGTCCCAGGCGCCGGTGAGGATCAACACCAGGCCGGTCATGGTACACACGACAATCGTATCGATGAAGGTCTGGGTCATGGACACCAGGGCCTGGGTGACCGGATATTTGGTCTGGGCGGCGGCGGCGGCGATCGGTGCACTTCCCAGGCCGGACTCGTTGGAAAATACCCCGCGCGAAACGCCCATGCGGATGCCCATCATCACGCTGGCCCCTAAGAACCCGCCCGAAGCCGCCGTGGGTGTGAACGCCTGCTTAACGACCATGGCAAGCGCCGCGGGAATGCCGGTAATATTGAGAACCAGGACGATCAAGGCGCCACTCATGTAAAAGACGATCATGATCGGCACCACCACGCCGGTGACTTTGCCGATGCTCTTGATGCCGCCGAGAATGACCAGGGCGGTGAAGATCATCAGCACGACACCCGTGACCCAGAACGGCACGTGGAAGGTGGCGTTGACGGCATCGGCCACCGAGTTGGACTGGACCATGTTGCCGATTCCAAAGGCCGCCACGGATGCGAAAAGGGCAAAAATGAAGCCCAGCCACTTCCAGCCCAGCCCCCGGGAGATGTAGTACATCGGCCCGCCGCTCATGTCGCCGTTCTCGTCCTTTATCCGGTATTTGACGGCTAAAACCGCTTCCGAATACTTGGTGGCCATACCCACCAGGCCGGTGATCCACATCCAGAACAAGGCGCCCGGTCCGCCGGCGGCAATGGCCGTGGCCACGCCGGCAATGTTGCCGGTCCCAACGGTGGCCGACAAAGCGGTCATCAAGGCCTGAAAATGCGTGATGTCACCCGGCTCGTCGGTGTCTTCCTTTCTTTTTACCAGCGCCAGCCAGAGCGAGTACCACAGTTTTCTGAACTGCAGGCCCCTCAGGACGATGGTCAAATAGAGCCCGGTACCGACAAGAAATATCAGCATGGGCGGGCCCCAGGCAAATGCCCCGACCTGGCCGACTATATTTTCTATGGAGCTGAATATACCGTTCATGTTTGTCCTCCCCGCTAACGTATTTGATAGGTGCTTCTGTTACTCCTTATCGACCTCGTATTCCATTCGATAGGTCACGATTTTGCCGTCGTGAAATCGCCATATCTCTATGGGCGTGACCACATCGCCGTTGGCATCGAAGTCGACCGACCCTGAAGCCCCTTCGTAGTTGATCTTTTTGCCGGCCTTGAGCAGCTCGAAGGCTTTTTCGAATTCGCCCGGCCCGATGAAGGAACCCGGTGGATTGGCCACCTCGCGGAGTTGATCCCGGATATTCTTGGATGTCGGTTCGAGACCTTTTGCTTCGGCGGCGTAGGCCGCCAGGCCGATGACGGCCATCGCATCATAGGTGTTGGCGATAAACGGGCTCGTGGGAAGTTCTCCGAATTGGGCCGTGTAATCGGCGTTGAACTTCAAAGAGGCTTCTCCTGCCGGGGCCCCGGGTGCCGTGCCCATCATTCCCTCGAGTTTTTCCGGGCCGACCGCAGCCGCCAACTCCTCGGATTTCGTCCCGTCGCAGAAGAGAAAATTCTTCGCATTGTAGATATCGATGGCTTCCTTGATATAGACCTTGGCCTGCTCCGGATAGCTGAAGGCACACAGCACATCGGATCTTCCCGAGCGGAAGGGCCTGGTGGAATACATCCTGGCGTAGGCGTTGCGCAGGTCGGCCGCATAGGATTTGGCCACCGCCTCGCCGTGGGGGATCATCGTGTAAACGGTGCCACCGTTCTTGACAAAGGTTCTTCTGAACTGATCCGCCAGCCCCTGGCCGTAGGCGTTGTTCACGTACATGACCGAGGCGGTTTTATACAGACCGGCCGCCAGCCGGCCCAGCACAGCCCCCTGGAGCGCATCCGAGGGGCAGGTGCGGAATAAAAGATCCTTTTCTTTGTCTTCCGGCAGATCCGTGATAAACGGAGACGTCGCTCCCGGTGACATCATGAGGACGTTTTCGGGGCAGGTGACAGATTCGGCCACGGGCACGATCACCCCGCTGGAGGAAGACCCGATAATCACCGCCACCTTGTCGGTTTCAATCAGTTTCCGGGCCGCTTTTTTGGCGGGTTCGGCCGCGGTTTGGCTGTCTTCGTGGAAGAATTCGATGGTAAAGCCGGCCGCCGCCATTTGTTGGGCCGCCAATTCGGCCGCATTCTGTTGTCTGGGCCCCCAATCTTTTAAGGCACCGCTGTTGTCAAAGAGGGTGCCTACCTTCACCCCCCCCGCCAGCGCCACCGAAGAAAAGGGCGCCATGAGCATGCTGAACAAAACAAGCAGAGTTAGCCTTTTCATAAAACCTCCTCTTTCAAGGAAAATTTAGTCTTGTATTGTGGAGAGCCGGGAGCAGCATCAATCGTGCTCCCAGCGCCTAGCCGCGGTGATGGTGTCTTCTCAGGGCAGGAAATAAATCAGATGAGCTCATCAACCGGTGTGTACTTGAGATTTAGTGCATCGGCAACGCCCCTGAAGGTGACTTTGCCCTGGACCACGTTGGCACCCCGTTTGATTTCGCTGTTTTCCTGCAGGGTTTTTTTCCAGCCCTTGTCGGCAATCTCGAGAACATAGGGCAGGGAGGCATTGGTCAAGGCCAGCGAAGAGGTACGGGGTAAAGCCCCGGGCATATTACTCACGGCATAGTGAACGATGGTGTCGAGAATATATGTCGGTTGGTGATGGGTCGTCTCTTTGGAGGTTTCAAAGCATCCGCCCTGATCGATGGCGACATCCACCAGCACCGTGCCTTTTTTCATGGTTTTGAGCATGTCGCGGGTGACCAGGATCGGGGTCCTGGCACCGGGCACCAGCGCCGCACCCACCACCAGATCCGCCTTGGTGATCAGATCGCGGATGGCCGCCGGACTCGAATTAACGATAAAACAGTTTGCGGGCATCACATCGCTCAAATACCGCAGCCGCTCCAAATCGATGTCGAGAACGTAGACGTTGGCACCCAGGCCGGAGGCCATTTTGGCGGCATTGCCGCCAACCGCTCCGCCGCCGAGGATAACCACCGTGGCCGGATCGACACCGGGAACTCCGCCGAGCAGAACACCGTGGCCGCCCTGCGCCATTTCCAGATACTTGGCCCCCTCTTGAATGGCCATCGGTCCGGCGACTTGGCTCATCGGTTTTAGCAGTGGCAGCGACCCGTCGTCTTTTTGGATCGTTTCATAGGCGATGTTGATCGAACCGGTTTCAATCAGCTTGTGGGCTAATTTTTCCGATGCCGCCAGGTGAAGATAAGAAAAATAGATCTGACCTTCTTTGAGGTCGTCAAATTCGGAAGGCTGCGGCTCCTTGACGCGCAGAATCATCTCGGAACGGTTAAATATATCTTTGGATGACGCCACGATCTCCGCCCCGGCGTGCTCGTAATCGACGTCCTGGAACCCGCTGGGTTTGCCGGCCTGTTTTTCGATCAAAACCGTATGCCGGTATAGTTTCATGATCTCCACGCCGGCCGGCGTCATGGCGACGCGATTTTCATCCGCCTTGATTTCTTTTGGTATTCCTACAATCATGGCTCGTATCCTTTGTTGAAAAAAGAATCCGTTTGTGAGTCTCTCAAAGAGAAGACGACCCGTTGAAACGTTCGAAGACGGGTATTATTGCGTGCCGGATGCCGTGTGATTCAGCAAACCGGCACGCCTGATTTGCGCGTCATTCTACAACACCTCATCGACGGGAGTGTAATCGAGACCGAAAGCATCGGCCACGGCTTTATAGGTGATCTTCCCGTTGATGACGTTGGCGCCCAGCTTGATTTCGTTGCTCTCTTGCATGGCCTTTTTCCAGCCTTTGTTGGCAATCTCGACCGCATAGGGAAGAGTGGCATTGGTCAGGGCCATGGTCGATGTTCGCGGTACCGCCCCGGGCATATTGGCCACGCAGTAATGGACCACACCGTCGACCACATAAATCGGATCGCCGTGGGTCGTGGCTTTCGAGGTTTCGAAGCAGCCGCCCTGGTCGATGGCGACATCCACCAGAACGGAACCCGGTTTCATGGTTTTGAGCATCTCTCTAGTAATCAACTTGGGCGCCTTGGTGCCTGGAATCAGAACGGCGCCGACGACGACGTCGGCCCTCTGGATGAGTTCCCGGAGAGTGGCCGGGCTGGAAAACAAGCCAAAGCAATTGGCCGGCATCACATCGCTCAAGTACCGCAGGCGGTCCAGGTTCATGTCGAGGATATACACCTTGGCGCCCAGGCCGCAGGCCATCTTGGCCGCGTTGGTGCCGACGATGCCGCCGCCAATCACCACCACATTACCCGGATCCACTCCCGGCACGCCCCCCAGCAACACCCCGTGACCGCCCTGGGCCATTTCGAGGTACTTGGCCCCCTGCTGAATCGCCATTCTTCCGGCCACCTCGCTCATCGGGGTCAACAGTGGCAAGGAGCGGTCCGGCTTCTGAATGGTTTCATAAGCAATACAGACACTTTTACTTTTGATAAGGGCCTTGGTCAGTTCTTCTGCAGCTGCCAGATGCAGGTAGGTAAAAACGATCTGACCTTCCCGGATCAGATCGTATTCAGGCGGCAGCGGTTCTTTCACATGCATCACCATGTCGGATCTTTCATATATTTCGCGGGCTGTTGCGATCATCTCGGCACCGGCTTTGATATAGGCCGCATCTTCGAAACCGCTGCCGCTGCCGGCCCCCTTTTCTACCAGCAGCTTGTGGCCATTGGCGATCATCACCTCGACACCGGCCGGCGTCATGCACACACGATTTTCTTCTGTCTTGATTTCTTTTAAAATTCCGACTTTCATTTTGCCTCCTCCTTTTTTATGGCGGTTGGTTGCGAGAAATTCCCTCGCAAAATGGGGTGAACGAATAAAACCATATAGAGCAAGGAGCTTGCCAACTACCGCTTGGAAAGGAAAATGGAATCTAATCGAGGAAGAATAAGAAACGGTTCAATTCAGCTGAAGAGTGCAACATTATGAAATTGCATTAAAAATTAAATTCAATCAGACTGAGCGGCATCGAATCTCCTTTGAATTAAACGCTAATTTGAACCCCCAGACTCGTATGGGGAGCCACAGATTTTTTTTAAGATGGAAATAAAACGTTCCAATTTATCGCCATATTAGTGGTAATCGTTTAGTATTAATCTAAATATAATTATGGTTCGTATTGTTGCCACTGGTTTGTATTGTTGCCATTTTTTCTGGTCTTATTTCAGTTTCTTCAACACCTCTACCAATTCCTTTACGGCATCGGCCGATTTCTGAAGGGCCTTCTGCTCATCGTCGGTGAGGGTGATCTGGATAATCTCCTCTATACGGTCACTTTCTTGTCCATAACAAACTCCTTTCTTATTTCCCGTTATTGCGTTCTTCCAAAGTGCTATCTTCGAATGGGATGGGAAACGGGTTACAGCAAGAAACTCCACAAAATTCCGGCACATATGGCGGATCCGATCACCCCGGAGGAGTTGCAGGCCATAGCATGCATCAAAAGATAGTTGGTCGGATCCGATTTGAGGCCCACCTGGTGAACCTCACGGGCGGAGCCAGGCACGGCGGACACGCCGGCCGCCCCTAAAAGGGGATTGATTTTTTGCTTCATGAACAGGTTCATGATCTTGCCGAAGAGCACCCCGGAGGCCGTGGCGATGCTGAAGGCGACCGCGCCCAGGAAGAAGATACTCACCGATTTCGGGGTCAGAAAGACGTCGGCCTGGGTGCTGGCGCCGACGGTAAAGCCCAGAAAGATGGTGGCGGTGTCGATGATCGCCGTACGGGCGGTTTGAGCCAGGCGGTCGACCACGCCGGATTCCTTCATGAGGTTACCGAAAAAAAACGGGCCCAGCAGCGGAATCGAGGCCGGGGCCAGAAAACAGCAGAGTAACAGGCCGGCGGCCGGGAAGAGTAGTTTTTCCACCCGAGAGACATCCCGCATTTCCGGCATGTGGATCCGGCGTTCTTTCTGGGTGGTCAACAAACGCATGATTGGCGGCTGAATGATCGGGATCAGAGCCATGTAGGAATATGCTGCAATCGCGATCGGCCCGATCAGGTGGGGTGCCAGTTTAGCGGTCAGAAATATGGAGGTCGGACCGTCGGCTCCGCCGATGATGGCGATCGAACCGGCCTCTTTGGGCAGAAAACCAAGGGCCAGGGCGCTGATTAGCGTGAAATAAATTCCCATTTGGGCCGCGGCACCCAGGAGCATCAAGCGGGGCATCGCCAGCAGAGAGGAAAAGTCGGTCATGGCCCCCAGACCCAGAAACACGATCGAGGGGTAGACGCCGGTGGTCACGCCGAAGTACAGGTAATGCAGCACGCTGTTGGGTTCGTAGATTCCGAGGCCGAAGCCCTTGAAGAACGGAATGTTGCCAACCAGTATACCGAAGCCGATCGGCAAGAGCAGCAGGGGTTCGTATTCCTTGGCAATGGCCAGGTAGAGAAAAAGCGACCCGACCAGCAACATAATAATGTTGCGGAAGTCCACCAGGTAGTAACCGGTGTTGGATAAAAATTGGATGAGCAGGTCCATGGCACCCCTTCCTTATTGTCTGTCCGGTTGATAGGCCGTCCCGGAAAACCACGGCATCAGTCCCGCCAAACGAACCGGCCGTCTCCGGCCGGAACAATGACCCCGGATTCCCGCAGGCTTCGGATAGACAGATGCACGTGCGGCAGTTCGCCGCTGTTGGCCAGTTCATAGAGATTCGTGAGATCAAACGATTCTCCGAGTTCGGCGACCAGCGGCTTCAAGCGCGCTTGGGCCTCATCGATGTCGAAGGCGGGCGGTTTGGGGACAACAGCCTCTTTCGGCGCAGTTTTAACCGCCAGTTTTTTCTCTGAACGCTTTTCTACCCCCTTTTCCAGGAAAGCGGCGATTTTATGCAGCTGCGAGATCACGAGGGATAAAATCGTCAGACCCGCCATGACGATCAGCGCCCCGGCAACTGCCATGACCCAGCCGTTTTGAGCGGATATGGCTTCGAGACCATACAATGCACACCTCCTTGATACGTTTACCTTTCTTCTTTTGAACTCAACGCCCTGCGTTCCGAGGCGATCTTTTGTATTTTTTGCATAATTTTTTTGCCGAGCGCATTATTGTTCTGAATCAGTTGGAAGAAATCGTTACTCGAAATGGACAGGACCTCTCCATCTGTTTCGGCCATAGCGGTGCCTGTATATTCGAAAGGGGCAATGACGGTCGACCAGCCGATAACCGTTCCCTTCTCGTCGAGGGCATATGAACGCCCTTTTTCCAATGAGACCGTAAATGTTCCGGACAAGATGATGAAGAACGTCATGGCAGGCGTTCCCTGGCGCAGAAGTACCTCTCCTTTTTTAACGCTTCTGGGTTTCAGCGAAGATGCAAACTGCTCCAGTTCAACGTAGCTCAGTCCCTGAAAAAACGCCAATGGCTCAATGGTTTGTACTTCGACAGGCATGGCTGAATCCTTTTGTGAATCATAATTTTTTTTTGATGGGCAAGTCCGCACAAGGGTTTTCGCCGCGACGTACATCAAACACATCGCGGAAGGATACCCCGCGTGGAAGGACGCCCATGGCGGGACACATCGGATAGATCGCCATTTATTAACGGCATTCAGCCGATGACCGCCAGCACGTCGTTTTTCTGCACCGAATCGCCGCTCGCGAAGTTGACGGCCTTGATGGTGCCGCCGACCGTTGCCGGCAGGGCGTTCTCCATTTTCATGGCCTCGAGCACCACAACGGTTTCCCCCTCAGTCACCGCATCGCCGACGCTCTTCTGGTACTTGACGATCATGCCCGGCATCGGGGCTTTCAAGGGCGTCCCGGCGACCTCTTCTGCCGCTGCCGGGGCCGCTGCGGACGCTGCCGCGGCAGCCGGGGCCGGGGCCTCTGCTGCCGGTGCCGGTGCCGATGCCGGCTTGGCGGCCGGAGCCGGAGCGGCCGCGGGCATCATCATGGGACCGGCCGGCATGGCCGGCATCTGCTGGATGTAGCTTAATACCGGCGAGCCGCCGACCTCATCCACCCCGACCTCAAAATAGTCCTCATCCACATAGACGTTAAAGGTGCGCAGCGCTTCGCCCTTGGCCGGGGCTTCCTTCTTGGCATCCTTTTCCACCAGCAGACCGGCCTTGGCTTTCTTGAGCAGCTCCTGCTCTTTAAGCGCCTGCTCCAGGCTCCGCGGCTTGACCTCCGCCGGCGGCTCCTCCTTGCCGTATTTCCACTTCAAAAATTTCTTGCCCGTTACCGGGTACAGTGCGTAGATCAGAACGTCATCGAGGTCCACCGCCAGCCCCTTGGTTTCCTCCTTGGCCTTTTCCAGCTCCGGCTCCAGCACTTCGGCCGGACGCACCGTAATCGGCTTCTCGCCGCGCGCATAGTCCTTCAAGGCCTTCTTCTGCACCTCGGCATCGATCGGAACGGCCGTCTTGCCGTAGAGCCCGTAGCACAGGTCCTTGACCTGACCGGTGATCATCTTGTAGCGCTCCTTCTCATCGTCGAAGAGCACGTTGTTCACCGTCTGGATCCCCACGATCTGGCTGGTCGGGGTGACCAGCGGTATCTGACCCAGCTCCTTTCGGACCCGCGGCAGCTCCTTGTAGACATCCCCGATCTTGTCCAGCGCATCCATTTCCCGCAGCTGGTTGACCAGGTTCGAGAGCATGCCGCCCGGGGTCTGGTGCAGCAGCACGTTGATGTCGATGATCGACATCTTCGAGTCGTCCAGAAGGTGCTTGTATTTGGGCAGCACCTCTTTTTCCAGCACCTCGTTGATCCTGGCCAGCTGCTTGATGTCAAAGCCCGTGTCGCGGTTGGTCCCCAAAAGCGCCATCACCAGCGGTTCGATGGCCGCGTGCGAGGTGCGGTAGGCATAGGGCGTCATGCAGGTGTCGATGATGTCCACCCCGGCTTCGATCGCCTTGAGCATGCTCATCGGCGACATGCCCGAGGTGAAGTGGCTGTGCAGGTGAACCGGAACCTTGACCGCCGCCTTAAGGGCTTTGATCACCTCATAGGCATCGTAGGGGGCGATCAGCCCGGCCATGTCCTTGACGCAGACCGTATCGGCCCCCATCGCCTCAAGGGCCTTGGCCCTGTCGACATAATACTCCAGATTGTACACCTCGCCGCCCAACCGCGGCTCGGTCATGGTGTAGCAGATGCAGCCCTGGAAGTGCTTGCCGTTTTGCTTGATCACCGGCACCACGGTCTCGAAGTTGCGGTAATCGTTCAGGGCATCGAAGGTGCGGAAGATGTCCATCCCGTTGGCGCAGGCCCGGTCCACGAAGGCCCGGGCCACATCGTCGGCATAGTTGCGGTAGCCCACCAGGTTCTGCGCCCTTAGCAGCATCGAAAACGGGGTCTTCTTGATATAGCGCTTGAGCGTGCGGATCCGCTCCCAGGGGTCCTCGTTTAAAAACCGGTGCATGGTGTCGAAGGTGGCCCCGCCCCAGGTCTCAACCGCCCAGAAGCCGACCTCATCCATCATCTCGGCCACCGGGATCATGTCCTCCGTACGACCGCGGGTGGCAAACAGCGACTGGTGCCCGTCACGAAGGGTCAGATCCTCGATCTTAACCGGATTCTCCGCCTTGGGCCGGTCTTTGCCGTATTCCATTTTCGTCCCTTTGACTTGGTCGTGCTCGTGCATCTTGTGCTTCTCCTCTTATATGATTTTTTTTGAAATTGTAACCGTTCACAGGGCTGCAAAGTCCGATGCGCTTCAAACCACCTGAATGTAAGCATTTACAGGGTGCCGCAGATGCAAGGCGTCGGGTGCGCAGACGTACTTTTGCACTTCAAGTGCCCGACAACAAAGCAGATGCGGTGCCCTGTGAAGGCTTACTTGAAATTTGGTCTTTGCCCTACCTCAAACGCGACCCGTGAAAGCCTCTCATCTGCATCTGGTTGCGCATCTGCATCATCGCCTGACGGCCGCTCAGTCCCCACAGGTTGATCGCAGCCGCTGCGGAAGCCGCCGGCTGCGCGCCGCCGCGGCCGGCCGCAGCCTGTGCGAGGGCCATTTCTTCTTCGCTTTCTATGTAGTACGTCACGGCCGCCAGCGCTGCCGCCATCTTTTTATCCAAAACCATGATCGCTCCGCTAATTAGTTTTAGGTTTTAAGATTTAGGTTTTAGGTTAAACGGATCGGTTCCTCCAACCGGCTAACCGGCTAACTGGCCAACCGGCCAACCGACCCCTACATCGGAATATTGCCGTGCTTCTTCGGCGGCCGCAGTTCGCGCTTGCCGCACATCAGCTCCAGGGCCTCGATCAGACGCGGCCGGCTCTGGCTCGGCTCGATGATGGCATCGACAAAACCGCGGTTGGCCGCACGGTAGGGATTCGAAAATAGCGTTTCGTACTCCTTGATCTTCTCCTTGCGCTTGGCCTGGGGATCCTGTGCTTCCTTGATTTCCTTGCGGTGGATGATGTTGGCAGCCCCGGCCGCGCCCATCACCGCAATCTCGGCCGTCGGCCACGCAAAGGCCATGTCGGCCCCAAGGTCCCGCGAGCACATCGCCAGGTACGAGCCGCCGTAGTCCTTGCGCGTGATCAGCAGCAGCTTGGGCACCGTGGCCTCGGAGTAGCACCACAGAAGCTTGGCCCCGTGACGGATGATCCCGCCCCACTCCTGCTGGCTGCCGGGCAGATACCCGGGCACATCGGCTATGGTGAGAAACGGGATGTTGAAGGCGTCGCAGAAACGGATGAACCGCGTGGCCTTGTCCGAGGCATCCACATCCAGGCAGCCCGCCAGTACGCTGGGCTGGTTGGCGATGATCCCGATCGGACGCCCGTTAAGCCGCGCAAAGCACACGATCATGTTCCTGGCAAAGTGCTCGTGCGGCTCGAAGAAATCCCCGTTGTCAACGATGCTGCCGATCACCTGCTTCATGTCGTAGCCCTGGTTGGGGTTGTCCGGGATGATGGCGTTTAGCGCCGCATCGCTGCGCTTGGGGTCATCGCCCGTGCTGGTGATCGGCGGGTCTTCCATGTTGTTTGCGGGCAGAAAAGAGAGCAGCCGCTTGATCTGCTCGATCGCATCCGCATCGTTTTCGCAGGCGAAATGCGCCACGCCGCTCTTTTCGTTGTGGGTCATCGCGCCGCCCAGGGCCTCGAAGCTGATCTCCTCGCCGGTCACCGCCTTGATCACCTCCGGGCCGGTTATGAACATGTAGCTCGTGTTCTTGACCATGAAAACAAAGTCGGTCATCGCCGGCGAGTAGACCGCGCCGCCCGCCGTGGGCCCCATGATGGCCGAAATCTGGGGGATCACACCCGAGGCGACCGAGTTGCGGTAAAAAATCTGACCGTAACCGGACAGGGCATCCACGCCTTCCTGGATCCGGGCGCCGCCCGAATCGTTTATGCCCACAAAGGGCACCCCGGCCTTGGCCGCCAGATCCATGACCTTGCAGATCTTGCGCGCGTGCATCTCACCCAGGCTGCCCGCACGGGCGGTAAAGTCCTGCGAAAAAGCGAACACCGGACGGCCGCCCACCAGCCCGTGGCCGGTGATCACACCGTCGGCCGGGATCTCGACCTTGTCCATGCCGAAATTAACGCAGCGGTGCTCAACGAACATGTCGATCTCCCGGAAGCTCCCGGCATCGAAGAGCAAGCCCAGCCGCTCGCGCGCCGTCAGTTTGCCCTTTTCCTTGTGCCGGGCGACCGCCTTCTCGCCGCCCATCCCAAGGACCTTTGTTTCCCGCTCCTTCAGATCCTTTATCTTATCTTCAACCACACCCATGCTTGCGTTCCTTTCATCTGCTCCGTATCCGTATGTTATGGGTCCGGCATGAGTCAACCGGTCTGTTCCAGCCTTCTTACGGCGTAATAGCAGGTAAGAACAGGATCTTCAAGCGTCTGCAACGCTTGAAATGTTCGAAACTTTTGGATAACGCCGGTTTCATTCTGATAAATTGGTACGTTTATGTTAAACACTCATGACCCTTGTTTGTCACCACTGTGCATGAAAATGACGCGCCGGAGCGGCGGATGAGCGGTTGCGAAAAGCGGCTGACTGTCTGAGTCGCTTACGGGTTCTTAGACCGGACCCTATACCGATGCCGTTTGGACGGCACGATCTTCAAGCTGCAGCCGAATTCATTATTTGAAGACGGGACTGGTCCGGGCTTAGAGCCCGTTGGCGGCGAGTTTCAGCCGCGACTCGAAATCGTTCATCCGGGCGGAGGTGCCCACCCTATTCGGTTGTGTCCGTTGAGCCCGTTAAGCCTGTTGAGCCGGTTATGTTAGGCTAGGAATGTGCCCCAAATTCTATTTTCATGTTAAACACTCATGGCCCTTGGGGCCGCCACGGTGCATTAAAATTCTATTTTCGAACTAATGCGGCGGCTATTCAGATGAGTAAATCTCGTATTCGGTCGGCTGACCGAGTAAAGCATCGATCTGGGTCTGGACGGATTCTCTTTCGGAGTTGACGGCCCACTGCCGCCACGCTTCCATTGAATTCCAGGTGCTGATGACCATGTTCTGGCCGGGACGATCGATTCTTTTCAGCGTTTCGCCGGTAATGTATCCGGGTTGGTTCATGGCAAGGTTGCGCAACTTAATAAGCAACGGTCTTAATTGCGTGGCCATGCTTTCAGGTACCCGCCGTTTAATAATAATTTTTACCGCCATATGTCTCCCTTTCTTTTTAAATAGGTTTTTCCCGCTCTTCACATGACGATGGTATGCGGCCATTTGCTACCGATAGATCAGCAGCCCATTGACTTAAATGCTCACCAAGCATGATTTATGCCAGCAAGAGATGAAGAATATAAGAAGTAAAATCAAACAGATAAAATTAAGCCTGTGACTCCAGACGACCGATTTCCTGTGCCGGAGGAACCGGTTTCCTGCCAGGCAGGAAAATTATGGCTATTAGTAACGGACGTCTTTTTACCTGGCAGGGGTCAGATGGTATTTTTTCAACAGCGCGTACAGCCGCGATTGCGACAGTCCGGAGATGTGCAGGGCCTGCTTGACGTTGCCCCGGCAGGCCGCCAGCACATCTTTCAAATACTGCTCTTCGGCATGCGCGCAAGCCACTTCTCTGAATTCCTGCAGCGTGTGCCCTCGAGACGCGTTCGGCTGAAATACACCCGTCTCTGCGGGACGTGCGCAAAGCGTGGACAGCGCCGCCTGGGTGACCTCAACGCGGATCTTGCCCGGCAGGTGCACCGGGTAGAGGGTGGGATCGTGGCGGGCCATCAACACGGCCTGCTCCAGGGCGTTCACCAGTTCGCGCACGTTCCCCGGCCACCGATAGGCCTCGAGGGTTTCGAAAAAAGCCTCTGAAATTCCTTTTTGCTCCAGCTGCAACCGCCGGCAAAGCCCCTGAAGATGGTGCATGGCGATCGGGCGAATATCCGCGGTTCGTTCCCGCAAGGCCGGTAGCGTAATGCCGACATTTTGAATGCGAAAGAAAAGATCGCTGCGAAACGCACTGCGTGCCACCATCTGCTCCAGGTTGCGGTGGGTGGCCGCCACCAGCCTGAAATCGCTGGCAACCTCCTGGCGGCCGCCAAGGGGCCGGACCCGCCGCTCTTCCAGCACCCGCAGAAAGGCCTTCTGAAGCGCCGGGGGCAGCTCGCCCACTTCATCCAACAACAAGGTGCCCCGATCGGCCTGCGTCACAAGACCTTGTTTATCCTCTTCGGCCCCGGTGAAGGCGCCCCGGCTGTAACCGAACAAAAGGCTCTCAACCAGCGTTTCCGGAAGGGCCGTGCAATCGACGACCACAAACGGTCCCTCCGCCCGGGCGCTGTTCGCGTGGATCGCCCGAGCAAACAGCTCCTTGCCGGTGCCGGTCTCCCCGGTGATCAGCACGTTGACATCGCTTGCGGCACAGTGGGCCACCGTATCCAGGCAAGCGTTGATCTGCGGGCTGTTGCCGATAATCGCGCTCCGGCGCAGGGACACCTTGGCCGGCGGCCCGTCGGTGGGTTGATGGTGCCGGCGGTAGTCGAGGGCGCGTTTGAGGGCCAGGGCAATGTGTTTGGACGAGGTGCCCTTTTCGATATAATCCCAGGCGCCGCTGGTGATAGCCAGTTGAGCACCATCCGGGTCGCCGGCGCCGGTGATGATGATCACAACCGGCCGTGAAGGTAGTTGATCGATCTGGGAGAGCAGGGAAAGTCCGCTGCCGTCCGGCAGGCCCACATCCAAAAAGATCGCGTCCACCGCCCGGGCCTGCGCCGCCGGGACGCCTTCGGCCAACGTCCCGCAGGCTATAGCTTCATGGCCCATGCGGCCGACGATCCGCGAAAGCCCGTGGCAAAAATCCGGGTCGTCGTCTATGATCAGAACTCTGGCCATATCAGGGATCCTTCATAGTTCGCTCGGGACCTCCCAGCCCTGAAGCACCCGTCGGACAATTCGTAAAAATTGAACGCTGCTGAATTGCCTATAGATAAATGTTTTTCGGTAAAGTTGAATCCATTTGGATAACGAGGCAGTCTTTTTCAGACTTCGGATTTAATCGGCAATCGAACGATGAAAGTGGTTCCTTCTCCCAACTGAGAGGTAACGTCTATCGTTCCACCGTGTTCTTCGATCAGTTTCCTGCTGACCAGCAATCCCAGGCCGGTACCCTGCGACCCCTTCGTGCTGAAAAAAGAACCAAAAATCTTCTCCTTCACCTCCTCGGTCATTCCGGAGCCGTTGTCACTCACGTCGAATCGGATGAAATTGTCACTTTCAAGGGTGGTGGACACAGTGACACAATGCGTTTTAGTGACGCTGTCGTCATATCGACAGGCATCGATGGCATTTGACACCAGATTCAATAGACAGCGATGAATGGTGCGCGAATCCATGACCACCTCACCGATCGATTCGGAGAATTTTTTTACAATCGCGACATCATTCTCACCGGCGACTTCTTTCATCAGCTCGCAAACATCTTCGGCGATGTCGTTTGGAAAACACGGTTTAAATTCAGGTTCTCTTTCTTTTGAGTAAGAGAGTAAATCCTGCACCAGGTCCGATGTCCGGTCGATGTTTCGCTGCACCATTTGCCAGCCGGTTTTAAGTTTTTCAGTTTGGCCCTTGTTTATTCCAATATTGACGATGTAGCTTCCGCCTTTGAGACCGTGCAAGATATTTTTTATACCATGGGCCATACCGGCCACTGTCTGTCCGATGGCCGCTAATCTTTCGGCACTCACCAATTCTTTTTCCAATTGCTTAATTTCTCTGAGATCGTTGAAAAAGGCGACGATGCCCATCATCCTGTTTTTCTCATGCAAAATTGTCCCTGAAAACCGTACCGGAATATGTTCACCATTTCTCGCGACAATCGACGTCTCGCGCCAGGGCAATTTCCACCCTTTTCTTCCTTCTGCCAACAGAGCATTGAATTCTTGCGTTATTGTTGGGGGGTAGAATTCTCTGACGTCCATCTTACCGATAACTTCGGAAGCGGACAGCCCAAATATTCCCTCTGCCGCCGAATTAAAAATAACGGCTTTCCAGTCGCTGTCAGTGGCTATGATTCCATCATGGGAACTTCCAATCAACTTTTCTTGGAACCCCGCTTTTCTTTTTACTTCCTTATGAAGTTCGGAGTTTTCAATGGCAACTCCAATACGGTTTCCAATTAATTCCAAAGCGCGGGTTTCGTCGGGTCCGAAATGTCCGGTGCTTTTGGTTGCCGCCCTGATGACGCCGAAGGCCCTTTTCGCTTTGTCGAGAATGGGAATATAGACCAGCGATTTAAGTCCATCCTGCCTCAGAAGATTCATTTCATCTTCACTGGAATCCGGCAACTCCTTGAATACGGTGATTTTACCGCCCACAGCCACACGCGTTATCATGCTCTCTTCGTCTGCGACTCTCGTGCAGTAGCATAAATTTTCGGAGTGGCCATAGTTGTATTGCAGGTAGAACTTTCCATCTTTATCCAATATGTATATACAAATGCCGTCAATCAGAAATATATTGGCAACCTCCTTAATGGCCGCCTTAATTCGGCCTTCGAGGCTCAATGGACCGCTGAGCGTTGCATAAATTGAACAATATGTGGCAAGTTCTCTGGTGTGCCGTTCCCGTTCTTTTTCAAGTTTTCTATCTTCGGTTTTATCCCAAATGGTTTCAATCGCGCCGACCACCTCTCCTTCTGGGGTTTTTATCGGTGCGGCTGTGAACCAACACCATTTTCCATCCTCACCCAGATTTGGAAAAAACACTTCGGCTTCATAAGCCCCTTCGATAAGAAGCGATTTGCGCCATTTTGTTCCGTATAATTTCCTGATTTCCAGCTCGTCAATTTGGTCAACAATGACATCCGCCATTGAGGGGCGTTCTTTCTCGTAAAAAGGAGCCCACTGCTTTTGGGTCCCGACGATGTCCCGGGTCGAATAGCCTGTGAGTTTCTCCATCGCTGGGTTCCAATGGGTAACCGTATGTTTCTTGTCGATCACAAATGTTGGAATCGTGCTGCCCAGGATGATCTGCGACATGGCCTTTTCATTGGCTGTTAGTTCCCGCACTTTTTGAGCCAATTCTTTGTTCTGGCGTTCACGCTCCTGTTCGACAAGTTTTTCTTTGGTTTTATCCCAAAGTGTCTCAATGGCACCGGCAGTCGAACCATCCGGCGCCTTGATGGGAGCCGCAGTGAAAAAAACCCATTTGCCGTCCCGTCCCAATTGCGGGAAAAACTCCTCTGCCTCATAGGCGCCTTCAATTAAATCGGAATTTTTCCACCGGGTCGTGTACTGGCGCCAAAGATCCTCTTCTGTTACCCCATCCAGTATCAGGTCGGCCATTGTCGGCCGGTTTTCAGACCTGAATGGCTTCCATTGATCATTGGTCCCGACGATCTCTTTAGCCGAAAACCCCGTCAGCATTTCACAGGCCCGGTTCCAGTGGGTGACCGTATGCTCCTTGTCGATGACAAACGTCGGAATCGTGCTGCCGTGAATTATCTGGGACAGGGCCCATTCGTTTGCCGCGAGATCCTTACGTACCTTTTGGAAATAGATATTTTTTTCGGCGTTTAAGTCCAGCACGAAGCCGCAAAATTCTTCGAGAAGATTTTCTGTTGGATGGCTATCGCCACTGGTGTTTCGCAACTGGGCAAGAATTTCATACTTTTTCCCCTTTACCAGATAATAATCCAATATTGCCTGCGCCTCATGGTGGTCCACAAGCAGAATCCAAGGCGGTTTGGTATCTTGAACCATCGTTTTGAGATTGTCGTCCCGGGTCAGCTGTAAAATAAGATTGAGGTCTTTTATCGAAAAAAGCTCTTTGAAGTCGTCTGTCGCAAATATTCCCTTTTTTTTGGCGAATTCTAAGCCAACGGCTCGGTCGTTTTTATCGGCTACGCCAAGAATTTCGGGCCTTTTTTCCTTGAAGTCTTCGCTTAATATGGTTTGGAGGAACGCCTTGCATCTTCGGCCTCCTCCCAAGAGCGCTATCTTTGAATTTGCAATTTGGTCTATCATTTGCGTTTCCTTTTAAGGATTTGCCGTCGATCCGGTTGAACGGTCGCCCGACCGCATAAAAGTTAATTTATGACCGCAAGGTTTGGATCACCCAATTCATCTTCACTCTCCCGAAGTTTCCGATTTTAGCAGGTAAACAGCGGGTAATTCCAATCAGGTATGGCACTGTTCAAGCATCGATAAGCATGATTTATGCCAGCAAGGCAGGAAGAATATACGATGTAATATCAAGAAGATGAAATTAGGCCCACGACTCGCGCCGATCGGTTTCCTGTGCCGAAAGAACCGGTTTCCTGCCAGGCAGGAAAATTAATAGCGGAAATTCTGTACAAAGCTCGATGTCAAGTCGATGGTTCGATATACCATTTAACAGCCGTTTTTAAGCTTGTTGGAATTGAAATGAAAAAATTTTGGACAAAGACAAAAATATCATTTATATTTAAAAATTATGAAGTCAAATCTGTCGTGAGTTTTCAAAGGTTTAGCGTTCTCCGCTCATAGTTATAGAGCCCCCATGCACTGCTTGAGCACGAGAGCGAATGCCGGCAAACAAATTGACCGAAATTCATATTTTCGATGTCGCCCCGAACCCGTGAACGGTTACAATCGACCTTTTCAGACTATTTGATTGGCCTAAGGGAGTGTGTTCAAGATGAAAACAATTATTCTGGTCAGACATGCCAAATCAAGCTGGAAAGATCCAGGCCTGGACGATTTCGACAGACCCTTGAACAAAAGAGGTAAAAGGAATGCGCCATTTATGGGGAAAAAGCTAAAGGAACGAAAGATTTTGCCCGACCTTGTTCTGTCAAGTCCTGCAAAAAGAGCAAAAAAAACGGCCATGGCTGTTGCCAAGGCGCTCGACTATCCTAAAAAGAAGATTATGTTTTTTGACAAAATGTATCATGCCAGTGCACGGTATCTGTTCGAATTGTTGAAAAGTTTGGATGATGAGAATGAAACCATCATGCTGTTTGGCCATAATCCCAGCTTCAATGATTTAGCCGATATGCTGCTTAAAAGAAATCCAGTATACAACATCCCGACTGCCGGCGTATGCTGCATCAGGTTCGATGTCAACCAATGGCAAAAAATCAAGGAAGGTAAGGGCGAAATTGTTTTTTTCGATTTTCCTAAGCGATACGAGAATGAATCAGTTTAGGGTTCACGAAAAAGCCAGAACCAGTTGACCATAAAATCTTCCCCTTTTATCAAACATCCAGTTGGGAACTTTTTTATATTTATCGCCCTACCCTTGAATGCCTGCTATTTTTATAGGCCCCGATCATGAACATTCCAATAAAATACAGTTTACCTGATGGGCATGTTGTCAAGCAGCTGCTTGTCGAGTTATCAAAAGCCTATACGATCAAAACTGAGCGATCAAAACTGGAGCGTTTGGCGGTATACGATACATTTGATTGGCGCTTATTTGACGAATCACTTGTTTTGACTGTATCCGGAAAAAGCCTCTTGGTACGTAAACTGTTTGAAACCGGCAATATTCATGCTGCTGAAATTTCACGACCACCGGTTTTTTTAAAGGATTTCCCGAATGGTGAATTAAAAGAACTTTTGACACCGATCATCAAAATGCGGGCACTCTTCGAGCTTGTTGAAGTATATTCTCGTTCTAAGTTGTACCGTATCTTGAACCAGGATGAAAAAACCGTGGCCATATTGATGTATGAGGAGATTCGTTCGACCCGCGATAAAGAATCACCGGTCTTGGACGCCTATTTGTGGCTGCACCCCGTTAAGGGATATTCAAAGTATTATCGCAACCTATCCAAGCGTATAAGCGAGGCCGGATTATCAGCAGGTATAAAAGACGACATTTATTTTAAACTACTTGCGTCAGTGGATAAAATTCCGGGTAGTTATTCCTCAAAATTAACCATAAAGCTCCTCCCTGACATGCGCTCTGACGAAGCGGCTAAAATCATTCTACGATCATTACTGAAAGTAATGAAAACCAATGAAACCAACATCGAGAAGGACTTGGATACGGAATTTTTGCACGACTACCGCGTCGCTGTTCGTCGCACCCGCTCCGCCTTGGGTCAGATTAAAAACGTATTTCCTAAGGAGACGACCTTGCGATTTAAGAAGGATTTTTCTTTTGTTGGAAAACTCTCCAACCAGTTGCGAGATTTAGACGTCTATCTACTCAAAAAGGATGCCTATAAAGCGTTGCTCCCTTCTGTTTTGCGTGATGACATCGATCCTCTGTTTGACTACTTAAGCAACAAGAGATCAAGGGCGCTGAAGCAAGTTCTCAGAAGTTTCGAGTCCAACAAATATAGACAAATATTAAAGGAGTGGGAAAAATTTTTAAATGAACCGCAGAAAGATTCAACCGGGGCATCTAATGCCGATCTAAGCATATTGACTCTGGCTCAAAAAAGAATCTACAAGCAATACCGGTCAATAGTCGAGTCAATAAACCAGATATTAGAGAACATCGATGATAAAAAATTACATGCGCTGAGAATTGAATGCAAGAAATTACGGTACTTGATGGAGTTTTTCTTTAGTCTATTTTCGCGTAAAAAAATGAACACTTTATTAGAACAGTTAAAAAAATTGCAGAACAAGTTGGGCAATTTAAACGATCTTTTTATTCAGCAAGAATATCTACTCAACATATCCGAAGAGCTACCCGCGACCCACAAGAAAAATAAGAGGGTCCTTGTTTCAATCGGCAGTCTTATCGGCGCCCTCGATGGAAAAATGCGGGTCGTTAAGAAATCCTTGTTTAAGACCTTCACAGACTTTGCATCACCCGCAAACGAGCAGCTATTCCGTGAACTTTTCGTCTCAAAATAGTAAAAGGATGTTTCATGACAACGCTGGCTCTTTACAGTAATAAAGGGGGAGTAGGTAAAACCGCGGCAGCCGTAAACTTGTCCTACTTGTCGGCGCAAACGGGTGCCAAAACTCTCATCTGCGATCTCGACCCTCAAGGCTCAGCAACCTTTTACTATCGGGTGAAACCCAAATTGAAGGTCGGCACAAAGGGGTTTTTCAAAGGGGGTAAAAAACTTATAAAAAGCATCAAAGGCACTGATTATAAGAACCTCGATCTGCTTCCGGCCGATTTCGCTCATCGTCATTTAGATGCCGCATTTGATAAATTGAAGCGCCCGACGGAGCGGTTGAGTAATATTTTAAAACCGCTTAAAGATGAATATGATGTCATCATTCTTGACTGTCCGGTTACCATAAGTCTGCTGGCCGAGAACATATTCAACGCTGTTGACTATACATTTGTTCCGCTTGTTCCAACAACGCTCTCGGTTCTTGCTCACAAACAATTGCTTAATTTCTGTAAAAAATATAAATTTAATGCCGTTAGAATTTACACTTTTTTTTCGATGGTCGACAGACGCAAAAAAATGCACCGTGAACTCATGGAGATGGCGGCAAAGCAGTTTAACGGCGCTTTAGGAAGCCTCATTCCACTCCTGTCGCAGATTGAAAGAATGGGAATTGAACGAAAACCGGTCGCCGAGTTTTCGCCTGGGTCGCCGGCTTCAAAAGCATATGAAAACCTGTGGTCAAAAATCCAGGAAACGATTCTCCGGACGACTTTCATTTAACACGAAAATAGAATGTAATTCGGAAAAAAGGTGGGCACCTCACCCGGATGAGCGGTTTCGAAAGACGATCGAAAATAAACAATCTTATTTTAAAAAATTCGTTAAAACTCTTGAAGTACAAACTGTGAGGAAACGATGGCCTTGGAAATCGAAAGAAAATTTTTAGTAAAGGAAAATGACTGGCGCAATGGGCAAGGGACGATGTATCGTCAGGGTTATTTAAATAGCGATGAAAATCGTAACGTGCGCGTTCGCGTTATAAACGACAGAGGATATTTAACCGTCAAAGGAATTTCTCAAGGCGCTACCCGTGTTGAGTACGAATATGAAATCCCTAAAGCAGAAGCTGATGCCATGCTGGACAACCTTTGCGAACAACCCCTAATAATAAAAATGAGATTTAAAATCGAATTTAAAGGTTTTGTTTGGGAGGTCGACGAGTTTCTCGGTGAAAATCAGGGTTTGACAATAGCCGAGTTGGAGCTCGAAAGTGAAAACCAAGTATTTATTAAACCCGAATGGATCGGCGAGGAGGTAACGGGGGATCCAAAGTATTTCAATTCAAATCTCATTCACCGCCCTTACAGCAAGTGGTGATATTAAATACCGGAATTTTATTTGCTTGCATTCACCGGCACACTTTTTTTCATAAAAACTATATTTCTTCGGTTGTCATGTGCTGCCGATGTCATTTACATCATATTTAATCGTCTTTTAAGCGATTTCCCTCGCACAATTATGGAGCAGGAAGGAGCCGGTTATGAAACAGGATGATCTCACCTGTTTGAAGCATGTTGGTAGCTCACGCATGAAATTGCTCAACGATTCCGGGATTGCCACCATAAAGCAGCTTCATGAAATTCCGTTGGATAAACTGTCGGAAGTTAGATCTATCGGTGACTATTATGCCCGGCTGATTAAAAATTCTGTTTCTGACTACTATAGGGGGAAAAATATCAATTTACCTAAAATGCCAACATCTTCCGGAGGAACAAAAGCCGTTGAGATCAACCAGGATTTAAAGAAAAAGATAAAACGACTTCGTAAGATTCTAAATCGAGTGAATGAAAATCTCAAGCCCTTGTGGAAAAAAAAATATCTTGTATTATATGTTGATTTTAAAAAGAGATTGACCAAACTTAGGTCTCGTCTCATAACACTCGGTCGTATTATGGAAGACCTTCCCGATGTGGAAAAGAAAAATATTATCAAAAAAGCAGACGCCCTTATCTTAAATTTAAAAAATGTTGGCAAAAAGCCAAAAAAGAAAAAATACAAAAAGGTAAATGATGAAATTCAATCATTTTCCGGATTTCTAAAAGATATTTTTTCTGAATTTTGAGCAGTGACACTTTTACCAAGTCATAGTAAGCGTTTACAGGGTACCGCATCTGTCTTGTTGTCGGGCACTTGAAGTACAAAAGTACGTCTGCGCGCCCGACGCCTCGCATCTGCGGCACCCTGTAAACGCTTACAATTTAGTGGTTTGAAGTGCATCGGACTTTGCAACCCTGTGAACGGTTACAAATCATAAATGACTCGACTCGATTGCATATCTTCATTTTCATCTTTTCTGGTTTATGAAAAAAATACTTGTATTGGGTGATATTCACGCAAATTTTCCAGCATTACAAGCGATATGGAGCTATGTCCGAGAGTACCGGTTCGACCGTATTATTAACACGGGTGATTTTACCGTATACAGTACTTTCCCCAATGAAACGATCCAATGGTTCCTCAAAAGAAAAAATTCTATTTCCATATTGGGAAATACTGACAGACGGATATTAAGAATCTTAAAAGGTAAAAATCTGAAAAGACCGAAAAAAGAAGAGAAAAGGGTCATGTACTATTGGACAGCGGGCATCTTGCTTCCTGAAAACGTCGAGTATTTGAAATCATTACCTAGACAGACCGATCTAACCATGGGCAATACCCGTATCGGTGTGTTCCACGGCACCCGAAACGATGAAGATGAAACCCTTTTTCCAAACGCCCCTGAAAACCGCTTCCGTGAATTGGCAAAGGACTCTCCCTTTCGGGTCCATATAATGGGCCACTCGCATACACCCTATTATAAGATAGTCGACGGTATTCACTTTATCAATCCGGGCAGTGTCGGACGAATGTTCGATGGTGATCCCCGAGCGGCTTTCGCAACTCTCAAGCTTTCTTCAGAAGAAATATCCGTAGAACATTTTCGCATCCCTTATTCTGTAAAAGATGTAATCACGGGACTAAAGCAAAATCGTCTTCCGGACATTTATGCGAAAATGTACCGCATGGGGAGGAAACTAAATTAAACCGAGCGCTCAACAATTTCATCCTATCGAACAATAGTCTCATAGACTTCATAAAATGTCTTTTCTCCGATCAATGAATCCACTCTGCCTTGTATTTCTCTTCTTTCTTTGCTGTTTAGCCAGTTCTTCCAATCTTCAGCCGTCTCCCACTTGCTGACTACTAAAAAATCTTCAGGATCTTCGATGCTTCTTAATGTCTCGCCGGAAATATACCCTGGTTGTATTTTTGCGTGGGCGTGTAACTTTTCGAGAAGCGGCAATAGGTCTTGGGGCTTATCGACCTTCCATTTTCGTTTTATCATAACCTGTACGCTCATTTATCCCCCCTTTTTATACCGAAATCTGCGAACGTTGCGTACCCGAACCTCAGTTAACAAGCACAATCAACCTGGCAATTCGTCGCCTGTCATTAAATGATCTTCCATAAATCTGATTTCATCAATTCCCGATATAACGATTTCTGGATCGGTCTGAAGTCGATCAGCGGATATCTTGTTTTCGTACTCGACTTTGTACAGAATATGTTTAATACAGTTGAGTCGTGCTTTTTTCTTATTGTCGGAGCGGATAATTGTCCATGGTGAAATGGTTCGGTTGGTTTCATTGAGCATCTGAAATTTTCTGACTGTGTAATCATCCCATCTTTCCTGCGCCTCTCTGTCGACCGGAGAGATTTTATACTGTTTCAACGGGCTCGTCTCTCTCGCTTTAAACCGGCGCATTTGTTCATCTTTTGAAACAGAGAAAAAAAACTTGAATAAGAGAATGCCATTTTTTACGAGCATTGCCTCCAGCATGGGTACGTCTTTCAAAAAACGCTTATTCTCTTCATCCGTGCAGAAGCCCATTGTCGGTTCGACCATAGCCCGATTGTACCAACTGCGATCGAAAAGAACAATTTCTCCGGCGGATGGAAGGTGTTGAACATACCTTTGAAAATACCACTGGGTTCGTTCGCGGTCACTTGGCTTTAAAAGGGCGACAACCCTTGCACCACGCGGATTCAAATGCTCGACTATCCTCTTGATCGTGCCGCCTTTCCCAGCGGCATCACGTCCTTCAAACAGCAGCAAGACGCGTTCTTCTTTGGCAATGACATGTTTCTGCCATTTTAAGAGTTCTATCTGAAGGTGGTTCAAATCTTCTTCATATTCAAGGGTGAATTTTTTCACCCAAACCGCCTGCCGTTTTTTGGATTTTTTTTTGTTTAAATTTTTAAAACTGGTGTGCTCTGATAAACTTTTCTTTAGTTTTTTTTCTTTTTTTTGCCCTTTCTCAAGGGCCTTCTTATCGGAGTTAATTTTTTTTTCAACGACTTTCAGTGCAGATGCTGATTTGGCGGGGTTGTCTTTCTTTTTGTCCTTTTTTGCGGTTTTCTTTGCCATGTTATCCTCTTTTTTTCGAAACAAACATTCTTTTTTAATTCTAATTATAAATCATGTCAATAATCTGCCGTATTTTTTGCGCTGCTTTTTCATTTCTTTTAATTCTTTATTTCCTGGGATAACAATAGTCGGATCCAAAGTAAAATCGAGTTTTCGGCTTCTGCCTTTATACCGCACTGAATTGAGAATCAGTTTCATAGTTTCTCTACGAGCCAGATGCTTATTGTCGGATCGTATCACCCACCATGGCGATTGTTTCGTGTGGGTATTTTTCAATAACATGAACTTCTTTTGAGTAAACTCATCCCACAATTCCTGTGCCTGCAAATCAACCTCGGAAAGTTTCCATTGCCTAAGCGGGTCATTTTTTCTACGATTAAATCGCCTTTCCTGCTCTTCTTTGGTTACCGAGAAATAGAGTTTAATCAGTATTGTTTTGCCGGCATCTTCTAGAAAGTTTTGTTCGTAACTAATCACCTTCTTCATGAATCGCTTATATTGAGCCTTAGTACAAAAACCCATCACCGGTTCGACCAGAGCACGGTTGTACCAGCTTCTGTCAAATAAAACGATCTCTCCGGCATGTGGAAAGTGCTCGATATATCGTTTAATATGAAGTTCGGTTTTTTGCTGCTCACTCGGTTTGCCCAAAGCAACGACGCGATATCTTTTTGTATTCATATACCGGATGATCCGGCGAATCGTCCCGCCTTTACCGGAGGCATCCCGTCCATCAAAAAGAATGACCATTTTTTTACCGGTCATTTCCAGATGGTGTTGTAACTTGATGAGCTCCGCTTGATACGGTTTCAATTCCTCTGAACGGTAATATTTTTCTATTGCTTCCTTTATGATTTCATCTTTTATTATCATTTCGCTCGGCTTCGACAATTTGGGCATCTTTTTTTTAGCATCGGTCGATTTTTTGATTGATTTGACTTTGCCAACGGCGTTTTTATCCTGCAACAGGGTATTTTTTGTCCGTTTTTCCAATCTTTTTTCTGTGCCAACTTGGCCCTCAGGGTCGGTAGACTTCGTTTTCGATTCGGATATTCCTTTCATCCCTTTCAACGCAGGTTCTAAATCGCCGGCCCTTGTCTTTGAATCTTGCTGCTGGTGGTTTTTATTAGTTTTCATGGCGCAACCGTGTCTTATAGCTGTTTGTCATTGCGAAAAGAATCGCAGAATAGTGAGATGGTAGAAACAACCAGATCGCATTGAGCATTTCGATCGCAGCCTTTCTATCGGCCGATCACTGTCATTCTGGCCTGACGAATTCTGCTATTTCTTCTCCTTTTTCTTTTTTTTCTTTTTGCCCTTCTTCTTGGCCTTTACCTTTGTTTTATTCTTATCTTTTTTCTTTTTTTCTGCCTTTTTTTTCTTATCTTTATTTTTCTTTTTAACCTTCTTTTTAGTGTCTTCAGCTTTTTTTTTATTCTTTTTTATTTTTTTTTCATTTTTCTTGTCTTTTTTCTCTTTTTTATCGGGACTACTGTCCTCAGCCTTTTTTACCTCTTCCATTGGAATTTCCTTTCTGATAAAATCCGACACATTTCCGTTTGAGGGGCCAGAGAAAAATAAAGTCAGGCATTTTTTACGCGGCTGACAATGAGTCTCTCTGCAACAAGCTTCAGGGTATCAATGCTGTTTGATTTTATCCCCTCACCCTAGCCCTCTCCCCGAGCAGAGGGAATATGTGGTGACCCTGTAGTGCGCTACAGGGAAATATCAAGATAATGTCTTTAAGAAAACTGAAAGCTATATTTTTTGATCCGACTATCGTCATCCTATTTTAACGGCGCGGGTTTGTGTAGCCACTTTTTCTTATCGGCTACTCTCAGGCACTTTTTACACACGAATTTCGGATTTGTGACTATCGCGGTAAATTTATCAAATTTTTCGTCTAAATCTTTTTCACTCCACTTGCACATGCGTTTTTCTTTTTTAGCCATTGTTTTTCCTCCTTTAAACGAATGAAAGCCCTATAACCGAAAAAAATTACATGGATTTCTGCCTAAATACAAGATGAGCGTGAAGTCGGTAATATACGATAAAAAAATATCAGGCAGGTCGCGTTTATTTTTAATATCCGACCTTTCATAAATTACCCGTTGTAGTAGACCATTTTACGGCTTTCCCGACCGCACACTGAGTAGCGTAATCGGGCAGCGACGAAATACTTTTTCGGCGTTCGATCCGAAGAGAACACCGGCCAAATCGCTGCGCCCTTTTTGTCCCATGACCATCAGATCGGCACCCTCATCCTCGATGGCACCGATTAATTCCTGAAAGGGCACGCCAACCCTGAAAATTTTTTTAATGGTTAAATTAGCACACCCTATCTCATCGATGAGTTTTTCTATTTCCCGGGTTCTTTCCTCTTTCACTCTTTTTGCATATTCGTCTACCGTTTTTTCCACATATTTTTCAATGTTCCTGTCAAATTGTCCCTCTGCTACTTTAAGAATGGTATCCATATCTCTCTTATTGATGACATTGACAATTACCAACTCGGCCTGTAACTTCTCGGCGAGGGTGGCGGCATATGCCAAGGTATGTTTTGAATACGATGAAAGGTCGACACCCACCATGATTCTATTGATATTTTTCATTCCTGTCCTCTATGTCAAGCTTAATGTGGTAAAACAAAGCGGGCCGACGCTGCATCCAGCGGCCATATGGTTTCAAATTTACCGTTTATAACTTGCAATACCAGGGTATTGACGCTGTTTTGACGCTCGAAATCTTCATAAGAGTAGAACTTGACGGGACCGAACGGCGTCATCATATAAATTTGGTTTAGCGCATCCCGGATGTCTTGCGGGCTGAAGGATTTAGAACCTTTCAACGCTTCCGCTGCAACAAGCAAGGCTGAATAGGCCTCGGCACCATGGTAATCCGGCGATCTGGAATACCGTTCGGTATATTGAGCGTAATATTCACCCGCGCCGGGGTAGCGGACGTGTTCGGACCACAAGGAAGCCGTCAACAAATAGTTTGCAGCACCTCCTGCTCTGATAATAAATTCTTCCAATGTAAATCCGCCTGCCCCACCGCACAGCAATGATTTGATGTTGAGTTCACGAAGCTGTTTTACCAGCGCTGCGGCATCCGTAAGATAGGCAATCATATATATCACATCCGGAGGCTCCTCTGTCAAAGGCGCAAGTAAAGCGCGGAAATAACCCGGAACTGTTGCCATTTTCTGGTTATAATCGATATGCGCCCGTATCTCAATGGCCTTCTCTTGGCAGAATTCGATCATTCTTATCGCGCCGCTTGTTCCAAACATACTGTTTTCATTTATAATCACCATAGATTTGGGCTTGTAATTTTTTATCCAAAAATCCTCCAGTCCCTTTGTATATTCGCTGGCCGGCGGGTTGAGCCTGTAAATGTTTTTCCAACCGCGTTGGGTGATTTTGTCGGCCGAAGCGGTGCAAATTAGAAAAGGCATGTCCGCGTCTTCGGCCATCCGCGCTAACCGGTAGGTCGGATCGCTCGCATACCCCCCGACCAGCATAACTGGCTTTGAAGTGCCGACCAAATTATCGAAGGCAGGTTTGACAAATGCGACATCGCCCTTGTCGTCGGCAAATACAATCTCCAGTGAACGCCCATTAATGCCGCCGGCTTTATTGACAGCTTCTTGTGCCATTTCGAAGGAATTCTTCATCATCATTCCGAATTCAGTAAAATTGCCGGAAAGCGGAAGAGGTATTCCGATTGTTATAGGTTTTTGTTGCGCTGCCACTGGCAAGGATTGCCGTCAGGAGAAAAATGACAAGTACGACTCTTTCCTCAAAACTCATAGAGCCCAGTTCCTTGTATTCCTTATCCACAATGGACTTATCGACTGTTATCTGAGCCGGGACACGGAATAAGACCTTAGTAATGATTAACCAGATGACCCCCAACATGACGACGGACAAAGGGAGACCCATGACAAACCAAGTCCCGAATGCAATGGGTTTGGCGGTCGGAAATGAGATTTGAAAAATCCGGACAAAGGCAAGGTTAGGAGGCGTACCGACGAGGGTCGCCATTCCTCCCACCGAGCAGGCATAGGCGATACCCAGCATCAGACCAAGTGTAAATTTATGCGTTTCTTCCACATTAAATTTTGCTTCCATTTGATAAACGATGGCCATACCGATCGGGACCATCATAATCGCTGTGGCAGTATTGGATATCCACATGGACAAGAAGGCCCCGGCCAGCATAAATCCCAAAACAATGCGGGACGGTCCGCCACCGATGATGCGGATGATAAAAAGCGCGATGCGCTTGTGCAGTTTCCAATCCTCCATGGTCAAAGCGATCATGAAACCGCCCATAAACAGAAATATCGTGCTGTTGATATAAATCGGTGCAGTCGCTTTGGTCGTCAAAATACCCATTAATGGATAAAGAACCATTGGCAGCAGCGCAGTAGCAAAGAGAGGGATGGCGTCTGTGACCCACCAAACGGCCATTAAAACCGCCACGGCAGCCATGCGTGTGACGATCGGTTTTCCCGGTTCTAAATCAAAAAAGAATATGACGCAAAAAAATAAAACAAGGCCCAAATACACACCGATCTGCTGCGATATGTTCCTGCTCGGTCCTATTTTGTCTGCAGGCATGGTAATGTCCCCCTCTTTTTATGTTGGTTGTCGTTTCCGGCATTATCATTTTGTTTCGAGCATCGAGTGACGTCTACACCAGAAGGTACAGATCGTCACCTCGGCTTCGTCATGCCTGACTTTCCTGTGTTTACGACCAAATCGTAGTGAACTTTTTGATTTGAAGTCATGTCCGTTGCCTGATTATTTAGTTTCCGTCCGTAAAGGGCTTTTCTATTTTTCCATCTTCGGTGATCAGATGATCGACCAGCTTTAAATCGACGATGTCATGGGAATGGGTCGTCAGCATATAGTTCACGTCGTCCTGGGATGTGGATACCGTTTTGGTGTGAATTCTCTGACTCGAAGAGGGGTGAAACGAGAACTTGAGTGAATTGGCGAAAAGATACACCGGCACCTTGTTTATGTGACACAGTCCGACGATATTGGCCGTACCGATGGCAGCAACGACCTTCGCATCAGGCGTAATGGACACGGCACCGATGAAGAGTTTGTTGGCTTTTTCAATGTAATGGCTCAGACTGTATTCCGGTACGACAAGCAGGTCTATTTTTGCCTTGGAAAGGGTCCTGATCAACAGTTTGTGTCTTGACAAAATCTTGTTTCAAAATGATCAGCTTGAAATTCTTCTCCAAAACATCCTTGGCCCTAACCAGCATGTTGGTCACATCGGAACTGGCCGTATGAACGACAATGGTATCGCCGTCTTCTACCAGATTCACTCCGTGTTCGATAACCCGCTCGACCTTCGAGCTCAGCAGGTCATGCTTTTCTTGTAATATTCCGACGGCCTCGTTTTTCGTTTTTTGAAGATCTTCCCCGTAGTGTCCCTCCATCTCCGTCTCGAAAGCCTTTATCATGTGGATGAGCGGCACGATTCTGGGCTCCGTATGTTTTATGGCGTCGCAAAGTTCTGTGATCAATGCTTTTATCTCGAAGGCATTGCATCTCAAGTCATTAATCGACTCGATGAATGACCGCAACGCCAACATGGCCATTCTGGAGGACCCTCGCACATCTTCGTGATCCCGGAAAAGTTTATACAGAATTTCCTTATCTTTTTCTTTCATAGCGAAACCCATAAATAGACGGTCAGGTACACCGAGGCAATCAACAGGGTTATAATCGTGATGACGGCACTGGCCTTCATAAACTCCAAAAAGCTGATATTCTGGTTGAATTTCTTTGCCATTCCGACCGAGACAATGTTGGCCGAGGCGCCGATCATCGTCAGGTTGCCGCCGAGACAGGCGCCAAGCGAGAGCGCCCACCAAAGGATATTATTGGGGATCGGATTTGACTCCAAAATCAATCGGACGATCGGAATCATCGTAATCGTGAAAGGGATATTATCCAGAAAGCCGGATACAATGCCCGAAACCCACAGTACCACCAAGACGACGACGTAGGGGTTGTCTCCGATACGCAGGAATACACGGTGGATAATTCCAATCAGCTTTGGTGTTGTCTAAGCATCGCACAGCATGATTTATGCCAGCAAGAAAGGGAGAATATACGATTTAATATCAAGTAGATGAAATTAGGTCGGCAACTCGCAGCGATCGTTTTCCTGTGTTGGAGGAACCAGTTTCCTGCCAGGCAGGAAAATTATGGCTATTAGTATCTGACGTCTTTTTGTCTGGCGGGAGTCAGATGGTATTTTTTCAACAGCGCGTACAGCCGCGATTGCGACAGCCCGGAGATGTGCAGGGCCTGTTTGACGTTGCCCCCACAGGCCGCCAGCACATCTTTCAGATACTGCTCTTCGGCACGCGCGCAGGCCATTTCTCTGAATTCCTGCAGCGTGTGCCCTCGAGACGCGTTCGGCTGAAATACACCCATCTCTGCGGGACGTGCGCAAGGCGTGGACAGCGCCGCCTGGGTAACCTCAACGCGGATCTTGCCCGGCAGGTGCACCGGGTAGAGGGTGGGATCGTGGCGGGCCATCAATACGGCCTGTTCCAGGGCGTTCACCAGTTCGCGCACGTTCCCCGGCCACCGATAGGCCTCGAGGGTTTCGAAAAAAGCCTCTGAAATTCCTTTTTGCTCCAGCTGCAACCGCCGGCAAAGCTCCTGAAGATGGTGTATGGCGATCGAGCGAATATCCGCGGTCCGTTCCCGCAAGGCCGGTAGCGTAATGCCGACACTTTGAATGCGAAAGAAAAGATCGCTGCGAAACGCACTGCGTGCCACCATCTGCTCCAGGTTGCGGTGGGTGGCCGCCACCAGCCTGAAATCGCTGGCAACCTCCTGGCGGCCGCCAAGGGGCCGGACCCGCCGCTCTTCCAGCACCCGCAGAAAGGCCTTCTGCAGCGCCGGGGGCAGCTCGCCCACTTCATCCAGCAATAAGGTGCCCCGATCGGCCTGCATCACGAGCCCTTGTTTATCCTCTTCGGCCCCGGTGAAGGCGCCCCGACTGTAACCGAACAAAAGGCTCTCAACCAGCGTTTCCGGAAGGGCCGTGCAATCGACGACCACAAACGGTCCCTCCGCCCGGGCGCTGTTCTCGTGGATCGCCCGGGCAAACAGCTCCTTGCCGGTGCCGGTTTCCCCGGTGATCAGCACGTTGACATCGATTGCGGCGCAGTGGGCCACCATGTCCAGACAGGCGTTGATCTGAGGGCTGTTGCCGATGATCGCGTCCCTGCGCAGGGACACCATGGCCGGCGGCGCGTCGGTGGGTTGATGATGCCGGCGGTAGTCGAGGGCACGTTTGAGGGCCAGGGCAATGTGTTTGGATGAGGTGCCCTTTTCGATATAATCCCAGGCACCGCTGGTGATGGCCAGCGCGGCACCGTCCGGGTCGCCGGCGCCGGTAACGATGATCACAACCGGCCGGGAGGGTAGTTGATCGATTTGGGGGAGCAGGGAAAGTCCGCTGCCGTCCGGCAGGCCCACATCCAAAAAGATCGCGTCCACCGCCCGGGCCTGCGCCGCCGCGACGCCTTCGGCCAAGGTTGCGCTGGCTAAAGCCTCGTGGCCCATGCGGCCGACAATCCGGGAGAGCCCGTGGCAAAAATCCGAGTTGTCATCGATGATCAGAACTCTGGCCATATTTGGGTTCCTTTAAAGGGGTCGGGGTCGCTCCACACTGAAACACCCGTCGGATCAACTGGGAAATCTCAACCATGCTGAATGGCTTGTGGATGAAGGCAGCGATACCGTTATTTTGGAGCAGTTCTGTGGAGGCTTCAACGCTGGATTCATCCAATACACCGCTACAAAGGATAATGGGAATATCCGGCCGGCACTTTGAAATCTCCTTCGAAAGCTGCAACCCGGTCATCGACGGCATGATTTGATCGGCGATAATCAGGCTGTACCCGTCCGGATCCTGACGGAATGTTTCCAGGGCTTGGCTGCTTTCCAAGCAACTGACGACGGCGTAACCCAGGCGCTCCAACAGTTTTTTGATGGAATAGAGCATGTCCGTATCGTCGTCCACCAGCAAAATACGCTCATTGCCCGTTTGGAGTGATGCCGCGGTCGGCAGACTTGTCATTAGGGTTTCTTCGTCCACAGTGGGAAGATACACATTGAAGGTGCTCCCCTTGGCAGGCGCGCTTTCAACGGTGATGATGCCGCCATATCCTTTGATGATGCCGTGGGCAACCGAGAGCCCCAACCCGGTACCCTCGCTCGGTTTCCGGGTGGTATAAAACGGTTCGAAGATCCGGTTGAAAACCGAGGGGTCCATGCCAGAGCCGGTATCCGCCACATACAAGCGGACATATGAACCGGGTTTTAATTCCAAAACCGATTGGGGAGCGTCTCCGGTAATCATCACCCGCTCTAGGGCAATGGTTAAAATACCGTTTTGGCCCCGCATGGCTTGTTCGGCGTTGGTGCACAGGTTCATGATCACCTGAAGAAGCTTGTTTGGATCGGCCAATACAATAGATGAGTCGGAAAGCGTGTTCACCTCGATTTTAATGCAAGCCGGTATGACGTGTTCCAGCAGTTCCAGGCATTCCTTTAAAATGGTTTTGACGTGAATCGGCTGTCTTTCCTGGTCTTTTTTGCGACTGAAGGCCAGGATGTGCCGGATCAAATTCTGGCCCCTATTGGCGGCGTGGAGCACGTGCTGGAGGTCTTCAAAAACCGGGGTGTCCTGCGGTGTATCCAGAAGTGACATTTCGCTGCAGGTGGTGATGGCCCCGAGGATGTTATTCAGGTCATGCGCAATACCACCGGCAAAAGTACCGATGGCTTCCATTTTCTGGGCGTGGAGCAATTGGGATTCAAGCTGTTTTTCTCTGTCTTCCGCCCGTTTGCGATCGGTGATGTCTCTTATAACGGCCACACAACCGGTGAAGTCATCAGCAAAGCGCCTTGGCGAGAATTTAGCGGCGTACCATTTTATCTCACCGGCGACCTCGAGCTTGTAATCGTATTCAGCCACCTGCCCCTCTTTGCACCTGTCGAAGGCTTCGGCATACTTCACGTCAATATCGGGCGGCATGACCTCAGAGTGTTTTTTCCCGATGAAATCGTCGAGGGGCAAGATCAGCTCATCCTTGGGCGCATAGCACTCGATGAAAACGCCCTGTCTGTCGAACACAAAAACAATATCTTGCATTGAGGTGAGGATGCTCTGAAGCTGAGCCCGGGATTCGGCCAGATCCTCCTCGGCCTGTTTGCGTTTGCCAAGGTTTCGCCGGAGCGTCAATATTGTGAATGACTGGTAAAAGGCCAGGGCAACGAACACCCAGATCAAATACTTGTACCGATAATAGAGCGTTTGGGGTTCATTCCGTATCACGGCATTTTTCGGCAGCTTCGACCGAGGAATATTAAAAAATTTCAACATACGATAGTCAAAAACCGGGGACACGTCACTTTCGGGTGTCACCGGTAAGGCCTGGATGTTGATGCCCTTCAGGATTTTCAGTGCGTATTCGGCTGCTTTGCGACCTTGAACGTCGCCGCTGAGCATCATTCCCCCCACAATGCCGTTCCCGAGTGTATGCTCCCACAGCGAATAGGCCGGTCGCCCCGAGTGTTTCAGGACCAGCGATGTGCTTTCCGAAACCGCAAGGAAAGTCCCGCTGGGTGTTTTGTAATAGGCCAGGTATAAAATGATGGTGTGAGAGGGAAGTTTTGCCAACCGGTCTGTCAATTGAGGCACGTCCAATCGGGTCAAGTCGATGAAGTTGACCCGTTCCTTGAATTCAGGCATGACCTGCCGAAATCGATCCTGGTGTATCCGGCTCGACGTGGAAACACCGCTGATCACGGCGATGTTGCGCGTTTCAGGATGGATCGCCAAGGCCATCTCAATCGTACCCTTTATATCATAATTTTCCAAAATACCGGTGACCCCCCGGTGGCCCATAAGCATGGATTCTCTAAAGCCGGTAATACCGCAGAATACAACCGGGGAACCAGGGAAAAGGGTGTCTCGGTAGGCCAATAAAAAATCGAGCGCATTGTTGTCTGCGGCGATGATGACATCAAATTTGAAACCGGCATATTTTTTCGAATAAAGTTCTTTTAACAATTCGAAGATAATATGGGTGTGGTGATGTTTGGTGTCCATATGTTCATAGCTGCAAAGAACATCGATGTCGGTATTTTCGAAAACCGATTCAATCCCCCCCATAACCGATCTTCCCCATTCGTAGGTGGGGTGGTAGGAATTCAGCACGAGAACCCGCTTTACAGGCGCAGCTCCCTTTTCGTCCGCCAAGGTTGAAAGGGGCAGATGCCCCATAAGAAAACATACCAGAGCGAATATAACCGAAAATCGCCGTGTCATGGCGGCATAGTCGCCTCGATGGGCCTTGCCGACATTTTTTTGTTTTAACAAGAGGATCCCATGCTCGTTCATCGCTTCTATCTCCCCCAAATGATAAAGGCACGGTGCTCTTCGGATGGAAATTTAAGCTCAGAGAGAGAGTCTGACGTTCGAATTGGGGTCGCCGGATTCGACCCAATCAACTAGTATGGAGGCTTCTGAATGTCCGGAAGCTGGGCGCGTTCAGCACGAACAGGCAGATGATAAGGTCGTAACAATAAATAGAAATAAAGGCAAGCTGTTCACCGTTTTGGGACAACGGACCGAACGCCACCCTCTGCATAGAGCTTCACAGGTAGAAAGCAACCGCAAATAGGGGCCGTCCCGATGGTATTCGGTGTTTGAATGGGCTTGATCGTAATACTCCAGGTGACTTGCACCGGCGGGTTGGGAGATTGTAAAACGGTTTTAAGCTCGCTGCGCGGTAGTGCTTTTTGTTTGACACCGAGGCCTTGATATCCTTATAAAATTAAATAGTTTCCGTCCGTAAATGGCCCTTTTCAGCAATTTCGGCGTCAATCGGCGGAATCGCTTGTGCGGCGTACACGAGTACGCCTCCGCGCAATTCCTTGATTTCCTTGAACTTGCAGAAAATGGCGATTTCTGGATCGGAAACGAATCAGTGCCCTTAATGAAACCGTGGATGGGCACTAAATAAATCGCTGGAAATTTTTTTAATGCACATTCGGATGACGTTTTGGATCGCACGGCCCACCTCATCATAACCATTCTGGTCTCCGCCATCCTGGTCGCCCTCGGTACAACAGGATATATGCTGATCGAGGGTTGGCCGATGTTGGATTCGCTTTACATGACGGTGATCACTTTTTCCACGGTCGGATTCGGTGAAATTCGTCAACTCAGCCCAACCGGGCGTATTTTTACCTTGATTCTCATCGTCTTGGGGGTCGGCTTTGTTGCCTACGTCATCGGTAACGTAATCCAATTTTTAGTGGAAGGACGTATCCGGCTCATTTTGGGGAGGCACAAATTGGACAAGAAAATAGACCGACTGAATACTCATTACATTGTCTGCGGATATGGCAGGATGGGGCGTGCGTTTTGCCGATACCTCACCCAGAGGCATCTCGACTTTGTGGTCATCGAGAAAAACACCAATCGCATCCCCATCATGAATGAAGACGGTATTATTTATGTCACGGGCGAAGCGACGCAGGAGGCCAATCTAAACAAGGCGGGTATCAAACGGGCGTCCAACCTCATCGCAACCCTCGGCACAGATGCCGACAACGTTTTCCTCGTCTTGCTTGCCAGAGGGTTGAATCCGAACCTTTACGTTGTCGCCCGAGCCAGCCAAAACGAAACTAAGAAGCCGCTGTATTCCGCCGGGGCAAATGTCGTCGTCTCCCCGTTCGATGTCGGCGCCAGGCGAATGGCCCATGCGATCCTGCGCCCCAATGTGATCCGTTTCCTGGAATTGGCTTTCTCAGATGAGAGCACGGACATCCATATCGAGGAGGTAAAAGTAGCCGCCTCTTCGACACTGGTCGATGTCACTTTACAAGATTCGGAAATCCGCAAGACCTATGACCTGATCATCCTGTCCATCGTTAAAGATGATGGGTCCATGTTATTCAATCCATCGGCCGATACCAGAATTAATGCCGGCGACACTGTCGTTGCAGTTGGATGTCACGAAAGCTTGGTAAAACTGGGAGAGGTCTTGAGTCCTTAGACGGCGATTGTGTCTCGAGACCTGTTTTGAAAAAAATGGATCGTCTCCGAATTATTCAAATGTTGTGAAAAGGGTTGACATGATTGTGCTGTTCTTTTGGTACATGTGGTTTAAAAATCACTTCTTCAACACCTTCAACTTGCATGGCGATAGTTTTTATCTGAGCTTCGTCTTTGCTTCCCGTTTCATTATCTAAGTTGCTGATGTGTATTTTGCCGTGATCGGCTGCAGTTTTAATTTTTGGTGCAATTTCGGCCAAAGCCGCTTTCACCGTCGCTGACAGCGCAAGGTCATCGACCAGTTGCCGGCTTTCCGCTGACGTTTGAAAATTTGGTTTTTGGGCCGTATCAAAAAGGATGTCCACCGCATTGTCAACCGTCAACCTCCCGATGTGCAAGACGATATCATAGAGCCGGCTGTCCCATGTATCCGCGCCATAAACCTGCAGCGCCCATTTGCGGCGTTCTTCATCGTCTTTCTTTAAAACAAAAAGAGCCTCCTCAGCTGAAATATTTTCCCGCCTCATCTCTTCCTTTACCCGGTCTTTCATATCGGCAATAACTCTGACTTTCAGAACGTGCGGAATATCACGAAGAAAAAACTGTCCGGCCAGGCCGTGATATACAATATTGTCTTTGCGAACATGTTGGAGCAGTGCGGCATAGAGATAGCTTATGTATCTGTCTTTGCCGTGTCTAAAACGCTCAAGGACCGATGCGGGATCATGCAGCGCCCTGATGAGTTTGATTTCCGGAATATTGAATTCATCAGAGGCTTCCAGTAGGATGTCTCGCGAAATGCACTCATATCCCAACTTCAGGGCCAATTTTTCCGCGACTTCTTTGCCCCGGCTGTAAGACCCTCTGTTTATCGTAATAATCGACATTGTATGCCCCTTTGGTGTTGTCCTGTATATCGGCCCATTCGATTCGGGATTGCTGTTTCCAGCGTTTTCAGCGACTTCCGAATACTTTCTTAAGCAGCTCCGTTGTCCTTGCGGCCGGGTCCTGGCGGATTTTTTTCTCTTCTACTGCCACTAAGGAAAAAAGACCCTGGAGGCTTTTGTCGGTGACGTACTGGTTGAGATCGAAGCCCAGCTTGCCCCCCATCGGAATACTGGACAACTTGCTATTGAGATCCTCGTACTGCCGGGTCACACCGACTGAGCTCATCGAATCTTTTACAATCGGTTTGAAAACCTCTGTAAGACGGCCGGAAGTTTTTTCCCTGAAATATTCGGTGGCGGCGTTGTCCGGGCCCTTCAGGATCTTCTGTGCATCGTCGAACTGCATCTGCTTAACGGCATCCACGAAAATTGACTTGGCCTGCGGTGCCGCCTTCTCGGCTGCCCGGTTCATGCTCAACTCGAATTCATCGACCGTTTGGCTGTATCCGACGGCACGCAGGAGTTTTTCTACCTTTTGGATCTCCCCCGGAAGCGGGATCTTGATAGAGGGGTTGCTGTAATAGCCGTCGGGTTTCGAAGCAGTGCCGACAGCGTAGTCTGTTCCGATTTCGAGCGCTTCTTTGAGTCCGTTGACGACATCGGTGTTCCCGAGGCCACCGCCTCCACCGCTGCCGACGATTTTCTTGGCGCTGTCAAGGATGTCGCCGAATCCGCTGCCCTGCCCCGTTTCAGCTTGTAATGCTGCGACTAGAAAAATCATAATCCCGACAAAACGTATAACGAGTTTCATTTTTCCTCCCTTGTCAGCCGCTGCGGGCATTTCACCTGATTTGAGGTGTCCTTACGCTTTACAGATTCAAGGTCGATTGACAGTTTTTGTTGTTGTCTTGTGGCCGTACAGTCAAATGTAGAAGCCCGTAATAATCAGCCCGCTCACAAAGACAGCGCAAGCAATTAAATTAAACTACGGGTGAAAATGAGGTCCGCCGTCTTACTCCTTCTTTTAAATTAACGAACCAAAAAACGCTAAGGAAGGAAAGTGTAAAAGGGAAATGGAGAGGTATAGACGTTGTTGTTCTAAAACACGTTAACAGGTTTTTTCAGTTTCTATCAGGCACGGTCCTCCTTTAACAAAATTCGTTCAGAAAATTCATTTAGAGACTAACGCCAAAACATGGCTTGTCAAGTATCCAATCAGATAAACTGTTATTTTAACAAAACACCCCCACTTTTTCGCGGTTGTCTTAAGTCACGGTAAGAAATAATTCCACAAGATTGCGCCGGATTTGGGTTCGTCTACAAGGCACATCCAGCGGCGCATATCGAGATACGTGTCGGTGGATGTAACGCAGTAGACGATCCAAAAGACAAGCAAGATGTGGAATTATTTCTTACTGGGGCCCTATACATAGATGCGGTAATTTGGTTCATACATCTGGGATTTGATAAAGGCCGCCAGATTGTCGGGCCGAGGAGTGACTGCAAGCCCCTGCTCATAGGCGACTTCACATACGGCTGTCGCTATCTTGGCTGAAATTTCCCGGATTTGGCCGAGCGGCGGGTAGATGCTCCCCCTTTTGAAGTCATCTTCGGTGACCTCAGCCGCCAGCGTTTTGGCTGCTGTCAGAAACATCTCATCGGTGACATGTTTGGCTCGGCAGGCAATGACGCCCAAGCCTACTCCGGGAAAGATATAGGCATTGTTCCCCTGACCGGGCTCATACGTTATTCCTTCGAGCGTAAAAGGTTCGAACGGGCTGCCGCTTGCAAAAATGGCGCGGCCCTGAGTCCAGACATAGGCTTCTTTGGCCGTGCATTCGCATCGCGGTGTCGGATTCGACAGGGCAAAGACAATGGGTCTTTCGTTACAGCGTGCCATTTCCTCCAGAATGGGCTGGGTAAATGTGCTCGGCTGCCCGGAAACACCAATAATGGCAGTGGGCTTCAGAACTTTGACCGCATCCAGGAAATAGGGGTAGTCTTTAAAATCGTGCGCATAGCGCTGCTTGTGTTCGGGCAGATTTTTACGGCTTTTAACGACCAGCCCCCTGGAATCGGCGAACCAGCACCGCTGTCGGGCTTCTGTTTGTGACAATCCCTCGTTCATCATGGCAGAGACGATCAAATCTCCAATGCCGGTTCCGGCTTCGCCCGCACCCAGAAACAGTATCTTCTGATCGGTGATTTTTTGACCCATCATTCGCATCGCCGCATACAAACCTGCCAAAGCCACGCTGGCCGTTCCCTGCATATCGTCGTTAAATGCGCAGATTCGGTTCCGATACTTGTTCAACAATCGAAATGCATTGATATTTCCAAAATCTTCAAATTGTATCAATGTGTTAGGGAAATTCTGTTCTACTGCCTCTATAAATTCGTCAACCAGGGCGTCATATTCTTCGCCCCGGATTCGCTGATGACGCATCCCGAAGTAGAGCGGGTCTTTTTGCAGCTCGACATTGTTGGTGCCGACATCGATGGTCACCGGCAGACACCAGGATGGATGAATCCCGGCACAGGCGGTATACAGCGACAGCTTACCGACCGGTATGCCCATCCCGGCAACACCCAGATCTCCCAACCCGAGAATGCGTTCACCGTCGGTAATCACAATGACGCGAACCTCTTTGTTGGGCCAATTCTGCAAGATTTCCGAAAACCGGCCTTTGTTTTTATCGGAAACAAAAATGCCTTTCGGACGGCGATAAATGTGGACAAACTCCTGACAAGCCAGGCCGACGGTAGGGGTGTATATGATGGGCATCATCTCTTCGAGATGTTCGGTCAACACCCGGTAAAACAGGGTCTGGTTGCGATCCTGAAGAGCCACCAAAAAAATGTATTTCTCCAAGTCGGTCGTTTTGCGATTGTAATTTCCCATGACCCGCAGTACCTGCTCCTCCATGGTGTTGATCCCCGGTGGCAAAAGCCCCCAGAGCCCTAATTTATCACGCTCTTCTTCGGTGAAGGCCGTTCCCTTGTTCAAGGCCGGATCATGGAGGTAATTCATGCGGCTGTGAAGAACGGGGATTTGCATTGCGTTGGAATTTTGGTCGGGCATGGTTGCTCACTCTTTCTTGTTTGCAAAAGCGTTGCGTCAATCCGGTGTCCGATGAGGAATCGTCTCTTTTCGTTGAGGTTCCTTGTGCAAGTTCGTTTTCCTGTATATATTAAATTCAGATTCCAACGCAATAAAATGGTTTGTTTTTTTGGTAAACCTTTTTGAGATGTGAGCGTCTTAATCATCAGAATCCGATTTGAATGCCGCCGATGAGTCGGGCGAGGAGGATAGAATGAAAAAAATTGCCTTGACAGCTGTGGTGACCATCGCGTTGTTTATCGCCGCTCCTTTGTCGAGTGATGCAGGCCGCTCACACGGCTATGGTGGAAAAGGCGTCAAAGCCGGCTATCATGGACGCGTAGGGTATTATGGAGGTTGGCGCGGCCATCGTGTCTATAGGGGCCCGCGCGCCTATTGGGGCCCACGTGCCTCATGGAATCTCGGTTTCTATTGGGGAGGCCCGTTAGTCGTGGGTCCGCCGTGGTACCCTTACGGCTATTACTCCCCGCCACCGGTCATCGTCCAGAAACAACCGCCGGTGTACGTTGAACCGGAGCAGCGTTCAGACAATTACTGGTATTATTGCCAGAATCCGCAGGGGTATTACCCGTATGTGAAAAGCTGCCCGGACGGATGGATGAAGGTTGTTCCACAGCCGACGCCACCGAACCCGTAAAGGAGAACTCGATAAAATGAAGGGCATACGCTTTCCTGTGATGTTGGCGGCCGGTTTGGTTTTAAGCGCTTGCGTGACGATGCCGACAGGGCCAAGTATCATGGTGCTGCCTTCAACGGGAAAATCCTTCGAGGTATTCCAGTCCGAGGACCTTGCCTGCAGGAATTGGGCGGCCCTCCAGACAGGCGCGTCGCCGGCCGGCGTGGTCAATCAGAACCTTGCCGGCGGGGCGGCGATAGGCGCCCTGATGGGGGCCGGACTGGGCGCGGCGATTGGCGCCGTTTCCGGCAACGCGGGGGCCGGTGCCGCAATTGGAGCGGGTTCCGGTCTCATCGGCGGCACCGCGGCGGCATCCGGGCCGGCCTACTCAACCGGCTGGCAGGTCCAACAGCGATACGACAACGCCTATCAGCAATGCATGTATGCAAAGGGGAACCAGATTCCAGGCGTCTTGCGTGCTTCGCAGCCGCGGGTTTCGATACCGCCTCCGCCGCCACCACCAGGATACTCTTCGGGATCAGCCTACGCGCCACCACCACCGGACTACTATTCAGGGGCAACTTATCCGCCCCCTTCGGGTGTATATCCCCCTTCATCGGTTCTTCCCCAATAATGCACTGACCATAAATATAGGCTTTAAGATAAAATTTGGGGCAAGGCCAGAGGAAGAAGGCTGTATTGTAGTACGCCGACGACCGATGACACAGTCCAAAACCTTTATCTTGATGCCTAGAAATCAGGCTTTGTCCTTCCGCGCGTATCCGGAAGAGACGCGATTGTTTCACCCGTCCGAAATGCAGGATCAAGCGGATCAGGCCGAGGCCGCGCTGATATCGGCTCTGCAGATACACCGCCCTCAACCGAAAGGCCCACCAGGAAGACAATTACGGCAACTTGGCCAACCTTTACTGGTCTCAGGGGCTGTTGGCGGAAGCCGGGTCCTGCTAAGATAAGGCCTTTTCCCTATTCAGGGAAACCGGCAACCGCGCCAAAACCCGCAAGGTTCTGGAATTGCGCGACAGCTTGCAGGCGGCACAACCATAGTCGATGTGGTTTACGCCCTGTTAATTATCGGGAAAGCGCAGGCCGCAGATCTGACGGATTTCATTGCGGTCAAACGTGTAAAGAGTGTTGCAGTTGTGGCAGCGCGATTCGAAGGGAAAAGGCCCGGTCGCAAGAATCTCCCTTAGATCCTCGAACGGCAGCATGATCAATATGTTGCGAAGCTTCTCCTTGTTGCAGTGACACATGAATTCGATGCGACGTTCGCCGAAGATCCGGGGCGAATGCAATTTAAATTCTTCCCGAATCAAGTGCTCAGGATTTCTGGTGTCGCCGAAAGCCATTCCCAGCGAAGGGAATCGGTTGACCCGCCTTTCCAGATCCGCAATCATTACCTCATCGGCACCGGGCATGGCCTGCAGGAAAAGGCCGCCGGCCCCAACGACCTCGCCGCTGCGATCGAACTGGATGCTCAAATTAAAGGCCGTGGGGATTTGCTCTGAGATAAGGCAGTAGTGAGCCAAGTCTTGGGCAATATTGCCGTATTGAAGAACCACCTTGCCGGTAAAAGGCTGTTTGGCATCCTCCAGATAGCGCGTGACGGAAAGGATGCCGGGGCCGAAAAATGGCGACAGATCGAAACTGTCCGGTGGTTTTACGATCGGTATCGGTACGTTTTTCAAGTAGCCCCGCACTTCTCCAAAGGCATTGGCATCGACGGTCAGCCCCTTGATCGGCCCGCTGCAATCGATCTGCAGGCTGAGTCGGTCATCGCCTTTAAGGTTGGCCGACATCAAAACAGCCCCCAGGTAAGCCCGGCCGAGCGCGAGGGTCTCGAGGACCCCGAGTTCATGGTTGGCCCTCATTTCATTGACCATGAGGGTTCCGTTGACCAAAACACCGCGCACCTTGCCGCCGGCCAGCGTAAAGCTATACAGCCGGTCTCTGAAGCCGGCGATAAGTCGAGACTTTAAATCGTCCCCGTATATCTGTTTCTTAATCATCGCGAAAAAGAGCCGTTCATAGGTGGAAACTTGCGGTCATATTCTTATCAATGACCGAGGGTGCTGATGCGAACGCTCTGCCGGTCAATCCGAGTTTTCCACTCGGGATCCTGCCCCAGGTGCAAGTCGGCCAACCGGTTGAATTCACGGGCCTGGTGGACATTTTGCTTCATAAGCCAGGCTTCCGCCAGATAATAGTAGTTTGGGCCACTGTTCGAATCAAGCGCAACTGATCGTTCCAGAACCCGAATCGCTGCATCGGTGGCCCCCTGCGCCAGAAGCTGCCGGCCTTGATCGACCAATGCCTCGGCCGCAAGCACCTGCGCACCGTCGGGCTTTTCGATCGATGGCTCCGATGGTTTTCTGGCCGGAAGAGGCGCCGGTGGGGTCTGTTTATCGTGGACGCTGACTTTGGTCTGTGGCATGCAGCCGAACAGGAGCAGGCCACAGACCAAGCCAAGGATAAAGCGCTGATGTCTAGGGGCTGCCGTTGAAGATGTCTTTAATGCCATCAATCAGATCCTTTATTGGATTTCGGGCCGGATGGAGCGGGCACGGTTGATCGGGAACGATGTCCTCGAGAAAGATTTCCTCTATCGGCAGCGGACATGTGCGACCGGCCGCCAGCAATCCGGATTCGCTGCACACGATTCGTGTGACCACCCCGGCCGGCATCTTGAAATCCGCACCGGAGATGTATTGAGGAATCGCCTTCATCAGCTCCGCCCATATCGGCAGAGCGGCCTTGGCCCCGGAGGCATTGACCGGGTCTCCGTTGTCGAATCCAACCCACACCAGGGCCAGGATATCCGGCGTATAGCCGACAAACCAGGCATCCCTGAAGTTGTTGGTGGTGCCGGTTTTGCCGGCGACTGGACCCGGCAAGTTCCAACCGGAAAGGGCCCGGGCGGTTCCCTCGCTCACCACGCTCTTGAGCATGTCCGTTATGATATAGGCTTTGGCCGGACTGATCAAACGTTCGATATTCAGATGAGCCTGGCTCAACAGCCGCCCGTGGTCATCGGTCACATCCTTGATTGACAACGGGTGGGACAGAACACCGTCTCCTGCGAAAACGCAATAAGCGCGTGCCAGTTCGAGCGGCACGACTTCAAAAGCCCCGAGAGCCAGGGACGGATAGGGCTTGATCGGCGTCGAGAACTGAAAGGGCACCGTTTTTTCCACCACCTGCTCCAGCCCCGTCTTCATGGCCAGGTCGACTGTTGCGCGGTTGTTCGACGCCGCCAGCGCCGTCCGCATGCTCACGCTCGTGTTGGTTTCGACCTCCTGCACGGCGTTATCAGGTGTCCACGGCTTACCGCCGATCATATATGTCCTGGGTTCGTTTGACAGTCTGGACGCCGGGGTCAGCTGGTCCAACGCCGTCAGGTAGATGAACGGCTTGAAGGCACTGCCGGGTTGCCGGCGGCTTTGAGTTATCCGGTTATACTGGCTGGCGGCATAATCGCGGCCTCCCACCATGGCCAGGATAAAACCGGTCTTGGGCTGCATGACGATCACGGCCCCCTGCAGCTTCTGGGCCGGGTCTGCTCGTTTCAGCGTCGCGATCGATTTCTCCAGCCGCGTCAGTCCCCGGTAAAGAGCCTGCTCGGCGGCATACTGGACCCGGGTGTCCAAAGTGGTGTAGATTGAAAGCCCCAGACGGGTGAGATCGTCCGGGGAATAGAGAGACGCGAGCTGGTGGGACAGGTAGTCCATGAAGTAAGGCGCCTTTTTGACCACGACATTTTCTCCGACGGTCTCGATCGGCTGCGCCAGAGCGGACTGAAGTTCGGAGTCGGAGATCCAGTTTTTGGCAGACATTGCCTTCAAAACCGCATCGCGTCGCTGCCGGCAGCGCTCTTTGTCGATATAAGGCGAGTAACGTCCCGGCGCGCGAATGATTCCGGCGATGGTAGCCGCTTCGGCCAGGGATATGTCCTTGACCGGTTTCGCGAAATAAAATAGGCAGGCTTCGCCGACGCCGTTAATCGCAACCGTTCCGCTCTGCCCAAGGTAGATGTCGTTCAAGTATATTTCAAGGATTTCTTCCTTTTGGTACTTCAACTCGATGATCACCGACATGATCAGCTCATTTAGCTTCCTGGCAATCGTGCGTTCCGGGGTCAGAAAAAAGTTTTTAGCCAACTGCTGGGTGATGGTCGATCCCCCCTGGCGAATTCGGCCGGCCCGCAGGTTGACATAGAAGGCGCGCAGGATGCCGACCGGATCGAAGCCGTGGTGTCCGTAAAACCGGCTGTCCTCAGCGGCCATAGTTGCTCGAACAAGGTTGGGGGGCACTTGACGAATCGAAACCAGTTGTCTGCGCTCTCTTTCCGGTCCGTAAAATTGACCAATCTCCTCCGGTTCCAACTCCAGGATTGGCAACCGATCGCCCGTGTCGATCCGCTCGATCGATTTGATACGTCCCCGATCGAAGCGGAGCCTGACAGGAATGCCCGGTCGGTGTTGAGATGGGATCTTGAAATCGTTGAGGTGCACTTCAACGGACCCCTTTGTCATGCGCATCTCGCCCTGGTTGTTTGGACGACCGGCAACCATCCGATATCCCAAACTTTTGAGTTTTTCCATCAGGTTTTTCTGGTCGAACCCCTGACCGGGATACAGCAAGGTGGTATCGGAATAAACCGTGGACGGCATGCGCCAGAGTCGGGCCGAAAAACGCTTTTCAATTCGCCCCGAAAGATACCAGCCGTATACTGTCACGGCAGCGGAGACCAAAACCAGCAGAATCAATACCCATTTTATCGATTTCTTCAGCATGGATTTATAAAATTAGTGAGATAAGCTGTTTGAGAAGGGACAGGATCAGGACAGAATCAGATTTTCGCCTTCCGTGAAGTGATTCTCAGCACCCTCTTCCGCTCGACCTTGCAATAAAGCCGGGCTCGTTTATTTCGTTAAAAGCCCCCAGTCAACGCCTCCAGAGCGTGACGCCGGTAGTCGTCAAAATGTTCAAAAGCGCTGATGCGGTCGTAATCATCCATTATGGCCCGCATGGTGCGGCTGCCGTGGCGGTTCGCAAGGATCTGCCTCACCTTTGTGAGCGTTTCGAGATCGATTGCTTGTTTGACAAATTCGAAGACTCCCGGCGACAACATAAAACCGGTCTTGTGCCGCAACAAAAGCGCTCGGTAAGCAGTGGCGGTTCTGTTATACAACATCTTCGTGTTGAAGGCCATGAGTCGTTTTCGAATATCCGTCAGAGCATTTCTTTCGTACAATCTCCCCCTTCCCGTATCGAAAACAACTGTGTTCATAGTAAAATCAAGCGCAGTCAGCAAATTATCGAGATCGGGTTCCAGGCCGTACTTTTTGATGATCGTAAAATTCCGTAACAGGCAGATGTCTACGCTGTAAATCGACCCCGCCGGTTGCCAGCGAATCCCCCCGAGATCGGTTATGTAGCAACGCCCCGCCGGCAAGAGCTCCGCCAAGAGTATGTCGCCGGCCACGTTTCCGATGAAAAGATCGATGTCTTCTATGGGCGGTCTATAGCCGTGGAAGGATTCGATAATCAGGTTGCGAATCGCTCCGCCGACCAGGTACAGGATGGTTCCTTCCGGGAGCACAGACTTGAGATGTGTCAACGCCGTTCGAATGGGACCTTGAAGGATGAAATTTCCGATTTTGGCTTCTATGGTACTGATGTCCGTCATTCTGAACTTTCACAACAATAATCGCCGTAACCGTTCACAGGGCTGCAAAGTCCGATGCGCTTCAAACCACCTGATTGTAAGCGTTTACAAGGTGCCGCAGATGTACTTTGGTACTTCAAGTGCCTGACAAACAAAGCAGATGCGGTGCCCTGTGAACGCTTACCAATCGGCGGTTCCGGGCAACCGTCGCCGGCCAACAATTCTCGGTGAAAATAAAAAATCTGGTGATTACGCCGGTTGCATTTAGCAAAAGATTTTTGCAGGCATATTACCGTGCCGGGAGCTCAATTGACAAATAAAAAGTGGCCGGAATCAAAGGTCGAACGAAGGTTTTAGCAAATACAGAAAATAAAAGTGTCAATCGACTTGCGGATATGAGGGCTTAATGCGGTGCGGATTTCAAGAAGGGTTCGGAAATGCCGGTTTTTTTAGGAGAGAAGCGCTGGCCATTTTTGCGGAGGATTCACGAATCCGGCTCTTCACAATCGAATGTCGTATCCGGTTCTTCGCTACTATCGTCGGCATCACCCCAGGGGATGGATTTTTTAAACTCTTTATCGATCATGTCTTCCCAATTGTAGCCGGGGCGGTACTCTTCATGCATAATGCCGTGTCTTTCTTTTCTTTGAATCTGCCGCTCTGGAATCGAAGCGTCATTCTTTTTAATACATAACTCCCCGGGTAACGCGCCACAGGGAGTTACGAGTGGATATAAAGGATGTTTCAGCAGCCCGGTTCGAATTGCGCTTCTGGTATCAACGTTAACGATCTGTCACTTACTTCAGGCTTGGTATTCGTCTCAGTTTCAGAGGATTGAAAGTTTTGTTCAGCTTACCGTTTCAACTCGTTCCGTTCTTGGATCAAAAGGTTAAGTTTTCCGTTTCAAAATCAACTCATCGTTCAAGATCGGCTCTGAAACATCCTTTATACGCTTGGTTGAGGTGGTATCCGAATAAACCATTCTGAATGCCACCCTTTACGCTTCGATTGTTGGTACTTCCGGTCAACTTTCAGCATTAACGGGTGTTCGAGATGGAGTGTTATAACAATCCAGGTTCCGAAGCGGTCGAAGTGTCTGGGAGATCCGCTGGCCGGAGTACCGGTACCTTTAGATACAATTAATATGCCAATGAATTCAATTTAATATTTTAGTGAAATTTTTAATAGTTACCATCACATAACGGTCCAGCCGAAGAGCTTGAATGACAAAATTCAGCCAAAAAATTGACAAAAAGTGTCATTCGGAAGATAAAGTCAATGAGTGCATCATGAAACCTGAAAGGGAACTATTTGGCGACCACAATCAGGACGGAATTCTGCACGCGCTGGGCAATGCTTTCCAAATCTCCGGGATCACTCGGCAGGGAATTAATATCGGTACCGTGGGGCGGCAGATGCTGAAAAAGTTCCTTCAGGCATTCGATCTTGATCGCGCAACTGATGTTCGGCAGCTGTGATATCGCACCGCTGGCTTCGTCGCGGATACCGACCATTGACGCGACGATGCCCACGACCTCGCCATTCAGATTAAAAATGGGTCCGCCACTGTTACCGGGCTGAATCGGAACCGTCGTCTGGTAGCCGCACGGATCATCCCGTAGACCTTGCAAGCCGCTGATGACACCGTTGGAAAGCTTCGGCGTTTTGCCCATCACATCGATTCGCGGAAAACCGATGGTGAAGACACTGCTGCCCAGACGGGTTCGAGCCTCGGCGAGAGGCAGCGCTGCGGGCAGTTTCTGAGGCTCGTCGACCTGCAGGAATACAAGGTCGTTGACGTCATCGCGCAGCACCGGCCAAGCGGCGAACTTGGCTCCGGTCTGGTCCAGCAACGCTATTTTCCGACTTCCAGCCACAACGTGGCTGTTCGTGACGATAAATCCGGAAGCTAGCGGCCAGGCTGTTCCAAGGGACGCACCCTGAAAGAATTCGTCGGATACCGTGTTGTCGTTTAGAGACGCACTGATTGCCGTGGCAGACGAAGTGGCAAAAAGTGATTGACGCTCGTGCAACGGTCTTGCATCCATTGCATCGGAGACGGCGGTCCGGATTGATTTGCACTGTTCAATTTTGAAAAGTGGAGACCGGTTGATGTGTGCCTGAGGTTCTTCTTGTGTTTGAGCGCTGACACCGAAAAACAACGCATACAAGATCAGATATGATGCAACCAAACCGATACGTTTCGCCATACAAATGGTTCCTTTGAGAAAAGAGTCGGGATTAGGAATGGATACCGATCATGCAAGAGGTATGCCTCGGTTAGTGAGGTGCGGATTTTGGAAGGAAGAGGTGAATAACGAAATCGATATCGCCCGGACCCGTCGACCGTCAATCCGGTGAAACCACAAAGGGCTCACCGCATTAACGGCGACAATCGAGGAGCAACTCCGTGTTACCGCTGTGACGGCTGATGAAAAGGTGTGAACCGAGAGGCCTGTGGCGGCCAGTCAAGAGTTTGACGACTGTCAAGGCCACTCTCGGAATGCGCAAGATAACGAAAAAGCCCCGCCGATCCATCGCCAGCGGGGCTTTTTTGTGATTTTTTTTAATGGCTTAAGTCACATAGCGGCTCAGCGCAGCCGAATACCGAGTTTTTCCACGGTTTCGTAAGTCATCGCACCAACGCTCAAATTGTTTTTCTGCTGGTAGGCCTGAATGGCCGCCTGGGTTTGCGGTCCCACCGACCCATCGGCCGGACCCGGGTCAAAACCGGCGGCGGCCAGCGCCTTCTGTACACGCATGACAAAGTCCGGTGTGGTGTTTGTCTCGCAGAGGATTCTCGCCCACTCAAACCGCCCCTCACTGATCTTCTCGGTGCGGGTTACGGTCTGGTATTCCGCTGGTATGGGGATGCGTTTCTCCTGCGGTGGGGTTACCATTTTTCTGACCTTAACGGTCTTGTATTTTGCCGGAATCTCAATCTTTTTCACAGACGGCGGCGACACCAGCGCTTTTTGCTTCACCGTACCGTACTCCGCCGGGATATCCACCTTTACGGTCTTGGCCGGTTCGACAACCACCTTTTTCTTGATGGTTTTGTAGGTTGCCGGAACCTCTACCAGGCAAAGAATTTCGCCGGTGGAATGATCGACTCTCTCGATCGGGCCGCGGCCTTCCTTCCACTTCGTTTCGGCCGGTTTGACAAGGACCTTCTCCTCTTTCCACTCATACTTTGCCGGAATGGTTTCCATGCGACTCGACGCCTCTTTGATGACAATCTTCTCCTCGGCCCACTTGTACTCGGCCGGAACGACTTCCCAGCGCTCTGAGGCCGGTTCGACAAGCACCTTTTCTTCAACCACCTCGTATTGGGCAGGGATGATCTCGATTTTTTCAGACGCTTCCTTCAGCAATGTCTTTTCAGTGACGGTTCGATACTTTGGAGGAACAAACACTTTCGCGTAACATTCCCCCGGTACCGCATTCTGCGGAATCCAGGACAAGTTTTCGCTTTCGGTCATCTTCTCATTTTTGGTCGTCTTCTCGTTTTCGGTCGTCTTCTCGTTTTCGGTCGTCTTCTCGTTTTGGGCGGCAGCGGCACTAACCCACGATCCGGCCAAAAACAACCCAGCCACAACGACAACTATCGTAAAAAAAATCCGTCTCGACCACATAGTTCTGTTCTCCTTTCTCTCTTGTTGATTTGGGTAAGACTTGCGAGTTGCAATTGGTTTTGCTGAAAGATTGGATTTAAAAAGGTGTGAGGTTATCTTTAAAAGACCCTGTTGTCCCTATTTAAGATCATCCGCAGGCGTGTGTCAAGATTTTCTGAAGAAATAAGTGACAGAAAATCCTCGTTGCTGTTCTCAGCCGTTGCTTTTCGAGGAATCGGGCCGTTTCTGCCTCGGTTGACCCGGTTCGATGACCTACTCGATTTTCAACTTCTTTGCGTAAGCGGCCGCTTCCAGTCCGGCCACGCAGCCTTCGCCGACGGCTTTGGCCATCTGCCAGGGTGGGCCGCAGATGTCACCGGCTGCAAATACCCCCGGAACACTGGTTCGCTGCTTCTTGTCGGTTTGAATGTATTTGGCTTCATCGTCCAACCGGATGCCCAGGACGGTCGCCAATCCCATTACGCCTTTAGCACCCAACTCGATGAAAACACCGTATGGGCGTGAAACAAACTGCTTTTAGCCTGTTTCCCGTACACCAGAACGGACACCTTACGCCGGGCGGCGTGTATGGCAGCCTGAAGTCCCGCAGGACCTGCACCGAGAATAACCACATCGTAAAGCGAATTTTTCTGCATATCTCCTCCACATCAATTGAAAATTTAAGATAATTCACGTTTTCAATAGATTCGTGCACCTCTGCTTCAGTGTTGATAACCTGTCAAAAAACGCCCATCTCATTAATAGTGTTGGATAAATTGGATTTCCACAATGTTTATTTTTTTCAGCTGCTTACGTCGATAGGCTCAAATTTTATTGCAATTTCAGTTACCTGTATTTTGTTCATAACTCATTATATCGAAAGTCGTTTTTCCCCAAATGTGCCGTTTGACAATAATGGTTGTTTCAGTAAGATAGTGCCGATTTGTTTATGTCAAAGTTGAACAATGTTAATGCCGGAGGCAAAAAATGAGCAGCGTTCTGGTTATCGACGATGAAGAGGGTATTACGGATGTAATCCAGGAAGCTCTCAGCCGGTACGGCTATGATGTTCAAACCGCTTGCGACGGAAACGAAGGCATCCAGAAATTCAAAGACCAACTCTTTAATGTCGTCATCACCGATATCATGATGCCGAACAGCGATGGCAACAGCGTCGTGCGCTATATCCGGGCTTCGAGCAGAAGAACGACGCCGATCATCGGCATATCCGGAACCCCCCTGCTATTGAACGACTCAGATTTCGACAAGGTACTCTTCAAGCCTTTCCCCCTGCAGAGTCTGATCAATACTGTCAGAACCTTTCCCCCTGTCGTCGACTTCGAAAAAGTCAGGCTGAGGGCCTGCGCCTGAAAATAAAGGATTGCGGCTCAAGCAAAGGCTCAGCCCAGGATAACATCACATTTTGTCCGCCGATCCGCTATTGAATTAGGCTATTTCGGCATTATCGTATTAGCTTAGAATGTATACCAAGTGGCGACGATTGTCACATCTTAAGGTTTGGCGACCGGTTGCTGCTAAAATTTACTCACGGCCGACCCGGGTAGAAAATGTGACACTTGGTGGAGCGGCCGCAGGGGATTACGAAAGGAGATGATTATTATGGCGCAAGATAAGTTTCGAGTAACGCCGGATGTCTGTACGTATATGAGCGAAGATGAACACACCCTGAATATCCAGGTTTCCATTCCGGGCGTCAAAAAGGACGACATCCGTCTCCGAATGCTGGACGACAGCTTCAGTCTTACGGCCCCGGGAAATGATGTGGAATACGTTGCGGCTTCGGCCTTCTGTTGCCCGGTAAAGGCGAATGAAGCACAGGCGAACTATGAAGACGGCTGCCTCAAGATAGCGGTACCGTTAAAAAATCCGTTCGAAAATGCCGTAGAGGTACCGGTCAGCTAGGGGAACGATGACCACATCGACCGGCCCGACTGGCCAATGGGCTGTTGGGCCGGTTCACTTTTGGATCGCAAACGCCATAACGTGGGTGAAAGTCCGTCCTCTTGGCCCACCTGTCCATTGTCAGGAAACCGCGCCTTTGAGGCCGATACTCTCGGCCACCTCTCGCATGCCCATGATGGTGTCGGTTATCAGTTCATTCAATTCGAGCCCCAGCATCCGGGCCCCATTCTCGATAATCGAGCGATCCACACCGGCGGCAAACCGCTTGTCCTTCCACTTCTTCTTGACCGATTTGGCCTTTAGGTCCATTACACTCCGCGAGGGGCGAACGAGCGCGGTCGTGACAACCAGTCCGGTCAGCTCATCGATGGCGTAGAGAACTTTCTCCATGTCTGTCTGGGGGGTCACATCCGTGCAGATTCCCCATCCGTGGCTAACAACGGCGCGGATATATTCCTGCGGCCAGTTGTGGTTCAGCAGGATCTCCTCGCTTTTGCGACAGTGCTGATCAGGATACATTTCATAGTCCAGGTCGTGAACCAGGCCCACGATGCCCCACTTATCCTCATTCTCACCGTATTTGCGGGCCATGTAACGCATGACGCCCTCCACCGCGAGAGCATGCTTGATCAGACTCTCGTTCTTGTTGTATTCCCGCAGCAAAGCCATTGCGGCATCTCGTGTTGGAACAGTCGATTCCATCATGTGTCCTTCTCCTACTCCTACCTGAAAAGCATTGATCCGGTCGGCAGGATCAAAAAGCAACTTTATTCCACAAGGGTCAGTGCCGGTCAGGCCTTGGTCGGATGTTATCTCTCACGGATGTGAGATTAACGGTTGGATACCCAATAATCAAGTCTCTTTTGCGTTCTTTCTTTTCTTTCCCCATAAATTATGGCAAACAAAGGGCTGTAACTTTTTTGCTGCGACGTCGGACACCCTCGAAAGATGCTCACATAGATGGACAAGATCAGTGCGATCGTAATGGCCGGCTATAACAACAAGTGGGCCGTAAAAAAATACGCGAAAATCGTTGCCGAGCATTACGGCAAGACGTTTATCGAAACAGGTTACAAACCCCTGCGGGAATTCCAGACGATTCAAGACGATCGGCCGGTCAGCAAGCCGCTGATCCAGTTCACGCTGGAAAAGCTATTCAAAAAAGAGCGAATCGGCGACATCGTTATCGTCGGCCACCAGATGCTGCTGGAGCAGCGCCTCAGAGATTATCTCAGCCGGCAGGTCATGCCCTACACCATTATCAACCAGAACAGTCGGATTCCAGCCGAAATTGTTGACCGGTTTCACATCCGGACTCGCAAAGTGAAACACAATTCCATCGCCGGCAACATGATCAAGGGGTATGGTGCCAGCAGCGCCTGTGAAAAACGCCGCCACGCCCTGTTTGTGGCATCGGATTCACCGCTGACATCTGAAGCGTACATCGATCTTTTTCTTGATCTAGCGGAAACCTATTCAAGCGATTGTGCGATTATCCTGCCGGCGGTCCTGGTTGAAGGGACCGTTGACACGTTCGGTCGCTACCCGTTGAAACTTATCAACGATTCAGATTTCCGGTTGTCCGCCGAAACAGACGGATACGGCCGCCAGGGGTTCCGGCTCTCCTCTCTGGTGTATGCCGATCCGCACGGTTTCGATATTAACACGGCCAACACGGCCTATAACCTGCGCAAGTGCCTCAATCCCAATGTGCAGTTAAAACTGTTCAGAATTACCCGCAACCTGGGGTATAAAAATGTCTATTCCAAGCATTTCATCAATAAAGATCTGAGCGTGAAAGAGGTCGAGAACATCACCTCGGCCTTCTTCGGCGGGCGGTTGAAAATCATCCCGGTCGCCGATGCCGAATCGAGTTATGACTATGACGGTACGGATGACGAATACAGGAGACTGGCCGAACTTCTGAAAACCTCCCAGTCTTAGGGTGCACTTAAACGTTGGCCGAAGAGTTTTTCGCCCAGGCGGGATTTAAGGTTTGGGGGTATAAATCCTTTCACAGGGTTGCAAAGTCCGAAGTGCTTCAAACCACCTAATTATAAGCGTTCACAGGGTACCGCAGATGTACTTTTGTACTTCAAATGCCCGACAACAAAGCAGATGCGGTACCCTGTGAACGCTTACAAATTTTTAAGTCAGCGGCTGTGCGTGTCTACCCGCCAGAATACCCCGCGCCAGGTTTTCGATCAGGTCTGTAAGCATTCCCTCGGCTAACTCCAATTCAGCCGGCGTGTTGAAGCCGGACAGCAACTCTTTCAATAAAATATCGTAGGGCGACACCGTTGTGGTCAGCGGCGGGTAGCCTACGGCGGGTTTGGGGTAAAGGTGATCGTCGAACACATAATTGCAAGGGCCCGGATCCGGACGTCGGCGAAACGGCCAGTCGATTTTCAGCCTCAAAACGCTTCCCACTATTTGCCGGCATTCCTCGCGGTTGAGGATTTCCGACGCAGTCAGCGGTGAACCCAGCCGCTCTTCCAAAGCCTTGAAAAATTCGCTCAGAAGCCTGGTCTCGGAGACGATCAGGCCATATTCGTACCAGCTGACGGCAGACTCCCTCACGACAGTCTTGACGACTGCTGAAAGCTTGGAATGGGCCGGGCAAAAATAGAGCCGGCAGGCCATTCCGCCGTAATAACTCAATCCCCGGAAATCGACACCGAGGTTTCCGGCGGCGTGGGGATGAAGCAAGCAGCCGACCCGCCGGTGCTCTTCTCCGATCAGCCCCACAAATGGGCAGTGGTGGAAATCTTTAAACGGACCGGTTCCGCATCGGGTCTGTGCGCGTTGACCGAATGCCGCAATGTCATCGGCTTGGCGGGGAACCCGAGCAAAATCTTTTGTTCTCTCGCTCAACATCGACGCCAAGGGGCCATAAGCGGCATCGGCCACATTGTAAAGTCCGCAGCAGGCGGCACAGGAAACCTGTCGATTAACCTGACATAGGTAGACCCCTCCTGGTGGTATCGGGTCCGCGATCGAAGAAATGGTCGGCTCCTTTGGGTCAAGTGGATGTCGTTTCATATTCCGGAGAGTATTCGGAAATAATTCAAATCGGGTTGAGCCGCACTCTAATCTTCCTCGGTCAATATTTCGTATTCGGTCGTGATCTCCGCCACGCCGCGGACGGTCGCTGCCACGGAACAGTATTTCTCTTCGGAAAGCTGGATCGCCTGTTGAACGGCACTATCGGTAAGGTCCTTGCCGCCGAGACGATACTTTAAATGAATTTTACGATAAGCCCAGGGCGGATCATCATCCTGCTCGCCGGTGGCGATGATCTCAAGCCTGCTGAGCGGTTTTCGTTTTTTGGTCAAAATGTCGACCACATCGACGGCCGTGCACGATGACAGGGCGACAAGCAGCATCTGAGAAGGGCTGAGACCATTGGGCTCTTTCTCACCGGACAATACGACTGCATGACGGTTCGAATCCATCCCCACGAACTGCTGACCGGTTACCCATTGGACAGTGGTTGTCGGCATCTTGCATCTCCTTTGCTTTGAGTTTCCATCAAGATTTAGTCCCGGCCAGATTCAGGCCGGTTGTCTGTTGACGACCGGCACCAAACCGTCCGGTTGCCGGTATCGAACTGCGGCACTCATCGCCGGTCAGGCCATGGCTTCCCGAATCACGCGGTACCTGGCAAAAATTAGTCCGGTTCCCAGTTGATTGAAATCCATCAGCTCGAGCTGCATTGAAATCGAATCAGTGAAAAGAGTAAGACCCGTACCGAAAATCTGAGGAACGTAGGTCAGGTAGATTTCATCGATCAGATCTTCACGCGCAAAAATCGTATTGATCTGAGAGCCGCCTGCCAGGATGGCGACCTCGAACCCCTCCTGTCTGAGATCGGCCAGCAACTCTCGGGGAGGCTTATCCGTAAAAACCAGGTCCTTTTGCTGCGATATTCTACGCTTATTGCGGCTCATGACCACGTTTTTTCGCCCCGGCAGGGGTCTACCGATCGCATCATAGGTCTTCGAGCCCATGATCAAGACGCCCGCTTTAATTGTCATTTCTTTAAACATGCGCTTGTCTTCCCGGCCCGTCCAGTCCGGAAAGTGATCCGAATCGCGGGCGATCATTCCATCTACCGTCAACGCCATCAATAAAATAACTTTCATGCTGCAGTTTCTCCATTTAAGGCTCTCAAAAAAATAAGATGGCAACTTCTGACTTAAAACTTCATGTATTTTTTCTCGTACACTACCACCGGTGCGTAACCGAATATGGCATTCAATGGACGCAAAATCCCTCCTCAAGTTTTGAAACTGTTGGCATCGAAACGGTGGTATCGGTTCCTCGGCCACATGTCGCTTATCGAGTTGCCGAAATTGCGGAAAAGGGCCATATATGGACGGAAACTACCTCAGATTAAACACCAATTTCCACTGTTCCGATCCCTTGCGGACCACCACTTCGTCCCTGTCGATCTGAACGATGGAATAGCCTTCAAGAGACGTGCCTTCCCGCATGATGTTACCGTTTATGACCGCCAAGCGGTCGCCGGGTGCAGATGCCCACGATATCGCCTGAAGCTTCAAGTCGGTTGTAAGGACCGGCAAGTCGGCGGTCGCGCTGCGATCGGGTTCGGCTTCTGCTGCACGAGCCGGTGGTTTTTCTTTACGGGGAGCAGAGGGTATTTTCTTGACAGTCGGAGGCGAAGCGGCCTTGGGCACTGGCACAGCTTTTTCCGGCGGCGGAGCTGTCGGCGGAGACACCTCTTTAGGCGGTGGGGCCGGCAGTGGCGGCGGCGGCTTGACCACGGTTTCGGATGGCGGTGATTCTTGAATCGGTTTGGCGACCGGCCGGCCGACGGATGCCGTCGGCACGACGTTACGGTCCGACGGCGGCAGCAGATAAAGGATGATCCCTCCGACTGAAATCAGCGCCACCACCGCCAACAGACCCCACAGCAGCACGGCCGACCAACCGGAAGTGATGTCCCAACGACGAATGGTCCTGCGGGGTGCGGGACCGGAAGACCAGATTACCGATCGACCCTTGGGAGGGTTTTCGTCTTCGAGTTTTTTAAGGGCTTTCAGAATGGAACTCACAATTTCACATTCCTCGATAATAACGGGTTCACATCTCACACTTCGATATGACCTGGCAAATCGAAGGCTGGGCATCGACATTCACATGCCCGGTCGCGTGCCTCTCAATCTTGCCGGATATGCGGGATATCCAGCCGCCGGTTTTCGTTGAACAGCACAATTTTTGTCAGGGATCCGACGATCCCATCCGGCTCAAGGCCGTGTTTCCTTTGAATCTGTCGGACGGTTTCTTTGGTCTGCTCGTCGTAGGACGGGCCGGTTTCGAGCTGGGTGTATCCGATCTCGCGCAACTGGTTCTTCAGCGCCGCAATCGTATCGTGCGGCGGCCTGTTCGGCTCTGCACCATCGGGGGACATAAAATCCTTCCAAGGGACATAAACACCATCGGTACAGTATGGCTTTAAGACATCCTCTGTAACCGTGATGGTCTCGTTCAATCGCGCACGCCCCAGGGTCACCTGGTCGCCCTGTATGCCGAGAACCGTCAGAAATCCCGGCGACGACCCGTCGGGCAGCCTTACGGATATGATGGCCGGAAGATTTAATGTCTTGAGAATTTCGAGACGGCAATCGACCCGCAGTATCGCCAGCCCGTTTTGCCCGGCAGCCATCTCGAAGAAGGTGTCGTTATCGGTCCGCTCGTCGAGCGCCGGATCGATACTGGATTCGAGACCCCAGAGGTCCAGAACGGTTTGAAGAGCGAGGTGCCGCGCCGAACGGGCATCCATGTCTTGAATAAATTTCGAAAAATCGGTGCTCACCCCGTCTGGGTCGTCAGCCGGCGGTCGTGAGGCCGGAGAAGGCCGTGCCGGTGCATCGGTAACCGGTGCTGTGGAAGGCGCGCGGGACGGGGGTGCCTGCGCCTGGACATCTTCGGGCCCCTTGTTCAGCGTATTGACGGAATCAGCAGGACCCATTCGATAGTACCAGAACAAGAGCGCCGCCACACAAAGCACCGCGGCCAGGACGAGCGCCGGTTTCTTTAACTCCCGCAGCCGGCGGTGCTTTTTCCCGCGTTCGGACAACTCGCGTATGGCAGCCCGGACAATGGCACTATTGATCTTTTTCTGATTGCGGCCAAAAGCCGTCAGCAACGCCCTGTCGCAAACAATGTTGATGAGACGGGGAATCCCCGTTGAATAGCGATAGATGAGACGGTAGGCCGAGTGTGTAAAAACGACCGGCGTTCGAGTCGAAGCGATCTGAATGCGGTGCTCGATGTACTCCCTGACTTCCCTGAAACTCAGCGGTGAAAGATGACAGCTGAGCGTAATGCGTTGAGCCAACTGCCGCAAGTCGTAGGAGTCGAGCAATTCGCCGAGTTCCGGCTGGCCGACCAGAATGATCTGCAACATCTTGGAACGGTTGGTCTCCAGGTTTGAGAGAAGCCGCAGCTGTTCCATGACGTTCCGGGCCAGGTTTTGGGCTTCATCCACAAGCAAAACCACGGTTTTCCCTGCGGTTTTCATGTCGATCAGGTAACTGTTGAGGGCATCGATCAGTTGCTTGGTGTCGCTCGCACGGCACTTGACACCCAGTTCATCGGCAATCGTCTTGAGCAGCTGCGTGGGGCCCAGTCTGGGGTTAAATATATAAGCGACCTCGGTCCTGTCGTCGAGGTTATCGAGAAATACGCGACAAAGCGTGGTTTTTCCAGTACCGACCTCTCCGGTAATCTCGACAAACCCCTCCCCCTCGGCAATGGCGTATTTCAGATGCGCCATTGCCTCCTCGTGACTGCGGCTCACATAATAGTACTCGGGATTGGGGACGAGTTTAAAGGGTTTTTCCCGAAACAGGAAGAACTTGTTATACATCACGTTGCTTTCCGGCACCGGATTTGAACATAGTCGTGGCCTCGGAAGAGAATCGAGTTTTCCACAAAACAAAAGCTTTTTATAATAAAAACAGTTAAATGTGTCAAGTTTAAAACAATTCCAACTGATCGATCTGACCGGTCTCAAAATGCGTGATGTACAAATCGATCTGTTTTTTCAACATCTCGATCGGCTCACGGTTGGCAAGTTTCCAGGTGAATATATCTTGGTGCAGCCGGCGACTGTCTTCCGCCAAAGCCTGGATCAGCTGCGGCCTGATCGGCTCCCACAGCAGGTGTGCTTCCTCGACCGGCAGGCCCATGCTCCGGAAACGGCAGGCACAGTACCGGTCCCACCAGCTTGAGGGCGTGGTTCCGTTGGCATGGCTGCCTTCGAAATAGAACAACGTCCATTCGAGCTGCTTCGGATCGACGTGCAGGTCCCTGGCCACATCGTTGAGCACACGCTTTCCTTGAGACGTATGCATGTCCAGTGCAACCCAGTATGGAAACGACTTTTCTTCGTCCTCCAGCATCACGATCTCGGGAATATCTCCTGAGACCGCCAGATAAGCAGCCGCCTGTATTACCACCCGGTCCCGCGGCCGACCCGCACTCCTGAACCGCATCGCGTTTGAAATGAGTGGGTGTCGGCCCTCTTCGGACGTACTGCGCTCCAGCCAGTGCCAGAAATCGTCAGGACGCCGGATGGCGTCGGCGACGACTTTGATGTGGCGATCGTCCGGCGTCCCGTCAAGCACCGATCGGTCACCCTCGAAAAGGCGGTAGGCCAAAAACCCGAGTCCGGTCGCATCCCGGGCTTTGGCTGACCGCGCCACCTTGATCAAGGCCGCAGCCTTACTGTGGAATTTTTTGTTGAAGAGCAGTTCAGCACCCAAGGGCCAGCACTCTTCAAATGTAATGATCGCGGCACGGTTCCGAAACCAGTTCTTCTCCCGAAAGCTCAAACTTTGAATCAGAGCACTGGTGGTGTAAACCAGCTCGACATTGCCACGCCGCACCGCTTTTTGCAGCAGCGAGCGAAAGCGTGAATCGATATCGGATCCGCGTTTGTCGAGGATGGTCATCGGCATGGCTGCTCCATTGCATCGATCAGCATGTGGCTGGGAGAACTCGAAATCCGGAATAGAGGAAGTTTTTTCGATCGGAAGCCACCGGAACGGTTCCAATCGCGGCCTGGGGTTTTCACAAGGTCATACCGCCATCCAAGACCAGCGTCTGTCCGGTCACGAAGCTGCTTTCGGCGGATGCCAGATACAGACAGGCCGCTGAAACTTCCTCGACCGTACCTATACGCCCCATCTTATGTCGAGCGACAAAAGCCGCCCGCGTGGCGCTGGGGTCTTCGCTGGCGGCAATTCGTGATTCCAGTCCCGGCGTCTGGATGGCACCGGGGCAGACGGCGTTGACCCGGATTCCCTGGTTGACGAAATCGACGGCGACAGACTTGGTAAACCCGATAAGAGCGGCCTTGGCGGTAGTGTATGCAAACCGACCGGGCGCGCTGGTGATACTCGATAGCACCGAAGCGATGTTGATGATCGATCCGACACCCCGGGTGCACATAGCCGGCAGAAAAGCGCGGGTCATATAAAACGCGCCCATAAGATTGACATCAAGGGAGCGCTCCAACTCTTCCGAAGAACACTCGAGAATCGTGCCGGAAGCCACATATCCGGCACAGTTGACCAAAATTTCGACGCTACCGATTTTTTGAGCCGCTGCAGCGACATCGGTGGGCCGGGTGACATCGAGTTGTTCTATCCGAACCGATGTCGTCTTCTCGAGGGACTTCAGCGGTGCGAGACTCCGGCTGGTAGCCCACACCCGGCATCCCTCCCGGGCAAAGCTGTGCACGATAGCGCGGCCAATCCCCTGCCCGGCCCCGGTGATGACGGCTGTCTGACCATCCAATCGTTTCGCCATGTCCGATTTCCCAAGAAAATATCATCTATGAATCGAAAAAGTCTTTGATATTGATAACTTTTTCTTCTTTTTCGCCGGTGGCTTTCCTCCCGCTAACAGTTCCTCTTAACTTTTCCTTACGAAGTTTATTGATCATCTCACGCAATTCGGGTTTGGTCTCGATGAGGGTCTGTATGTGTCTGTTCAATGCCGTCCAACGCTCTTCCAGGACAGCCGTATCGATTGCAAACGCGGCCATCTTGCCAAGAATATTACACAGTGAGGCCAACAACCCGAAATGGGACGTCCCTTGGAGGTAGTACGGACAATGACTCCAGAGGCTGAGGCATTCGAGACCCACCCGAGCGGCCTCGGTCTGGATCACGGCGTGAATGGCACTGGGGCCCTGATAAGAAATCAGATGAAGGCCCTCCTGCTTGAGTCTTGTCCGCATGGCCTCGCGCGAGGCCATACCGGAAATTATCCGGTCTGAATGTAAAACGTTGTCGTACATGCTGCCGAGCGTAATGACCATTTGGATCGACAGCGCCCGGCACAGAGCCAGCAGCTCATCGGTGAACCGGTACCAGTTGAGGGACGGTTCGTCTGCCTTCAATATGACCAGATCCGATTCTTCGACTCCGGTGTGCAGACTGTAAACGGTGAGGTCGGGCCAGGCCATTTCCTCAAGGACTCCGTCGACGATCTTCACCGTCGGGCGCGATTGGTCGTGACGGAAAAAGGCATCCGGGTCGAGCCGGGCAAAAGGCTCGGCCTCAAAATGGCGAATCAGAAAGTCGAGCGCATCCGTGGCCACGTTGAGAGCGTTGCCCCAACCACCGAAACCGGCAATCAGAACAGGTTTCTTGAGGACCGGCATTTCTCTGATGAGAATCCCCTGTATGTCCATAGCATTCATTACGCAGCTCTCGTAATTTTTGTCAAGCCGACGGAAGTTTTGACAATTTTCGATCGGGTATTAGCATATCTAAATGAACGAAAATGAGCTCGTTCCCATATTTCCCCTCGGGATTGTGATGCTGCCGGAGCAGCTGATACCCCTGCATATATTCGAGGAACGATACAAACTGATGATCGACGAATGCCTCGCGGATGACAAGGTGTTCGGCATCGTTTATTTCGACGGACAAAAGATGTGCAGCGCCGGCTGCAGTGCACGAGTTCAGGAAGTTCTCAAGAAGTACCCGAACGGAAGGCTGGATATTGTTACCCGCGGAGAACGCCGGTTTATCGTCGGACAGCTCGACGAGTCCAAACCTTATCTGCAGGCAACGGTCGACTATTTTGACGACGACCCCGAAGAGCCGGATGCCGACATGCAGAGGGATGCCCTCCGCGGCTTAATGCTTTTGAATCAAGTGGTTGGTCTGGAACCACACGAGAGTACGCTCGACTTGGCCGTCAATCCGGCTTTCAAAAGCATTTCGTTTTTAGTGGCCGGCAGCGCCGGCTTCAACGCCCCTGAAAAACAAAAGTTTCTTGAAATGACATCGACCCGTAAACGTCTCCAGAAAAGCGTTGCCGCCCTGTCCAGAATAATTGACCGCATCCGGCTCACCGAGGAGATTCAGAGCCTCATCGGCGGTAACGGCAGTCTGCCCGATTCGCTGAAGCAGAGCCTATCAGGGCTTTGATGCCATGACGGTCAACAGTCGATCCAGATGTCGGAAAGATGCTGCAGATAGTCAAAACCACTGTGCCGGCAACCGCCGGGTTAACGGCCGGCCGGCTCAGTGTCGGATTCTTTCTCACGACAAAGAACCCGTGTGAAACACTCCCATTGATTGCAGTGGACAACGGCCGTTCCGGAACAATCCGGCTGGTTCTCCCCCTTCGAAGCAGCGTCCTTTTGTACCTTGTCCCTGGCTTGACCGGTCTTGAAGATATCTCTTTTCACGACTTTTTTCATCTTTTTCATCTTTTTCATCCAAATATTCCTCTGGGCTGTAATCAAGCCTGATAAAACGAACAGCACGCCGTCCGGAAGGTGGATCGTTCGGCACACACCGGCCGTTAAATGATGAAACAAGTTAAAATCACTTTAACCTTTGTCAACCGCAGGGGGGCCAAGGCTCGGCACAGGGAATATTCGCCGGCAGAGTGGGAAATCGACCGCCGGTGACTTGACGCCACCCTCCTCGTTCTCTAAGTAAACATTCAGAAAAGGCGAATGTCGCAACCGTTCACAGGGTTGCAAAGTACGCTGCGCTTCAAAACACCTAATTGTAAGCGTTTACAGGGTGCCGCAGGTGCAAGGCGTCGGGCGCGCAGATGTACTTTTGTACTTCAAGTGCCCGACAACAAAGCAGATGCGGTAACCTGTGAACGTTTACCGAATTTCTGTTCAGATCAAGGCCGGCGTGGTTTTACAACCGCGGCCCTTCATCTCTATCTTTTTTATCGAAATGCGACATGCCGGATAGACACGGTAACCAAAGCGAAACCAAACCACCCGGACGCAGTGCGCTCAAATGGCTGATGTTAATGGCGATCGGTCTGGCCGGCGCCAGCCTGATCGCCCTGCTTCTAGTAGGTGGGTATTTTTATCGACACCCTTCCAGGGTAAAGGACCTTGCGGCCGAACACCTTTCAATTCTGACCGGCGTAGAGGTCAGTGTCGGAGAATTGTCCTACAGTCTCAACCCGCTGCACCTCCGAGCGCGTGACATAGATGTGCGCCCGAGGGACGGCAGAAATGGTTTCGAGCTGCAAGTCGGATCTATTGCGGTCGATGCCCGCATAACCGGCCCATTCGGCCGCCGCACGCTCGTCGTCGAGCACTTGCGGGTAAAGGATTTTTCGGCGCTCGTGAAAACGGACGCCCGGCTGCCGACGGCACTGTCAGAAGCCGCAAGCCCTTCATTCGCGGGTCAACTGGTCCGACAGGTGGTTGGTTTTTTTCTGATATCCGATATCGCCTGGTCCTCCCTGGAGGCCGATAACGGCCGGCTCACCATCACCGGTGGGGCGACGCAATTGGTGCTCGATGGGTTTCGACTGGAATCGGACGCGGCCGACAGGATCGATGCTCGCGGCCGGATGCTGGAATCGCGAATCGGATCGGACACGCAAGTGGCGGTTGCCGACTACCGAATCCATCTCGAGCCGACCGCTCGCACGGAAACCGGCTCGATTAACGGAGAGGTCGTACTCTCCGGCGGCCGGATTTCCGGATCTCAATTTAGCGCTGACGACATCACGGCTGCGATACGACTGGTATACCGACCGGACCGCAATGAAATCACCCTGCCGGAAATGAATTTAGTTGGGCACTTCTCGACCCCCCTGACAGAGACGGCCGGCATACGTCCGACCAAGCGGTTGTCACTTGAAGGCCGGGGAGTTTATCGTATGGCAGAAAAGGTGCTCGACCTGGCCGGGTGGTCCCTCGAAGCCGCCGGCCTTTTAAAAGCCTCAGGTGAGGCCCGGCTCGAGATCGGCACCCCTTACCGGCTGCAGCTCAGCCTGACGGAGGGACAACTCGACGCCGATCAGTTCGGCGATTTGTACACCGGCTTAGCCGCCACCCGGCCGTTGCCTCTGGCGGTCTCCGGTTCAATTGGCCTCAAGGGAAGCGTCGACGGCCCGCTGACCGGAAAAGGGTCCGAATGGCGGGGAAACCTGCAGTTCATGCTTCAGAGTGTTCCAATTGCCTATCATGATACCGGCAACCGCTTGCAGGCGGTTTTGTCCGGAAGGATGCAGGCCAACGGTTCATTCAAAGATCCCCAAGTTCAGTTGCACCTGGAAGCAAATGATATGGCGATCACCTCCAAGTACGGAGAGGTGATGGAATTCCGGCCGTCCATGAGCGCCTCCGGGCATTTTCCAGAGTTGGAGGTCAGCCTGCACACCCGCAGTCCGGGCGCCCGGCTGACCGCCGGGTCGCGGCACCTGACGCAGGTCAGGGTCGACCTGGATCGGGGACGGATTAATCTGCAAACCGGGGAAATATCACTGCCCCATATCGCCCTGTCCAGCTCCACGCTGGCAAACCTGGCCGGATCGTTAACCCGTAGCGGAGAGCGCACGCTTCTGAGACTTCATGGTCGCAACAGCGACCTTCTGCGTGCGGCCGCCAACTGGGGTTTTCTACCGGCCGACTGGCGCTTTACCGCACAAGACACTCTCGACCTGGCTGTGGATTGGCGGAGCGGTGTCGGCGGTTCACTGGATTGCCGGATGGATTTGACAGACTTTGAATTCAGCAACCCGGGGGAGAGTCGTTTTGCCGAAAAACTGGATGTTGCGGTTGAAACCAACACCCGCTTCGGTCGTGAGGTGGGCGCCGCTGAATCGGATGTTCGATTGGAGGCGGCCGCCGGAGAGATTCTCTGGGGAAAATATTACCTTGACCTCGGCGCCATGCCCTTGAGTGCCTCGGGGCTTTTGAAAATAAATACCGATCAGGGTCTTTTGACCGTCGATCGTCTGGAAACCTCTCTCAAAAGCCTGATTTCCCTAACGGTTTCCGGTTCCGTGCGATCGGCGGCCGAGGGTCCGAACCTGGATCTACGCCTCAATGTGCCCGCAGTAAAAGCACAGTCGTTGTACCGGCATCTGATCGTCGAACCTCATAAGTACGACCAGCCTAACCTGAGCAATGTCCAGGTCGACGGCCGAATCGGGGGCGAAGTCGCCTTATACGGCGGCCTGCGATCAATGCGCGCCAAAGGGCGCGCTTATTGGCAGCAGGGTCATGTCAGCAGCAACAACGGAACCGTCTCACTTTCAGGTGTCGACCTGGACCTGCCTTTCTGGTTTCAGTCGATACCGCAAGCCGCGCCTTCGTCCACCCTTACCGGACACCTGACGGTGGAAAAAATGCAGCTTCCCTATCTGAGTGAACAGCCGCTGGCCCTGAAGTTCGACGTCGGCCCCAATCGGCTGGCACTCCGGCAGCCTCCCACACTGCACCTTTTTTCCGGCCGGATCGACATCGGCCCGGTAGTCCTCACCAACTTGTTTCACAAACACGCAAAGCTCGAAACACATCTTACCGCAACCGGGATCGAAATCGACAGCTTGCTGAAAGGGATCTGGTCACAACCTACCGGTGGAATCCTGGCCGGCCGGCTCGCAATGGTCCAACTGGAAGAGGACCGGCTCACCAGCCGGGGTACGATGACCATCGATATCTTCGACGGCAGTATCGACATCATCGATCCGGGCGTTTCCGGGCTGCTGACCTCCATACCGGTGCTTTTTTTCAACAGCCGCATCAACGACCTCGGCCTGGAAAAAATGACGGCGGGTACCGCCTTTGGAAAAATCCAGGGCATCCTGCGGGGAAGTGCGACTGACGTGGAAATCGTCAACGGTCAGCCGCAAAAATTCGAAATACGGCTGGAAACGGTTCCAAAGAAAGGCGTACAGCAGAAAATCAACGTCCGGGCCGTGGAAAGCATCGCCAGCCTCGGCGGCGGCGGGAGTCCGTTTGGGGGGCTGGCCGGATCGTTCGCGAGGTTCTTCAGGGACTTCCCCTACTGGAAAATCGGAATTGCCGCATCACTTGAAAACGACGTTTTCAGGGTTAACGGGACCATAACGGAAGACGGTAAGGAATATCTGGTCAAAAAGAGTGGTTTTTCCGGAGTTGATGTAGTAAATTTGAATCCAAACAACCGGATCAGTTTCAAAGACATGGTGAAACGGATTAAACGCATATCGGGTAAAGGCGGCGGCCCGGTGATTCGCTAGTTTCCGTTCAGAAATGGCCGTTACATGCATTTTCAGCGTCAAACGGCAGAATCGCTTGTGCGGCGTACACGAGTGTACGCCTCCGCGCAATTCCGCCGATCTCCTTGAATTTGCAGAAAATTGGGCATTTCTGGCTCGGAAACTTATCAGTGCCCTTAAGAGAGCAGTGGATGGGCACTCGCTAACGGAGGGAGGTGTTCATGAGATCGAGCAACCGGATTTTTCGGGTCGTGTTTTTTATCGCCATTCTTCTGATCGGTGCCTGTGTAACGATCAACATTTATTTTCCAGCCGAGAAAGTGGAATCAGTAGCCGGTGAAATCGTGGAAGATATCCGCGGACCGCAACCGGAGAAACCAACGGTACCCGAAAAAAAGCAGCAAGGATATCAAAGGGATCGATCCCTTTTTGCACTTCTGGTTTCAACCGCCTGGGCCGAAGAGATCACGACCGTCTCGAACCCCGCCATCCGTGAGCTGAAAAACCGGATGAAAAACCGTTACCCGCAGCTCAAACCCTGGTTTGCCAGCGGGGTTCTCAAAGAGGGCGGGGACGGTTATGTGGTCATTGCCAATACCGACAGCCTGAGCGTGCGGGATAAAGGCACGGTCCGAAACCTGGTAAGCGCCGAAAACAATGACCGCAAGAGCCTCTATCTGGAAGTGGCCAAGGCACTCAATATCGACGCCGGCCAGGTTGACCGGGTGGCCGGAATCTTTGCCAAAGAATGGCAAAAGTCTGTGCCGTAGAGATCGCTAAGGAACCAGCCAGACGGCGCCTTTCGAGATTTTGTTCAACACCGTGTTTGTGACACTACCCGTAAAAAAACTCTTGTTGACACCGCTGCGCCCCATCACGACCGTGTCGTAACTCCCGGTTTGAACTTCTTTCAGAATTGCTGCTCCTATATTGGCAAGACCAGTCACCGTCCTGGTCTGAATACGATCTTCCCCGATATCGAATTTATTGAGTTTTTTGAGGGCGACGTCATAGAAGTTATCGAGGCAGGCCTTGTCGCCCTTTAGAATCAAGTCTTCGAGCGTTTCGGCTCTGGTCGCTTCGAAATCGACTTCACAGTAATCCTTGAGCTTGGGCCTGACGTGTAGAAATGTCAGGCTGATGCCGACGGCATCGCTCAAGGAAAACGCCAAGTGATCGATCGCGCGCAGGCTGTATTCCGAACCGTCGACCGCCACCAGAAACTTGGCCGGGACGACATCGCCGCCGATTATCCAGACCGGAATAATGTTGGAATGCTGAGTGATATTGGAAGAAACGCTTCCCATGAAAAGTTCCTGCAAGCTGGAAACCCCACGCCGCCCGATGACCAGGGCATCGAAGCGGCCGGTTTGCGCATACTCGATGATGTCCTTGCCGATATCGAGTTTCCGGGGCTGAGTCACGGTCTGAATTCGGGATTCGCCGACACCATCTTTGACCATCAGCAGCCTGTAATTATCGAGCAGCTTCTGGGATGTTGTCGCATTTCTCTCCATTACCGCTCTCAACTCCCTTTGGGAGTTTGCGTTTTTCCTAGCCTCATCGACCAGGAACTGCGAGATCATGGGCTGGGCGGTGAAGAGAACGTAGTTTAAGTTTTCCATACGGGCCGACAGCCGTGTAGCGTAGCGTACCGCATTTTTTGAATGCAACGAATCGTCGACAGCAATCATTATTTTTTTTACCATGGGCATCATCCTTATTTATTTACCAGCATTATACGGTTTCGACCTTAAAAGCAATATGGGCTTTAAGATAACGGTTTAGGCGAGGCCAGAGGGAGTCGGCTGTGTTGTCTTGCGCCGACGACCGATAATGCAGTCCAAGACCTTTATCTTTAAGCTTTTAATTTTAAAGGGGTCTTTTATGAGCCTAATCAACCGCATCCTTCTGGCCGCTGCAGTCCTGCTGCTGGACCTGGTGTTTTTTTTCCTTCCGCTGACGGCCGTTTTTTTTGCCTACGTCATCATTTTCCACCCGCCGTGGTTCCGAGAATTCATTAACCATCTCGACCCGGCGGGAAAAAATTAGTCAAAACCGGTTACCCGGCTCAATCTATCGGGGTCCTGTTTTCACCGAGGATTTCTGCGTTTTTATACGGTGCTTGCAAAATCGTTTGAAAAACTTTAGACTGCCGCATTCCTCTGAACAGTCTTTTAGACATCCACAGGATACATTCTTTGATTTCCGTGCCATAATTACACCATAACCCATTCAGAACAAGCACCGCATGTATAGGCAACTATTGGGTTTCAAAAAAAATCCGTTCAGACAGCCCACCGATGCCGAGAGTCTTTTTTTAGGGCGTCACCATGAGGAAGCCCTCGCCCATTTAACGTATGCCGTCATGGAAGGCGAAGGCTTCAGTGTAATTACCGGCGCGAGCGGGGTTGGAAAAACAACGGTCTGCCGGTCATTTTTGGAGCGTCTGAACCAGGAAGTCGTTGCGGCTTACATCGCCGCCATGACTGGTCTCGGCCCGCTGCAGCTGCTGAAAGCTATCAACGCCGAATTCAAGGCCCGCTCTGATTCCGACACGATAAAGGACTTGACGGATGTCCTCAATGCTTTTTTGATCCAGAAAAAGCTGGAAGGCAGGAAAGTGGCCTTGTTTATCGATGACGCCCAGTTGCTCACGACTGCGGCGCTGGAGCAGGTCCGCCTGCTGTCGAACCTGGAGACGACCCGCGACAAACTGCTGCAAATCATTCTGATCGGCCGTCCAGCGCTTTCCAGGATGCTCGGGACTCCGTCTCTGCGGCAAATCGGACAACGGGTTTCGGTCAACTATTTTATCAGTCCCCTTGATTACGAAGAGACGGTCGCCTATATCCAGCACCGGATTTCGATATCCTCGGCAGGGCCGCCCGTAAGATTCGACCAGGCGGCCATTCGACCAGTCTATAAATTCACCAAGGGAATTCCGCGTAAAATCAACATCGCCTGTGACCGCATCCTGATGGCGGCTTATAAGCACAGGGAAAGAATTATTACCAAAAAGACGGTCAAAGACGTCCTCCGGCAATGGCACAAAGGACCGGCTCCGGGCCTGATCTACTTATTCCGGCAAAAATTGCCGGCGATCGCCATCGCAGGAGTCCTGATGCTGGCAGCAGTCGCGTCTTCGCTGTATTTATTCGGCGGCAAGAAAACGGAGTCACCAGCAGTTGCAATAGAACCTCAACCCGACCGGCCCGCCCGCCTCATACCGTCACAACCGCCCCCCGCAACGGCTCAGGCCGAAACGGTTGCAACAACATTACCGGCGCAGAAGAAAAGCGCGGCAGCGGTAGTCCAAGCCGCCCCCCGAAAACCATCACAACCGACCCCTGACACGGCTGGGGCCGAGCCGGTCGCAACAACAGCCCCGCCAGAAAAGATGCGGCCCGCAGAACCGGCGCAGAAGAAAAGCACGGCGGCGGTAGTCCAAGCCGCCCCCCGAAAACCATCACAACCGACCCCTGACACGGCTGAGGCCGAGCCGGTCGCAACAACAGCCCCGCCGGAGAAGATGCCGCCCGCAGAACCGGCGCAGAAGAAAAGCGCGGCGGCGGTAGTCCAAACCGCCCCCCGAAAACCATCACAACCGACCCCTGAAACGGATGAGGCCGAGTTGGTCGCAACAACAGCCCCGCCAGAAAAGATGCAGCCCGCAGAACCGGCGCAGAAGAAAAGCGCGGTGGCGGTAGCCCAACCCGCCCCCCGCAAACCATCACAACCGACCCCTGAAACGGATAAGGCCGAGTTGGTCGCAACAACAGCCCCGCCAGAAAAGATGCCGCCTGCAGAACCGGCGCAGAAGAAAAGCGAGGCGACGGCAGACAAAGGCCAATTGCTGGCCGTGCTCGACTCCTTGAGAAGCCAGCACAACCTGGATCAGGTCGAAACCACCACCGCTGTCGGTTCCGAACCATCCGCCGAATCGACTTACTCGATTCAGGTCGGCGCATTCCTTGTTGCGATGAATGCGCAGCAGCGGGTCAACCAGCTGAAAAGCAAAGGCTACTCACCAAGAATCATGGCGGTCACAGACCCGCAGGGGCGTATCTGGTTCACCGTGCGAATCGGAAATTTTCCAACGCTCGAGCAGGCCCAGAAACAGGCCGATGAGTTTACAACCCGCGAGAAAAAGGCGTCAGCCGTTCGACCCTACAATTTGTATTGATATACGGCCGACTTTTTTCAACCATGTTTTTTAATGCGTTCTGCTTCTTTTTCACAACGATAAGCACGTAATTGACACTTCTCCCCCAAAGCACACCGCGACATCCATTCCGGGATCACGCGGACGCTCATGGATCGTGCCCTCGTAGAAATAGGCATCTCCATCGCGCCGGTAAGCGTACCGGTGGGGATTGATATCCGGCTTGCAGAAGCGATGGGGCACAGCGACCAGGGGGTCGAGGGGATGGGGCAGATTGATGTTCCAGTAACAGCCGTTTGGAAGCTCTTTGTTCATGAGCAGGTGGATGATCCGGGCTGCAAACCGACCCGTGACGTCCCAGTCAATCGGGCAGTCACGGGCGATGTATTGTGAAACCGCTATTGACCGGCAGCCCAATATGGCGGCTTCGCGTGCCGCCGCAATCGTGCCGGACTGGTAAATATCGGACCCGAGGTTGGCCCCGGGATTGATACCGGCGAAGAGCCAAACGGCATCCGGTGCAAAAACCTTCAAGGCCAGGCGAACGCAATCGACTGGTGTCCCGCCGACAGAATACCGGTTTTCATCCAAACGCTTTACCGGAAGAGGGGTTCGGGTCGTCACGCGGTGACCGACGCCCGATTGGGCCGTTTCCGGTGCCACGATCACCGGGTCGCCATGAATACGGGCGATCCGGTTCAGCGTCTCGAGTCCAGGCATGTCGATGCCATCGTCATTGGTCAGCACGATTTTCAATAATTTTTACCTCGATGTCGGCTGCGTCTCCCGGTTTTCCGGGGGGGGGTCCGGGGGATGTTCCGGTTTTCCAATACCTTGCAGATGTAATTGGCAATCTGCTCCGATCCGTTGCTCACCTCGCGCAGCTGCCGGGGCAATTCAAGAAGTCTGGGCAGGATCGCCAGCCACCGGCCGCTGCCGAAATCTGCTTCCGTAAGGGCGATGCCCCTCATCTGTCTGGAGATGAAATCGACCAGTCCGGGAGATTCCGGATAGGGACATCGTGCTGCATGACCGAACGGTACGCCGGCGGCATAGACCTCTGCAATCGTGCTGTACCCGACCTTGCCGACGACCGCGTCGCTGGCATTGACCAGGTCGGGATGAAAAAAAACGGAGCGATGGGGCAGCAAAACAAGATTGTCGTACAATTCGGGCGAGCGGTTGCTGCCCGGAAGAATGAAAGTTGCGTCAGCGAACTGTTTCAATTGGTCCAGAAAACCGTGCCGTGCCGGTATTCCACCGGTGGTAATCAGGACTACTTTCTTAGCGTCCGGGATTCCCAGTTGCTGTCGGATTACCGGCGCGCTCGTTCTGAACCCGCGGCTGACAGGCCCGACCGTGAGATCGGCCGGATCGCGAAAACAGACCGGTTCGGTCTGGATGTGGTGGTCGGCCTTATCAAAAATCCGTCGCAGGTAGGTGATGTGGTGGGCCATCATTCCGGCAACCGATGGATAGCCGGCATATATCCGATCCCAGGTAAAATTTTCGACCAGGACCGACGGTACTCCGCTTTTGAGGCCGACGGCAATTCCGAGCGGTGCAATGTCGCACAAAATTAAACGACACTGTTTATGGTGTATCTGCTCCGCCAGATCGGCCACCAGAGCGGGATTAAAGGGTAAAAATGTGCTTAGATCCTCCAACGTTTTCTCTATGTCTTCCGTAAAAGCGTTCTCTTGGACCAGTCCGATATCGGTTGTAACCGAATGCCAGGAGAAGGGCACCGAGAGGGAATCCGCAAAAAACCAAGACGGAACGGTGGTGAAGATCTCGAATTGGCACGGCGCGAGACGGGTACCCACAGCTTCGATGGTGGCGGAGGCACGCGCGGCATGGCCAAATCCATGGGGTGATATGAAACAGGCGATACTCAGAGGATCCGACCGATGGTTCTCATTATTCATGATTGCGAGGATATCAATTACATATGGGTGGGTCAAGGACATCGAGGATAGCTCAGCGCTCGTCGCCATGATCGGCATGAACCGCCGCAAATCGACGTCGAAACTTGGTTAAGGAGGTGTTTCGAGGCGGCCGCCCGGACGAAAGGCGCAGCATGATAAATTCTATTGACAGCCCTTCAGGAATTGCTACACTGCAGTATCTTTTTGAGATTACGTTAAATGTCAATCGCCCCCTCTACTAGGGGGTTTTTTATCGGCTGCGTGCCGTCCCCGGTGGCCGGGACACTTGCCGATCCGGACGAAACCGTCCATCTGCCTGAAATGCAAAAACTGAATTCTAACCGTGGCCGCCAGGTGATGGCCGTTTGCAGCGGCCTGTTGCTCACGGGTGCATTTCCCGATCTCGGCTTCAGCTGGCTGGCCTGGATCGGGATCGTTCCGCTCCTCGCCGCCATTCGCAACCTCCCGTGGCAAAAGGGATTCGGCCTTGGTTTTCTGGCCGGAATGGCGCACTTCCTCACGCTTGTCTATTGGGTCGCCTATACCATGCGCACTTACGGCCACCTGCCCTGGCCGGTGGGCATTTCGATTCTGGCCCTACTGGCGGCCTGCCTGGCCATGTTCTTTGCGTCCTTTACGGCGCTTGTCTGCCGCCTGCGACCGCAACCGCTTGCCACGCTATTCCTTGCACCGATCATTTGGGTGGCCCTCGAATATCTTCGGTCGTTTTTCCTGAGCGGATTTCCGTGGGAGTTGGTTGGATACTCCCAGTACAAGGAATTGCATCTGATCCAGATTTCAGATATATTGGGTGTGTACGGCGTTTCTTTTCTGATCCTGTTCGCCAATACCGCGGTCTTCTTTCTCCTGCTCAACATTGCGAAATTCGATTGGAACGGTGTCCGGATCACCCGCTGGTTTGCGGCTGCGGCATTGACGCTGTGCATGAGTCTCAATAGTCTCAACTGGTTCTATGGCGCACACCGACTGGTACAGGTCGACAAGCTCAGTGCAGATGCACCGTCAATCCAGGCGGCGATCGTTCAGGGAAACATTTTGCAGGCGCTCAAGTGGGACCCTGCATTTCAGGAGGCCACGATCGACAAATACCTTCGTCTGTCGCAGTCGTTGGTGGACCGCCATCCGGAACTGATTGTCTGGCCGGAAACGGCCCTTCCGTTTCATTTCCGGTATGATGTCCCCTTGACCGCAAAGGTAGAGGAGGGCGTACGGCGATTGGGGGCGTACTTTCTGGTCGGCAGCCCCTCCTTTGAAAGAGGGTCCGGCCGGATAGACTATTACAACAGCGCCTACCTGATCGATCCGCAGGGTAACGTGCTGGGCAAATACGACAAGGCGCATCTGGTCCCTTTTGGAGAGTACGTTCCGTTGAAGCGCTGGTTGCCTTTTCTTGGCAAACTGGTGGAGCAGGTCGGGGACTTCAGTCACGGCGACATTGGTGAAACCATCGACTGGACATACGGCAAGTTGGGGGTTCTCATCTGCTACGAAGGCATCTTTCCCGACATTGCGCAGACCATGGTCAGAAACGGTGCGAATCTGCTGGTCAATATCACCAACGATGCCTGGTACGGTCGCAGCAGCGCCCCTTACCAGCATTTTTCGATGACCGTGTTCAGAGCGATAGAGAACCGGCGGGCGCTGATCCGGTCGGCCAACACGGGAATCAGCGGATTTGTCGACCCGGTCGGCCGAATCCTGGGAAAAACGGCCCTTTTTTCGGATGCGACAGAAGTCCGTCGGGTACCGTTGATGTCAACACTTTCGTTGTACAGCCGTTTCGGAGATGCTTTTGCGGCCGCCTGCCTGGCAGTTGCCGGGATCCTTCTTTGCGGGGTGGTGGTGACGCATTTACGGAAAATAGTAAAGTCGGGTAATCGTCCATTTGGAAGGAGGTAATTGATATGTCAGCCGAATTGAAACAGACCGTCAAGGAACTGGGAGAGAAACTCGATCAGTTGCGAGGCTATCTTTGACTTAGAAACCAAAGAAAACCGTTTGCAGGAGATAGAGGCTCAGATAGCCAAACCAGGCTTCTGGGACATTCCGGAAGAAACCAAGGGGATAATGCAGGAACGGACGAGACTGTCCGATCAGGTCGATCGTTTTCACCGGCTGACGCACGATCTCGAAGAAAGCGGAATTCTGCTCGATCTGGCCGTCGAGGAGTCCGATGCCAAGACGCTCGGAGAAGCGGGAAAGTTGCTCAAGTCGCTCGACGCGCGTCTGCACAAGTTCTCCCTCGATCTGATGCTTGACGGTGATGATGACCGCAACAACGCGATCGTCTCCATAAACGCCGGCGCCGGCGGCACCGAAGCCCAAGATTGGGCCGAGATGCTGTTCAGAATGTACCTGCGCTGGGTTGAACGCAAGGGGTACGCCTCCGAGGTCATCGATTATCAGCCGGGTGAAGAAGCCGGTTTAAAGAGCGTAACGTTTACCGCCGCCGGCAGTTATGCCTACGGTTATCTGAAGAGCGAAATCGGCGTCCACCGACTCGTCAGGATCTCACCATTTAACGCCAGCGGCAAACGTCACACCTCATTTGCCTCGGTCTTCGTCTACCCTGAACTGGACAATGAAATCGTCATCGACATCGAGGATAAAGACTTGCGCATCGACACGTTCAGGGCCAGCGGGGCCGGCGGCCAGCACGTCAACAAAACCAGCAGTGCCATCCGGATCACACATCTTCCCACCGGTATCGTGGTCCAGTGCCAGCAGGAAAAGTCCCAGCACCGCAACAAGGACATGGCCATGAAAGTCCTGCGAGCCCGGCTCTACCAGGCGGAGAAAGAAAAACAGGACGAAAAACTGCGCGAAATCCACGACAACAAAGATGACATTGCCTGGGGCAGTCAGATCCGTTCATACGTCATGCACCCCTACCAAATGGTTAAAGACCACCGCACCAAGATCGAAAGCGGCAACGTGAACAGTGTACTGGACGGCGCCATCGATCCGTTCATCGAGGGCCTGCTGCTGGCGAGGCATGCCTAAATGGACCCGGTCGTGCTCATTGCCAGGCATTACAAGGGCAACTCAAAAGCGCATAAGATCTTGCTGTCTCATTCTGAGAAGGTAGCGGATAAGGCCCTGGCGGCGGCCGAAAGGGTCCCCGACCTCGAACCGGATCTCGAATTCATCCGGCAGGCCGCGCTGCTGCACGACATCGGCATCCTTTTAACGGCCACACCCCAACTGGGCTGCTACGGCAATCACCCATATGTCTGCCACGGTGTCTTGGGCCGTGCACTACTTGAAGCGGAAGGGCTGAAGCGGCACGCCCTGGTCTGCGAACGCCATGTCGGGGTGGGCATCACCCGCAGGGACATCCGCCTCCAGCGGCTCCCGCTGCCGGTTCGCGACATGCTTCCGGTCACCATCGAAGAGCAGATCATCTGCTATGCCGACAAGTTCTTCTCCAAAAACAGCGCCGGCGCCCACAAGGAAAAAACGGTGTCCGAGATCCTTCAAAAACTCGCGTCCTATGAAAAGGACAAGGTGGAGCGGTTCAAGAAGTGGGTCGACTTGTTTGAAAGCTGAAAATAAGTGGTCGCAATGAACCGCTTCTGAGTCCGGCTCCCGGCTGGTCTCAGAAGCGGTTTGCGTAGGAGTCAAACTGGAGTGATTTGCGTGCCGGGGTTATTCCGGCCGCTGGCATCGACACAATCGCGCCCGGTTGTCATGCCCGGCACAGTGCCGAGCGCCCGAGGGCACCAAACACATCCCCGCACCAAGGCCCCGGTTAACGGCCATCGTCCTTTTTCGCAATCAGCGGCTGGTGGGCGACCATCTCGTAATTTTGGAACCCTTCTTGGAGTGAATCGTTTTCCTTTATAATTTCGAATTTCTGCTTGATATACCTAGCGTCGCTGACGTGCAGCTTATTACCGCGCTTATGGCGCAAAAATATCTATACTTCGAAAAGTCATTATGCTAAAAAAAAGAGTCTTTTTGCAGCCAGGTATAAATAAGCACCCCTGATAGCGGACTGTCCCCATCGGCCTGCTGCGCGGTCTGGAAACCCTTTACGCTTGCTGTGGAGGAAGGATGCAAAAACTCGAAAAACTGCGCGATCGAATTATTCAACGGGTTGACGTCAATTTGAGACATTTCGATTTCGATGTCCCGGGTTTCCTCAAATACTACGTTCCTCTGAAAAAGATGATCAAGTATTACGCCCTCTATGGCATCACGCACCACCTCCCCCTGCACTATCAATTCAATTACTCGAACCTTGCCGGAAGCAACATTCTGGGGCAGTGCAAGATCGAGAACTCGATTCTGTACAAATGCGACATCCGCGGTGACGAGCTGAAAGTTTGCGGCGACTCGTTTCACTTCCGGGGAACCGACCTCACACTCGATCACGACGAAATGATTCTGATCAAGGACAGCTTTCTGATCAAAACCCTGGTCCACAACTGCTCGCACAACCCGGAAAACCCGGAGCTGTTTCTGATCAAGAACTCGGCCTCGGCGGCCTATGTGAACATCCATGGGTCCTGGATGGAAGGCTGTTTCCTCAACCCCTTCAGCACGGTCGATTTGACCAGCCTTCACGGGTGCGCCGTGGGAACCTTCGCTTATCTGCAGGTCGGCGAGCTCTGGCACGAGCAGGTGGCCTCCGGCCAGGTTTGGATCAAAGCCGAGGATCAATTTGATTTTAAATACCAATACCCCGAAAAGGAGCTGAAAAAATACATCGGCTTTCATCCCGATCGCCGCCCCACCGGAATTTTCATCGAATTTCTCGAAAGCCGTAAGGAAGATTTTCAAGACGTCTTCAACGTGGTCCACCTGACAAACCCGCTGCCTGTTCCTAAAAGTGCTTCCCTGAGCCGCTACGCCGTCGTCAAACCAAAGACCCGCATCGCTGAAAACGTTCTCATCGCCCAGCACGCCTATATCGAAAATTCGGTCCTCGGCAAAGGAGCGAATGCTCAAGAACACTGCTACATTATCGATTCGAAGTTGATGGGCAACAACGTGACCGCCCACGGGGCCAAACTGATCCATGTTGTCCTGGAAAAAAATGTTTTCGTCGGGTTTAATTCATTCCTGCGGGGTACTTTAGAGTTTCCGTTGCGGGTGGGAGAAGGTGTCATCGTCATGCCACACACTATTATCGATATGAAAACCTCCCTGACGATTCCACCGGGCCATCTGGTCTGGGGATTGATCAGAAGGCCGGAGGACCTGAAAGAGCACAGTATCCCCCTCGAAGACCTTGCCAAGGTAAAAGACAAACTCAAAATCGGTGCCATGGAGTTCGTGGGCAGCGGCAAGGCTTTCGTCGAGACATTCCAACATCGTATCGACCACATCCTCGAAGCCAATGGCGCCTATTTCGACGGCAAGAAGAACAGAGGGCATGCCCAAAAAACCCAGCACATTGCCTACAATATTATTCAGCCCCATCCTCTCGGTATGAAAAAGGGGGTCTATCCGACCATCGACATCCGGCCGTAAGGGTTCACGAAATTTTTTTTTGATTCAACAGTGATTTTCAGTGCTGGCATCGCCGATTTTAACAGATGCGCGCGGTTGGTGCTCAAGAGCAGGCCACTTCGACGAAGTATTGGTGAAAGCGAAGATCGTCGGAAAGCTCAGGGTGGAATGCGGTAGCAAGCCACTTGTCCTGGCGGGCGGCAACGGCGGTGCCGTCCATTAGGGAGGCGATGACTTGCGCAGAACCGTGGGCTGCGACCAGCCGCGGGGCACGAATGAAGATGCCGGGAAACAGCCGCTGTCGTCCATCCCTTAATACATCTACGGTCAGTTTTTCTTCGAAGCTGTCGATCTGCCGGCCGAACGCGTTGCGTTCGACAATGATGTCCATTATCCCCAAACCGACCTGATTCCGACCGGTACCCTTGGCCATCAGGATCATTCCGGCGCAGGTCCCCCAGACCGCATGATCCTTTGCAAAGCGGCGTACCGGGTCCAATAAGCCATAGCTTGCCATGAGCTTTCCGATGGCGGTGCTCTCGCCGCCCGGGATGATCAACCCGTTCAACCCGAGGATCTCGTGAGGCAGACGCACCTCTTGCGCCTCCAGACCGAGTTCTCTCAGCATGCGGATGTGTTCAACGAATGCACCCTGTAGCGCCAGAACACCGATTTTCATGACAGCATCTTGCCGGATCACCAGCCACGGCCGGCCAACCGGTTCTTTTCCTCAAGATCGGATACATTGATACCGACCATGGGCTGTCCGAGGCCGGCACTCAACTCGGCCAGAACGGCGGCATTCCGGTAGTGGGTGGTCGCCTGAACGATGGCCTTGGCGCGCAGGGCCGGCTCGCCGCTCTTGAATATCCCCGAGCCCACGAAGACACCGTCCACACCGAGTTGCATCATCAAAGCCGCATCCGCCGGCGTGGCAAGTCCGCCGGCGGCAAAGTTGACCACCGGCAGGCGCCCCAGGGTTTTGGTCTGTTTTACCAGCTCAAAAGGGGCACCGAGTTCCTTGGCGTAAGCCATCAACTCATCGTCCGGTTTGGACTGCAGCACCCGGATCTCTCCCAACACCGTCCGCGCGTGGCGCACGGCCTCCACCACATCCCCGGTCCCGGCTTCACCCTTTGTGCGGATCATGGCCGCGCCTTCCCCGATGCGCCGCAACGCCTCCCCCAGATTCCGGCACCCGCACACAAACGGAACGCCGAAGGCGTGCTTGTCGATGTGGTGGGCCTCATCCGCCGGAGTGAGGACCTCGCTCTCGTCGACGTAATCCACACCGATGGCCTCGAGGATCTGTGCTTCGACGAAGTGACCGATGCGGCATTTGGCCATGACCGGGATGCTGACCGCCGCCATGATATCGCGGATCAGACCTGGATCGGACATTCGCGCTACCCCGCCCTGGGCCCGGATATCGGCCGGGACGCGTTCCAGTGCCATCACGGCGACCGCCCCGGCCTCCTCCGCGATAACGGCGTGCTCGGGCGAAACCACATCCATGATGACGCCCCCCTTCAGCATTTGCGCCAGACCGCTTTTCACGGTGAAGCTGGCGGATCTTTCCGGTTTTCTTTGCTGTGAATCACTCATTTTGTCCTCCCCGTAATGCATGACATCCAATTTGTTCTTTTTTACCGGGTGTGCTAACCAAATAACAGATACAGTTTTTTAAAAAAAAGACCATAACAGATTGGGGCTGTCTTCAGGGAGGGGATTCTTATGCGCGGTAACACGGAAAAACGCAAACCGTCGCCGGTTGCGGCCACCCGACAGGCCTTCCGTTATCGGCAGTTGGCCGGTGAGATCGAGAAAAAAATACTTGAGGGGACCTATCAAGCCGGCGAGAAGTTGCCCTCCATCCGCAGGCTCCACCAGCAGACGAACCTGAGCATCTCGACGGTGTACCAGGCGTACGTGGAGTTGGAGAACACGGGATTTGTCGAAGCGCGGCCCAAATCCGGCTATTATGTCCGGCCGGTTTCCTTCAAAAAACTGGAGGCTCCGGCCCTGCGCAAAAAAACTTCCGCGCCCCGGCGGGTCAATCTGGCCCCGGTGATCAACTCCGTTATCGCGGCCATCAGCAACCCCCGTTTCGTCCCCTTCGGCAACACCGCCATGGACCCCGCATTGCTGCCCGTCAAGACTTTCACGCGCATCCTGAAGTCCTTGAGCCGCAACGAGATGAGGACGCTGCTCTCTTATTCGCCCTCGGAAGGCTTTCCGGAGCTCAGACGGCAGCTGGCATTGCGCACCCTGGGAGTGCTGGAAGGCATCGAACCGGAAGACATCATCATCACCAACGGCTGCATGGAGGCGCTCGCGCTCTCACTTCTGGCCGTCACCCGGCCGGGCGACACCGTCGCCATAGAGGCGCCGACAAACTTCAGCTTTTTGCAGTTGTTGAGGGAGCTCGGTTTGCTGGTGTTGGAGATCGCCACCGATCCCCAGGAAGGGGTCGATCTGGAGGAACTCGAGAAGAGCCTGCGCACCAACACGATTCGGGCCTGCCTGTTCATGCCGAACTTTCAAAATCCGCTTGGCGCGCTGATGTCCGAGGACAAAAAACGGGCCTTGGTAAAACTGGTGACAAGCCATGGTGTCCCCATAATCGAGGACGACATCAGCAGCCAGCTCTATTTCGGCGAGCAGCACCCGGCACCGCTCAAGGCCTACGACCGCGACGATCTCATTCTGACCTGCTCGTCATTCTCAAAAACCCTGGCGCCCGGGCTGCGCCTTGGATGGGTTATCCCGGGCAGACGGCTCAGCTCCAGGATTCAGCGTCTGAAGGCCGGCATTACGATCTCCACCTCCACCCTGGGCCAATACGTGGCCTCGCGTTTCCTGGCCAGCGGCGCCTACGAGCGACATCTGCGGGCACTTCGAAGCGCATTGAAAAAGCAGCTGTTCAGGATCGCCATCGAGATTCAACATCATTTTCCGGCAAAGACCCGGCTGGCCGTTCCCCGGGGGGGCTCACTGCTCTGGGTTGAGCTGCCCCCCGGCATCGACGGCCTGGCCGTCTATCAGGCCGCCTTCGAGCGGAACATTGCCATCATTCCAGGGGCGGTCTGCTCAAATTCAAAACAATTCGACAACTTCATCCAAATCGGCTGCTCCGCCCCCTTCAGCCGCAGGATAAAAGAGGCGATCGGCATCCTGGGATCCATTGCAGCAGGGTTCTTGACACCTGATCCCTTATAAAATCGGCCGGATTCGTGACGACCTCGTGCCGGGAAACAGGCCGAATTTAAATGACATAAAGCAAATGAGCACAAGGGTTACGAAAGGAGGGTATTAAGCTAACATCACCATACGGTATCGCTTGTTCCGCATCCCGGCGAGTCCTTGCGCTCACTCTTTTCGGTAGCACCGGACAGGTGTCCAGTCAAACCTTTGTTGACCGATAGCGGCATCAAAGGAATAGAGTTCGGTGTCCTGCCGGTTCACCGATACCTGGAATTCACCGACAATGTTGCGCAACTCTCCAATAAAGCTATCGGTCAGCATCACCCTTCTCCTTGACATCAATCGGTTATTTTCCACGTCACGTTCGTATCAGCAGACCTGATCGTAAACCGCCGTGGCCGCATCGAGCGCTCCTGGCCTCGCCGGATACCCTTCTGATTTGAGGACTGTTTCCAGGGCCGCCAGCAGGAGGAGCACGTTTTTGCGGCGGCAGGAATGCCCCATCAGACCGATTCGCCAGACCTTACCGGCAAATTGTCCCAATCCGCCGCCGATTTCGATGCCGTATTGATTGAGAAGCACTTTGCGAACCGTTATATCTTCGGCCCCATCGGGTATCCGAACCGCGTTGAGCATGGGCAGCCGGATGGACTCCGGAACGAGCATCGAAAGCCCCATAGCCTCGATACCGGCCACCAAGGCCCTGTGGTTCAAGCGGTGGCGCTCGAATCGCACATCCAGACCTTCTTCCGTAATCAGGCGAAGTGCCTCGCGAAGGCTGTAAATCATATTGATCGGTGCCGTGTGATGATATTTCCTTTCGGTTCCCCAGTAATCGCGAACCATGCTCAAGTCGAGGTACCAGCTCACAACCGGGGTTTTTCTCTGTTCCATTGCCCTGACGGCTGCCGGGCTAAAGGAAACCGGCGAAAGGCCCGGAGGGCCGGAGATACATTTCTGAGTGCCGCTGTAGACCGCATCGATATTCATGTCATCGATGGCAACGGGCATGCCTCCCAGCGACGTGACGGTGTCCACCAGAAACAGCGCACCAGCATCGTGGCTGATACTGGCCAGATCCTCGAGGGGCTGGCCTACGCCGGTCGAGGTTTCGGCATGGACCACAGCCACCACTTTGGGTTTTCTGCCCGCTATCGCATCCTTCAACACCCGTGGATCAATGGCCGTTCCCCATTCGGCATCGACACGGACCAGTGTGCCGCCGATGCGATTGACGATATCCGCCATGCGCGTTCCGAAAACCCCGTTGACGCAGACGACCACTTCGTCATCCGGTTCGACCAGGTTGACAAAGCAGGTTTCCATTCCGGCGCTGCCGGTCCCTGAGACAGGGATCGTCAGCTCGTTCTCGGTTTGAAACAGAAAACGGAGCAGTTGCTGGACCTCGTTCATGATTTCCAGAAAATAGGGGTCCAGGTGTCCAATGCAGGGCGCGGCTAACGCCTGTAGCGTTCGTGCGGGAACATCACTGGGGCCGGGCCCCATCAGGATACGATCCCCGGGGTTGATGTCACGGAAATCCTTTGCGTTCAGTATCTCCCAGCCTTTACACGCTTTCTCCATTATCTTTCGACTCCTTCCCATTCCGATACTTTCAGTTCACCACCAGAGATGCACCGGCTGTCCGACCCTAAACGGCTCACCCATTATACCGATTGCCGTGACCGGGGCATCCAAACGTAACGGCAATCGTCCCCTTCATTACATAAAGTCCAATCCCAATTATTATACACGGAACCCACACCCAGATAATTTCGGAAATCAAAACCGATACACCACGCGGAGACAAGAATCTTGAGACCCCAATTGGTGCAACTTGGATTACCTGAACGGGTGCAAAATATCGCTCAGGTGTAAATGGCCACAGAAAAGCTATCCCGAGGCCGCCGTTCGTGAACGCATCGAGGATACCGTGGGAAACTGCGGCAAGAAACAAAAACACAAAGACGCGGCCAAAGCTGGCCTGGAAATATCGGAAAGCACACGCGCCTAATAGCGCCAGAACCGCTGCAAATAAAAATGAGTGGCTGAAACCGCGATGACCGAAATTTGATGCATAGGAAATACCATAGCGGAAGGCGAGGACGTCAAGATCCGGCATCACCGACACTGCAACACCGGCGATAAGCAAGGGAGTTGGCACCACATCCTTTCCCAGTCCGAGACCAATGGCGAGTGGGATTGCTGGATGCGTGAATATGGTTGGCATGAGAACCCCTCTAATTTAAACGGAATTATCTAAAATCGTTACCAAATATCTGTGTGATATACAATACAAGTTTATGCTCGAACATAACCCTAACATTATCACATTAAATTTTATTCCTTATGAATTTATTATGATATGGGGAAATTAAGAAGGGAAAGGAAAATCCGAATCAAGAGGGATGGTAGATTATGAAAGCGGATATTAATATCCTTGCTCAGCGGTTTTTGCACAAAGGTATTGAGTCTCTCAGCCAACGCGAGAAGCTTGTCATTAAAAGCATAGCAAATCGTGTGCACATCAGTCGAAACATCCAAAAGGATTTTGAAGCGCGGTATTCATTCGGTCAGCGTTTGGCAGACAAAGTTGCTTCTTTCGGGGGATCGTGGGCGTTCATTATCCTTTTTAGCGGGATTTTGTGCACCTGGATCAGATTTAATTCATACATTTTGATCCACTGGAACAAGGTTTTCGATCCGTACCCCTATATCCTTCTGAACTTGATGCTTTCAATGATAGCCGCTTTCCAAGCCCCTATCATCATGATGTCGCAGAATCGCCAAGCGGCAAAAGACCGGGCGGATGCGGAACATGATTACGAGGTAAACCTGAAAGCTGAGTTGGAAATCATGGCACTGCATGAGAAGATGGATTCATTGCGGGAAAAGCAGTGGGAGCAACTTCTATCGCTGCAGCAGGATCAAATCGGAATGCTCAAAAAAATTGTTGAAAATGTCCAAGAAAAGTCACGCTAATAACACTTTCCGCCGTTTGTAGCGGAGTTTGCAAATTACAATATCCTAAGCCTCATGACCTAAAGCCAAAGTTAGGCGCTCAATTTTTTGTTTTTACTCAATACCCAACAACGTTCATTTTGGGTATAACCGAGTTTCCGATAATATTCATTGGCCGCCGGTGCAGCTATTAAAATTAACTTACAGTTTGGGCCTAACTGATCTTGAGTTATAATCTGCAACTTTTTCCCCACACCCTTGTGTTGATATTTTTGATCCACAGCCAGATCAGAAAGATAACAGGCAAAATGAAAATCAGTCACAGAGCGAGCTATGCCAATTAAAGTACCTGCATGCCACGCTGTAATAGTAAGATTTGAATTTGCAACCATTCCCTTTAGACATTCAATGTCATGCATGGGCCTTCTTTCACAAAGAGTGGATTTATTCAATAAGTCAATAAATTGATCTACCGTGATGGGAAAATTTATTTTGTATTCGATCATTGGAGTGACCTTTGTTATAAGAACATGGAACTTAAATGTGTTGTCAGTATCCTTTGCCTATTAATCAACGTTTTAGCATTGTGTCAATTCATGCGGCGGGTACTAATGGGGAACAGCTGAAATGGGGGACGGTGGGAAGCCAAGGCATTGCGCGGCTAACGATTGGGTTTTACAATCCCCTATAGATCTGCCTTTCCGATACCTGAATTCGGCATGCGATGAAATGGAAGCGGCCCGTCGGAATCGAATCCCAGAATGTTGCGCCCAGTCAACTTGAAGATTGCATGAAAAGAAACAAAGAAGGGGGGAAAATTTTTAAAAAGAAAGCAGGGCAGATATGCCCTGCTTTCAGAATGGCACTATCGGATTAGTTCATGCCGGTTTGTAGGTTCCCCTGTCCACGCTCTTGATCTTGCCTTGCTTTTTCAACCGATACACAACGTTGGCGACTTTTTTAGCATCGAAACCGGTCTTCTTAGAGATATTGATGTTATCAACCGGCGATTTCGCTTTATTAATGATCTCAAAGACGACATCTGTCGACGCAGTTGCCCTTTTTCTCGGCGGGGTAGCTTTCATTTTCGCCTTGGGTTTTGCTATGCTTCTCTTCTTTTCTAATTTAACCTTCGTTGATTTCTTACCATCATTATTAGTTAAATCGTTCAATTGTCGAGATATGGAATAAAAGCCATCGGCCATTGACTTCAATCCATCAGCTATTGCCTTTAGTACCACGTCTACTTCTTTCAACATTCACCTCCAAATAATTATTTATTATCGGAGTATTATCTACCATATTTTAATTTAAGTCAAGTTCAAGGAATTAATATTTTGAAACGGTCATATTAAATTCTACTCATCCAGTTCGTACATCGACTCGAACTTAGATGCGCTGACGCAGTAAGCATCCGTAGCGTCTTCGTTGTTGTAAACAATGTAGTCCCCTGCCTTGTAATGAGACTCACCCTCATTGGTAAAGATACTGCCGGGGGTAGTCGCAACCTCAGCCCACACCGGGGTGGTTTTGACGTAAACGCCCGGGCTTAATCTACGATAAGTTTTTGCAAACACATCATTGTCGACTGAGTAAATATCCCCCCCGTTGTCAATAAGCCAATCGCCGCGCTTGCACCGTTGATCGGCCCCCCACTTTCTGTAAGTAAATCCATCCGTGTCAAGGTCCAACCGAACGGCGATAACAAAGCGGTCGGCCCTTTTTCTGTATCGTCGGCGGGTTTCCATATTATTCAGAATGTTCCTGAGAAGAGAAGAGTTATTCCATAGTAATCCTAAAATAACTGCATAGTAAAAGGCCCTTTTACCAGCCGAAGGTCAGATACTTGTGCATCGAATCTGCCGCCATGCGCCCGGCACCCATGGCCAGGATAACGGTTGCCGCACCGGTGACGATATCGCCCCCGGCCCAGACCCCTTTTTTGGTGGTCTTGCCGGTTTCGGGATCGGTGATAATGTAGCCCCATTTGTTGAGCTGCATATCGGGCGTCGAGCTGGTCAGAAGCGGATTGGCGCCGGAGCCGACCGCAACGATGCACTGATCACATTCCATATGAAACTCCGATCCTTCGATCGGCACAGGCCGCCGGCGTCCGGAGTCATCCGGCTCGCCAAGTTCCATCTTCAGGACCTCCATACCGGACAACCGTCCCTGATCGTTGCCGATATAGCGGGTCGGATTGGTCAACAGCATGAACTCGATTCCCTCTTCCTCGGCATGGTGAATCTCGGCCGCCCGGGCCGGCATTTCCTCGCGTGACCGGCGGTAGACGATCCGCACCTTATCCGCTCCGAGCCGCATCGCCGTGCGGGCGGAATCCATGGCGACATTGCCGGCGCCCAGGACGACCACGTTCTTTCCCCGGGGAACCGGCGTGTCGACCTCGGGAAAAAGATACGCCTTCATGAGGTTGGCCCGTGTCAGGTATTCGTTGGCCGACAGGATGCCGATCAAATTTTCACCCGGGATGTTCATGAAACGCGGCAAACCGGCGCCGACACCGATATAAACCGCATCGTAGCCCTCTTCCTCGAATAGTTCGTCCAGCGAAACTGTCCGTCCCACCACCGCGTTGCACTCGACCTTGACCCCCAGTCGCGCTAAAAAGTTGATCTCCTGGGCCACGATCGCCTTCGGCAGCCGGAACTCCGGAATGCCGTATACCAGAACACCCCCCGGCTTGTGAAAGGCCTCCAAAACGGTCACCTCGTGCCCTTTGGCGATCAGATCACCGGCCACCGTCAGGCCCGAGGGTCCCGATCCCACCACAGCCACACGTTTGCCGGTCGGTTCGGCCTTGGGCGGCAGGGCACCGGTGCCGTGCTCCCTTTCGTAGTCCGCGGCGAAACGTTCCAGGTTGCCGATGGCGACCGGTTTGCCCTTTTTACCGACGATGCACCTGCCTTCGCACTGGATTTCCTGGGGGCAGACGCGCCCGCAAACCGCCGGCAGGCTGTTTTTGCTCCACAGATTTCGGATGGAGTTGGTAAATTCCTTCTCTTGAATGAGTTTGATAAAGCCTGGAATGTCGACCCCGACCGGGCAACCCTCGACACAGCTCGGTTTTTTGCATTGCAGACAGCGAGAGGCCTCCTCCAGCGCCATTTCCAGTGTATACCCCAAGGGGACTTCCTTGAAATTCCTGGCCCGAATGTGAGGCTCCTGTTCGGGCATCAAAACCCGGGATTTTTTTTCGGCTTTTGCCGCTTTTTCCGCCATTTTTTCCTCCAAAGTGAATCTATCTATTTTCCGTCCATAAATGGCCCTTTTCCACAAGTTCGGCGTCAATCACGCCGCGGCGTGACAGGTCTGCGGAATCGCTTGTCTGGCATACAGTCTTGTGCCCCCGCGCGATGCCGCCGATTTCCTCGAACTCGCAGAAAACGGCCCATTTCAGAATCGGAAACTGATCCTTGCTTTCAACGAAACCGTGGATAGGCACTATCTATGATGGGTTCGTCACGCGCTATTGCTCAACCCGACCGCATCGCATCCGCCATATCAACGGGCATAGTCCGGTTTCAACATGCAATAGTCTTCGAAGCAGCGCTTTTCATCCTCGCAGTAAGCCTGCAGGCGGCGCATCAACTCGTCGTAGTCGACCTGGTGCCCGTCAAACTCGGGGCCGTCCACGCAGGCGAACTTGGTTTTTCCTCCCACCGTGACGCGGCACCCGCCGCACATGCCGGTACCATCGACCATAATCGGATTCAGGCTGACGATGGTCTTGACCCCATACTGGGCGGTCAACTTGGAAACGAACTTCATCATCGGCACCGGTCCGATAGCCACCGCCAACTGCGTGTCACCCTTATCCAACACATCCTTCAGGGCTTCGGTGACGAATCCCTTGCGTCCGTATGAACCGTCGTCGGTGCAGATGAGCAGTTCATGCGAGGCGCGTCGCATGTGCTCCTCCATGATCAGCAGGTCCTTGCTGCGGGAGCCGATGATCGCCGTCACGTGGTTGCCGACGTTCTTGAGCGCGCGGGTAATCGGATGCAAAACGGCGATGCCGGTCCCACCGCCGACGCAAACGACATTGCCTACCTTTTCAATTTCCGTCGCTTTGCCCAGCGGACCGATCACGTCCTGATAGGCATCACCAACCTTCAGGCTTTTGAAGAGGGCGGTCGATTTTCCGACGACCATGTAGATAATGGTAAGCGTGCCCTTTTCGGGATCGGTTTCCGCCATGGTCAGGGGGATGCGCTCCCCCTCCTCGTTAGCCTTTAGAATCACGAACTGGCCCGGTCGGGCCTTGCGGGCAATCCGCGGCGCCTCTATTTCATTCAGCACAACGGTGCCTTCGGCCATTTCCTCTCGTCTTATGATTTTAAACATGGTGAGCCTCTTTCGCTTATATTGTTCTGCCTCTTAAACCAATATCGCCTTCACATCCATCTATATTACAAGCATATACTCATAATAAAATCAACCTCGGATCACACTCTTTTTTCAGCGGTTCCCGGAGAACCTCTACACGTAGCCGGGTGATTTGGTATTAAACGTTCATGTCCCTTAAGCCACCACTGGTTCCGGGTTCTGAGTTTCGAGTTTCAAGTTTCTATTTTCGGGTCTGATTCTTATTTCGAATTAAAGCGGCCAATCGCTTGAGCGTTTTAATGTCCGTTTACCTTGCGTAATCTAAAGGATTCTTATTATCAACCTCATTTATGACCTTTTCGCGAAGGTTTGCAATTATCTACCTGTCGTGCTAAGGCCTCACTCAACGTGGAGTAACACACACGAAACAAACCAGGCTATGGGGGTCCGACGGATGAATATATTCGACAGCCATTGCCACCTCGACGACCCTTGCTATGACCGTGACCGGCAGGAAGTCCTGCAGCGTGCGCGGAAAGCGGGGGTTGCCGCAATGATGATTGTCGGTACCGACCGGTCCAGCTCCGACAAAGCGGTTCGCCTGGCCGTTGAAATTAAGGGTTGCTGTGCGTCGGTCGGGGTGCACCCTCATGATGCCCGGGATTGCACCGATTCGGTCATTGCCGGTTTGCGCAAACTGGCCCTCGCCGAGGAGGTACGGGCATGGGGTGAAATCGGCCTCGACTTCAACCGCATGTACTCGCCGCAAGCGGACCAGGAGCGTTGGTTTGTCCACCAGCTCGAGGTGGCCCGCGAGATGAATTTGGCCCTGATATTTCATGAGAGGGACAGCAACGGCCGGTTTATCGAACTGTTGAGTGCCCACGCCGATGCCGGACTAAGGGGCGTGATCCATTGCTTCAGCGGCAGTCATGAGGAGCTCGTTCGCTACCTGGATTTCGGACTGTACGTGGGCATCACCGGCATCTTGACCATGAAACAGCGCGGGGCGGCTCTGCGCGACATGGTAACCATCATACCGGCCGAGCGGCTCCTGGTCGAAACCGACGCCCCTTATCTCACCCCGGCACCCGAAAAAAACCACACCCGCCGCAACGAGCCGGCTTTCGTCCGCACCGTGCTGCTGAAATTGGCCGAGGTCCGCAAAGAAAATCCGGCCGTTCTGGCCGAAACCATCTGGAACAACACCTGCCGATTGTACGGTCTGGAAGCATGACGCAATAAAAAAGTGAGTTGCCGTCCTTCCAGCGCCGATGCACAGATGCCGAACCGGTTTTAGACGTGTTGACAACCGTGGCGGAACTGGGAGGATCGATAGCCGGGGAACGATGCGATTCCTGAAGCCGTTTCCTTGTAACGTCCGAACCGTCGCCCCTTTGTCGCGCGTCGATGGACTGAACCCTGGGCCTGACCCCTGTTCCAGGCGCCTCTCATTTTGCCATCAAGTAGTGCACCGCTTTTTCCAGCCCGTCGATCGACAGTTCGAACATGGGAAATATTCTTCCGATCGTTTTAACCGTTTGAGTGTAATTCCACATATCTTCAGGCATGGGATTTAGCCAAACCACGTGCGAAAAGGTATCGGCCAGAAATTTGAGGCATTCGATGCTGGGCGTTCCGCTTCTTTCCTCGATATGGATCGACCCATCGGCGACCATCAGCTCGTAGGGCGCCATGCTGGCGTCGCCGACGATGAACAATCGGGTTTGCGGATCGGCCGCAGCAAACTCGGCAATCGGTTTTGGTTTGCGAAATCGGGCCGGATCTCCCCAGAGGGTGCTGTAGACGGTGTTGTGAAAAAAATAGGTCTTGAGGTCTTTGAACTGAGACCGGGCGTAATCGAAAACCGTCTGCACCACGGAAATGTAAGGATCCATCGAATAGCCACCGTTGTCGATCGCGAGAATCACCTTCAGGCGATCCTTCAGGCTGCGCTCGAAAACGATCTCGATTTCGCCCCCGTTTTTCATTGTTTGATAGAGCGTTTCATCGATATTGACCCGATCCTTGGGGCCCACCGGTACCAGGTTGCGCAGCCGCTTCAACGCCTCTCCCACCATCGGCCGCGTCAATGGCCCGCTCAGGGCATAGTCGCGGTAGCGACGGTCCAAGGCGACTTTCACGGCCGACTTGTTGCGTGAAACGCCGCCCACGCGCATTCCGCCCGGATGGTTACCCGAATGGCCCACCGGTGAGGTCCCGCCGGTACCGATCCACCGGCTTCCGCCGTGATGTTCACCGGTCTGCTCCTTGAGGCGTTCTTTGAAGTATTCGATCAGTTCTTCCGGGGTCAAGCGGTTCAACTCGGATTCATCGATGCCGAGGGCCTCGGCCAGCGCACGGGGCTCTTTCAACCACTGGTCGAGCATGGCCCGGGCAATATCGTCCAGTTCGACACCGTTGACATCCGGCAACTCGGCTCCCTCGAAGTGGTGTGCAAACGCCTGGTCATACAGATCAAAATAACGCTCGCTCTTGACCAGGATCGATCGTGACGCCGTATAAAAATCATTGAGGGAATTCACCAGCCCGGTCTGCAGCGCTCGATGGAGCGTCAGAAACGACGTCGGGCTGACTGGAATCCCGACGTTTTTAAGAGTGTAAAAAAAGTCGATGAACATTTCAGAACAGTCTTCTCCTGCGGAGCAGTTCGTTTGTTCGCTGCAGGTCCTGACTTTTTTTGAAGAGCACCCCTATATAAGGGATATCACCGCTGGCCAGCTTCTTGGGTTTGAAATCGGGATCGGCATTGAGCGCCCGCACCCAGTTGAGCAGCTCCCTGGTGGCCGGTTTTTTTTCGATTCCCTCCATTTCACGCAGTCTGTAAAATGCCGTCACCGAATTTTCCATCAACTCTGCATCCAGATTCGGAAAGTGGACGGCGATGATGTTGCGCATCATTTTGGGCTCCGGGAAGGCAATGTGGTGAAAGTTGCACCGGCCCAGGAAGGGATCCGACAGGTCCTTCTTGGCGTTCGAGGTGATGATGATAACCGGACGGGTGCGGGCCTTGATGGTTTTGTCGATTTCGATGATGTCGAACTCCATTTGATCGAGGACATCGAGCATGTCATCCTGGAAATCGGTGTCAGCCTTGTCGATTTCGTCGATCAGCAAAACTGTGCGCCTTTCGGCGGTGAATGCCTGCCCGATTTTCCCCATGCGGATGTAGTCTTCTATGTTGCTGACATTCCGGCTGGAGTCGCCGAAGCGGCTGTCGTTGAGCCGCGTCAGGGTGTCGTACTGGTAGAGTGCGTCGATCAGTTTCATGCTGGATTTGACGTTCAGTACGACCAGGGGCATCTTCAGACTCTCGGCGATGGCATGGGCCAGCATCGTCTTGCCGGTGCCCGGTTCCCCCTTCAGCAGCAGCGGCATTTCAAGGGCCATGGAAATGTTGATGATGCTGGCCAGCTCATCATCGAGAACATAGCGGGTAGCACCTGTAAAATGTGCCGATTCTCTTTTTTCAGACATGTGTAACCTCACGGAGTAAATTTAGATTGCCAAGCTTTAACTGGGAACCGTTAATCCCACCTGGACGCGAAACCGCCCAACCTATGTTTCAGTGAGTCCTAAAGTCGCCCGTACCCGGTCCGAAACCTCGCGCGTGAGCTGCAGCACCTTCTCCGCCAATTCCAACGGCAAGGTTCCTGCCCCGCAACTGGGCGTGATCAGGGATTGTGAAACGATCCGACGACGGTCGATCCCCAGCGCCTCGACACACGCGATCTCTGCATACCATTTCTCCGCCAGAGAATCGGCGGTTTCCTTGACGATATCGTCCCTGTTTCCGGTGGGAACGATCCCCCAGGCCAATATTCTCCCGTCCGAGACGAACCGGCGTATCAACTCGGGGTAGAGAACAAACCGGTCAAAGAACGCATAGGCATCGAAGTTGACGATATCGGCGGATGAATCCAGAACCAGGGACCAATCAGTGTTTGCACAGATGTGAACCCCCGCGATGCCGCCGGCCACATGAACGGCCTCGATGACTTCGGCCAGGCAGGCGGAAACGTCTTCCCTGGAAACGCTGATGAATTCGGATGTGCCGAAACCGGCCAGGGCCGGCTCATCGAAAAATATGATAACCGGTCGCCCGAGATGAGCCAAGCGACGGACCTGCCATACAGCCTTGAGGGCCAAAAGTTTTACGGCCGCATCCCGCAGCTGGGGGTTGTAGAATATGGCCTGCCGTGTTTCGTCGTGGACACCAGTACAAAATGTAAACGGACCGGTCACCTGTCCCTTGACGGCAACCGGCACCTCAGGCCGGTCGGCCAGCTGCTTCATCAGAACCGCAAATCCGGGGGCGACGTCTGCTCCAAGGGCAAAGCGGGTATGGTCGATGTCCGCACCTCCCTCGGTCACCGCCACGAATTCCTCGTAAAATGCCAGCACCTCATTGTCGAAATCCGGTGCCGATGTGTCGACATAAGTACGGTCGGCGGCGGAGCGAAGGCCCGGAAGACCCGGAAGAAACTGTTGCATCATGCCTTCGTGGGCGTGAACCGGCAACTGCGCCCACAGCGGTATTTCCGGCGTGTACCGGAATACGAGTTCACTGGCCGCTCCATGATCCTCTAACGGGAGGCTGCCGATCAGAAGCGATCGACAACTGGCTTCGAACTGATATGACATATGATACTCCTGATCTTTCAAGCTCAACCGACGATCAACCCTCGAATTTAGTCAGAAACAATATAGTGTTCATGCACATTTAAAGACCGCCGGCGATTGGATTCCGATCCGGAAATGCAGGAAAGGGCCGTTTATGGACGAAATTTGAGTTTGGATGGTTAGCATGAAAGACCGTGAATGACAAGCTGATTTCAAAAGCCTACGGGGACTTGGAAAGAGCGGTGGATAACCCGGTGAGGGCTCAAGAAAAACAAAATCGGCAATTTCGTGTCATGCGGTGCCCGGCCTTCGAGGCGCGGATACTCAGGAATATTAGGTTATTCCGGGTTTTCGTATCCAGACGGACCGGATGCATCGGCATCCAAATTGGCCGGCTATTTTCGAGTGAGCCCAGACAACCTTTTGAACGGTGGGAGGGCTGGATATCCATTTTTCGACCCTCATTTGTAATGATTGACACGTTCACGCGCCGATGCTATACATGAGCCAATTGCGAATACGGTGAATATCCACGATAAATTTAACGATTGCAGGATCTTATTTCGGAATCCATCCCGACTTCGCCGTCGGAGAACATCACCATTCACGCCGGAAGTATAGCCGGCTCATCTTTTGCGGCAGCTCTCCCGCCAGATATAGTGGTGTGTGGAAATCGGGAATTTGATACGACATGGTGGCACGTGGCCGACATTATTTCCATCAATGACAAACTGACTCAATCAAGGGAAAAAAAAGACGCCATCGTCAGGAAGCAGAAAATTCAGGCCGTCCGGAAGGTTTTCCAGTGCACCCACTGTGCTTTTAAGTGTGAAAAATGCGGTACTCAGATCGCCCGCGCGCATGGCTGCATGAAGACCGAAAGCCGCGAAACGAAGATACCGTATCGTCTGTGTGAGAGTTGTACGGAAGAGTACCAGGAATACGTCGAGCGTCGCAAAGGCCGCGGTGATCCCGCCAGTTACTGGCACAATGACGCCTGGTTCGAATTATGGCGTAAATGGATCGCCTATCAGGAAGCCATCGATCGTTACCTGAAATCCAAAGAATTTCTGCAACTCTTGCAGGAACTCAAGCAAAAAAGGCCCGACAAATAGCAGGAGGCATATATGTTTGGAATCGGAATGCCCGAGTTGATAATTATCCTGGTAATCATCCTGATCATTTTCGGAGCCGGCAAACTGCCGGAAATCGGTTCCGGAGTAGGCAAAGCCATCCGGAACTTTAAAGGCGCCACAAAAGAGGATGAAACGCCTAAGGAACCCGAAAAAATCGAAGAAAAAAAAGACGCGTAACAATTGTATGCTGAAGCAGCGCCGACTGCTTCAGTCACATTCAACCGCCGAGGGCAGTTTTTCCGACGCTGCCCTTCGTCCCAGCCTGACGCCTATCTCTGCCACATCCGTCAACCAATAGCTGTTACCCCACGCAGCGATGGGATACCGATCAACCGCTGTTGCAAAGTGCGGACCATCAAAACGGAATGTCGTCATCTTTCGAATCCATATAAGGGGGCTCAGAATCGGGCAGCGGCGGGCCGCCGTAGGCATCACGCGGCCCGGAAGACTCTTTGGGGCCCAGGAACTGCACCTCGGTGGCGATGACTTCGGTCGTGTAACGCTTGTTGCCGTCCTTGTCCTGCCAATCTCGGGTTTGCAGACGTCCTTCGATATACACCTGCCGGCCCTTCGACAGATACTGGCCGCACAATTCGCCGAGCTTTCGCCAAGCAACGATGCGGTGCCATTCCGTGCGTTCTTTTTTCTCGCCGCTGCCCTTGTCGGTCCATTCCATGGAAGTTGCAATCGAAAAGTTTGCAACGGCAGTGCCGTCCGGTGTGTAGCGGACTTCCGGATCGCGTCCCAGGTTGCCGATCAGAATAACTTTGTTGATTCCGGCCATGGTGTCGGTACCTCCCTCCTGTCGTGCCGTTTACTGCATTTGGGGAGTGATACAGAATCCCGGCCTTAAAGTCAATGTCCGAAACATCTTTATGCCGTGCGGGACTCGTGGAGGGGCAAGCGTTAACACATTTACAAACACGTCTTTTACTGATACCTCAATTGAGTGATGCCGTCTTTTGAAAAACGCATTAAACGTCAGGTCGTCGCTCGTTCAATGGAATTTTTCGCTGCGGCGAGTCCCGGCCTCGAACCCTTGTGCCTGCGCGAGCTTCAGGCATTGTCACTGGTCGCCCCTGAGGGCCGCGCGGCCAAAGGCGGCGTTTCCTTCATCGGCCGCCTGCACGACGGCTACCTGGCCAACCTCTGCCTTCGCACGGCCAACCGGGTTCTCATGCGGATCGGTGCCTTCACGGCTTCCAATTTTTTCACGCTCGAAAAAAAACTGGCCGCAATACCCTGGGAACTCTATCTGCATCCGGGCCAACCGCTCCGTTTTAACGTGACGGCCCGCCACTCCCGCCTCTATCATGGCGTCGCCATCGCCGAACGATTTCAAAAAGCCATCGATGCACGTTGGGTTGAGGCGGGAGCCGACCCGAAACCGAATGAAAGCGCGGCTCTCGGCCAGCGACTTTTTATCCGGGTTGTCGATGACCATTTTGCGGTATCCTTGGACAGCAGCGGGGATAGCCTCTACCGACGCGGGCTGAAAAAACAGGTGACGGCCGCCCCTCTCAGGGAAACGATTGCGGCGGCCGTGCTCATACTGGCGGGATACTCACCGCCTGAACCGTTGGTCGACCCGATGTGCGGAGCGGGTTCTTTTTCTCTCGAGGCCGCGATGCGGGCGCGCAACATTCCCGCGGGCTGGTTCAGAGATTTCGCCTTTAACGGCTGGCCGGCCTTTGCGCTCACCCGCGGACGCTGGAAGCACATCAAAGACCAGTGCGCCCAACGAATCGTCGGCACCAGCAATGCCGCTATCTTCGCAGCGGACATCGACCCGTCCGCATGCAAGGCCCTCGAAGAGAACGCCGCGGATTCCGGACTGTCAGCGTCCATTGCCGTTTCCAACCGCGATTTTTTCGACTTGACGCCCCGTGAATTCGGCGTCACTTCGGGCCTGCTCACCATCAACCCGCCATTCGGCCGACGCATGGGGTCTCCGAAACAGAGTGACGCTTTGTTTAAAGATCTATGCAACCGGTTGAAAGCCGTATGGTGCGGGTGGCGGGTGGCACTGGTCGTGCCGCGGAAAGGCCTTTTGAAACGAATCCCATTTCCGTTCTCCGTCCAGGAAATCCGTCACGGCGGTCTCAGGCTCTACCTCACAACAGGTGTTTTGAGGTCATAGGGAACCATCAGATGCAGAACCATAAAAAGGACGTCCGATTTTCCTGCCCTCTGGACTGTTTTGACGCATGCGGTCTGGTGGCGACTGTGGTCGACAACCATGTCACCAGGATTCGCGGCGACCGGAATCATCCCCTCACCCGCGGGGTCTGCTGTATCAAGGGCATTAAACTTCTCGAAAGGCTCAACCACCCGCAGAGACTGACCTCACCACTCAAGAGAGCCGGCCGCAAATGGGTCCCGCTAACCTGGCCGGAAGCCCTTGACGACATCGCAGACAGGCTGACCCGGACCATCGGGCAATACGGCTCCGCTGCGATCCTGAATTACGCCGGCAGCGGCCATGGCGGTCTGACCAAGAAGGTCGATGAGATTTTTTTCAACTGCCTCGGTGGGGTCACCGTGCCACGCGGCAGTCTGTGCTGGGGGGCGGGGATGGCCGCCCAGCGTTACGATTTCGGTGAGGCCCGCGGCCACCATCCGGCAGACTTTGCCCGGTCCAAAATGATCATCCTATGGGGCCGCAACCCGGCCGACACCAACAGGCACCTGGTGCCCTATATCCGACAGGCCCGGCAATCAGGTGCCACGATCGTTCTTATCGACCCCCGCCGATCGGCTTCTGCCAAACTTGCCGATCACCACCTGGCGGTCCGACCTGCAACAGACGGCGCCCTGGCATTGGGCCTGGCAAATGCGATCATCGCAAAAAACCGGCACGATGGTGAGTTTATAAAAAAACGGGTGCACGGCTTCGAGCGCTTCCGGCAGGCGATTCAACACTTCACACCCGAGTGGGCGGCCGGGGTGACCGGGATCTCCCGTGATACGATTAGGTGGCTGGCGCAAGCCTACGCCGAGAAAAAGCCCTCCGGCATCATTATCGGCTACGGCATTCAGCGTTACGGCAATGGTGGAAACGCCGTGCGCAGCATCGACGCCCTGGGAGCCATCACTGGCAACATCGGTGTCGGTGGGGGCGGCGTGAATTATGCAAACCGGTTTTTCCCCGACTTCATCGGCGGGGATTTTGAAAAAAGCCAGGTGCGAGCCCGCAACCGGCGCACGTTCTCCATTGCCCGACTGGCCGAATATCTGGAAACCGAAGACGAGCCCCCGATCCGGTGCATCTTCGTTTCAAAAGCCAACCCTCTGGTCCAGGGTCCGGACATCAATCGAACGGCAGCTGCGTTTGAGGCCATAGACTTCAAGGTGGTGATCGATTTGTTCATGACCGACACGGCCCGCCACGCCGACCTCGTCCTGCCGTGCACCAGCGTGCTCGAAGAGGAGGATATCATTCACTCCAGCATGTTCTCACCCTATGTTAATTACTCCGCGCGGGCGGTTTTGCCGCCGGAGGGCGTCATGGGTGAATACGAGATTTTCAGAGCGCTGGCCGACCGCATGCGTCTCCCGGATTATCCCCGGTTAGGTCGCAGGAAGTTTTTGGAGCAAGCCATCGGTCCGATAACCGAGGCTTACGGCGTGAATGTCGAAAACCTGAAGCAGACTCCCTTTACTCTCCCGGAGCATGCCGTCCCCTGGCGGGACGGCTTATTTGCAACGCCCAGCGGCAAAATCGAACTCTATTCTGACAATGCGCGGGCCGACGGCTGCAGCCCGGTAGCGACCTATATCGAGGCCGCCACCGGAAACCCGGAATATCCCCTTCGGCTTATCACGCCTCACCGTCGCAACTCGATGCACTCCCAACACTTTGCTTTTACCGATGACATACCGGAAGCGGTGGTCAGCCCTGAAACACTCCAGGCCTTTCGCCTTACGGACGGCCGTCGCGCCAGGGTATCGTCCGACCGGGGCGCCCTGCTGGTCAGAATCCGCTGTGACAGCGGTGCGGCAGCGGATGCGGTGACAATCGAGCAGGGCTGGTGGCACAAGAGCGGTTCGGTCAACGTATTGACATCGGACCGGATTTCTGAAATGGGCGAGCAGGCGGCTTACTACGATTGTTTCGTACACGTGGCTCCGGAGGCTGAAAATTGGATATGAGTGAAAGGAATATACCCAAAATGCGAAGTGATACCCTGCCGCCGGAATTGGTAGCGGTCATTGAGGATCGGGTGTGCAAGATTCCCATACCCGCATCGCCATGGCCCTGTAACCGGCATACTTCCCGGGGCCATGAAAACCAATAGCGAAGCATAATGTATACAAATATTCCCCGTAAGTTCCTGGCGGCTTGCGTCAGTTGTGCCCTCCTGGCTATCGCCTGCTCCACCGGTTCGCCGACAATTGCATCCGACAAAGACCCGACTTCACAAATCGCACGCGGTTCGGGAATATCCTTTCTCGGTAACCTGGCCGACAGCAACCTAAGAGAAGCCAGCGGCATCGCCGCGTCTCGGCGCCGTGTGGATGTTCTGTGGGTGATCAACGACAGCGGTGACGGACCCCTGATCTATGCCGTCGGTCTCGATGGATCGGACCGCGGTCACGTGCCCATTCGAAACGCCCGCAATCAGGACTGGGAAGACCTCGCCGCCTTTGTCGTCAACCGAACCGCTTTTCTGCTGATCGCCGACTGCGGCGACAACGAAAATAACCGGAAATCCTGTGTTCTTTATATAGTTAAGGAACCGAGTGTCAAGCCGGCGGGAATCGTCGAAAAGGCGCCGCTGGAATGGTCGTGGCGCATCGAGTATGTCTATGCCGACGGTCCGCGGGATTGCGAGGGTGTCGCGGTCGATGTGCACCGCCGGGAAATCCTGTTGTTGACCAAGCGCGACGAGCCACCCGTTCTCTACTCCTTGCCCCTTACCTTCACTCAAAGCGATAAGGTTCAGACGGCCCGGCCGGTGACGAGGGTTGGTGGAATTCCGAAACCCACAGCCGAAGATTTTCGCGAAGATCCCCTGTTCGGCCGTTTTCGGTCTCAACCGACGGCGATGGACATTTCGCCTGATGGAAAGATTATCGCTATACTGACCTACAAACGACCGTATCTGTTTTACCGTCAGGGAAATGAAAGCTGGCCGCGGGTGTTCGATCGACCCCCCGTTCCGCTGGACATGCCGCGGATGCGGCAGGCCGAGGCCATGAGCTTCAGTACGGACGGGACGAGTCTCATCGTGACGTCAGAAAAGCTTCCGGCCCCTCTGTACCGACTGGACATCAAGCCGTAACTTCTTACTATCTCGTTTGGCAACGCCTGATAAACGACCACACAGGAAGGCTTTCGTAAATGACGCCCGATATTGCCTTGACGCTCTTTATATTGGCTATTGCCGTCGTCCTGCTCGTCACCGAATGGATTCCCATGGAAGTGACCGCTCTTCTCGCCCTCGGGGCCGTGGCTCTGACAGGGCTGGTAAGCCCGGTCGAAGCGCTGGCCGGCTTCAGCAATCCAGCCGTCGTCACGGTTTGGGCGGTGTTCATTTTAAGCGGCGGCCTCACGCTCACCGGCGTGGCCAACATCATCGGTGGCTTCGTGCGCCGGATAGCCGGGCGGAGTGAAATCTCTATGATCGTCGTCATCATGCTGAGCTCCGGCGTCATGTCGGCGATAATGAACAACGTGGCGGTGGCCGCCCTCATGCTGCCGGTGGTTATGGGCCTTGCCCACCACACCCAAACACCTCCGTCACGCTTGCTGATGCCGCTGGCATACGGATGTCTTCTCGGCGGTTTGACCACCCAGATCGGTACCCCTCCCAACATTTTGGTGACCGACGCCCTTCAGGAAAATGGATTCAAACCGTTCACCTTTTTCGACTTCACACCGGTCGGACTCATCGTCATGTTCAGCGGCATCGCTTTCATGGCCCTTGTCGGCCGGCACATGCTGCCACGACGCGATGTTGTCAAAGAATCGTCCAGTCGTCGTGAGGATTTGAGCGATCAGTACGGTATCCAGCAACACCTCTTCTCTGTCAGGATTCCGCAGCAGTCTCCCCTGGTCAACAAAACCCTTGCCGCCAGCCGCATGCATTCCGCGGTCGGATTGAACGTCATCGGTATCACTCGGACCGATCGCACTCTAATGGCGCCCGGACCATCGGAACTCCTGCATGCCGGAGATCTGTTGACGGTTGAAGGCCGGATTGAAAATTTTATGGAGGTCAGCAACTGGAATCGCCTGGTTATTGAGGATGAACCCATCAATTTTCACACCCTCGTGGCGGAAGACTTGGACCTCGTGGAGTGCCGTTTGACGTCCGGTTCCCAATTTTGCGATCAAACGCTGTTAACGCTTGATTTTCGAAATCATTTCGACGCTATCGTTTTGGCGCTCCGACGTGATGACAGCGTCAAGCGCGTTGACCTTCAGCATATCCCCCTCCAGGCAGATGATGTGCTCCTGATTATGGGGCGCAAGGAAAACCTGCAAAACCTGAAGGAACAGAATGAGACGGATCAATTTCAGACGGTTACCCCTGAAGACATTGGTGAAGTGTACAACCTTGATACGCGGTTGCTGGCCATGCGGATCCCCAAAGACTCTGTGCTGGCCGGAAAGACCCTGAAGGAGAGCCGACTGGGCGCTGCGATGGGAATCCGGATCCTGAGCATCAAGCGCAAAAGCGGCCGGTCGATCATCCCTGAACCCAGTGAAGTCCTGCAATCCGAAGACCACCTCATCGTCGAGGCCCGTAGGGAAGACATCATGATTCTGGAGGGGCTCAGGGGGCTTCAGGTCGACCGCAGGATCGAACCCAGAATAGAAGAGCTGACAGCCGGCGACACCGGTCTGGTGGAAGCCATCCTTTCTCCCCAAACAGCCCTGGTTGGAAAAACCCTTCGTCAACTGTCCTTTCGGGAAAAGTACGGATTGAACGTGCTGTCCGTTTGGCGTCAAGGAGAGGCCCTCTTCAGCGACCTGCCTGATATTCCCCTCCGTTTTGGGGATGCCCTGCTGCTGTTCGGCCCCCGCCAAAAACTACAGCTGCTGGGACGCGAACCCGATTTTATTGTCTTAAGGGAAATCATCCAGGAAATTACCCATCCTGGAAAGGCCAAAACCTCGACGCTGGTCATGGTCGCCGTGCTGCTGCCGGTCATAATGGGCTGGGTCCCGATTTACATTGCGGCTGTTATCGGTGCGGCGCTCATGGTCCTGATGCGCTGTCTGACCATGGAAGAAGCCTACCGACAGATCGAATGGAAAGCGGTCTTTCTGATCGCCGGAATGCTGCCGCTCGGAACCGCCCTCGATCAAACCGGGGCTGCGAAGCTCATTGCGGAAGGGGTAGTGGCCCTTGTGGGTCCTTACGGCCCCAAAGCCGTGATGTTCGGCCTGGTTGCCTTAACTTTCCTGGCAACCTGCTTCATACCGACCGCGGCGCTTGTCGTCCTCATGGCGCCGATTGTGTTCAGCACGTCCGCCAGCATGGGGCTGTCACCCTATGGGCTCCTGATGGCGGTCGCCATGGCGGCTTCTGCCAGTTTCACGACACCTATCGCCCATCCGGCCAACATTCTGGTTATGGGTCCGGGTGGGTATCGCTTTATCGACTACCTCAAAATCGGCGGCGTGTTGACCCTGGTCATCCTGGTCGTCATTCTTTTTGCCGTGCCCATATTTTGGCCGCTGCAGCCCTGATACTTGCTTGACAACGTCGGTTCAATTGATAAATTGTGGGCAAAAATCGAGGTGCAGATGAAGATTCTTATCACCGGCGGAACTGGCTTCATCGGAACAGCCATTACCCGTGTTCTCCTGGAAAAGGGTCATTACATTGTGGTGACCGGCACATCATCCCGACCCGATATCGTAAGCCACGACAGATTTCGCTTCATTCAGGCCGATACTGCGCACGAAGGCCCCTGGCAAGCGGAATTGGAAGATGTCGATGGCGTCATCAACCTGGCCGGCCGCAGCATCATGGGCCGCTGGACGAAACGTTACAAGAAAGAGATCTACGACAGCCGAGTCCTGACCACCAGCAACGTGGTGGACGCCCTGGCGGTTCATCGGGGTACCTTTCTTTGCAGCGCCTCGGCGGTCGGCTATTACGGCGACCGGGGCGATGATATCCTGACCGAGTCCGAGCCGCCCGGAAAAAACTATTTGGCGCAGGTCGGCCAGGATTGGGAAGAAGAAGCCTTGAGGGCCGAAGAACACGGTATCCGGACAATGGTGATGCGATTCGGAATCGTGTTGGGCAAAGGCGGCGGGGCACTTGAAAAAATGATACCGGCCTTCCGGATGTTCGTCGGCGGCCCACTGGGTGATGGCAGTCAATGGTTTCCATGGATCCATTTGCAAGACGTTGTGTCGGCCTGTCTTTTTGTGACCGGAAATGAGCAGCTTAAAGGAACGTTTAATTTCTGCTCTCCCAATCCGGTCCGCAACCGTGAACTGGCCAAAACCCTGGGCCGGGTGCTGGGCGTACCGGCAGTGATGCCGTCACCCAAACTCATGCTTCGCTTGGCCCTTGGAGAGGCCGCATCGGCTCTGTTCGACAGCCTGCGCGTTGTTCCTGAAAATCTTCTGAACAGCGGGTTCAGCTTCAAATATCCCGAGCTGGAAGATGCCATCCGGCAGATCGTCCAATAATATGCACCGACGTCATATTGGAGTAATCCCATAGGCCGCTTGGCACATGTTCACAGCAAGTGGGGTTTTATGGGAGAAAGGAAGTGATGCGGTATGCGGTTTGGCGAACTCGATGAAAACGGGCGCACTTTTCTACTCAGCGTTTACAATCATACCAAAGGTGACACAACCGCAATGGTATCGATGTACGATGTCGGCTCCGAGCTGGGAATAGACCGAACCGCCGCTTCCCGTCTGGCGGAAGACCTCATGGGCTGGATGATGCTGGAAATCCGCACCTTGTCGGGCGGCATCGGCATCACAGCCTCCGCCGTCGCGGAAATCGAAGCCTCGGGATTGGGTGGACTCAATCCACAGGTACGGACCCTTTGCCTCGGTACCGATCCGGTGATTTCGACTGACGTCCGTCAGGCTGTCGAACGGGTGACGGATGCTCTCAAACAGCAAGTCGGCAGCATGGGGTTGCCTTTCGACGCACTCGCAGTGGTAATGGCCGACCTGAAGACCATCGACGCCCAGCTTGACTCCTCACACCCGAAAACGGCCATTGTCCGCGCCTGTTTCCAGTCACTTAAAAACACACTCGTCCACGCCGGGGCTCAGGACTGTGCCGGCTTGGTAGCCGGTTTGCTGGGGAAGTAACCGATGGCCAGAAAAAAAATGACCCTCATTTCCTGGAATGTAAACGGACTACGGGCCGCAATGAAGAAAAATTTTCTGGATTCTTTAAAGGGTCTCGACGCTGATGTCGTCGCCCTCCAGGAAACTAAACTGCAGGAGCCTCAGCTCACCGAGGAGATGCGCTCCATCACCGGTTACGAAAGTTTCTGGTCCTGCGCCACGAGCAAAAAGGGCTACAGTGGTGTCGGGGCTTACACGCGAATATCACCGCAGCAAGTGAACTTCCGACTGGGCAGGCCGGAGTTCGATGCCGAAGGTCGGATGATCGAGATGGACTTCGGAGACTTTGTCTTCTTTAACGTTTATTTTCCCAATGGACAAATGAGTGCGGAGCGGCTGAAGTTCAAACTCGATTTTTATGACACCTTTTTCAAATATACCGATCAGCTCAAACAAGCGGGCCGCAGCATGGTCATTACCGGCGACTACAACACGGCCCACAACGGGATCGATTTGAAAAATCCAAAGGCCAACGAGAAGACCTCCGGCTTTCTGCGCATTGAGCGGGACTGGCTGGACCGCATCGTCGACCGCGGTTATGTGGACACTTTTCGGCACCTTTATCCCGATACCGTGAAGTACTCCTGGTGGACCTATCGCTTCAAAGCCCGCGAACGGGATATCGGCTGGCGGATCGATTATTTCTTCGTTACGCGCGATCTGGTCGAAAGCGGCCGGGTGAAAGAGGCCTTTATCGACAACGACATCTACGGCTCGGATCACTGCCCGATCGGCTTGGTGCTCGAAATCTAAACAATGACCAGTGAACGGGAAAATATGCCCAGAATTGTTGCAATTTACGGCAGTCCGCGGCGGAACGGCAATACGTCCGCCTTGCTGAGGCAATCAGTGCGCGGTGCGGTCGAAGCGGGCGCAACAGTGACCGAGTTCGTTTTGAGAGACTTAAAGATGTCTCCTTGCCTGGAAATTTATGCCTGCAAGGAATCCGGCCTCTGTTCGATCAAGGACGATTTTGGGACGGTTCGCGATCACCTTACGGCCGCTAAGGGCGTAATGATCGCTTCACCAATTTTCTTTTATACTGTCAGTGCCCAAATCAAAATACTAATGGACCGCTGTCAGTCGCTCTGGGTTAAGAAGTACTGGATCGATAAAATTCCCTTCCGACAATGGACCGCCACCCGCAAGGGGCTCTTCATATCGGCCGGAGCCACCGGTGGCAAAAAACTTTTCGACGGCGCTCTGATGAGCATGAAGTATTTTTTCGATGTACTCGATACGGAACTATGGCGATCACTTCTCTACCGAGGCCTCGATTTCGAAGGTGATGTGCACCGCTTCCCGGCCTATCTGGATGAAGCCTACCAAGCCGGCCGTCAACTGGTCGAAGCCTTGCAGGAAGGGTGGCAAAATAACGACGCAACCGGAGTCGCGGAAATCAGTTGAAACCGCGCACCTTATCAATCAACCGGAGACAATCGACATGCAGATGGACTTCGAACCTATTCACCTGGAACAGCAAGCGAACTACCTGAAAGCATTGGAGCAGTGTTCTCAGAAATCTAGTGATTACAGTTTTTCGAACCTCTTCGGGTGGGCGGACGAATATGGTTTGACATGGGCCTGGGACGAAAATCTCGTGTGGATCCGGCAATCCAGACCGCAAACACGCCTCTGGGCGCCGATCGGCCCGTGGGACACAATCGATTGGGGCGACGTCTTCACCCGCCGATTCACATCCGGTACCCGATTCATGCGCATACCCGAGACGCTCAGCCGGCTGTGGCAGAAGAACATCCAGGACCGGCTCGTTATTGAAGAAGATCGCGATCACTGGGACTACCTCTACGATATAAACGAAATGGTGGAGTTAAAAGGCAACCGATTTCACAAAAAGAAAAATTTACTGAATCAATTCATCAAAAAATACGATTACCGGTTTGAGACATTCAGTCCGTCCATGATAGAACCGGCCATGGCCATGCAGGCGGACTGGTGCAACTGGCGGGACTGCGAGTCGTCCGATGTTCTTTCGGCCGAAAACCGCTCGGTCTTCAAAGTTCTCATGCACTGGAATGATTTGGTCGGCCTGACCGGCGGGGTGATCATTGTTGAAGACATCATTGTCGCCTACACTCTCGCCGAAAAAATGAGCGACGAGTCGATCGTGGTCCATTATGAAAAAGGCTGCCCCGATTACAAAGGGGTCTACCAGGCGATCAATCAGATGTTCCTGGAAAGCCTTCCGGACAACTTCAAAATCGTGAACCGCGAACAGGACCTCGGTGAAAAAGGCCTGAGACAAGCCAAGATGTCTTACAATCCTTCCGGATTTTTAAAAAAATATCGGGTCGAATTAAGATAGTTTCCATCCATAAATGGCCTTTATCCGCAACTTCGGCGTCAATTAGCGAAATCGCTTGTGCGGCATACAGAAGTATATCTCCGTGCACTGCCACTGATTTCCTTGAACTCGCAAGAAATGGCACTTTCTTGGATCGAAACGTATCAGTGCCCTTCATGAAACCGCGGATGGGCACTATTTAAGAACCGTATGGCAGGACGAAAAATGAAACCGGACAGCGAGAAATCAAAAGGTGAACTCATTCAAGAGCTTCAGGAGTTCCGCCGCCGGGCAACTGAAGCCGACACGCTACTGCGGCGGCTGGAAACATTAGAGAACCAGCGCAATGAGTTCAAATCGAAACGCCATGACCAAAGCCGTCCGGAGTCCGGAGAGTTTTCGCAGCGGGATCAAACAACTGAAGCCCTGCGCATGGCACAGCTGATTATCGACAAAAGTCCCGTCATTCTGTTCAGACGCCTCGCGGGCGCTGATCCCCGCCTGATATATGTTTCTGAAAACATTTCACGCTTCGGGTATTCGGCCGATCGTTTTCTGAGCGGACAGATCGTCTTCAAAAATATCGTGCATCCGGATGACAGTGAACGAACAATCGCAGAAATTAAAGAATATGCCCGAGAAAACGTCGAGGAATACACCCAGTTTTACAGAATCGTCACCAGTGATGGCGATATCCGCTGGGTTGAAGATCAGACCACCGTCGTCAGGGACGCCGCCGGCAACAAACGCTTCAATCAGGGTATCGTTATCGACATTACCGAACGCCGACTCGCAGAGGAAGAACTCCGAAAAAGTGAGGAAAAATTTCGGCGAATCGTTGAAACCACCGGCGAAGGGTTTCTGATGATGGATGATGATCTGAAGATCCAATATGCGAACGACGCCTACTGCCGGATGCTCGGGTACCAGTTGAAGGATATTCTGGGAAAGACGCCGTTTGATTTGGCGACAAAGCAGTTTAGTGAATTCATGTCCCTCAACAGAGAAAGAATTCTGGCCAGAGACTACCGCAAATTCGAGGGATCGCTTGTGGCCAGGAACGGGCGGGTTGTTCCCGTATTGATCCATGGGAATACCTTGCGGGATTCCCAGGGAATTAAAATGGGCAATGTGGCGTTTGTCGCCGATCTGACCGAACAGAAAAAAGCCCTGGCCCTCGCTGGGAATGTTCAAAGGAGCCTCATTCCGCAGACTGCACCAAAGATCGAGGGGCTCGATATCGCCGGTCGCAGTGTTTCCTGTGAAGAAGTCGGCGGTGATTACTTCGATTTTCTGTCCGGTCCCGAGCATTCAACTGAAAAGCTGCAGGTGGTCATAGGCGATGTCTCCGGGCATGGCGTCGATGCGGCGCTGCTCATGACCTCGGCCAGGGCTTTTATAAGGACACGGGCCGGCCAATCCGGTCGAATCTCGCAGGTCGTATCGCAGATGAACCGGGACCTTGCTTTGGATATGGGGGATTCCGGTCATTTCATGACCTTGTTTTTCATAGAAATTGACCCCCTTCACGGGACTGCGCACTGGGTCCGCGCGGGTCACGAACCGGCCTTGATGTATAAGCCGGCGGAAGACCGATTTGAAGATCTCGTCGGATTGGGACTGCCATTGGGAGTCGACAAGAGCTTCGGATATACTGACTATGAAATCGAGGACCTATCCGCTGGCACAATCATCGCATTGGGAACCGACGGGATCTGGGAGGCCAGCGATGCCGGGGGCCATGCGTTTGGCAAGGAAAGATTCCGCCAAATTGTTCGGGCGTCTGCAAAGGAAAACTCGGCTGCTATCTTACAGAATGTCTTCGATGAGGTAAATCACTTCTCGAAAGGACTGCCCCCCAATGACGACATTACGCTCGTGGTCATTAAAAAGGTCTGATAATCGGCCGATCGGTTGGAAGGTTTGTATGAGCTCACAGGGCACCGCATCTGCTTTGTTGTCGGGCACGTGAAGTACAAAAGTACGTCTGTGCGCCCAACGCCTTGCTTCTGCGGCACCCTGTAAACGCTTATAATTAGGTGGTTTGAAGCGCATCGGACTTTGCAACCCTGTGAACGGTTACGAAGGTTTTAAAATGAAGTTATAATACCGGCGACGGTTTGTCATGCGTTCTGTTTGCTCTTGAAAAAATCTTGAAATTCCGCAAGGGGGATATGTTGCACCACGGCCTCGCCAATGCCGCGCAGCAGTATGAAATGAACGGCATCGCTTTCTCTTTTTTTGTCTTTGCGGATGGCATCGATCATACGGGCCGGATCGATGTCGCACCGGACCGGAAGGTTGAGGCGGCGCAAAAGCTGCTTGATTCTATCGGCATCGGAAATTGGCAGCAGTCCTTTGCTCACAGAAATGTCCACGGCGATCACCATCCCGATGCTGACGGCCTCGCCATGCGAAATGCGGTTGAGATGTTCGATCGCATGGCCGAAGGTGTGACCAAAATTCAGCAGGCGCCGCAAGCCGCCCTCCTTTTCATCCTGGTTGACGATCGCGGATTTGATCGCCACCGAATCGGATACCATTCGCTCCACTGCAGCGGCCTCTATTTTCTGGATCTGCGAATCGTTTTTCTCCAGGTAGTCAAACAATGGGGCATCACGAATCAGGGCATGTTTGACGACTTCCGCCAGGCCGCAGAGGATTTCTTTCTCGGGCAGGGTTTTCAGCAGCAATGGATCGCAGATCACAAACTGCGGTTGGCTGAAGGTCCCGATTAGATTCTTGTACCCACTTAAATTAACACCGTTTTTTCCACCGACACTGGCGTCTACCTGAGCTAACAGGCTCGTCGCCACATACGCGCAGCGCAGACCGCGCATGAAAGTCGCCGCTGCAAAACCGGCAATGTCGCACACCACACCACCACCGATGCCGACGATGAAACTGGTGCGGTCCGCTTCCAGTTCGAGAAGTCGATCGTATATCATCTCCACGGTCGCCAACGACTTGGAGACTTCACCAGGCGCGAGAGAAACGACTGCTGCCGGCGGAAACCGATCGGCATAATACCGTTCGACATTACGGTCGGTGATGATGACAAGTTTTGCAGGCGGCAAATGGGCTGCCAGGTTTCTCAGCTGCTCGCCGACAAGAATCGTGGAGGTGCCTGAGGCACCCGATATGGTGTAGGTCTTCATATTGTCTGATACGGTCTCGCTTTTAATCGATTGGGGTTGTTTCTTGAATTTTCCACCTATCTTTGTGAGCTTAAATTCTTTATATACACTGACGTTCAGATTCGGGAAAGAGCCCGAGCATCACGATCGATCTTCGTAAAATACGTCGTAAATAGCCTTCACCTGCCGACAGAGCTGTTGAAACTGCTCCGGATAAAGGGACTGGGCACCGTCGCTCAGAGCCTCTTCGGGTGCATGGTGGACCTCCACCATCAAACCCTGGGCACCGACGGCTGCAGCCGCGCGGCTCAATGGGATCACCTGGTCCCGACGCCCGGCCGCATGACTGGGATCGATGACAATCGGCAAATGACTTTCCTTGCGCACCACCGGAACGGCCGAAAGGTCCAGAGTGTTGCGGCTGTGGTGGGCGAAAGTACGGACGCCCCGTTCGCAAAGGATAACCTGTTTGTTGCCGCCTTCTAGAATGTATTCGGCGGCCATCAACCACTCGTCGATAGTGGCGGCCATGCCCCTCTTCAAGAAAACGGGTTTGCGCGACCGACCCGCCCGCCGCAGCAGTGAAAAATTCTGCATGTTGCGGGTACCGATCTGAATCACGTCGGCATATTCTTCCACCAGATCGAAAGTATGGTCATCCATCACTTCGGTTACGACCGGCAATCCGGTTTCCTCCCGCACGTGCGCCAGAATCTTCAACCCTTCTTCGCCGAGCCCCTGAAAGGAGTAGGGCGATGTGCGCGGTTTGAATGCCCCGCCCCGGAAAAGCTGGGCCCCGCTTTCTTTAACCAGCCTGGCGATAGTCAGCGCCTGGTGTTCGCTTTCCACGGCACAGGGTCCGGCAATGATCGTAAAGTGGCCGTTACCGATGGTCACGTTGCCGACGGTCACCATGGTGTCATCATGCTGAAACTCGCGGCTGACAAGCTTGTAGGGCCGAGTGACCGGAACCACGTCTTTGACCCCCGGGTAGCCCAGAAAAAGCGAGGTGTCGACCGCGCCCTTGTTGTAAAGAACACCGATAGAAACCCGCTCTCCGCCGGGAATCGGGCGGGCTGTATATCCCCTGGCCTCGACCGCAGCGACGACGGCCTCGATCTCTTCGGCGGTTGCCTTTTTATCCATGACGATTAACATGTTCGACCCCCTCATCTCCTATAAATAGATTGGTTGATATTGACGTGTAGACGACCCGACAGCGACACACTGTTGCACCCGGGGAACGATAGGTCCATATTTTTTAGCACAACCACCCGTGGGATCACGACCAGACCCACTTCGCTACCGGCACAGCGAAACTCGGGAATGATCCCGTCATGGCCGGCTTCAACCGAACACATACCCTTTATGAGCAAACACTACCGGCTGGTAGCCGCTTTGTATTCACGGACCTGTGCGGCAATCCGATCCGCCAGGTCCGGACGATCGATGTTGTTTTCGATGGTGCGTTCGAAAGCACTGCCGATGACCACCCCATCGGCTATGGCGGCAATTGCGGCGACATCGGCCGCAGTCGATATGCCGAAGCCGACACAAATCGGCAGTGAGGTCACCGCGCGCAGATCGGCCATTTTTTGGGTGATGTCGACCGTGTTCAGCCCGTCGCTGCCCGTCACTCCGGTTTTGGACACAAGGTATAGAAAACCTGAACCCGTTGCGGCAATGCGGCGCATGCGCTCCTGCGGAGTGGTCGGCGCTATCAACCGGATCAGGTGCAGGTCGTTGTCGGCCCGGTGATCGGTAAATTCGGCCGATTCTTCGGGCGGCAGGTCCACCACCAGCACCCCGTCGGCGCCGGCATCGGTGGCGCTGCGGTAAAAGGCTGTCGTCCCGTACTGAAGGATAGGGTTGTAATAGCTGAAGAGCACGATCGGCAGGCTAAAACGCGTCCGCAACTGGCGTGTCATCTCGAAAGCCCGCTGCAAACTCATCCGGCTTTCGAGCGCCCGTGCCGATGAACGCTGTATGACCGGACCGTCGGCGGTCGGATCGGAAAAAGGAACGCCCAGTTCAAGAACATCCACACCGGCCCGGCACATGGCGTCAAGAATCCGCAGCGATACGTCCGGTTTCGGATCGCCGGCCGTGACAAAGCCAACCAGAGCGCTTTCATTTTTTTGCTTCAACCGGTCGAAGGTCTCATCAATGCGATTCATCTTATCTTTTCTCCTTTTCGGATTGGGAGAACACGATGCCCAGGTCCTTGTCTCCCCGGCCGGAAAGATTGACGATAATCACCTTTTCGGGGGGCATGTTTGTCGCAATCTGCATGGCATGGGCCACGGCATGCGAGCTTTCCAGTGCCGGGATGATGCCTTCCAGAACACACAGTGTTTTGAAGGCCGCCAGTGCCTGCCCGTCGTCGACGGCCGCATATCGGGCACGACCGATATCCTTCAAAAAAGCGTGTTCCGGTCCGACCCCCGGATAATCGAGACCGGCCGAAATGGAGTGGGCTTCGATGATCTGGCCGTCCTGATCCTGCAAGAGGTAGGACTTGGAACCGTGAAGCACGCCGACCGACCCCTTGCCGAGTGTCGCCGCATGTTTGCCGCTGTCGATCCCCTTGCCGGCGGCTTCCACGCCGATCATCTCGACCGGATCTTCCAAGAACGGATAAAAGAGTCCCATGGCGTTGCTGCCGCCACCGACGCAGGCCACCAGCGCATCGGGCAGTCGGCCGGTTTGCTCTAAAATCTGGCGGCGGGCCTCATCTCCAATGACGCTTTGGAAATCCCGCACCATCGCCGGATAGGGATGCGGTCCGGCCACCGAACCAATGACATAAAAAGTGTCGGATACTTCGGCCGACCAGAAACGCATGGCCTCGTTCATGGCGTCTTTCAACGTGCCGCTGCCACTGCTGACCGCCTCGACTTCGGCACCGAGAAGTTCCATGCGCTGAACATTGGCCGCCTGCCGCTCGATGTCTTCGGTGCCCATGAAGATCCGGCACTGCATGCCGAAAAGAGCCGCCACGGTGGCGGTCGCCACTCCATGCTGGCCGGCCCCGGTTTCGGCAATCAGCTTGCCCTTGCCCATCCACTTGGCCAGCAGGGCTTGCCCAAGGGTGTTGTTGATCTTGTGGGCTCCTGTGTGGGCCAGATCTTCACGCTTGAGATAGATTGCAGCGCCCTTCAGAGACTCGGTCAGGCGGCCGGCTAAATAGAGGGGTGTCGGCCGGCCGGCATAGTGGTTCAACAGGCGGTGGAATTCCTGCTGGAACTCCTGCCCTGGCGTTATGCGGGTGTACGCCTCTTCGAGCTCCAATATGGCCGGCATGAGCGTCTCGGCGACGTAGCGCCCGCCGAATTGTCCAAAATGTCCGTCGGCGTCCGGACGGGGTTCTGTCTGTATCATTTAAAAATCCTCCTTGCTTTTGCGTCGCCATCGGTTGGAACGATGCCGGCAACTGCGGAAACAAACGCTTCGATTTTAGTCAAATCCTTTTTGCCAGGGGAGGCTTCAACCCCCGAGCTGACATCGACGGCATGGGGCCGGCCGAGTCTTACGGCTTGGCCGACGTTTTCAGGGGTAAGCCCACCGGCAAGGATCACCGGCGCATTTGCGGCAATCGGTTGGGCATCCGTCCAATCCCAGACCCGGGCCGTACCCCCCGGCAACCGCCCCCTGCCGCATTCCAGCAGAAAGGCCGACGGACCGTACCGGGAGATCGACTGAAAGGTTGGTTCTCTCTTATGAAACAGGGCCTTGATCACCGTTAGACCCTCATTTTTTAGTTGCGTGACCTCAGCCGGTGTCTCTCGGCCATGAAGCTGGACACCGGTCAACCCGCACCGCTTCACTTTTTGCAGGATCTCGTCAGCGGGTTCGTCCACAAAAACCCCGATGACAGCCGCCCGGCCGTTCACCGCCGCGGCAATCTCTTCGGCTTGGTCATCAGAGACGTAGCGGGGACTTGGGGGGTAGAAAACCAGGCCGACGGCATCGATCTCCAGTGCCGCACACGCCGCCGCCATTTTTGCTTCGGTCAAACCGCACACTTTTATTTGTATGATTCCTTTCACTGTTGTTTTCTCAGACCAATAAGTTCATGAAATTATAAGGTCAGTTTTCTTCCAATCCGAGCAAGTTCTTCAGGAACCCCCGGGTGTCATTCGCCCGTACCAGGCTCTCACCGATAAGAAAATTGAAGATACCGGCCGCACGAATTTTCAGAATATCTTCCCGGGAGTGTATACCGCTTTCGGACACACCGGTCTGCTGCGGTTCAAATCGCTGGGCCAGTCGGATAGACATATTGATGTCGGTTTTGAAGACATCCAGGTTACGGTTGTTGACACCGATCAGTCGGGCACCGGCCTCCGAAGCGGCGTCGAACTCTTCCTCCGAGTGGACCTCGACCAGGGCATCCACCAGCAACTCCCGGCTCAGGGAGAGATACTCCTTTAGCTGATGTTCAGACAGGATTCGCACGATCAGAAGAATGGCATCTGCGCCGAGGGCGACAGATTCGATGACCTGGTAGGAAGAGATAATGAAGTCTTTCCGTAGCACTGGCAGACGGGTCGCCTCGCGCGCACTGCGCAAGTCGTTGAAACTGCCGCGGAAAAACCCCTCGTCGGTTAGTACCGACATGGCCGCTGCCCCGGCGGATTCGTACCTGCGGGCGTATTCCGCCGGATCGAGATCGGCCCGGATGACGCCTTTCGAAGGGGAGGCCCGCTTGACTTCTGCGATGATATTGATCCCTTGGTGACCCGGTTGTGCAAGCGATTTCGAAAAAGACCGGATATCGGTTCTTGCCCTGGCTCTTTGCTCGAGATCGACCTCCGGAACAGCCTTTTTTGCCTCGGTCACCTCGTCCTTTTTCTTCGCCACGATCCGATCCAGGATATGCACGCCCATCACCCGTTTTCCTTTGTGTATGCCGCCAAGGCTTCCAGTTTACCGGTGGCGGCACCCGAGTCGATAGCCTCTTCGGCCAACCGGATCCCTTCGGAAATGTCTTTTACTCTGCCCGAGGCTACCAGAGCTGCCGCGCTGTTGAGCAGCACCACGTTGCGCCGTGCGCCCTTTTCGCCGGTTAGAATTCGGCGGGTGATCTCTGCGTTTCTGGCCGGAACCCCGCCGGCCAGTTCCTGCGGATCGGCCGCCTCTCCGAAGAACTGTTCCGGTGAAATGTCGTAGGTACGGATCTGTCCATCGTTCAGTTCCGAGATACGCGTCGGCGCGCAGACGGAGATCTCGTCCAGCCCGTCGTGACCGTGAACCACGAAAGCCCGCCGGCTCCCGAGCATCTTCAAGGCTTCGGCAAACATTTCCGTGAGTTGAGGCGCGTAAACCCCTAAAAGCTGGCAATTGGCGCCGGCAGGGTTCGTCAGCGGTCCCAGCATGTTGAAGATGCTGCGCACCCCCACCTCCTTCCGCGCCGTCATGGCATACTTCATGGCACCATGGTAAAGCGGCGCAAACAGGAATCCGATGCCGATTTCGGCAATGGCTTCTTCGACAATTTCCGGGGCGGTATTGAGGTTGATGCCGAGGTTTTCCAGCAGGTCGGCACTTCCGCACTTGCTCGACACACTGCGGTTGCCGTGTTTGGCAACCGTCACACCGCAACCGGCAACGACAAAGGCCGTCGTGGTTGAAATATTGAAGGTGTTGGCCCCATCGCCGCCGGTGCCGCACGTGTCCATCACCGTTTGGCCCATTGCCTCGATGCGCAGGGCCTTGCGGCGCATCGCCTGGGCTGCGCCGGCCAACTCCTCGAAGGTTTCGCCCTTCGTCGCCAGCGCCGCCATAAACGCCCCCACCTGGGAGTCGCTCACTTCACCGGAAAAAATGAGGCCGATCATCTCCGACATCTCCGACTGCGTCAGGTTTTTCCTGTCGATGATCTTGGTCAGATATTCACGAAACATTGTCCCCCTCTCCTTTCTTTAGGATCGCAAATCCATTACGCTTGATTGACGAAGTTCCGTAATAATCGTTTCCCCACCGGCGTCATGATCGACTCCGGATGGAACTGGATCCCCTCGGTCGCATCCGTCACATGCCGGATGCCCATAATTTCGCCGTCTTCCGCCTCGGCAGTTACTTTAAGGCAACCCGGCAGGGTTTCCTTCTCCACGGCCAGGGAGTGGTATCGCATCGCAGAGAAAGGGGATTTGATGCCCTTGAAGATCGTTTGCCCGTCGGCGGTCACAGATGAGGTTTTGCCGTGCATCAGGCGTTTGGCGGAAACAACCTTGCCCCCCATGGCCGCGGCGATTGCCTGATGACCGAGGCAAACGCCGAGAATCGGAATCTGGCCGGAAAAGCGGTCGATCAACGGCATCGAAATCCCGGCCGTCTCCGGCCGTCCCGGTCCGGGAGAAATGACGAATCCGGCAGGCGCCATCTCCTCCAACTCCGAAAGAGAAACGGCATCGTTCCGAAACACGACCACTTCAGACCCGATGATTTTCAAGTATTGTACCAGGTTGTACGTAAACGAGTCGTAATTGTCGATGACCACTATCATGGAGAAACTCCGTTTGGTTAAGCCGGTTGAGCCCGTTTGGCCGGTTTGCCAGTTGATAGGTTACAGCTGTTGGCCAATATCCGGAGACACGGCAAACTTCTTATTAGGTTGAGCGGTTCAGGGTTCAGCGCAGCCTCTGGCCGCCGCCTCCAGTTTGATCGAAGAGGAAACGTTTAAGTTTTGGTGAAAAATTCCAAATCGTAAATAACAAACAAATCACAATGACCAAAATTTAAAATGACAAGCCTGTTTGGGTAATTGGACCTTTGAACCTTGAACTCAGAACCCGGAACCGATCAGTTTAGGTTCTGTTAAGCAGTTCTAATGCCTTCTGAATGGCCATGGCCTTGTTGACGGTTTCTATGCGCTCCCGCTCGGGATCGGAATCGGCGACGATTCCGGCCCCGGCACGCACGGTGAGCCGACCATTCTCGACGCAGGCCGTGCGAATCGTGATGGCCATGTCCATGTTGCCGCTGAAGGAAACGTATCCCACCGCGCCCCCGTAGGGTCCCCGCGGCTCTTCCTCGAGTTCGGCGATGATTTCCATCGCCCGCACCTTGGGCGCACCCGACAGGGTGCCGGTGGGAAACGCTGCCGGGATCAAGCTCCAGGCATCGCAGTCCGGCCGCAGATCACAACAGATGTTGGACACCAGATGCATGACGTGGGAATAACGTTCCACCACCATCAGATCGGTCACCTGCACGGTCCCGGTCTCGGCCACCCTTCCCAGGTCGTTGCGTCCCAAATCGACCAGCATGAGGTGTTCGGCCCGCTCCTTTTCGTCCTTGAGCAGTTCGTCGGCAAGCTCCCGATCCTCCTGCTCGGAACCGCCCCTGGGCCGGGTGCCGGCGATCGGCCTGAGGGTCGCCACACCGTTTTCAAGCCGCACCATGGTTTCCGGGGACGACCCGATCAATACGGTCCCGTCGAGATGGAGAAAAAAGAGATAGGGAGACGGATTGATGAAGCGCTGGGCTCGGTAGAGGGAAAGCGGGTCGGGCGGCGGGCTGCAGGTAAACAGCTGCGATATCACGGCCTGGATGATGTCGCCGGCCTGGATGTACTCTTTGGTTTTCAACACCTTTCGGCGGAAGGTCTCGTCATCGCTCACGGGCTCGAGCCGGCAGCCGACTTGCCGGGCGGCTGCATCGTCTTCGGACACCGGCTGTTCGATACGGGCGGCCAGGCCTTCAATTCGGTCCAGGGCCGCCGCGTAAGCCGAAGCGCCGTCGGGGTGGTCCTCCGTGAAACTGAGGGCCACGATCATCAACGTGTTGGAGATGTTGTCAAAGATCAGGATCTCTTCGGGGACCATAAAATGGGCCAAGGGCTTTTCCGCCGTCAGCTCATTGGGGATATCTTCGAAAAACGACACCGCCTCGTAGGTCAGGTAACCCACCAAACCGCCCCAGAACCGGGGCAGTTCCGGTATGACCGCCGGCTGGTATTGTGTCATGTAGGCGCGCAGATAGGCCATGGGATCCCCGTGGTGGGGTTCCCGCCGCAGGGCACCGTTTTGTCGGATCTCAACCCGGTTTCTGTAGATTTTGAGCTGACTGCGCGAAGCAGAGCCGAGAAAACTGAACCGCCCCCAGCGCTCACCGCCTTCGACGCTCTCGAAGAGAAACGCAGGTCCATCGTTGGGGTAGATTTTGCGCATGATCGTCACCGGCGTATCCATATCCGCTAAAATTTCGAGACCCACCGGAATCACGTTGCTGGTTCGGGCGAGTTCGATAAAACTTTCTTTTCCAGGAAAATGCCGCAATCGCATCTGCATTACCTTTCATGGAAGGTCGACATGTTTAAAGTTCAATATAAAAGGGCCGGGGGTTGCTCCCCGGCCCTTTTATATTAAAAAACCGTGGGAGCTTTCAGGCTGCCCACGGTTTTAATGCTATTTAATGTTTATTTTGCTCAATTCCTCCCGCTGGCAAGCCCAAGTATCATGGCCCACCACCACCAGCAGGTAAGATCAATTTCGGTCTGATTTATGTCCATAGAGACGCTTTGCATGGTTTCTCCACAAGAAATTTGCCCGATGCTAACGGATCAGTCAGTAGGCTGTCAAGATTTTTTTTCAACTCACAAAAATTTTATGAATGTGCAGCCATACTCAGCCATCATCTTATGGGAAAATGAGAATCCTTATAGGATCTGCCGGCTTAATTGACAATGCCCACGACATGATATATATCTCAGCATATATCATGTCCAGGAGGGTTCAACATGCAAACCGCTAAAGTATTCATAAACGGCCGAAGCCAGGCTGTAAGGCTTCCTAAGGAATTCCGCTTCTCGGGGGATGACGTCTTTATCAATAAAATCGGGAAAATAGTCCTCCTTATCCCAAAAGATGATCCTTGGGCATCCATGGCAAACAGCCTCGATCAATTTACCGATGACTATATGGAAACCAGAGATCAACCGCCGCAGGGTTCTCGGGAACCTTTATGATTCAATATATGCTTGATACTGACATCTGTATCTATATCATTAAAAGAAAACCAGCGGGTGTAATCAAACGGCTCATGAAAAGCCAGATATCGCAAATCGGTATCTCGTCCATAACTTTGAGCGAGCTTGAATACGGTGTCGAAAAAAGCTCAAAACAAGCACAAAATCAAGTCGCCCTAGCCCAATTCGTGGCACCAATGGAAATATTGTCCTATGGTGATGAAGCCGCACTACAATATGGAAGGCTTAGGGCCTTTTTAGAAAAACAGGGCACTCCTATTGGTTCCCTTGATATGCTGATCGCCGCGCATGCCCTTTCGATAAACAGCATTCTGGTTACCAACAACGAAAAGGAATTTGGTCGCGTTCCAAATCTAAAAATCGATAATTGGGCGAAATAGTCCCTTACTTCAATCCCTTCCAATGGCTCCGACGATTGAATTTGACGAATTCCTATTTTTTATCGAGCGAAATCACCTGATGGGAAAAGGTGTTGGTTTCGTCGATGTCCACTTATTAGCGTCCGCTCAATTGACAGGGATGCCGCTGTGGACAATAGATAAAAGACTAAAATCTGCGGCGGATCAACTTGAATTGACATTCAAATAGTCGATCTGTACTTTTCACGTCTGGGTAGGATGGGTTTTGGAGCCATGAAATTTGATGTATCGAAGTATCCAATTGCAATAAGTCTGTTCGGTGCGGTAGGCATAATGGTGGTGGAGCAACACCAGATGGACCTGGTCCATCAATTTCAATATCGGGTCGGGTTTAAATATTGCCTTGCTCTTGGTTTCCATCCTATTTTATTTTGAATACAGGGACATGGAAAATACACGATAAATTTTTCCATGTTTCTTATCATGATATCAGAATAGGCGGAAAATTTTCCTTTCTATAAGGCTTATAGCTGGAAAATTTTCCATATATTAGCTCTGATAAGCCGGCGTTGGGATAAATATGAATAGACTGTATAGGCTTCTGGCATTTGGTTACTTCCCCAAGGAGTTACCACCAATATTTACGACTCGCAATTTCGCCAGACATACTTATAACCATCCAGATATCGAAATACTCTCCGGGAAACACTGGCAAAGATCTTCACCATACCTACTTCAACAAAAACCTCATTACAGAAGGAAATTAGACATACTTTGCCCACAGGCAATGCTTGGCCAAGCATTTATAATTTCATCCAACTATTCTGATATTAGCGGCTTCTTTACCGATCATCCAGGGAACTGTAGTCGCCCAGCTTTTAATCGCAAAACAAAGTTTAATCGGGCTGTCCGGCCATATGCAATTGGTAAGGGATATGTACAAAAAAAATTGGAACTACGTTCACGGTTCCCAATAATCCTCAAATTGGACATTAAGAATTACTATAGGTCAATTTACACACATTCAATTCCTTGGGCAATTCATGGAAAGCACTATGCGAAGAATCATCTCAGGGATAAAAACATCCTCGGAAATAAACTAGACCGAGTTGTTCAAAAGGGTCAAGATGGTCAAACTATAGGTATTCCAACCGGCCCAGACACTTCTTTCATCATCTCTGAAATTATACTTTGTCGCATTATCGACGCTTTAATTGATGCTAATCAAATAAAGCAAGATCGCTATATCAGATATTATGATGATATTGAGTATGGCTGCGAGGAAGAAGGGGAAGCACATAAAGTATTGGGAACCTTTGAAAATGCGTTAAGGGATTTTGAGTTGGAAATAAATCCAGAGAAAGTTGAGATGCTCTCAGGACCTAGCGCGATAGAGGGCGCTTGGTTATATAGATTGCGTGATATACAAAAGAAAGACGGTATAGAGGCAAACGAAATTACAGAAATATTTTCCTTTATTGCGGAGGTTGCCCAACGATATCCAAATGACCATGTCTTTAGATATTTTCTCAGAAAAATGAGGACCTCAATGGTCTCTGAGAGCGCCTGGGAAATCTATCAGCGAATTTTATTATCATTATTACAAGAGAACAGAGGTAATGCGCGAGAAATATTCGACCAATTAAGCTATTACGGGGCTATTGGATGGAAATTAAACAAGAAAGCATTGAAAGAGGCTCTGGACAGAAAGGTCCACCATCAATTGACTAGAGGCCCAACTTCAGAATTATCATGGGCAGTTTATGGCTACCTTATATTTAACATAAATATTAGCAAAGAATTGGCGGAAAGGGTTTTTTTGCGTGGGGATTGTCCGTCAAAAGTATTAGTCACGAAAATTATATTTGAACGTGGAATTCCACTGAAAACATTTATAAATTCGATTATTCATACTTGGGAAGATGATATTCTGAACTCGTCAGAATGGTTACTTTCCTACGAGGTACTGGTAAATAAATGGCACAATCGTTATGCCCGAATTAGTTATCCAGATAACTTCGAACTCTTTGAGCACATTCATAAAAATGGAATTTCATTCCTCGATACAGCTTGTATCCAAAAAATAGAGTTGCCTCACATATTTAAGAAGTACTTGTTAAAGGACAACGCGGAGAAAGAAGAGTGTGAACTTGAATGGGAAGACCCAGATGATAATGAGTGGGATGATGTGGAAGACGAGGATACCGAAGATGATGACGATGAGGAAACCACACCTTATTAAACAGAGAATCCCATCATGCTCTTTCAACGGATCGCAAAAAAGCGCCCGCTAAGAGCGGCGTTGGACTACAAATATGACCGATATGAACGAACAAATTATATCTGTTATCGATGCTGCCAATAAGCTCGGGATGAGAAAGCAGCATCTATTCAAAATAATGAAACGACTCGGTATAGCTTCAACAAAACAAAAACATCCGGCCCACAGAGGTCTGGCCATTGCATACATCAGCAATACTGATTTCGATCTAATCATCAACGATTACTGTAATACCGGAAAAGATGATGAAAGTTTCATTGCGACTACTTCAGCGTCGATAGAACATGGAGGGTTTTATCTGATTCAATTGGAACCAAACCATGATCCAGGCAGGTTTAAGCTTGGATTCGCGTCAAATATGCCTGAAAGACTTCGGTCTCACAGATGTTCAGCCCCCTTTGCAAAGGTCTTGAAAACTTGGCCATGCCATACACTGTGGGAACGTACGGCGATTGATAGCGTGACTCAAGGCTGTGAAAAGATTCATACAGAGGTATTTCGGGCGGCTGATATAAAATCTGTACAGAAGAAATGTGATATGTTTTTTGAGTTAATGCCAGATCTTAATGACATCATGAGATAAGGAGAGCCCATCCTGTCACTGTACCCAACAGCAAGGGCCTAGCGGCCCTTGCTGCCGGTCAGTTCAACGTTAGCCGTGTAAAAATACGGCTTTGCTAAAAAACCAAATGAGTGTTGAAAATGACCATAAATTACACTTTTGAGTGGGATCCCAGAAAAGCACAAGCAAACCGAGATAAACACGATGTAGCTTTTGACGAAGCTGCAACGGTGTTTAGAGATTCAAAGGCACTTTCCATATTCGATCCAGATCACAGTGAAACTGAAGACAGATGGATAACAATGGGGATTTCGGAGAAAGGAAGGTTGCTGGTTGTGATCCATACCTTTCGAGAAGGAAGTGAAGATGCTGTCACGATCAGGATTATCTCAAGCCGGAAAGCAACAAAACAAGAAACCAAAAAGAACGGTGAATGAACATGAGAAAAGAATATGATTTTTCAAAAGGTGAAAGAGGTAAATTTTATCATCCAGATATGAAGCTGAACATTCCCATTTATCTTGATGAAGAAGTTTCAGAATTTGTTGAAAAAATTGCTTCGAAGAAGGGGATTGATCGATCCTCAGTAGTGAATGAGCTTCTTAGGGGCGATATAAAGATCGCTAAAGCTATGGAATAAATCGTCTTCTCGAACCCCAAATTGCCATTCCACTGCTGTATTATGGCAACTGGTGATGCCTAACGTTAGCCGCTTGACATTAATATGTGTTGCAGCTGCGTAGGTTGGGTTGAGGAGCGAAACCCAACATAACCTGAAGGGTTTTCAACATGCATGTCCCTCAGCCCAACCCACGTAACTGTTTAAAATTGACTTGGAGAGGTATGAATGGCGAGACTCACAGGAGCAAAAAGTAAGGAGCAGAACGAAGAGATACCTGTCAGTGCCTTCAAGGATATATATATTCACTTCCCTGGCGACGTTTACCTTGTGGCGGTTTGGGTTGCGATGTCAGATCGTGCGAAAAGTACCCATACGCGCAAGCCACAAACGACTCTACATGGCCTGGCAAACAAGTTCTCGTCGCTATATGGCATTGATTATTCTAATCCACTCGACTCCGATGGTGTGATGGCCATTTTCCGCCGTCACGGAATCAAGGGTAACCCATGTTTGCGGTTTGATGACCAAGGTGAACCCCCGCCAGCCGTTTCTTTGATGTAACGCGGCGTAATGCACCACCTAATATCGTCTGGATGGCCGAACATTGCTGAATAGAGACCGGGAAAGTAGTCGGTTTTTTTACAGCGGCTTTATTTAGCGAAATCTTGAGGATCTCAAATAGGCCCCCGACAACCGTTTCCCGGCGCTTCAGCTCAGCGTTAAGACAGCTAAAGGGATTCATGAGCATAGGTTGGCGGGCTCTGATGTGAACTGTTTTACAATATTACTGTTACCAGATTTTCCCATTTTCCGTACCGCTCCGAAACCGTTCCCACCATAAGTTTTCAAAATTTCAACGTATTCCGTAAAAATTCTCGGCTTGTTTAAGTTGCATGAAATTTGCATCCAAGGCAAAATCAGTTTCAGTAGGTGAATTAAAATCAGTTCAGTTCCGGTCCGGTGACCGGCAGGCGCAGGGGAAATACTCTAACATCTGAAAGCGTACGATGGCGCCACAGGAAAACGTCGCTTCTCCGCTTCCGGCAGCTGCCGACTGTCGCCTCCACGGTTTGGATTCCCGGCAACAAATCCGGAAGCGGAAGTGAAACCATGTATCTATCCCATTTCAAACTGAGGGAAAAGCCGTTTCAGCTCAACACCGATCCCCGCTTTTTGTGGCTCGGCCGGCAGCATCGGGAGGCGCTGGCAACGCTGCAATACGGAATCCAGGAGAACAAGGGGCTGCTGCTGCTGACCGGCGATATCGGAACCGGTAAAACTGCGCTGATCATTGCACTTGCCGACCGGCTCGCCGACGACAACCTCGTAATCGCCAAATTGCCCGACCCCGGCTTGGTCCGCAACGATTTCTTTTTCCTGGTGTCCCACAGCTTTGGCATCCACCACCGGGTGCAAGACAAAGAAACCTTCACGGAAGCATTCGAAAACTTCCTGGAACGCACCTGCGAACGGAGGCAAAATGCCCTGCTCATTGTCGATGAAGCTCAGATCATGAGCACTGAGATCCTGGAAGAGGTTCGGTTGCTGTCCAACATGGAATGCCGGAGCACCAGGCTGTTGAACATCATCCTGGTGGGGCAAAATGGGTTCAATCAGCTGCTTTATAGACCGGAAAACAGGGCCATTCGGAAAAGAATCACCATCAGTTACAACCTCCAACCGCTGACCGAAGCCGAAACCGAGGCCTACATTGCTCATCGCCTGAAGATTGCAGGGGCTAAAACAAAGTTTTTTACCGATGGCGCCGTCCATGAAATCCATGCTTTCTCCAGCGGCTCTCCGCGACAGATCAATATCATCTGTGATCTCGCCCTGGTGCTTGGGTTCGCAAAAAATACGACGAAAATCGACAGCCGGACGATCACTGCCTGCAAAGAGCGCATGCGCATACCGAATATGTCGGGACCACCGCTGCCCGACGAGTATCTGCCGGCAAGGGTCGATTCGCCGTCAAAGACCATCATTTTGACAGACTCTCCCCCTGCTGGCGACCGCCCGAAACCACATCCGCCAGGAAGTGAAGCACTTCCCATACCTGCAGTGCCGCATCAAACAGTCCAGCCACATAAGATTTCACATCCTTCTGGTGCTGCTGATTTTTGTGCCGGGCAGCTATCTTCTGTACTTGGACTTAAATCTTGGCCAGTCCCCGGAAAAGCTCTCGGCTCCGAAAACGAGTCGGGCCCCCGCCGGGCAACCGGCCCGGAAAGCGACGGCCTCGTTAGCCCCCCTGGCGCAGCCACCACCGTCTTTGTCTTCCGGCGCGGTGAAAACTCCTCCCTCCGAGAAGGTCTCCGAAAAGTCCCCGGTAAAGGAAATACCAACAGATAGTGTTGTCGTTTTGAGACCGGCACCGGAGGCCATTCAAACGCAGAAACAGACATTGCCGCAGGGTACCGAACCGCCGCTCACGGAAAAGAAACCCGAAATCGCTTCTCCCGAAAAATCCGTAAGTCCAATTGTGGCCGAACAACCGCCGGAAAAACCGATTCAACCGACGAAATCGCCCACCGCTCCCGCGCCTGCTCCAGCGCCCCTGCAAACGGAGCAGATGAGCGAAGTCAACCGGCCGGCATCGCAGGGAAAATCTGCAGCTCTGAAGAAGGTCCCGCAAACGTTGCCGATCCCTTCATCCGAAACACCCGATCCGGCCGACATCGTCAATTGGCTGCTGCAGCAAAAACGCAACAAGGGCGGCAAACGACCAAACCCGTGAGCAGCAGAATTTATTTCAGAATGAATACGATCAACTCCTTGGGACCATGCACACCGAAAGCCAGGGTCATTTCGATGTCGGCGGTCTTGGACGGTCCCGAGATCAGAATCACATTGGTGGGCATCTTTTCCGGCCAACTCTGCGTCTGGATGATTTCGCAGAAGGAATTGTAGATGGTGGCGGAATCCACCACGGCGATATGAACCGGGGGCACCAGTGACATGAGCCGTGGCTCTGTGGAATCCGGCCAGAGCACCACCGCACCGGTTTCGGCGATGGCTCCGACGGTGGTGGTAATCGCGGCATCGGTCTGAAAAAGCGTCTCTTTGAAGGACTCGATGTCGCCTTCGTAGACAACCAGCTCGGGCAGCCCTTCGGAATCGTTCTGCCAGGCCTTTTCCAACTCCGGTCCGAGGGCGGTTTCGGGGGCGTAAAGCAGCGTCTTGAGCTTCCGCTGTCGGAGAACCGATTTGACAACGGCCGGCCAGTCTTTTTTCGAAACCACGTGGACTTCCGTTTTTACGGCTTCCATCAAAGACTTCAGGCGATCGATTTTTTCCTGCGGACCGTAAGTTGCAATGGGCAGGCAGGCCGTGGTCGGCACTTCGCCGCCGTCGCCTGCGGCCGCACGTATGTTAGACATGATTCGATCTCTGGCCGCGCTACTCACGGTTCACCTCTCTTTCCTTAACCCTCTGATGAAGGGATTTGGCGGCGAATTTCGGTCTCGATCGCACGCTCGTCCAGGCCTTGAGCGGACCGCCCTTCGGCAGTAGACCGCCCAGAAGCCCCAACATTCTTGAATTCAGCGAATTCAACCAAGGGTTGGTGTTCATTTTGGCCCACAATTTCCAGGCGGTCGACTCCAGGAAATTGGCCTTGCAGCCATGGCCTTTGACGGTTGCAGAAGAATCTTTGGCGTAGCTTTCGGTGCGCATCCTGCGGATCAGACGGGGAATCGGGATCATTACCGGGCAAACTTCTTCGCAGGCGTTGCACAAGGTGGAGGCCGTGGCCAGTTCGCCGGCGGCATCCAGCCCCTCGATTTGGGGAGTCAGTATTTTCCCGATGGGTCCCGGGTAGACGAATCCGTAAGCGTGGCCGCCCAAGCGGGTGTACACCGGGCAGTGATTGAGGCAGGTCCCACAGCGGATGCAGTAAAGGGTCTGACGCAGCTCGGCATCGGCCAGGATTTTAGAGCGACCGTTGTCCAGCAGGACCAGGTGAACCTCCTTGGGGCCGTCCTTCTCGCCCGGCTTGCGTGGAGAGGTGATCATGTTGACATAGGTGGTGATCAACTGGCCAGTGGCCGACCCGGTGAGCAAGCGCAGCAGCGGCGGGACTTCCTCCAGTCGTTCAACAACTTTTTCAATCCCCATAACGGCAACGTGCACCGGCGGCAACGTGGTACACATGCGGCCGTTGCCTTCGTTTTCCACCAGGCAGAGCGTGCCGGTTTCGGCCACGGCAAAGTTGACGCCGCTCAGGCCGATCTGCCCCTCGAAAAATTTCTGGCGCAGGTTTTTACGGGCGATACTGTTGAGTTCCTCCACCACTTCAGTGTAGGGCGCACCGGGAATCTTCTCGTGAAAGGTTTTGGCGATCTGATCCTTGTTCTTGTGCACGGCCGGCACGATGATGTGAGAAGGCGGTTCGCCGTCCAACTGGATGATGAATTCACCCAGATCGGTCTCGATGGCTTCGATGCCTTTCTTTTGCAAGTATTGATTGAGGTGCATCTCCTCGGACACCATCGATTTGCCCTTCAACAACCGCGAGGCGCCGTGCTGTTTCATGATGTCGAGGACAATCCGGCAGGCCGCGTCGGTGGTCTCGGCCCAGTGAACCTGGATGCCGTTTTGGACGCACTTTTCTTCCAGCTGTTCCAGGAGTTGCGGCAACCGGCTGAGGGCCCTTTTCTTGATGGCGTTGCAGAGAATTCGGAGCTGTTGAAGTTCGTCGTCATCAGCAAAGACGCTGAGCCGTTTGGCTTTCAGGCCGTCCATGGCCGACTTTAGATTGGCGCGCAGCTGGCGGTCCCCGAGTGCTTTGGAGATGTTTTTTTTGAAGTTAAATGCTGTCGGTTCAAGCATGGGTTCTCTCCCAAATGAATTCGGCAATATGTCTTCCCTTCACCGGCAGCTTTAGTTTTTCGGCTGCCCCGGTGATGTGGAGCAGGCAGGCGCAATCCCCCGAGATGGCCACAGGCGCCCCGGTTGCCTGGATGTCGTCGATCTTGTCACGCACCATGCTGCCGGATATTTCCGGATGTTTTACGGAAAAGGTGCCGCCGAAACCGCAGCACTCTTTTTCGTTCTGCAGTTCGACCAGCTCGACATTTTTCAGCTGCCGCAGAAGCGATTTGGAATCCTCGATGACGCCCATCTCCCGCAACGCATGGCAGGAAGAGTGCCAGGTCACTTGCATCGGGGCGCCGAGATCCTCGAGTCTTACCTGTAGTACGCGGGTTAAAAATTCCGTCAGCTCGAACACGCGCCCGGCAAATTTTTTAGCGGCCGCCTGAAGTTCGGTCCCCTCGAAAAGTTCCGGGTAATGGCATCTCATCATCCCGGCGCAGGAGCCGGAAGGAACAACGATGGGATAATCCCGGTGAAAGACACGTATCTGCTCTCGGGCCACTTGCCGGGCTTCATCCGGGAAACCGGAGTTGAAAGCCGGTTGCCCGCAACAGGACTGCTCTTGAGGAAAAATGACATCCAGACCTTCCCTTTCCAGAAGCTGAATGGCCGCCATGCCCGCATCGGGGTAAAGCAGATCGATGACGCAGGTGCCGAAAAAATACACTTTCTGCGGCTTGGGGGGGTACTGCCTTTTTTCTTGCATCGTAATGATTCCGTTCAAAATGGTGAATTTTAATTTTTTAATCTTGTATTTCTGGAATATTACCTAAATAAGGAACATAATAATGTCAATCAGGATGGTCAATTGAAATTCTTGATTACTCCGTTACCGACCTTGAGGCCATTTATCCCATCCCTGTCAGGTAAAGAGGGGGCAAAAGGTGTCATCGTTGCCAACATCGATAGCTCGATGGTGGTGATAGGTTGACGTGCAATTCCGTGGCAATACGTCTTATAAAATTACCGTGACTGCGCTTCCTCTTTTTTTGCCTCCTTAATTATTCCGATGATACGATCCGGATAATCCGGCGGAAATGTCCAGTAGCGCAGGCCATACTCATTGACATTTTCCACCAGTCCGCGTTTTAACGGGTCGGCGTGAAATAAAAATTGAACCAGAACGTCACTGCTGATCCACGGATGGGCATACCAGAAGTCATGTGCCCCGGATGACAGCCCGACAACGGTGTTTTCGTCCACACCGATGATGTCGAACCCGGACCCGGCACTGGCGCTTCGGGCCCATTGAGCGGCCTCAGGGCTGAGGTCCTCGGCTCTGGGTCGTCCGGCCCGGGACACACCGTGATGCCATTCGGCCATGGCCAGAACCGTGTCCTTGAGATTGATAGTGAGCGTAACACTGCGGGGAATATCCAGATAGGTTTGCAGGTTCTCCACAAAAGTGTCGACACCAATGTCGGCCCCGGCAAAGTAAACCTCTCCCAAGCGCAATTGCCGGCGCTTTTCTCCTTTTTCCTCCAATCCCAGAATGGCCAGCCCAGGGCTTGCGATCTGGGAGCCTGCGCTGTAGGCAAGGATGTTGATATTTTCGGCAGTGGTGTAGTCGTTTAGCAGGGCAATTAGTCGTTTGAAGGCCGGTGCCGACTTTGCGGCATGACGGACATCGGTCCCATAGGCAAATATATTTTCGGCGGATGGCCACAAGAAGGCAAGGACCATGGAGTTGCGGCCTGTGAAATGACGGTACTGGGCCGCCTGGGCCGCCGCGCGATATGTACTTGAATTGGCGCCGTGGACATAAACCATGATGTCCTTGTCAAAGCTATCGGCGAGGACACCATTGACAGCAGCAGCAAAGGATTCGACCTCTTTCGGTAACGGAGCCGTTTCATCGTCAAGAGGGATCACCGCCAATTCTTCCAGGTCTTCCAGATGTAACGCCGGTCGATCACGATTTTCATCAGAGGTCGACAACTCGAAGACCTGGCTCCAGTCCGTGGCCTTGCCACCAATTGTAAAATATGCGATGCCTAAACGCAATTTGTTTCCCGGAAAGATGGTATAGCTTTTGCTGTCATCATCTCCCACAGGTATGCGATTCGTCGCGAAGAGCACCGCAACGCGATTGCTTTCTTCCAAGTTGGGATTGATGTTGAAGGGGTTGATCTCTCCCGTGGCCATTATCGACGGGGTCGGCATGAGGTAGACTGTCGGCTGACATCCGACCGCCGCGATGTTTAACAGTCCTATGACCAAGTATAACAGTGATCGATAATTGACCGTAGCATTCAAGGTATCCCTCCATGGCTACCTTTTTATTGTTTCGAATTCGTTTTCTACTGGTCGAATTGCTCCTTCATCAATTTATCCTTTTTCTGCAACTGATTAACAACCATGCGGTAGGCAATGTAATACTTGTAGATATTGCTCACGTATTGAACGGTTTCCCGGCCGATTTCCTTGGCGGCAACCATCTCCACGTTGTGGAACCAGACGTTGGGGTCCAGCCCCATCTTGGCGGCTTTATTACGCAGGCTGATGACCCGGGCCGGCCCCGCGTTGTATGATGCAAAGGCGAAGAGCATCTTGTTGGCATCGTCCATCGCCTCGTCCTTGAAATACCGGTCGACAATGAACCGCAAATATTTGGTCCCGGCGTGAATGTTTCTGTCCAGCTTTTCAATGTCAGGAATGCCGACATTGGGATCGGCTGCCGTGGACGGCAGCATCTGCATCACACCGATAGCCCCTGCCGGACTGCGTTTACTCTGGTCAAGGCCGGACTCCTGATACGCCTGAGCGCTGATCATCAGATAATCGAAGTCGTACTGGTCGGCATACTTTTCAAATAGGGTGACCATGGCCTCAAATTTTTCCAATTCCTTCTGCTCTATCGAGTTTTTGATATATTGTGTGTCGCGCAGATACCGTTTCAGTAGAATATTGCCGAACAGGGTTCCTTTCTTGTGCCCCTTGACGAATTCATTTACCACCGCCTTGAGCTTCGGACTGGCCTTGCGAAACGCCCAGGCTATCTCACCCCCGCTTCTAACGGCGATGTCGGGATGGACCTTGATATGGCCGAAGATCTGCTCCCAGAACTCTGCTTTGTGGCTGTCCATGACGATCATGGGAATCAAACCGGCATTGACCATCTCCAGCAAATCCTCGTCCTCGAAAATTTCATCGGCCAAAACCAGATTCATTTTCGGCTTACCGGTCCGCTGGAAAGATTGGTTCAACTGCGTCAGACTCTCGTAGTAGCTGCTCGAGCGACGCACGCGAATCTCTTTACCGGCTAAATCGTCCAGGTTTTTCACCTCCGGCGCAGCCGGTCCAGTAACCAGCAGCTCCTTGACGCCGACGGCCAGCGGATCGGAGAAATCGACCTGCTTCTGTCGCTGCGGCGTGATGGTCAGATTGGCGGCCGCAATATCACCCCGGCCGGCCACCAACCAGGGAATGAGCTGATCGCGCCTGACTGGAATAAACAAAACCCTGAGTTTAAGCGTCTTGGTCTTGAGTTTCTTGTTGATAAATTTTTCAAACTGCTTGAGCAATTCGTAAATGGCTCCGCGCTGCCGGCCTTGATCCAGAAAATAAAATGTTTTGCTGTAAACCACCAGCACACGGATCTCACGCCGTTTGGCCATCCCTCCAAAATCACCCAGCCACTTATCATCTAAAGATATCAATTCGTCCTGCTGGGTTTTTTGAGCGGCGGCCGCAGCAGCCGTCAGGCATAACAACGCAGCAACAAACACGATGACCGGCCAGAATAAAATTAAATACGAGCGCCGATAATTGATTCCTTCCATTGAGTATGCCTTCTTATACATGACTCATCAATTCGAAAATTGAAGGACGATAAACGTCAGCACGCCGACACCCATCCACTCCGGCCAGTAGCGCTGTTCCAGAGGAATGATGAGTTTTTCTTCCGAGGATAAAACAAGGATCGGGTGCAATAATGCCAGAAAAAGGATGACAATGGCGTTTAACCGGTGGCTGCGGACCAGGCCGGGAAGAGAGAAAACCCGGTCCAACACCTTTAGGCGACCGGCCAGGAGCAGTTGCAAAAATAGCAGCGTAGCCGCAGCCAGGCCGAACATTTTACCGGTTCGCAGTAGGGCTTTGTCAAAGCCGAATTTGTACCACATCGATGGTGATTCAAAAAAAAAGGGAACCGACATGGCCCCGACCAGCAGCAGGGTGGCCGCACCGATGATCGTCCCCACCAGGGTATAACGAAACCGGTAGGTCCTGAGGTCGTCTAACGGAGAAATACCTCTTGCTTTACGTTCCATAACGGCCGATCGGGTTAGTCCCCCTGCTCGGCCATGAAATCGTCATAAAGGGTCTCGAGATAGCGTTTATGCTTGGCTTCTTCCTGGGCCAGAATCTTGAACATTTTGATATACTCATCTTGATCGGTTTTGCGCTGCAGTTCGTTGTAAAGCGCCAGGGCTTTTTCTTCACGTTTCATGGCCAGCCGCAAGATGTCGGTAAAGTGCATCCCTTTTTCGTACGTCATCTCCACCATGTAATCGCTGCGTTTCATGTCGGGAATCCATTTCAATTTGTATGCCTTGATCTTTTCCCGGCTACCCTCGAAATGCTCCAGCATGGCCTGGTGCTTGCGCTCCTCGGCGGCAAATTCGAGGAAGGTCTTTTGGGCCCCTGAAAATGATTCCTGCTGGGCGACCTCCTCGTAAAAGGCGGCTGCCTCCTGCTCCTTTTCAATGGCAAATTTCAAAATCTCCTCTATCGATTCAAAGTTCATCGCGGCCTCCTTCTGCAAAAGTTTCAAGCGTTGAAAGCGTATCCGATCAGTCACCTTACAAAATTCGATGATGGTATTCAATAGGCAGACGAAATTTCCCGTTCGTAAGCATGCAAGCAGGGCCGTAATGCACTGGTGGGGCTGAAATGAAACGGCCCCGGTTGGAAACAGGGGCCGTTTTGAAGCAGCAGTGGTTAAGGGTCTCGCCCTAAAATCTTTGGTTGAAAAATGGCGGCCTGATAACCGTTCACAAGGTTGCAAAGTCCGATGTGCTTCAAACCACCTAATTGTAAGCGTTGACAGGGTGCCGCAGATGTACTTTTGTACTTCAAGTGCCCGACAACAAAGCAGATGCGGTGCCCTGTGAACGCCTACGCGGCCTGAGTTCAGGTGACCGGTTGGGGCGCCTTCCTTTTCTTTTGTTCCCAGTCCTCGATTTTCGTCCCCTCTTGAACCAGTTCCCAGCCGGAGATCATGGCACGGGTGTGCGCGAACACCGTGTGACCGGTTGTGATCATATAGATGTGGACGATGAGAAATGACAGAATCGCAAAAGCCCCGGCCAGATGTATGGCCGCGACCACCTCGAGAGACAGCCAGTCGAGTCCCCAGTCTTTCCATGAGTTGTAACCCCAGTAGAGGAAGCCGGTTACCATCTGCACCGGCAGCAGAGCGGCCGCCAGGGAGAGGTAGACCAACCGTTGCAGGGGGTTGTGCTTGGCGTCCTTGCGCTTTGGCACCGGGTGCGGTTCTCCTCGAAAAATGCCGTAGGTGTAATAGCGGATCACCGAGAGCATCTTCCGCGTGGTCGGGACATACTGCCGCCATTCACCGGTCGTGAAGAGCCAGAACACGAAAAACGCGAACAGGATCAACCAGGTGAGGCCGGAATAGTTGTGAATCTCGGCGGCGACCTTGAAACCGAAGAGGGTGAACAAGCCATTGAGTTCAAAGCCGGTCACCAAGAGCAGAAGAATCAGGGCCGTCTGCATCCAATGCCAAAACCGCTCGTAACGGGTGTAAAGATATATGTTGACCATGTTGTTCGATGTCATCGATTAGCTCTCCTTTCTACCCCTGGCGATGTATCTCCCCAAACCGTGGATAAACACTCCTGCCAGGGAACCGAAAACCACCGCCCACCCAAGGTATTGGATGACCTTGTTGACGTCCCGTCCCGGCATGTAGAAGCCGGTCAGACTGGCCAGGCGACCGTTTTTGGCATGGCATTCCGAGCACGCCAGGGCCTTGTCTTTGGGTGCCACCATGTGGGTGATCGGAAAAACGTAGCTGGTTTCCGCAAAGTCTACCTCACCGCTGAAGGGCAGGCCTGCATAAGCCATCCCGGACGCGGCGGACTTCTTCCAGTCATACTCAGCCCAGTAGGCCCCGGTGCCGGGTTTGCCGAACAGGTGCGGGATGACCATGGTTTTATTGACCTTGTCGTAGGGTGTTTTGCCGCGATGGACCTTGAAGGGGAATATCCGCGAATTGGCATCGTCCTTGCCGCCCACCGGCCAGCTGACCGCCACGGTGTTGCCCGGATCGATCGTGTCTTTGGCGGTCAGACCCTTGAGGGAACCGTTGAACCAGAAGTATTCCGGCACAACGTTTTTAGCCCACCGGAACTCGCCCTTCTTGGTGTCGTATTGGGGTTTGCCGAACTCGTCTTTTTCCTTATATGGTTTCCCGTCTTTTTTCTGGCCGGCCTTGGACCAGTCCCACCACATCTTGGTAGGGTTCACCCGCGCAAAGGTCGGAATGTGACAGCTCTGACAGGCCACCTTGTCGGTGTGATCGTTGGCTTTGACCCCCGGCTTGTGGGGGGTGCGGGAATGGCAGGACTCGCACATGATCTTGGGCGCCAGGTCGTCCTCGATCAGACTCTTGCGTTCCATGGCGGCCGGCGTCGAGTATATGCGGCCGGCAATGCTGTGAACCTCGGTCGTGTGGCAGCGCACACAGTCGAAATTCTGACCGTCGACGCCCATGTGGACATCCAGTTCCTTGTTCGGTTTCATGAGTGACGAATCCATGTCGCCGTGCTTGACGCCGTCACCGCCGCCGCCGAAAAAGTGGCAGGTGCCGCAGTTCTTGCGGGTCGGCCGGCTGACGCTCTGGGCCACCGTGTTCCATTCCGGCGGTTTGTAAGTCTTGCCGTTGCCCTTGAAAACAGTCGGTTGGTCCACCGTGAAACCGGCCCCCGTGGGAAACTTTTTGTAAGTCCCGGTTTGCTCGTGACAGACCAGACAGTCCACCGCATGCGGGTTGCTGAAATCAAAATTCTTGTCTTTCCAACCGTAACCGGCGTGACAGGATGTGCAGCGCGGCTCGTTGGATTGAAGGTTGATGCAGAAGTTGTTCATGGTCAAGCCGCCCTTGCCGACCTTCATTTTCGAATCGACATTCGGGTCGAGCCAGCTCCAGTGAATGGTCTTCTGGAATTGTCCGGCGGCGAGTTCGTGGCAGCTGAGACAAGCCTCCGTGACCTCGGGTCCGCTGGTAAAGGTCTTTTGCAGAACCGGGTGCAGCGAGTGATCTGCGGTGATCCAGATTTGGGGTCCTTTGGTCGCCTGTTGGGCCATGGTGCGACCCGGGGCCTGATTTTCGTCCAGTACCTGCGTCTGAGCCATACCCCAGGATGGCAGCAGCAGTGCGCCCAAAAAAACCGCCGCCCATCTCCAAATACGATTACAACCTTCCATTGGGTCCTCCGATTGACATTGACATCTCCTTTGCGGGTGGATGGTTTCATCAAACCATCGGGTGTAGTAAAACCTCTGGGTCTGTGCCGATTGAATTAACACGGGTACCTTCTGCTCCGTACGTTGTTTAGCAAGCCTCATGCCAAGCCTGTGGCCTGCCTGATTATCTCCAACCTATCGAAAAACAACGACAAAAAAAATCAGGTCGACTCTTGCCGGAGCGACCTGTTAATGCTATGTTAGCTGTTAACAGGTTAACAGTTAACACTTTTATTAACAACGCGGTTGAGCGGTTCACGTTCGTTGTAAAATCCTCTTCAGCTGCAATCAAAGAATGGATCTATTTTTATCCGCACGGGAACCGAGCTTGTCCATAAATTTGAAAAAAAAACCGTCGTCTCTTGCCGCGGATTTTCTGGCACTTGAGATACAACGCCGAAGAAGCACAATTCTTGCAGCACAAGGAACATGCTCATGCAAATCGCACGATATTGGGAGACCATCGTCAATACACTCCAGGACGGTTTGATCGTTGTCGACCCGGGTGGCCGTATCCTGTTTTTGAATCCAGCTGCTGAAAAACTGACCGGTTATTCGGCCACAGATCTGGTGGGCAACTCCTGCCGGATATTGAACTGCACCGGTTGCCGCATCATCGGACGGGGTATCGCCGAAAAATGGTGCGCACTGTATGCCACCGGCGATGTCAAGGCCAAACGGTGCCTGATCACCAACAAGGACGGTCGCGCCGTCCATGTCGTCAAGAACGGTTCGGTACTGCGGAACGAATCCGGCCGTATCATCGGGGCGATCGAAACCTTGACCGACATGTCGGAAATCGTCCGGCAGCAGCAGGAAATAGAATCCCTCAGAAAATCCTGTCAGCTGAGTGACGGTTTCCACGGACTGGTCGGAGAATCTCCCGCCATGCAGCAGGTTTACGAGCTGATCGACAATGTCGCTCAGACGGAAGCGCCGGTGCTGATCCAGGGACAGAGCGGGACCGGCAAGGAACTGGTCGCCCGGGCCATCCACGAAGCCGGGCCCCGCCGTGACAAACCGTTTATAAAGGTCAACTGCGCCGCCCTGAACGAAAACCTGTTGGAAAGCGAACTCTTCGGGCACGTCAAAGGCGCTTACACCGGCGCGGATCGCCATCGCGTGGGACGGTTCGAAGCGGCTCACGAGGGGACGATCTTTCTGGACGAAGTCGGCGACATTCCGCCGCCGATTCAGGTCAAGCTCTTGCGCGTACTCGAAGAAAAAGAGATCGAACGGGTGGGCGACCACCAACCAATCGGGGTGGACGTGCGCATCGTCACCGCCACGAACCGGGACTTGGAGGCCCTGACCGCTCAGGGAAGTTTCAGGGAAGACCTCTTTTTTCGCATCAGCGTGTTCCCGCTTCAAATCCCGTCGCTCTCCGGGCGTCTCGAGGACATCCCGCTGCTCGTGCAGCACTTCATCCGCCACAACGTGTTGAAAAGCGGTAAGAACATCGAGGGGATGTCGGCCGCGTCCATGGCAGCGCTTACGAATTATGCCTGGCCCGGGAACGTCCGGGAACTGCGCAGTGCCATCGAATATGCTTTCGTCCTGTGCAAGGACGCCACGATCGAATGCGGGCACCTGCCGCCTAAAATCCTCCAGCCGCATCACCCATCGGAGCATCGGGCTACTCGAGGCAACCGGACGAATCTGCGGGAACGTGAAGATCTGGTGCGCGTGCTCCGTCAGGCGGCCGGCAATCAGTCAGAGGCGGCCCGCATACTGGGGGTTAGCCGTGTGACCATCTGGAAGCGGATCAAAAAATACGGCATCAAGACCGTCGAGATTAGAGAAACTTTCTAAAACCGGCTCGCCAAATAATTCCTTGACAGCAGTCGCTGCCCCGTGACATTCTTCAAACGGGCGGATGACCGATGTGACGGCGCGCGACTCCCTTGTTCCATATTGGCCTCTGCACTCTTACAACAGCTCCTGTGCCTTCTCCTCCTCCTATTTGATAGGTCCCTTTTCGACTCTTTCCTCCCGTTGCGGGTAACAAATCGTCGCAACCGTCGAATGGCTTCGATTATTGCCGCCGGAACGCCCTTGCACCGTTTTCCCTGCTTTTGCCGGATAAACGACCGTCAACCGCTCCCGAAACCAAGCCACCGAAAGGAGGGAAGCATGGCCGCACAAAAATTACTACTGCCGTACAATTTTTCGGATTCAGACCGCAAAGCCCTTGACTTTGTCATCAGCACCTTCGGTCATCGCGACGATATCGAGGTGACCATCTTCCATGCCCATACCCCTCTTCCGTCCATAGATGTCAGCAGTGAGAACGTCACCGGAAGACTGAGCCAGAATATTAATTATCTGAGCCAAAAAGTGTCCGAAGTGGAAACGTCGCTGCAGGAAGTCAGAGCGGAACTCGTCCGGCGCGGATTTTCAAATGACAGGGTCAAGTTGAAGTTCAAACCCCGCAAAAAAGAAATCGCCGCAGAAATTATCGACTTTCACGCCAGCGAAAAGTTCAACCTGCTGGTCTTGAACCGAAAAGCCGGAAGGATCGGACGCTTTTTTACGGGCAGCGTTCACGCCAAAGTGGCGGCAGCTCTGCGGAATGCAACCGTTTGCATCGTCTGCTGAAAACCGGCAACCGGGAGAATCCGGTATTATACTTTTGGGGCTCGTTTAAGCGAAGGAGGCATCTCATGGGTATTGAAGAAAAAATCGATATCGATGTGTTCAAAGTGGTCACCCGTGCGATCGCGGAGGCCGAAAACCTGGAGTTGATGACCGGCCACCTTTCTCAGCTTCTGGTCGCCGCACTGGGGATAAAAGGGTGCAGTATTTTTGCGTTGAACCATGAATCCGAGGAGCTGGAAATCCTGGGCAGCTTTGGACTCAGCGTCGGGTATGTCAACAAAGGACCGGTGCTTTCGGCCAAGAGCATCGCCCGCACCGTCAAAGGCGAACCGATCGTCGTGACCGACACTTCCAACACCGATCTCTTGCAGTACCCGCAGGAAGCGATTGCCGAGGGCGTCCGCGCCGTTGTCTCGCTTCCCATCACCCTGCATGGCCGCGTGATCGGCGCGTTAAGGCTGTATCATTACGATGTCTGGGAGGTTTCAAACCGCGACCTGGATTCGTTGATGCTGCTCTCCGAAATCATCGGCCTGGCCTTGATGTACACCCGCCTGCGGAATGCATTGCTGTCGGTAAAAGAGACGACCAACGAAATTCACGCGGTCTGGCTCGAGCCCTTCGGGGGGTGAGCAGCCGCCGTCAAGCACGAGAGGGCGGTCGTTGAAGATGACAGCATGCATCGCGAGTGCGCCGACGACTTGCATATTTACCTTTTCTGGCGCCCACAAACAAAAATCCCGCTTCCGGGAAAACGGAGGCGGGATTTTTTCAACCGATTCTCTTCAACAAAGACGCTCCCGAGCAATCAGGGAAATACCTCCTTGGGCTTGGCGGTGTCTCCGGTGGCATTCGGGTAGTCCGGATAGATGTAAGCCTTCTTGTTGTTCTCTATAAGGTCACGCGCTTCCTGCATGAAACCGTTGTAGCGCTTCTTGCACTCGTAGAACCCATGCCACCAGGCGTAGTCAGGTGCCATCATGGCCGAGCCCATCCGCGCCCGACGGCCTTCGTGGTGCCAAAGCTCGTAGAATTCCACCTCCAGGTGTTCATCGAAAAAGCGGGTCTTGTCCAGCAGGCCCTTTGTATAGAGGTCGTCGAGCATCTTCTTGGTCGGTGCAAAGTAGACGTTGTTGTATTCCGCCACGACCTTGTCGAGTTGGAAGTAATGGTCATCCACCCATTTTTTACCGTGGCACTGGCCGCAGACGGCCTTCATTTTGTTCCGTTCGGTTTCCCAGTTGGTCTTGGCCGGCAAGGCCGCAAAATCCGATGGCCGGATGGTCAGCGGAGCCTGTAGCTCCCAGGATAGGCGTTCGGTGACATCATGCGTCGTCAGCGTCGTCCCCGCGCCGGACATGTGGCAGGTCGCACAGGTGGGACCGCGGTAATCGACCCCCGCCGTCCAGGTTCCCGGTGCGGCCGTCCAATTGTAAGTGTCACCGAAAGCGGCGTAGATATCGCCATGCTTGGATTCCGTGAAGATCTCGATCTGGGGGTGATCGGGTCCCAGGTGGCATTGGCCGCAGGCTTCCGGTTTGCGAGCATCCATAACGGAAAAGCGATGACGGGTGTGGCAACTGGTGCAGCTGCCCTTGCTGCCGTCCAGATTGACCCGTCCGACGCCCGTGTTGGGCCAGGTTTCCGAGGCCAGCACGCCGTCCTTGGATTTCAGCACCGTCCCGTGGCAGTGGTAACAACCGGAGATCCGTTCGAAGTCACTGTTCATTCCTTTGTTGAGCCAGGGATCGATCTTCCAGATGATCTCGATTGTGTTAGCGTGCTTGCTGCGGCTGTACTGCGTGGCCTCATCCGGGTGGCAGCGGGAACAGTCCTTGGGGGTCACCACCCCGGCGATCGGTACCTTGTATTCCTGGGTGCCGTATTTGTAGTCGGACCGCTGATACTGCTTGTAGTGTTCCTGGCTGACGTCCGCATCGGTTTCCTCGGCCTGGTGACAGTCGAGGCAGGTGATGTTGGCTGAAGCATGCCGGCTGTTGGCCCAATCGGTAAAAAGGCCCGGATGTTCGACCTTGTGGCACTCGATACAAGCCGTCGCCTCCTTGGGCATGGCCCGTTCGATCCTGAACTCCTTTGCCTTGGGCACGTTGGCCGCCAACAGTTGATTTGAGAAGGAACCGGTTACCAGAAAACCGGTCAGGGCCAAAGCCGAGACCAAAATTACTCCTGATTTTCTCATCGCAAGCCCCCTTGAAACCCTGAAGTGAATTGATTGGCTTCCATACGAAAACGATCCTATCTGCCAACTGGTCGGCAATCGCCAACAGTACCGAATCGTTACATTCCGTTGCTGCGGTAGGATTCCTCGTACTGTTTGTAGCGGTAAACCGCGCTCTGCGTGTGGACCAGGTTCCGGTGACAGTCCACGCACTTTTTTTCATAACCCGGTCTTGGGTAGAGAACCGACCGGTGAGCCAGCATAGCGCCTCTCTTGTTCGGAATGTATAAGATATTGCGATGGCACTTTTGGCATTGTTCGTTTTTGAAAGAGGCGTATGCTTTTTGGCGATTTTTTTCGTGGTCATAGTCGTCCAGGGTAAAAAAGTGGACGAAGACGTCTTTGATGCCGTGGGCCGTTTTGGCGTAGAAAAAATCGATGGTGTCATGCGGAGCCGGCAGATGGCAATCCATGCAGTCTGCGACGAACCCCTGAGCGTTGTTTACGTGGGTGGAAGTTTTCCAGGTATTGTAGGCAAATTGAATCTCGTGACATGAGGCACAGAACTGGGGGGTCGAGGTGCGCACCATGGTGTAGTAGGTCATGCTGAACAAGGGGAAAGAAATGATAATTCCCAGGAGGACGAGGAATGCACCGATAATATATTTTTTTTTCATCAGCAGGAATCCTAAGTGAATGAGACGCGACGGGGTGGAAACTTATTCCGGAGCGCCTGCCGGTTGCCAGAATCCCTTCGTCTTAATGAGACCGATTAGAAGCCTACCATACAAAGCCGGGTCGGGGAAATAAATACTTACAAGACATTAATTTTGAAAAACACCCTATTTTGACGTACGGCATCGGTAGTCCTGATTTTGACAACCAGGAAGGGCTGGTATAGATTAAAATAAAATATTTCACCCTGTTTTTCCCATCGACACGTCATCAATGGAGCAGCGAAATGGGTCTTCCGAAAGAGCACCGCGAAGCGACCTGTAAAATGGATGCGGACACGGACTCCCGCCTGCGGGACCGACTTCCATCTATCGCCGAGGAAATTATTGAAAACTGCACCGATTCAGGCTGCTTCACCCATGTCGACTTCGAACCGATACCGTCCAAGCAGTCGGTCATCGAAATCATCGAAAAACTCCGCGAAGTGATTTTTCCGGGATACTTCAACCGTGAAAAACTCGATCCCGTAAATCTCAAATATTACATGGGGCAAACCGTCTCGGTTCTCTTCGACCTGATCTCCGAGCAGGTGACCCTCAGCATCCGCCACGACTGCTTTCGCTACGACAAACCCTGCAGCGAGTGCCGCGACCGCGGTCACGAGGTGGCCCTGGCGCTGCTCGAAGAGATCCCGGGGATCCGTGAAATTCTCGCTACCGACATCCAGGCGGCTTACGACGGCGATCCGGCTGCGCGGAGCACCGACGAAATCATCTTCAGCTACCCGGGCATCTTTGCAATCACCATCTACCGGGTTGCCCACAAACTGCATGATCTCGGCGTGCCATTGCTGCCGCGGATCATGACCGAGCACGCTCACAATCTCACCGGTATCGACATTCATCCCGGCGCCCGAATCGGCGAAAGATTCTGCATCGACCATGGGACCGGAATCGTTATCGGTGAAACAACCGAAATCGGCCGCGACGTAAGGATCTACCAGGGCGTCACCCTGGGGGCGCTCTCGCTTCCCAAAGACGCCGGCGAAATGCTCAGGGGCAAGAAGCGCCACCCGACCATCGAAGACGACGTCATTATTTACTCCGGAGCGACGATCCTGGGCGGCGATACGGTCATCGGTACCCGCTCAGTCATCGGGGGCAATGTCTGGATCACCCACAGCGTGCCGCCCGACACAAAAGTCATCATGGAGCCGCAGAGCCAGAAATTCAAGTAATACCGGACGTCCGTCGCCGGACGGTTGCCCATAGACCAAACCTTTAAGGAGAACCTGATGCATTACTTTTCAAACATCGGCAGCACCATCGGTTCCACCCCGCTGGTGCGCCTGAACCGGATGGCCGAAGGCCTGGAAGCCAAAATCTTCGCCAAACTGGAATTTTTCAATCCCCTTGGCACCGTTAAAGACCGGATTGCCGTTTCGATGATTACGTCTGCCGAAAGGGAGGGCCTGATAACGCCCCGCACCCTCATCGTCGAACCGACCAGCGGCAATACCGGTGTCGCGCTGGCTTTCGTCTGTGCGGCCCGCAACTACCGGCTGTGTCTCACCATGCCCGACACCATGAGCATCGAGCGACGGAAACTGCTGAAACACCATGGCGCGCAGTTTGTGCTCACACCGGGAGCCGAAGGCATGAAAGGGGCGATTGCAAAGGCCGAGGAAATCTTGGCATCGGAAAAGGACAGCTACATGCCGAACCAGTTTGCCAACCCGGCCAACCCGCGCATCCATCGGGAGACGACGGCCGAAGAAATCTGGCGCGACACCGAAGGCCAGGTGGACTATCTGGTGGCCGGAGTGGGAACCGGTGGTACAATTACCGGCGTCTCGCAGGTCATCAAACCGCGCAAGCCGTCATTCAAAGCGGTGGCTGTGGAACCGACAGGTTCACCGGTGCTCTCCGGCGGGCAGAAAGGTCCCCACAAGATCCAGGGTATCGGGGCCGGCTTCATACCGGAAGTGCTGGACCGGTCGCTGCTCGACGATGTCGTGCAGGTGACAAACGAGGACGCCTTCGAAACCGCCCGACTCCTGGCCAAAACCGAAGGTATTCTTGGCGGGATTTCGTCGGGTGCCGCCGTTTGGGCCGCCCTGAAAGTCGCCGCGCGACCGGAAGCGCGCGACAAGACGATCGTCGCCATTCTGGCCAGCACCGGTGAGCGATACATCAGCACGGAGCTGTTCGAGGACTGAACCCCGGTCGATCATATTGAGAACTGCGCCACCAGGCCGGCCAGCTTGTCCTGACTCTCGAGGATCAAGTCCACCACCTCGCGCACGGCCCCCCGGCCGCCGGCGGCTGCGGTCACGTAATCGCTGGCGCTTTTGACCGCTTGCCTGGCATCGGCCACGGCCGCGCTGAAACCCACCCGCTTCAGGATGCAGAGATCCACCAGGTCGTCGCCGATAAAGGCGATGTCCGCGTCGGCCAGATTGAAACGGGTCTTGATTTTTTCATAGGCCGCCAGCTTGTTGATCTGCCCCTGGACAACCGCATCGACCTTCAATTCCTCGGCCCGCCGCCGGACCATTTCCGACATGCGGCCCGTAATAATGCCGGTTTTGAGACCGGCCATGCGCGCCATCGCCATTCCCATTCCATCGTGGATGTTGAAAACCTTGAGCTCCTCACCGCTCGACGCATAAATAATCTCCCCGCCGGTCATCACCCCGTCCACATCCATTAAGATCATTTTGATATGCTTCAACTTTTCCTTCATCGCATTCTCCCAATGAAATTCTGTGAAGTTCGGCCTGAAATGCCCTCTCCATCATGTTTTTATCCCGGCCTGCAGGATCGCATAGCGTGTGCGGTCCTGCAGCAGCTCGGCATGGGTCCCCTGCTCGACAATGCGGCCGTCTTCCATGACCAATATCCGTTCCAAGCGACCGAGGCCCACAAGCCGGTGGGTAATGAGAAGAACCGTTTTTCCGCTGGTGATTTCGAAGAGCGTCTCCATGATGTGGCGCTCTGTCGCACGATCGAGCCCTTCAGTCGGTTCGTCCAATACCCAGATCGGGGCATCGCGCAAGATGGCCCGCGCCAATGCCAGTCGCCGGGCCTGACCGCCGGAGACAAGACGTCCTGATTCGCCGATCCACGTGTCGATGCCTTGCGGCAGGGATTTGACAAAATCCGCCAGCCGCACGGCCGCGAGCGCCTGCCACAACTCGGGTTCCGTGGCACCGGGGCGGGCGATCAGCAAGTTGTCACGCACACTGGCATTGAACATATGCGCTTGCTGGGCGACGAGTGAAACGCTCTGCCGCAGGTCGCGCTCATTCAAACCGCGAATGTCTTTTCCGCCAATGCGAACACTGCCGCTCTGCGCATCCCAAAAGCGGACCATCAGGTGCGCCAGGGTCGATTTGCCGGCACCGGTCGGCCCCAAAACGGCGAAGCGCTGGCCGGCCGGTAAATGGAAATGAATGTCGTGAACGGCGTCAGCGGCGTTGTCAGTGTAACGAAAGTTCACCCGGTCAAAGCTCACGTCATAGTGATGCAAGGCGGCCATGGAGTTCTCCGGAAATGTCACCGGCGGCTCGGAGCCGACCACTTCCAGCAACTCCCGGGCGGCTTCCCGCGTGCGACCGAGGTATTGATAGGCTGAAGGCAGCGGCATCAGGGCGTCGAAGGCAGCCAGGACGGTTAACGCTATCATGGCCAGGTTGGCACCGTGAAGCACGCCGCTGCTCACCAGCGCCGCGCCTTGATATATGGCCGAAAGAACGGCTAAACCGGAGATGAGTGTGATCCCGGCGAATGAAACACCCCGGATGTGGCTCATGCGCCGCTGCACGTCCAGCAGATTGCGGTTGTCTCGATCCATTTGGCCCAGGTAATCCCGTCGGCGATTGAAAATCAGCAATTCCGGCAATCCCTGGATGCCTTCGACGATTTGGATGCGCATTTGCGTCATCAGATGGGACAATCGCCGACCGGCGGCCGCGCCGGCGATGCCGGCCGCCGCGGGAAGTCCAAAACCGGCAACAACCAGCCACCCCAACGTTGTTAAAGCAATCAGCGGGTCGAAAAGCGAGAGAAAAACCGTCAACCCGGCAACAAGGACCCCGGCCACCAGGCTCGGTGACAAAACCCGCACGTAAAGGTTGTCCAGAGCGTCGATGTCGGCCAAGACGCGATTGAGGATATCACCACTGCGGTAGCGCATAAGTCGCGCCGGCGCGAGCGGTTCGATCCGCTCGTAAAACCAGATCCTCAGGCTTTCCAATATCCGGAAAGTCGCATCGTGGGAGACAACACGTTCGCCATAGCGTGCCAGGGTTCGGGAGATGGCAAATATTCTGACACCGATACTGGGGAAGAAATAATTGAATGTCTGGGCCGCCGTGGTCGACAGACCGGCAAAGGCGGCTGCCGACAGAAACCAGCCGGAAAGTGCCAAAAGGCCGACCGTCGCCGTCGTGGCGATCAGACCGAAAAGTGACCCCGCAACCATCCATTTCCAGTGCCGGCTCAGCAGGTGGACGAAAGCTTTTAAAGAACGGTTACGGTCAGTCATCGGCTATCTTTCCTGCACCCAGTGTCGCCAGTCGGTAAAAAACCCCGCTTGAGGCCAGCAATTCATCGTAGGTCCCCTTTTCGACGATGCGGCCGCTTTCCAGGACCACAATATGATCGGCGCGCCGCAGATTTTCCAGGCGATGGGTGATGGTGAGAACGGTGCGCCCCCTGGAAAGGTCATCGAGGGCGGTCAGCACCAACTGTTCGTTTTCGGTGTCCAAACCGGCGGTCGGCTCGTCTAACAGCAGCAGCGGTGCGTCCTTGAGGAAGGCGCGGGCCAACGCAACCCGTTGAGCCTGCCCTCTGGACAATCCGAACCCCTTCTCACCCACCGGCGTGTCCAGACCGGCGGGCAGATGGCGGCAGAATTCAAGCACCCTGGCCGCACGGGCGGCGGATTCCAACTCGGCTGCGACTGCGGCCGGCCGGCCGAGCAGAATGTTCTCCCGCACGGTCCCGTGGAACAGGACCGGGTTCTGGCCGATCCAAGCCAGATGGCGTCGCCAGTGCTCGGGGGATAAGGTTCCCAGAACAATCCCGTTGATCCGAATGCTTCCGGCGGTCGGAACGACGAAACCCATCAAGAGGTTTAGGAGAGTGGTCTTGCCGGCACCGCTTGCGCCGACCAGTGCTACGTGATCACCGGCCGCCAACTCGAAATCAACGCCTTTCAGAACCGGCAGCCGCCCGGCGTCATAGGCAAAGTGCACCGACTGATATGATACGCCGACAGCGTTTGTCGTCGGCAGCCGGACGGTCCCGGCCGAAGACCGTAGCGCCTTGTCCGACAGAACTTTCACAATTTCACCGGATGCACCAATCGCTGCCGCTCGCGCATGATAATGGGTGCCGAGTTCCCGCAATGGAAGGTAAAAGTCCGGCGCCAGAAGCAGAATGAAAAATCCACCGGCCAGGGTAAGGGGGCGACCGTAATCGCCGAACGAAAGGTATCCCAGATAATGCATACCGAGGTATACCGCCACCAGTGCGATGCCCATGGAACTGAAAAACTCCAGCACCGCGGAGGAAAGAAACGCCACTCTCAACACCCGCATGGTCTGCCGACGGTAGTCGGCCGAGAACTTGGCCACCCTGGTGCGTTCCGCCCGGCTGCGGTCGAAGAGCTTCAGAGTGGCGAGTCCCTGGAGGACGTCCAAAAAATGGGCGCTCAAACGCGACAGGGCCTGGAAGTTGCGCTGACTGATACTCTCGGCGCCCATGCCCACCAGGATCATGAAAAACGGGATCAGGGGTGCGGAAAGGGCCAGCAGCAAACCGGCCGCCCAGCTGAGGGGCAGGACGAAAGCCAGAATGGCAACCGGAATCATAACGGCCAGAGCCAGCTGCGGCAGGTAAAATGCAAAAAAGTCCTGCAGGGCTTCCACCTGCTCCAGGAGGGTGCTGGCCAAGCCGCCGGTCCTCTGGTGCTCGGTGTAGGCCGGACCCCGGTCGAAAATGTGTTGGATGAGAGCCCTGCGTGTCTCCTCCCGCACGCGGGCACCGGCCTGGAAACCGGCCGCCTCGCGCCCCCAGGCCAGAACCGCCCGTATGACGACCACCCCGGCCGAAGCAATAAACAGAGGCGTCAGCAGGTTGCGCGGCAAGCGATCGATGAAGACACCCTGGATGATGTTGGCCAGCAAACCCGCCTGAGCCACCAGCAGCAATCCACCGGTCATACCGAGGCCGACCGACAGCAGCACCCAGAGATGCGCCGGCCGGGCGCTCTTGATGAGCCAGCGCAGACTGTTTTTATCCCTCGCTGTGCGAAGCGGTTCCATGGCAAAACCGTTGACAATGACCAGGGGCTTATATTACGTGATATTACAAGTATAGAGCCCTCTTGGAAGTATAGCGAAATTGGGCGCCGGCCTGATGGTCAAAACACCCCACTTCTTTTACCGTTTAAACCATTAAGCGCCGGTCAACAATGAAAAACGGATTGAAGCCGTTCCAAAGGAGCCTTCACCATGCCGCCCTCTGAAATATTCGTCGATCTGTCCCGTTTGCAGTTCGCCCTCACGGCCATGTATCATTTCATCTTTGTCCCGCTGACTTTGGGGCTGTCCTGGATTCTGTTCATGATGGAGTCGGTGTATGTGATGACCGGCAAACAGGTCTACAAAGACATGACCCGTTTCTGGGGCAAACTCTTCGGCATCAACTTTGCCCTCGGCGTAACCACCGGCTTGACAATGGAATTTCAATTCGGCACGAACTGGGCCTACTACTCGCATTACGTGGGCGACATCTTCGGCGCTCCGCTCGCCATCGAAGGCCTGATGGCCTTCTTCCTCGAATCCACCTTCGTCGGGCTGTTCTTCTTCGGCTGGGACCGGCTCAGCCGGCGCGCCCACCTGGCGACGACCTTCATGGTGGCTTTGGGCTCCAACCTGTCGGCTCTGTGGATCCTGGTGGCCAACGGCTGGATGAATTACCCCGCCGGAGCGGTTTTCAATCCGGATACGATGCGCATGGAACTGACCAGCTTCAGCGAACTGTTTTTCAATCCGGTGGCCCAGGTGAAGTTCGTCCACACCGTGGGCGCCGGTTACGTGACCGCATCGCTGTTCGTCCTGGGTATCAGTGCCTTGTACCTGCTGAAAGGGCGTGATCTGTCCTTTGCCCGGCGCTCGTTTGCCGTGGCGACCGGTTTCGGGCTTGCCTCGATCCTATCGGTCATCGTCCTGGGCGACCAGAGCGGCTTCGTCACCGGCCAGGTCCAGAAGGTCAAACTGGCCGCCATGGAGGCTCACTGGGAGTCGGATCCAACCCCCAACCCTTTCACCCTGTTCGGCTTTCCAGATCAGGAAGCCCAGAAAACCAGAGCGGCCATCAAGATCCCCTGGCTGGGCAGCATCCTGGTCACCCGTTCGCTGAATGAACCGATCCCGGGCATCAAGGAGCTGATCGCCGAACACGATGGCCGGATACGCAAGGGGATCACGGCTTACGGTCTGCTGGAGAAAATGCGCAACGGCGACGGTTCGGCGGAAACCGCGCAGCAGTTCCGGACGGTGCAGGAAGATCTCGGGTACGGACTGCTCCTGAAACGCTACACGCCCAAGGTCGTGGACGCCAGCGAAGCCCAGATCCGGCAGGCGGCCCGCGACACCATCCCGAACGTGTCCGTGTTGTTCTGGAGTTTCCGTCTGATGGTCGGACTGGGGTTTTACTTCCTGTTTCTGATCGCCCTGGCCTTTTACTACTGTGCCAGGCGCGTCTTCGAGCAGAAACGCTGGCTGCTGAAGATCCTGCTGGTCAGTCTGCCGCTGCCGTGGATAGCGATATGGGCCGGTTGGATCGTCGCCGAATACGGCCGGCAGCCGTGGAGCATCGGCAACGTGCTGCCCACCTTTCTCTCGGCCTCGAGTCTGACCACGGCCGACTTGATCGGCAGCCTGATCGGACTGACCGTGCTCTACACCATACTGCTGGCCGCCGAACTCTACCTGATGGTCAAATTCGTGCGCATCGGCCCCAGTAGCCTTCACACCGGAAACTACCATTTTGAGCAGAAGACTGCAATGGAAACGGCCGGTTGAAAGCAGACCGTTGAAGGAGAACGAACAATGCCGCTGCTGTTTGATTATCTGACCTTGAAACTTATCTGGTGGCTCTTCGTCTGTGTGCTGCTGGTCGGCTTTGCCCTGCTGGACGGATTCGACCTTGGCGTCGGCACCCTGCTCCCCTTTCTCGCGCGAACGGATGAACAGCGCCGGGTTCTGCTCAACGCCATCGGGCCGACCTGGGAAGGTAATCAGGTCTGGTTCATCACCGCCGGGGGCGCCATGTTCGCGGCCTGGCCCCTTGTCTACGCCACGGCTTTCTCCGGGTTTTACTGGGCCATGCTGCTGGTTCTCTTCGCGCTCTTCTTCCGACCCGTGGGCTTCGAATACCGCAGCAAAGTCGCCGATCCCCGCTGGCGAAATGCCTGGGACTGGGGATTGTTCGTCGGGGGAGCCGTGCCGGCACTGGTCTTCGGCGTCGCCTTCGGGAACCTGCTTCAGGGGGTTCCTTTCGAACTCGACGGCTTCATGCGACCGACTTACACCGGCAGCTTCTGGGGACTTCTCAATCCCTTCGGCCTGTTGGCCGGTGTGGTGAGTCTGTCGATGCTGGTCATGCACGGAGCGTTTTACCTGCAGCTGCGCACCGAGGGTGAGATCAACGCCCGGGCGGCAAAGGCGGCACGCTGGTTCGGCTTCATCTTCATGGTCGCATTTGCACTGGCAGGCGTGTGGCAGGCGGTCGGCATCGAAGGCTTTCGGATCGTCGCCATGCCCGATCCCGGCGGAGTCGTCAGCCCGCTGAACAAAACCGTAGAGATGGTCGGAGGGGCATGGATGCAGAACTACAGTGTCCGCCCTTGGACGATGTCGGCACCGATCATCGCCTTTGCCGGATGTCTTCTGGCCCTGCTCTTTTCGGCCGCAAAACGCACCGGTCTGGCATTCGTCTTCAGCGGCGCGGCCGTGGCCGGGGTCATCATGACGGCGGCGCTGGCCATGTTCCCGTTCATCATGCCGTCCAGCATCCAGCCGAATGTCAGCCTGACGGCCTACGATGCCGTCTCCAGTCATCTCACCTTGAACCTGATGTTCATTGCGGTGGTGGTTTTTCTACCGATCGTACTGCTCTACACCAGCTGGGTCTACAGCGTTCTGCGGGGCAAGTTGTCCGAGGATAAAATACGGAAGGAAACCCATACGGCTTACTGAGCGTTGGTAAAAAACAATAATGAGGAGAATCGTCATGTGGTATTTTTCCTGGATTCTCGGTGTACTGCTCGCCTGCGCCTTCGGCATCATCAATGTCATGTGGATGGAAGCCGAAGAGATGCTGGAGCCAGTAGAGGATGATCAATAATTGTCCCTGAAACACTTCAACCGGAGAATGGCCCATCATGTATCTCGCCCATTTTAAATTGCACGAGAAGCCATTCCAGCTCAATACCGATCCCCGGTTTCTGTGGCTCGGTCAAGACCACAAGGAAGCGCTCGCCACATTGAGATATGGCGTGCTGGAGAACAAAGGCCTGCTGCTTTTGACCGGAGATATCGGAACCGGTAAAACGACATTGGTCAGCGCCCTTGTCGATCTGCTGGGTGACGAAAGCGTTGTCGTTGCCCAGCTGCCCGACCCCGGCCTGACGAGAAGGGAATTTTTTTATCTGGCTTCACGCAAATTTGGTATCGACCGACCGGTGCGCGACAAGGAGACCTTCACCGACATGTTCGGCGACTTCCTGGATAAAATCTGTACCCGCAATAAAAAAGCCCTGCTGATCATCGATGAGTCTCAGATCATGAACGACCGGGTACTGGAAGAAGTTCGCCTTCTGTCAAATATGGAATGCCGGCATACGAAGCCTCTGAATATTTTTCTGGTCGGACAAAACGAGTTCAATCAAACGCTGTTGAGGCCGGCAAACCGGGCGCTAAAGGAACGCATAGCCGTTAATTACAACCTCAAGCCATTGACCGAACCCGAAACCGCCACCTATATTGCCCATCGCCTCCAGGTGGCGGGGGCCCAAAAAAGGATATTCACTGATGACGCCGTGCACGAAGTTCATTCCTTCTCCAAAGGGGCACCTCGCCAGATCAATATTCTCTGCGACCTCGCCCTCGTGCGCGGGTACGCCGAGAACGCCAAGATCCTCGACAGCCGGATGATCGAGGAATGTGAGGAAAGGATTCTCGTCCATGACGCTTCGGGCGGTCATTTACGGAGTGCGAATAGAGCACCTGAAGACATATCGCATCCGGAAGGCTTTATGATTGATGCTCAGAGTGATGTCCAGCCATGGACCAAACCGACGAGAGGCGTCAAGCGTTACGGCATTCTGGCACTGGTGGTCCTGCTGCCGGGCTTTTTTATCTTCTTTGCGCTGTGGAACAGTGACCTGATCAAAAAAGTCGCGCTGTCGCTGGACAAGACCCTTCCGATTCATTTGCAGACTGCTCATGACCGCGCGCCCGGCTCGACCACAACATCTCCGCCGAAAGATCTTAACGACGGTCGAGACTTATCCGGAACCAATAACACGCGGGCATCTTCGACGGCAAGAGACCTCACCCCGGCCGTTGCCACGCCTCATCCACCTTTTACACCTCAACCTGTTATCGATACCGCAAAGAAAAAGGCCGCCAACCTGACGATAGTACCAATTCCCGCTTCAGATAACCGAGCCAGCGTTAGCATCGTCCCTCAGCCGCCGCCAATATCTGAAAAACCCCAAAAAGATAGACCGACTTTAAGTCCCCCGCAGCGAGAATCGGATCAAAAAGTCGAAACTCCGGTCGACGTGATGGAAGACGCCGGTCGAAATGAGGACGGCCATCCGGTTGAAAAATTACCGGACCTCGCAAAACCATCCGATACCCCGCCGCTGGCCCCGCAAGACATGGGAAAAGATTCGATCCTCGCGGTCAACAAACCGCCCGTTGACCGCCGAAAAATCGATGCCGTGCGGCCGGCAACGAATTCTGAAGGTGAAAAGTCCGTGCTGAACGCCCCTTCAACCGAGTCTGTTGGTCCGGCCAATATCATTGATTGGTTGCTGAAGAAAAAAATCAAAGCGGACAAGTTATATAAAACACCAGACCTCGAACCGAAACCGTCTTTTAAGACGGCCACCCCGAGCAGAGTCGATAACGATCAGATTGAAACCAAAAAATCGGGCTCAGACCAAACAAAACGTGTTGTTGCCGAAACGGCGGCAGGCCAATCGACGGCTTCGCCTCCAAAACGAGAAGAAGGAATCGCAGCGAGCAAAAAGACGACGGATGATAGAGTTCGGGTAACGGAGGAAAATACGTCACATAATGTGCCGGAAAAAATACGTGTTATAACGGAGCAACCTTCCGAAGAGCAGACGGTTAAGGATCGGCTGGAAAGTCGCCTGCGCTCGTTTTTACAAAGTTATTGCATGACCTATGCAGCCAAAGACTTGGACAAGTTCACCAGTTTTTTCGGTCCTGGCGCACTTGAAAACGGCAAACCATTTGAAAGTCTTTTACCTAAATATCAAAAGAGCTTTAATGTGACCGAAGCCATTCAGTACCGTATAGATTTGCAGCAATATACGGTTGACAATCAAAAAGGAACCATCAACATCGAAGGCAATTTTTCGCTGAGATGGCTGCCTCCGGATAAAAAATGGCGGGAGAACTCAGGAAAGATTTTTATGAACCTTAAAGATGATGGACGCTCCTTTTTGGTTCAAAACCTCGATTATTTTGGTAGTCGCAGTACGAATTAGTTTCAGTTCATAAATGGCCTTTTTTCGCAATTCCCCGCCTGCTTCGGGAGACAGGTCGGCGTCAATCACGCCTTGGGCCTGACAGGTCTGGAATCGTTTGTGCGGCGTACATAAATACGCCTCCGCACAATACCGCTGATTTCCCTAAACTTACGGAAAATTGCACATTTCTGGATCGGTAATTTTCAGTGCCCTTTATGAAACCGTGGATGGTCAGTGGAGACAGAAAATGAAACCCGATAATTTATCCTTTATCTCGCTGGCAATGGAAAAGATGGATAAGGATAAAGTTGCGGCAGAATCGAGAGTAAAAGAATTGTCCTGCAGCCAAGGCGGTACCGTCCAGCAATATCTCGACAAACAGGTTTCGAATCCCAGCGTCGAAGATCGCGGTTGGTCGACAACACCATTTGAAGGCGGTTTCGAGGTTGAAAGACTTATGCTCCTTCTCGGAACAAAAGAACTGAAATACCGTTGGAGGGTAACCTCCGAAGGAGAGATAATTGCGGTCAACGGCAAGGCCGTTTCGATCACAAAATAAACGACTATCTTCCGGCGCCGTTAATAAAATGTGACGGTCGGGTTTTCATTCAGCCATTTTGGTTCTTGACAACATCTGATTTTTCGTCTCTAAACAGCCGATGCCTGATTGGATTGCGATCATCATTCTCGGAATCATCGAGGGAATCACCGAGTTTTTGCCCATCTCCTCCACCGCACACCTGCTTATCGCACAGCACTGGCTGCCGCGACAAAGCGACCTGTTCAACATCGTCATCCAGAGCGGCGCCGTGATTGCCGTGCTGCCGCTGTTTCCCGACCGGATGCGCCAGTTCATCTTTGGCTGGCGCGATAGAGCCACGCAGGACTATGCCCTGAAAATTCTGCTCGCCTTCGTCATCACCGGAATCGGCGGCCTGCTGCTGGACAAAGCCGGTTTCGAACTGCCGGATGCGTTGGGGCCGATAGCGTGGGCGCTTCTTTTAGGCGGCATCGGGTTTTTGCTTATCGAGATGTGGCTCCGTCGGCGTGATCTGCACGGATCGGTGACATGGACCGTGGCGGCGGTCGTCGGTGCGGGTCAACTGATTGCAGCGGTGTTTCCCGGCACATCGCGGTCGGGTGCGACCATCCTGCTGATGCTGATGTTCGGTTTGAGCCGACCGGCCGCCATCGAGTTTTCATTTCTGGTCGGAATTCCCACAATGCTCGCCGCCGGCGGACTCAAGATTTTCCGGGCATTCCACCACCCGCAGGCCGCTGCGGTTCCCGAGAACTGGGGCATGGTCCTGCTCGGATTCATTGTTTCCGCAGTGGTTTCCTTCATCGCTGTAAAGTGGCTGCTGCACTATATTCAGACGCACACTTTTTCCATCTTCGGCTGGTACCGCATCGTCCTTGCAGCGGTGATCTTTTTCTTTTTTTACCGGCTGTGAACATTTCCTTGTCCTCATTTGTGGCCGTAACGCCCGATCAACCTTGAAACCCCACTGCGAAATATGTCCTCGCCGGGCAGCAGGCTGACGACCACAAATCCCTCGCGGTTGAAATCGTAAAAAAATCCCGGATGGACCAGGATATTATCATGCTTGAGCAGGTGCATGACCCGGGCTTCATCCGAAACCATATCGAGAATATCGACGATCGCATACCAGCCGCCTTCGCGCTGCAGAACGCGGCAGTTACCGGTTGATGCGATCCGCTCTTCCAAAAACAGGCTGTTGGCCTCGATGCGGGACAAAACCTGCCGCTGAATGGCGTGCCGCCGATCCAGCAGTCTTTCGGCCGCATGCTGAATCGGGGTAGCCACTGAGAGATAAAAATCAAGCAACGTTTCCAAGTGCGATCGCGCGGCCGACGACAGGCCGAATGCCCCACCGACGGCAATCCAGGCCAATTTTAGCTGGGGCAGTCCCATCAATTTGGATAAACCGTTCAATACGAAGGTGAGTGACTCAAAACGGTTCTGGTGCGCCGGCATGGAACCCGCTGCGCCACCGGCACCATAATCATAGAAAACCTCGTCCACGATCAGGGCCAGATCGTGACGACGGCACATGGCATCTATGGCCTTCCATTCCGACTGTTTTATGTACGAGCCGGTTGGGTTGTTGGGATCGATCAAAACGATCGCCCGCGTTTGGGGCGTGATCAGCGCCTGCAGAACGTCAAGGTCGATTGACCATCCTTCGGCTGAGTCGTAGCGCAGCGGGTAGAAACAGGCGCGCAGACTGTCGAGACGTACCAGGTATGAAAGCAGCGGATATCCGGGACGGGGAATCAGGACCTCGTCACCCGGATTCCCCAACAGCTTGAACAGGATCGAATAGGCGTCGCTGGTCCCGGCCGTCAAAAAAAGGGCATCGGTGTCGATCGGCGCGCCCCTTTCACGGTAATACTTGGCAATGGCCTGTCGTGCTATCGACAGGCCGCGCGGATCAGGAGCGTATTTTATTGAGGCCGGCTGTGACAGGGCTGCAAGAATGTCATCGGCATCGTAGGCCAACCCGACCCGGGTCGGGTTGGATTCGGTCAAATCAACAACCGTTTCACCCCTTCTTTTTTTGTCCCCCAGCAAAAGACTCAGAGCGTTGGGAACCTGGTCCCAGTCCAATCGATTTGAAAACATGATGTCCGTCCGATCATGGATGGTGCGGTAGAGAATGAATTGGTGTCTGCTCTTCGCAATGTCATCTCTCAAGGAGAAGCGAAACGAAAAGCAAAAACAGCGGGCGAAAAAATGAACGATCGCTTTTGGGTTAACCCAAGACTTCGCATCGCGGATGGCCACCGGTTGATGTTGTAAAATGCATTTCCTGCATTATGATGGAACTAAAGCCTTAAAGGTGCACGGGCGACCGTAAATAAACCCTTTTCCGTTTCCGCCCTCACGGTACAACAGACCACGAATTGAAGGCAAATATCGGTAGGGTGCTAATAGCAATAACCCATTGTGAGGAGGTACAAGTAAAATGGAAGATCAAGAACGAATTCATGCTGAAATTGAAGCGCGGCTCAACCGGTTCGCAAAAAACATCGATGAACTGACGACAAAGGCCAAAGCAAAAGAAAAGGAATTGCCGGCCGCCCATAAACCGGCAATCGAGTCAGTCAAAGCCAAAAAGGAAGTGGCGGACAGAAAGTTCGAGGAGTTGAAACAAACCGATAAGAATGCCCCCCACTGGCACTCCGTAAAAGCCGAAGTCGATAAGTACGTCGGTGATGTCGACGAAGGCCTAAGGGAGGCGTTAGCCTACTTTTAATGCGGTTGGATTCACTGATTAATACCGAACAAGCTGCCAGCCAGGTATAATCGTAGGGCGTCAGACCCGTGACAAGAGGAATATATCCCGGCGATTCATTCAGAATTTTGAATCCCGCAGCTCAATCGGCAGCGGGTCCGAAGGATTCCTCGTACAGGTCGCGAATCGCTTTTCGACCGGCATCCGTGAGATGTCGCGTTCCGGTTCCGGCGAAAGTATCGTCTGTAATAAGCGGTTTTTCGGCAATCCAGTGATTTTCTTTCCATGCAAACCACTGGTTGCTTTCCTGGTCAAAAACACTGACCGGACGGTTGAAGAGCTTGGCCAACTCGACTCCCCAACCGGTTCCGCCTTTGACGGTGTCGTCCGGTTGAATCCAGCCGATAGCGACCACATGGTAACCGTTGTTGACCATATGGAAAATCGACTGGATGACCTTGCGGATCTTTTCAGCCTTGGAAAAGTTACGACCCATACGGGTCGAGACGATCTCCATGCTGACGTTGCCCTTGTCGAGTTCCTTGGTATCGAGCACCTGGACGCCTTTGGTCCGCTCGATATCGTGCCCCTCGAACGAAAAGTTGACTTCCTTAATCCCCCAGCTTTCGGCGAGTCGCCCGAATTCGGACTCGGCCCCCTTGTGGCCCCCGCTGTAAAGTGTGATGTGAGAGCGATCTTTCATTACTTCAACCTCCTTGTCATTTATACCTGTCAATAGCTGCATGCGGTTCTTGAGGGCATGCCGCGATTTCAAATGGCGACCTCTATCGTGTTTTGACGATGGCGTGTTTCATAATAAGCGGTTATTTTCAGATTGCAACCATAACGAGGCCTCAGGCAACCCTGATGATCTGTTGGACCCGACCCACCTGCCCGTCGTCCAGCCGCACTTTGATGCCGTGGGGGTGAAAGGCCGACTTCGTAAGGACGTCCCTGACCACGCCGCGGGTCAGTTTTCCGGCGCGCTGGTCTTTTTTCAATACGATGTAAACTTCGATTCCGGCTCTGATGTCGCCGCGGTTTGTTCCTTCCATTCGCACCTCACTTTCCCGCATGAAATTAAAATAACATATAGAAATTAATACAAAATTGGAAAAACATACTGGGGACAAAAGTCATTAATAGCGTTCCCAGTATGTTTTGTTTTTTACTCCATATTTCAACTGCACTAAATTTTCTGAAGATTACAATTAATGATATTAGAGGACGATTCACCCAGTCGGCAGGCGCGAGTTTTGTCGAGGCTGGGAATAGATAGTGCCCATCCATGGTTTCATTGAGGGCACTGATTAGTTTCCGATCCAGAAATGAGCAATTTTCTGCAAGTTCAAGGAAATCAGCGGCATTGCGCGGAGGCGTACTCGTGTACGTCGCACAAGCGATTCCGCCGATTGACGCAGAAATTGCTGAAAAGGGCCATTTATGGACGGAAAATAGATAGGGGGGCACCATTCGGTACCCCCTGCCTATTTCTTTTGTATCCGTCCAGCTGACTTTATCGCTCGTTAGTGCTGTCGGTGCTGTCATCCTGGCCGTAAGCACTGGCCTTTTGTACCATGGATTGGGTCTGAGTCTGAGACTGGGTTTGTGCTTCGCTGTGCTGCTGGGTCTGGGTTTTGGATTGAATAGCTGTCTGGGTCTGGGTTCGGGTCTGGGTTTGATTCTGAAGCTGTTCCTGCATCTGCTGCTGGGACTGGGTTTGGGTGTGGGTCTGGGTTTGCGCCTGATTTTGATTTTGTGATTGTGCACCGGTGCCCTGGTCCATTGCTGACATTACCGCCCTGGTTGCCGCTGCTGTTTCCGCCCTGGCCGCTGTTACCTTGGCCACCGTTGCCGTTGCTGCCGCTGCCACCATTACCGCCGCCGCCACTACCAGCACCGCCGCCGCCACCACCAGCACCGCCGCCGCCACCACCAGCACCGCCGCCGCCACCACCGGCACCGCCGCCACCACCACCGGCACCGCCGCCGCCACCACCGGCACCGCCGCCACCACCGCCTCCGGCCAGAATCATGCCATTTTCAAACAGGACATTCTCCACATCGGAGACTGCCGGCGCTTGATTCCAGCTGCCGTCATCCGGCAGCAGGTTCGACGGAACTGCGCTCCAGGCCGGAAAGGTCATAAACAATAACCCTGTACAACAAACAAGTTTTATCCAAATTTTTCTCTTCATTTTTTTCTCCCCTTTCTTCTTAAGTTAAGTAAAAAATCCGACGCTCTGCAAGCCAGAGGCAGTTGATTTTGATGAGATACCAAAAACTCTGCCGCCAGGCCTGAATCTCAGAACTCTTTAACTAAAAAACGTGCAGGAGGAGAAAAGGTTACAAAAGAATTTGCTTCATAAAAGAGGAAAGACCATGCTCAGGTTAAGTAATTGCGCGAAAAATCACCGCTCCTTCACTTATTTGTACTTTTTCATCTGCCGCCCGAGCCACCACCGCCGCCGGAACCACCACCCGAGCCGCCACTGCCACCAGCTCCACCACCCGAGCCGCCACTGCCGCCGGAACCACCGCCTGAGCCGCCACCGCCACCAGCTCCACCACCCGAGCCGCCACCGCCGCCGGAACCACCGCCTGAGCCGCCACCGCCACCAGCTCCACCACCCGAGCCGCCACTGCCACCAGCTCCACCACCTTGGCCGGAGCCGCCAGTTTGCCCACCGGCGGCTCCCGCCACTCCCTGGAATCCTTTACCTTCCTGCATGGCAGCGGTATATCCCTGCGCCAGGTTTTGCGGGTTGGCATGCTGGGTCTGCGTCATAAACGAACTGCGCAGGGCGCGCATGTCTTCATGGCTGAATCCTTTGCTCAGCGCTTGGGAGACCATGCCGGTCACGGCCTGCGAGGAAACGCCGAGTCGAGAGACGTCGCGGGCGGTCTGAAAACTCTCCAACGCCAGGCTGTAAGCCTGTTCGACGTTCATGGAAGTGGCGCGCTGCTGGATTTCGCCGATCATTTTATCGGCATCCTGCCTTGATAATCCGGCGGTAAGTCCGGCCGCCAGAACCTGCCCCAGGTTTTTCGCACGGCTTGACTGGGCGGTGAGCTTCGCCGCGCTTTGAAAGGCGAACGAATTCCGTGCCTGGACTGTTTCCATGGCGCCCACAATCAGAGCCGGGTCCACATTTTTGGCCATACCCTCGAAAGCCTTGTTCATGAGCGGCTGTTCAGGCGTGCCACTGGCTTTGGCCTCGACCAGCACTGCGTGGGCCCTCTGAACCTGCTGTTCGTCAAACTGATTTTGCAACATGGCCCGGGTGAGTTCGACGACACGCTGCGGCACCAGGCCGCTTTGGATGGCCTGCCGAGCGCTGGTCTTCACCGCTGCCGGTGTTTCCGCCGGCAGGCTGTCGTCGATCGTATCGCCCAGCGCCGCCGTCGCAAGCATTAGCGTAAAAAGCGCCGTAGCCACTGCGACGAACCGAAATGCCTGTCTTTCAGGTATTATCTTCATCATCAGAACCGCCATTTTTGAAGGACCTTTTTTATTTGCGCCGATCCCTATTCAGGGACATAAATACAATTCCGCGAGCCAAAATCGTCTTTCTCGTAAAATTTACACTCGGGCACGTACACGGCTCCGTCCACGATGTAAAAATACCGGAATTCAGAAGTGGCCGCTACGGTGACCGCCCAGCGCGAAGCGCTGATCTTACTGGCCAGGCGCGGGTTGAAGGCATCCAGCGAGGAGGCAAACGCCACCCCCCGGGCCTCGGGCGCCTTGAGATAGAAGGTCACCCGGTCCGACTGCCTCTGGTGATAGTGGGTTGCCGCACACCCTGTAAGGTAAAAAGCGGCAAGCGCCAGTTGGAGTATCCGTAGGTTCACGTCTTCAGCTTTACGGACAGAATCGAGTTCTCACCGCCGAAATCATCTTTTTCGCGAATGGGTATCGTTGGGTCGGGGATCCGTTTGTCCCCCTCGATGATATAGCACAGCCGGTGCTCGCCGGCCGGCACTTCGAGAACCGCCTCCCAATAGCCACTGGTACCGCTTCTCTTTAGGGGTACGGCGGACCAGCCAAGGAAACTGCCGGTGATCTCCACCTGTTTCACATCGGGCTGATACAAGACGAACCGGTGTGGCGTCAAAACGGGCATCTCCTGCCGCGGCATCACGAAGAACATGATCAGCAGGGCGGCTGCCAGACCGGTGGCAAACATGCCGGCCGGCCGCCACAGTGGAATCGTGAAGCGGCGTTTTTCACGAAACACGACGGCCGGCACGCGGTCGACAACCTCACCGCGCAGCAACTTTTCCTGGTGCAGCAGCTCCACGGCTTCATCTTTGGAACGCGTCTGGGCATGCACGGTTTCGACGAAGTCGATCTTCTCGTCCAAGTCCAGCTCGTCGTCTATGTAACTGCTTATCAGATAATCTTTCATCGTTAACCTTCGTTCAACATTTTCCTGAGTTTCACCCGGGCGCGGTGAACCCGGACCTTGACATTACCCTCGCTGGTGCCGGTGACACGAGCGATCTCCCGGTAGGAAAGATCGCTGCTGACCACAAGCGACAGGACATCCCGCTCTTCCGGCGCAAGCTTCTGCATGGCGGCCAGTACCCGGCGGTAGTCTTCGCGCACCAGCAGGTGCGATTCCGGGTTGGGGTGGCGAAGCTCCGGTTCATCGAACAAAGCGGTATCGCGCCCCTTTTTGCGGTGGCCGTCGATGATGGCGTTTCTGGCAATGGTGAAAAGCAGGGTAGAGCTTAACCCCTCATTACCATATTTTTCCACACACCGCGTAAAGCTCTCTTGCAGGATGTCGCTCGAAAGGTGGTAGTCTCCCGTGCTCCGCATCAGGTATGCAAAAAGCCGTTCCCGGTGTTTTTTATAGAATTCCCTGAATCTAACCACTTTTATTAATAAAACGGATGAACCGGTAAAAGGTTACAAAATAAAGCCATTTTGCTCCATACCAGTTGTGTGTCGTTGGTAGCAAGTCGTTGCCACCAAACGTTAACGCTCACTTTAGGTTTTACCAACCGGCCCCTGATATTCTGCAACGATCTCGCCGATCGAGGTCTTTGACTCGATCATATAGGCAGCAAATTTCGAACCAGCTTTTGATTCAAATTCCACCGTCAGCCCACGTAGCCGATTTTCTCGACAGACGCCGTTTCAGCGGTTTTTCAGTACGCCGTGAAGTCAACACCAAACCCCTCAAAAGTGTGACATGACACACTGTGTGTCTGGTTCCTATGTGTCATGTCACATTTCTTATCGGTTTCAAGCCGTGTTTTCGGAACAACGCGACTGCATCAAAACTTTCTGAAATCGTTAATCTTTACTCTTAAATGGCGTTTTTATCGAAGGCATTTCAGGCGATGGCACGTATTTTGGTGTTAACCGTATCAGGACTTCCCCGGCGACACCCGGTACGAACAGCATCACCATGAACCCAAACCCACTTCAGCAATTACGGAGCGACGCTACCGATAATGTCGAGCCTCACGACTTGGACACCGGATAGGAGCAAAAAAAAAGATGCGTGCCCGGTTCTGGATACCCCCGAGCCCGACTGTTACTGCATGTTACTGAGCAGTCTCGACGTTCCGAGGGCCGTTCAATTCTGCCTGAGAGACTTCAGACAGTGCCCGATCTACAAAAGGTACATGGGTTACCCGGAATACGGTCAAGAAGAGGGATGCCCGGTTTTGGATGACCTCGAGCCGGACTGCTACTGCCTCTCACTGAACAGCCTTGACGTTCCGAAGATTGTTCAATTCTGCCTGAGGGACTTCAGAGACTGCCCTATTTACAAAAGGTACATGGGGGCCCCGTGATCCTGAACTTCAAATCAGATCGGAAACGAAGCCGGCTAACAAAGTTTAGACCGAAAGCAGGTGAGGCCTTAAAAACTTATAGAAAGGATCGATCGGTGACGGCGTCGCCAGAGGGAATTTTAAGAGCAGACGGCCCTGCTCCGGATCACTCACCTTAAGCGAAACCAATCAAAGGAAAGGAGGGTAACATGAAAACTTCTTTATGGAAACTGGCAACTATCTTTTTGGCAGTGCTGTGCCTCACGTTTTTCGGCGCGGCCGTGTCGTCGGCCAAAGGACCGGGCAGCGGGTGGTGGCGGTGGTGGTGGTGGCTCTCCGGACCTCGGGGACCTCATCGTCCTCTATCGCGACGCGTGGGGTCTCCCCATTCTCACTGATGACCTTTGCCAGCAGCCCCTGGCGGCTCCTGGCGAAAGGTTCCGAAATCGACAGGCGGATTGTACACCGTACCAGAGACTGACTCATGCATCATTCCTGTCGATCCTGAGACCTGCGCGGTCCTTGTAGGTTATGAGACATTCACGCAGGAGGTCGACTTCGGCCGCACCAGCGTGATTCGCTCGCCGCTATCGGTGATTGAGCAGAGCCTCGGGGAAGTGGTCACCAAGCTGGCGACCGCCCAATGCACCACCCTGGATCCCGCCGGGCGGCTGGTCAACACCAGTTTGATCGATGGCATTGTTTTGTCGGCCACCATTGACTCGCCGCTGGAGAACCTGGCCATCTACAGGCAGCTCATGCTGAATGGCTATCTGGGCGCCGATGCCAACCCGATTGTCCTGCCGGACGAGGTGCTCAACATGGCAGCGAGGGGGCTTGGCGCGGCAGCAGACAAGACAGGCAAAGTCACTGTGGACCAGGTGGTCTACTCCAACGAGATCATGGGCCTCACGGACGAGGTACACCTACCTGCCAAAGATT
>CAWBCG010000083.1:0-249647 GCA_963787235.1 uncultured delta proteobacterium
CATCGGGTTCCCTTTGAAAAGCCGGGAGTGCCTGATCGTCGACCCTGAGACCCTGGAGCCGGTCCCCGAGGGTCAAAATGGAGAACTCCTGGTCACCTCACCGTATACGCTGAAAGAATACCACAACAAACCGCAGGAAACGCAAGAAACCTTCGTCCAGCTGGATGGAAAAACCTGGTGCCGCATGGGAGACTTCGTCCGGGCGAAACCGACGGGCGAACTGATCTACATCGAGCGGTCGGCCGACATCATCAAGCACAAGGGGTTCCGGGTGTCGGCATCGGAGGTTGAAGCCGCCCTGCAGGACCACCCTACGGTCATCGGTGCCTGCGTCGTCGGCATTCCGGATGTCAAGGTGGGTGAGCGAATCAAGGCGATCGTGGTTCTCAAGGAAGACGCCCGGGGTGTGGGTGGAACCGAATTGACGAAGTGGTGCCGGGAACGGTTGGCGGCCTACAAGGTTCCATCTTACATCGAATTCAGGGACATGCTGCCCAAATCCAAGGTCGGCAAGTTGCTCAGGCGTGAGGTCCGTGACGACGAACGCCGGCGCATCTCGAAAGATAAAAAGGTATTTCCCCAAAAAGGAGCGTGACATGTCAGGAAGTGTTCTAAACGGTAAGCGCCTGCTGGCCGTGGACGATGAACCCGATGTCCTCGACACTCTGGAGGATATTCTATCGGATTACGAAGAATTGGTGCTCGACCGGGCAACGGACTACGAAACCGGATTTCACCTGCTGCGCTCATGGACCTATGACGCCGTCATCCTCGACATCATGGGGGTGCGGGGATTCGATCTGCTCAACGCTGCTGTCCACCTGGGATTCCCTACGGTCATGCTCACCGCCCATGCGTTGTCACCCGAGAATTTGAAGAAATCGATCGAAATGGGCGCCCGGGCCTATATCCCGAAAGAAAAAATGGTCGAAATCGACGCGTTCCTCGAAGACGTCCTGACGCTGGCGCACCGCTCGAGCCTCAGCAGTATGGTCAACCGACTCGGCAGCTTCTTCAGCCGTAAATTCGGTTCCAAATGGATGGAAGACGAGAAAACATTCTGGGACCGCGTGGCCGGCGGTCTCTACGAGCCTGAACCGGTCATCTTGAAGAAAAAATAACCGCTTGTTACACGAGCTTCAACGATCTTCTGCCAAAGACTGACGCTAGCCCGGATGGCCTACCGATCTCACTAAAGGGTATGCGGTCTGAGAATGGTTCACGACCCGGTCGAACCGAAGGCCCGGCTCACCAAGGTGCGAGCCTCCTCCTGTATCTGGCGCAGGTGCTCGGATCCCTTGAAGCTTTCGGTGTAAATCTTGTAGATCTCCTCGGTACCGGAAGGACGCGCGGCAAACCACCCGTTTTCGGTGACGACTTTCAGACCGCCGATGGGGGCGTTGTTTCCGGGGGCATGGGTCAGTGTGGCCAGAATCGGCTCGCCGGCCAGGGTCTTAGCGGTGATTTGATCCGGCGTGAGATTTTTCAAAACCTCTTTCTGGGCCGCTGTCGCCGGAGCGTCGAGCCGTTCGTACACCGGGCGACCGAACCTGTCGGCCAGCTTCTGATAGTGCTGCTCCGGGTCGCGTCCGGAGCTAGCGGTGATCTCCGCTGCCAGCAGGTCCATGATGATACCGTCCTTGTCGGTGGTCCAAACCGTGCCGTCCTTGCGCAGAAAGGCCGCCCCGGCGCTCTCCTCCCCGCCGAAACCGTATGATCCGTCGATCAGGCCGTCCACAAACCATTTGAAGCCGACGGGAACCTCAGACAGCTTACGCTTGAGGTGAACCGCGACCCGGTCGATCATGCTGCTGCTGACCAGGGTCTTGCCCACGGCGGCCTCTGCGCGCCAACCGGTTCGCTTTTGGAAAAGATACCAGATGGCCACCGCCAGGTAATGATTGGGATTCATCAGCCCGCCGCTGGGCGTGACGATGCCGTGACGGTCGCAATCCGGGTCGTTGCCGAAGGCGATGTCGTAGCGGTCCTTGAGACCGATCAGTCGGGCCATGGCAAAGGGCGACGAGCAGTCCATGCGGATCTTGCCGTCCTTGTCAACGGTCATGAAGCCGAAGGTGGCGTCCACCACCGGGTTGACCACGTCGATATTCAATTTGTAGCGTTCGGCGATCGGTTCCCAATAGGCAACCGCCGCACCCCCCATGGGATCGACCCCGATCCTGAGACCCGCCGAACGGATGACCGCCATCTCGATAATGTTTTCCAGGTCGTCGACATACGGTTGGACGTAGTCATACTGCCTTGTGGTACCGGACCTCAGGGCTTTTTCATAATGAACACGCTTTACGGTCCGGTTTTCTTCAGCCAAAAGCGCGTTGGCCCGCTTCTGGATCCAGTCGGTGACCGCCGTGTCCGCCGGTCCGCCGTGCGGTGGATTGTATTTGATGCCACCGTCTTCCGGCGGGTTGTGTGACGGTGTAATCACGATCCCATCGGCTCGGGCATCACCGTGTTCGCGGTTCCAGGTCAAAATCGCATGGGAGATCACAGGGGTGGGGGTGTAACCGAGGTCTTTCTGGATGAACGTCTCGACATCGTTGGCGGCCAGCACTTCCAGAGCCGTGGCAAAGCTCGCCTCCGACAGCGCATGGGTGTCCATGCCGAGGAAAAGCGGCCCCTTGATCCGGTTGGCCTTGCGGTAGTCGCAGATGGCCTGGGTCGTGGCCAGAACATGGCCCTCGTTGAAGCTGTTCTTCAGGGCCGACCCCCGGTGACCCGACGTTCCGAAAGCCACTCGTTGCTGAGGGTTTCCGGCATCCGGACGATGCGTGTAATATGCGCTGACCAACCTGGGGACGTTCACCAATAGCGAGTGCGGGGCCGGTTTTCCGGCAAGTTCGTGGGGTGCCAAATAGGTCCTCTTTTCTTAGGTAAGGGGGTTTTGAAAAAGGGTCGAACCACGGCAGACATCGGCCGCTGTTTTTTTGTTTACAATGACTGTTTTCAAAACGGTCGGGTGGTGCCGACCATAAAATATTATATTTCTCATCATCATAAATCAAACGATAAATGTCTAAGCCGGTGGTTACTTGATCTCGCCGTTGATAAAGTCATAGAAATCAGAATCATATAACCTTTGAACCTTGAACCTTGAACCCTGAACCTGAAACCGATCAGTTTAGTTGACTTTTACATATTCGTTGCAACCTAATAGTGAAACACGCTATGTTAAGATTCTGAGAACATTTCCTCAAAAACCACAAATAGGCCATTAATCCATGAGTAAAAAAATGATGAACTCCTCACCTAACCGTTTCGGAATCGACTTCGGAACCACACGAACGGTGGTCGCCGCGCGTGAAAAAGGCAATTACCCGGTCTGCAGCTTTTCATGGAAAGGCGATATCAAAGAATACATCCCATCCCTGATAGCGGTCGAACGGGGCAGACCCCGTTTCGGCTGGGAAGCGGCGGCCTTGATCAACCGACCGGACGTCACGGCCCTGCGGTCCTTAAAGCGCCTCGCCGGTCGTCTCCGTCCGGAAGACCCGGTGGATATTGGCCAGGGTGTATCGTTTTCGATGCTCGAGTTGCTCACCCTCTATCTATCGCACGTCCGGCGGATGGTGACCAAGCACAGTAACCTGAACATCGACCGCAAAACCCCTCTCGAGGTGATGGTTGCCGTTCCGGCCAACGCCAACAGCAATCAACGCTTCATCACTTTGGAGGCTTTTCGCCAAGCTGGATTCACCGTTTTAGGGGCCATGAACGAACCGTCGGCAGCCGCCGTCGAGTTTCTGGACCGCTACCATAAAAAATTGGGACCGAAAAGCCCCAAGCGCTATGTGGTGATCTACGATCTGGGCGGCGGAACCTTCGATACGTCCGTGATCGGCATGGCCGGAAGGAGCCACGATGTCATCGCCAACGAGGGAATCGCGCAGCTTGGCGGTGACGATTTCGACGAGATTATCCTCGACATGGTGCTCGAGACCCTCGGTGTTGCCAAGAGCGACCTCACGCCGAGTGAAACCGTTCGGATGCTCGAGGAATGCCGCGAACGCAAGGAAGGCTTGAAACCCAATACCCGCAAGATGGTTGTGGATGTCGGGACCGTTTTGACCGACACGGATCCGGTCGTTCTCGACACGGGGGAGATTTATGAACGCTGCGCACCGCTCATAGGGCACAGTCTCTCCGCCGTGCAGACCCTGGTGGAAAAGCTGGTCCAAACCGACATCGGTCCTTTAGAGGGTCCCGGCCTTGCCGCCGTTTATCTGGTGGGCGGCTCGATCGCCTTCCCGCCGGTAGCGCGCCATTTGCGGGTCCTTTTCGGCAAAAAGGTGAAAAATTCTCCCTTTCCGCATGCGGCGCCGGCGATCGGACTCGCCATCATGGCCGACCCCAAAAACCAAATCCAGGTTCGTGAGGCGGTTTCACGTTATTTCGGTATCTGGCGGGAGCGGGAGCAGGACAAGGTCTTCGACCCGGTTTTTTCCAAAAAACAAGAGGTGGGAACGGAAAACGGAAGGCTGAGGGTCGTCCGGCAATACCGACCGCTCCACAACATCGGCCGCCTGCGCTACCTGGAGTGCAGCGCCTTGGGCTCGGCTGGAGAACCCGAGGGAGACATCACCGTTTGGCGCGACATCTATTTCCCTTACGACCCCGGTTTGGCCGCTCAGAAGAACCTGAAAGGCGTTCCGATCACGGTCTGTCCCGACTTGTCTTCTCAGGAAGTTGTCGAAACTTACGATTACGACACCCAGGGGATCGTTCACGTGGACATCGAGAACCGCACATCGGGCTACCGTAGGCATTTTCGTCTGACGCCGGGCAGCAATTGATCTGGGTATGATAAAAGGGGCAAAAGGTTTGCGGCAAGGCTTATGTGCCATATCCGCTTGGACTTCGGCACCGTTTCTTGATTTCCTATATATCGCGGAAACGGACATATTTCCGGAATGAGAAACCGACGGTCACGTTCTTGATTTTATTGAGGGCCACAAGTGTCGGCACAAACAAACTGAGGCGAAAATTCAACATGACGCGTTTGAAAAGCATACGGCATTTCATGGCCATTGCTCTCTTTCTGGTCGTGGCGGTCACCGTCGAGGCCGGCTGGATAATGCAGGAAAAGGAAAGCGACCAGACACTCATCTCGAAAGGACGCCTGAAGAGTTCCGCAGATAACATTTCCTGGATTTTGGACGGTCCCGGCAACAAGGTATATTTTATTGACGGCCATGAGAAAACTTACGCCGCTGGCACTGTGGAAGACTACTGCAGTGCGACAACCGCACTGATCGAGCAGACGATGAAAAATCTGCCCGCAGAGCAGCGCAAGTCGCTGGAACAGATGATGGAAAAGGATAAAGAGGAAGGCCGCCACACGGTTACCGTCAATGGGACTGGCGATGGTGGGATTGTTGCGGGACTGAAAACGGTCAAGTACAAGGTAGAGGTGGATGGTGAGCTTTACGAAGAAATTTGGCTGGCCACCGACAGCGACTTGCTGAATGAATTCAAATCGCTGAAACCGCTGTTGCGGAAATTCAGCACCTGCGTCAGTACTTTCGGAACGGAGTTTACTCCGGAAAACGCACCCGAATACCTTAAGCTGATGGAACACGGGGTCGAAGTCAAAAGCATCGCCTACACCGACGGCAGTCCGGAACCCGTTACCGATGTCGTTAAACTGGTAAAAAAGGACTTACCGGAATCCGAGTTTTCCGTTCCCCGCGATTACCGCCAAGTTACTTTCGGGGAAATGTTGAAATCCCAGATGGATTAACATATATTAATTTAGAGGTGCTGTCTCGGTGGTGTTCGTCACTTCGGACAAGCTGACCGCAGAGGATGCGCACCCGACGGCCTTGGCTTTTGGACTCTTTGCTCTGTCTTTCGCCTTTTTGTTTCGGTTTTAGCGAAAGGGCGATTCTACATCTGTGTTCCTCCTGCTGCACCCTGCCCTAACGCGCCTCCATCTGACACCGGCGAATGAAAACAAATCCCAGTCGGGGCATTTCCAAAGATTGGGTACAAGCAAAAGGAGGCTCAAATGAAAGTGGTCTTTAAAAACGTCCTGTGCACAACGGATTTATCGGATTTCTCCAATATGTCTGTTTATTACGGCGCGGCTCTGGCCCGTGTATTCGAGGCCACGCTCCACCTGTGCCACGTAGTCGACCTTCCGATCGTCTCGGTTCACGGTGAAGCCTTCACCTATCCCCCCGATTACGCGCAAACCCTCAAAGAAGATGCATTGCGTCAGATGGACACTCTCATGAACCCGCTTCAGGTAAAATGGGTGCCCCATGTCGAAATGGGTGCCATCGCCCACACCGTTTCCGATTTAGTTGGCATGACGGAGGCTGACCTGGTGATTTCCGCCAGCCACGGCCGTTCGGGTCTGAAACGGCTTTTGCTCGGCTCGGTCACCGAACAGTTGCTTCGGAGCATCCGCCGCCCGTTTCTGGTCGTGACCGCGCCTGAAAAAAGGGACGACGACATTGCTGAGCAGAGGATAACGCGGGATACCGTGGAAAACTTCCGATTGAAAAAAATCCTGGTCGGCTCCGATTTTTCTCAGGATTCGACCAATGCGGTAACCTACGGCTTCAGCCTGGCTCAGGACTTTCAGTCGGAACTTCACCTGGTGCACGTGGTGGAGCCTTTTGCCTACTCCGACGCCCTCATGCCCGACCCCATGACAGCCGAAGTGCGGACGGATCTGGATGCTCTCCTGACCGGAAGGCTCGAATCGTTGGTGCCGGCCGAGGCCCGCAACTGGTGCGATGTCAAAACCAGCTGCCTGGCGGGCAGGCCTCATGAGGAGTTGGTCAAATATGCCGTTTTACACGCCGTCGACTTGATCATTTTGGGCATCCGGGGTCGCGGGCTCGTTGAAACGCTCTTGCTGGGGTCGACCACCGACCGCGTGATTCGGCGGGTCACCTGCCCGGTACTGGCGGTCGGGCCGGCAGCGGACGCTGAACGATAACGATACTGGCTATAGCATGCAGGATAAACCGGGTGTTGGGCGAACAGGAAGGTGGCCGTAATTTTTCAACGAGGTGCACGAGGATGCATCAAAGGACCCTGAGGCTTCGATTACCAGTCAATTTTTATAAAGCGAAACATTCATAAATCATTATGAGAAATATTATCAACCCGGCGGCCCGTTACCCTGCAAGTCTGTTCTGACATACAGTTTCAGTCCGCTGACTTCGACCACGGCGACACTCCGTCCTTCTTCCACCGGACGGTCGTTTTCAACGGTTTCGGCCCGCCATAATTCTCCACGCACCCGGACATAGCCTTCAGGATCGAGCCGTCCGATGACGATGCCCCGGCGACCGATCATCGAGGAGGGATCGTCCGGGTCACCGCCGGCATACGAACGCCAGACAAGTGGAAACAGGACAAGGTCCTTCACAATCGCCAAGCCGACGATTCCCACCCCCAGCCACAAGGGAACGGTCACCCACCACCGATTGATCAGCAGAATCACCAGAACCAAAAGCACTGTCCCCGGCAACTGAATCAGCGCATAGCGCAGCACCACCTTGGGCGTCAATCGCTCCCGGCCGGTATGGCCAATGTTCATTGGCCGTCGTTTTCGATCCTGCATTGGACGAATCCGTTCTCCACCGGGCTTCAAACCAAAAGTCCAAAAAGAAGCACACCGTATCACCGTATCAAACCGTGGGATGTCGTGATTTTTGGGCACGGGCATTTCCGGTGCGGCGGCCCACCGCAGCAGGAGCCTTAACGTCCCGGTGGATTGAGGAGATTGATTGTGCATCTCAGATATACTTTGAGCGGTCACAATCTGCTCTTTTTTACCCTCACCCCAACCCTCTCCCAATGGGCGAGGGAGCTAAAGGAAATCGCAACTTATAGCCGTTCAAAGTATACCAATCGAAGTGGCAGCCCGGGCTGAATGCACAGAACACGTCTCAAAAATCGGCTTCGGCTCGTGCTTCAGAAATGGTGCCCGCTCGGTCGACGGTGATTCGCAGAAAGCCTGAATTGGCCGGCAGATGAATGCAATGGTGTTATCGACCGGGAACTATAATGCGTGATTGTTCTTTTCCGGTAGGGGTAACGATCTGTGATTGCTCTTTTTGCCGCATCTTCTGCACCTCATCCGCCAGTTTCTCAACCGCCGCCTGCATGGCTTCCGGAAATCGTTTGATCGCCTGCTGAAGTTGTTTGGCTGGAATCATGGCCTGCACCGGCAGTGGACCGGCGGCCGTCATGAGATTGGTCTCACCCATGAAGATGGTTTTGCGGGTTTTGTCGACCGAGCCGTCGCTGGTTACCGGGGTAAGCCGCCGAATGCTGGCCACCTTAAGATCGGTAAACGTTTCTTCCAGGTAGAGGTTTTGCCGGTCGACCGTAAAGTCGATCGTCTGGGTTCTTTCTTCCGTCATTTTCGTTGCTGCTCCTTTACGATATGCGAAATAATATGCACTTACATATTGGAAATCAATTTGTGCCACCGGTGAGTTCGCAGATGGTCACGCGTTACTATATCCTTGTATGATCGGTTCCAGGTTCTGGGTTTAGGGTTCAAAGGTTATAAAATGCTGATTTCAGAAACTTTATACGCCATTGTTAGGATTGGCCGCTTTAACCCATCGGGTGAAACGGTTTTGTAAGCACCATAACGCCAGAATTATTCAAATATAAGCAGTTTAAGGGCTTTTCAACCCAGAACCTTTAACCATTCAACCTAAATATATGGTATATTCGCCCAGTTTAATAACCGGCAAGGTAACAGATCGTGGTCGATTAGGCAATCGGGATCATCGAAAGAAGCCTAACCGATGTCGGTGTGACCGCATCGATGTCACCTGTAAAAGCCTCTGTTGTTGCTTCAAACCCCAAACGTTGATAATGTCAGGCATCTAGTGCCCATCCGCGGTTTTATAAAAGGCACTGACAAGTTTCCGATTCAGAAATGTGCAATTTTCTGGAAGTTCAAGGAAATAAAGGAATCGTACGGAGGCGTACTCTCGTAGGCCGCACAAGCGATTCCGCCGATTGACTCCGAAATTGCGGAAAAGGGCCATTTATGGACGGAAACTATCTAATATTTCAACCCGGTTCACCCGTCCGTTTTCAGGAGTGAAATTATACACCATGGGATTTGCCGCCAGAATTACCGGTATCGGGTCCGCATTTCCGGAAAAACATTTAAGCAACGAGGAACTCATCCGGATGCTGGCCCATCACGACATCGAGACGAACGACCAGTGGATCCTGGATAGAACCGGCATCCGAGAACGCCGAATTGCAAACGTCGAAAACGAGGCCGAAACCAACTCTTCTCTCGGCGCACGGGCGGCCCGCAAAGCGCTCAAAATGGCGGGTCGCAAAGCCGATGATATCGACCAGATCATCTATGCCACCTGTTCGCCAGACACACTGCTCCCCTCTACGGCCTGCTGGCTCCAGAAAAAAATCGGGGCGGGCAATGCCTGGGCAATGGATGTCAATGCCGCCTGCTCCGGGTTCATCTATGGGCTCGTGACGGCCCAGCAGTTCATCCTGTCCGGGCAGGCTCGAACCATTCTCGTGGTCGGCGGCGAAGTCCTGTCACAGATAACCAACTGGTCGGATCGCTCTTCGTGCATTATATTTGGAGATGGGGCCGGCGCCGTCATCGTCGAGCGGGTTCCGGCTGGAAGTCGGCAGTGCATCCTGTCCAGCCACCTAACCTCGAACGGCAGCCTAAGCAAGCTTTTTTACGTTCCGGCCGGCGGATCCAACATGGAGGTTACCCCCGAACGTTACGCTCAGAACCTCCATAAAATGCGCATGAACGGCCGCGAAATTTTCAAAGTGGCGGTGCGCACCCTGACCGAGTGCGCCCTACGCACCCTTGAAAAACGGCGTCTTTCGATCGTGCACCTCGATTGGTTCGTCCCGCACCAGGCCAACCTGAGGATTATCGAAGCGGTAGCCAACCGCCTCGCTTTCCCGATGGACCGCGTGCTGGTCAATCTCGACCGCTACGGCAACACCTCGGCAGCTACCATACCGTCGGCGTTGGACGAAGCTGTGCGGGACGGCCGCATCAGAGAAGGTCAAACGATTCTGCTCGACGCTTTCGGAGCCGGGCTGACGGCCGGTGCAGTACTTCTGCGCTGGTAACTTACCGATTCACCTCAATGAGCAGTTCGTTGTGCGGCATTTCCCATAAAACCGCACTCACCGGATCGCTGGAAACACCAATGCTCAGATCCGATAAAGGACGCAAGACGCCCCGGCTCGTCTGCACTGTTCTTCTTTGTTGGATTGTTTTGACGGCAGGACCATGTCAAGCGACCGACGACATCATGTTGCAGCTCCAGCGATTTGCGGAAGATTTAGCCTTTAAAAACGCGGAACTGCTCGATGGCGAAAAACAGATCATCGGATTGAACGAACAGCTGGAATTAAACGACCTGCCTTACATCAACAGCATCGTGGCCAGCCTCAACTCGATTGAGACCTGCCTCTACTATCAGTCGGAGCTGGCTGGCGTGTACCATGACGTGGCTGGTATAAACGACGGTTACGTCCGATCCCAATTGCCCCGCATGATGCGGCAGATGGATTTCACTATCGACAGCGTGAAGATCGAATACAAAAAGATATCGGTTCAATATATGCAGGTTATCGGCCCTGCAGCACTGAAAATCACCGATCGGCTCAGAAAAAGCATTCGGGAGACCCTGCAGCTTCTCCAAGAACACCTCAAATGGATAGAAGCGGAATCGACCGGAACGATCAAAAAGTATCGTCAGCCGGAGCGATCACCGCAAAAACTATAATAGTGGCATTTGCGGCGGCATAAAAAAAATCATCACTTGAGCACAGCCTGAAAACATTTTAATATTAAATTGTTACGTCATTACCAGAAAGTTGCTACCGATCGTATAGATCCCACCCCTTGTATTTCCCACCGCCAAACTTATTGTATTAACTGTTGGCGATAAGCCGATCACCTGTCTTGGGCAGCTGTTAAAAAATCAATAACGGCAACCCCAATATAATACTTCTGAAACAGCATCGTTGGGAGGCAGACAATGGGAAAACGTGTCGTGATTGACAAAGATGAATGCGTCGGATGTGAAAGCTGTGTTGAACTCTGCGAGGAGGTTTTCGCCTTTAACGAAGATGAAGAAAAAGCCGAGGTCATCATGCCTGAAGGCGGGCCGGAGGATTGCATCGAGGAAGCCATCGAATCCTGTCCGTCCGAATGCATCAGCTGGGAAGAAGATTGACGGAAGTGTCGAAAATATGCCGAAAACCCAAATAAAAAAAGTGATCGAGTCGTATGTCTCAGGGCGCAGCATGCGTGTGAACGGAAAGACGTATACCACCGATCTAAAAATTATCGGCGATACGGTCAAGGACAATTGGTGGCGAAGCGAAGGCCACCGGCTGTTGTCGGATGATATTGTGGATATCCTGGAAAGCAGGCCGGATGTTCTGGTGGTCGGAACCGGTTATGCCGGTAACTTAGACATTCCGGCCAACCTCCGCAAAGACCTCGTAGAAAGGGGCGTCCGGCTTCTTTCCGAACGCACCGCTGAAGCCGTCGAATTGTTCAATCAACACCGGGCTCAAGAAGAAAACGTTGCCGGTGCGTTTCATCTCACGTGCTAATCTTCAAAATTGCCGCAACAATCAAAGTGATCCGCACCGTTTTCTAATATTATCTTGAGTTTCTGCAGATCGTTTCTAACCTGATGGCGCGCTTTGCGCTTGACCACGAAGCCGAGAATTTTCAAGTTTTTGAGTTCAATGTTGCTGCGGGTGAGAAACCTCGTCCCGCCGTCGACCGGTTCGAAAATGAAACGGCTTTCACCGGCAACCGGCCCTGCAGTGAAGCAATAGGTGCAGAGCTCGTTCGGGACGTACTCTGAAATGACTCCCTCGGAATCGAAAAACTGGCCCATGAAACGGTTTACCAATCGATAGGTCGCACCGCGACCGAAAGGACCGTCTGACGTCTGTTCGGACAGAATGACGTCAGATTGCCAGCAAACATTGTTCTCGAGGTTCGTTGCAAACGCAAAGACTTTCTCGACCGGCTGGTTGATGATGACGCTGTCTTCTATATCAATCATTCAAAATCCCTTCTAAGCACAAGGTTCTTACTTTCTTTTTTCAGATATGGTAATTTCAATAGGCGTTAATTTCAATACCCGCTCAATCGGTCTTCTATTTTTTCCTATTCTTCCGTTTTAAATTCAGCCACTTCGGTCGGGTTGACAATTGCGTAATGAAGCGCATTTTATAGCCCGAAAATTGCATTTGTCGGTTGGCGTACGGTTTAACAAAATGCGACTAAACACCAAAAAAAGGAGTTAAAATGGCCGGTAAACAAGAAACACATCAGTTCAAAACCGAAGTGCAGCAGTTGCTCAATCTCATCATCAACTCCCTTTATTCCAACCAGGAAATATTTTTACGGGAGTTGATTTCGAATGCCTCTGATGCGATCGACCGTCTGAGATTCAAAGCCCAGATGGAACCGGACATCCTGGGTGAGGACGCCGATTTTAAAATTAAGATTGCCGCCGACGGCATCAAGAACACGCTGATGGTTTCCGATAACGGCATCGGCATGACGTACGACGAAATCATGGAAAATATCGGCACCATAGCCAAGAGCGGAACGGCGGGGTTTATGGAGGCCATAGCCCACCTCAATGATAAAAGCGTGGTATCCCCTGAGTTGATCGGCCAGTTTGGCGTCGGATTTTACAGCGCATTTATCGTCGCAGACAGGGTGACCCTGATCTCCCGCGCGGCCGGATCGGAAACCGCCACCCGCTGGTCTTCCACTGGTGACGGTACTTACACGATCGAGGAAGCGGCCAAGGACGCCCGCGGTACGACGGTGATCCTGGATCTGAAAAAAAAGGCAAAAGACGAACCCGATTTCACCGACGAATTCACCATCCGTCAAATCGTCAAACGCCACTCCGATTTCGTGAATTATCCGATCGTGATGGACGTAGAGCGGGATGAACCGATTCCGGATAACGAACTACTCAAGGACGAGGCGGGCAAAACGATCGGCAAGACCAGCCGCAAGGTGATGCGCGAAGAAACCCTCAATTCTATGAAGGCCATCTGGACCAAAGACAAGAAAGATGTCGGCGAGGATGAGTACGAGGAGTTCTACAAGCACATCAGCCACGACTGGAATGCCCCTTTGACCCACCTGCACCTTAAGTTCGAGGGCACCACCGAATACGACGCCCTGCTGTATATTCCGAGCCAGGCCCCCTTCGACCTGTTCAATCCGGAAATGAAGCACGGCATTCATCTCTACTGCAAGCGTATTTTTATAATGGAGAACTGCCGCGAACTGGTCCCCGAGTATTTTCGTTTCATTCGGGGCGTGGTGGACGCCCCGGATTTAAACCTCAACATCAGCCGTGAAATTTTACAGCAGGACCGCCTGGTCAGAAACATCCGCAGAAACCTGGTCAAAAAGATTTTCGAACATCTTGAAGCGATGGAATCCGAAACCTATATGACTTTCTGGAACCAGTTCGGCCAGGTGCTTAAATCGGGCATCTACACCGATCCGGAAAACCGCAAAAAGATCGCCGATTTAGCCCGCTACCGGACGACCCGGACCGAAGACAAATTGGTTTCCTTCAAAGATTACGTTGACCGCATGCCACCGGATCAAAAGGAAATTTACTATCTGACAGGAGACGACCTGACAGCCTTGAACGACAGTCCCCTGCTCGAAAGACTGAAAGAAAAGGGGTATGAAGTGTTGCTGATGAGCGACCCTGTGGACGAATGGGTGGTGCAGGCACTCGATGAGTACGATGGCAAGCCGCTCAAAAGCGCGGAAAAAGGTGACATCGATTTGCCGCAGGTCGACGCTGAAAAACAAAACGCCTATGCACCACTATTTGGTTTCATCAAATCGAAACTGCAAGACAAAGTCAAAGACGTCAAGCCCTCCACCCGTCTCAAGGATTCGTTGGCCTGTCTGTCCGGTGACAGCCACGATCCAAGTGCCTACATGGAAAAACTCCTCAAGGCCGCGGGCCACCAGCCGCCGGAATCCAAGCGGGTACTGGAATTGAACCCCGACCACCCGGCCCTGGATTACTTCAGGAAATTGTACGAAAAGGACCGGGACCTTCCGGTCTTGACGGATTACAGCGAACTGCTGCTGGACATGGCCGTGATCGGCGAGGGCGGCAAACCTGAAAATCCAGCCCGCTTTTCCAAACTCGTGGGGGAATTGATGGCAGAGGCCCTTAAATAGTTTACGCCCATAAATGGCCCTTTTCAGCAATTTCGGCGTCAATCGACGGAATCGCTTGTGCGGCGCACACAAGTACGCCTCCGCGCAATTCCCACGATTTCCTTGAACTTGCAGAAAATTGCACATTTCTGGATCGGAAACTGATCAGTACCTATAAAAAAAACCGTGGATGGGCACAGAATAAAAACCTCCGTGACGATCGGAATCATCACGGAGGATTTTATTGGTGGCTGGGCCGCCTAATCGCTGGCGTATTTGAAGGAAAGCTTGACCCGGGCTCGATAAGCGGTCACCTTGCCGTTTTCTACCTTCATGTCCAGTTTGAGAATTTCGGCAACGCGCAGGTCCCGGAGACTTTTAGAAGCGGTTTCCACCGCGTTTTTAGCAGCATCTTCCCAGGAAGTGGCGCTGCTGCCAACCAGATCGATAAATTTGTAGACACTGTCGGCCATCTTGTCCTCCTTTCGCTATTGGATCGGGTTTCTGGGTGATTGCCGCCATTCGGCCGCGCCATTGCACCAAGCCTCCGACGGCAATTCTGCGACGCTGTCGGTCCGACGGGCGGCGCCAAATCGGCAGCATCGATAAATAATCGCGATTCACACGGCCTCGATCCAGTACATCTTCGGGCCGATAAACGTCATGGCATAGGCTTTAAGATTATGTTTTGGGCAAGTCCAGAGGAAGAAGGCTGCATTGTAATACGCCGACGACCAATAACATAGTCCAAAACCTTTATCACAAAGCCTATAGCCGACGAGTCAAACGCTTTTATGGTGTGCGTCCACAACAGGCAGGAGGTTCGCTGCGCGATTCTGTGTGGCGGTATCGGACGCAGTAAGTCTCTCCGCGCCGTTTCGATATCATCCACATTTTCCAGCGCTCTTGAAACGGCACTCACTCAATCTCTAATCAAGGAAGAGAGGAAAGTCAAGCTGCAAAACATTTTGTTCCTCTTTAGATATAGCCGGATGTCGCTGGCGAGGAGTCAACTCCCGTCAGAGATCAAATAAACCATTCTCACTTGCAAGACGAGCGAATCCAACATATTAAGATGCATTACTTCACAAATTGAAACAATAGGGCTCACCGATGACCACCCCTCCCGAAATTTATACCGAGAAACAAGACCACAGTCTGGATGTCGGGGCCATTGCCGCCGGCATCGCCGCGGTTCAGGGGACGGACGGCGAAATTCCGTGGTGTTCCGGCCACAAGAGCGACCCCTGGGACATGGTGGAAGCGGCCATGGGCTTGAGCATCGGAGGGTACCCGGCCGCCGCGGAACTGGCCTACCGGTGGCTGATCCGCCGTCAGAACCCGGATGGCAGCTGGTATACATCCTACCGAAACGGGGTGCCGGAGGACACCACCCGGGACGCGAACTTATCGGCCTATATCGCCGTCGGCATTTATCAACACTATCTCATCACCGGCAACCGGTCATTTCTTGAGTGGGCATGGCGCGGGGTGCGGTCTGCCATCGACTTCGCGCTTGGCCTGCAGTCCCCCCACGGCGAAATCTACTGGGCCATCAGCCAGGAGGGAAACATCGACCGAATGGCTCTCTTGACCGGTTCGAGTTCAATCTGCATGAGTATCCGCTGTGCCCTAGCCATCGCGCGACAAATAGGCTGTCGACAGGAAGCCTGGGGAAAGGGGCTCGCCTGTTTAGTGCACGCGATATCCGAAAAGCCACAGCGGTTCAACATGACCAAGTCTCGATACGCCATGGACTGGTATTATCCGGTCTTGTGTGGAGTGATCGGCGGGCAGAGAGCCCGTAAGCGGATCGATCATCTCTGGAAAAAGTTCGTCATTGAAGGCCAGGGTGTTCGATGCGTGTCCGATCGGCCGTGGATCACGATTGCCGAAACCGCTGAACTTTCTCTGGCTCTCTCGGCAGTCGGACGCCGTCCACTGGCCCAAATCGTGTTTAACTGGATCGCCGACAAACATTATGAGGACGGTATGTATTGGGCCGGATTCACCTACCCGGATATGACCGTATGGCCGGAGGATCGTCTCACCTGGACCAGCGCCGTGGTTTTGATGGCGGCCGATGCCCTCTATGGCCTGACTCCCGCCAACCAACTTTTTTCGCATGTATTCTGGCGTTCGCAAACGCAGAGCGTACCGACACCATAGACGGGAGAGTACCGTGACCCGTGACCACCGCCCGTATTTCATCAAGAAAGGCTACCTTAATTTCCAGAAGTTCTACGCCCGCCGGTATATACGCCCTCGGCTGGCCGCTTTAGGGCGTGGGGCACATTTCATCAAGCCCTGGCACGTTGAAATCTTTGGCACTCCGGTAGAGATAGGCAATTACGCCACCGTGATCGCCGCACCGGACAGCAAGATCCGATTGGCGGTCTGGCCGCAAGCACCCGGCAACGGTAGCATTACCATCGGCGACCATTGCCTGCTCTGTCCGGGGGTCCGTATCGGTTCGGCCAGGAAGATCGTTATCGATGACAACTGCATGCTTGCCGGCCGGGTCTACGTCACCGATTGCGACTGGCACGGTCTGTATGACCGCCTGGCCATGGGTCGATCGGAAACGGTGCGGATCGGCCCCAATGCCTGGATCGGTGACAGTGCTATCGTCTGCAAGGGCGTCAAGATAGGCGAAAACAGTATCGTCGGGGCCGGAGCGGTGGTCGTCGAAGATGTTCCGTCCAACACGGTAGCGGCCGGCAATCCGGCTCGCGTCGTCAAGGAACTCGACCCGCTGCGCCCCATTACAACCCGAGCGCAATGGTATGCCGATCCGCAGGACCTGTTCAAGCGGATCGATCGTCTCGACCGGGCCAATCTGAGCCAAAACAGTCTGCTGAACTGGATCAGACACCTCCTGTTCCCATCTTAGTGATTTTTTACCGGTTTATCCCATTTCCAAGGCTGCCTGCGCCAAGCCGGGTGCCGCCCCAGAACAGCGCGCCGCCGACGGCCGCTATCCCGGCGCTCATCATGAACAGCGCCGCTGATCCGATCCGCTCGTACAGGAAACCGTTGAGGAAAAAGCCGACCATTAATCCCAGACCGTATTGTACGGCGTTGTTGACGGCCTGCCCGACAGTTTTAGCCTGCTTCGGGGCCAAACGATCGATACAAAGTATGCTGGCGATGTGAAACGTTCCGTATGTGACGGCGTGCAGGGCTTGCGAGGAAAGGATCAAGGCCGGCGTGCGTGCGTAATAGAGCAAGATCCAGCGGAGGGCGGCCACGGCAAAGGAGAAAACCAGCACTTTTTCCAGGGCATACCGTTTGAATATGACCTCGGATTTAACCATGACGAGGATTTCAGCAAGTGACGCCACGGCCCAGGCAAGACCGATGAAGGTGCGCGAATAGCCCAGGTTTTCGAGGTGAATCGAAAAGAAACCGTAGTAAGCGCCGTGGCTTACCAGCATGAGGAACCCGCTCGACAAAAAAAGAATCACGCGCCGGTTCAGCAGGTCGCCGAACGAGGGGTGCCGAAAAGGAAGCAGGTCGGCCGTGGAACCGGGCATCCGCAGGGCTCCGACAGCCTGAAGCAGCGAGCCGACCAGAATGAGCACCACTGTCAATCGGATCGGGAAAAAATCGATGGCCCGTCCCAGCCCGATAACCACCAGAATGAAGCCGATCGAGCCCCAGACCCTGACCGTACCGTATATCTCCTTCCGGTATGCCAGCTGATCCATGGTAAAGGCCTCCAGAAAGGAGATGATCGGAGCATAAAAAGCGACGTAGGCAACGGTGATCATCAGCATCAGCCAAAAGTCGCCGGTAAAGAGGAAAAATATCCAAATCAGGGTACTACCGGCACTGCAAAGAATATAGATCGTCCAACGCCGCTGAAATCGATCGGCGAGAAGACCCCAAGCAAGCGAAAAAATGACCATGACCACCGACCTGACGGCCGACAGGATCCCGATTTGAGCGCCGTTGAAACCGAGGTGATAACAATAAAGATTGAAATACGGAAGATAGATGCCAAGGACACCGAAGTATAGGAAATACTGTAAACGGATGGCCAAGAGGGGACGTCTGGAGGTCATAAATTACCACTCGGATCTTGCCTCTTATCGATCCAGAAAAGGCGGGAAAATCATTAACGAAGGAATGACGTCTGTGCAGAGCAATCAGTCAATGTTCACATTGATCTGCTTGGGTTTTTCTTCTTCCGGTTTCGGCACCTCGATCACGAGGACGCCATCTTTGAACCGGGCCTTAATCTTGTCGGGTTTCACCGTATACTGCAGGTTGAAGGACCGGCTGAACGATCCGTAAGTCCTTTCTCTGCGGTAATACTTTTCTTCCTTGATCTCGGATTCGGCTTTGCGCTCACCCTTGATGGTCAATACGTTGTCTTTGACCTCGACCGATACATCCTCTTTTTTGATTCCCGGCAGTTCGGCTTTCAGGACCACGGCCTTCTCGCCCTCGTAAATATCCACGGCCGGACGCCAGACACCCGGACTCAAGTCTTCTTCCCGTTCTCTTGTCCTCGGGAAGGCATCTTCAAAGAGTCTGTTGATGCGTTCCTGCAATGTTGTCACCTCTTTGAACGGATCCCATTTGACAAGAGCCATTGTTTCTTCCTTCCGTTTTGTAGAATTGTAATTTGGAAAAAATTTAATCATAGCAGGTCTTCTGTCAAGCGATGGCGACCATCGCGCCCTCGTCCAAGGCAACGTGGATACCACGGTTTTTCGAGTCTACGACAGGACCGAGGCACAGTCGGAATGCGCTGCAGCGGGTCCCTTTACAAACCCGTGATTCAGTGTTAGGTTCATAAATAATTGTGTATGAGCCAATGGGATCCACGGAACCATTGAAGAAGGAGTTCAGGAAAAGTGGACTACATCAAAATCCGATTCGGAAACGATTTTGACCAAATTGCCTCCCAAATAGAAAGAAGTTTCGAGGACATGTTTCGGCCTGTGAAGCCGATGTTCGCCTCATCGGAGTGTAACTGGACGCCTCAAATGGACATCTATGAAACGCCTGAAGAGATCATTGTTCTGGCCGAGGTGGCCGGTGTTGAAAAAGACAACCTCGATGTCGAGATCAACAGTCGGGCCATCCATATCCAGGGCCGCCGTAATCCGATGCCGCGGACTGAAAAAGCCACCTACAGGTTGGCCGAAATTCAATACGGACGTTTCGAACGGATACTGTACCTCCCGGTCCCTATAGATACAGAGGTGATTTCATCTTCCTATAATAACGGCTTTCTTCAAATTCGCCTGGTAAAACTGATGCGGGACGCAACCTACACAATACCGATCGAAGAAGAATAGAACGCCGCGCCTCTAAACTCAAGCGACAGATTTCCACATAAGGGCCCCGGCAAAAAATAATTCCACCTCTTGCTTGTTTTATGGCCCGTCTACTGCGTTACATCCTCCCACACGTATCCCGATATGCGCAGGTGGATGTGCCTTGTAGAGAAACCATATTCCGGCGCAATCGTGTGGAATTATTTCTTACCGTGACCCTAACGGTTCATCGCCGCTAGCGGGGAAAAAAAGACCGGAGCCGCACCCACCTGCAGAAATTGTCTGAAAATCGTCCCCCCTTTTGTCGTTACCGTCCCCGCCGCCTAATAATCGCGAAAAAATAAGTTGGCAATTTTGAGCATTGAGACGCCCGTCCGGCTCAAAAAGTGGTTGATAAATTTCAGAAAAACAGGTATTTAAATACATAGTATAGGCGTTAAGATAACGTTTTGGGCAAGGCCAGAGGGAGAAGGCTGTATTGTAATACGCCGACGACCAATAACGCAGTCCAAAACCTTTATCTTAAAACCTATAGTTTGATTCGGATGTCGATTGCCTTATGCGTTGCCCCCTTCGTCTGCAAACACCGACTTGATTCGATACCGGCGGATGCATCAAAGCGACTTTACACAACCAAGAACCGAAAACAGCCTTTTTAGCGCCGGGCTGTGTCTCGTCGCCATCCTGTTCTTATTCACGAATTGCACGAGCGTCACGCCGCGCCCACGGGACGGCACCAAGGCGCCGCAGCCCAAACAGTCCAAACCGTATCAAATCGATGGGGTGTGGTATTACCCGCGAGCCGATGCCACCGGTTTCCGCCAGTCAGGTTTGGCCTCATGGTATGGAGACCCTTTTCATGGCCGCAAAACCGCCAACGGGGAAACCTACAACATGCACGGAATATCGGCCGCCCACAAGACACTGCCGTTCAATACTGTTGTCAATGTGCGCAACCTTGACAACGGCCGAGATATACGGGTACGTATCAACGATCGCGGCCCGTTCGTCCGCAACCGGGTCATCGATCTTTCTTATGGAGCTGCCCGTCAAATCGGTCTTGTGGGTCCTGGAACGGCCCGGGTCGAACTTGTCGCACTCGGAGCCGTAACCGATGCCAACGAATCGGTAACAGCGACCCGAACCTATGCGCCCGTTGACTACAATTCGGGAAAGTTCACATTCCAAGTCGGTGCCTTCCGTGACCGCGGCAACGCCGAAAGGCTCAAGCTAAAATTGGGAAGCACCTACAAGAACGCCCATATCTGCACCTTCGACGCCGGTGAAGGTCTGTATTATCGCGTTCGTGTCGGCGATTTCGCCAGCCTGGAGGAAGCCCGCAAAGGCGAAGAAATTCTGCTCCGAGACGGATACCCCGCGTTCGTAGTGGCTGAATAGCCCCTGCAACCGATAGAAGAATCGCGGAAGACATCGCAGGCCATAAGACTGAAAACCGGCGCACCCGATTAAGCCGCAACCAGTGCGGTAGGGAAACGTTCAACAATTGAAATCCCCCAGTTCTGGTGATAAGGTCGTTTTCCTCGACCGCGACGGGGTCATCAACCGTGACTCCCCGGCTTACATCAAGAGCTGGGCAGAGTTCGATTTTCTACCGGGGAGTCTGTTGGCCCTGCGGCGGCTGACGGCCGCCGGATATACCCTTATCATCCTCTCCAACCAATCGGCGGTCAACCGCGGCATACTGAGACTGGAAACCCTGCTGGATATGCACCGGAGACTGCAGGCCGACGTCGCCGCAGCGGGCGGGTGCATCACGGACATTTTTTTCTGCCCGCACCGGCCGGAAGAAGGTTGCGCCTGCCGTAAGCCGCTGCCGGGTCTACTCCGGCAAGCGTGCAACCAGCACGGGATTGACCCGTCCCAGACGATCATGATCGGCGACAGCGTCAAAGATATCGAATGCGCCCGCAATGCCGGCTGCAGGCAGGCGCTGCTGGTCAAAACCGGTAACGGCCTCAACGCCGCCGCAACTCTCAAGCGCAGGGGCATCCCGGTCGCATATGTGGCTGAAGATCTCCGTGATGCGGCGGATTGGATTCTGAACCGGATTCCCTGAACACCGTTCCCGGTATATACGACCCATAGGCGTTTATAAACTTTGGACGATCCCATGACCTGTCTCAGCGCACCTCAACCGGTCACCCTTGAAGGGCACATCGAAAAAGTGTCCTTTCACAACCGGGAAAACCAGTTCACGATTGCGCGGTTTCAGGTCACCGGCACCGGTAACCTGGTCACCGTGCTCGGCCTCCTGCCCCACCCCCATCCGGGGTCCGTGCTGCGCATCACCGGCACTTGGGAAACCCATGCCCGTTACGGTCAACAGCTTCGCATCGTTACCGCGGAAACGGTGCTGCCGTCATCCATCGACGGAATCCGTCAATATCTGGCTTCCGGATTCGTCAAGGGCGTCGGTCCCCGCACCATTGCTCGTCTGGTCAACCATTTCCAGGGGGAAACCCTGGCGGTAATCGAAAACGCGCCTGACCGCCTGAGTGAGGTGAAAGGTATCGGCCGCCAAACCGCACGGCGAATCTCTGAGGCCTGGAGGACAGAGCATGCCTTCCGCGGCCTGGTCCGGTTCCTGCAAGAAAACGGTGTCAATACACTCTATGCCGGCCGAATCTTTGCGGCCTACGGCGCCGATTCAATTTCGGTGATTCAAAACGAGCCTTTACGTCTGTCCCACGACTTTCCACGCATCGGCTTCACCATTGCAGATGCCGTCATGCAGCATTGCGGAGTGCCTTTCGACGATCCCCGCCGGGTAGAGTCCTGCGTCCTGCATCTGCTGGGAGAAAGCCTCAATGACGGCAACACCTTCGTTCCGGCGACCGACCTTGCGGAGCGTTGCCGACTTGTCTTCAAAATCGACCAAGAGCCAGTCGCCACCGCCTGTCGAAACCTGGAGGAAGCAGACGAGGTGGTGATAGAGGACCGGTCGGTCGAACCGCCGCAGCAGGCCGTTTATCTTGCGGCACTCCACCACGGTGAAAGCACCATCGCCACCCGCATCAGGGCGTTGCTCTCGTTTCCGGTCCGCCCGCCCGACATGGATCGGGATCGCATCGCCGCACAAGTTCTCGCCCGGCTGGCCATCGCACTCTCTGCAGAGCAGACGGCTGTTATCGCCAATATTTTTGCTTTCCGGGTAGCCATCGTCACCGGTGGCCCTGGCACCGGCAAAACCACATTGATCCGCTCGATTACCGCCGTCTTCGAATCTCTCGGAAAACAGATCGTTTTGGCGGCGCCCACAGGAAGGGCTGCCCGGCGGCTCGCACAGGTCTCCGGCCGCAAAGCGCACACGATCCACCGGCTCTTAGGATACAATCCTGTCGAAGACGGATTCGAGCATAACGCGGACAATCCCCTTCAGGCCGATGTCGTTATCATCGACGAGGCGTCCATGGTCGACACTCTGTTGATGGCCCAGCTGCTTCAAGCCATTCACGTGTCGTCCCGTCTGATTCTGGTAGGGGATGCCTTTCAGTTGCCATCCGTCGGAGCGGGCAATGTCCTGGCCGATCTGATCCGTTCACAAGCGATCCGGACCTTCGAGCTGAACGAAATCTTTCGCCAAGACCGCGAGAGTGCCATCATTCTAAATGCACACCGTGTCCGCCGTGGTGCTCAACCGGTGATCGCGCCCTCTGATTTTTCAAGTCAGATCACGGACTTCTACTTTTTCGACGAAAAACGCCCGGAAGCCGTCCTGGAAACCATCGTCGACCTGTGCCATCGCGGGGTCCCGAAATATTTTGCCCTCGATCCCATCAACGATATCCAGGTGCTCACACCCATGCACAAAGGAGTTGTGGGCACGATCAATCTTAACCGCGTTCTGCAGGAACGCCTGAATCCGCATCCGGAAGGGCTCCGGATCGGGGGGCGATCTTTTAAACCGGGCGACAAGGTCATGCACCTGAAGAACAACTACCGTAAAGACGTCTTCAACGGGGATAGCGGCATTTTGTGCAACATCGATCTAAAAAAAGAAATCGCAGCCGTCGATTACGACGGCCGCATCGTAGAGTACGAATTTACTGAGCTCGAAGAAATCGGCCCGGCCTATGCCGTCACGGTCCACAAGTCCCAGGGGGCCGAATACCCGGCGGTGATCATGCCGCTTGTGACCCAGCATTTTGTCATGCTCCAGCGCAATCTCCTCTATACCGCCATTACCCGCGGCAAGCAGCTCGTCGTTTTGATCGGCACCCGCAAAGCGCTCGATATCGCCTTGCGAAACGACCGCCCCCGGCAGCGACTCTCCGGGCTGACCGATCGGTTGATTCATTGACCGTCCTGACTGTTTGTATTAAATTAATGTTAGTTGCATAAAAAAAACTGTTGGCATTGCCGCCGAAGGAAGCGCGATAACACCTTTTTTATATTGGGTGCGGCGGCCACAGGGAGACACATCTGAATAGACCACGCTGAAACGCCATCTCTTACGTCATCACTTCCATCGACAATTCTCTCTCCTTATCCGGACAGCTACTTCCGCTAACGTCGCTTTCTCAGGCACTCAGAGGATAATCTTCTTGACACCTCAACCGGCGCAGCCTGTGCGTTTGTCTTTCTTGCGGCCGACGCAGACAAAACAATCCGGCGCAACGATAAGTACCTTTGTCGGATGAAACCGCCGGCTACCGCAGTCTCATTTTGAGCACTTTGTTCTCATCGCATGCCGGAACGAACGTGTGGCGTTCAGACGGGAGGTATAAAAATGTATGTTCAGCAGGCAAATTTTTTCTTTGGAACGAGTATGACCTTTGCCAATGAGATCATGAAAACCGCCTTAAGAGAAGTTCACCCAACGGGCACCGTCATTTTTAACGAAGGAGATGCCGCCGACCACTTCTATGTGCTCTTGGAGGGCCGGGTGCGTATCAGCATCGGCGAATCCGGCCACGTCGTCTACATTGTCAGCCATGGCGGCGAAGCATTCGGATGGTCGAGTCTCGTGGGGCGCGAACGGTATACTGCATCGGCCGAAAGTGTCGAAGCGACAACTTTAATGTCGTTTGAACGGGAACGGTTTCATCGGGTTCTGGCAAAAGATCCGGTCAACGGAATGATCCTTTACCAAGGCCTGGCCAATACGCTCGCGGGTCGCCTCCTGGAAACATACCGCATGATCTCAGGCATCTCGTTGAGCGGGCAAACGGTTGCGTCCGGCAGCGGGCAATTCATGACTGACGACCCGGCTCGGTAAGCTCTGCCGGTTGAACTTTCTGTAAACCGGCGGACGCCAATACGAGAACGGCACCGCTTCAGTTCCTCCTCAATCCGGTGGCTGAAGGTGGCAAGAATGAACGAATCGACAGCCGATCAGTGGAAGGCCAAAATTATCAGCCCGGAGGAGGTGATCCGGAAAATCAAACCCGGGATGAGCATCTTCATCGGGACCGGCGTGGCCGAGCCACGCACCCTGGTCAGGACCCTTATGAACAGCAATGCCGGCAACCTCAACGATCTGGAACTCATTCAGTTGGTCAGCTTCGGCGACGCCATTAGCTTGGGAAAACTCCGATCTCAGCAGTACCGCCTCAAAACCTTTTTTTCCGGCTGGGTCTCCCAGGATGCCATTATGGAGGGCCGGGTCGATTTGATTCCAAGCCGCTTCGCATGGATCCCGGACCTGATCGAATCCGGTCAAATCCCGGTTCATACCGCATTTGTGCAGATCACCCCACCGGACAAAAACGGCAATTGCAGTCTGGGGCTCGCAGTGGATGCGGCCCGGCAGGCAATGGAAAAGGCCAGGCTCGTCATCGGCGAAATCAACCGGCAGGTTCCGCGGACCTTCGGCGACACTTTCGTGTCCGTCTCGGAATTCACCCACCTGGTAGAGGCTCGTGATGCTCCCATCTATTTCGATCGATTCCCGGTGGATGCCGTTTACGACCAACTCGCCGTTCGGGTGGCCGAACTGGTCGAGGACCGCAGCTGCATTGCCTTTTCCATCGGGCCGCTGTTTGAAGCTCTGGGCCGTCACTTGGTCCATAAAAAGCACCTGGGAGTGCACTCTCCGGCCTTCACCGATGCCCTGATGGACCTCGTAACAGCAGGTGCCGTTACCAACCGGTCCAAGGGGACTTACCGGGGCAAATCCCTGGCATCCTATGCCATCGGAACACCGGAGCTGTACACCTGGCTGGACCAAAACCCCCTGGTCGAGTTTCAAGCGACCGACAAGGTGTTCAACCCGAGTCAAATCGGCCGCAATGCGCATTTCACCGCCGTCGTTGCCGCCCGCAAGGTCGACCTTTACGGCCGTATTGTGTTGCAGATCGGCAAGGGCACCGTGGCGACAGGACCGGCCGAGGTGGCCGACCTTGTGAGTGGTGCGGAAATTTCCCCCGGTGGGAGGACGATTTTTGCCCTGCCAAGCCGAAACAGAAAAGGCATCTCCAACATCTTGTTATCTATAAAGGAATTCCCTAACCAGTTCAAATCGCGAGAGTCGGTGGACATGGTGGTCACGGAATACGGAATTACGCGTTTGAAGGGTTTCACCCTGCGCGAACGGGCACAGGCCTTGATCGATATCGCCCATCCAGCCGATCGCCCTCTACTCATTGAACAGGCCAAAGCCGCCAATATCATTTATCCTGATCAAATATTTCTGCCCGACAGCGCCCAACTCTACCCGGCCACTGTTGACGAAATCAGCCGATTGAAAGACGGCACGGCCGTTCGCTTCCGGCCGATAAAACCCTCAGACGAAGAACAGATGCGTCAACTGTTCTACCGGTTTTCAGATGAAGCGGTGTATTATCGCTATTTCGGCCATGTGAAGGCGATGCCCCACGCCAAGATGCAGCAGTATGTCAACGTCGACTGGAGCAACACGATGTCGATTGTCGGACTGGTCGAAAGCGGCGACAAGTCGCGGGTGATCGCCGAGGCGCGCTACATTATCGAGCGCGAGCGGCCGTACGCCGAGGTGGTCTTCGTCGTCGACGAAGCCTACCGGGGACAGGGCATCGCAACTTACATGTTTCGGATGCTTGTTCATCTGGCAAGGGAAAGGGGGGTTCAAGGGTTCACCGCGGACGTGCTTTTTTCGAACCTGGGAATGATGAAGGTGTTTCGCAACGGCGACCTGCCGGTCAAAGCGGAACTGAAAGATGGAATTTATCACCTTTTCATTCCGCTTTACGATAACCGATCCTGATTCCACATCACCGGACATGTCCGAGAAAGGAGGCACTATGAAAGGCAAAGCCCGATCCATTGAGCGAATCGTGGAGGAGCAGATTAAAAACTGGCAATTGAGTCAGGTGGAAAGAAGAAAGAAAAAGGTTTCGGCACCGGTGATCACCATTTCGCGAGAGCCGGGCAGTGGCGGGCGCCTACTGGCACAGGAAATTGCCCGCGAGCACGCGTTGGATCTGTTTCATCAGGAAGTGCTCCACAAAATGGCAGCCAGTGCTAAAGTAAATGCAACATTAATGGAAACCCTTGACGAACGCAGGCTCAACACCCTTGAAAACTGGATTGCCTCACTCGTTCATGAGCGTCACTTGTGGCCGGACCAGTACATGCAGCATCTCATGAAGGTGATCGGAATTATCGGTAAGCATGGTGGGGCTGTCGTCGTCGGTCGCGGTGCCAATTATATTCTACCGCCCGAAAACCGCTTCCGGGTCCGCGTGGTCGCCCCCCTGAAGGTTCGTATTGGTCATGTGGCCCGAACTTTCGATGTGTCGCGGGATGAGGCCAAAAAAAGAGTCATACGCACCGAATCAGACCGCCGCGCGTTTATCCGCAAGTATTTTAATGCCGACATTTCCGAACCCACCCAGTATGATCTGGTCATCAACACCGAAAATATCAGCATCGAAACGGCTGCAAAAACCGTCGGCAGTGCCGTCGGGCTTTAACACGAAAATAAGGATCAGGCGTCTGATTCCGGATTTGTAGGGATCGGGATTTTGATGAACTCGATCCCCTCTTCCTTCAAGGTCTTTTCCTCTTCCGGCGAGCTGGTACCGCGGATATTGCGCTGCTCGGTGACCCCATAGTGCATTTTCAACGCTTCTTTGGTAAATTCGCAGCCGACGTTATCGAAATTTTTTTCGATGAAATCGGTTATTCTATGGCTGAGTTCCTCCATTTGAGCCGCCGTGCTTTCGGATGATGGGGAAGATCTGGCGGTGGATTTAATTGCAAAGGTCGACGGAATTCTCGTGACGGCCGTCATATCACACACCGGACAGGCAATGAGACCCTTTTTTTCCTGATCCTTGAAAGTATTCTCGTCTTCGAACCATCCCTCGAAAGAATGTCCGTTGACGCATTGAAGATCGTATGCAATCATGCCATTTTACCTATGTAAAATTTAATCATCCCTGCCGAGGAGCGCAATTCTGAACCGGTTGAACCCATTCTGAAAGCGATATAAATTCAATTAGTTTTAAAGTAAGTATTGACAGATTAATCTTTGATAAGGAAAATATATCATACAATCTGCCGCCGGTTTCGTCAAACCCCGTCTAAAAATGAAGACGTCAAAGGTTCCGGGCAATTCATCACGCCGGTAGGGCGGACGTCGTCGAGTCTGCCTCGCTCTTGTGACGACACTGTTGCGCAACGTGCCCGCAATCCCGTAAAAGTGTTCGACAATCGGCAATCGCCTGAATGTTAGCATGACAATCGAATCGGATTTTCTGGTTATTGGCAGCGGAATCGCCGGCCTCTCTTTTGCACTCAAAGTCGCCGAACATGGCAGCGTGGCGCTGGTCACCAAGAAGGCCGTGATGGACAGCAATACCAATCTGGCCCAAGGCGGAATCGCTTCCGTGTTGAGCCCGCTGGATTCATTTGACCTTCACATTCGTGACACCCTCGCGGCCGGAGACGGGCTCTGCAATCCGGACGTGGTTGAAATTGTCGTCACACAGGGACCGGAACGCATCCGGGAACTGATGGCGCTAGGGGTTAGTTTCAATCTGAAAGCGACACCGGACACGGCTTCTGGTGCTGAGACCTTCGACCTCGGTCAGGAGGGTGGCCATAGCCAAAAGCGGATCGTGCATGCCCAGGACATGACCGGCCGGGCCGTCGAACAGGTTCTGGTGGAGTGTGCCCGCAACCATTCTCGTATCACGCTTTTCGAAGATCACATCGCCATCGACCTGATCACTATCTCGACCCGCATGAAGCGGGGCTTGGTCACCACCACCCACGAAGACTTCTGCTGCGGTGCTTACGTTCTTAATCGGCGGACCAATCAAATCGACACCTTCAAATCCAAGATCACTCTTCTGGCTGCCGGCGGGGCCGGCAAGGTCTATCTCTTTACCAGCAACCCCGACATCGCCACCGGTGACGGGATCGCCATGGGCTACCGCGCCGGGGCCACGGTTGCCAACCTTGAATTCGTCCAGTTCCATCCGACCTGCCTTTTCCATCCGCAAGCCAAGAATTTCCTTATATCGGAAGCCGTCCGCGGTGAAGGTGGGACCCTGGTCGACCGGTCCGGGCGCGCTTTCATGGAAAACTACGACCCCCAAAAAGACCTGGCTTGTCGGGATGTGGTCGCCCGGGCGATCGATACAGAACTGAAAAAGAGTGGAGAGGACTGTGTTTTTTTGGACATATCCCACCGTCGGGCGGACTTCATCCGCAGCCGCTTTCCGAACATATACGAAAAATGCCTTGATTTCGGAATCGATATGACCACCGAACCGATTCCGGTGGTTCCTGCAGCGCATTACATGTGCGGCGGTGTGGCAACGGACCTCAACGGGCGGACGGATATCCGCCGCCTATATGCCGTTGGTGAAACCGCCTGCACCGGTCTGCATGGTGCCAACCGCCTGGCCAGCAACTCGCTGCTCGAGGCCTTGGTGTATGCCCAAAACGCGGCCGACACAGCCGTCACAGAACTGCAGAATAGAGATTTTGGATCGGCCCCCGAAACACCGAACTGGGACGAAACCAGCAACACCGACAGCGATGAGATGATCATGGTATCTCACAACTGGGATGAAATCAGACGCCTGATGTGGAATTACGTCGGCATCGTGCGCTCCGATAAGCGGCTGGAAAGAGCGCGGCGACGGATCGAGAATGTCATGAAAGAAATCCAGGAATACTACTGGAATTTCAAGGTGGTCTCCGATCTGGTCGAACTTCGCAATATCGCCACGGTTGCGGAACTGATCATCCGGTGTGCCGCGCACCGCAAAGAAAGCCGGGGATTGCACTACAACATTCAGTATTCGCACCGCGATGACCTGCGCTGGAAAAAGGACACCGTTCTGCGGAGACCCCTTGTCGGCTGACCGCGAACCGCTTGCGACAAATCACATGGAAATTATTGACAAAAAATCGAAAATGACTATATATCAAGCTATTTTTTAATACCGACAGGAAACCACTTAATGACAGGTCAGTATTTTCTACTGATTACGCTGATATTACTCTCTGGATTTTTCTCCTCAGCTGAAACAGCATTGTTTTCGATCAGCAGGGCCCGGGCCCGGTATCTCGCCAAAAAAGGCGACCAGGCCTACGTGCTGATCAAAAAAATGAAAGAAAACCCCCATCGTCTTCTATCAACCATTCTGATCGGTAACAATCTGGTGAACATCGGTGCCTCGGCCTTGGCCACCGTCATCACCATCAGCCTTGTGTCGAACCATGCGATCGGCATCACAACAGGCGTGATGACCTTACTGATACTGGTTTTCGGGGAAATTTTCCCAAAATCACTGGCAACCCGCAACAATGTTCTTGTCGCCCGTCTGGTTATTCGACCGATCTACTGGCTCTCACTCATTTTTTACCCGATAATTTTTTTTCTCAATTTTATTCCGCTGATCACCGGAAAAATAAAGCACAAGCCGGGCGTGACCGAGGAAGAATTGATGACGTTCGTGGAGGTCGTCGAAGAGGAAGGTGAAATCAAGGAGCAGGAAAAAGAGCTGATCCACAACATCTTCGAATTCGACGACACCAATGCATCGGAAATCATGACCCCCCGAGCGGACATGTTCGTCATCGAGGCCGATGAAAAATTGGATATCGAAAAGTTTGTCGAATCCGGTTATACCCGGTTCCCGGTTATCGAAGGGGACATCGATCATGTGATCGGCATTCTGAACATAAAGGATCTCTTTCTTCACTACGTCACAACCAACGGCGAAACTTCTCTCCGTAAAATAATGCAACCACCCTATTTCGTGCCGGAAAACAAGAAGCTCGATTCTCTGCTGCAGGCGTTCAAAAAAAGAAAACAGCACATGGCAATCGTGGTGGATGAACACGGCGGTGTATCCGGTCTGATCACACTGGAAGATGCTTTGGAAGAAATTGTGGGCGAAATCACCGATGAAACCGACAAGGACCAGCCCCAGATCATAAAAATCAAGGCCGACGAATGGGTGGTTCCCGGCAAATCGGAAATCGAGGAAGTTAACGAAAAAATACCGATGAACATCCTCGAATCAAAGGATTATGACACCTTTTCCGGTTATGTGCTCAACTCGATCGAGCGAATCCCCAAAGAGAGGGAGGAGATTCAGATCGGCAATTTTCTCATCACGGTCAAGGAGATGGATGGCAATCGCATCCGGGAGTATGTCGTCCGTCAGCAGAAACAAGTCCTCGGACCGGAGAATCTGTAAAAAACCCGAATCGGGTTCGTTTATTTAAAAGAGATTTTGGCATTGATCCGCAACCGGGCTCACATAATCTCGCTCATCCGCTTGAGATCTTCCTTTTTCCCGATGACAACGATAACATCTCCGGCATCGAGTTTTTCGGAGGGCAGCGGGTTGTAAATCATCTCCCCCGAGATTTTTTTGATTGCCACAATAATCACACCATAATTTTGTCGCAGGTGGCTGTCGATCAAATTCTTACCGACCAGCGTCGACCGAGCACCCACCTTAGCCTCTTCCATCGCCAGACCCAATTTGCGGTTGGCCATGGCAATGTCGATGAAATCGACCACGGTCGGACGCTTCAGCACCTCGGCCATGCGGCGCCCCCCGAGCAGATAAGGGGAAACAACGCGGGAGGCCCCTGCTTTTATCAGTTTGGCTTCGTTTTTGACGTCCGAAGCGCGGGACAGAACAAAAATGTCAGGCCGCAAATCTTTAGCCGTCAGGGTGATGAAGACGTTGTTGGCGTCGGAACGAACGGCTGTCACAAGCCCCTTTGCGCTCATGATGCCGGCCTTCATAAGGGCCTCCTCGGAAGTGGCATCCATATTGATGTATAGATAGCCGAGTTTCTCCAAGGCCCCGTTTTTTGTCGTATCTTCCTCGATGATGATAAACGGAATACTATCGGCCTTCAGTTCCATGCAGATGATGCTGCCGATCCGGCCAAAACCGCAGATAATAAAGTGTCCTTGCATGGCGGAAATATTTCTTTCCAACTTTCTTCTCCCGAATATTCTGCCGAACTCGCCTTCAATGAACATTCTCAGAAGGGTGCCGATGGTGTAAGCCCCTATCGTAATGCCGGTGCTGATGATCAAGATGGTAAGAATCCGCCCCGCCGTCGACAGCGGTTTGATTTCACTGAATCCCACCGTACTGATCGTGATCATCGTCATGTAGAAAGCATCGAAGAAGGGCATGCCTTCGATAAGGTGATAGCCGAACGTACCGAATGCGATAGTGCAGAATAGCAGAATAAATGCAATGCGAATCCGTCTGGAGTCCATTCAAGCGCCCTTCGGTCTGATAGCCGGTATCGGGTCGTTACCGCCGGCCCTTTTAATCCGGATCAACATAGCACAAAGCGTCTAGTTTATAAAAAGGTGGGGTGTCTTCGAGGAAATACGGCGGCGCCATCCGGACGGTCGCCACCGCGAGGGTCTGGTGACGGAAAGATGAACCGGCGGCGAACCGCCGGTTTCAGCTGTCGACAATTTTTAGTGAATACCCGTCGTCGAGCCGGTAATAGCGTTTACTTGACGGCTTCCTTCAGGGCTTTGCCCGGTACAAACTTGGGAACTTTGGTGGCTTTGATTTTGATTTCTGCTCCGGTCTGCGGATTTCTGCCCGTGCGGGCTTTGCGCTTGGCCACCTTGAATGTCCCGAAGCCGACGAGAGTAACATCATCGCCTTTTTTGAGCGCCTTGGTGACGGCCGCGAGCACCCCGTCGACAGCGGCTTGGGCATCTTTTTTCGAGGCAAGTACCTGTGACACTTCGTTGATTAGATCTCCTTTGTTCATCCGATCATCTCCTTTCTTTTTTCTTTTATAGGTTAAGGGTCACGGTAACAAAACATTGCACAAGATTGGACTGGATTTGGGGCCGTTTACGAGGCACATCCAGTGCCGCATTGAGAGAGATACGTTTCGGTGGATATAACGCGCCAGATTGGCAAACAGATGGGCCAAAAGACAAGCAAGATGTGGAATTATTTTTTATTGGGGCCCAAAGTACCCGGGAAACGTAGTGATCCTTCCGAAGGTTTACGTGCTTTAGGCGATAGGCGCCCGCCCAGCGCCCTATAGGCTTTTTTTGCATTGCGGACAGTATTTCCGGGGGACCCCCCGACCAGTCCACGGAAAATTCATGGCGTGTCTGGCCCCGCATTTGGGACAGATGCACTCGACAATGATTTTTTCGAAATCCGGAATCTCGCCCGGCACCGCATCATCGCCTCCGGCGCCATACGCTGGTGTCGGATACACCTCACTGCCCAGTGTCTTTTTGGCAACTATGCGCATTTAACTTTACCTGTGATTGGATTCAAACTGCAGTGAGTGCCCGCTCGACAACATCAGCAATCGTGGCGACCACGATGGTCTGCGCGATAGAGGAGATCCGAAGTACCGTCGTCTTCATTCGAGAATTCTTCATCATCGAGAGTAAGCGCCTCCTCTTCAATGATGAAGGTTCGGACGATAATAGCATTGTTTTTTAAAAGATACAATCGGCCAGTTCTATACATATGGCATTTCCGGATGTGCTCAGGCTTTCGTTTTTTGCATGACGGCTAACGACCGAAAATACCGGCTCGGCCAAATGGTCCCCGGGAAAACCGTTGATTCGGATTTGTATGACCGTATGATCAGCCTGGCTCTGAAGATAATCGAGCTGACCTTCCAGCAGTTCTTTGACATACGCAAAATCGTCCTTCTTCATTACAACCTCCTCTGCGCTATCTGATCCCGTTCTCGACTTCCGTCCGGTGGTTCCACGCTTGGTTGGCGACTCTCAACGAATCCAAGACGCAAAAATAACTGCAAAGCGCCACGTGTCAAGCAGGTTGAGCGAAAAAGTAACACAAAGTAGCCTTTTTGTATAGAGGAATGGTTTTAAATCTCCTCTGAACATCGATGATGGCTTTTTTTCGTGTAATTTGATATCCACGGCCTGAGCGCCGGGAAATGGTATGTCAGCAAAAAGACGGTACCGGGTGGTAGTTCCGAGTTCGGTATCATTAAGCAATTGGCTTCAATGAATGACATGTTAAAAGACATTTTGACCAATCTGTTCCTGATCTGCCTGGGGAGCGTGATCAGCGCCGCTGCGATCAAAGGCATCCTGATTCCCAATCAGTTTATCAGCGGCGGCATTACCGGTCTGGCCCTCATCGTCTACTACATTTTCCCGGTTATTCCAATCGGGGTCATCTATTTTATAATGAACATTCCTCTTTATGTTCTGGGATGGCTTTCGATCGGTCAACGGTTTTTCTGGTACAGCCTGGTGGGCCTGATCGTCTTTTCACTGGCGGTGATGTTGCCCATACCGGTCTTTCACATTCACGACAAAATCTTGGCCGCCCTGCTGGCCGGCATCATCAGCGGAGGCGGTTCGGGTATTATCCTGCGCTCGAAAGGCTCTGCCGGCGGACTGGACATCCTGTCGATCATGCTGCTCAAACGCTATTCAATCCGCCTCGGCACCACCATCTTGGCTTTCAACGCCTGTCTTTTAATTTTCGCGGCTTTCCGCTTCTCGTTGGAATCGGCGCTCTATGTTCTGATCTACATGTTCGTCACCTCACAGGTTCTCAACGTGGTGGTCACCGGATTGAGTCAGCGCAAGGCCGTCATGATCATCTCCATGCGCTGGGCCGATATCAACCGCCAGATTATCGACAAGATTGAGCGCGGGGTCACGATAGTCAGGGCACAAGGAGGCTTTACGGGCCAAGAAACCCACATCCTCTATTCGGTGGTCACATTTCAGGAACTCTCTCGGCTCAAGGACATCGTCCGGCAGGTCGATCCCCGGGCCTTTGTTGTGGTGACCGAAACGATGGAGGTCATGGGCTACGGGATCGGCAACCAGCCGCACTGGTAGGGACTAGACCGCGTCGACGACTGACGGATCTATTTGAATCGCCTCTTGATTGAAAACGGCTTTCATGTGGTATAAAGTGCCGGTAGCGGTAAGGCCCTCAATATTTAACCACTTTACCCAATACAGATGGTCACTCCCATGAAAAAATCCGTCTTTTTGCGAATTGCCGCAGTACTCAGTGTCCTCCTGCTGCCGGCTATAACTGCCGGGCAGCCGTCGGGCTCCGGTCAATTGGCGACGGCTCAATCCGCGGGACTGGTGCTTGGAGAAAGCACCGTCTGTGAAAACGTTCAAAACGGCATTCCTGAGCAGACCGCAGTTGCATTTTCCGTCAGTTTGAAACGGGTCTACTGCTACACAGAATTTAGCACTGTCCCGGAAAAATCGTTCGCCTACCACAACTGGTATCTCAGGGACAACCTGAAAGCGAGCGTCAAACTGACAGTGCGACCGCCGCGATGGTCAACTTACAGCTCCATTCAACTGCGCGATTCGGATAAGGGTCCCTGGCGGATCGAGATAACCGACGAGGAAGGTAATATCCTCAAAACACTGCGTTTCAGTGTCATCGATTAGATTCCAATGACAACTCTGACCCATTTTTTCGCCAACATCCGCTGGCAGGATGTGCTCGACATCGTGCTGAACAGCTATGTCTTTTTTCGATTTTACATCCTGTTCAGAGGCACAAACGTACTGCGCGTGCTTTTCGGCCTGGCGTGCATCTGGTTTGCCCAGAGGCTGGCGGTATCCCTCGGTCTGATCGTGTCGAGCTGGATTTCCCAGGAGATTACCGCCGCAGCCGCCTTGATCGTGGTGGTCATTTTCAGGAATGAAATCCGCGGCGTCCTTCAAACAAAGAACATCCGGGGTATCTTGTGGGAACTCCCGAAGCGGAGTACCACCACACCGATTGAAGTCATTGCCGAAAGTGCCTTTAAGATGGCCCGCAAGCACATCGGTGCACTGATCGTCGTCCCCGGCAGGGAAGACCTGGAAGAAATCGTTCGACACGGTCTCAAATGGCAGGGAACGATTTCGAGCCAAATGATTGTCAGCATCTTTTGGCCGGACAACCCGGTACACGACGGCGCGGCCGTCGTGCGGGGCGATCGGATACGGGAAGTGGGATGCATTTTGCCCCTCTCGGTGCGCAAAGACCTCCCGTCGAATTACGGCACGCGCCACCGGGCCGCGTTGGGGCTGGCCGAAACCTCGGACGCGCTGGTAATCGTCGTGTCGGAGGAAAGCGGCGCGGTCGCCATTGCAAAGGACAGCCGGATCACCCGCATTCAGGACCCGTTGACTCTCGAAAAACACTTGAAGGAGCATGCCGGCCAGCGTCTCAGGTCCCGATCCGATTTGATGAACGAAAAAATTGAACTCGGCCTGGCGGTTTTTCTATCGGCCGCTTTTACTTTAGGGATCTGGTTCAGCATTACGCGGGGGTTCGACACCCTGGCGAGCTTTGAAGTGCCGGTGGAATACAGAAACCGCGATCCCGCCCAACAGATCGTGAATACCTCCGCAAATACCGTCAAACTTCAGCTCAGCGGATCGCGATCCCTGCTCGACGCCATCAACCCCAATCAGGTGCGGGTGCGGGTCGATTTGAGCAAGGCCGCCATCGGGAGCAATTCATACACCATCACCCGCGAAGACATCACGCTGCCCCCCGGGGTTATTTTAAAGGATGTTCAACCGCCGATGGTGGACGTGGATCTCGACATAACTGCGCAAAAAGAGCTTCCCGTGCAAGCGGATTTCGTCGGGAAGATGCCGGATGACCGGATATTGGCGCAGGTGCGCTTGGCGCCCTCTAGCGTAACGGTCATCGGTGCCAACGGATTTCTCGATAAACTGTCGACGATTTACACGGAGAAGATCTCGGTGGCCGACCTCGAAGAAGGCTCGGGCGCCATCGAAGTCGGTTTGACCATCAACCCGGCAAAGCTGAAGCTGGCCGCCGGCAACAGGGACACGGTTACGGTTTACTATACGATTCGAAAAAAGACGTCCTATAAATAGACCCGTGCCCGAAAGAGTCCGCGATGGGCTGAAAGACCGACCCCGGAAACGGTTGTCCGATCGGTTGGTCCCGCAAGTGCGCCGTGAAACCCCAACCGCTGCCTGCATCAGCCGTAAGCGTCGGCAGATCCGGCCTGCCCGATACCGATGACTGAGTTCGCAAAAGATGAAGATCGCTTTACTGTTGATGACCATGTTGATCCTGCCGGTATTCGCGGCAGCCGCCGATGCGGTGCCGGATCAATTCGAGTTGGCCGCCGTCAAATTCACGGGAGTCGAAAACGTTTCGGAGTCCGAACTGGCCAAAACGCTGTCCGCCCAAACGCCTCCGATTTGGAAGGTATGGCTGCCCTCACCCGTTCTTAGTGCTGAGGATCTCGAAGAAGACCGACTCCGCATCCAGCAGTTTTATCGAAACAATGGATACTACCGAACCGAGGTAGCAGTTGCGGTGACGGTCTCGGGCATGGAACCGGACCAAAAGACCGCGGAGGCCACCAGCCGGAATTCAGAATCCACCGAACCTGCCGAAAGCCCCTCCGAGAAGCTGCCGCGCGTCAAAGTGACTTATGAGATCACCGAGGGACCGCCGGTTCTGATCGAATCAATCGATATGGCCATCGGCGGTCCTGTCAAAGGCGTCGACCGGAAGGCTCTCCTGACAGATACTCGCCTTGAAATCGGCCAGGTGTTCAAAGTGGCCGAATACGAAGAAGCCAAAAAAAGCATCCAGCAAACACTCGGCAACCGCGGATACCCTTTTGCGAAGATCACCGGACGCGCGATCGTCGATCCAAAGGCCAATCAGGCGAAGCTTTCGTTTCGCGCCACCCCGGGGCCTCTGTGTGTCTTCGGGCCGACCACGATCGACCAGGAAGGCGCCGAAGTGTCCGAGACGGTGGTTCGACGGGCTTTGACCTACACGGAAGGCGGCCTTTACGACGCGGACAAGGTCGAGGCCAGCAGGCGCAATCTTTTCAAACTCGATGTTTTCAAAATTGTGACTGTTCAACCCGACGGGCCGCCGCCAAAAGAAGATGGTCCGGTCCCGATGCGTGTTCAACTCAAATCGAAAGACCGCCGGAGTGTCCGTTTCGGCATCGGTTACGGCACCGAGGATAAATTGCGCCTCCAGGCCGCGTTGACATATCGCAACCTGGCCGGCCAGGGCGGCCGGCTGACCTTCAGTGCCCGCACTTCGGCCGTGCTGAAAAATATTCAACTGGCCTACGATCAACCCTACTTTCTGGGCGCCAGGAACAGTCTCAGCGCCAGAGCCGGAAACGAACTGGAGGAGCCCCCCGCTTACAAAAACAACCGAATTTTCACCGATGTGTCCCTGAACCGCCAGCTTGGGCAGGGCTGGCTTTTGCGTCTGATTTACGGCCTGTCGCTCAACACCGAGGAAAGCGTCGCCGCCGACAGCCCCTTGGACATCGAAGAGCAGCAATTCTTGGATGAGAACACGTTGATCTCCTCAATCGGCATAGAAATGGCCCGTGACACGCGAAACGATCTGCTCAATCCGAAGACCGGTTCACTGCTGGGGGCAAAGATCGCCGTGGCACCCGATTTTCTCGGCTCGGAACTGACTTATCTCCAACCGGCTATCGGAATCAGAAAGTTTGTGCCGGTCACTAAAAATATCGTCCTGGCCGGGCGGTTGCGCCTTGAAACCATCGAGGGGATACAAAGCAGTTCCTTCATTCCGGCCTTCAAACGGCTGTATCTGGGCGGCAGCGACACGGTGCGCGGCTACGCCTTCCAGGAACTACCGCCCCTTGACCGCAACGGCAATCCGATCGGCGGTCAGAGCGCTTTTAATGCCAGTGTCGAGGTGAGGTTTCCAATTTATAAAGAATTATCGGGGGTCACTTTCCTGGACACCGGGCTGCTTGACTTGGATCCGTTTCGACTGAACTTTTCCGATATGCGGTATACTTGCGGCGTGGGATTGCGTTATGATACCGTGATCGGGCCGATCCGCGCGGACGTCGGCTACAAGCTCAACCCGCCGACCGGAAGAGATATCGGCGATTTCGCCAATCCAAATGACATCGTCGGCGACCGCTGGCGTTTTTACATAAACATCGGACAAGCATTTTAGGGGGATGCAAAAACACCGCGGTGATCGATGCCGGTTTAACGGTCCTGGCAGACAAAAACGATGAAAAAAAAGCTCTCCGAAGAACAATCCGCACCTCACGGGGGTGGCGAGAGCCGGCGCCAACGCCGTATCTTAAAGCCGCTTTTAAAATCCTTGGCCTATGTTCTGGCCGGCTTCGTCGCCCTGCTCGTCCTCGGTACACTTGCGCTGCAGATACCGGCGGTCCAGAAAAGGATCAAGGCACTGGCCGTGGAAACACTGGAACGACAAACCGGTCTGCAACTGAAATTGGGGTCTTTGTCCGGAAATCTATTTACGGATCTGAGCGTCACCGATCTGCGCCTGGACGGTCGCACCGGCCCGCTTCTGGCCGCCGAGCGTGTTTCGATCGGCTATGCACTGCCGCTGCTGTTGAAACGCATGCTGGTGATCCGTCACCTGCGTATCGATAGGCTTCAGATCTTTCTGGTGCGGAATGCGAACGGGACATGGAATGTTGAAGAAGAAGCGCGCCGCTTCGCGACTCCTGAGAGTGAAGCGCCATCCGGCTCGCCGCTCGAGGTTCTCGTGCAGAAACTTGCGATCGACAACGGGAGCCTCACCATCCGGGATGCGACGTCAGTGCCACCCCGGATTCGGCATATCGAGCACATCCGACTCAACGTCCGGTTGGACATCGATTCAGATCTGAAAGCCGATCTGCGTCAGCTGGCCTTCAACAGCGACGATCCTCGAATCGAGGTGACCGGACTCAAGGGTCGCGTGCGCTACGATCTAACGCGTGAAAATCTCGTCATCGAAGGGCTCAATCTCAAAACCGGTGCTTCTGCGTTGAGGTTCGACGGCCATCTACAACTTCTGCAGCCGGACCCCAACGTCACCTTGACGGCGCAAATCGGAACCCTTAACCTCTCCGAACTGGGACGTCTGCTCGAAATCGACGCGCTCGGTCGCGGAGAAATCTCCGGCAATATCGATCTGCAGGGAACACCGCGGCAGCTGCGCCACCGGTTGAGCCTCACACTGGATCGGCAACAATCACTGGCGGAAGAAGGCGTCTTGTCGATCGTAGGCGACCGCGGTCTGGCACTGGAGGCGGAAGGGTCCCTGCGCCACCTCGATCCGGCAGCCTGGCCCTTTATCGATGCACAGCAGCTGAGCGGAGATGTCAACACGGAATTCTCCATCGACGGAAGCAACCTCGGTGGACCGGAAAGGCTTGCACATCTGGTACTCCGGGTGACCGGCTCACGCCTGGCCGGCTACCGAATCGAGAACGGTGATGTCGATTTGACGCTGCAAGATGGAGACCTGAACATCGCTACGGCATTTCTCAGCGGTCCGCCCGGACGCATCAGGCTTCAGGGCCGTTTGGACGGCATTGAAACGACGCCCCCGTTTGAAAACGCATCCATTACAGGCGAAGTACGCGACTTGGACCCAGCGGCTTTTATCGCCGATCCGCTGTTTGCGGGAAAGATCAATGCCGATTTGACGGCCACGGCCACGCATAAAGCAAAGGACGTCGCTGCCGACGATTTTTCCGCCTGGTCGGCCGAAGCCGACCTTAAACTGCAGTCGTCTATTCTCTTCGGTACCCCCGTCAAGCACGCCGATATAAACGCCAGCTGGGACGGAGCGGTGGTGAGGGTGAAGTCGTTCGACCTGGACAGCGACCTGGGGCAGGCAACCCTCGACGGGCAAGCAGCCGACGGGATGCGATCCTACCGTATCGGCGGCCATGTCGTCGTCCCTGAGCTGCACCACCTCAGGCCGCTGCTGGCCAAACTGGTACCCGAACTGCCGTCCGAGCGCATACCGGGCGGCAATATTCAGATAACCGGCCAGGTGGAAGGCAGCCCGCAGAACACTCGCATCAATGCCCGGGTGGATGGCGGCAATCTGGCGCTCGAACCCGTGACGGTCGAATCGCTGGAGCTGAACGGGGCCTGGCAGATCGAGGGCGCAACCGTCAACGGTCAAACCAGTGGCCGACTCGCCAACATCGACTACCAGGGCTACCGATTTCCCCGGCTGGAACTGGCAACAGAGTTGAACCCGGAGAAGCTGGCCGTCGATCTGACGCTCTCTCATAAAGCCGGCGAAAAGCTCGTTTTAAAAGGTGTCGTCAATCAGTGGCAGCAGGAAGAACGGCGGGTCCGAATCGAAACGCTTCAGGTAACCGGTGTCGCTGCCCCGCTCAACCGGCTGGTGTCTGAATTTAGAAACGCCGAGCCGATTCGGCTGCGAACCGACCCGCACGGGGTCGGCATCGAATCACTCAAGCTGGTCGCTGGGCCGATATCGCTGCAGGCCGAAGGAAGACTCGCAATGCAGGGACCCCAGCAGTTTCAGCTCTCACTCAAGGGCCTTGCCCTGGAACGCCTCAACACCCTCTGGCAGGATGAACCGACGCTCAAGGGCCAACTTGCGGCCGAGGCGAAGTTGAGCGGTACGCTCGCCGCGCCAGTCATCGACGCGGATGTGACCGTCAAAGACGCCGGCGGTTACGATGTTCCGCTCTCGAATATAGACCTCCGTATGGGTTTTCGAGATGAAACCATTCGCCTGACGGCAACCGGCTATCGGAAGGATCGCAAACTTTTCGACTTGAATGGGCGCAGCGGTTTGGTGTTCCGGTTGATGCCTTTCGAGTTCACGCCACAGCCCGGAAGCCTGCAGGCACAGTTGAATGCCGATGACCTGAAGCTGTCCGACCTGCCTCTTCCGGCGCAGCGCGAGGCAAAGTTCGACGGCCGTGTGACTGTGCTGGTCAAGGCTGCAGGAGACCTCCGCCAACCGCAACTGACCGGGTCTCTAACCCTCCGGGACGGCTCTCTGGCACTACCGCTGCACGGACTGACCTACGAATCTGTAAAGGCCGATCTGCGCCTGTTGCCCGGGAAACTGACCATCGATCAACTTCTGGCCAGCGGTGATCAGGAGGGCACGTTGAGTTTGACCGGCCAGGTTCTTTTAAAAGGATTGACGCCCACCGAAATGAACTTGCATCTAACCGGAAAGCAAGCACCTTTCGCCTGGAAAAGAGAATTCACTGCCCGGATAGAGCCGGACATTTCTCTCTCCGGACCGCTTTCTTCTCCGGTCCTGAGCGGCCGGATCCGCATCCCGGAAGGCCGAATCAATTTGGACCGCCTGACGGGCGGCGGGCCTACCGACGTCGAGGTCATCGGAGAACAGTCGGACGAAGGGCAGCCGATCGTCATTGCCGAAGGCAAGGAAGACCTGCTGTCACCCCTGGCTGCCGATGTTACGGTGGAGATCCCGCGCAATGTCTGGCTGAAAGGCCAGGACCTCAATGCCGAGATTGCCGGATCGATCCGTTTGAAGAAAAAAAAACAGGGGCCCTTCCTTCTGACGGGATCGCTCAACACCGTGAGAGGCGACTACGATTTTCAGGGTCGTCGTTTCAAGATCACCCGGGGTGTAGTGGAATTCCAGGGCCTGCCGGACCCGGATCCCGAACTGGACATTCAGGCTGAAACCCGCATCAATAAAGTGACGATCATTGTTCATATTACCGGCAGCGTTCGAAAGATCGACTTGTCCCTCGAGAGCGACCCGGCGATGGAGCAGTCCGATATCGTTTCCTACCTGGTTTTCGGCCGACCCACCGACGAGCTGCGCTCTCAACAAGCGACCAGCGCACAATCGGCCGCCCTGAGTTTGGCCGGTAATATGGCGGCAAAGGAACTGAACTCAATCCTAGGAGATACCTTTAAGGTGGATTCCTTCAGCATCGCCCCGGGAGAAAACGACTGGAGCTCGGGCTCGCTGGCAGTCGGAAAATATGTTGCCCGGAACATTTTCGTAACCTATCGGTATGCATTTTCAGCTCAGAATTTCGGTGAAGTCGAAATAGAATACGAGCTCAATAAAAACTTCAGCGTCGCCGCCCAAGTGGGCAATGAACTGTCGAGCGGCCTTGACCTGATCTGGAAGTTGGACTTTTAGGATGATCCGATTTATTGTGAAGCAACCCGTCAAGAAGGACCGCATGACATGACAGCGCACTCAAAAAAAAACCCGACGATCCTCATCGTAACGCCCGAGGTCACTTACCTGCAGCCGGGTATGGGCAACATTGCCAATTATCTCTCGGCCAAGGCCGGCGGTTTGGCCGACGTGTCGGCCGCTCTTGTCAGTGCCCTTCTGGAGCAGGGCGCCGACGTCCACATCGCCCTGCCCGACTACCGCACCCTGTTCAAAGATCAGTTTTCGATTCTGCTGAATAAGGAAATGCGGATGATCAAAAAGGTGCTTCAGGAGGACCGTTTCCACCTGGCCGAAGACCGCGCGTTCTTTTACCAGGATCAGGTGTATTCGAATATTGAGTGGGAAAACCTGAAAATCGCCCTGGCGTTTCAACGCGAGGTCATCAACAAGATCATCCCGGAGGTCGCACCTGACCTGATTCACTGTAACGACTGGATGACCGGCCTGATCCCCGGCGCGGCTTTGCACATGGGCATCCCGAGCCTGTTTACGGTCCACAACATTCACACCGTCAAGACCAACCTGGCGACCATCGAAGACCGCGGCATCGATGCGGCAGAATTCTGGGATCACCTCTTTTATGAACGCGTACCGGCCAGCTACGAGGAAACCCGCGAATACAACCGGGTCGATTTCCTGGGCAGCGGCCTTTTTGCCGCCCACTACGTGAACACGGTCAGCCCGACCTTCTTGGCAGAAATCATCCAGGGCCGCCACAGCTTCGTGGATGCACCCCTGCGTCAGGAGTTTACCAACAAGTGGAATGCCGGATGCGCGGAAGGGATCCTCAACTCACCGGACCCGTCGTTCGATCCGTCCACGGACGAAGCGCTGCCCGTCAGATATGGTCCCCGAAATCATGCCGCCGCCAAAAGACAAAACAAACGGATTCTGCAGAACCGCTTCGGCTTGATCAGCGACCCCGATGCGCCCCTTTTCTTCTGGCCCCATCGCCTCGATAGCTACCAGAAAGGTTGCCAGTTGCTTGCCGACAGCCTCTATCCGGTCGTCTCGCGCTACTGGCAGCAAAACCTGCAGATCGTTTTTGTAGCCAACGGCGATTACCAGTCCCACTTCCTCAACATTATTGACATCCATGGTTTTGAAAAGCGGGTGGCAGCGTGCCCCTTCGATGAGCGCCTCTCCCGGCTGGCCTATGGCGCTTCAGACTTTGTGCTGATGCCCTCACGGTTCGAACCGTGCGGTCTACCCCAGATGATCGGATGCCTGTATGGATCGCTGCCGGTCGCTCATGATACCGGCGGAATTCATGACACCGTGGAACACCTTGACATCGAGTCTGCCACCGGCAACGGCTTTCTTTTCGAATTCTTCGATGCCCAGGGTCTCTCCTGGGCCATCGACGAAGCAATGCGGTTTTACAGTTTGCCTATCGATGTCAGGGAGTCCCACATCCGTCGGATCATGACTCAGAGCACCGGCCGCTTCAACCACGCCGTAACGGCCGGAAAGTACATCGCCCTTTATGAAAAAATGCTCCGGCGGCAGCTTGTCGTCCCCTACTGACAGGCTTGCAAAAGGGCAAAGACTGATCCCGGCCAGAGTACATTTTTCCCTGCTCCCGAAGGCCCCTCCGGATAACCGGTCACCACTTCGGGTTTCCGTCCGTCAAGGTCGATAAAAAAATCAACTCGCCGAATTCAACTGTACCATCACCGCAAAAAAGAGTAAAATTGGTGGCATTGAAAGTCAGATAGTGTCCGTCCGGAAATGATAAATTTCGGCTCCGGCCAAGGCCGAAATATGCCGTTTATGGATGGACACCGGATAAAAATCGGGATTGAAAGGAAACTTTAACTGGATGGCCCATACCCTTTTCGGTTTTGTCGCTATCTATTCGGCTGTTTTCATCCTCTTGACCGGCGTGGGTCTGTTGGGAACGTTCCTGAGCCTGCGCATGAGCATCGAGGGTTTTTCGGAACAGGTCACCGGTGTGGTCATGTCGGGCTATTATGTCGGCACTATCATAGGCGGTTTTTATTGCCACCGCGTGGTTTGTCGCGTCGGCCACATAAGGGCATTTGCGACCTTCGCGGCGGCCTGCACCGCTTCGGTCATGGCACACGGCCTGTTTGTCTCACCGTTCAGCTGGGGCGGCTTGAGACTGCTGACCGGCATCGCCGTCACCGGTCTGTACATGGTTGTCGAGAGTTGGTTGAACGCGGGCGCCGACCACTCCAATCGCGGGCGCATAATTTCGGTTTACATGGTGGTGAGTTTTCTCGGATTGGGCGCGGGTCAGTTCCTACTGAACGCCGCTGAAGTGAATGGGCCTCACCTTTTTCTGATAACGGGTATCCTTCTGGCCCTTTGCCTGGTGCCAGTCTCTACCACGCACTCGGTTCAACCTCAGGTACCGAAAATCCTGAATTTTAACCTTGTTGCTCTGTGGAGAACAGCTCCGATGGGCATGTTCGGTTGCCTGACGGCCGGTTTGATCAACGGGGCGCTTTACACTCTGGGACCGGTGTTCGGACATGGTATCGGTTTAACGGTCTCCGGGATCTCTCTTTTCATGGGTGCCACGGTGCTCAGCGGTTTGATCCTGCAGTGGCCCGTCGGTCTTCTCTCGGACCGTTTCGACCGTAACATCGTGATGGCCGGTTTGGGATTGGCTGTAGCGGCGGTCAGTCTCGCGATTACGCTGCTGATGCGGGAGTCATTTTCACTCCTCCTGACGCTAACGATACTGTATGGAGGTGTGGCGTTTACGCTTTATCCAGTGGCCGTGGCCCACACTCACGACTTCTTTCCGCCGGATGACATCGTGGCAGTAAGCTCGGCACTGATCTTGAGCTTCGGCGTTGGGGCCAGTATCGGTCCCCCGGCTGCCGCAATGATGATGAAATTTTTTGGACCATCCGGGCTGTACGTCTTTATTGCCCTATCAGGTAGTATCTTCGGCGGCATCGTGGCCGTATATCGACGCCGGCGGCCGGAGCGGCTGGAGGCTGAATACCCGGTATCGTTTGTGGCCATGCGCACATCTTCTCCGGCCGTCACCGTCCTCGACCCGCGCTCGGAACCCCAAGCGGCCACTGAGAGTTCATCCGTTTCAGACGCCTGCACTTGAACCGCGCGCTAATCGACGCGCGAACCTTGAATCCACTGCTTACTTTTTCTCCAACGCCAGCTTGACCACGTCCAGCATTTTTTCCACAAAGTGAAAGGTGATCCGCTTGCGGACGTTTGCGGGTAGTTCTTCCAAATCCTTCTGGTTCTCCTGGGGCAGGATCACGGTTTTGATACCTGCCCTGTGAGCCGCCAGCATTTTCTCCTTGATGCCGCCCACCGGCAGCACCTGACCCCTCAAAGTGATCTCCCCGGTCATCGCCAGGTCTTTTTTGACTTTGCGACCGGCCATAAAGGAGACCAAAGCCGTCAGCATGGTAACACCGGCCGAGGGACCGTCCTTGGGGATGGCCCCGGCCGGGATGTGAATGTGAATATCTTTCTTCTCAAAAAAGTCATCATCGATATTCAGCTCTTTGGTGTGGGTGCGAATAAACGTGAGGGCCGCCTGGGCCGATTCCTTCATCACGTCTCCCAGCTGTCCGGTCAGTGTCAGTCGGTTCTGGCCCTTCATGGCGGTGGCCTCGATAAAGAGCAGCTCTCCGCCGACAGGGGTCCAGGCCAGCCCGGTCGCTACCCCTGGAATAAGGACCCGGGCCTTGGATTCCGGAGTAAACCGTACGGGACCGAGGTAAGCGGCGACATCTCCAACTTTGATGGTCGCCTTTTTGACATCCCTGCCTACAATTTGGGTGGCCAAGCCGCGACAGATATTGGCAATCTCGCGTTCCAGGTTTCGGAGGCCGGCTTCGCGTGTGTAGCCCTCGATGATGTGTCGAACCGCCCCTTGGTTGAAGGTGATCTGGTTCGCCTTGAGGCCGTGTTCGGCCCGCTGTCGCGGAATCAAAAACCGGTTGGCGATTTTGAGCTTTTCTTCTTGAGTGTATCCGAGCAGTTGCAGGACCTCCATCCGATCTCTCAAGGCGGGCGGCACGGTATCCAATATGTTGGCGGTGGTAATGAACATGACTTTCGACAGATCGAAAGCCACATCCAGGTAATGGTCTGAAAATGAAAAGTTCTGCTGGGGATCGAGCACTTCCAGCAGGGCAGCGGATGGATCGCCGCGGAAATCGCTGCCGACCTTGTCGATTTCATCCAGCATGAAAACCGGGTTGTTCGACTCCGCCCGCCGGATGCCCTGGATGATCCGGCCGGGAAGGGCGCCGATGTAAGTGCGCCGGTGTCCCCTGATTTCAGCCTCGTCGCGCACCCCGCCCAACGAAATCCGGACAAACTTGCGCCCCAAGGCATGGGCGATCGACTGACCCAGAGACGTCTTACCGGTTCCCGGAGGTCCGACAAAACAGAGAATCGGGCCCTTTGAGTCGGGTTTCAACTTGCGCACCGCCAGATATTCAATGATCCGCTTTTTCGGTTTTTCCAGACCGTAGTGCTCATCGTCCAGGATCTTCCTGGCCTTCTTGATGTCCAGGTTGTCGGTGGTGCTCGTATTCCACGGCAGCGTCGTCAGCCAATCCAAGTATGTGGTGGACACGGTATATTCGGCCGACGAGGGGTGCATTTTCGACAGGCGTTTTAATTCCCGTTCGGCTTCCTTGTGGGCTTCCTCCGGCAGTCCGGCCGAATCGATCCGTGTTCGAAACTCGTCGATATCGACCGTCTCCTCATCCTTTTCCCCGAGCTCATCTTTGATCGCCTTGAGCTGCTCACGCAGGTAGAATTCCCTCTGACGCTTGTCCAGATCACCTTTGACCTGCTGCTGGATCTTGTTCCCCAGTTCGATGATTTCCAACTGGCGATTGGTGATGCGGGAGGCCTCCTTAAGGCGTTCGCGAACGTTCGTGGTTTCCAGAATCCGTTGCTTTTCCTCTATCGAAGAATTGATCGTGGAAATGATCATGTCGGCCAGCGTACCGGCATCCTTGATCGATTGGGCCATCTGCACCATCTCCTGGGGCAGCCCCGGCGCGAGTTCGACGATCCGAACAAAAAGACCGACCAGGTTGTTCATCATCGCTTCGATCTCCTGGTCCTTTTCCTCGACTTCCTCGATGTGCTTCACCTTTGCCTGGAGATAGGGTTTCCCCTGCACGAAGGACTGGATCTTGAACCGTTTCAGCCCCTGAACCAGCAGTTGGGCCTTGTTGTCGCGGGTCTTGGCCATCTTGAGAATCAGCGCGCTGGCACCCACAGACGCCAGGTCCTCGGCGCGCGGATAGCCTTGTGATTCGCCCTGCTGTTTGGATGCGAGCAATCCAATGATTCGATTGCCGGCCATGGCATCATCGATCAGCTGAATGGAGATTTCCTCCAAGACAATCAACGGAAGAACCATTTTGGGAAAAAGAATGGCATCCGACAAGGGCAGAACGGGAAGCGTTTCCGGTATGGTGTCCGCTCCTTTTTCACCGGAAGATTGCGGATCTGGCATAGTAACCTCCATCTTTCGTGTCTCTGAATTGTGTGGGCTTCGACATCGCGAATCCGCCTGGATACTGTCATAAACGATTAATCTTCGGCAATCGGGACCCGATGGCGCTCCTGTGCTGGCTGTTTGGCCAATCGGATGGTGAGTAGCCCATTGGAATAACAAGCGCTGATATTGTTCGCATCGACCTCCTCCGGCAGGTAGAGGACCCGTTCAAAATGGCCGTAGTTGATTTCCGCCAGACGATAGGTCGCCGAACCGGCCGAGAAGGGTGGACGGCGTCTACCACTAACCTTGACGGTCCGCCGTGTGATTTCTACCTCAAGATCTTCTTTTTCCAAGCCCGCGATTTCGGAAATGATCACAATTTCCTTTGGCGATTCGATCATGTCCATCGATGGCAGCCACAGGCAGTCGGAGCAACTGAAAAGAAGATGGGCGGAACGATATAAGTCCGTCAGGTTCTTTTCGACCGCGGGTTCGATGGCATCCGTCTCTTCGCCGAAGCGAATTTTTATCAGTTCCATTGCGGCTTTCCCCTTTATATTGCGTTCCTTAGTGCTTCGATTCGCAAATATGATATCGAACCGAAAATGAGATTGATCAAATGCTCACTCAGCACCAAGTCCTGATAAAATAAATCTGTCATCGAATATATGAATCGATGGACTTAGGTCGATCGCGGATTATTCGAGTACCCAAAATTAGTTGCTACGCACCATAAATGCAAGTTGAAATTTTATCCCGCCCCCTGAGCCGGGGACAGGTCGGCATCGCAAAACCGGCTATGGTTGTTGACAAAATGGGCGCTTCGAATTAATGAGATAAAAAATCTGTGCCGTTATCACGGTCTGAATGACAAACCGAAACGCACAGGCCCACCGGCCGTGCGTGTTTTTTTACGGCATGACTGAACCGCCGGACACGAGCCACTATGGAAGCAGACTGGATCGACCACCATTCCAAGAAATCCTTGAAGCGTCTTTTACCGCGACTTGATGATATTTTCGACAGCCGTCCCGGCGCAGTTGCAGCGCACCGACGCCAGGCGTTCGAAGAGCGTTTGCACCGCCACTGGGAACCGTTGTTCAGGCTTCTGGTCAACCTTTATGGATGGCACTACGACTTTTATTACCACCTCGAGCAGATCCTGATCTCCACCGCGCGGGCCTGGCTTGAACGACCGGAGGTCTTGAAAGAATTGGATGTTCGGCGCGAGGAAAATCCGGACTGGTTCCTTTCACAGGAAATGGTCGGCGGCGTTCTCTATGTCGATCTGTTCAGCGACAATCTGGCCCGGTTGTCGGAACACATCCCCTATTTTAAACAGCTCGGCTTGACCTATCTTCACCTGATGCCTCTATTTGCCATGCCTCACGGAGATAATGACGGCGGTTACGCCGTCAGCGATTATCGTGCCGTCAATCCCGATATCGGAACCATGGACCAACTAACCGAACTGGCACAGGCCCTGCGCCGCGCCGGTATCAGTCTGGTCCTTGACTTCGTCTTCAACCATACGTCAAACGAGCATATTTGGGCACGTCGCGCTCAGACCGGCGATCCGGACTACCAGGAATATTACTTCCTTTTTCCAGACCGGGAAATGCCGGATCGATACGAGCGGACCCTGCGCGACATATTTCCGAGCCTTCGGCGCGGCTGCTTCACCTGGCATGAGGGCTGCCGGAAATGGGTGTGGACCACCTTCAACAGCTTCCAATGGGACCTGAATTACAGCAATCCCGATGTCTTCCGCTCCATGGTCGAGGAAATGCTGTTTCTCGCCAACCACGGTGTCGAGGTGCTGCGGCTGGATGCGGTCGCCTTCATCTGGAAACAGCTCGGGACCAGCTGTGAAAACCGGCCGGAAGCGCATATGGTCATCCGCGCCTTCAATCTGATTGCGCGCATCGCCGCTCCGGCATTGCTGTTCAAATCGGAAGCCATCGTTCACCCGGATGAGGTCATCAAATACGTCGATCGTCATGAATGCCAGCTCTCATACAACCCGCTGCTCATGGCGCTCCTGTGGGAGGCCGTCGCAACCCGCGAGGTCAAGCTACTGGCTCGAGCCATGCAAAACCGCAGCCGCCTGCCGGACGGTTGCTCTTGGGCCAACTACCTTCGCTGTCACGACGACATCGGCTGGACATTCGACGATCTCGATGCCGCGCAGGTCGGCATCGATCCGGCCGGACACCGCCGGTTTTTGAACGATTTCTTCACCGGCCGCTTTCCGGGTTCCTTCGCCCGCGGGTTCCCCTTCCAGTTCGATCCCGGCAGCGGCGACCAGCGGGTGTGCGGCACCCTGGCGTCTTTGGCCGGTCTCGAGAAGGCCGTCGAAGAAAACGATCCTCAACAAATCGAAACAGCGGTTCGGCGCATCAATATGCTGCGCAGCATCATATTGAGCATCGGCGGCATTCCACTGATATACCTCGGTGAAGAATGGGGCGAGCTCAACGATTACACTTTCCTGTCAGATCCGGCGAAAGCCAGCGACGCACGCTGGATTCAGCGTTCCAAGAAAAAGTGGCAATCCCGTGAGAAGTTAAACGATCCGTCGACACTGGAGTGGCGGTTTTTCGATGAAATATTCCGCCTGATCAAACTCAGAAAATCGCTTCCGGCGTTTTACGACGGCGGGATGCAGGTCATTGACACCGGCAACCCGCACCTCTTCGGTTACACCCGGCAGACCGCCGATCAGTATCTGCTTATTGTCAACAATTTCTCGGAAACCCCCCAGACAATGAGTACCCGGGCTTTAAGGGCCTGCGGTTGCGGCCGCAGCAGCACCAACCTCATCACCGGCACAATCCTTGACACCGAAGCGGCACTGCAACTGGGCGGCTACGGGTTCGTCTGGCTGGATTGCAGCGCCCCGGCCGACACCGGAGACAGCCGATGACGACCATCTGGTCTTACGTCCTCATGATCATCGGGTTTGCGCTTTTGATCAAAGGCGCGGATGTTTTCGTCGACGGTGCCGCCTCGATTGCGCGTCGGTTTCGCATCTCCGATCTTGCGATCGGCCTGACGGTCGTGGCGTTCGGCACCAGTGCTCCGGAACTCTTCGTCAACCTTATCGCCGGAATCCGGGGCAACACCGATATTGCCATCGGCAATGTCCTGGGTAGCAACATCGCCAACACCCTTCTGATCCTGGGCATAGCCGCCGTCATCAAGCCGTTGTCGGTCTCCAGAGGAACGGTATGGCGGGAGATCCCATTCAGTCTCTTAGCGGTAATCGTGCTCGGGTTGATGGCCAATGACAGACTTATCGATCACCGCGATTTCTCCGACATTTCTCGCAGCGACGGTTTGGTGCTGCTGTGCTTTTTCGTGATTTTTCTCTACTACGCGTTTACCGCCGCGAACGGCAGCGAGGGGCCGGAACACCACATCCCCGAAAAAATGTATGGGTTGCCGGGCGCATCGATCCGATTGGTGGCCGGCCTGGTAGGTTTGAGCCTCGGCGGCCGCTGGATCGTGGCAGGGGCGGTCGCTGCGGCCGATCACTTCGGATTGAGCCAATCGGTCGTGGGATTAACCGTCGTGGCCGTGGGGACTTCCCTGCCGGAGCTGGCCACCTCGGCCGCAGCCGCCTATAAAGGCAAGGTCGAGATGGCCGTCGGCAATGTCGTTGGCTCAAATATTTTCAACATCTTTTTTGTCCTCGGTACCACGGCCACCATCACACCCCTGCCCTTCAAGACCGAGAGCAACCTCGATGTCGGCATGACCGTTTTCACCGGCCTGCTCCTGTTCGGTTTCATGTTCAGCGGGCGCAAAGGGCGGGTCGATCGTTGGGAAGGTGCGGTCGCCCTGCTGCTCTATGCCGCTTATATCGGCTACCGGATCGTCGGCCAGTGACCCGGCAAAGCGGACCCGTTTGCGAAACCGAAAGGATCGCTCATTTTTACCGTGCTCCCAGGGCGAGATCGTAGAACTGGCCGCGGCGTTCCATCAATTCGGCGTAAGTTCCCGATTCACAAATCTGACCGGCTTTCATGACCATGATCCGGTCAAAATTCTTGACGGTATCCAGCCGGTGGGCAACGGCTATCATGGTCGCGCGGCCTTTCCAGTGCGTTTCGAGCAGGCCCTGTATCCGCGCCTGCGATTTGTTGTCCAAAGCCGATGTGGCTTCGTCCAGGATGAGTACCAGCGGCTTCTTGAGCAGCACCCGGGCGATGGCCAGCTTCTGACGCTGCCCCCCCGAGAGGCGGTCGCCCCTGGAGCCGACCTGAAACTGCATGCCGATTTCGAGCACCTTTTCTAATATCTCCTCTTCGATCAAAAGGCGGATAATGCGCTGATTGATGCTTTCTTCGACTTGTTGATTGGCCATTTTGAGGCGACCGAAGAAAATGTTGTTCAGGATCGAAAATGAGCTCAGGTAGACGGTTTTATGGAAAAAGGTGAAGGCCGCGGGTCGGTCTGCAGAAATCTTCTTTTTGAACAAAGGCCTTTGCCAGAGAATCTGGCGGGTAAGTGCTGCCGGTACACTCACCATCTTGTGACGGCCGGGAACAAATCGCAACGCCAGCTCCAGTAGTTTTTGCTGCTCTGTCGCCGTCAACTCAGGTAGCGGCACCGCTTTGAGTCGTTCGGTGATCTGCCTGATCTCGCTATATTCCGCCGGTTCGAAGGGCGCGGACTCCAGAAAAAATTCATCCGGTAAAAGGCTGCCGAAGATGTCCACCGCGCGGCGGCAGATCTCCGCTCCGAGATCCAGAAACGGTCGCCACAGACCACTATCCATTAAAAACTTTCTGAAATAGTCGTTCGTGGCTAGATTTTCTTCTCTGAACGCCTCCTGCTGGGCAAAACCAAAAGTCAGGTTCTTGGCGATACTGGAATAGTAAAGGTAGCGGTCCTTAGCGAAAAATTCGACGACATCACCGAATTCGACCATATTCAGACGCTGGAATTTTTTTCGGACTCTCAGGAAGACGGGATACAGATGGCCCTGCGTTTTCGAATCCAAGGTTGTATTGAGACCGAATCGCAGAACGTCGGTAAATATCCCGGTCTGCTGAATGATCTCGATCATGTCATCGATTCCGGGCATCTGCAATGCGGTCACGACGGCTTCCGGGCTGTTTTCGGCCTGGCAGGCATAGAGCAGGTTTTCCTGAAACGTACCGTTGAAAATGTAGGGGCTTTGGGAGACGAAGCCCACGTTGTGAGCCACATCTTTTTTGGTCAACTCCGCAACTTCATGCTCGCCTATACGGATGCTTCCCCCGGTGTATCTTGCAAGCTGGCCGATACAGCTGACCAAAGTGCTTTTACCGCTGCCGGAGTGTCCAACCAGGGCCAGGCTTTCGCCCGCCTGCACGACCACATCGATGTGATCCAGCAACCGGATGCCGTCATTGGTCACGCAGGAGAGTCCGTCGACCTCGATACGATTGTCCAGCCTATACGGCCCCCGGTTTTCGGGATCAAAACGATGTTCGGGAAGCGCATCGAAATAACCCAACGTCCGATAGTAGCTGACCGATGCGTCCTGGTAATCCTGATAAAAGTCGATCATTTCCTTCCATGGTGTAAAGAGTTTTTCCTGAGCCGACAGGAAAGCCACCATCGCCCCGAGGTCGAGACGGCCATGAAGGGCCAAATAGCCGCCGAGGATAAAAATGAAAACAGGACTCAGGCTGTTGAAGAAGTTCGTACTGGCTTTTATGCCAAACCGGTAAAGGTTCCAGAGCACGCGGATTTTTTGCAGGTCCCTGACGGTCTGGCTGAACTTCAGGGCCTCGACGTGGTGGGCGCCGTGAGCATGAATTTCCTGCATTCCGTTGATAGTTTCTGCAATTTTGTTGGAAAGATCCCGCGATTTGTCGATCCGCTGTTTATTGGCTGCATTAGCCCTTCTCTGCAACCAGGGCAGTACCAACAGGACTACCGGATAAATGATTAATGAAGCGGCGGCCAACATTGGGTTGAGCCACAGCAGGTAAAGTGAAAGAGCCAGAAGGGTCAGGATGTTGGTGATCGGAACCGCTATCGCCTGGCCGATAAAGTCCCCGGCGGAGGCGACCTCGTTGGTCAGAGCGGCCACCACCATGCCCGGCTGAGTTTTCTTGAAGAAGTTCAGCGGAAGTCTGAGAATGTGATCGTAGAGATCGCGGCGCATCTCCATCGTGGCCTGCTGTCCGATGGTGGTCTGGAGCACGTTGATCAGATACTTGAGTCCGCCAGCGGCCACAACCGCCAGAAAGTAAACGCCGCAATAGACGAACAACAGCTTGACTTGATGCATCTTGATGGTTTCGTTGATAATTCTCTTTTGCATCTCCAGTGGAACAACCCTGACAAAGACCGTTACCAGAATAACGACAATAAGCAGGACCTGAAGCCGAAAATCACCGGCGAACACCCACCAGAAAAGCGATCGTTTTACAACCGGAAGGTCTCTATTTTTCATGTTGCACCTGACCTCTGTAGGCATTTATCCTGCCTGCCGTCGATAAGACACCCGCAGGTGTCAAAGTTTGACAACATTGAGGAACCATAATATGGTATTTTGCATTGCTTCGACATAAATCCAGCCCAAGGTCTTTGGGCTTTAACCTATCGCTTCCTTTCGGCCGGCCCGGATTGACGTAAAAATACCACCGCCATGTTTTTTCAGCAATACCATCCCGTTTTGCCGAAAGCGGAGAACATGATGGCGTGTCTATCCTCAGTTTTATAGTGCCCCATGAGTGAATTTCCACCGTCAATGAGACTGGAGATCCACTTACTGCAACGGTTGACTTTACTGCTTAATTAGACAGGAATCTTAAGTATGGATCAGACGAGAAATCCGGCAAAGAAAAATCCGATCAAACGGGTGGCTCGGGGGGTCGGCCAGGCAAGGCGCTCGCTGACCCGCTTTATCAAAAAACCTGCGCATGCTCCGGGCACGTCACCCGGAACGCTTGTCCCCGCACCCGAGAAAAAGAGCGCAAAGAGCCGCATTACCCTCATCGCTTACGATCAGGATCACTATCTAAAAAAGGAAATCGACACCATAGAAGAGGCCTTGCCTCTCAAAGATTCGCCGGCCGTCACCTGGATCAATATCGACGGCTTGCACGACATCGCGTTGATCGAATCCGTCGGCCGGCAGTTCGGCATCCATCCTCTGACTCAGGAAGACATTGTCAACATCGGTCAACGCCCCAAGGTCGATGAATTCGATAATTATATCTATATTGTTTTCAAGATGCTGTCGTACCGAGACGGCATAGACCAAATCGAATCCGAGCAGGTCAGCATTGTTCTGGGGTCGAATTTTCTGATCTCTTTTCAGGAGGCACAAGGAGATGTGCTGACTCCCGTGCGGGAACGGATTGAAAAAGGTAAGGGACGCATCCGCAAGGCCGGCTGTGATTATCTGGCCTATGCCCTGATCGATGCAGTGGTCGATCATTACTTCATCGTCCTCGAAGCATTCGGAGAAAAAATTGAAGCTCTGGAAGCCGAACTCCTATCAGATCCCACGCCGAATAGCCTGCAGCACCTCTATGCCATGAAAAGAGACGTCATTTTCTTCCGAAAGCAAGTCTGGCCGATTCGCGAACTGCTGAACAGGCTCGTTAAGGAAGAATCTCCCTTGATCGACAAGTCGGTTGACGTTTTCATCAGCGATGTCTACGATCACACGATTCAGATCATCGACACCATCGAATCTTTCCGTGACCTCATGGCGGGCCTGCTGGATATCTACCTCTCGACCATCAGCAATCGAATGAATGCCATCATGAAAATGCTCACCATCATGGCCACCATCTTCATTCCGCTAACCTTTATTGCCGGGATCTACGGAATGAATTTCGACTATATGCCGGAACTCAAGTGGCACTGGGCCTATCCCGCACTGTGGGTAATCTTCATTTCTATTTTCCTGGGTATGCTGGCCTGGTTCAAGCATAAAAAATGGTTGTAGGGAAATACTTTATTATCAGACGTCCGTCTGATAATGGCTTACCGCATCCAGCCCGCCGGCATTTTCTTTTTCTCGATGTGCGGTACCTTATCCTTCTGCTCATCCTCGGGTCTGTGAAGCAGTTTAAAGACGCTCGGGCCCAGCAAGCAAGTAATTACTGCAAGAAGAATGATCGCGTCTTTGAAGCCTTCCGTTATGAATCCCTGGTCACGACCAATCGAGGCGGCCACGATTATGAGACTGAGTCGGGAGGAGAGGAGGATACCCAGGTTCATCGACGTCAAAAACGTAACCCCGCTGACCATGAAAAGCAGACTCGGCAGCAACTTGACGAGAACTGCCAGCAGCAGAAGTTCGAAGGTGAAAATGATCTGGTCGACCGAGAGGATGTTGACCACATCAAACTGCATCCCCACATTTATGAAGAAAAGTGGAATCAGAAAACCGGAACCGATTCCCGAGAGCTTCAATTCGAGGTGGGCTTTTTCCTGGAAAACGATCGCAAGCATGGCCCCTCCCATAAAGGCCCCTAATACCGGCTCGAGATGGACCAATTCCGACAAGGCCACAAACAGGAAGAGCAGCGCCAAAGAGAAGCGGACGCCGAGTTCCTGGGAGTCCTCGGCCGCCAGCAGACGGGAGACTTTTTCGGGATGCCACCAGGACCAGAGCCGGGCGGCTTTGAGCAGCAAACCGAACCCGAAAAAGAGCGGGACGGGCCTCAAAAATTGCCAACTGAAACCGTACTCGTGCCACAATACAAAAAAGGTGATGCCGAACAAAGTCAAAAAATCTGCCAGAGTGGCGGCAATCAGGGCGCTCTGGCCGAGTGGTGTTCGACTGATGCCCGCCTCTTTTAATGTCGGCATGACGAGCCCCAGAGATGTCGTCGAAAGGATCAGCCCGGTGAAAAGGCCCTGCCCGAGAAGGATAGCCGCCGCCATTGAAAGGCCGCAGGTTGCGCAAAAAATGACGATCTGCAACACCAGTTGTCCAAGGCGCTGCCTGCGCAGAGCACCGAAATCGATTTCCATTCCGGCCTGAAACATCAACAGCAGAAAACCGAGTTGGGCCAGAAATGACAGCCAATCACCGGAGAACTGAAGCTGCAGCACGCTCTTTCCGAGAACGACGCCGAAAAGAATTTCCATGACCACTGCCGGCAGCCGGATCATTCGGCTGAAACCGGGAAGAATTGCCGCTCCCAGTGCCACGATAAGAAGAGACCATGCCTGTTGAATGAACATGGAGAAATTCCGAGCTTGGTTGGTTTCTCACCAGTCTGTCAAGGCCAATACGCGTGTAATTCGTCCCCTGCGGCAAACGAACTAGACCCCGCCGACACAGCAATTCTCGTCTAAAATAAAAGATAGATTCCGCCGAAACCCGCTGCCGCCGATACATCCGAGGTCGGCAAATAAGAGGCCTGAAAAGAGTAGTCTTCAGAAGGGATCGTCAATCCTTCTTTGTGACAATCAGCACCGAGCAGGACGCCTTGCGCACGATGATATCGCCCACATTGGGTGAGAACAGTTCCTTCTCGCGGCTTTCGCTGCCGATGACGATGAGATTGAACTGATCGGCAATGGCGAGAATTTCACGCACCGGATTTCCCTTCCGCAGGTGCTCGTCGATTTTGACCTTGTGGATGTGGGCTATTTTCCTCAAGCGCCGGAGCATGCGCTCCTGCCACGGATCATCGACCGTATTCTCGCCGTGCAGGTATCCCGGTTCTTCGACGATCACAGCCGCCAGGCGTGCATCGAACTGCTGGGCCAAGTCGATGGCCACCTCGAGGGCCCGCTCGCCGGCCTCTGACCCGTTGAAGGGAACGAGAATACGTTCGTACGATTTGGTAGACTTGGCTACCAGAAGTGGACAGGATATGGAGTGGGCCAGATCGATCATCACCGGTTTCGTCAATGATTTCAGAAGAGATGGTTCCAAGGGCGGAATCACAGCGACACCCGCATCTTCCACACTATCCAGCATCCGGTCTAAATTCTCCTCGCTCTCCAGAACCTGGATATCGAGGCTTTCGGCCCATCGATCCAGCTGTTCCCGTATCTGGCAGGCTTCTTTTCGGCAGAGCACCTTTATCTTCTTGATTTTTGTATTCTGTGCCAAGTAAAGCGCTTCTCTCAACAGTTCGGCCTTGTCGCTGCCGTCCTCAGGGGGGAGCCCCAGAACCAGGTTCTGACCGTAGGTCAGCGGAAAATGGGGCTGACTGCACTCGACCATCGCACAAAAGGTTTTGAAAAGGTCCGATCGACCCAGAATGAGCAAGCGATCGCCGGCTTCGATGCCCACCGTGTCATCGGGGAAGACCAGGCGGTTCTCCCGCAAAATCCCCACCAACCGCCAATCGGGATTGGCGGCTTCCATGAATGCATGGCTGTTGTTCAAACCGGCTTCATCGATGTTCAGTTCAAGGATCTCCCCTTCGCCCTGACCCAGATCGATCACATTGACCCGCGGATCCTTGAGATACTGATAAATTTTGCGGGCCGCAACCGCGGTCAAAAGGACGGTCCAGGCTTCCTGTTCCTGGAACTGCGGCATCATATCCGGGTCATGGACCAGGGACAGAACGTTTTTGACCTTTTTCTCCCGGGCAAATGTAACGACGGCAAGATTGACCCGGTCGTCAGGTGTAAGCGTGACCACATAGTCCTGCTGCTCCAAGCCGGCTTCTTCCAATATGACGGGGCTCGAAGCATCGCCGATGACGATCCGGTTGACGCTGGGAAACCGCTTGGAAAAGAGACCGAGCTTCTCTTCGGCCTTGTCGATCAGGGTGACGTCCCAATTTTCGCTGAACCGCTTCAGCAGTTCATCGGCAATCCGCCCCGTCCCGCAAATCATTATTTTCATTCTGCTCCTCGAAGCGGCATCGCGAGCATTACAGAATGGCGGGGATTCCCGCGTCTGCGCTTCGCCAATGGGCGACTATTTCAATTCCTTGATTTTTTCAAGGCTTTTCGTTTTTCCGATCATGATCAGGATATCGCTGTCCTTGACCATGAAATCCGCCGGCGGCACGATGACGAACCTCTCCGGTACCAGTTCCTTCACGGCAATCACGTATACGTCGTAGCGACTGCGCAGATCGATTTCCTTGAGTGTTTTACCGATAAAGGATTTCGGGGGATCAACCTGCACCAGGTTGTAGTCTTCCTCCAGCGGCAGGAATTCCAGGATATTTGGTCGGGTAAGCCGCCGTGCAAGCCGGGCCGCCGTGTCCTTTGCCGGTCTAATCGTATCGGACGCACCGAGTTTTTTCAATATTTCGGCGTGGGTATCGTCTTCAACCTTGGCAATGACAGTTTTGACGCCGAGTTCATGCAGGTGATAACAGATCAAAATGCTGTTGCTGATGCTGCCGCCGGTGCTGACGACGACGCTGTCCATCTCCGCCAGGCCGAGTCCCTTGAGGGCCTCGGCGTCGGTGGCGTCGAGAACGATGGCGGTGGTGGTATACGGTTCCACCGCCTGGATGCGATCGCGGTTACGATCGATAGTGATCACCTCGTGGTTGTTTTCGTAGAGCGCTTTGGAAACGTAAAATCCGAAGCTGCCCGCCCCGATGACGGCAAATCGTTTCATTGCTGACCTCCTCTAACCGATCATGACATTCTCTTCGGCATATTCCAAACCTTTTCGGGGCGGCGGCCCGGCGATGATGTAAGCAAAGGTCGGCACCCCGACACGGCCGATAATCATCACGACAACGATAATGAACTTGCCGATTTCGTTCAGGGTGGCAGTCACCCCCATGGAAAGGCCCACCGTACCGAAGGCCGATACGGTTTCGAAAAGGATACTCAGGTACTGCTGATGGCCCAGAGCGCCGCTGCCGTGGGCCGGATCTGAAAAAAGAATAAAGAAAAGGGCCACTAAAATGATCGCGATGGACAAAAGGACAACCGATACGCTTTTGGCCACTGTTTCCTGGGGAATACTCTTTTGAAACATGTTGACCCGCGCCCGATCTTTCAGACGGCTCCAGGAGAACGCTGCCAAAACGGCGAGTGTCGTAGTCTTAACACCGCCGCCGCAGGATCCCGGCGAGGCTCCGAAATACATCAGAAACATCATGAACGCCAGGGATGCGCTGTTCAGCCCGCCGATGTCCACGGTGTTGAATCCTGCCGTCCGACAGGTGACCGACTGGAATACGGCCGTCATGAGGCGCTCGCCGAAACCGGCGCTCTGCAGCATCTTTTGTTCGGTAATGAGCAGGATAATGGTCCCCAGGATGATGAGCAAAGCGGTGGTCACCAAAACCGTCTTGAATTGCACGGAAAAGCGTCGCGATCGTCGCTGTTTGTCGGTCGTACGTCGGTAGAGTTCGTAAACAACGGGAAATCCCAGCCCACCCAAAACGATCAGAGTACAGATGGTCACATTTAGAAGGACTGACCCCTGTTCGTCGATGAAACTGTTCGCGAAGAGCGAAAACCCGGCATTGCAAAAGGCCGAAACCGAATGGAACAGACTCAGGTAGAGGGCTTTGCCTACTGGATAAGATCGCCACCAGTGGGAAAAAAGGAGCGCCGCGCCGGCGAGTTCGACTGTGGCGGTAAAAACGAAAATCGATCGCAGCAGATAGTAAATGTCCTCGCGCGGCGTGTGCGAAAAGACTTCCTGCATGGCCATCCTGTGCTGGAAAAACACTCTTTTACCGATTATCTGAAAGAGTGTGACCGAAATGGTCATGATCCCCAGCCCACCCAGCTGGATCAACGCCAGGATGACGCCCTGCCCAAAGAGGGTGAAATAACTGCCGGTATCGACGACGATCAGCCCCGTGACACAGACGGCGGACGTCGCCGTAAACAGGGCGTCGGTGAGGCTGATAGAGCCCGAAACCGTTGCGGCCGGCAACATCAGCAGGCCGATCCCCACGGCAATGGTCACCAGGTAGCTGAACAGCAACAGACTGGCCGGATGAAGCGTGCTGAGCTTTTTCAGGGTCCATTCCAACATATTCGCCGCGCCTCGCTGACGAGGTGAGTGGTCCATGCATCGTGCCGGCATGGCCGCTTAGGGTCAAAGTAAGAAATAATTCCACACAATTGCGTCGGATTATGGTTCGTCTGCAAGGCACATCCACCGGCGCATGTCGAGATACGTGTCGGTGGATGTAACGCAGTAGACCGGCCATAAGACAAGCAAGATGTAGAATTATTTTTTCCCGGGACCCTTAATCCCGCCGACCGTCTTTTTTTCAGCGTTTTCCTCATTATCCTTTTTAAAAAAATTTCGCAACCAGATAGGGGCAAACCAGATTGAGGTCAGATTTTGATTGTTGATTTGGACATCCGGTTTTTGATCTTGCAGGAAATTTTCATGCCGCGGGCATGGAGGATCACGTGTGAAGGTTATGAGGGTTATGAGGGACGGTCTTGCAAAAATGCTTTATTAACTTAACAAATCATGATACTGCCTGAAGCATGCCACGAAAAGCCAGAATAGATGCACCGGGTGCCTTACATCACATCATATGTCGCGGTATCGAAAGGCGGAAGATTTTCCGAAACAACACTGATAAGGATGATTTTGTCAATCGTCTGTCGCAGGTGCTATCAGAGACAAATACCCCCTGCTACGCTTGGGCATTGCTTTCAAACCATCTGCACCTTCTGCTGCAGACCGGAAATGCTCCCATAGCAACCATCATGCGAAAGGTTCTTACTGGATACGTAGTGAGTTTCAACCGCAGGTACCGGCGAAATGGTCGTCTTTTTCAAAACAGATACAAATCCATCCTCTGCCAGGAAGATAATTATCTGTTGGAATTGGTCCGCTATATCCATCTCAATCCGCTACGGGCGAAGCTGGTTGGATCGATACGACAATTGAATACCTATGCTTACAATGGCCATAGTGTCTTGATGGGAAATAGGAAAGCTGAGTGGCAAGATGTAAACAAGGTGTTGGGCTTGTTCAACAGAAAGGTGCACCTGGCAAGGAAACAGTATCATGCTTTTGTTGTAAAGGGCATAGAAATAGGCCGAAGACCCGATCTGATCGGCGGTGGTCTAATCCGAAGTACCGGAGGATGGCAGGCGGTAAAGGCCCTTGGAAGAAATAAGATCCACCTAAAAGGTGACGAGCGTATCCTCGGAGACAGTAATTTTGTTCTTAAGGTTCTAAATGAACAAAATGAACGTATGAACCAGCGGTTTCGAATACGGGAGCAAGGGTATGACATTGAAAAGATAATCGAGCGAGTATCGGATTTGTTTTCATTGAGCAAACAGGATATCCTAAATCCGAGCAGACAACGGCAACGGGTCATGGCTCGGAGTGTATTATGCTATTGGGCGATCCGGGAGTTGGGTATGAGTGGAAGTGAGCTTTCACATATTCTCGGGCTGAATCAATCTTCAGTCAGTCGGGCGGCAGGACGCGGTGAGAAACATGTTAATGACAGAAAGTTAAGACTGATTGAAACATAATGCATTTATGTAAGACCCTCATATACATATCATGCCGGTATTTAAGTAAACGCTTGCTTTATACGGCAATTGGTGGTACGTTTAATAATACAACAGGAGGTACGTAATGGGAAAACTTTTAAACATCCTTCCAGTAAGCGATTTGAGGCAAGACGCTGCCAAGATCCTGAAAAAATTACGAGACAACAAGGAACCCATTATCATTACACAAAGAGGACGGGCAGCCGCCGTCATAATCGGTGTCGAGGCGTATGAAAAAGCTGAACACGATAAAGAGATCCTTCGGCTTTTGGCTAAGGGAGATAAGGAAATAGAAATAGGCGCAGGTTATGATCTAGATACTGTTCTTGCTGAAGCTGATTTAATCCTATCACAGGAACCATCGTGAAAGTCCGCTTCACACCTACTGCCAGAGCCCAGTTTCTCTCTGCTCTCGCGTATATTCGACGGGATAAACCTCCTGCGGCAGCCAATTTTCGACAGCATTCCGAAACAGTTTTGCGAAGGCTCGGGGACTTTCCTGAATCCGGAAGAATCATACCTGAATTTCCAGAACTCCCTTTCCGGGAGGTGATTATACCTCCATACCGTTTTTTTTATAAAATCAAAGGCGATGTGGTTTGGATAGTTGCTGTATGGCATGGTGCACAGCTTCCAAAGCAACCAAGGCATTAAACGCCAACCTTGCGCTTGAGAGGGACCGGGAAAAGCCGTGCCGCTTTTGAAATGCATTCTTAAATCACCGTTTTAGCTTTTTCACAAGCTTTTGGTCATCGTTTCCCGGCCCCTCAGCTTGCCGTTGGACAATAGGGGATGATAGAAATTACCGTACAACCAATACACTTCGAGGATCGGAGTGGACAGGAGTTCGAACGTCTCGCTTTTGCTTATATCCTTCGTGTGAAGGAATGGGACACTATCGATTGGTATGGGCAGCTTGGTTCTGTTCGCGGCCGGGATATATGGGGCGTTCTCTCTAACAGAGGGTGGGACTCCGCTGTTATCAGTGTGCCAACTACCAAAAACTAGTCTTCAATGAGGCTAAGGAGGATCTCGATAAGATTTGCAACGGCCCCAATACAATTCCTGCCAAATTTGTCCTAATCGTTGGTGGTAAAGTTTCCGCAAACATGAGGACTCGCATTGCTGCTCATGCCAAGAAGAAAGGCATTCATAGTACAGAGGTTGGAGCGGGTTTGAATTTGAAGAACGACATTGAAGGGACACGCCTTCTCTCATTAGGAGGTTCTGTAATGGCATTTCCTTCCCTGAAAGTGTTTCAAACCTTTCAACATTTATTCTGGAAGCGGTGGAGAGTTCGATGATGCTAAATTATTGTCTGCCTATGCATCGTGTTTTGATCGTCCAGCATTCACAACGCCTTTTCACCAAGAAAGTAATCTGCACCATTTTAAAAAAGCAATCGAAGAATGGTCATCGATGACAAATCGATTAAATAAAAAATCTCTCATAGAGGCGGTCGAGTATCTTGAAGTAAGAGATCGACAGTTGAAACTGGCCATATCAAAATTTGGACCGCCGCCTTTGTGCAGGCGTGAAGAGGGATTTAAAACTTTAATCTACATTATATTAGAACAACAAGTTTCACTTGCCTCAGCAACAGCCGTTTATGAAAAACTGTTGAAGAAAATAGGATCAATTACGCCTGTCAATTTTTTGAAACTTTCCGATTCAGAATTAAAGTTAATCGGTTTCAGTCGACAAAAGGCATCATATAGCCGAAATTCAGCCGAAGCGATAATTACAGAACATCTCAATTTAACTGGGTTATCCGATCTTAATGACCTCCAGGCAAAAGAGCAATTGATGAACATCAAGGGTATCGGGCCCTGGACGGCAGATATATACTTGCTGATGGCACTCGGACGGCCAGATATCTGGCCGAATGGGGATATGGCTTTGGCATCGGCCGTTCAGAAACTAAAGGGAGCTGCATCTCGACCATCATTCGAAGAACTCCATCGAATGAGTCACAAATGGAAACCATGGCGAGCTGTAGCGGCGAGAATTCTATGGCATTATTATTTGAGTGACCGGAAATTAAACGTGCCCTGATATAGGTAGGGAATTCGATCCCAGACCCATGCACAGCTTAGCTGGGATTGTCGAACAGGATGAGATATGCAGCGTTATAAGATCCTTCACCGCACCTACTATAATTTCTCCGCCGCTGTGCGACTCGAACCCCATGCATTGCGCCTACGTCCGAGGGAGGGCCATGAGCTGCGGATCGAATCATCAAGCCTGGAGATCACGCCTCCGGCTACCCTGCGTTGGCACCGCGACGTGGAGGACAACTCCGTTGCGATAGCGACCTTTGATTCACTCGCTCGCCAACTGTCGATTGAGAGCGAGGTCATCATTCAGCAATACAACCAGGCCCCGCTGGATTTTTTAGTTGCCGATTACGCAACGGACTACCCGTTTGCCTATAGACCGAAGGACAGGGTTGTATTGTCGCCCTATTTGAATGTGCCCGAGCACACGGTCAGTGACCAGCTGGCTGAATGGATTGCGGATTTATGGCAGTCAGGCGAACAAATCCAAACTTACACCTTATTACAGCGCCTAAGCGACCATATTCAGCAATCGTTGTCTTATCAACTGCGCGAGGAACCCGGGGTTCAAACCGCAAAAGAAACCCTGTCTCGTGGTAGCGGTTCCTGCCGTGACTTCGCTTATCTCTTCCTGGAAGCCGCACGGTGCTTTGGCCTGGCTACCCGTTTTGTCAGCGGTTACCTCCACGCTCCACCATCAACGGTCAATTTCGGGGCGACCCATGCCTGGGCCGAAGTGTTCCTGCCCGGCGCGGGCTGGAAAGGGTTCGATCCCACCACCGGCGAAATCGTGGGAACCGATCACATTGCCGTCGCAGTGGCAAGGCTGCCCGAATCAGTGCCGCCAGTAGCCGGTTCCTTCGTCGGGCCCCCGGGAGCAAGCCTCGATGTTGGGGTATGGGTGACAGAGTTGTCATAAAGGTCGTCTCTGAGAAGGCAGACCAGCGTTACCTCTTGGCGCCTGAAAGACATAGAAATGGTTTTTAATCGGCCTATCTGAAGGTAAGCTCGTTGCGAGTTGTATGGCCAGATATAATGGTCACCGCGGCTGGATCAACTATTTAGCCGTATTGCCGGCGCAAAGAAATAAAGATGCTAAAAAAATATTCACTCGGGGAGAAGGGGCCCGAAGTCGGTTGCCTCGGCTACGGTGCCATGGTTCTTGAAAGCTACTACGGCAATTCCGACGATGAACAGGCCGTCGAAACGATACGGCATGCCGTTGAAGCCGGAATGATGATCGATTCGGCCGATGCTTATGACGGCGGACATAACGAACGATTGATTGGCCGTGCCATAAAGGGTATTCGCCGTCAGGCTTTTGTGGCCACAAAATTCGGTATCGTTTTCGATGGGAATGAAAGCGGTACGGATCTGCCGACAGGATGGGGTTTTTCATTGCGGCGAAGATCAAGCTCGATCCCGCGACCTTGCAACGCATTAACGTGCTTGCGCCACCGGGTCTGGCTGAAGGAGCGACGTTGATTTAATGCCCGCTTGTAAAAAAGCGCGGCTCCACTGATAGCCTGTTTCCCCTAAATGTTAGGCGGATTGGCTTTATTTATCCGCTTTCAAGAAATTGTGACGTATAGGCTTTACGATAAAGATTTTGGACTGCGTTATCGGTCGTGGGCGTATTACAACAATACAGCCTCCTCTCTCTGGCCTTGCCAAAACCTTTATCTTAAAAACAATAGAATCATGAATGAGGAGGAACCATGACAATTGAAATAGTAAGAAAAGTTCTGGCCTGGTGCGCCGTGATGAATATCGGGCTGCTGGTGTGGTGGTTTATTCTTTTCATGCTCGCCCATGATTGGGTGTATCGCCTTCACAGCAAATGGTTCAACATCTCTGTTGAAACCTTCGATGCCATCCACTATGGGGGCATGGCCTTTTTTAAGATGGGGACATTACTTTTCATCCTGATTCCCTATTTTGCTCTTCATATCGTCGGGTGATTTAGCGTACGTCCTCAGTTGAGTCTATGCCGATTTACGCTATGTTGTGCTGTGGCAAATATTTCAACGGGCTCAGGGCTCACTCAATGTCATTATGACTGCGAAGCAAATACATATTGCACTCGCGCGCCTGAGTGATCCCCACATCGCCGCTCACTCCAAGCGTTTTTTGAAGACCGGGAAAGGAGAATATGGCGAAGGCGACAGATTTCTGGGTATTCGGGTATCGGTCTTAAGACTGAAGGCCAAAGAATTTAAAAACACGCCTCTTCCGGAAATCCTGCGGGTTCTCAATTCTTCCTTCCATGAAGAGCGCCTGCTGGCGCTTTTTATACTGGTGAATAAATTTTCAAAAGGACAGCCGCACGAAAGGCGGGAAATTTACGAACTGTATTTAAAGAACATCAGGTAAATCAATAACTGGGACCTGGTGGACAGTTCCGCCGGTTATATCGTTGGTGCTTACCTGGCGGATAAAGACAAACAACCGATCTACCGCATGGCCGAATCAATAAACCTGTGGGAGCTTCGGATCGCCATCATGTCGACCTTCCCGATGATAAGAACAAACGATTTCACGGCAACTCTTACGGTATCACATCTTCTATTGAATGATGAGAAAGACCTGATCCACAAAGCGGTCGGATGGATGCTCAGGGAGATCGGGAAACGCGACCTGTCGGTGGAAGAAGGATTTTTAAAAGCGCACTACAAAGACATGCCGCGCACGATGCTGCTCTATGCCATTGAAAAGTTTCATGAGAAAGACAGGAAAAGGTACCTGCTGGGCATGGTATAGCGGGAGTTTCATACCGGATAAAAGACACCGGAGGAAAGGATAAACCGATGGATCTCGACGATCGATCTCGGTGCGGCTGGATGGGCAACGATGAATTGATGGGGCGTTACCACGATGAAGAATGGGGCGTGCCTGTTAACGAGGATCAGCGTTGGTTTGAATACATCGTTCTCGATGCGTTTCAAGCCGGTCTTTCATGGAGGACGGTTTTGCACAAACGCGAAGCCTTTCGGAAGGTGTTCCACGGCTTTGATCCGGTTCGAGTTGCCCGGATGTCGGAAAAGGCCATGGAAAAAGCCTGCCAAAATCCGGCTATCATTCGCAACCGTCTTAAGATCCGCGCGGCGGTGAACAATGCCGCAGCGTTTCTGAACCTTCAGAAAAAGCACGGTTCCTTCGATGCCTATATCTGGTCGTTCACCGATGGCGGGGTCATTCACAACAGCTGGCAGGAACTGGACGAAATCCCTGCCCACACCGAGCTTTCGGATTCCGTCAGCAAGGCGTTGAAGAGCGAGGGTTTTTCCTTTGTCGGTACCACCATCTGCTATTCATTCCTGCAGGCCGGCGGCATTGTCAACGATCATCTGGTGGACTGCTTCAGGCACAAGGAGTTAAAGGGTGGCTGAAACGCACCCGAACAAACCCCCTGGATTAACGTCAACCTAAGTTGAGCGATTGTTGAGCTTGCCGTGTATAAAAGGAAAAAGCCGTTCCGCTATAGTGTGTTATGCGGAATGGCTTCTGACACCGTAGATGCGGTATGATCGGCAATCCCGAAGGGTTACAAATTCTCAAAATCAAAATCGATTTAAATCCTTTAAATTATAACATTTTTATTTTCTTTGAAAATTTGAGACGCTCAATTTAGGGTCAAAGCTCTTCCGGCGTAAAGGCCACCACGTCGTCTATCTCTGTCGTATCTGCAAAGAGCATCACCAGGCGGTCGATACCGAGCGCGTTTCCAGCCGCATCCGGCATGTCTTTCAGAGCTTCCAAAAATCTTTCCGGCATTGGATAGACCGTCAAACCGGCCTGACGTCGCGACTCACTTTCCGCGTCGAACCGGGCACGCTGTTCATTCGCGTCATTGAGCTCAGTAAATGCATTGCAGAGTTCCAAGCCGCCAATGTAAAGCTCGAAGCGCTCGGCCAGCCGTCGATTCGAAGGCTTCAGGCGCGCTAAAGCGCCGCAGGCGGCGGGATAGTCGTATAGGAACAACGGTTTTTCGCCCCCGAGCCGCGGCTCGATTTCCAGTGCCAACACTTCCTCAAACCGATCTTCTTCCATTGCCTGTTCTACGGATACGCCCGCCAGACGCTCGAAGGCTTCCGCAACCGTCATGCACGGCCAGGGTAGGGACAGGTCGATACGTCGACCTTGGTAGCACAGCCCATCTCTATGTCCGATGCTATCGGCTACTTCGGTTAACAATGCTTCGCACTGGGTCATCATGTCGGAATAATCAGCACCGGCCGTGTACCATTCCAACAAGGTCAGCTCCGGCAGGTGCCGGCGGCCTTTCTCATTTCTGCGAAAGCATTTGCAGATCTGAAAGATACGGGGATAGCCGGCGGCCAGAAGCCCCTTCATGCACAGTTCGGGTGAGGTCTGAAGGAACCAGCTGCCGGACGGCTGGGCGTCGATATACGCCTCCGGTGCCGGCGCGGGGATCCGGATCGGTGTCTCCACTTCGAGGTAGTCGTTTTCAGCGAAAAACTGCCTAACAGCCCGGATGACACTGGCTCTTAACCGAAGGTTCGGAAGGCGGGCCGTCTGACGGTATGGTATCGTCAAAGACTCGAGAATTTTATCTTGGTTTTTTTTCACTGTAATAAGTCAGGAGAGCAAATTGCGCGCCGATCGATACGCTACTCAACCGCCTCCCCTTGGGGTTGGTGATGGGTGTGCGCCGCCTCCCAGCGTTTGTCCAGAAAATAGAGGACGGGCACCGTCATCCTGGAAAACAGCAGGGACGCCACCTCGCCGGCCATCAGGGAAATCGCCAGCCCTTGAAAAATCGGGTCGAAGAGGATCACCGACGCACCGACCACCACGGCAGCGGCGGTGAGCATCATGGGACGAAACCTTACCGCACCGGCGTCGATCACGGCCTGGTCAAGGGGCACACCCTGCTGCAAGCGCAGTTCGATGAAGTCGACCAGGATAATGGAATTGCGCACGACGATGCCCGCACCGGCGATAAAGCCGATCATGGATGTGGCGCTGAAAAAGGCGCCGAATGCCCAGTGGGCCGGCAGAATACCGATCAGCGAAAAAGGTATGGCCACCATGATGACCAGCGGTGTGGAATACGACTGGAACCAGCCCACGACCAGCACGAAGATCAGCACCAGCACGACTGCGAAGGCAATGCCCAGATCGCGAAATACCTCGTAGGTGATGTGCCACTCACCGTCCCATTTCATGGCGAACTTGCGGTCGCTTTCAGGAACGGCGGCGCTGTATTGGGCGATCCGATAGCCTTCGGGCAAATCGATGGCTTCTATTTTTTGATACATCTCCAGGATGGCGTACACCGGGCTCTCTTTCACACCGGCCACATCCCCGATGACATAGACCACCGGCAGCAGATTTTTGTGGTAGATGCTGCGGTCGATATTGGTTTTGCGAGGCGTTACCAGACTCGACAACGGGACCAGGTGCCCGTCGGCTCCGGGAAGCTTGAAGCTCTCCAGACGCTGGATGCCGGCCCGCGCCGCCAGCGGTGACCGGAAAAAGATCTGAACGTCTTCCTTTTCCTCCGGCATGTGCATCAGCCCGGCGGCCTTGCCCTTGAGAGCTGACTCCAGGGCCTGGTTGATTTGGACCACCCGGATCCCGTTCAGCGCGGCCTTTTCCTGGTCAGCCGCCAAAACATAGCGCACCTGGTCTCCTTCCATGTACCAGTCGACGTCTACCACTCCCGGGGTTTCAGCAAAAATCCCCCGGATCTCGAGGGCCAGTTCGCGCTGGCGCTCGTAGTCGGGTCCGTATACCTCGGCCACGAGAGTCGAAAGAACGGGCGGCCCCGGCGGCACTTCGACCACCTTGACCCTGGCGTCATAACGATCGGCGATGGTTTTCAGAGGCGCCCGCACCCTCTTGGCAATCTGGTGGCTCTGCTGTTTCCGGTCTCCCTTGACCACCAGGTTGACCTGGATATCCGCCACATTGGGCCCCTGTCGCAGATAATAGTGCCGTACCAGGCCGTTGAAGTTGAAAGGTGCGGCGGTGCCGGCATATATCTCGTAGTCCGTTACTTCGTTGACGGTCTTGATATAATTTCCCATCTCCTGGGCAGCGGCGGCGGTCTCTTCCAGCGTGGCGGACTGGGGCATGTCGACAATGACCTGGAACTCGCTCTTGTTGTCGAACGGGAGCATCTTGACCCGCACCAGGCCGACGGCCACCATGGCGCAGGCCAAAAGCAACAGAACCACGACCCCGATCAAAAAGGACCAGCGCCAGACCGGACGATGGATCAGAGGGTCCATGATATGCCGGTAGAGTCGGGTGGCCCAATCCTCGCGCTCATGGCGCCCCGTGGCAGTTTCCGACGCGTGTTTCTCGCGCCGGATCAGACGCACCGAGGCCCAGGGCGTGACGATAAAAGCCACCAGCAGCGAAAACACCATTGCGGCCGAAGCGCCCACCGGAATCGGTCGCATGTAAGGCCCCATGAGACCGCCGACAAAAGCCATGGGCAGAATGGCGGCGATGACCGTCATGGTCGCCAGAATGGTGGGGTTGCCGACCTCATCCACCGCCTCGATAACCACCGCGAACTTGGATCGCTCCTGGTTCTCGGGAAGCCGATAGTGCCGGGCGATATTCTCCACCACCACAATGGCATCGTCCACCAGAATGCCGATGGAGAAAATCAAAGCGAAAAGCGTGATGCGGTTGAGCGTATAACCGTAAAGGTAGAAAACGGCCAGGGTCAGTGCCAGAGTCACCGGAATGGCAAAGGCCACCACGCCGGATTCCCGGTGTCCGAGGGTAAACCAGATGAGCATGGTTACCGACACGACGGCAATCAGCATGTGGAGCAGCAACTCGTTCGATTTTTCTTCCGCCGTCTCCCCGTAGTTGCGGGTGATCGTGAAATGGATGTCGTCGGGGATGACCGTACCGCGGGCTTCCTGCACCCGGCCGATAACCTTGCGGGCGACGTCGATCGCATTGGTCCCCTTGCGCTTGGCCACGGTCAGGGTCACCGCCGGCCGGACCCCTTCGGCCGTTTTTCCGGACGGAATATCCTTTGCGACCACCGCCGGGCCCGCACCGAAGAACACGTATTGATCCGGCTCCTCGGGACCGTCGGTTATAGCGGCGACATCCCGCAAATAAACCGGCCGGCCTTCGTGAACACTGACCACCACCCTGCCGACATCCTCGGCGTTTCTCAAGAAATGCCCGGTATGGACCAGAACCTGGCCGTTCAGCGCGGAGGGAAAACTCCCGGCATCGGCTTCCTGATTGGCGGCGCATACGAGATTGATGATCTGTTGATCGGACAGGCCATAGGCAGCCAGACGCACCGGATCCAGTTCGACCCGGACCTGGCGCCGGTAGCCACCGATAAGAGTGGTGATTGAAACATTCTTCTCCCGCTTGATCAGATTCTCTGTTTCGGCGGCCACTCGCCGCAACGTATAGTGATCGGCGCTGTCGCTCCAAAAGGTCAAGGCCAGGATGGGAACGTCGTCAATGTAACGGGGTTTGATCAGGGGCGGGGTCACGCAGCAGGGAATGCGGTCCATGTTGGCCATCAGCTTCGACTGAAGTCGAACGATCGACCTTTCCTCGTCTTCGCCCACATAAAAGCGCACCACCACCATCGCCATGCCCGGACTGGAGGTGGAGTAAACGTATTCTACACCCGGAATCTCCCACAACAACTTTTCCATGGGGCTGGTAACACGCTGTTCGACCTCCTTGGAGGATGCCCCCGGCATCTGAACGAAGATGTCGATCATCGGAACGATGATTTGCGGTTCCTCCTCCCGGGGCAAAGCGATGACCGCGGCTGCTCCCAGGAGGATGGCGGCAATGATGATGACAGGCGTGAGCTTTGAATCGATAAAGAACTGGGCGATTTTTCCGGACGGCCCGACCTTCTGGCTCATGAATCGGCCTCCACTTTGGTCCCGTCACTGAAACCGGGAGGCGGAGCGACGACGAATCGCGCGCCTTCCTGCAGACCGGAGAGCACCTCGATGGTATTTCCCAAACTCTTCCCGGTACGGATCAGGCGGAACCGGGCGATTTGATCGGAATCAACGGTGTAGATCCCCGTCAGCTGGCCTTCATGAACCACCGCCGAGTGCGGCACCAGGATCAGGCGGCTGGTGCCGATCGGAACGGCAACCCGCGCGAACGTGCCGGATCTCAGACTCGCCGCATCGGGCAACCGCACTTTGACCAGAAAGGAGCGACTCTTGGTATCGGCCGCCGGAAGGATAGTCGCCACAATCCCGTCCAGCGGCTGATCGATCAGGCCGGGCACCCGCACAGCAACCGTGTCGCCGATGCGGATCGACATGATGTGACTTTCCGGCAGTTCCAGGTCGACCCGGTAGTCGCCGGTGCGTTCGATTTTCACCAAAGGCGTTCCGGGGACGGCCAGATCACCAATCTCCACCAGCTTGTCGGCCATAACGCCATCGTAGGCGGCATTGATGACGGCATCCTTGTGAGTGACGGATGCGGCCGCAACCGCCGCCCGGGCCTGTTGCACCCGGCTGCGGGCGGCCGCCGCCATAGCACCGGCCTGTGTCAGTGCCGCTTGTGCTTGCCGATGGCGGGCGTCAACGGCGTCGAACTCCTGCGGCGTTACGGCCTCCTCCTTGAGCATCGGCACATACCGATCGTAATTCAAACGCGCCAATTCAGCGGCGGCGCGGGCCGATTCCTGGGCTGAGACTGCGGCGTTCTCGGCTTTGCGGGCCTCGGACAAGGCGGCTTCGGCCTGCTGCAATTGAGCGGATACCTGGCGCTGGTCGAGCACCACCATGGGTTGGCCCGCTTTGACCGGTTGCCCTTCCTCAACCAGGATGGCGCGCACCGTGCCCATTAGTTTGCTGGAGAGGACGCTGGTGGTCTGGGCCAGAACCGTCCCCATCGCCTCGTAAATTTCCGGGTGGGTTGTCGGCTTTACCACTGCGGTCTTGACCCGGGCGGTCCGGCCCGGTGATTCCTCGACCGTGCCTGGTCCGATTTCGCCGCAGCCGTTGACCCAAGGCAACGCAATGAATAAAAACAAAAACCGTAATAATTTCATGCGCATCGGCTGACTCCGTATTCTTTTAACCGGCTCTACCGGCCGACCACAGGACCGGCGGTCCGTTTTATCAGATGGCAAGTGACCAGGCCGCGAGAAATTTCGAGGCCAGTGTTGTCTGCGTGGTCAGGGCTTCACAAAAAGCTGTTGCCGACCCTATCTTCCTCATTGGTGATGACGGTGAAGTTGTTGAAGAACTCTTCCCCTGTTCAACTATGAAAACTAAATAATTCGTCCGGAGGTGTCAATTAAATTTGAGATCTTTGATATGCAGGAAAGCTGCGGCGGTTTTCGATTTTGTGCCGCACAATTCATTCCACAGGCCAGACATGCCTTTAACCTGAATAACGCCGAGATACGGAAAAGGATGTTTGATGGGTGGGCACTATATGATGAAACGGGCCGCCGCCCGCGCCAGCTCGATGACATGGGTGGGGAAGATACCGATCACCACCATCGCCGTCACCAGGGTGCCGGTCAAAAGCTTGACGGGCGGCGAGACGGAAAGAGCCGGCAGATCGTTTGGCGGTTCGAGCAGGTAAGCCGCCTTGATGACCAGCATGTAGTAATAAAGCGAAATGACCACGTTGATCATGGCGATCAGCACGAGGGTGAAGTAGCCTTGCTGCATGGCGGCGATAAAGACCAGCAACTTACCGGTAAAGCCGATGGTCGGGGGGATGCCGGCCAGACCGAACAGTGCCAGCATCAGGGCCATGGCCAGAAGCGGCGAGCGCCGGTGCAGCCCGGCCAGTTGATCGATCTGCAGGCTGCCGCGGTTTCCGGCCACCATGACCAGCACCAGAAAACAGGTGAATTTCATCAACATCAGTGACAGCGCGTAGAAAATGGTCGCCGCATAACCTACTGCGTCCATGCACAGAATCCCGATGAGAACATAGCCGGCATGGGCGATACTCGAATAGGCCATCAGCCGGTTGAAGTCTTTCTGAACGACGGCCGCCAGGTTGCCGACGGTCATGGAAACAATGGCAAGCACCACCAGCGCTTGCGCCAGGTAGGTGCTGCCGCCGCTGCCCACCGCGACGAACCGCATCAGGATCGCGACGGCCGCCACTTTTGACGCCGAGGCAATAAACGCTGCCACCTGGTTGGGAGCGCCCTGGTAGACATCCGGCGCCCAGAAATGAAAAGGAAACACCGCCAATTTGAAGAAAAATCCACCCAGGCTCAGCAACAGGCCGATGACAACCAACGGCCGATCGATAACGGCGGGTAGCACCTGGACCAGTTCGCTCAGGTAGACAGCCTTGACAGAGCCATAAAGGACAGCCAGGCCAAAGAGCATGACGGCCGAGGCGCAGACGCCGACCAGGAAGTACTTGAGGGTCGCTTCGAGTCCGATTTCCTGCCGCCGCTGCAAGGCCACCAGGATATAGAGCGAATAACTGCTGAGCTCCAGGGCGACGTATATGGTCAAAAGGTGTACTGCGCTGACCAGCATCATCATGGCCAGGGTGGAGGTAAAGAGCAGCAGATAGAACTCGGGATGGAACTTCCGGTTGACGCCCCCCAGGTTGGTGCAGATGCAGACAACCAGAAACAGCCCCATGGACAGCATGGTTTTGAAAACCTGGGAATAGAGGTCCACCCGATAGGTCCCGCTAAAGAGCATGCCGTCCGACCGGACACCGGCCAGACAGACCACCATGCCCAAGGCCGCCAGAACAAGGGCCGTAAAATATTCATGCCGGGAATCGGAGGCCGGCCGCATGGCCATAATCGTAAAAACGACCACCGCTAAGAAAAAATAAAGTTCAGGACCGAAGAGAAGCCATTGCATCAGGGTAACCCGTTGACGAAAGGAATGGATGCCGTGTCGATCATGTCGAACATGAGAGACGGATAGATACCGAAAATCACGATGACCGCCACCAGAATGATGCGCGGTATTCCGAGGACGAGAGTGATGTCGGAAAGCTGGGCAAATTTTTCGTTGCGCGGCCCGTAGAAAGCTTTCTGGACCACCCGCAGCATAAACAACGCACTGATCACCAGTGCAGCAACGGCCATGGCACCGCGGACCGGATAGACCCTGAAGGAGGAGATAAAAACCAGCAGCTCTCCCCAGAAACTGGCGAGGAACGGCACGCCGATTCCGGTCAAAGCCGCAATAATGAAGTAACCCGAGGCGACCGGCATGATGCGGCTCAACCCGCCGAGTTCCCCGATCATCCGGGTGTGCGTGCGATCGTAGATGTAGCCGACGGAGGAAAAGAGGAGCGCTGTCATGACGCCGTGGGCAAACATCTGAAAGACCGCACCGTTCAGACCGTCCACGGTCACGGTAGCCAATCCGAGGCCGACAATGCCCATATGCGATACACTCGAATAACCGATCACGAACTTGAGATCGGTCTGCTTCAGACCCACCAGAGCACCGTAAACAATGCCGACCGCGGCCAGCAGGGCCATAAGCTGGGCCCAGTACTGCCAGCCTTGTGGGCAGAGGAACATACCGATCCGCAGTATGCCGAAGGCCCCGATTTTCATCAATACGCCGGCGTGGATCATGCTCACACCCGTCGGTGCGGCCACGTGTCCGACCGGTGACCAGGTGTGAAACGGCCACACGCCGGCCAGAATACCGAACCCGATGTAGAAGAGTAGAAAAGCGAATTTCTGCTGAAACGGAGTGAACAGGCCCGGTTGCATCAGGGTAACCAAATTAAAGGTGTTCAGGCCCGACTGCACGGAGAGGTAAATCATCCCCGGCAGAATCAGGGCGCTGCCGGCCAGAAGGTACAGGGTCAACTTCATGGCCCCGTACTCTTTGCGGGTGCTGCCCCAGACCGCAATCAACAAGTACATCGGGAAAAGGGAGACGTCGTACCATATAAAAATGAAAAACAGGTCAAAGCTCATGAAGAGGCCGAAGACACCGGCCACCAGCAGGAAGGTGAGGGCAAAGAACTCCTTGACCCGATATTCCAGCTCCCACATGGTCAGAACCGCCGTAAAGAATACAATACCGGTGAGAAGCAGCATGGGCAGGTTGAAGCCGTCAGCCGCATTGAAGTAAGTGATTCCCAGCGACGGCACCCATGACAGTTGCTCGGCAAACTGCAGACCGCCGAGGCTTTTGTCGTAAGCAAAGAAGAGATAGGTGGAAAGAATCAGGGGTATACCGGAGCAAACCGCACTGACCCACTTGATGGCCGTCTGGCGCTCACCCGGGATGAACAGAATCACCAGCAGCCCGATGACGCAACTCAGGAGAATGGCGGTCAGATATGGGAAGTCGGCATATGCTGTCGGCATGTCAAACAAATCCTGTGTGTCAATCGTGTCCGTTAGTCTATCAGCCGGTTCGGGAAATTCTTCGGTTATTGAACGTCTGCTGTTCGCCTTTTTCATCCGGCGAACCGTCCCGTCCGGTGAGCTGTCTCAAAAAATAAAAAACATCCCCAGCAGCACCATCACCGCGAATATGATCAGCAGCCGGTATTGGATCATTTCGGTGTGCAGAAAGGCCACCCGTCGTCCGGCGTTAACCGTGCCGCGGCTGAGACCGTCGATGCCGCCGTCGATGACCTTCTGATCGTTCTGGGCGCACAGGGCGGCAATTCCCCGATAAACAAAGCGGTCCAGGGCAAACCGATAGAAGCGATCGATGTACCAGCGTTCGGCAAAAAAGTCGTTGAGCCACGGAATCCGTTCCACAAACCCCACCTGGTCGGCCCCGCGACGTCCGAATTCGAACCAGGCCAGTCCCAAAGCGATTGCAGCCAGTCCCAGGGAGGCGAAGAGCACCCAGGTGTGAGCGGCCGCCGGTTCGACGACCGCCGGACCGCGGGCCAGAAAATGTTCCAGGGGTGCCTCGCAAAATCCCAGCAAAAGCGTGACGGCCGAGAGAATGATCAGCGGCCAGTTCATCAAACGATCCGAGGTGCGGTCGGCGTGATTGTCTTCCCCATGTTGCACCTTCACCTCGTCTACGGTTCTCGGAAACAAGATGATAAAGATCAGACGGAAGGTGTAGTAGGCGGTCAAAAAAACGCCCACCAAACCGATGGCCACCCAAATGGGATTCGGCCGGTCGGCCAACACCCCGATGATCAACTCTTTGCTGAAAAAACCGGACAGGGGTGGCAGACCGGCCAAAGCCGCCGCCCCGATAACCATGCAGACCATCGGTATCTTCAAGCTGCGGCCGCCACGTCGTCCGATCTCGACCATGTCGTTGGTGCCGAAATGATGGATGAAGACGCCGGAGCAGAGAAAGAGCAGGGCCTTGAAACCGGCGTGAGTGGTCAGATGAAAAACACCGGCAAAAAATCCCCCGGCCGCCAGTCCCATAATCATGTAACCGAGTTGGCTGATGGTGGAATAGGCCCAGACCCGCTTTATGTCGCGGCTGACCATGGCCATGGTGGAGGCCGCCACCATGCTGATCGTGCCGATGGCCAGAAAAACGGCCATCGCGGTCGCGGAGTGACTGAAAAGCGGGAACAAGCGCGCGAAGAGGTAGACGCCTGCGGCCACCATGGTAGCCGAGTGGAGCAGAGCGCTCACGGGGGTTGGGCCTTCCATGGCGTCCGGCAGCCAAGTCAGGAGCGGGAATTGGGCGCTCTTGCCGATGATGCCGCCGAATATCAACAGGGCCGATACGGTGAGAAGGATCGGCGACATGCTGTCTGCCGGTGCCGGGCCATTCAGTTCCATGATGTCCAGGTTGCCGAAGTGAATCAGAAGCAGCAGCAGCCCAAGGAAAAAGGCCACGTCGCCAAAACGGGTCATGACGAAAGCCTTCTTACCGGCCTCGCTGGCACTGAATTTTTCATACCAGAAGCCGATCAGAAGATAGGAAGCCAATCCCACCAGTTCCCAGAAGATGTAGAGTTGAATGAGGGTCAGGGAGACGGTCAGCGACGTCATGGCCCAGGCGAACAATGACATGAAGGCATAATAGCGCCCGAATCCCGGGTCCCCGGCCATGTAGCCAAGGGAATAGACTTGGACGAGGAAGCAGATCACGGCCACAACGGTCAACATGAGCAAACTGACCGGATCGAGCAAAAATCCGAAAGGAATGGTGAGATCCCCGGATGCCACCCAACGAACCGTAAAATGGATCGGAGTGGACATGTGCCAGTGCCTGATCAGCAACCACACGGCGCTCAAGAGCGAGACCGATACGGCCGCAATCGATACGCCGGCAGCCTGGCGCGGATGCGGCCGCAAAAAAATCATGATCAGCACGAAAGCAACCGCAGGCAGCCAGGTGGCCAGGGCCACCAGCGTCAGAGTTGGGAGAACGATTCCGGATTCGATCATTTCGATATCATTTCAAAAAATTGAAGTTGTTTGGATCAACGGAGCCCGTCCGGCGGTACACGCCGATGATCAGTGCCAGACCGACCGATACTTCGGCGGCAGCCACCGCAAAGATAAACAGCACGAACGCCTGGCCCTCCATGTCGTGCCAGCGCAGAGCGGCCCCGACAAAGGCGATGGTGGCCGCATTCAACATGATCTCGACGCCGAGCAGGATCATGATCAGGTTGCGCCGTGCCACCGCACAAACGGTGCCGAGTAAAAAGAGCAGTCCGGATAGAACGAGCACATGTCCGAAGGATACACTCATGGTTTCCCCTCGCTTTGCGGCGCGTCGCTTTTCCGTGACAGTTTACCCAAATAAAGGGCCCCCACAAGGGCAATCAGCAGCAGCAAGGAAACGATTTCGATCGCCAGCCAGTGGTTTTCGAAAACAAAGCGTCCGAAATCCCGGGGTGTGGCCACAGCGCCGGTCAAAGGGGCGCGGGCACCGGGATCGGTCAAGACCAGAACGGTTCCGACGACCAGGTAAACCACGGCCATGACAGCGGCCGGCGCCCATTGACTGAGCGGAAACAGCTTCTCCAGCAAGTTCACGTCTCTGAGCATCATGATAATGAAAAGAAACAGCACCATGATGGCCCCGGCGTAAATGATCACCTCGAGGGCCGCCAGCAGCGGCGCACCGAACAGATAAAACAGCAGCGCACTGCCGAAAAAAGAGACCACCAGATAGATCACCGCATGCACCATGCTCCGCCGGGTGATCGCCAGCACCGTCGCGGCGACAATGACAACCGCCAAAAGGTAAAATAGAATGGTGTAGAGCGTCATGAAACTCCCAATATCGAGAATGTCAAAAAATGACCTCGGCCTTTAACACCGAAAACCGCACAACAAATGATTTGGTGTCGGCCGGCCTTCGCGGCAAACCTTTCGCCGGTCACGGCATGTTGCTTCTTACGTCCACCGGCTCTTCTTCCTTTACGTGGGTTCCCTTGCCGCCTTCACCGGTTATAATACCCGCATACTTGTAAAAATTGTACTGCGGGTCCTTTCCGCAATGATCCACCAGGAGATCTTCCTTCTCGTAAACCAGGGTCATAATGTCGCGCCGGCAGTTCTCGAAATCCGGTGTCAATTGAATCGCCGACGTCGGGCAGGCTTCTTCACACAACCCGCAGTAAATACACCGCGCAAAGTTGATTCGAAACCAGGCGGCATGCCGGCGGCCGTCCTCTCTTTCAGCCGATTGCATGGAGATGCAGCTGACCGGGCAGGCCGCCGAGCAGAGATAGCAGGCCACGCAGCGCTCACCGCCATCGGGGTCCCGCGTCAGGACGATGCGGGCACGGCTGCGAGCCGGCAGCGGCCTCTTGAACTCGGGGTACTGCTCGGTAATCGGCTTGCGAAAAAGGTGTTTGAAGGTGAGTGCAAAGCCGGCGGCCAGCGCTGTTATGGCTTCCCATACACTGTTCATTTCCATATAATACCTAGATTGAGCGGACCCTAAATCAACAAAACCGCTCCCGTTATCAGAATGTTGAGCAGTGCCGCGGGTATGAGAACTTTCCAACCGATGGCCATCAGCTGATCGTAACGCAGACGCGGCAGCGTTCCCCGGATCCAAATCATCACCAGGGAAATGGCGATTATTTTCAATAGGAGCCAGATCCAGGGTGGTAAAAGGGGACCGTGCCAGCCACCCAAGAAAAATACCGCCAGCAGGGCGCCGAAGACCTGCATGTGGACATACTCCCCCAGGAAAAAGAGGCCGAAGCGCATGCCGCTGTACTCCATGTGATAGCCGGCGCCCAGTTCGTTCTCGGCCTCGGGCAGGTCGAACGGGATGCGCTTGCTCTCCGCCATGGCCGCTATGAAGAAAATGACAAAAGATATCGGCTGGACCAATATAAATGGATAGGACTCTTGAGCATTGACAATATCGACCAGGCTCAACGAGCGGGCGTACATGACCACCGGGACCAGTGAAAGCCCGAGGGCCAGTTCGTAACTGATCATCTGAGCGGCGCCGCGTATGCCCCCCAAAAGGCTGAACTTGGAGTTGGACGCCCACCCACCCAGCGTAACTCCGTAGACTTCCAATGATGACAACGCAAATACGAACAACAGACCGACATTGATATCGGAAATCACCAAGGGAATCTTTTGGCCCCAGAGCGTGATGTCACTGCCGAAGGGGACGACGCCGAACATGAGCAGGGCCGTTCCGGCGACGATCGCCGGCGCCAACAGAAATATAAGCCGATCTGCCTCGGCCGGAACCGTGTCCTCCTTGGCAATCAATTTGACGGCGTCCGCGATCGGCTGAAGCAGACCGAACTTTCCAGCCCGGTTGGGCCCGTAGCGAATCTGCAGCCTCGCCAGAAACTTGCGTTCCAGCCATACGAGGTAGGAAGCCAGCAGGAGCAGCACCACAAGCACCACAGCCAGCTTGACCAATAAAACGATGATTCCGACAATCCACATTGACATAGTAATTCGACTACTTCCTACATTCCCCAAAGATCCGTCGGGTCAAGTGTGTTCGGCTTTTTGTATCTGATCGGCGTCAATCCAAATCGGCCCTCCGCCCAGCAGCTGCCAGTCAAGCCTGTGGTGGCGCGGTAGGATCAACATACCGGCACGCATGTTGTCGACTACGCGAAGCGCGACTGTAACCGAACCGGTTTCGGTGGTCAACACGACCGGTTCTCCATCCACGCGTTTCAATCTTTCCGCGTCTTCCCCGTGCATGAACAAGACCGGTGACGGCACGACCGTGTCAAGGCACGGTGAATAGCCCGAAAGCTCTTCAGTGCCGAAGGTCCTATCGACGATCACAAGCCGCAGACGCTCGTCCGCGGCACGATCGTCATTTAACGTCGCGGCCCAGTCCATCCCAAACCGTTCCGTCGTTGCAGCGGCCGCCAGCACCCGAACCCCGTCTTCGGGAAAATCATCGCCCGGCGGCAGAAAATCGCTCAGCCGTAAGTAATCGACCAGCCATTCCCGCCACGCAGCGTCCCCTTCGACCGGCCCTTGACCGGCGACCATGGCCGCCAGCTGTTGGCGGGCCGATACAGGATCCGCTCCCGGCATGCCCGACCCGTAGGCCCGTTGCGGATGACGACCGTCGCCGGCCACTTTGATCGAAAGACCGCCCTGGAAAGCCCGCGGCGCCGACTGCAGGCGTCCTTCTTGGTTGACAAACAGGCCGCCGCTTTCAAAAACGGTTGTCGTGGGTAAAAATATGTCCGCCCGCTTCACCGTCTCCGTCCCGAGATAGTCCATGACCACCAGCATATCGAGCGACGCCAGCGCTTTTTCGAGCCGCGGCCGGTCCGCGAAAGTGCGCAGGGGGTCGCACTCGACCAGCACCAGTGCCCGAACGGTTTTGTTTTCGACGGCCGTAAGGATATCCTCGAAATCCGCTTGACCGCCGGGCAGCAGCGTCGCCCCGAAGGCATTGGCACCCGGAAACACATAAAAAAGACCGGGTGAACGATTTTTCGTCTTCAGCAGCAGCGAAAAATCGGCGGCCAGGGCCGGTGCACCATCCGGCACGACCTCAGTGCCACAGACCACGATTGGTCGGTGGCTGCCTTTAATAATTCCGACAACGGCTTCGAGTCGGCCTTTAACTGGAAGCGGCATTTTCGGAATTGAGTCGTAAAAAGATAGCGCCTCGTGTCCCAGTTGCTCGACTTCTTCGCGCTCGATGACCCGTTTAATCAACATCCCCAGTCCGCGTGCCATCTCCTCCGGGGCGGCCGGCAGATGGTCGAAATCAAACGGCAGAAAAACCGGCCTGGGATCGATCACAACCACCCGTGCGCCCCGCCGCCAGGCCTGTCGCATGGCCATGGCGAGCATCGGTGCTTCGTTGATCGGATCGGCACCCACAACCAGGATGACATCGGCCAGTTCCACCTGCCGCAGGGAAACGGCCGTATCGGCTTCGAGACGGGAAGCAGCGGTTTTGACCCGGGTGGCGACGCATCGGTCCATCCAAAAGGAGGGGTCGTGCCAGCCGTTTTGCCGACTCAAGCGATCGATTGCCGCCAAGGTGTCCAGGCTGCTGCGCAGCGAACCCGCACAAGCAACAGCGGCAGTCCCCGACTGCCGCACGATGCTCTCCAGCCTCTCGAGCGCAACCTCGAGGGCCTTTTCACGGATGACCGCCTTGCCGTCGATTGCGGCCTGCCGCGGCCGTTCGGGAATGCTGGCATAAAAAAATCCGTAACGGCCCCGGTCGCAGATGAAATCGCCATTGACGGCCGCACTAAAGCGGGCTTCCTGACGGATGACCTCCCGATAGCGGGCACTTACCACCGTGTGGCAGGCGAGGGAGCAGTTCAGGCAGATGGAAGGCGTGCGCTCGTAGTCCCAGCGCCGTCCCTTGAACCGCGAGGGCTTGTCGGTGAAAACGCCGGTGGGGCATATATCGGTGATGTTGCCGGCGTACGGACTCTCCAGTGTTCCGCCCTCTTGGCGACCGAAATAGACGCGGTTTCCGCTCTGCATGACGCCGAGGTCGCGGTAGCCGCAATATTCTTGATAGAATCGGGAACAGCGATAACACTGAATGCAGCGGTTCATCTCGTGCTGGATCAGGGGACCGAGGTCTTGATCGGTGTGAGTGCGTTTTTTACCCAGATAGCGTCGCAGTCCATGGCCGCCTGAAACCGTCATATCCTGCAGCAGACAGTGGCCGCCTTCATCGCAGACCGGGCAATCGTGGGGGTGGTGCAGCATCAGCCACTCGATTACATGGCGACGAAAGTCGACCGCCTCTTCATCGGTTGTCGACACCACCATGCCGTCACGGGCATCGACCATGCAGCTCATCTGCACGCCTTTGACAGGCCCTTCTAAAAACTTGACGGCGCAGACGCGGCAAGCCCCTACCGATCCCAGGGCCGGGTGATAGCAAAACCTCGGGATCATGATACCCAGCCGTTCCGCGGCTTCGATCACCTTGGTCCCGGCAGGCACCTCGATATCCCGATTGTCGATGACGAGTTTAGGCATCTGTTTTTTTAATTGTCGGTTGCTGGTTGTCAATGGGGCGTTGCCGTCACGCTTCGGTTTTCAGTTTTTCCAGGATCTCGTCGATCTTCTCGGCCGTCAAGTTGCCGTATACCTTGCGGTTGATCAGCATCGCCGGAGACCGGTCGCAATAGCCGATACAGCACACCGGCAAAAGCGTGAACAACCCGTCGGCCGTGGTGCCTCCCAACTTGACCGCCAGTTTTCGACACAAGTAGTCGCGGAGGGATTCATATCCGTCCATCCAGCAGATCAGGCTGTCGCACAGGTGAATGACGTATTTCCCCACCGGTTCGCGGTAGATAAAGGTGTAGAAAGTGGCCAGTTCTTCAACCTCCAGGGGCGTCATCCCCAGCAGCGATGCCGCTTCTTCCAGGGCCACATCGCTCAAATAACCGTAATGGGCCTGCAGCGCGAACATCACGTCCACCGCCAATTCGCGCGGATGTTCAACGGCGATGATCTGCCGCCGCAGTTCTTCTCGAATCTCTTCAGGTAGCATAAAATGAAAATTTTCTTGAAATTTTCCGCGGTGTAATCTGTTTAACGCGCTTGATTCGTCCATTTGCAAGGCACTCGGGGACGAAGCTGTACTCAGTTGTACCGCGAGTCCCCGATAATGCAGCATATAGGCGGACCATCCTCGAATTGATAACAGGTTTAACGCGCTTGATTCGCCCATTTGCAAGGCACTCGGGGACGAAGCTGTACTTAGTTGTACCGCGAGTTCCCGATAACGCAGCAAATGGGCGAATCAAGCGCGTTAAACGTCAGCGATCGATGTCCGGTAGTATATAGTCCAACGACCCGATAATCGCGATCAGGTCTGCAATCGTCTCTCCCACGGCCATCAGCGGCATGGCCTGCACGTTGGCAAATCCAGGCGACCGGATGCGCATGCGATAGGCATACCCGAGTCCGTCGCTAACCACATAGTAGCCCTGCTCTCCCCGCGGAATTTCGCAGGCAGCATAGGCCTCGCCGCGGGGAATCTTCGGTCCGCGGGTCACATTGATGAAATGGTGTATCAGGCTCTCGATGTCGGTGAGCATGTCTGCGCGCTTCGGTATCACGTAGCGGTAGTCATCGGTCACGTAGCGCCCGGCCGGCATCCGTTCGGCGGCCTGGGTGATGATACTCAAGCTTTGCCGCATTTCCTCGACCCGCACCAGATAACGGGCGTAACAGTCGCCTTCGGCGGCGGTGGGCACTTCGAAATCGAATTCATCGTAACTCGAGTAGGGAAATTTTTTGCGCAGGTCCCACTCCAGGCCGCAGGCCCTCAGGTTGGGGCCGCTGACACCCCGGTCGATCGCCTCGTCCAGCGATATCCGGCCGATACCCATTGTGCGGGCCTTGAAAATGGGGTTCTTGCGGATCAGCGTCTCGTATTCCCGCAGGCGGTCGGGAAAAATCTGAACGAACGCATCGATGGCTTCCTTCCAGCCGTCCGGCAGATCGGCCGCCACGCCGCCCAACCGGAACCAGGAGGGATGCAGCCTCCCGCCGGTGATAAGTTCGACGATGTCGAGGATCATTTCCCGCTCACGAAACGTGTAAAAATTCGGCGTCATGGCGCCGACGTCGTGGGCATAGGTTGCAAACCAAACCAGGTGGTTGCTCAGCCGGAACAGTTCGCTCAGCATCACGCGGATATACTGGGCCCTCTTCGGAACCTTGATGTCCGCCAGGGTCTCCACCGCCATGACATAGGGCAGGTTGTTGGCGGCTCCGGCCAGATAGTCGACGCGATCGGTGTAGGGAATGAATTGGTTCCAGGTCTGACGTTCGCCGATTTTTTCCACTGAGCGATGGTGGTAACCGATGTCCATATCCAGATCGGTGATCTCTTCACCATCCAGGGCAACAATGAACCGCATCAGTCCGTGGGTGCTGACGTGATGGGGACCGATGTTGAGGATCAGCAACTGCCTGTCTCCGTCCTTTTTGATGTAGTCCCCACCGTCCAGCGGCTGAAGATTGCGCGCATCCTCGAGCGTGTAGGGGGGCATGTCCGTCGCCCGTCCGGGATGGATTTTTCTCAGGGGATGTCCCTCCCAATAGTGGGGCATGAGCAACCGCCGCAGGTTCAGGTGGCCGTCGAATTTAATCCCGAACATGTCGAATGCTTCGCGTTCGTACCAGGCAGCCGACGGCCAGATGTCGGTAACGGTGGCCGCAGCAGGTTCCGCGCCATTAAGACCGACCTTCAGGCGCACCCGGCAGGGGGAATCGAAAGCGAGCAGATTGTAGATTAAACTGTAGTCGGGATAGTCCCGGCGATTGCGGCGGGCGGATTCGTCGATCGCGGTCAGATCTTCAAGCCGCCGGAAACGGGGGGACGCTTCGGTTTTCAGGTGGCGCAGAACCTCCTTGACGCGTTCCCTACTCACATGAAAAGTGGGCATGTCGGCGGTTTCCGGTGCCGGTTCAACAGCATCCCCGAACTTTTCTTGCAGCTGATCGGCCAGACCTCTTTCGGTCGGCCCGAGTTCGATGTGCCGCGGCGGGGGTGTCCACATCAGATCGGACCGGCTGCCCCGAAAGAGCGGTGGAACGACCGACGTCCCTCGAATGGCCGTTCCAGCCATTCCGGGTCCTCTGGGATCGCGCGATTTTGTTTGTCCGTCGACCAGGATCGGTGTGCTGCTGCCCTGGGTGCCCCCCGGAAGGTGTAAAGTGGGGCGGGTTGGCCTTTCCTCGTCCATGATCTTTTGCTGCAGCGTCAGGAGTCCCAATTCGACGGCCTCGGGCCGAGGCGGGCATCCGGGGATATACACATCCACCGGCAAGATCTGGTCGATGCCTTGCACCACACTGTAGCCATCGTACATGCCGCCGCAGTTGGAGCACGACCCCATGGAGATGACCCATTTCGGCTCGGCCATTTGTTCATAGAGCCGCAACACGACCGGAGCGATCTTCTTGAAAATCGTACCGGAGGTAATCAACAGGTCCGCCTGGCGGGGGGAAGGCCTCAAAACCTCGGCGCCGAAACGTGCCAGGTCGTAGCGTGCCGTCAAGACAGTCGCTTTTTCGACAAAACAGCAGGAGAGCCCGAAAAACATGGGCCACAGACTGAACTGCCGCGACCAGTTGATCAGGTAGTCGACGGTGCTCACCAAACGCCCGTTCATCTGTTTTTGGCTTCCGGACCCCACTCCAGTCCTCCTTTACGCCAGATATAGAACAGACCCAGTAAGAGCACGGTGATGAAAAACGATATCTGCAGCCAGCCTTTCCAGCCCAAGTCCTCCCAAGCCACGGCCCAGGCGAAAATGTAAGCGCCTTCCACGTCGAATATCAAAAAAAAGATCGCCACGAGATAAAAAGGAACCGGATACCGCAAGCGGGCCGTGCCGGTGGGAATAATCCCACTCTCGTAAGCCCGCGACTTTTCAACACTGGGCTTCTTTTCCCCGAGCCAGGCCGAGAGAAACAAAAGCACACCGATCAACACCGCCACTACGAGAAAGTAGACGATCAGGCTGAAGACGCCTGGTACCCAGGGAGACAGGCCCGCTGTGGCAATTGGTTGCATGACGGTTACCCGGATGAAATAATTCAAATCGGTTATCAGTTAACGACACCTTCCGTATAAGCTCAGGATATTTTTTGCAATAACAAATTTCGTTTGCAACTTTGATTGTTATGGTGGCTTGTCTATGCCACCCTGGTCACTAAGTCGAAAATAATGGCTATGTTATATGTACTCCTAAGCTGAGCGGTTTCCCGCCTGGGCGGGATTAACGGTTCCCCAAAAACCGCCCGCGAAAAGTCATTGACCATCGGCTGCCTTTCAGGTACAAGCACTTAAAAAATGCACGATCGCAAAGGGTTATGCCAGGCAAAGCCATCCCGACCCAAGGGGATGGCTTTTTATTTAGAGATGGCCCATTCATTTGCGTTACGATCACTTTTACCAGGGCCGGCGTTACCGCTTTCGCAATTCTCGATCACGCCAAGGCGTGGCCGCTGCGCCTGCAGTTGTCCCGTTATAGGCGGGACTGCGCCCTTGGCAGGGAACGAAAGTTATCCTTTCTTGAAAGACACCAGGGAGAAAATGGAATGCTGATAAAAATCGCCGTCTTTGCAGTCTACTTTTTTGTGGTTCTCATAATCGGCATCGTTGCCCGCACACGATGGAAATCGACCCCCGAAAGTTATTTTCTGGCCGATCGCAAACTCGGCACTCTGGTGTTGCTGGGCACCATGGTGGCCACCAACTTTTCGGCCTTCACCGTATTCGGCGCCTCGGGCGCCGGCTACCGCGATGGCTATGCCTTTTTCCCGATTATGGGTTTCGGCACCGGTTTCATGGCGATCACCTTCTGGATCATCGGCCGCAGGATCTGGCAAATCGGCCGCAACAGCGGTGTGGTCACGCCTCCGGAGTTGATCCGCCACCTGTATGGCAGCCGGGCGCTTTCCTTTATTTTTGCTCTGGTCATGGTCGTCTTCACCATCCCTTATCTGGCTCTGCAGCCGATGGCGGCCGGATACGCCCTCGAAGAACTGCTCGGTCTACCTTATTTCTCCGGCTGTGTTCTGATAACCGCCATCATCTTGCTTTATACCCTGCGAGGCGGCATGCGGGCAGTGGCCTGGACCGATCTGTTTCAGGGAGTGGTGATGTTCGTCATGCTCTTTGCGTCCCTGGTGGTGCTACTCCGGTATCACGGCGGCTTTGCGGCAGCCAACCAGAAGATCCTGTCCCTTGCACCCGAGCTCTTCTCGCGTCCCGGCGGTCTGGGAAAATATTCACCGGGTATCTGGCTGAGCTTCATGATGCTCTGGTTTTTCTGCGACCCGATGTTCCCCCAGCTGTTTCAACGCTTCTTTGCCGCCCGGAGCCGGCGAACCATCGACCGTACCATGCTCTTCTATCCCCTGGTCTGCACGGTGGTTTTTATCATGCCGATTGCCATCGGCGTTATCGGCCGGTTGACGATACCGGACCTGACCGGCAAGCAAGCCGACCGCATTCTCCCGATGTTGATGACCACGATATCGGGCGATGTCATGGCCACCTTGGTCATCGCAGCCGGCATGGCGGCATTGATGTCGACCATGGACTCCCAGTTATTGACTCTGAGCTCCATTTTCACACGCGATGTCCTGCCGTTGATGCACCGGGAAAAAAGAGCAGAGAGCACAACCGGGCGGCTGTTCGTGATCTTTCTCGGTTTGATGGGTCTGGCCCTGGCCTACAGGCCACCGGCCACGATTCTGCAAATCGCCACCCAGACCTTTACGGGCCTTGCGGTCCTGTTTCCCACCGTTATCTTCGGTCTCTATTTCCGCCGCCGCTATGCGCAACCGGCTATCCTCTCCATTGTGTGCGGAGAAGCCGTCTTGGTCGCCTTTTACCTGAAGTGGCTTCCAAACGGTGGTTTTTTACCTGTTGTGTGGGTCATGCTGACGGCCTTTGCGGCTTACCTGCTGCCTCATCTTTACCTGGATTGGCGCGAACGCGCCCTGGTCTTTTTCTGGCCGACCTGGCTCCGCAGTCCTTTCACCTTCCTGTTGGGGTCGATTTTCCTTTTGTCGATCGATGTCTGGTCCTGGGGCAAAACACATCCTATTTGGGGAGGCGTTCCGGCCTGGATCTGGTATTTCGTCGGGCTCTCGACTCTGCAAACTGTGGTGATGGCCGTGATGGTCCAAGCTGAAAAGCGGCAGTATCGTTAAACCCGTTGAGCCGGTTTAGCCGGTTTGGCCCGTTGAGCCCGTTTTCCGTTATGACCGTTTAGCACTACTCGGTAAACAAGCTGGAAACCCTTGATCTATTGGCTCTTCGCCTCTGGCTCTGAGCGTCTACCATTTTTACCGGCTCAACGGGCTAAACGGGCTCAACCGGCTCAACATCCCTCCCCTTTATTTGTGGTCCGACCTTTCTTATGTTTAGCGATGAAAGAAATCCACAACTCGGCGCAAAATCCGGCTGTGCCGGAAGCCACAATCAGCAGGGACTCCATCGTGACAGACCGTTTGAAAGGGCTACGTTATGATCACTTAGCCGGCAAAATAGGCGGCATCACCGCCGTCTGCTCGGCGCATCGTGCCGTTTTGGAAGCCGCTATCGAACAGGCGGCGGCTGACGGTGATGTGCTCCTGGTGGAGGCTACCGCCAACCAGGTCAACCAGTTCGGCGGTTACACCGGTATGCGGCCCGCGGAATTCGTCAACTTAGTTCATTCCCTGGCGGCTGCCGCTGAATTTCCCTTGGAGAAGGTGCTGGTCGGTGGAGATCACCTTGGTCCCCACCCCTGGAGGAAGACGCCCGCCGACCAAGCCATGCAGTTCGCCACAGAGTTAGTGCAAGAATGCGTCGCGGCCGGATTCTGCAAGATCCATCTCGATACCGGTCTGGCGTGTGCGGATGATCCCGGATCGCACCTGCCGATGGAAATCACGGCCGAGCGGGCCGCCGCCCTGTGCCGCGCGGCCGAAGCGGCCGCGGACCGCCAACCGGCGAGCCGACCCCGACCGCTGTATGTCATCGGCGCCGAGGTCCCGCCTCCCGGCGGTGCCTTGGAAGATCCAGCTCAGTTGAAAGTAACCACAGCCGGTGAAGTGGCCCGCACAATCGCGGTGACCGAAAGGTGTTTCCGGTCGGTCGGCCTCGAGGCGGCCTGGGAGCGGGTGATGGCGGTTGTGGCACAACCCGGTGTGGACTTCGGCGATACCCGGGTCGCCCGCTACCGATCGGGCAAGGCAGCCGAGCTGTCTGCCAGTCACGCCACACTGCCCGGCATCATGACCTATGAGATTCACGCCACCGATTACCAGACGTCGGAGGCTCTGGTGCAGATGGTCCGAGATCACTTCACTCTCTTGAAGGCAGGCCCTTGCCTGACCAATGCCTATCGTGAAGCGCTGTTCGCTTTGTCTCATATTGAAACCGATTGGCTGGCGGGCAAACACGGTGTCCGACTCTCCGGTCTCCGGGAGGCTCTGGAAACCGCCATGCTGAGCCATCCCGAGCACTGGCGCTCATACTATCGCGGTTCGGCGGCCGACCTCAACTTCCTGCGTCACTACAGCTACCGTGACCGCATTCGCTATTACTGGGATTTTCCCATTGTCAGGCAAGCCGTTGATCGGCTGCTCTTCAACTTGGAGCGTCCCATTCCCCTCATGCTTCTCAGCCAGTATTTTCCGGATCTCTATCCGGCCATCCAGGCCGGGGAACTCCGTCCAGTACCCAGGTTTCTGATCGAACAACGAATCCGTTCTGCCTTGGCCCCTTACAGCGCCGCCTGCCATCCCCCTCTTAAATCGGTTTCCGGCCGTAATTAGCTTTTACAAGAGCAATTAAAATTTTTTTCTTGACAGAGCATCAAAGATTACATAGAAACAAAAACTGACTGATCACTCAGTTAATAAGGGGCGCTTTTTCCGATGAGCAAAAAAGATCAGATCCTGCAAGTAGCCACCAAGCTGCTCTCACTCAAAGGCTACAAGGACACGTCCATGGCCGAGCTGGCCAAAATTACCGGTGTCGCCCAGGGAACGATCTTTTACCATTACAACAACAAGGAAGAGCTCTTTCTCGCCATTCTGGAAGAGTTCAAAATAGATATCCTCGAGGAATTCGAAGGTTATTTAGCACAAAGGACGTTCAACTCCGGCCTGGAAATGATGAAGGAGGTGGTCGGCTTCTACCTCTACCTGGCCGGAAAGATGGAAGACCGCTTCCTGCTCCTGCACCGCCACGATGCCTATGAACTGGCCCGCGTCAACCCGGTTGGCCGGGATTACCTGGAATCGATCTACAACTGCTTCATCGATATATTCGAAAAGGCCATCTTGACCGGGCAAAAAGACGGTTCGGTCGCAGAGCTGCCGGCCCGCAGAACCGCCTTGATCATCTTCACGATGGTCGACGGCCTGGTGCGGTTCAACACCTACAACCTTTACGATGCGGGTGCGCTCTACGACGACCTCATCACATCGATCAGTCGGATTCTCATGAACTTTCAACCCTCAGTATAGGAGCGGCACATGTTGGCAAAGGTATTTCCCTTCATAAACTGGTTCAGAAACTACGATATGACATCTCTGCGGTTTGACGCGCTCTCGGGCCTGACCGTGGCCCTGGTTCTGATCCCTCAATCGATGGCATACGCCCAACTGGCGGGACTGCCGGCCTATTACGGCCTGTACGCCTCTTTTCTGCCGCCGATGATTGCGGCGTTGTTCGGCTCGAGTCGCCAACTCGCCACCGGACCGGTCGCGGTGGTTTCTTTGATGACGTCGGCTTCCCTCGCACCCCTGGCCACCGGCGGCAGCCCCGGGTACATCGCTTATGCGATCCTGCTGGCTCTTATGGTCGGCATCTTCCAGTTGGTCCTGGGCGTGCTGAGGCTGGGACTGGTGGTCAATTTTTTATCTCACCCGGTTGTCAACGGCTTCACAAATGCCGCTGCCCTGATCATCGCCTCCTCTCAGCTGTCAAAAATGTTCGGCGTCTATGTCGACACGGCTCCGCACCACTACGAAACCATCGTGCAGGTCATCAAGGCAGCGATCCACTACACCTACTGGCCGACTCTGCTGATGGGTGTCTTCGCTTTTGCCGTCATGTACGGTCTCAAATGGCTCTCACCGCGAATTCCCAACGTGCTGGTGGCCGTCGTCATCACCACTGTCATTTCCTGGGCCACCGGGTTCCAATACGATCAGACCGTGACCATAGAGTCCATCGAATCCCCTGCCGCCCGCAACCTGATTGAAAGTTTCAACGAAGCCGCCTCGTCACTGCCATCTCTCTCAGAAGAGCGGACTCACCTGAGCGAAGTTCTCAACACGGCCAAACAGAACCACAATCAAATCGGCGTCCTGGATGCCGAGCACAATGTAAACGTCGTGAATTTGAACATCGCGCGCAAGAAGGCAGAAGCCCACGAAAGAAGGCAGCAGCTCAGATATCTTCTTCTCGCCGCAGTGCCTCAAGCCGACGGGTCCCTGAAATTCTATCCAAAAGAAAAAGTCCCTGCCGGAATGGAAACCGATGGACGGACCTGGCGCATCAAGGTCGGCAACGAACCCCTTGACACGCAGCACCTCTCGATGATGGGCGGTGGTGCCGTGGTCGGTAACATCCCGCAGGGCCTGCCGGCGTTGAGCGTGCCGCCTATCAATCTGGGAATCATGTTGCATCTTTTACCGTTTGCAGCGATTATTTCACTGCTGGGATTCATGGAAGCGATCTCCATCGCCAAGGCCATGGCCGGCAAAACCGGACAACGCCTCGACCCCAATCAGGAACTCATCGGTCAGGGGTTGGCCAATATCTGCGGTTCTATCGGCAAGAGTTATCCGACATCCGGATCGTTTTCGCGTTCGGCAGTCAATCTTCAGGCCGGGGCCGTTACCGGATTGTCGAGCGTCTTTACCAGTCTGGCGGTTGTGATCGTGCTGTTGTTTTTCACCCCGTTGCTCTATCATCTGCCTCAAGCTGTCCTGGCAGCGGTCATCATGATGGCCGTCATCGGCCTGGTAAACGTTACCGGCTTCATCCACGCCTGGGAAGCCAAATGGTACGACGGTGCCATCTCGATCATTTCGTTCGTCAGCACCCTGGCGTTTGCCCCCCATCTGGACAAGGGGATCATGATCGGGGTCGTGCTCTCCCTGATGGTCTTTCTTTACAAGAGCATGCGTCCCAGCGTGGTTTCCCTGGCCAGGGCCGAGGACGAAGCCTTGCGCTGCGTAACGACCCACGGCCTGCGGGAATGCGAATACGTGGCCATGGTGCGCTTCGACGGCCCCCTTTTTTTTGCCAACGCCAGCTATCTGGAAGACAAGATAACCGAAATCATGCGAATTAAAAAGAATCTCAAACACATCATTATCGTTGCCAATGGGATCAACGACATCGATGCATCCGGTGAAGAAACCCTGTCATTGCTGGTAGACCGGGTCAGAAGCGCCGGTGTCGACATATCGATGAGCGGCGTCAACGAGTCGGTGATGGAAGTGTTCAGACGGACGCACTTTCCGGTCAAACTCGGGGAAGATCATATTTTCCCGACAATGGAAAAGGCCATCACCACCGTCCATCAAACCGCTCACGAGAACGGCCAAGAAGAGGCCTGTCCTCTGTTGACCGTTTGCCGACTTGTCGAAGCCTAAACAAAGGAGGGGTTGAACATGCCAGTCATCACAATATTCAGCGGCAGCTTTTGCAACGAAAAACAGGTGGTCCAGGAAGTCCTCTCTCTAACCGGCTATGGCCTGGTCGCGGATAAAGAGGTCGTTGCCGATGCCAGCCGTATCTCTCATATCCCGCCAAACAAGATCGAACGGGCTTTTTCGGCCAAGACCTCGGTCTTCAACAAATTCACACATGAACGGGAGCGCTCAATGGCGCACCTGCGGGTGGCCTTGGCCGAGCGTCTTGCCGATGACGGTCTGGTCATTATCGGCTTCGCAGGTCAGCTCATTCCGCGCGACATCAGCCACGTTCTACGGGTTTGCCTAATCGCGGATATGAAGGCGCGGGTTGCTGCTGCCCTCCGCGAACACAAGATGTCCGAACTGGAGGCGCTGAAAATTATCCGCCGCGAAGACGAGGAGCGCGCCGCGTGGGTACAGATGCTTTTCGACACCAAAGATCCGTGGGATACGTCCCTCTATGATATCGTGGTTCCGACCGACAAAATACCGCCAGCCGAAGTGGCCGGCACGATCGCGGAAAACATCGCCAAGGCCGTTGTGAAGCCCACCAGCCGATCCCAAAAAGCCGTCGAGGATTTTAATCTCGCCGCCCGCGTGGAAACGGCCCTGATAAAGGAAGGCCACAACGTCGGTGTCAAGAGCCGTTCCGGTGCCGTCTCCCTGACCATCGACAAGCACGTTCTGATGCTCAGCCGCCTTGAAGAAGAACTCAAATCGATTGCCAGCCGGGTACCGGGTGTCACATCGGTGGAGAGCAAGGTGGGACCGGGGTATTACCAGGCCGACATCTACCGCCGCCAGGATTTCGAAATCCCCTCCAAGATCCTGCTGGTGGACGATGAAAGGGAATTCGTCCAAACACTCTCCGAGCGCTTGATGATGCGTGATTTGGGGTCCGCCGTGGCCTATGACGGCGAGTCGGCCCTGGAAGTGGCCCGGGAGGACGAACCGGATGTCATGATCCTGGATCTCAAAATGCCCGGTATCGACGGCATCGAGGTGCTGCGCCGCGTAAAGAAGACCCAACCGGCGATCGAGGTCATCATTTTGACCGGCCACGGATCGGAAGCCGACAAAAAAGTGTGCATGGAACTGGGCGCGTTTGCCTACCTGCAAAAGCCGGTCGATATCGACGAACTGAGCGGGACCATCAAAGCCGCCCACGATAAAATTCGCCGTACGCACGACGACATGAAGCCGATCCAAGCGGATCGTTAACGCTGTATATGCCGGCGTTGAAAAAATAACAGGAGCCTACATGTTTGGACTTGTAAATTTGAAACCCTCCTTCTGGGACAAACAGATGCGTGTGTCTGCCCCGGGGGCCTCCGATTACCTCTTTAACTATCGGCGCATCTGGCGGCTCTCGATTCTGCTCACGGGCGTGGTATCACTGGTGCCGCTTATTTTCATCACTTTGGTCGACTACAACTTCACCGAGCACGCCATGGTGTCCGAATATCTGTTGAGAACCTCCCGCACGGTCTCCAACACGCGGCGGGCGATCTCTTTTTTCCTCACCGAACGTCGCTCGGCGCTCGATTTTATCGTGCATGACAATGGATCCGAGGTGCTCAGCAGTCCGGAGCGACTATCGGCCATCCTGGAAAACCTCAAGCGCAGCTTCGGAGGCGGCTTTGTGGATCTGGGATTGGTCGACTCCGCCGGCAAGCAGAAAACCTACGTGGGGCCTTACGGGCTCAAGGACAAAGATTACAGCGGTCAGCCCTGGTTCGAAGAGGTCATCGACCGGGGCGTCTACACCAGTGACGTGTTTTTGGGATACCGCAACGTCCCGCACCTGGTCATTGCCGTCAAGCAGAGCCTGCCGGATGGCTCCTTCGATGTCCTGCGCGCCTCCATCGCCATCGAACCGTTCGAGGACCTGCTGTCGAATCTTGAACTGGGCGGTCTCGGGGATGCTTTTATCATTAACCAAAAGGGGATTCTCCAGACCAATTCCCATTACCACGGGCGGGTGCTCGAAAAAATCCCTCTGCCGGTTCCTGAATTTTCCGACACAACCCGGGTGCTTGAAGGCGAAAATCCCGCCGGTGAGGCGCTGTTTATCGGCTACCGGTTCATCGAAGACACGCCGTTCATTCTGATGATCGTCAAGAAGAAAAGCGAGCTCATGAAAATGTGGTTCAAAACCCGTCTGGAACTCATCATCTTCCTGCTGGTCAGCGTGTCGTTCATCCTGGCGGTCATCATCGGAACCGTCACCTTTATGGTGAACAAGGTATACGCCGCCGATGAGAGACGGCTCATGGCCCTGCATCAGATGGAGTATTCGAACAAGATGGCCTCCATCGGCCGCATGGCCGCCAGCGTGGCCCACGAGATCAACAACCCGCTGGCCATCATCAACGAAAAAGCGGGACTGGTCAAGGACATATTCACCATTAAGAAGCAATACGCCGACGACCCCAAGCTTTACAGCCAGCTCGATTCGATCCTCAACTCGGTCAAACGGGCGGGCAAGATTACCAAGCGACTGTTGACGTTTGCCCGGAATCTCGAGGCCACCATCGAACCGGTCCACCTGGGGGAAATCATCGATGAAGTCCTGAGTTTTCTGAACAAGGAAGCCGAATACCGCAGTCTCGGCATCCAGGTGGATGTACCGGACGATACTCCGGTCATCGAATCCGATCGCGGCAAACTCGAGCAGATCTTTCTGAACATCATCAACAACGCCTTTGCCGCCATGTGCGACGGCGGTCATTTGTCGATTCAGGTCAACCGCGCGGGCGCAGAGGCAGTCGCAGTCAAAATCCAGGACAATGGCTGCGGCATTCCCAAAGAGGACCTACAGCGGATTTTCGAACCCTTTTTCTCGACTAAAACCAATCAGGGAGGCACTGGACTGGGCCTTTCCATTACCTACAACTTGACCCATGAAATCGGCGGCAAAATCACTGTCGACAGTGACCTCGGCAAGGGAACGTGTTTTACCATCACGCTGCCGTTGAAAACGCAATCCAAGGAAGGGGCAGACGCATGCGCGTGTTACTCGTAGACGATGAGGAGGAATTGGTATCGGCTCTCGGTGAAAGGCTGGTTTTGCGCGACATCGAGGCCGAGTGGTTCACGACCGGCAGCGCTGCCTTGCAGCGGGTCGAGTCGGGGTGTTTCGACCTAGCCCTACTGGACATGAAGATGCCCAAAATCGGGGGCCTGGAATTGCGTGAAAAACTGCGGGCCAAATGCCCCGACATGAAATTTATTTTTCTGACCGGTTATGGCTCGGAAAAAGACTTTACGTCGGCTACGGCCGGCGGGAACACGGCGGTCTACTTGGTGAAGCCTGTCGACATCGAGCTTCTGCTTGACAAAATGCAGACCCTGCTGAATACCTCAAGAGGTGACGTGTGAAAACAACAGTATCGAAACAAGATGATACGGGGCTCCGCTTTTTCGGAAAAGTGACGGCCTCGGTCACCCACGACGTCAAGAACTCACTGGCCACGATTAACGAAAACGCCGGATTGCTGACGGATTATGCCGCTATGGCGGCACGCGGCAAGCCGCTGGACCCGGAAAGGGTCAATGCGCTGGCCGTAAGAATCATGGACCAGGTCAAACGGGCCGACGCCTTGTTGAAAAACATGAACCGGTTCGCCCACAGCGTCGACGATTCCTTGAAAAAAGTGGACCTGAACGAGATCCTGCAGCTTCTGACCGCCCTGTCGGTCCGGTTCGCCGCGATGTGCGGGACGACTATAGATGTGCGGCCGTCCTCCGACCCGGTGGAAATCGAAACGTCGCCGTTTGGCTTGCTGAACGCGCTCTTCCTGTGCCTCGAGTTCGCCATGACCGCCGCCGGCCGGGGCCGTTCGATCGACCTGCGGCCCGAAAAGACCGCTACAGGTGCCTGCGTTCACTTCGGACCTCTGCCGGATGCCGTGATCTCGGACCAGGACCCTTGTCAGGCCGCATCTATCGATGCCCGCTTGGTCAAAAATACGGAGGCCGGAACGCTCACTCTGATTATTTCCGAGCGATGAGGTCCGCCTCGTGAACACCGGAAGCACCGGTTATTGTTAACATCGAACCAAAAAGGAACCGAAAAATGGTAGAAAAAGTACTCCTCGTCGATGACGAAAAAGATTTTCTCGAAGTGATGGCCGAGCGCATGGCCGCCCGGGGGATCGAAGTGTCAACCGCCTCATCGGCTACCGAAGCGATCCGGCTGGCGGAAAAAGAATCTTTCGATGCCATCATCGTAGATCTGATGATGCCCGAAATGGATGGAATCGAAGCCCTCAAACTCCTCAAGAAGAAAAAACCGGAAACGCAGGTCATCCTGTTGACCGGACACGCCACCCTGGAAAAAGGGATCGAAGCCATGAAACTCGGCGCGGTCGATTTTCTGGAAAAGCCGGCCGACATGAACCAGCTGACGAAGAAGATCAAGAAAGCCCATGCCCATAAAATGATGGTCGTCGAGAAACAGATCGAAGAAAAAATGAAGAAAATAATGGGCCTAAAGGGCTGGTAGACAAGGGCCGAGAAGTTTTGCGGTGGGCTGCGGTTCTATCTGTCCGGTGGTAACCGGTCCGTTTTTTACTCCTGCGCACGCCTGCACGGGTGTGTAAAAAAAGGATCATGATCGATGTAGCTTGTCGCACTGACGATCACCACCGGATTTTTTGAAAGAACGGTTTAGAGTCAGTTCCTTCCACTGGTGGTCAACCTCAAATTCTCCAAATTCTATAGGCAGTTCAGACTCGACTTCTATCCAAGGCAAATCGCTGCCATCACAGTTCTGATCGATATCGTCACCGCACGTCTCTGCGGCACCCGGGTGCACACTCGCACGGTAGTCGTTGCAGTCACCCTGGTTCTCGGTGTAGCCGTCACCAGCGGTATCGACAGATAGGCCATAAGGTCGGGTTCGCTGTTGGCGTCCCAGGCGAGTTTGAGATTGGCGGAAAACCTTTACAATATGAATTCGTCGGAATATTGTTGAAGCGCAATCTCCGATAGAGATCGACCGCACTCGCGATCGTTTCTGCCGGTGTAAACTCGCCGACATCGGCGGGATGATTTTCTTGGATATGATGACAAGTAAAACGGCATGCACGACATGGATATAAAATCGAAGCGCACTGAGTTTTTCAACGGCGCCCGCGATACCCTACCGCTGGTGATCGGCGCCATTCCTTTTGGCATAATATTCGGCACACTCTCCGGTGGCGCCGGCTTGTCGACAGCCGGTACCGTGGGAATGTCCCTGTTCGTGTTCGCGGGGTCGGCCCAGTTCATCGCCATGGGACTGGTTGGTGCCGGAACGGCTTGGCCCCTGATCGTCCTGACCACCTTCGTGGTCAATTTCCGGCATCTTCTCTACACGGCCGCACTGCTGCCGTATCTCAAACGCTTGCCGCCGGGATGGCAGGCGCTGCTGGCCTTCGGGCTGACCGATGAAACCTTTGCCGTAGCCGTCGGCCGTTACGGCTGTTCCGATACAGATCCCTACAAACACTGGTATCAACTGGGTTCCATGGTATTCATGTACACAAATTGGAACCTGTGCACGGTTGTCGGTCTGGCCGCCGGCCGCATGCTGACGAGTATCGGTCGCTGGGGCCTCGATTTCGCCATGGTGGCCGCATTTATCGGAATGATCATTCCCTATTTGAAAAATCGTCCCACCTATTTTGCCGTGCTGGTATCCGGCGCGGCCGCAGTTCTCTTGCACGGACTGCCCCACAAACTCGGACTCATCCTTGCCACCGTTGCGGGTATCGCCGCCGGAGTCGCCGCCGATACGCTGGCATCGCGCAAACCCGACGCCGTTAAAGCAGAAGAGATTTGAAATGGATACCTTTTTCCTCATAGCGGGCATGGCCCTGGTGACGTTTCTTATCCGTTATTGCCTGCTGCCGCTTTCGGGCCGCATCACCTTTTCAAAAGGCACGACACGTGCCTTGGGCTATGTGCCGCCGGCAGTGCTCACCGCCATCATCGTGCCGGCGGCGCTGCTGCCTGATGGACACACGCTGCAGTTTTCTTTCTCCAATCCCTACCTCGTCGGTGCCTTGCTGACAGCCGTCATTGGCAGGCTCAGTAAAAACCTGCTGGTCACTATCGTCGGCGGCATGACGGCTTTTGTTCTGTGGCAGTGGGTTTTACAGGCAGGGTGGATTTAGATTGGTTTCCGTCCATAAATGGCCCTTTTCCGCAATTTCGGCGTCAATCGGCGAAATCGCTTGTGCGACATACAGCAGTATGCCTCCGCGCAATTCCGCCGATTTCCTTGAACTTGTGAAAAATTGCACAATTCTGGATCGGAAACTTATCAGTGCTCTTCATGAAATCGCGGATGGGCACAGATTAAAAAAATTGCGTTCTTCTGCGACTTGATTACCGTAAAAAAGGGTAGGGGTCAGGGCTGAACCTTCGGTGGGGGAAACATCTTTAAATCGCTGCAACCGTTTTTGCTTCCCAACTCACAGGCCCTTTGGAGGGCGGCTTGCATTTTTATCGGTTCGCGTTGGAGATAGAAGGCAAGCGCCTTGATTTCGTAGATATCCGGCCAGTTTGGATATTTCTGTTGCAAACGATCCAGGTAGATCAGCGCCGTCCGCAGCGACTGCATGCGAATCAGCCGATAGGCTTCGGCAATGTCGTGTCCCGGAAGCAGTTCATTTGAAATAACCGGTTCCATTTCCTCACGGTACGATTGCACCGAGACTTTCTTTTCCAACTGCAGGTTTTCGATCTGGGCCTCGATGAAATCGGACGGCTTGATGACGAGTTTGATCCGCACCGAACAGGTTGGTTGATTCTCCATCATCGGCCAATTTTCCTGCAGAGTTATGGAAGTGAGGTTGTCGGCTGTAATGTTGATGATTTCCGGCCTCTTTTTCCCGAATAAATCTATCAGTTCTTTTTGCGAAAAGTACCTGGCGGCAGCTTGAACTGCAGAGCGCTTGGCCGCAAAGGCGGCCAGTTTTTGCGCCAGAGTCTTCGTGTCCCCGCCCCTGAGCGTGTAAAAGCCCTCAGCTTCCATCTCGAAAGAATTCAGGTCGGTAGATGCGGAAGAAGTAACAATGGGAATGTCAAAAAGAACGGCCAGTCCAACCGCAGCGGCAACAAAAAAAGCCATCCTTGACGGTAGATATCGCTTCAAGTGGTCGTGGTGGTAGAAATAGGTATTCATCACTCGATTCCTTCGCAGCGTTAAAGAAACTTCCGCTTCACAAAGTCCAAAGCGCCGATGACGGCCATAACCACTGACATGCCGATCCCGAAGTAGATACCGAGCATTTTACCGTCCCCAATGATCGTCGAGATGATGCTCAGGTCCAGCCCGGCATCGTATCCCTCCAAACCCGCCGCCTGTCGAATAAAGCCGGTTTGCCCCAGTTCTGCCGTTCGACATGTCGCCGGCTAATCGATGAATTCGGCGACTTTGCTGTGCTTCGACTTTAGAGTTTTTATCAGCCGGTCATAGTGGCGAATGTGGGTGACGGCCCGGATGACAAGATACGACCCCAGAGTCACAAGTCCCAGACACAGTATCACCAGCGGCAGAATAAAATGGATTACATGGACAACATCATAATATTTAGATGTGACGATCAGTAAGCTCAAGACTGACAGGGGCAACGCGAACACCGCGATTCCCGTTCTCAAGGCTGCCAGTGACGTCCGTTTCTCGGCCAAAATCAATTGGGCCTCGTTGATGATGATAGAATCCGGACACTCGGGTTCATTCGGCTGCACTACGTCCTCCCGATCTTCAGTTTCGGCGAGGTATTCATTTACCCTTAAACCGTTATAAATGTCAATCAAACGCCTTGACATGGCAAAGTGTTACTCGCCATTTTCCCTTCCCGGTTTTTCAATTGTGCTTTTTGCCGCACCGACGGAGCATTGCTTCAGGCGGACGGCCGCAGTGCAAGACTCGCGACGGCATTGTATAGTTCCTGCAAATTTGTTTCGCCTGCCGGTGTCCTGTATTTCTTAACGACATTAAAGATCCACGGGCGAAGTTCAGTGGGCCGAAGGGGTGTTGGTTCCGCCATCTCACGGGTTCCTGTGAATCAGGTTGAACATCCGGGTGATGAGACGCTCTCCACGCAGCTGATGGACGAAGGCCATCACCACGTGGCCAATGACGTAGACCCAGATGAAATTGGCCGTGAACATGTGAATGTGTTTGACGCTATCGACAACTGGTGACCAATTGAATCAGAACGGTCAACCCGATGCCGGCGTGGAGCCAGCGGGTGATTCGATCATATTCCATGGTTGTCCTCCATTGGAATTCTTTCGCAGTTGACGCAGCGCTGCTTTGTCAGTGACCAAACAGCAGCGGCAGGAGCAGGATACCGGTAAAATCCTGTAGAAAATGCATCACGATCGCCGCGACCAGACTGCCGCGCCACAGATAGACCAGCGCGAACACCATCCCCATGATCCCGACGGTCACTACTCCAGACGAGCCTTCATAGCCGTGCCCGAGCGCAAAAATGAAAGAGGAAACCAGCGCGGCGAGGAGTCTGTTGCCGGTCAATCCCCGGAGTCGCAGAATCAGGTAGCCACGGAAGATAGTCTCCTCGGCCAAGGCCACCACTACCACCAGAAACAAGGCCAGCAGCATCTCACCCGTGCCCTTTGCGGTCAGAAACGATGGCAGCTTTTGTGCCGTGCCGGAAAGCCCGGCGAACTTTAGACCGTTTTCGACGAGCGCCATTCCGAAATAGAAGGGAACGAAAAGCACCATGCCCAGGGCGATCTCTTTGGCCGGCCGGCGCAGCGTCCAACCGATGCGGGCCACAGGTTCCCCGTTGCGCCAGAGAAAGAATAGGACCAGCCCGATCAGGCTGAAGTCCCGTGCCAGGGTCGCCCAAGCCGTTAAAATGAAACTCACGGACCCGGTCTTGACCGCAAAGAATGAAAAAATCATCGATGGCATGACCAATCCCAGAAAAACGATGAGCTCGTAGAGCTTCATCCTGTTCGTAAGACCAATTTTTAAAACCTCGTTGCCACTATCCCTATCAGTGACGATACCGCTAAACATGGTTCTCTCTCCCGTCTCCATTTCTTTTTGGCACGCCCACCTTTCCTGTTATGGCCTCCTTTTAGCCAACAAGTGTCCTGTTATCGCTCTCGATAATGATCCGCAGTCCCGACCGGGTTCGTCGCGCAAGCAAAAGGCCTGAGGACTCCTGTTCTCAGGTCAGCATCGTCGAATGAGCGATCGGGAGGCCTTCGTCTGGTCGGCCCGCCGGAACTTGTTAAATCGATGCACCTAACCTATGACGGTCCGGGAGCATGCGCTATATGGTTTCATCTGATTTTCTTGTGGGATTACGTCGAATTCTCGTGTCGGTTTTTTGCCTACACGAGGGCTGTCGAGCGGGTCGGTTGCCGGTTCCGGGAGGATGGAGAGGTGAGGAAATTATTGTCTGAACTCCTGTGAAATCCGTCGATCGCCAAGATCGAGACAGCCTCTCGCAATCGACTGCTCATAAGCAGGTTTTCAAACGGTCATTTCCAGACGATTTTACGGTCTCAGGCCGGTTTGGAGAAGGTGGACAAAATTCTGGCCTGTCGATACAGACCGTTGAAGGCATGGAGGTCTGTACCGACCTGATACGCTCGGTGTGGCCGGATCGGAGAGCGTTCCTGCCGGCACTGGATCACCGGAGTGGTCGCACGGCAACCGTCGAGATCACCTTGACATAACCGCCGTCCGAAAAGATCTCGTGGCCGGTGGAACCTTTCGGTTTATGTCCATGCACGCGAAGATTACTTCGCCGACGGCCGGTAATAGGCCATAGCCTCTGGAATAAGCGCCTTTATGTCGGCTATCCGCGTTTCCGGAGCCGGGTGCGTGGAGAGCAATTCCGGCGGTCGTGAACCCGGAGACGCGTTCATGCGCTGCCAGAAGGGCACTGCCTCCCGCGGATCATATCCCGCGCGTGCCATCAGAATCAGACCGATGTGGTCGGCCTCGCTTTCCTGCAGACGGCTGTACGGCAATAAAACACCGATCGAAGCCCCCGCGCCGAAGGCGGCCATCGCCAATTCCTGGGTCATCTGCGGTTGCGAGGACAAGGCCACGGACAGTGCCGTTCCACCCATGTTCGCGAGCAATTCCTGGCTCATGCGCTCGTTGCCGTGATTGGCGAGGGCATGGCCCACTTCGTGCCCCAGGACGACGGCCAGCCCCGTTTCGTCTTTGGTAAAGGGCAGGATGCCGGTGTAGACCGCGGCCTTGCCGCCGGGCATCACCCAGGCATTGGCGGTCTTATCGTCCTCGATCAGGTTGAACTGCCATTGAAAGTCCTTGATCAAGTCCTTATGGCCGGTTTCCGCCAGAAAAGACTCGGCGGCCTTCGCAACCCGATTTCCCACCCGCCTGACCATGGCGACCTTCTGGTTGTCGGTGGAGAGCTTACTCTTTTGGAGCACCTCGTTGTACTGTTGCAGGCTGAGTGTCAGCAGCTCGCTTTCCGGGACCAAATGCAGACTCCGGCGGCCGGTGATGGGGACTTCGGCACATCCACACACGACGGCAGCCAGCAAAACGACCCCAAAAATCCGTCTCATATTCCTTTGGTTACGCGTCAGTGTCTTTTTCACTGGCATTATGATTTTCTCCTTAAATCATATTTACTTTGGGCTTTTTTCCCTGATGCGTGAAATCTCTGACATCAGATCAATCTGAATCTGCTGAATCTCGACCAATCGCTCCCATTGGCGCGATAAAAGGTGGTCGATTTTTTCGTGCAGTTGGCGGATCTCCAATTCGGCCTTCAGGTTTACCTGGTAGTCGTGTTGGGACCTGAGGCGGTCCTTGGCCTCCTGTCGGTTCTGGCTCATCATGATCACCGGTGCCTGGATCGCCGCCAGGCACGAGAGGACAAGATTCAACAGGATGTAAGGATAGGGATCGAAGGGTTTGGCCAGCAGAGCTATTGAGTTCAGTGTAATCCAGACAAGAAGTATGCCGCCGAAAATGATCAGAAAAGTCCAGCTGCCGCCGAAGGATGCCAATTTGTCCGACAGCCTTTCGCCGACAGTCGATCCCTGCTCGAACTCAGCTTCGACGTTGCTGGTTAATGTTTCGTGTTGTTTTAGGCTCTCCAGGACCTCTCGATCCAGGGAGCTCAACTCGCCTTTTTCCGATTCCAGCAGGTCTTCGATGTATTGCGTGCGGAACCGGTTTAAATCGGTGACGCAGATATGCCCCTCGGCGGACCAGCCCGGTACCTCCTTGCGGATCTGGTCCGCAATGGCGTTTCTGACCAGCGCCGCCGGCATCATCTGTGATCCGGGTTTGGTCTTGCCGCAGACACTGCAGGACAAACTCAGTTTCTGGGACAATTTCATCGCTTCTCTCAACTATGGAGGCACCGCATCGGACGGGTCATTTTTTTCAGCAGCCCGCACGGATACCGTGCTCTTCTCGATACGCCGCACGCACAGCGCTATTTCGCATACGTCATGATAAAATCCGCTATCGATTTACGGTCTGCATCGGAGAGTTGCTTGGTTTTTTCTATGTGTCGCTTCATCATTCTCGCCTTGTCGGGTTTGACAATTGCCTCGGCCTCCCCGTTCAGGTAACGCGTCAACTGGTCCTCCTTACCCTGATACATTTGTGCAATCTCCGTCAGCGACGGGTTCACCTTGGAGGAGCTTTCGGGCCGGTGGCAGGCGGTACACCCCTGAGATTTGAAAAGGGTTTGCCCTTGCTCGGCTGCAAGGGCCGGTGCGGTAAAACAAAAGACGGCAGTAAAAATCACGATGACCTTTTTCATCTTACACCCTCCTTATTTACGTTCTTCGTAAACGTCCCGGATCCGATCCTGCAAAAAAATGTGGTCGAATTCTCCCCTCTCGGCCGACGCGTACCATTGGGAAGCCGTTTCGCGGCAAGCGGCACAGGCCTTGCGGGGGATGTGAACCGCCAAAATACGAATCCCGCGGCTGGAAGATGAATCGATGCGCAGCGCCCCGGCACAATCGCTGCAGACGCGCACGGTTTCTTTCTGGGACTCGTGAATCATGTCGGTGTCATAAAAGATGTTTCGGTTGCGATGGTCAAGCGTTTTCTCATTAAGGGCCTGCAAGCGTTTGGTTTCTCGCTGGTCCCAGAGCCCCCGCACCGCTTCGCAGACCGCTTCGATGTGACGCGTCACTTCGGGTCGCTGGCGGAGCCGCTGTGGATCGTAATCCGGTTCCCTCACCTTGCTGTAATCGATGCCGGCCATGGCCAGGATGATGCCGACATTGACATACGGCAGCGCTCCTTCGATGGCATACCCGCCTTCGAGTACCGCGATGTCAGGTTGCAGAAGGCTGGTCAAATCGGCGTATCCCTGGGCGCAAAAGTTCATGTTGGTGATGGGGTCCGAATAGTGGTTGTCCTGGCCGGCTGAGTTGATGATGATCTGAGGCTTGAAGTCGGCGAGGATCGGCAGGACCGCGTTTTTCAATGCGTAGAGAATCCCCTCTGCCGAAGTGTGCGGCGGCAGGGGGATGTTGACGGTCGTGCCGAGCGCGTTCGGGCCGCCCTGCTCGTTGGGGAATCCCGAGCCGGGATAGAGCGTACGGCCGTCCTGGTGGATGGAAATAAAGAGTGTGTCGGGATCGTGCCAGTATATGTCCTGGGTGCCGTCACCATGATGGCAGTCGGTGTCCACGATGGCAACCCGGTCGACCCGGTAGGCCCGACGCAGATATTCGATCATGACGGCTTCGATGTTGATGTTGCAGAATCCCCTGGCGCCGTGAACCACCCGCATGGCATGGTGTCCGGGCGGACGGACCAGGGCAAAGCCCTTGTCGACCGTTTTGTCCAGTACCGCCATGCCGATGGTCTTGGCGCCGCCGGCACTGATAAAGTGGGATTCGGTGGTGACGCGCCACACATCCGGCACGCAAAAGTGCACCCGCTGAATATCTTTTACAGTCGCCAAATCCGGTTTGAATTCCAGGATGCCGTCGATATCGAACAGCCCCTCTTCCAGCACCTGGTCTTGGGTGTAGAGCAATCGTTCTTCCCGTTCGGGATGGGTCGGGCTGATGGCCCAGTCGAAAGCCGGGAAAAATACCAGACCGGTCTTATGCTTGGCTTTTAACATTAAATCCTTTTAGGCGCTCATGGCCATTTAAGCCGTCACGATTCATGAAATTTGAGCGGTCCATCGTTCGTAATCGCTTATCAATCCCGGCTTGATCTGTACTTTTACCCTCAAATTTTTCCCGGTGGTCAAAAACCCGCGCACCATGTTGAACTGCAAGTCTTCCAAGACCTCCATTTCCAGGTCTTCATCGGGCGCCCCCATCTGCAAGGCTTTCACTTTGAGCAGTCGGTAAGCCTGGTCGATAGCGTCATGACCGGAGAAATCCTGATCGACCACCTCGCTGTAATTTTCTTCAGGTGCTCTGATGATGCCGAGTTGAGTATCGGCAAAAACCATGACTTCACAGGTTGTACGTGCCAGGGCCGCGCCGACGGCGTTGGCCACCTGCCAGCGGGGTACCAACTGCACACGGCTGCCGGAAAGCGCTTCGATACGTCGGGCAAAATAGGGCGCAGGACCGCCGAGAATCAGGAAAACCTTTGGATTGACCTTGTCTCCCTGCTGAAGGTCTTGGACCGTATACACCGGCCGGTTGTTGATGCGATCGATCAACTCCCGTGCTTCCGACAAAATTCTATGACAGGCATGGTCGAAAACGCGCCGGGCGGCATCTTCGACCGAAAGACCGAGATCTTGGGCCACAGCAGTCATCCCGCGAAAGGCCGCTTCTCGATCGCCCCCCGTCATCTCTCCCAGAACGAGCAGGGCATCGGTGGGGGTAGGATTCGAGCCGCCGAAGGCCATGGCCGGCCCCTCTCTTTCGGGCCCGATTATCAGCTCACCGTCGCTGACTTTCACCGAACTGTCGCCCCCTATCCCGATCGACCGCGTTTCCAGAGAACGAATCAAGGTTCGAAAACCGCCCAACCGCACACCGATCGGGTGCAAGAGTGGAATTCGGCTGCGAATAATCGCTATGTCCGTGGTGGTCCCACCGATATCCATCACCATCGCATCCGTGTCGATTGGAGCGAAGCCAACCGCCCCCATGACACTGGCGGCCGGACCGGAAAGGATGGTTTGGCCGGGAAATTCCATCGAAGCTTCAAGGTTCATCGTGCCGCCGTCAGCCTTCAATATGTATAAAGGAACGTTAAGACCCTTTTGAAACAGAGATTTATTGACGGCATCGAAAAAAGACCTGTGGATCGGATAGACGGCGGCGTTTAGATAGGTTGTCGCCACCCGGCGCGAGAAGTTCAGATTTCCGGAGACCTGATGACCCATGAACAATCGCTCGAAATGGTCTTTAAGGATTCTGTGAATCTGAATTTCATGCCGGGGATTGCGCACAGAAAATTTACCGACGATCCCGACGTTCCGAATCCCTTTGGTTTTGAAACCGTCGGCCACTTTCTGGATTTCGTTTTCGGAAATAGGGGCGACTTCACGGCCGCGGTGATCGATGGAACCGGCTACCGCATAATAATGCAAATTCGTGCGATAAAAATCTGGATCGACCCCGGGTCCGCTTGAAACGATCATGCCGACGGGAGGAAGCTTCTTTTGGGCAATGGCGTTTGTCGTAAGCGTCGTGCTGAGAACGATGCGACGGATTTGATGCGGATCGATGCCGTCTATGATGGCTTCAAGTCCCGCGAGAACGGTCTTGAAAAGGTTTTCCTGATCCGTGGGAACCTTGATTTCCCTCACCAGACCCGAATCCCCCAGAAGCACGACGTCGGCGTGCGTGCCGCCGACATCCAATCCGATAATCATGCGTCAATCCAGGTGTTGGGCGAACGGTTGGGCAACTCTACCGCTTCGGTTTTTCCAGGCGCCATTCTTAACGTCATGTTTCCGCCATTCCGGTGCCGAACGGCGCGATCGAGTGCGAAATCCGCCCCGCTATTCGTTTTTTCTTCGCTGCAAACTTTTATAGGCTTCGGTCAATTTGATGAACTGCGGTGCCTGACCGCCCTGATCCGGATGGAGGTCCCGGGCCCTGCGCCGGTAGAGTCGCGCCAGCTCTCTTCGGCTCATTTTCATTAGAATTTCTTCACTCTTGCCGAATATACGGCAAGCCGTTTTCAGCGATACCGTCGGTTGCGGAACCGGCGGTCGATAGTTGCGTCGGTAGTTCATAAAGCCGCGAATGTATTCATCCATAAAACTCCGGGGTTCGTAGTCGAAATCGAAAAACATAATCGCGTAGCGAATCAGATATTCGTTCAATCCGCCGAACAGGTCGACACCAGCCCAGAATTCCACGTCTTCGTTGAGTTTGCAGATTTCGCTGATAAAGTGGGCATCAACCTTAGATTGATCCAGAAAGTCCGGAACGGATTTCGCGTAAGATTCGGTAAAAAAATCCTGTAAGTTGAAGACGGCGTAAACGTAGGTTTTGACCTCTCTGGCGCGCAGTCTCCTCTCCATATCGATAAACTGCTGCTCGAGTTCATCACGCGACTTGTTGCCCAGTATCTTGAACATTTTCTCAGGGACGGCATCGATGCGGCTCAGGTTTTTTTGACCGGTTTTTAGAAAAATAAGCCGGCGCTTGTCGAAAATATGACGACTGTTGTCGGAAGCATTGACCGGTGGGCGCTTTGCCTGTCTGGAGCGAAATTCTCTGCGACGAAAAGGTTCCAGTTTGATTCGGATATCAGGATCGAGAAACGCCCAGAAGATATCGTCCAATTGATCACCGGTGGGGGTCGAGCCGAAGGCCGCCAGGCTCTCCTCTACGACCTCATCGATGTAGTAAGCATTTCCGCCGGGATATCTGATGAAATGCGTCGGATCCGTTCCCAATTCAAACAAGTCCCGGCTGCGAAGGCAACCGTTGTGAAAATATGATTCCCTTATGAAGTAGTGAAGTCTACCCTTGATATGTTTTCTGGCCAGGTACAAATAAATATCCTTTAAGGCTCCACGTCGAATGCCACGCGGTCCAGCATGTTGCCACCGGCATCCAGAATGTCAACATGCCAGGGTCCGACGTCGCCTGGTCGCAAACGCTTCGAGCTGTAAGTGCGCCACGGACTACCACCCACCGACAAGGTGACGCGGTCTCTTTCGGTACCGTCGAAATACCAGACATGGATGATTTCGGTCGGATACTTGGCCCCGACGATTTTGGTAAAACAAAATATTTTTTCGATGGACGTCGCGAAACTGTTTCCGGCATCGACCGGAGCGCGGTTTACAACGTTCTTGCAAATGACGGCCTGTTCCACCGTCAATGCCTGGGCCTCGGCATGATTCATGCCTCCGGACGAAAAAATAACCATTACCGCCACAACCGCAGCCGAAAAATGAAATCGGACCAATCGAATGTTCATTTTATCAATCTCTTTCCGCTATGTGTTCACGAAAAAATAAGGTCGCAATTCTGGGAGTAAAGGCATCGGCCGGCAAGGCGCGAAAACGCAAGAATATCTGGATACTCCAAGTTTTCACAACACAGCCGGACGGAATGCATTGGCATCCAGGATGTTAGATTATTTTTGAGTGAGCCCTGATGGGGTAAGTGGACAGAATCCTGATCCAAAAGTCAAGCAAAGATAACAAAAAAACCCGATGCGGCCGCCAACACACGGCCGATGTCTGGATCGGAAACCAAAGAGCGTCCTACGGTAATTTGTTATTGGACTGTCTGGCGTCTAAGGGTTCACGAAAAAATAAGTTCGCAATTTTGGGCGTTGAGGCGTCCGGCAGGCAAGGCGCGAAAACGCAGGAATATCTGGATATTCCGAGTTTTCGCAACGCGGCCGGGCGGGATGCATCGGCGTCCAAAATGTGACGTTATTTTTGAGTGAGCCCTAAGAATATCCACCGAGAAGGGACAGCAGGCTGGATATGGCAATGATGACGGCCGGTCATGCCGGTTCCCGCTGCTGGAGGATGTGATCGATTTGAGCCGTTAGTTCTTTGATATTGAACGGTTTTTGTATAAACCCGTTACAGCCGCTTTTCATGATCTCTGAGGCTTCGCCGGAAAGGCTGTAACCACTTGACAGCAGGACCTTTACCTCCGAATTGCATTGCTTGAGCCGGTCGTATACGACCCGGCCTCCCATATCCGGCATCACCATGTCCAGAATGACAAGATCGATCTTTTCTTTGTTTTCAGCATAAATCTGCAAGGCCTCTTGGCCGTTTGCGGCCGGCAAAACCGCGTAGCCGAAATGTTGCAGCATCTGGGCACCGACATCCAGAACCACCTCTTCGTCGTCGACCAGCAAAACGGTCCGGCTGGACGTCATAACGGTTTGCTCGCCAACGGGTTGCAGATCGGCCGTCAGTATCCGGCTCGACGCCGGTAGGAAGATTCGAAAGGTGGTGCCGCGCTCAATTTCGGAGTCGACCTCGATGAATCCCCCCAGGCTCTTGACAATGCCGAAAACCGAAGCCAGACCCAGACCGGTTCCACGGCCCATCTCCTTGGTCGTGAAAAACGGTTCGAAAATACGTTCGCGGGTGGCCTCGTCCATCCCGACACCGGAATCCTGGACATCGAGCTGCACGAATTCGCCGCGTTTCGGCATATAGGCGTGGTCTTGCATCACCTCACGGGTGGCGTTGCTGGACTTGAAGGACAGGCGGCCACCGTCCGACATGGCGTCCGCTGCATTGACACACAAATTGAGCAGCACCTGTTCGATCTGGCCTGGGTTGGCGTCCACGGGTCGCAGGGCATCGTCCAGATCGAGGTTGATAGCGATCTGTTTGCGGGTGCGACCGAAGGCCTCGGCGGTTTCACGCACAACCTGATTAAGGTCGATCAACGCCGATTCCGAGCGCTCTCTGCGGGCATAACCCAGAAGTTGGGCGGTCAATTTGGCCCCGTTTTTGACCTGTTTCTCGATTTTGGTGAGGGTAGCGTAGTGGGGATGGTCTGCGCCGGTATCCTGCAAGATCAGTGATGCCAGGCCTTCGATCGCCATGAGCAGATTGTTGAAATCATGCGCGATGCCGCCGGCCAGAGTCCCAATGGCCTCCATTTTTTGAGCATTGAAAAACTGCGATTCGAGTCGTTTCCGCTCACTGATGTCCATCAAACTCACGAGCACAGTTTCGAATTTTTCCTTGGCCTCTGGAATTTGAAAACTCATCAGGACATTGATGTTTTCTCCCGACAGGGTTTGGCTGACCGTTTCACTTTCAAAGTCGGCTCCGGCCTCGCAAATGGCAATCAGTGCTTCCCTGAAAACATCCAGCGATTGAGAAGCGAAGATCTTTTCGGCCGATTCGAACAGCTGGGCTTTGGTTTCGGCCTGGAAGAGCCGGAGGGTGGCCATGTTGAACTTCTTGACAGTGACCCGTTTCAGCACTTCTTGAAGGAGTTCCGGATGAGCCGATAAATAAGACCTGAGGTCGTCAATGTCTTTCTTTTTAAGGTCATCAGCCGTCTGTTTGACCGTCGACAGATCGACCTCCAGGAAAGACACGGCTGAGGTTTCGAAGAGGCTTTGGTATTTATCCTCGCTGGTCTGCAGCGCATCTTCGGCGCTTTTTCGCCCGGCAATCTCTTCCTTGAGTTTAGAAGCCATCGCCGCCATTTGATTTTCAAAGCGGCAGGATAGGCTTGGGTTGGCAATTTTGTTGTTTAACGGTATAAGCATATTTAGAAGTCACCGGATTCCGAAAATCGCCAACGCGCCAGCCCCCCACCAAGCGTCATACTCTATGCGCCGCCGGGCTTGCTGACGATCGGCCGCAATCTATTTATCGGATAATTTTTCGAGAACTTGAATAAAGGAGTTTATGACGCATGAAATCGGGTATAATCGGGGGGCCGGGATCGGGAAAAACCACTGTTTTTGAAGCCCTAACCGGTAATTTTCAGGAGGCTGGCCGCCGGGGGGACAACCGCATTGCTGTCATAAGGGTCCCGGACCCGCGGGTCGATATGTTGGCCGGGATGTATACCCCCCAGAAGACGAGTTATGCGCAGGTTGAGTATCTGCTGCCCGGAAAGGGACTAGAGAAGGACGGGGCAAAAGCCGGAGCTTCCTGGACGGCGGTAAGAGACTGTGACGCCTTGATTCACGTGGTCCGCAATTTCAGCAGTTACGGCCTGGCTATACCGACACCGCTTGAAGACGTCAACTACATCGACCAGGAACTGATCCTAAACGACTTTATGGTGGCCGAGAAACGCATAGAGCGGCTGAACCTGGACCAAAAAAGGGGCCGGAAGAGCGATTCTGAGGAATTGGCCCTTCTCGAAGCCTGTATCTCGAGCCTGGAAGACAACATCCCCTTGCGGCAGCGACCCGAGCTGGCCTCTGCACCCCAGTTGAGGGGTTTTGCATTTCTTTCGGGCAAGCCGATGCTCGTCCTCTTCAACAATGCCGATGAAGACAATGGCCTGCCGGATATAAACGTTAGGGGGTCAAACGAATTAGGTTTGACCATCCGCGGCAAGCTCGAACATGAACTGGCCCAAATGTCGCCTGAAGAGGCTGCAGAGTTCCTTAAGGAATTCGACATTGCGACTTCCGCTAAAGACAGGATCATCGCCAAATCCTACGAATTGTTGGGACTGATTTCCTTTTTTACGGTCGGAGAAGACGAGGTCAAGGCATGGACGATCCGGGAACATACCGCAGCAATCGACGCGGCCGAGACCATTCATACGGACCTCAAAAAGGGCTTCATTCGGGCCGAAGTGCTGGCTTACGATGACCTGATGACGGCCGGCAGCTACGCCGCTGCCCGCAAACTGGGAACCGTCCGACTCGAAGGAAAAGACTACGAGGTTCATGACGGTGATATCCTTCACGTGCGCTTCAACGTATAGCCGGTGATTTCTTCTTTCAGCAGGCAGCAGGCAACCCGGTATTTCGGCGTCCCATCGGGGCGGTAACTGAGGTTGTCGGGCTGAATGAGCTTGTTCATCACGCAACCCTCCGGAATATCGAGCTGGAAAAGGTCATTTTCGTTGATCGGCTCCCGCTCTGTCAGACGATTGCCGTCGACCATCAGGCTGTGCATGGCAAAATCCTCGCACAGCGGGCAACGGTAGACGCGGCCGTTCGGAAAAACGAAATAATTATCCGCCACGCGTCCGGCGCACTCGAAACGATCTCCGTCTTTTAGAAAAACGTTAGGGAAGGTAACCGTTATGCCCTGCCCCGCGATCGCCTCGGCCGCCGCAGGCACGGTAGCCAACCAATCATTTCTGGCCACCTGCAGATTTTCCGTTCGATTGGCAGCCGAGCGGCCTCGAATACCGATGACCTGAATGAAAAACCGCTTCACACCCAGCGAGGTGAGAAGCGGCCCCATCGAGCCGATTTCATGAATGTTGGCTTGACTCACCGTAAAGATCACGCTGACCGAAAACCCGCGGCTCACGGCCTGCCGAATACCCTTTGTGCAGGCGGCATAAGATCCCGCGCCACGAACCATATCGTTGGTGGCGGCAGTGGCACCGTCAAGGCTGAAACTAAAGTAGTCGACTTCCTGCGGCGTGACCTTGGACAGGATGTCGTTGAACAGAAACCCATTGGTGTCCACGGTAATTGAATCGTAACCAAGCTTCCGGGCTTTCTTGATCATAGGGGCGAGTTCAGGATGTACTGTCGGTTCGCCGCCCAGAAAAACGATGTTGGCCTTGACAGACCGGCGGGCAAACAGTTCAAGCCAGGTTTCGACAGTTGCCAGCGGAAGGGTTTCATCGCCGTGCTGTTGGCGGTTGATGTAGCAGTGACGGCAGGTGAGGTTGCAGCGGGTGGTAATGTGAAAAAAGACGTTAGCAGAATCTCGTGAAAAAGAGACGGTTTTTTTCATTTCTGTGATTTCTTAAGCTGCTCGACCTGTTTCTTGGCCTTGATCAGCTCATCGTTGGTCAATCGCAGCCGGATCGACATGTATTCGGCAAATATTCTGTACAGCAACAACAAAAAGTCCAGTTTTTCATCACGGGTTCCCTCGCTGCTCATGCGTTCTTTGGCGGAGGTATCCACCGCCATGCACACGGTTTGACCAACGGCTGATACCGTCGCGGACCGGCTCAGACTATCAATGATGCGCATCTCACCGAAGATTTCGCCTTTTCGATCGATGGTTCCGATTTCATGCCCGGCCTTTGAGATCTTGATTTTGCCGGAAAGAAGGAAGTAGAGCCAGGGATCCAAGTCGCCCTCTCTGATAATCACCTCGCCGTGTTCATACTGACGGATTTTGCTCAAGCGCAACAGCTTGCCAAGGCTTTTGGTCTCGAAGTTCTTCAAGGCGGGGATCGCCATAAGCTTTTGAATATTCTCAATATTTTCCTTAAGATACTTCGATTCGATCATTTTGTCCTCGCCTCGTTTGTCGTTTTTCGCCCGGCTTTTCGGCCCGATAGACCCTTCTCCACATCTAAAAGACGGCCATGGCATTCTTATCGCACAGAATTAGTTTTTAATTTTATCAAACTGCAGGATTTCTTTCAAGACAGTCTTTGGACAATTGAATGTCGAATTCGACTGGATAGCACCCGTCGAAGCAAGCTTTACAGAAATGCTTTTCCGGCTTTGCTATTCCTGTGGCATCGAGAAGACCGTCGATACTGAGGTAGTGGAGGGAATCGAGGCCGAGAAAATCTTTTAGTTCAGTGATCGACATCCTGGCAGCGATCAACTCGCCCTTCGTGGAGAAATCAATGCCGTAGTGGCAGGGAAAACGGTGGGGCGGACCGGCCACCCGCATGTGCACCTTTTTGACTCCCAGTTCTCGCAGGGCCTTGACGCGGGTTCGTGCAGTTGTCCCCCTTATGATTGAATCTTCAATGATAACAATGTCTTTACCCTTAAGAAGATTCTTTACCGGGTTCAATTTGACCCTGACGCCGAAATCCCGCATGCTCTGCGTCGGCTGGATAAAGGTCCGGCCGACGTAATGATTGCGGATCATGCCCATCTCGAACGGAATGCCGGAAGCCTCCGAATACCCCAGGGCCGCATAGGTGCCGGAATCCGGAAAAGGCATGACCAGGTCGGCCGCGACCGGGGCCTCTTTGGCCAGACGGCGTCCATGTGCCTTGCGGGTCAGGTAGACGTTATGACCGTTGATGTTGCTGTCGGGCCGCGCGAAGTAGATGAACTCGAAAATACACAGTGCGTGCCGGGTTTCGGAGTGTGGATTGAAGCTCCTGACGCCTTCTTCGTTGATGATGACAATTTCGCCGGGTTCGAGCTCGCGAATGTGCTCGGCCTCGATGAGGTCCAGAGCGCAGGACTCGGAGGCCAAGACGTAGTGGCCGTTCAGCTTGCCGAGGCAAAGCGGACGAAAGCCGTTGGGGTCTTTGATGCCGATCAGCTCGCCCTTGCAGGTCAGCACCACCATTGAATAAGCGCCTTTGATTTTTTTAACGGTCTCGATAAGGGCTTCTTCAAACCCCAGCTTCAAGTTTTTAACGAATAGGTGCAGGAAAATCTCGGTATCCATGGTCGTCTGGAAAATCGACCCGGACTCTTCGAGTTCCCTTTTAAGTGAGTGCGCGTTGACCAAATTACCGTTGTGAGCGACCGCGTAGGATTTGTTGCGGTGGTGCACGACAAAGGGCTGTGCGTTGGCGAGGATTGAGCTGCCGGTGGTGGAATAGCGCACATGGCCGATGGCGATAGGGCCTTTCAACTTTTCGAGTTGACTGCTTTCGAACACCTCGGGAACAAGCCCCATGCCTTTGTGGGCCGTGACCCGGCTGCCGTGCAAAACAGCAATGCCGGCACTCTCCTGTCCGCGATGCTGGAGGGCGTAAAGCCCGAAATAGGTGAGCCGTGCGGCTTCTGGATGACTGTGTATCCCAAATATTCCGCAGGCTTCCCGCGGTTTGTCCTCTGCGTCCAACTCGTGCTGGTGGTGGTTCATATCTTCTTTCCGCTTGTTATGTCGGACCTGGGTTGTGTCTTAACACGTATTCTCGCCTGCAGCGCAGCCTTCGCTGCAACCATCCAACCGTAACGCTCACCTGTGGTAGTCCTGCAAGGCCTGCACCCGGTATCGACACTCCTTTAATGCTGCAATTCCCCGACAAATGGCACTGGCCCCTGCCAGGGTGGTGGCATACGGTATGCCGAACTTGATGGCCGCCCGCCGGATCATGTATCCGTCCTGCCGAGGCCTCTCTCCGCTGCCGGTGTTGATAACCAGTTGGACCTCGCCGTTCTTGATGGCGTCGACGACGTGGGGTCGGCCCATTGAGACTTTCTTGACAATTTCGTTCGGTATGTTGTTGGCGGTCAGCAGACGGGCAGTGCCTTGAGTGGCCATAATCTTGAAACCGATAGCGTTGAAGTGGGCCGCAACCGGCAGAACGCCGGCCTTGTCATTGTCTTTGACGCTGATGAACACGGTCCCGGAGGTCGGCAGCCTTTGGCCGGCCCCGAGTTGGGCCTTGGCATAAGCCGGTCCGAACTGCAGGTCGATACCCATTACCTCCCCGGTAGACTTCATTTCCGGCCCCAGAAGTGTGTCCACATCCGGAAAGCGGTCGAAAGGCAGCACCGCTTCTTTCACTGACACATGCACCGGGGTGTATTCCCGGTCGAAACCGAGTGATGTCAAGCTGCGACCCAGCATCACCTTAGTCGCCAGTTTGGCCAACGGCACACCGGTTGCCTTACTCACGAAAGGGACGGTTCGGGATGCCCTGGGGTTGACCTCCAATACGAAGAGTTGGCTGCCCTTTATGGCATACTGAACATTCATAAGTCCGACAACCTTCAGTTCTGCGGCCATGGCTTTGGTGGCGTGTGCTATCTCGGCCAACATCGCGGGATCGAGACTGTAGGGCGGCAACACGCAGGCCGAATCTCCTGAGTGCACACCCGCGGCCTCGATGTGCTCCATAATGCCGCCGATAACGGTCGTATCGCCATCGCAAATAGCGTCGACATCGACCTCGATCGCATCTTCGAGGAATTTGTCGATCAGAATCGGGTATTCCGGTGAAGCCAAAATGGCCAACTGGCTGAAACTCTCTAAACCGGCCCGGTCGTAGACAATCTTCATGGCTCGCCCGCCCAGCACGTAGGACGGTCTCACGATGACCGGGTAGCCGATGGCCTCCGCGATCTCCAGTGCTTCATCAACCGTAAGTGCCGTCCCGTTTTCCGGTTGGACAAGTGCAAGCTTTTTCAACATGGCCTGGAATAGCTCCCGATCTTCGGCCCGATCGATACTTTCCGGCTGGGTTCCCAAGATCGGCACCCCCGCCTTGTATAGTCCCACGGCAAGGTTGAGTGGCGTCTGACCGCCGAACTGTACGATCACGCCGTCGGGCTTCTCGGTCGCAACGATCTGGAGCACGTCTTCTTTTGTGAGCGGCTCGAAGTAGAGCTTGTCGGAGGTATCGTAGTCGGTACTGACCGTTTCGGGATTGCTGTTGACCATGATGCTCTCCACCCCCTCCTCCCGCAGGGCAAAAGAAGCGTGGACACAGCAGTAGTCGAATTCAATACCCTGGCCGATGCGGTTGGGTCCGCCGCCGAGAATCATCACCTTCCGGTTGGTCGACACACGGGCTTCGTTCTCGGTCTCATAAGTGGAATAGTAATAAGGCGTGGCAGCCTTGAACTCGGCGGCGCAGGTGTCAACCAGTTTATAGACCGGCTGAACTCCTAGCTCGAGGCGCCGGCTGCGAACCTCGTCTTCGGTGACGCCAATCAGATGGGCCAGCTGAATATCGGAAAACCCGTTGGCCTTTGCCTGCCGCAGTAGCGGTTCAGAAAGGGCTTTTGTGTGCTCGTTTATTTGTCCTTCAAGGGTGAGAATGTCCTGCAGTTGATACAGAAACCAGGGATCGATGTAAGTGAGGTCGTGAATCTCCTTGAATGACATTCCCGAGAGCAGAGCGTAGCGCATGAAAAACAGACGCTGGGAATTGGGTACGGCCAATTTTCTCTCGATTTCGGACTTCGAGGGGAGCTGCTTCGCCGACCCGTCGATATCATAGAGGTCTTTACCGTCGGCACCGAAACCATGGCGGCCGATTTCGAGAGAACGAATCCCTTTTTGCAAGGCTTCTTTGAACGTGCGGCCGATGGACATCGTTTCGCCCACCGATTTCATTGCGGTTGTCAGCACGTCGGTGGTCTCGGGAAATTTTTCAAAAGTCCAGCGCGGAATCTTGACCACGCAGTAATCGAGGGTGGGTTCGAAAGAGGCGAAGGTCTCACCGGTGATGTCGTTGGGAATTTCATCCAGCGTATAGCCGACCGCCAGTTTGGCCGCGATTTTTGCAATCGGGAACCCGGTCGCCTTGGAGGCCAATGCCGAGCTCCGCGACACCCGGGGGTTCATCTCTACCACGATCATCTCCCCATTCACGGGGTTGATGGCAAACTGCACATTGGAGCCGCCGGTGTCGACCCCGATTTCCCTCATGATGGCGATCGAGGCATTGCGCATGACCTGGTATTCCCTGTCGCTGAGGGTCTGGGCGGGTGCAACGGTGATGCTGTCGCCGGTGTGAATTCCCATGGGGTCCATGTTTTCAATCGAACAGACGATGACAACGTTGTCGTTCTTGTCCCGCATCACCTCCAACTCGAACTCCTTCCAACCGAGTACGGATTGTTCGAGCATAACCTGATGAATCAAGCTGGCGTCCAGTCCGGACCGCGTCAGGGTTTCGAGTTCCTCGGGGTTGTAGGCCACCCCGCCGCCGGTACCGCCAAGAGTGTAGCTCGGGCGCACGATAATGGGAAAACCGATCACATTGCTGATCGGCTGGACCTCGTCCATGTGCATCACGATGCCGCTGCGCGGGATCTTGAGTCCGATGCGGCTCATAGCTGTACGGAACATGTCGCGGTCTTCGGCTTTTTTAATGGAAGTGAGCGTCGCGCCGATCATTTCGACGCCGTACCGCTCCAATGCGCCCATTCGCGCCACTTCCACGGCGGTATTGAGTCCGGTCTGGCCGCCCAGAGTCGGCAGGAGGGCGTCCGGACGCTCCTTCTCGATGATCATGGCCACCGTTTCGGGGGTAATCGGTTCGATGTAGGTCCGATCGGCTGTTTCGGGATCAGTCATGATGGTAGCCGGATTGCTGTTCACCAGGACGACCTCGAATCCCTCTTCTTTCAGGGCCTTGCAGGCCTGGGTACCGGAATAGTCGAACTCGCAGGCCTGACTGATGATGATGGGGCCGGCACCGATGATCAGGATTTTTTTAATGTCCGTGCGCTTGGGCATGGTGCGATGGCTTCGTATTCCGCATATGGTTCGCTTACTGTTTGTCTATCAAATCCTTGAAACGGTCAAAGAGGTAGCGCGCATCGTGGGGACCCGGCGAGGCTTCGGGGTGATATTGTACTGCAAAGACCGGGTAGGTCAAATGCCGAAACCCTTCCAGGGTGTTGTCGTTTAAATTGATGTGGGTGATTTCGACATCGTGGCCTCTGATGGAGTCCAGGTCGACTGCAAACCCATGGTTTTGTGATGTAATTTCGATTCTGCCGGTCAAGAGGTTTTTCACCGGCTGATTGGCACCGCGGTGGCCGAACTTCAGCTTGAATGTCTTTGCGCCCAAGGCCAGACCGAGAAGCTGATGGCCGAGACAGATGCCGAACATCGGACGGAATCCAAGCAGCTGTTGGATGGTCGCGATGGCATCGGAAACCGGTTCGGGATCCCCGGGACCGTTGGACAGAAAAATGCCATCCGGCGACATGGCGTTCACCGTCCCGGCACCCGTAGCTGCGGGAACCACGACGACTTCAAATCCTTCGCTCTCCAGACACCGCAGGATGTTGTACTTGACGCCGAAATCAAAGACCAGGACGGAGCGTTTTCGACCGCGCTGACGCCAGACAGAACGGTCCAGAGGGGTCTCTTTCTTCAAGAACTCGGGAAGACCGTTCGACCAATAGTAAGCCGTATCGGTGGTCACGGTGGGGGTTAAGTCCTGGCCGGCCATGGTCGGTATGCGGTTGGCCCGCTCGACCAGCGATGCCGGATCCAAATCCCGGGTGGACACAATCGCCCGCATGGCCCCGGAATTGCGGATGTGCCGTGTCAAGGCGCGGGTGTCGAGTTGCTCGATCCCCAGAATCTCCTGAGATTTCAGGTAATCGGCCAGGGTAGCCGTGGCCCTGAAATTGCTGGGACGCGGCTGGTATTCTTTGATGAGAAAAGCGGCCAGCTGAATGCGGTTCGATTCGATATCTTCAAGGTTGACACCGTAGTTGCCTACCAGCGGATAGGTCATTGTGACCATCTGCCCTCGGTAGGAAGGATCGGTAAGGACTTCCTGATAGCCGGTCATGCTGGTGTTGAACACCACCTCTCCAGTGGCCTCCCCTTGACCGGTAAATGAGCGGCATTCAAAATAGCGACCGTCTTCTAAGGCCAGAAGTGCTTTCATGGCAGTCAAACATCTCGGTGAGTTTTGGAAATAAGACCATTCCAAAAAGTTTGATTTAATATCAGTTTAATCTTAAAGATGCAAGGATGATGCGAATTTTTAAAATGAGAGACGTTGCCTCAAGGGCGATTGAGTTCGTCGAGCAGGCGGTCCATGGCCTTGTTGGCCGCTGTAAATCGAGTGGGATCCGCCAGCATGACCGCCGGCTTCTGAACATAAGGGCTGCCGTCGATTTCGCCACGGCAGTGAAGAATGAGACGTTCTAGACTTTGCGGAGTGACTTCGAGGTGAAACTGCAGACCGACGACACGCCGGTTGAAAACGAAACCCTGGTGGTCACAGGCATCGCTTTTTGCCAGGTGCACCGAATCATCCGGCAGATCGAATGTGTCGCCGTGCCAGTGGAGTACCGGCAGTCCATCGGGCAAGGCAGCTGCCACTCTGCCCTTTTCCACCGCTGTGGTTTTGTAAATCGGAAACCATCCGATCTCGCGATACCTGTTGGCTTTAACGGCTGCCCCTAAAGCGTCTGCGACAAGTTGGGCCCCCAGACAGATGCCGAGAACGGTCTTACCCCGCACAATCGCCTGGTGAATGACTTTTTTCTCATCGCACAGCCACGGATGGGCCGACTCTTCGTAGATGTTCATCGGGCCACCCATGATGACCAACCATTCGAGATTGTCGACATCCGGCAACGGGTCATTTCGAAAAAACCGCGTTCCGCTAACCTGAAACCCGGCGGCCTCGGCCCAAGTTTCAATCGAACCGAGGCCTTCAAATGACACGTGTTGAAAGTAATGAAGTCGTTTCATTGTGTTCCTATTTCCCTATCGAATTTACGGACAAGATCACTAAGCTCCTGTTGCACATAGCAATAGATGTGCCATTTCTTGAAAAACAACCCAAATCACACACTGGCCGGAATGGCACCTTTAGACACCAAACCACCACCCACCAGATCTGACAAATTTGTCATGCGCGGATTCGAGGATGGAGACCCTGCTCCGGATACCGCACATTCGCGAAAAATCAGACGCGGTTGCGGATAAGCCGTGAATGCCGTATCTCAGGTGCCCCGGCTTGAGCGCAGCATTTGTGACGTTTGGTTGATTTTATAGCGGTGTTACGATAAATTATGTACAATGTATATACTCGCTGATTATAACAACAGGTGGAGAATCAACTCCTCTGGTCTAACCGGAATGTCATTAGGGGAAAATGAAAATGGGACTGAAACTGACAATTACGATCGATGGCGCGAAACACCTTGACATGGGCGTCTGGATGGCCAAACTCGAGCCGGATGAGGTGGCCACGCTTGGCAAGTGTGAAAACCGATCCGGGCCCTTCAGCGTGCTGCTGCTGGATTCCGAAGTGGATTACGACGAAAAGACCCAGACCCTAACCTTCAACCCCAACGCCACGTGCCTGCTGAACATCGGCGGTACTGCACAAATACTGGTTTTGAGCAGCAAGGATAAAAAACCGGTTTCTAAACCGGCAGAAGCGCCGTCCACCCCTGTCAAACCAGCGACCTCTGCGACTTCAGAGCCCTCTGGTGGAAAAGCGTCCACCGATGAACAGCCCGAGGAAATGACAGCCGATACCGAGCTTTCCAGGCAGTTGGCCACCGGGGACAAGCTGTTTTTGAGCGAGCTTCCGGCTGATATGCGTGCTTTGGGAGAAACACTTCTGACTGAGATTCGTGGAATTATGCCCGGTGAACTTAACTTCGAACCCCGTTCGGCCAAATTTGATGAAACCCCTGAAATTTTTTGGACAATCAAGATCCTGCCTACGAAAAAAGCCCTCCGGCTCACTGTGCGGGGTACACCGGAAACCTTCGAACAGACCTCGGGTATCGATCTGAAACAAGACAAATTCGGTTACTCGGCTTTTCACATCACACGCGTCGCACAAGTTCCGGGCGCTATCACCCTCCTCAAGCAAGCCCGGAAAAACATGGAATAGTTCGTGTCCGCCATGACAATATCGGGAACTCTGACCGAGAAAGCCGAAAACAAATGGCAAGCTTTCGTCAAGGCCGGTGACACCTCCGGCATCACCATCCCGGGGGGGACTGAATTCCGGCACACGGCTCAGCGTGTCTTCGCCTTCAGTGATTTCGTTTCCGAAACCTGCATACGGCATCCCGACCTGTTGGTTGATTTGGTTCAAAGCGGCGACTTGGAACGACGCTACCTTGCCGATGAATACAGCAAAACGCTGAAGGCGCTTATCGTCGGTATCGTAGAGGAAGTCGCACTTGAAAAGCGACTGCGCCATTTCAGGCGACGGGAGATGGTACGCATCGCCTGGCGTGATCTTTGTGGTTTGTCCGATCTTTTCGTCACCATGGCCGACCTGACGGCGCTATCCGAGGCAGTTGTCGATCAGACCCAGGCTCAACTCTATCGCTGGCTGTGTACCACGCACGGTGTACCGACCGGCACTGACGGTTTGCCTCAGGAACTGGTCGTCGTCGGTATGGGCAAACTGGGGGGAGAGGAATTGAACTTTTCCTCCGACATCGATCTGATTTTTGCCTACCCCCAAAACGGGGAAACTGTCGGCGCCTCGATGCCCATAAGCAATGAAGAATTTTTTATGCGTCTCTGCCGCCGATTATTGCAAGCCATCGGAAAAGTTACGGCAGACGGCTTCGTGTTTCGAGTCGATGTGCGCCTGCGGCCTTTTGGCGACAACGGCCCTCTGGCGATGAGTTTCGACGCCATGGAGAATTACTATCAGCAACAGGGCCGCGAGTGGGAACGATATGCCTGGATCAAGGCGCGCATAGTGGCCGGTGACAAGCGCGCCGGTGAAATGCTCTTGCAACGCTTGAATCCTTTTGTTTTCCGTCGCTACCTCGACTTCGGGGCCTTTGAATCCCTAAGGGATATGAAACAACGAATCAGTCTCGAAGTCAGTCGCCAAGAGATGACGGATAACATCAAACTGGGCCGCGGCGGCATCCGCGAAATCGAGTTTTTCGGTCAGGTTTTTCAGCTCATCCGCGGCGGTATCAACCCGTCCCTGCAAGAGCGCGGTATTTTAAAAATTCTGTCGATCCTCGGTGAAGGAAACACCGTGCCCCGGACCGTGAGCACAGCTCTTCAAAACGCTTATATATTTCTGAGAAACCTGGAGCACCGCCTGCAGGAATTTTCAGACAAACAAACCCACCGGCTTCCGCAGGAGTCTATCGAAAAGCAGCGTCTGGCTTTGTCAATGGGATTTGAAGACCCACGCGAATGGAACCGGCAGCTTGAAACTCAGCGTGAAATTGTGCACAAGCACTTTTCTCTGTTGCTGGAATCAAAAAGCGCTCGAGAAACAGATGAAGAGCATGAGTTGAGTGCTCTCTGGCTCGGGCTGCTGGAAGAAAACCGGCGCGAAAGCCTGTTGGCCGCTCTCGGATATGAACCGCCGACTTCAGCCTGGCATATCCTTGAGCACCTGCAGGCCGAATTGGCCCAGCAGCCGCTCGGAAAAGAAGGCCGCCAGCGTCTGGACAAACTGATGCCGTTGCTTCTCAAAGCGGCCGCCACCAGCAGCGCTCCTCTGACCACCCTCGAGCGCATCAGCGGCTTGATAAAGGCCATTGACGGTCGAGCGTCCTATCTGGCCCTGCTGCTCGAAAACCCCAGTATTCTCGACCACCTTGTCAAGCTGTCGAGCGCCAGCTCCCTAATCGCCGCTTTTCTGGCCCACCATCCGGTACTTCTGGACGAGCTGTTGGATCCACGCACCCTCTATGCCCCTCCCGTAAAGAAAGAGCTCGAACAAGAATTGCGGCTCCGGTTCGATCAGACGCCCGAGGACCTCGAATACCAAATGGAGGCTCTGCGGATCTTCAAACAGGTCAACTTACTGCGGGTCGCGGCAGCCGATGTTACCGAAGTGCTGCCATTGATGCGTGTCAGTGACCACCTTTCGGACATCGCCACGATCGTCATCGAAAAAGTGCTGGAACTGACCTGGCACCACCTGGTGGTAAAACACGGCCGGCCGGCCGGTACGGTGAACGATGGGTCCAACGGCCGGGGGTTTGCGGTTGTCGCCTACGGCAAGCTGGGCGGTCTGGAACTCGGTTACGGCAGTGACCTGGATCTCGTGTTCCTGCACTCGGGGACCGAAGGCCTGACCATCGGCGGCCCGCATCCGATCGACAACCGCCAGTTTTATGCGCGCCTCGGGCAGCGTGTCATCCACATCCTGACCTCTCACACCCGGGCCGGTATTCTGTACGAAACGGACATGCGCCTGCGTCCCAGCGGCAGTTCCGGTGTTCTGGTCAGCCACATCCAGGGGTTCGGGGAATACCAGATGAAGGAGGCTTGGACCTGGGAACATCAGGCGCTGATCAGGGCCCGGGCCGTGGGCGGGGATCTTCGGCTGTGCCGTCATTTCGAAAGGATCCGCAGGGATGTGCTGACCTGCCACCGCGATCCGGACAGGTTGCGCGTCGAGGTGCTGGACATGAGGCGGCGCATGCGTCGCGAACTGCTCAAGCCGCAAAGCGGTGTTTTCGACATCAAACAGGACACCGGCGGCATCGTGGATATCGAGTTTCTGGTTCAGTACCTGGTTCTGCTTTATGCCAGCGACCACCCGGAACTTCTGGAGTGGACCGACAACGTGCGCCTGATTCACACCCTGATCGACAGCGACGTCATCCAAGAGTACGACGCACACCTTCTCAAACACGCCTACCTCATATATCGAGCCGTCGCCCACAAGCTCAGTCTGCAGGAGAAGCCGGCCCGGGTTCCGGTGGACAGGTTCGGTCGGCTGCGCCAAAAAGTCGAAGAATTGTGGAACTTCTTCATTGAATAGGCGCCGCGCCCCGGCTTAGGGTCACGGTAAGACATAATTCCACACGATTGCGCCGGATTATGGTTTGTCTACAAGGCACATCCACCTGCGCAATATCGGGATACGTGTGGGTGGATGTAACGCAGTCGACGGGCCATAAGACAAGCAAGAGGTGGAATTATTTTTTGCCGGGGCCCTTAAATCCGGTTATATCATTGGCAACCCTTTCAACGTGCTTTACAATTTTGTCGAAAATTCATTTTGTCCTGCCGCCATTCCTGTATTGTTGAGACCAACCCCCATAACTGCGTTTTAAAATAACGTATCAAGAAATCAAATAGTACATTTTTGTAGTATTTTTGCTCCGTATTGAACAAATTTGTAAAAAGCAGTGACTGCCTGCGATCGATCCGCCATTAAATTTTTTTCTCCAAGTACGCCTTTTTCGTCATATCGGCATCAATCACGACAACGGCGAGACCGATCGGAGTGGCGGGTCTGCGGAATCGTTTGCGTATTTTCTCCGAATGCACTTCCACACAATCCCTTGATATTCTTGGCCTTGTGAAAACGGTGCATTAACGGATCGGAAACCGACCTGGGGATGCCGGTCATTCGTGGATAGACACTCACGCAAAGAGTGTCGGAATAATTTTTATTATGACCGGCGCGTGGCATAGCCGTTGCAAAAACAGGGAATCCGAATTTCAATCCGCGAGGAGCCGAGGTGCAAATTTCCAAAGCAATCAACAGCCAGGAGAGTGCGGCGAGCATGCTGCGCCAGAGTAGGGACACGCTGCTGGCGCGTCTGCCCGTACTGGACGCGCCGGCTTTCATGGAGCAGCACACCCGGATATTGGACGAATTCTTAAGGGAAAGGTTCGAAACCAGCCTGATCGGACCTCAGTTGGGAATTGCCAAGAATCCCTATGTTTTTATAGCGTTGGGAGGATACGGCCGCGGTGAACAGTGCGTTCATTCGGATGTCGACCTGTTGTTCCTGTTCAAGAAGCATGTTCCGAAAGACGCCGAAAGCCTGATTCAAGAAATCGTTTATCCGCTCTGGGACATCGGCTTGGATGTCGGTTATGCTACCCGCTCCCTCAAAGAGTGTGTGGCGCTGGCACGCGAGGATTACGAAGTCTTGACCCCCGTCTTGGATGCCCGGTTCATTTGCGGCGTTTCATTGCTCTACTCGGAACTCATGGAGCAGATCAACCGCAAAATCCTTGCCCGGCGGTCGCGCAAAGTCATCGATTGGCTGATCGAAACCAACCGACGGCGGCATGTCACCTTCGGGGACTCCACCTACCGCCTGGAGCCGAATCTCAAGGAAGGCCATGGCGGGTTGAGGGACTATCACACGATGCTGTGGTTGGCACGCATCAAGCATCAGCTCAAGCAACCCCGCGACCTGGAATACCTTGGCCAATTGTCTCATGCCGAATACCAGAACCTGTTCCATGCCCTCACGTTTATCTGGAACGTACGCAACCGCCTGCATCTGCTGTGCGGTCGCAAGTGCGACCAGCTGCACTTTGAAAACCAGATCACGTTATCCAGATCTTTGGATTTTACGAAAACCAACGGGCAGCAATCGGTTGAAGTTTTTCTCGGGGTTCTGCAGGGACAGATGGAATTCATCAAGCAGCAACACCTGATGTTTCTCCACGACCTCGGCTACACGGCCAAGGGGCGATCCAGAAAACAACCGGTCAAGCAGTCTGAAGTTAAGGGCCTGACGGTGGATCGGGATTCTCTCAGGTTCACTTCCCCCGAGGACGTGCTGCGCTGCCCCACCCTGCTGATCAACATCTTCGAGGAAAGCCTGCGCCTGAAACTGCCGCTGAGCGCGGAAGCCACTCGCATCGTCAAGGAGTTCGCCTACTTGGCCGATGACAGCTTTATCAACGCACCTGAAACGGTTTCGGCTTTCGAACGCATCCTGATGTCGCCGTCGAGGGTGTTCAACGTTCTCAAACAAATGCTCAGTACCGGTTTTCTCGTGAAGCTGATTCCCGAGTTTAAAAGCGTGGTCAACCGAATTCAGTATGATGAATACCACGTCTACCCGGTCGACAAACACCTGTTGCGGACCGTTCAGACCCTAAAAAACTTCGGCAACAGCGATGATCCCAACGCCAATCCCTTCTGCAGCGATCTTTACAGGAATTTGAAACGCCGCAAACTGCTGCTTTGGGCGGCCCTTCTACATGACATCGGTAAGGGGGTCGACAGCGACGATCACTCGATCAGCGGTGCCGAAATGGTCCGTCGGGTTTTGAAAGCCAAGTGTTTTTCCCCGGAAAACATCGAGACGGTTGTCTTTCTGGTTCAAAAGCATCTGTATTTGATCAAGACCGCGACCCGCAGAGATATTCACGATGAGGAAACCGCCATCACCTGTGCCCGTGAAATCGAAAACGTCGAGCGCCTGAAAATGCTCTACCTGTTGACAGTTGCCGATTGCATGTCCACCGGACCCAATGCCTGGAACGAATGGACCGCCATCCTGCTGCGGGATCTTTTTTTAAAGGTGCTCAACATCCTGGAGAAAGGAGAGTTGGCATCGCGTGCGGTCGTTCGGGAGATCGAGATCAAAAAAGAACGGGTGCTGGCAGCCGTCAAAACAGATGACGAACGCCGGAGCCTGGAAGGGCTCTTCGGCTTTCTCTCACCGCGCTACCTTCTGTTTGCGACCCCGGACCAGATCCTGCAGGATATTAGCTGCTACCAGCAGCTCGAAGATCGCGAATTTATGTGGAACGTCACCCGCACGGCGGATTCGGAAACCCGCACGGTAAAAATTTGCGCCAAAGACCGGCCGGGCCTTTTTTCCAAGATTGCCGGCGTATTCACTCTGAACAATATCGACATCATCGACGCCCAGGTTTTTACCTGGCGCAACAAGGTCGCCGTCGACATTTTCGAAGTCAAGCCCCCGCCGGACCAATTGTTCGAAGAAGAGCGCTGGCTTCGGGCGGAAGACAATCTTGAAGATGCCCTGGCCGGAAAGCTTGACCTGGCGGGGGCGCTGAACCAAAAAATTACCGGTTACCGGCGCAAGAAATCCCCGCTCATCAATCGCCCCAACCGGATTGAGATTGACAACCACAGCTCCAGTTTTTTCACGATCATCGAAGTGTTCACCTATGATTATCCCGGCCTGTTGTTCAACATCACCGATGCCCTCTTCGCTTGTCGCCTGGACATCTGGGTGGCAAAAATCGCCACGAAAGTCGACCAGGTGGTCGACGTTTTTTATGTCCGCGATTTCGACGGTCAAAAAGTGGACCTGCCGGAGCAGGTGGACGCGATCAAGTCTACTGTTTCAGAACGACTGATGCTGAAAACGGTCACGGTATGAATCGGTTTTGCCGCGCCGCTTTCGCTTTATAACAATGGTGATCGTCAACGCGCAAACAACCGGCACAAAGCACCTTCCCCGCCGTTGACCCCAAGTCGAAAAGGAGGAAATTGACCATCATGAGAGTGAAGCCCTGGATGATAGCCGCCCCACTGTTGTTTACGCCCTTTTCCCTTGCCCATGCCGCTGGCACGCTCGACACGGGTGACACGGCCTGGATGATCGTATCGACCGCCCTGGTGATGATGATGACGCCGGCCGGCCTGGCGCTTTTTTACGGCGGAATGTCCCGTTACAAGAACCTTCTCAACACCATCGCCATGACCATCGTCGCCTACTGTCTGGGCAGCGTGATATGGGTCCTTTGGGGGTATAGCATCGCTTTCGGCCCGGACCATGGCGGCATTGTCGGGGGATTGACGCACCTGTTCATGAATGGTATCGGCGTCGACAGCCTGCAGGGATCGATACCGACTTACGTGTTTGCGCTTTTTCAGATGACCTTCGCCTGTATCACGGTGGCACTGGTTCTCGGCTCGATCGTCGACCGGATGAAATTTTCTTCCTGGATCGTCTTTGCCGTGCTTTGGATTACGCTGATTTACTGCCCCATTGCCCACTGGGTCTGGGGCGGCGGTTGGATGGGCAGCATGGGCGCTCTTGACTTTGCCGGCGGAACGGTGGTCCACATTAACGCGGGAGTCGCCGGGTTGGTTCTGGCGCTGGTGCTCGGCAAACGCATCGGGTACGGAAAAGAGTCCATGTTTCCTTCCAGCATCACCCTCACCGCGCTGGGGGCTGCGCTGCTGTGGTTCGGCTGGTTCGGTTTCAATGCCGGCAGTCAACTGGCGGCGGACGGCATCGCCGCCTCGGCCTTCCTGGTGACCAACACCTCGGCGGCCATAGGGGCCCTCGCGTGGATGTTTGCCGAGTGGACGGTCAGTAAAAAGCCGACCGTGCTGGGCATGGCCTCCGGCATCGTCGCCGGGCTGGTGGCCATTACACCGGCGGCTGGCTTCGTCAACATGCCGGCCTCGCTCGTGATCGGCGCCGGGGCGGGTCTGCTGGGATACGTCGGTGTCACCGTATTGAAACGCAAACTCGGCTACGACGACTCGCTCGATGCCTTCGGCGTCCATGGCGTGTGTGGTATCTGGGGCGCGCTGGCCACCGGACTCTTTGCCAATCCCGCCGTCAACGAGGCCGGACGAGGCTTGTTTTATGGAAATCCGAAACAACTGTGGATACAGATTATCTCAATCGTCGCCACGGCCGTCTTTACGGCTGTCGGAACAATCATACTCATTTACATTACCCGGTTCATCACCGGCGGATTGAGAGTGGCAAAGGAGAGCGAAATCGAAGGCCTCGACAGCGCCCTGCACGGCGAAAGAGGATTTGAAATCATTTAGGGTCACGGTAAGAAATAATTCCACACGATTGCGCCGGATTATGGTTTGTCTACAAGGCACATCCACCTGCGCATATCGGGATACGTGTGGGTGGATGTAACGCAGTAGACGGGCCATAAGACAAGCAAGAGGTGGAATTATTTTCCCGGGGCCCTTAAGTCGACCACATCGAACAGGAGGTAAGGAGATGAAGAAAATAGAGGCTATCATCAAACCCTTCAAACTGGATGACGTCAAGGAAGCATTGAACGAAATAGGGATTCAGGGAATGACCATCAGCGAGGTAAAGGGCTATGGCCGGCAGAAGGGCCACAAGGAAATCTACCGCGGCGCCGAATACATCGTCGATTTCATTCCCAAGGTCAAGATCGAGATTGTCGTTGAAGCCGAACGCGCGGACAAAATCGTGGAAAAAATACGCGAGGCTGCCAGTACCGGTAAAATCGGCGACGGCAAGATTTTTGTTTCCCCGATCGAAGAAGCAATCCGCGTCAGAACCGGTGAGACCGGCAAAGACGCCATTTAAATTTTCAATTTTTCACAAACCTAAAAAGGAGGACTCCGCATGACACCCAAAGAAGTAGTAGAATTAGCAAAAGAAAAGGGCGCGAAAATGCTGGATCTGCGCTTTATGGACTTTCCAGGACTGTGGCAGCATTTTTCGGTGCCCATCAGCGAGCTGTCTGAATCGTGTTTCGAAGACGGCTTCGGTTTCGACGGATCCAGTATCCGCGGATGGCAGCCGATCAACGCCAGCGATATGCTGGTTATTCCGGACCCGGCGACCGCCAATATCGATCCCTTTTTCGCCGAGACGACCCTGGTTTTGATCTGCAACATCGCCGATCCGGTGACCCGGGAACCCTATACCCGCGATCCGCGCCACATCGCGCAGAAAGCGGAGGCCTATCTAAAGAGCACCGGTATCGGTGATACGGCGTTTATCGGACCCGAAGCCGAGTTCTTCATTTTCGACAACATCCGTTTCGAATCCGCCACCAACCGCGCCTTTTATGAAATCGACTCCATCGAAGGCATTTGGAACTCGGGCCGCGACGAGTGCCCGAATCTCGGCTACAAACCCCGTCACAAGGAAGGCTATTTTCCGGTACCGCCCATGGATAAATTTCAGGACCTTCGCACCGAAATGGTCCTTACCCTCCAGAACCTGGGAATCGATATCGAAGCCCAGCATCATGAGGTGGCCACCGCCGGGCAGGCGGAAATCGACATGCGCTTCAAACCGCTGGTGCAGATGGCCGATCAGTTGAAATGGTTTAAATACGTTCTGAAGAACGTTGCCTATCGTCACGGTCACACGGTCACTTTCATGCCGAAGCCGCTCTACGGGGACAACGGTACCGGTATGCATACACACTTGAGCATCTGGAAGGAAGGCCAGACCACCTTTGCAGGTGACAAATATGCCGGCGTGTCCCAGGAAGCGCTCTATGCCATCGGCGGCATTCTGAAGCACTGTAATGCGTTGTGTGCCTTTACCAACCCGACCACCAACTCATACAAGCGGCTGGTTCCTGGTTTCGAAGCGCCGGTCAACCTGGCTTACTCCAGCCGCAACCGCAGCGCTGCGGTTCGCATCCCGATGTATTCCTCGTCCCCCAAGGCCAAACGGATCGAATTCAGGACCCCCGATCCCTCCTGCAACGGCTACTTGGCGTTTCCGGCCATTCTGATGGCGGCCATCGACGGCATTCAAAACCGCATCGATCCTGGCGATCCACTCGACAAGAACATCTATAACCTGCCGCCCGAAGAGCTGGCCAAGGTCCCATCGGCACCGGGTTCGCTCGAGGCGGCACTCGAAGCGCTGAAAGCCGACTCGGAATTTCTACTAAAGGGCGATGTGTTCACACAGGACGCGATCGACATGTGGATCGACTATAAAATTGAAAACGAAATCAACGCGGTAAAACTGCGGCCGCATCCCCACGAATTCTTCCTCTACTTCGACATCTAACTCTCCCCCTCCTGGAGAAAGGCATGCGCCCGAATAATCTCGGGCGCATGCCGCTTGTTCTTTGCTATCGAGCTTCTTAGGGGTATCGAGGCCCAAGCCGAGGATCGATGGGAAGCGAGAACGCGGTCAGGGATCGCAAGACGGCATTTGCGGAGGGACACTATCGGTAATGACGGAAGTCGACGCCATATCTGTTGGCCTTGTAGGCAAACTTGCGGACCGTTGTCTGGAGGATTTCGGCCGCCCGAGTGATGTTGCCGCGGGTGTTCTTCAGGGCATCGATGATCATTTCCCGTTCGAGATTGGCGACGGCCTCTTCCATCGAAAGGGTCGGCAAGGTGTCGGATTCGACGCCGGTTTGAAGGGTCGGCGGCAGGTGATAGCTGTGGATCACCCCTTCTTCGCAGAGCAATACGGCCCGCTCGATGCAGTTTTCCAGTTCACGGACGTTTCCGGGCCAGTGATAATTCATGAGCATGTCGATGGCGGGCGTCGAAAAACGGCGGATATCCTTACCGTTCTCTGGGGCGTATTTTTCGAGGAAATGATCCGCCAGCAGCAACATATCGGTCTTACGCTCCCTCAACGGAGGCATATAGATCGGAAACACGTTGAGCCGGTAATACAGATCACCGCGAAAAGACCCATCCTCTACGGCCTCTTCCAGATTCTTGTTGGTGGCCGCTATGACCCGTACGTCGGTCTTGATGGTCTTGTGTCCGCCGACCCGTTCGAATTCTTTCTCCTGCAGCACCCGCAACAGGCTGACCTGGACATCCAGACCGATGGCACCGATTTCATCCAGAAAAATGGTTCCCTTGTTGGCCAATTCGAACTTGCCCTGTTTTTGTTTGATGGCGCCGGTAAAAGCCCCCAGTTCATGGCCGAACAGTTCGCTCTCGATCAGGTTTGAGGGCAGAGCCGCACAGTTGACCTTGACAAAGGCGGTTTTGGCGCGGTGGCTGTTGTAATGAATTGAGTTGGCGACCAACTCCTTTCCGGTGCCGCTTTCGCCGCGAATGAGTACCGTGGCATTGCTTTTCGACACCTGAAAGATCATCTGGAAGACCTCGCGCATCTTGTTGCTGTTGCCGATAATGTTGGTAATACGGTACTTGTTTTCCAACTCCTTCCTGAGCCTACGGTTCTCATCCCGCAGCTGATCCTTTTCGCGCTGAATGGTCTCCAGGTTGATCACGTGCTGAGCCACCATGGTGGCGACTACGGAAAGCAGTTTCTTACCTCCGGCCAGGTTGTAACTTTCATCATAGAGACGGTCGACGCTCAGAGCCCCCACCACTTGGTTGCCTTTCTTGATGGGCGTGCAGAAAAATGACAGCTCACGGAAATCTCTGGACCTGCGTGAGGCCGTCCGATCGAGAAAGTGGGGCTCCTCACTGATTTTGGGAATGACGATCATTTTTCCCGACTGAATCACGCGGCCGGTGATCCCTTCACCGAGCTGATATTTTACCCGCGAAACCGCACTCTTGGATATACCGTGAGCGACCTCGATGTGGATCTCGTTGCGCAGCGGATCGAGAATCGTGATCGTTCCGCGCTCCATTTTTAAGGACGAAGACAGAATGTCCAAAACTTTATATAAGGATTTTTTGAGATCCAGATGCTCGTTGAGGGCCTTGCTGATTTCATACAGCAGCGTTGTCTCTTCGAACCGTTTGATGTCGTCCATGACAGGGGTCTGCTTTCAAAAAAATGATGGTTAAATTCGAGTACATTGAATCAAATTAATACATATTTGTAATTTATAAACCCTTCCAAAGAAAATAAAATCAGAGAAGATAACGGAACCGGCTTTGAAGAATGCCCAGGATCAGCTGCACGACTTTGTTGGGACTCAGATCACTACAGTCGATGCTGAAATCGGCATATTTGAGGTACAGCTGGCGACGTTCGGTGTAAAGCATCGCGAGACTCTGGCCCGGAGCCATGGCAATCCCCCGGCTGCCCATGTTGTCGATTCGGGCTTGCAGGCATTTGGGATCGGCATCCAAATGACAGACCACAGAACCGGATTTGAGATGCCGCATGGCTTTCTCGCTGTAAACCACGCTGCCCCCCGTGGCGATCACATGCGCCTGGACTGACACCGCCAGAATTGCGCGTTCTTCGATACGGCTGAAAGTCGCCAGGCCGTCGGCATCGATGATTTCCTGGAGGCGGCGGCCTTCACGTGTCTGAATCGTGACGTCGGTGTCCAGGAAAGCATAGCCGAGACGTTCAGCCAAGAGCATGCCGGCGGTCGTCTTGCCGACACCCGGCATCCCGATCAATATGACGTTTTCGCTGTTCGGCATTCTTCCTGTCTTGGACAAGATAAAGTATTGACCGTTTATTGTGGTATTCGGTCAATCGGAGGGCCGCCGACAATGGGTTCGATCGATTCCCTGTGAGAGAAAAAACAAGGACATCACGATACGAAAAAAGGTTTAAATTCTCGGATCGATCGCCACGAACACATCGGTGAAGGGTATATCGGTATCGAAGCCTTCAGATTGATCATGAACGATCAACGGTTCCGCCGCGTACCGAAAGTCATCGAAACGCCCAAGCTAAAGGATGCAGACAGGTGGGACAAGAAAAACCTGGAAGTGCTGCGCGCCCTGGTTATCTGATCCTGGCGCCCCCGAGTGGGATTTTCTCCGTATCGGACTGGAATTGTTCCCAATGGTCTCCAGAACCGACAGACGGTTGGGGGTCGTCTTCAATCCGGCGGCTTCCAGCAATCGGGTATAATCACAGCGATGGCGCATATTTTTGGGGTCCGGCGGGAGTCGACCGTCATCCAGCCGAGGCCGCGGCGGCAGAGCGTCGCCCGGCCGCGAGTCGCTCGATCAGGAGCGAAATGAGAAATCCCGCACCAGCTACCAGGATAATGGCAGCACCGGAGGTCAAATTGAACCGGTATGCCAGATAGAGACCGGTGACGGTGAAGATGATGCTCAACGCGCTCGAATAGACCATCATAGCGGTCAGCGATCGGGCATATTTTTCACAGATGAAAGGCGGAATCGTCAGCAGGGCAATGACGAGGATCAACCCCACGACCTGTATGATCATCACAATCGATACCGCCACGAGCCCGATCAGCAGAAAATAGAGCCTGCGCACCGCCACTCCCCTTATCTGGGCAAATTCCTCATCGTAGGACATGGACAGATAGTCGTTGTAGAAATATGTCACCACGCCGATGTTCACCATCGCCACGGCCAGCATGATCCAGAGATCCGACACCGGAACGGTAAGAATGCTTCCGAAAAGATAGCTCATCAAATCGACATTGTATCCCGGTGTCAGGTCCAGCAGAATGACCCCCAGCGCCATCCCCACCGCCCATAAGACACCGATAATGGTGTCCGATCGATGCTTGGTTTTCACGGTTACAGCCGCCATGGTCATGGCGACCGCAAGCGAAAATCCAGTCGTACCCGCCATATACGGCAGACCGAAGAAAAAAGCGATCCCGATTCCCCCGTAGGCGGCGTGGGCAATCCCGCCTGCAAGAAAGACAATCCGGTTGACGACCACCAGTGTGCCGATAACGCCGCAGATCACGCTTGTCAGCAACCCGGCCGCCAAAGCGGTACGCATAAACTCATAATGGAGGGCTTCAAGCATGTTTACCATTCACCACTTAGAGTACCGGTAAGAAATAATTCCACAAGATTGCGCCGGATTTGGGTTCGTCGACAAGGCACATCCAGCGGCGCATATCGAGATACGTGTCGGTGGATGTAACGCAGTAGACGATCCAAAAGACAAGCAAGATGTGGAATTATTTCTTGCCGGGGCCCTTAGTGCTCTTTGAGCACCCGATGGGGTATTCCGTGCGCAATCAGTTCCACCGGACAGTTTTCATCCAACGAACACCGATACATCGATGCAATCATCTCCTCGGTTATTTCACCCTGATCGTGGTAATGCAGGGTCCGGTTGATGCAGGCCACGGATTTAACGTAACGTGAGAGCGCCATCAGGTCATGGCTGGCCAAAACGATTGTCATCTCTCGACTAAGCTCGTTCAGCATTTCATAAAAAGCGTGCTGGCCCGTGGCATCGATGCTGGCCGTGGGCTCATCCAGCAAAAGAATTTCCGGGTTGGTCACGAGCGCCCGCGCTATAAAAACCCGCTGCCGCTGCCCGCCCGAGAGTTCACCGATGCGACGATCGCCGTAAGCCCGCATCTGCATTGCTTCCAGCGCCCGATGAGCGGCCAGCCGTTCCTGGCGTGAACGCCGCGCCCACCTCTTTCCGGGATTGAGCAAGCCCATGAGAACAACATCCAGGGCCGAAATCGGAAACCGCTGATTGATGTGAATGTTCTGCGGAACGTAGCCGATACGATGCGACACTTTGCGCGGGGAGTGACCGAGAACATGAATATGGCCCCTGTCCGGCGTATACAATCCCAACAGGATCTTCAGCAGCGTGGTTTTGCCGCCCCCGTTGGGTCCGATCATGGCCATGAAATCTCCGGCTTTTATCTCGAGGTTGATGTCCCTGAGAACCGATTGACCATTATAGGAAAAATCGAGATCGTGGATTTCGACGATGGGTTTGCTCATGGGTATCTTCACCGTTGAAATTTCTCGAGCGGCACCACTTTCTGCAGGCCCGCCTCCCGGTGCAGGCCAACGGGACCACGACCGGGATTCGGATGCAATTGATTTGCACAATAAAGCGGATGTCGATCGAATGTCCACATTTTTCTTCGAAATACCCACCGGGTGAGGTGAATCCTGTTTATACACAGTGTCGAATGAGACATTTTTGATTTTACCGGCAAGCTGTGGTACGAATCAGCTATATTTGCAGTTGCGGGTTACTCCGAATGCCCGAAGCCAATGGTTATGAAAATCGGCTAAGAAGGACCACAGAAGCATGGATTCGATCTTGATCGTCAACGCCCGGATCGTCAACGAGGGAGAGGTTCGACCCGGCGATGTACTCATCGCCGACGGCCGAATTGCGCAAGTGGGGCCGAATTTGTCATCGCAGCCGGCGGCCAGGGTCATCGATGCCGACGGGCGAATACTGTTGCCCGGCATGATAGACGACCAGGTTCATTTCCGTGAACCGGGCCTGACTCACAAGGGTGATATCTACAGTGAGTCAAGGGCCGCCGTCGCCGGCGGCATCACGAGCTATATGGACATGCCGAACACGCAGCCGCCGACCACCACGCAGTTGCTTCTGGAAGAAAAATTCTCGCTGGCCGCCGGGCGATCCTTCGCTAACTATTCGTTTTATCTGGGCGGCACCAACGACAACATCGATGAGATCATTGCCCTCGATCCCCGCTCTGCTTGCGGCATAAAGGTTTTCATGGGCGCTTCAACCGGCAATCTGCTGGTGGACGATCCGAAAGCGCTTGATAAAATATTCTCCCAAGCGCCCACCCTGGTCGCCACTCACTGCGAAGATACCCCGACCATCAAAGCCAATGAAGATAAGATGCGCGCCGAATACGGCCACGACATCCCCATGACGGCTCACCCGTTCATCCGCAGTGAGGAGGCTTGCTTTCGTTCCTCGGCCCTGGCGGTCGATCTGGCCCGCCGTTTCAACACACGACTGCACCTGCTGCACTTGACCACGGCCCGGGAGTTGACCCTGCTGGCGGAGGGTTCTCTGGATAACAAACAGATCAGCGCCGAGGTATGCGTGCACCACCTCTTTTTCGACGACGGTGATTACGCGAGCCGGGGTACCCGCATCAAATGCAATCCCGCCATTAAAACCGCCAGTGACCGAAAAGCACTGGTCGACGCGGTGAAGAACAACCGGATCGACGTGATCGCCACCGATCACGCCCCCCACACACTCTCCGAAAAGCAGAATCTGTATTTCAAGGCCCCGGCCGGCCTGCCTTTGGTGCAGCACGCCCTGGTCTGCGTGTTGGAACTTCATCACGACGGGCTTTTTTCACTGCCACTGATCGCCGAGAAAACCGCGCATGCCCCGGCACGGCTGTTTCGCTTGAAGGACCGCGGATTCATTCGTGAAGGTTACTGGGCCGATCTGACCCTGGTCGACTTGAACCGCCCGCAGCCTGTCGACGAACAGCCGATCCTGTACCGCTGCGGCTGGTCCCCCTTCGACGGACTGACGTTTCGCTCATCTGTTGCCGCCACCATCGTTTCCGGGCATTTGGCATTCTATCAGGGTCATATCGACCCACAGCCCGCCGGAAAACGTCTGCAGATCGACCGCTGACCCCCTTTGTGGAGCTGAATACGCATGCCGAACGTGATCGAAGTTCAAGACCTGCTGAAACGCTTTAACGGGGTTGCGGCTGTCAACGGCATCTCGTTCTCCGTGGCAAAAGGCGAATTTTTCGGTCTGCTGGGCCCCAACGGCGCCGGTAAGACCACGACAATCCGGATGCTCTATGGTTTTTCACCGCCTACCGGCGGCAGTTTGAAAGTATTCGGCCTCGACATCAAGACCCATTGGCGCCCTATCAAATCCCGCATCGGGGTCTGCCATCAGGAAAACACCCTCGACCCGGACCTGACAGTCGAACAGAACCTGCATGTCTATGCCCGCTATTTCTCGATCCCGAAAAAGGAAGCCGCCGAACACGCACGTGAACTGCTCGACTTCTTCGCCCTGACCCACAAAAAAGATTCCAAGGTCATGGAACTCTCGGGCGGAATGGCACGACGGCTGATTTTGGCCCGCGCATTGATCAACCGGCCCGACTTGTTGATTCTAGACGAGCCGACCACCGGGCTCGACCCTCAGTCCCGCCACCAGGTGTGGGACAAATTGGCGACACTGAAAGCCACCGGCCTGACGATTCTGATGACCACCCATTACATGGAGGAGGCCTCGCGGCTCTGCGATCGTCTGGTGATCATCGATCATGGCCGCATTCTGGTCGACGGCAGCCCGACGGAGCTGATTGCCCGCCACGCCGCCAGCAATGCGGTCGAAATCGAGGGTCCCGATCAAGCGTTGAGGGATTACGTGAAGGCAAATCACATCGAACATGATGACCTGGGAGATCGCCTGATCCTGTACGTACCGGAGGAAGTTGAACTGCACAACACGATACGCGATCGGTTTTGCTCCGAAAAGTGCATCTTCCGAAACAGCACCCTGGAAGATGTGTTTCTGCGCATGACGGGAAGGGAGCTCAGGGAATGATCGACTGGTCGTTTTTTTCGTGGCGTTTTTTACGGGTATGGGAGCGAAACCTGGTGGTCTATCAGAAAATTTGGAAGGTCAATTTCATCACCCCGCTGTTCGAACCGCTGTTTTACATTATGGCCTTTGGTCTGGGGTTCAGCGGCCTGATCGGCACCGTTGGCTACGGCGGCCTTGCGCTGTCTTACACGGCCTTCATCGCACCGGCGTTGGTCGCAACAGCCGTGATGTGGAATGCGTTCTTCGAAACCACCTACGGGTCTTTCGTCCGCATGTACTACCAGAAAACCTTCGACGGCATGCTGTCCACACCGCTGTCGTTAGAGGAAATCATCATCGCCGAAATTGTGTGGAGCGCCACCAAGGCGGTGGGCGCGGCCGCTGTCATGCTGCTGGTTTTAGGAGTGCTGGGATATGTCCGTTTTCCTCTCGGCCTGCTGCTGATTCCCACGGCCTTGCTGGGAGGCCTGGCTTTCGGTGCCGTGGGCATGTTTTTCACCGGTATCGTGCCCACCATCGACATGTTCAATCTGCCGATCTTTTTGTTCGTCACCCCGATGTTTCTCTTCAGTGGAACTTTTTTCCCGGTGTCCAACCTGCCTTCGTGGGTCCAGCCGGTGGCACTGGTTTTTCCCCTCTACCACCTCACTGAACTGGCGCGCTGCTTCAGTCTCGGGGCCCGCGAGACACCGCCTGTGCTCAGCATTCTTTATCTGCTGCTCTTTTCTGTGATTTTCGCCGTTCTGGCTTTGAGGGCAATGCGCCGGCGGTTGATTAAGTAGGATATGTTGAATTATTATTGCTTGAAGACCTTCATTCCGTCCTTGGCGTCCTGAACCGTATAGCCGAGAGCTTGAATCTCCTCCCGCAACCGGTCGGAGGCTTTCCAGTCTTTCTCGGCCCGGGCCTTTCGGCGTGCTTCAATCAGCTTGAAAACCTCCGTCGGCAGACGCTCTTCTTGGCCCACCTGGTCGAGGTCCAGAGCCAGCACCCGGTCGAAATCCAACACGGTTGCCAACCGATCCGCTTCGTCGAGATCCGCTTTCAGCGTCTCCTGGACGACGGCCATGGCCCGCGGCATGTTCAAGTCGTCATTTATGGCCTCTGTGAACCGGCGCTTGAAATCTGGAAGGATTTTTCCGTCATCCTTCCTCTGCAGATCCATGAGGCTGCGGACCTGGTTCTGCAGGTGGGCCAAACCGTTACGCGCCGCCTCCAGAGATTCATCGCTGAACTCCATCGGCTTGCGGTAGTGGGTGAGAAATGCGGCAAAACGATAGACGAGCGGGCTGATTCCGTTTTGGGTGAACGTGGCGTCGAGGGTCAGGAAATTATCGGCACTCTTGGCCATCTTCTTGCCGCCGGCGATGTTCAGGAACGCCCCGTGCATCCAGAAATTGAAAAATTTTTTGCCGGTGGCCGCCTCCGACTGGGCAATTTCGTTGGTATGATGCACGTCGATGTGATCGGTCCCGCCGCAGTGGATATCGAGATGGTCATCTAAATACATCATGCTCATGGCCGAACACTCGATATGCCAGCCCGGAAAGCCCTTGCCCCAAGGAGAGTCCCATTCCATTTGGCGGTTGGCGTCTTCGGGTGAAAATTTCCACAGCGCAAAGTCGGTCGGGTTCCGCTTCGCGGGATTTTTTTCCACCCGGGCCCCCTCCTGGAGCGCATCGAGATTCTGGTTGGACAATTTGGCGTAATTCTCGACGCGGGAAGTATCGAAATAGATCCCGTCCCCGGTCTGGTAAGAATATCCTTTTTCTTCCAGGGTCCGAATCAGTGCGATCTGATCGGGTATCGTATCGGTAGCCTTGCACCAGACGTCCGGCGGCAGGATGTTCAATTGATCAATGTCTTTCTGGAACGCCCGGGTGTAAAACTCGGCGATATCCCAGGCGGTTTTACCTTCGCGTGCGGCCCCTTTTTCCATTTTGTCTTCGCCCATATCCCGGTCGCCGGTCAGGTGGCCGACATCGGTGATGTTCATTACATGCTTCAAACGAAAATTGTTGAAGAGCAGCACGCGCTTGAGAGTATCTTCAAAGATATAGGTTCGCAGGTTGCCGATATGGGCATAGTTGTAAACCGTGGGCCCGCAGGTGTACAGACCGACGTAATCGTCGTGCAGCGGCCGAAAAGGCTCTTTGCTGCGGGACAGTGTGTTGTAGAGAATCAATGTCGACATGATGATAAAATTCGGCTTCCTACCGTTACCGAAAAAATACCCGCGTCAGCGTCAGCGGGTGTTTATGATAATCCCCTGCCGATGGTGCAGATAGATCAGCAAAGAGGCTCCGCAACCGATCATCAACAGGCACAGTACCTGCCCCATTGAAAATGAAAAAAGAACGAATCCCAGTTGGGCGTCGGGCTGCCGGAAGTATTCGATGAAAAACCGCACCGTGCCGTATCCGATCAGGTAAAGCGCCAGCATAGCCCCCGGTATGCGGACCCTTTGTCTCAGGCTCCACAATACCAGGAAAAGAAAAACACCCTCGAACAGGGCTTCGTAGAGCTGCGACGGATGCCTCAGCTGGCTGCCGGGCGCCAGAGGAAACAACATGCCGATAGGTGCCGACGTGACCCGGCCGTAAAGCTCGCCGTTGATGAAATTGCCAATTCGGCCGAAGGTGTATCCCAGCGGAATGGCGGGAATAAAGAGGTCGGCCACCTCGAGCAGGCTAAGGCTGTTCTTACGGCAGTAGAGCCAGGTGAAAAGGATGACGCAGATCAGACCACCGTGAAAGGACATGCCGGTAATACCGGTAAACTTGAATCCGTTCGAAAGGTCGAAGGGCAGAATGATTTCCAGTGGATGCTTGAGGTAATAGGGCAGGTTGTAAAAGAGCACGTATCCGAGACGACCGCCGACGATGACCCCCAGCATCATGGAAGTGATGAGCGCCTGGACCTGGTCGGGGGTCAACTGGAACCGCTCTTCGTGCTTAAGCCGGTAAGTTACCAGCAGGTACGTCACGACAAAAGCGACGACATACATCAGCCCGTAGTATTGCAGCTTGAACCCGCCGATAGCGAAAATAACCGGGTCAAGGTGTTGGGGAATATGCTGCCACCAGTGCCAGAAGTCGTTCATCACCTGACGGTCCGACCGAATCGGCCAACGGGAACTGAGTTGCAGAAAAGCGCCATGTCCGCGGGCAAATGCTTAAAATAGATTGACATCACAAATGTAAAGGAATTTTTGGTCGGTCTTGTGTCCGCCATGCCAGCCGATCATCAATCCGCCACTCCGGCTTCACGCCCGTGTCGCGTTTAGATCAGGCGCGTATCAAGCGGCCTTTTCTTCCATCGCCTTGTCGTATTTGCCGTACCGCGCCGCGCCGTTGCAACTGGCCCGATGGTGGAACACTCTCTGAGCGGCGGCAACTGCATCGGCCCGCCCCTGCCAGGCTTTGAGGGTATGTTCCTGTAAGGCCCGGCCGTAAGAAAAGCTGAGTTCCCAGGGATGCTTTCCGAGTGCGTTCATCGCGTTCAGATGCTCGGTTGCCAACTCGGAACTCTGACCACCCGATAGAAAAACGACCCCGGGCACGGCCGCCGGCACGACCTGCCTGAACGTGCGCACCGTCCTTTCGGCCACTTCCGCTACACCGGCCTGTGTTGGACACTCTGTACCGGATAGAACCATGTTCGGTTTGAGTAACATACCTTCCAACAGGACGCAATGTTCAAAGAGCGCGCTGAAAACGCTTTTAAGGGTGGCAGCCGTCACGTCCTGACATCGCTGTATGTCATGCGGCCCGTCCATGAGCACCTCGGGTTCGACGATCGGTACCAGGCCAGCTTCCTGGCACAGCGCAGCGTAGCGGGCCAGTGCATGCGCATTGGCATCGATACAAAACCGAGTCGGGATGTCTTTGCCGATGGTGATCACTGCACGCCATTTGGCGAATGTCGCACCGAGGTCCTTGTAAGCGGCCAAGCGTTCGCGCAGACCGTCAAGACCCTCGGTGATTTTTTCACCACTGAATCCGGCCAGGGGCTTGGCGCCTTTATCAACCTTGATTCCGGGCAGAATCCCCTTGCCGCTCAACAGCTGCGGAAACGCGACGCCGTCTAAAGATTTCTGCCGCAGGGTTTCCTCGAACAAGATCACCCCGCTGATGTACTTTTCGGCATGCGGTGTCGTAAATAGCAAATTCCGGTAAGCCCGCCGGTTTTCTTCGGTCGATTCGACCGCGATGGTGTCGAAACGTTTCTTGATTGTGGGCGCGCTCTCGTCGGCCGCCAGGATACCCTTTCCGCCTGCAACAAGCTGCCGTGCTACAGATTCAAGTCTTGCGATATCCATACATCACCCTCCTTTCGGTTTTACGGTTAAACACTCATGGACCTGCGGGCCGCCACGGTGCATGAAAATTCTATTTTCGTGTTAAAGCAGCAGGACGCTTTCCGCCACCAGATAGTAATCCTGATTGACCGGATTTCAAGACCGCTTCCCGATTTACAAAATTAGCCCGTCGTGCTAAACAGGGCCGGAATTGCGAATTTATTTTTTCGTGAATCCCAGCATGAAGGAGCCTAATAATGAGTGTCGAACGGGAATCCATTGATTTCGACGTATTGTTCGTCGGCGGTGGCCCCGCCAGTCTGGCAGGCGCCGTCCGCTTGATGCAGCTGGCACGTGAAAAAAATATGACCATAGAGGTGGCCTTGATCGAAAAAGGGTCCGACATCGGCGCGCACTCGGTCAGCGGGGCCATTCTCAATCCACGGGCCCTGCATGAACTCATGCCGGATCACATTGAAAGAGGATGTCCCGTTGAAGCCGTGGTTCAAGGCGATGCCTTCTATTATCTGACCCGTAACCGCGCCTTCCATGCCCCTCTGGTGCCTCGCTATCTTCACAACAAGGGGTACTACATCGTCAGTTTGTCAAAATTCTGCCGCTGGCTGGGTGGAATCGCCGAGGAAATGGGAATCAATATCTTCCCGGGATTTGCCGGCAACGAGGTTCTATTCGACGAAACGGGACAAACAGTGATCGGGATTCGCACCGGCGACAAGGGGCTCGGTAAAGACGGCGAACACAAAGCCAACTTCGAACCCGGAATCGATCTTAAGGCCAAGGTGACGGTTTTCGGTGAGGGGGCACGGGGCAGCCTTTTCAAACAAATCGAAGAAAAACTGAGCATCGCCGCCGACAGGATGCCCCAGGTCTACGAAACCGGGGTCAAGGAGGTCATTCAGCTGCCGGACAAGCATCACTTTGCGACCGGCAAGAGCAACGACATCCACTTTCTCGGCTACCCGCTCGGCATGAATACGCCCGGAGGCGGCTTTATTTACGAGATGAAGGACAACAAGATTGCCATCGGATACCTTACCGGTCTGGGGTATGAAGATGCGCTGATCGACCCTTACGATATGTTCATCCGGTTCAAACGCCATCCGTTCGTGTCCGGTATCATCCGGGGCGGGAAGGTCATCGAGCAGGGAGCCCGGACGGTTTCCACCGCCGGTTATTTCAGCATCCCCAAACTGTCGACCAACGGTGCCGTTTTCGTGGGCGGAGGTGCGGCCATGCACAACTCGCCAGCCCTAAAGGGAATCCATGTCTCCATGAAATCCGGCATGCTGGCAGCCGAAGCCATCATCGCGGCCATTGCCCGGAACAGCTTCACCGAAGAGTCTTTGGGTGCCTACCAGACCCTCTTTGAGGCCGGCTGGCTGAAAAAAGAACTCTACGAAGGCAGAAATTTCGCCCAAGCACTTGCCAAGAAGGGCGCAGTCAAATTCATCCATCTGGGGGCCCAGTACGTCACCAAGGGTCGCGGATTGATCGAACGGATGCCCATTGAGGAAGACTGCACGACTCTTGAACCCGTTAAAGCCGGTCCGAGCGCCGGCAGCACTGACCTGGACAAATCCATTTTCGACAGTGACCTGTATGTCGACAAACTGACCGGCGTGTACCTTTCAAAAACCAAACACCGCGAGGACCAACCGTCGCATTTGATTGTACACGATACCCATTTGTGCGTCACCCGGTGCTTCGACACCTATCGCAGCCCTTGCACACGTTTTTGTCCCGGCAATGTTTACGAAATCGAAACCGATGCAGAAACGGGCGAAAGACGGCTCAAACTCAACCCTTCCAATTGTTTTCACTGCAAGACGTGTGATATCAAGGACCCCTATCGCAACATCACTTGGACCTGCCCTGAGGGCGGTGAAGGACCAGGTTACACCGTGGTTTAGGTGAAGCTTGGCTGCCCGGCAATAAGAATGACGGTCACCCCTCGGTGCACACTGCGGAAAATGTCCCACCAATTAATTGGCCGCGTATCAGTTTTTAACGGGCTCAACCGGCCAACGAAACCCCTAAAGCCTTCCCTTGCGCAGAATAGCCACCAGCAGCCAAATACCCATCAGAGCGGCGGCAGTGAAGCCGATGATGCCGATCAACGATATTCCGTAAAACAAAGGCGGGATCTCGGATATTACGATCAACGCCGAACCGATAATCAGGGCGGCAATGATGATCGAAAAAGAGATGCGGTTGCTGATTTGGTCATGGGTGGAAAGGGTGCGCTCGAGTCCCCGGTCTTCTATTTTGAGGCAGAGCTGCTGCCGACGAACCAGGCGGGCGATGTCGAGTAGATCCTGAGGGAACCGCCGGGTGAACTTTATCAGATCGGCGGTCATCTGAAAGGCATCGGCCGACAGGCGTCGCGGTGAATACCGTTCCAGGAGAACGCTCCTGATATAAGGAGCGACCCTGCCGAAGAGGTCGAAATCCGGGTCGAGCATGCGCGCCACCCCTTCAACGGTGGTCATGGATTTCATCATCAGAAAGATGTTCGGGGGAATCCGGAGCCGGTGACGCGATGCCAGCTCCAGCAAATGATGAAGTAGTTTGCCGATGCGAACGTCTTTCAAGGGCCTGAAGAGATGATAGGCCATAAAATCGGTGACGTCGACTTCAAAGGCGCGGCTGTCCGGCTCTTCTTCCCAGTCTGTGAGTTGCAACAGGACAACGGCGACTTTCGACGCGTCCTTTTTGACGATTCCGTCCAGTAAATCGACAAAGGTCTCACGGGTTTGTCGGTCCACGGAGCCCACCATCCCAAAATCGATCAGACAAATGACGTTGCCGGGCAATACGAAAATATTACCGGGGTGGGGATCGGCCTGGAAGAAACCGTGCTCAAAAATCATGCGCAGCAAAATGTCGGCCCCGCGCGAAGTGATCAACTTGCGGTCGAGTCCGGAAGAATCGAGCCGCTCGATATCCGAAACCTTGATACCCTTGACACACTCAGTGGTGAGGACCCGCGCTGTGGACAGCTCTCGGAAGACGGCCGGAATATAAGTTGCAGGATCATCACTGAAGTTGAGCGCCGCTCGCTCCATATTGGCGGCCTCGAGCAGGTAATCGAGCTCTTTTTCAAGTGTCCGGGCAAATTCTTCGACAATTTTTATCGGGCGGTGGAAGGCCAGTTCCTCGATGTGGTGTTCCATCAGGGTCGCCAGGTGCAGCATGATCTCGAGGTCGACCTCGATGACTTTCTGGATGCCGGGCCGCTGGACCTTGAGCGCGACCTCCCGACCGTCATGCAACTGGGCCCGGTGTACCTGGCCGATGGAGGCCGATGCCAGCGGCGTGTCGTCGAATTGGGCAAACAGATTTTCAGGCGTTACCCCCAGCTCGGTCTCGATGATCTTACGGGCGGCAGCGGCGGGAAACGAGGGGACTTTGTCCTGGAGCTTGGAGAGTTCCTGCAGAAAGTCGACCGGGATCAGGTCCGGACGGGTCGACAGAATCTGTCCAAGCTTGATGTATGTCGGACCGAGCTCTTCGAGGGCCATCCGCAATCCCTGCGGCCGGGTGAGCTTTTCGATCTTGATCGGCTGTTTTTTGGATATCAGCTGTAATCCGGCGGCAACGTACTGATCGAGCTTCAACAGTTCCAGTAAATCGCTGAAGCCGTATTTGAGCAACACGGCCAGGATCTGCCGGTAACGGTTCAAATTGCGATACGTCCGGCCGATGACACCGATTTTTCGGATGCTCAGCATGTGAGGTCTTGCCTGCGGTTTTTGCGCCCGCAAACACACGGGTTAATGTAAATATGAGTTCGCAATTCCGGGCCTTGCGGCGCCCGACCGTAAAAGCACGATAACGAATTAAAATCGTAATATTCTGAGCCTTCGCAACGGTGCCTGTGGGTATGCATCGGCGTCCAATATGTGACGTTATTTTTGAGCGGGCCCTGAAGGGGCGGTGACCTGTTAACGGATGATCAAGCGCTCTCCGCGTCCTTGTTGATCGCCTTCTTCAGCTCCCTGATCTCCTTTTTGATGGCTTTGAGCTCCTCGCCCGTGACGACATCCATTTTTTTCAGGATGTCTTTGACCGATTTCTCCACCCGCTCTTCCAGCTTGCCCTGTACATCTTCATATCTTTTTTGCAGTTCGTTCAGAAATTTCTTGCCGTCCTGCTCGGTCATTTTTCCTTTTTCGACGGCCTCGCGCGCCAGTTCTTCCATCTCATCCTTGGCCAGCAGGGCCATCCCGATCCCGGTTAACATGGCTTTCTTGACGATATCCAGCATGGCTTTCCTCCTTTCGCTGAAAAGTGTATCGCAGTGCCCTTTCGAAAAAAAAGTTTTATAAAAATTGTACCAGACAATTTCTCAGTGTCCATTCAAAATCAGTGTCCATTCAGAAATGGTAGATTTCGGCCCCGGCCAAGGCCGCAGCGATTTTGCAACCGCAGGCGTAGCAAAGCTACGTTGAGGATTGCAAAGAGCGAGAACGCCGGCCCGGGCCGAAAGATGCCGTTTATGGATGGGCGCTGGTTACTTCAGTTTGCCCAGCAATGCACCGGCAATCGTGTTTTTCTGGATCTCCTTTGTGCCTTCGTAGATCTCGGTAATCTTGGCATCCCGATAGAACCGTTCGACTTCATATTCGGTTATGTAACCGTAACCGCCCAGCAGCTGGATGGCCTCGTCGGCCACTTCGACCGCCGTTCGGGCCGCATACATCTTTGCCATTGAAGTCAGCTTGGGATCGATGCGGCCCTGGTCAAAATTCCAAGCCGCCTTGTAGGTCATCAGCCGCGCCAGTTCGATTTTTGTGGCCATATCCGCCAGTTTGTGCTGGGTCACCTGGTACTGGGCTATTTTTTTTCCGAACTGCTCTCTCTTCTTGACATAATCGATTGCCCGGTCGAAGGCGCCTTGGGCGATGCCCAGCGCTTGCGCCGCAACCTGTATCCGGCTTTCGTCGAAAAAATGCAGCACATGGTAAAAGCCCTTGTTTTCCTCGCCGATCAGGTTGGCCGCCGGTACCCGCGCGTCTTTGAAGTTCACTTCGGTCGTCGCCATCATGTGGATGCCCATTTTCTGTCCCACGTCCGCGGTCGACACGCCTTTGCGATCGGCCTCAACCAGTATCAAACTGATACCGCGATAGCTGGGTCGGGCCTCTGGATCGCTCTGGCACATAACCGAATAAAACCCGGCCAACCCGCCGTTGGTGATGAAGGTCTTGGTTCCGTTGATGACCCACTCGTCACCGTCTCTGACGGCGGTGGTATCCATGCTGGTGATGTCGGACCCGTGGTCCGGTTCGGTGAAAGCCCCGGCCGAAAGCATGCGGCCTTCGGCCACGGCGGGCAGATATTTCTGCTTCATTTCGGCGCTGCCCCAGTGCAGAACGATTTCCGAAGCAAAACTCGAAAGGGCAACGGCGCTGCCCATAGTCGAATCACCGCGGCACAACTCCTCGACCACCAGAATGTCCTCGAGACATCCGAGCCCCTGCCCGGAATACTCTTCGGGGAAATGAACGCCGACCAGTCCGATATCACAGGCCTTGCGCCATATTTTTTCGGGGAATTCGTGTTTTCTCTCCAGCTCCAGCACCAGATCTCTGTCGAATTCTCCCCGGGTGAATTCCCTGACCGCTTTCTGGATATCCTTCTGCGTCTTGTTCAGCTCGAAGTCCATTGCGCCTCTCCTCTATCGTTTAATGGTGGTGTGCCGGGCAGCCTGCAGAGCCTCGCAACCGGCCGTCATCACGATCACCCCGGAACAACCGGCTTGAGTTTTCACCGCCAGTGTATTTTTTTTAAGAATCCGTAATTATTGAATTTAAAATTTATACAATTAGCATATGATCTGTGTCTTTTGCAAGGGAATTGAGAACCCTTCTCCGGCGTGCCTTTTATGGATCATGACGCTTTTGGACACAACGTCGGCGCGGTTTTAAGTACCTTCTGCGCGGCCTCGTCAACGTTGCCCCTTGACTGTTTGACCCAACTGGCCTAAACAATTTCAAAACGGTCAAAATCTGTGTTAATATCAAAACCTAAAGGAGAAGAACCCAATGACGTATACGGTTGCTCTGGCCGGAAAGGGCGGTACAGGCAAAACGACCCTGGCCGGTCTGTTGATTAAATATATGGTAAAAAATGGCAAGACGCCCATTCTGGCCGTGGACGCCGATTGCAATGCCAACTTAAACGAAGTGCTGGGATTGAGCATTGCATGCACTGTCGGGGGCGCCCGCGAAGACATGAAAAAGGGGAGCGTCCCCAGTGGTATGACCAAGGATATCTTCATGGAAATGAGGCTCGAAGAGGCCATCGTCGAAAGTGACGGGTTCGACCTGATCGTCATGGGCCAACCGGAGGGTGCCGGATGCTACTGCGCGGCCAACAGTCTTCTGACCAATTTTCTCGATCGGATCCAAACCAACTACCCCTACGTCGTGATGGACAACGAGGCCGGTATGGAACACATCAGCCGCCTGACCACAAAGAACGTGGATGTGCTCCTGATTGTTTCCGATACATCGCGTCGCAGCATCCAGGCCGCTGTCCGTATCAACAAGCTGGCCAGCGAACTCAACATCGTCGTCGGCAAGAGCTGTGCCGTTATCAACCAGGCCAAGGAGCCGCCCTCCCCAACAGTTCTCGACATTTTAGAGAAAGGCGGTCTCGAACTGGCGGGGACCGTTCCCACCGACGATACGATTTATGAATTCGATCTCAACGGCCGTCCCACAATCGAGCTGCCGGAAGACAACCGTTCGGTTCAGGCCGCATTCCAGATCTTTCAAAAGATCGTCCAATAGGTTCACCCTTTGACCCCGGATGGCTATATGAGAAAAACAGGGTTCCTGTATGACGAAAGATTTCTGCTCCACGAAACGGGCCCTTACCACCCTGAAGTACCGGAGCGGCTTACCGCCATCTACCAAGGTATAGAAGAGGGAGGGCTTTTGCCCAAACTGGTCCGCATCAAAGCCAACCCCGCCCAACGGCAATGGATCGAGACCGTCCACGACAGTGCCTACATCGACCGCTTCGGCGACACCTGCTTCTCCGGGAAAAAAGTCTTCGAACACCCTGACAACCAAATGTGCGCCGACACCTATGATGCCGCATTTCTGGCCGTAGGCGGCATCCTGCAGATCATCGACATGGTGATGGGGGGTGAACTCGACAACGCGTTTTGTGCCGTGCGTCCGCCCGGCCATCATGCCGAGCGAGACCACGCCTTGGGCTTCTGCTACTTCAACAACGTGGCCATCGCCGCCCGCTATCTGCAGCAAAAGTGGCAAATCGAAAAAATCGGTATCATCGACTTCGACGTCCACCACGGCAACGGCACCCAGCACATCTTCGAGCAGGATCCGAACGTGTTTTACTACTCCATCCATGAGCACCCCACCTTCGCCTTTCCCGGCACCGGAAGAGAGTTCGAATTCGGCTCCGGCCCGGGTTACGGGTACACCAAAAATATCCCGGTCTTGCCGGGCCAGGGTGACGCAGAGTACACGGCCGTGGTGGAGGAAAACCTGGCGAAAGACTTCGAGCGGTTTCAACCCGGTTTCGTGCTTGTTTCAGCCGGCTTCGACGGCCACCAGGACGACGATATGTCGGACATGAACCTGACCACGGAGTGGTATTCTTGGGTCATGAAGCGGATTATGGAAATCGCCGACCGCCACTGCAACGGACGGATCGTCTCGGTACTCGAAGGCGGCTACTGCCTGAGGCGTCTGCCGGAACTCGCCCGCAACCACGTCGCCGCCCTGTTGGAAGAATAAACGGCCGCACCGAAAACTTTCGATCTTTTGTTGTCATTTCCGCTCTTTTTGAAAGACGCACACACTGGAGGTAGACAATGTTTGTCAGCCGATCGATGACCCAAAAGGTAATCACCACCAATCCGGAGGCGAGTGTTTTTGACGCCTATGAGAAAATGTCGCATAACCGGATCCGCCATCTTCCGGTAATCGATGCCGACGGCCGGCTGATCGGTATCGTAACCGATCGTGATATCCGCAGCGCCCTGCCGTATGGCAAGCTAAAGGGCCCGGCCCTCACAGCGAAAACGGAAAAAGTAAAAGATCTCAAGGTCAAGGATATCATGACGACCGAGCCGAAAACGATCGGGCCGCACCACACCATTCAGGATGCGCTGGTGCTGATCCAGGAACTGAGGGTCGGCGCCCTGCCGGTCGTCGACAAGGAGGGCAAACTCAAGGGGATCCTCTCCGTGCGTGACCTGCTGCGCGCCTTTATCAATGTGCTGGGTTTCGGTCAGCCGGGTACCCTTTTGTGCATCCTGGTGGAAGAAAAGGTTGGCCAGATGAAGAAGATTGTCGATGCCATAACCGAGGAAGGCATTTCTTTCGGCAGCGTTCTGGTGGCGCGTTACTTCGAAAAAGACAAGCGCGCGGTCTTTCCTTATCTGCTGACCCAGAATGTGGCCCGTATCAAGCGCAAGCTCAAGGACCTTGGCTATACGCTGGTTGACCCGATGGAGTGGTACCTGGACGAATTGCCGAAATATGAAAAGGAGTGACCGACCGGGAGCGATTGTCGCCGGCCCCGATGAAGAGCTTTATATCTACTATCTGAAGGGCCGTGTGGCGCCGGGAATGGACCTTTCGGCCCCCGGCTTCATCGGTAACTGGGAAGAAGACGGGTTTTCCTTTCTCTTTTACAGCCAAGCGTGCCGCAAAAGAATCGCCGCGCTCCTTGCGGCCCAGCCCCAGCTGGAAATGATCGACGCCTTTCAGATGCCGTATGCCGAGTGGCTTGGAGAACGCCTGGCCTCCTATTGTGTCGGCCGGTTCGATATCGCGCCGGTCTGGGATATCGAACGAAAAGAACACGACGCCGGAGGGGACCTCCACCGACTCATATTGGATCCCGGGGTGGTTTTCGGAAGCGGTACGCATGCGACGACCCGTGACTGTCTGCGCGCCCTGGAAATCGTTTATGCCGAGGAGGGGCCGCAATCCGTCATCGACCTTGGTTCAGGAACAGGGGTTCTATCCCTTGCCGCCACAGCGTTGGGCAGCCGCTCGACCCTGGCTGTGGATAACAACCTGCTGGCCGTCCGCACCGCCGCAAGAAACTTCCGGATGAACGGCATGGCCGATCGCATCCTGGCGGTGCAGGGCCGGGCAGAAGTGTTTATCGAACATCCGGCGGACCTTCTGCTGGCCAACATCCACTTCGATGTCATGCGCCGGCTGGTGAAGTCAGCCGGGTTTCTGCAAAAAAAATGGTTTATTCTGTCAGGGCTGATGCGCAGTCAAGCCGGCTCAATTGGAGAGCAGTTGGCCCGGGTTGGGTCCACCATACGGCAGCAATGGATCGGTGAAGACCTCTGGCATACCATTTTGGGAATGAATCCGTAGTGAGGGTGCCCATTTTGAAAGTGACCTTTATGATGTCTATTGAGGCGGAGCGATGATCATCAAATGCTGGGGATCCCGCGGATCGATACCCGTTTCCGGGAAAACCTACCTCAAGTACGGCGGAGACACCACCTGCATCGAAATTCGAACCCACAGCGGTGACATCATCATCATCGATGCCGGAACGGGCATCCGCCGTCTCGGCAATCAACTCCTCAAAGAAAAACGCCGCCAGTTCCATTTCATCTTCACCCATGCCCACTGGGATCACGTCATGGGATTTCCCTACTTCAAGCCGCTCTATTCAAAAGACTCCGAATTTCGGATGCACCGCTGCCCCTTTCACAGTAAATTTGTGGAAACAATACTGTCCAAGGTCATGGCACCGCCTAATTTTCCCGTGAAATACGCGGATATCAAGGCTCGAATGCAGTACGAAGAGGCATGCCCGACCGATTTTGATATCGGATCGGTGAAGGTGATCCCTATTCCGCTCAGCCATCCCAACGGCGGCAGCGGATACAAGTTTATCGAAAAAGACAAGACCTTCGTCTTTTTGACCGACAATGAACTGGGATACATTCACCGTGGTGGCCGAGCCTATCGAGACTACCTCGACTTTTCAAAGGAGGCCGACCTCTTGCTCCACGACGCCGAATACACCCCGGCGGAGTATGCAACCTTCATCGAGTGGGGCCACTCGGTGTACACCGACGTTCTTCGTCTGGCCGGTGAAGCCGGCGTCAAGCAGCTCGGTCTGTTCCACCTCAACCAGGACCGCACCGATCGCGGAATGGATAATATTGTCGCCGATTGCCGCAAGAGGATTGCGGCGGCCGGCCACCATCTGAAGTGTTTCGGGGTGCGGTGCAACGCGAAATTCGAGCTCTGATCCAAGCGCAAGCATACTGAGGGCTCGTTCAAAGAATATCACATTGGATGACTTGATCAGCAAAGCGGCCGGCGACCTGATGGCGGCAACAAATGTGATCGCCTTGACCGGGGCGGGCATTTCGGTGGAAAGCGGGATCCCCCCCTTCAGAGGCACGGGCGGCATATGGGAAAAAATCGACCCGATGGAATACGCCCACATCGATGCCTTCATGAGCGACCCGGTCAAGGTCTGGGATGTTCTCATTCGAGGCATGAAAGACGTTGTCGATCAGGCACTGCCAAACGATGCCCACAAGGGTCTCGCGCGTCTGGAAGAACTGGGGATCATCAAGACGGTCATCACCCAGAATGTCGACGGTCTGCACCAGGCAGCCGGAAGCTCCGACGTCATCGAGTTTCACGGCAATTTCGCCTGGCAATCTTGCCTCGACTGTGGCCGGCGCCGTCCGACCCATACGGTCGAGATGGACCGACTCCCTCCGCGGTGCACCTGCGGCGGCATCCTGCGGCCCGAATGTGTCTTTTTCGGCGAGCAGATCCCGCCCCGGCATCTCAGTCGCTCACAGCTTCTCGCAATGCAATGCGACATTATGTTGGTTATCGGCACATCGGCAACGGTGCAACCGGCGGCAACCATACCGATCATCTCCAAGCAATCCGGAGCGCGCGTGATCGAAATAAACACCGAACCGACACCGTTGACGCACAGCGTCAGCGATTATTTGATCGCAGGCAAAGCCGGAGAAGTGATGCACCGTATCGTTACGGAGGTGGAGCGGAAAAAAAGACTGGGCTGATGGCCGCCGGCCGGAACGCGCACGGCAGTCCTCCCATGGGCACCGCCATAAGGCTCCTGCCCTCCTGATTGAACCGAAGCGCTTTGTCATTATACAAGAAAAAAACAGATGCACTATCGCGAAGAAGGCTGGGTCAAGACTCTGACAATCCCCTCCCCGAGCCTGCAGAACAACACGGCCGATGCCGATCGTCTGATCGGAGCATTGAAAAACCGGTTGGCGACCCCGCGACTCGAAGTGGCGATCGATCTGGAATTGCTGCAACGGCTCCCTTTTATTTTGCGCCAGGAAGACAGCGAGCTCTACTGTACGCTCTTCAGGGACCACGGCCATTGGGTCCTGGTCGATTTGCAGCCCCTGCACAGCACAAAGCCGCCGGCAGGTCTTGCCGTCGATTTGGGCACCACCCGGGTGGTACTGCGGATAGTGGACCTTACCAACGACAAGCTGTTGGGAGAATCGGCTTTCGACAACCCTCAAATCGACATCGGTCCCGACATTCTCACGCGCATTCACTATGCTGATCGGCCGGGCGGTCTGGCACACCTGCAGCAACTGATCTGCGAGGCGCTCAACCGGCAGATCATCGCGCTCTGCCATTCCTGCTCACGCCTGCCGGAAGAAATCCTGCTGATCGCCGTGGCCGGCAACACGGCAATGACACACCTGCTTTTGGGGCTGAGCCCGCACTGGATGATCCGGGAACCTTATATTCCGGTCACCAATCGCCCCGGCCTGGTCCCGTCCGCCTCTCTCGGTATCCAGGTAAACCCGCAGGCCAGGGTCTTCGTCTTTCCCAATATCGGCAGCTACTTCGGCGGTGATTTGATCGCCGGAATCCTCTACTCCGGTCTCCACCGGGCCGATGAACCGGCCTTGCTGGTCGATGTCGGCACCAATGCCGAGGTTGTGCTCGGCAACAACCAGTGGTTGATTGCCTGCGCCGGTGCCGCCGGCCCGGCACTTGAAAGCGGGGTGACCCGCATGGGCACGCTGGCTGCACCCGGTGTCATCGACCGCCTGCGCTTCGATCGCACGGCAAAGCGATTCGACATTCACACCATCGCGGATCGGCCGCCGCATGGCATTTGCGGATCGGGACTGATCGATCTCGCCGCTCAGCTCTTTCTCGAAGGTCTGATCGACTTTCGCGGCCGATTTCAAGCACGGGCGTGCGGCAATCAACTGATTGACATCGACGGCACGGAGCACCTGATCATCGTACCGCCCGCAGACTCCGCCACCGGCAAAGCCCTGACCATCAGCCAAGCGGATCTCGACAGCCTCATCCGCTCCAAAGCCGCCATGTATACGATTCTCGAGACCATCACGGGTACGGTCGGCATCCAGTTGGAGGACATCGCGACGTTCTACGTCGCCGGCACCTTCGGCACCTTCATACAACCGGCCTCGGCCATCGGCATCGGCATGCTGCCGGACCTGCCACTGAAGGCTTTCAAAGCGCTGGGAAACAGTTCCCTCGGCGGCGCCACCATGCTGCTGAGCTCGGATTGTCGCATGGAAGAAATAGACCGGATTCGGGAGCGCATCACCTATCTGGAGCTCAATGTCAATCAGGATTTCATGAACCGCTTTTCGGCGGCCAAGTTCCTGCCCCATACCGACCGAAGTCGTTTTCCATCCGTTAGCGTTCTATGAGGAAGAGATGAATAAATCTGGGATCGAGATCTGCTGTGTCAACCTGGCCGTACTCCTCTTCGAATTCCAGGAACAAACTCTCCAGCACAGGCCCAAGCTTATCGGTGATCTCGTGGGAATGCATTCCGGACAACCCGCAGAGCCACAAAAGGAAGGACTGCTTCATGGCCAGAGCGACACGGTGCGGCCGGTCTTTGCTCTCCCAGAGCTGTTCGAAAAACAGACTGAATTCGGCCCTGGTCAGAAACCGATTCTTCTCGGTGCAGCCGACCCGGTCGAGCGCCCAAAGTGTCAGAATGAGGTTTTTATAAGTTAGAAAACGCCGTGCAGACAGCAATTCCGGCGGTATGGTCAGCAGCGAGAGAAGGTGGTCGCAGGCAATGACGGCATCCAGCGCGTCGGCTGTCTGTTGCAGCTCGTCAACAGTGCTGAAATCCCGGTACATACTCCCGGACACATAATCGTCGAAGTACATCGGTTTCTTGACCAGCAAACCGCCCAGAACGCCAAGCCAATCCTCGCCCCAAAACGTCAGGGAAAGTCCCTGACCGGCAAACCAGGATCGATCCAGCCATCGCTGAGCGCGCCATTTCAATTCAAGCACCCGCCCATAACCGACCCTGAAAATATCGGACAACGGATGACGTTGGATCATGGCCACCGGCAGATGGCTGGCTGAATGGCCGTTCGCATCCGTTTCGGCCGCTAATGTCTCCAGGCCGATCGACAGGAAGCCGCCGGCCTTTTTCACCACCGCCCGCAGGTCGTCTTTGCTGTGAGCCGGTACAAAATCGGCCGCGATGATCCGATTGCAAAGGCCGGCGAATTCGGTCTGCAGCTGCTCCAAAACGGCTTCGGTCTCGATTTTGGCCAGCGCACCGGAAAAGATACTGCCGCTTTCAAGCACTCCCGACGGGTAGAGCGGAACCGGCACACTGATCTCGGCCACTGTGCGGGGCATAATCTTATGGTTTCGCCCGGCAAGTTGTCGCGCAGTGAGCGGTTGATAGACACCCACGGCCTCTTCGAACGGAAGGAAACCCTTCTCGGCCAATCGCACGTTTCGAAGACGGTAGCCCTCTTCTTCGCTTTCAGTCGGTATGATGTGTGCCGCCTCAAGCAGCAGCGCCTGGTAGGCAACGTGGTCAAAGGCCGCCAAGCTCTGGATCAATTTCGTCAGGAAGTCACGATAGTTCTTTTTCTCGATGTCGCCAAGTTCAGATTCGGAGGCAAAGAGCGGACCGGTGATCCGCACATAGAAGACACTGTCGAGCGTAAAGAAGTCCTCTCCGAACTCTGATGGATCCTGATCGTGTTCGCAGACTCTCACCTCGATGTTCTTGAAGAGATACAACGTGAGCAGTTCGGTTTTTTGTTCGATCAGCCATTTGACCGTTCGCCGGGCATCGGACCGGTAGAGCAGATCGAGCCACCGGGTCAGCGCCACCGGTTCGAGACGATCCCGCTGCCAGGTCTCGATGTCCAGCACGTATTCCCGCTGGCGGTCGGAGGCCAGCGCCAGCAGCGGCAAGGCATCTTCGGCTCCAATGTCGTGAATCAGAAAATAGAGATCCTGCTCCGGGAAAGAGTGAACCAGGGCCGCCGGTTGGGCCGACTCGAGAATTCGCTGCATCGTTTTTTCCGGCGGCAGTGTCAGCAGTTCTTTTCTCTGACGGTTCAGATCTGCAATGCGGGCCGGGATTTTCTTGTCTGGGGTGTCGTTCATTGTTATCGTCAAATCTCGTCGTGTTCGACGCCGCCGGGGGTGAATTTCAACAGCAGGAGCATGCCGGGAACTGCAATCAGCGCACAGAAAATAAAAAAAGACTCCCATCCGAGCAATTTGGCTAGAAAACCGGTGGGCGCGGCGGCCATGACGCGGGGGACGCCCATCAGGCTCGACAGCAGAGCGTACTGGGTTGCCGTAAACTTCTTGTTGGTAATGCTGGCCATGAAGGCGACAAAGGCGGCCGTACCCATACCGCTGCTGAGATTTTCAAACGTTACCACCCCTGCCAGCCAGGGCAGACTGTGCCCAACGCGGGCCAGCACTGCAAAACAGCCGGTGGAGGCCGCTTGCAGAAAGCCGAAAATCCACAGACTGTGGTGGATGCCGAGACGTATCATCAATACGCCGCCGGTGACACTCCCGGCGATGGTTGCCCAGAAGCCGAACAGCTTGACGACCGCACCGATCTCCGATTTTGAGAAACCGAGGTCCAGGTAAAAAGGGATGGTCATGGCGGTGGCCATCGAGTCGCCGATCTTGTAGAGCAGAATAAATGCGAGCATCCATAGGGCACTGCTGCGGTTGAAGTACTCGATCAAAGGCTCGAGCGCGGCTTCCTTGAGGCTTGCAGGCGTTCCGCACGGTGTCTCGGGTTCCGGTGTCAAAAGGGTGGTCGCCACACCGGGCAGCAGGCAGGCGGCCATGACGAGATAGACAGCGGGAAACGGCATGTAGTCGGCCATGATCAGACCGCCGCCCGAAGCCAGGAGCATGCCCAACCGATAACCGTTGATGTAAAGCGACGATCCCAGGCCGAGTTCCTCATCGGCCAGATCTTCCCGTCGGTAGGCATCCACCACGATATCCTGGGAGGCGCTGAAAAAAGTGACCAGAAGGGCAGTACCCGCCACCATCCAGGGATTTCGGGCCGGATCGGTCAATGCGAGTGCGACGATGGCGCTCATAAGCGCCAACTGGATAACCATCAGCCAGCCTCTCCTGCGGCCGAGAAAAGGCAGGGTGAAACGGTCCACGAAAGGGGCCCAGAGAAACTTGAGCGTGTAAGGAAGCCCGACCAGTGCCATCAGGCCGATGACGGTCAGGTCTACGCCGGCTTCCTTCATCCAGGCCTGCAGGAGACTCACGGTGAGCAGCAACGGCAGCCCGCAGGCAAAGCCCATCAAAAGCGCCACAAACATGCGCCGGCTGAAGACGACCCTCGCCAGTGAGGGGAGTCCGCCATATAATCTCCGCGCGGTCGTCATGGCGGACTCCCATGTCCTGCACCAGCCGGGTGCCTCAATCGCCCGGGTTCGCTTTCAGCAGGTCGGAAGGCGCGACCTTGGAACCATATTTTTCTTTGAGTGCCAACAACCCGTCACGCTGCTCTTTCAAAACCTCGAACAACCGCCGGGGCAGGCCGTCCTCTTTCCCGTAAGCGGTTATCTGAAGTTCGATACGGGCCAGTATGTTGTCGATGTAAAGTGAAAACTGCTTGAGGTAGAGATCTTGCGGGTAGTCCTTGTCGATAATCTCCTTGAACAGCTTCTTCAGGTCCTCGTATTTGGGGAGATATCCGATGGGAGTGTCGATGGCCGCCACCTCACGGTGAGCCCTCCGGTCCAGCCATGCCAGCCAGACCTTGACGTCCCGTTTTTCGCCGAGCAGCTTCTTGGATGTGCCGCCCCGGGCCTCATCGGTCAGGAAGTAGTTCAATCCGGCCATGATTGTTTTCTTGTCGTCGGATAAGGCTTTGTGGCCGAAAAACCGGAACTGGGCATCCATGTAATCTCCCAAAGCCCCCGGTATGAAAGGTGCATTGGCCCACGGGGAACGCCGAACACCAGTGGCACCGACCTCCGTAGCAGTAGCGGCTGAAACGATGCAGGCACCGATCACCACCCCTTGGTCGGCATTTTTGGCCACCCAGACAGGCGGCATGGTGTCGCTGTCGCGACCGCTGTACGTGACCACACGCGTTTCGACACCCGCGGGGTCTTCAGCGGCTGGTGAATAATTTTCCAAGGCCGATGAGGCCAGCGTGCAGCGGGAGTTGGGATGAGACAGCGGGATTGGTTTACCGATTTTGTCGACCATACCCCGCTCCCAGGGACCTTGGAAGTTAATCCCCCTGGTGGGATTCTCACCATTGCCTGTCCACTGGGGCTCACCGTTTTCATCGATCAACACGTTGGACCAGATCACCTCTGTACCGGGATTTCGAAGGCACTTCATCAACATGGGGTCGCCTTCCCAGTTAACGTCCTTGACGATCCCGAAGATGCCGCACTCCGGGTTGACGGAACGGACGCTGCCGTCACTGGCGATCCACATTTGAGCCAAGTCATCTCCCACAAAGTGATTGCCGGCCATGGCCGTGGTGGTTTTACCGCATCCACTGGGAGCGGCACCGGCGACCCAGGTGATGCGGCCGCCCGGGCCGTCGATCCCGGTTATAAACATGTGTTCGCTGAGCTCATTGCCACGGTTTTCGTAAATCGCCTTGTCAACCGAAAAACGATGGTTGCCCTTTTTGAGCAGCAGGGTGTTGCCGGCATAAGTGCAGTTGATACTGTATGTGGCCTGATAGCTGCGATCCATGTAAACCCGCGCGCTCGGCAGGTCTTCCGGACGGTTCAGCCCTTGACTGTGGATGTTGGTATAAAAGTGCCCGAGACGTTTTACCTGTTCATCGAAATGGTCAAAGGCATTGCGGTAGAGAATTTCGGCACTGTGCGAGACATAGGCCGAACTGGTGATCTCGAGCGCCGGATTCGAGACCGGCGCACCGACCGGACCGCGCAGATAGAAGCCGACAATCATTGTCATACCGGCCATGATGCCGGACATCTTGTCGCGGATGTCTTCAAGGGCCTCGTGCCGGTCGATTTTATTGGCCAGCGTACTGACCAGGTCCCCCGGATTGGTGAAGTAAAAAGTCCGATCGATGATTCGGCCTTGCTCCTCTCTGAGATCGTAGTGAATGGTGTGTCCCGACATGGGTAGCTTCGACTCTTCGCCTCTTTCGAGAGCCAGGTCCCGGATGAACTGCCGGTCGGATTCGGTTCCCGTGTTGATGAACACGTGCTCCGGCTGACACATGGCAAGAGCATTGGCTATTTTCAGCTTAACCTCGGGATGCTTGACCCGTTGCAACCGCGAAAATTGTTCGGTGTCCAGTTTTTCTTCGAACAGCCGCTCAGCGGCCTCCGGGGTTTTGATCCCGCCGATCTCAACGACAATGTCGACGCCTTCTCTCTTCTTCATCATAGAGCAGCTCCCTCTGCAAATAAGGTGTTGAGGATCGCGAACTCGATAAATTGAACGAAATGGTGCGTCTTGGAGCCCGTCTTCCGCGTTGCGTTATCGCCCGCATGCGTAAAGTTGCGGCCTTCGACGCGCCGTGAACACAAATCAACATCCTTCGACATTTTGGTCAATTTATTTCGTCACCGATCCTTAGTGGAATTTTTCGAAAACCGGCATGTGTTGTCGAATCCAGATTAGAACTTTCTCCATTTCGCGCTTCAGCTCCGCCAGAGCTTTTCCCCGGTGACTGATGTCGCTTTTTTCTGTGCGGGTCAATTCGGCAAACGTTTTTTTCAAAGGGGGATAATAGAAGATCGGATCGTAACCGAAACCGTTGCGACCGACCGGCTTCTCGGCAATCAACCCCTCGCAGCGCGCTTCGTATGTCAAGGCCTGCCCGGTTGGCACCGCAATCGAGATGACGCATTCAAAGGCTGCCCGGCGATCGGTTTTGCCGGCCATCTCGGCCAGCAGCCGGGCACAGCGTTCGGCGTCGGTGGCGTGATCTCCGGCAAAGCGTGCGGAATATACACCTGGTGCGCCGCCGAGGGTTTCGACGACCAAGCCGGAATCGTCGGCCAGCGCAGGCAACCCCAGGACCCTGGCCGTGAAGCTTGCCTTTTTGTATGCATTTTCCTCGAAAGTCTGTCCGTCTTCTTCCACTTCGGGAATCGGGCCAAAGTCTTCAATATTTCCGATCTGTACGGGAAATCCCTTTAGTAGTTCCCGGATCTCGGCTGTTTTACCCGGATTTCGGGTGGCAATAACCAAGGAAGTGGTATCCACCATGAACGCCCTCATCGATCGAATGGTGCACTGCGGGGAGTCGTGTCCGATATGAGTCTCTCTCAGTACACCGCATACACGTTGAAATAGAAAAAAACCAGCGCTAAAATTCCGACTGTGTGGTTTTAGTCGATTGGCACCTTATCACCAAGAATCACTGCTAAACACGATCCGAATGGATTTATAGCAGACCATAAGTTTCATAAATTAAAACGAAAATATAATTCATACATGTGTTTTTGTAAATGTTTTTCAAACATGCGAACACGGCTCGCTGTCCGCAACCTTGATATTCATTTAAGCAACTGGTCCGCTTCGGGCGAAACGTCAGTCTCCCGGCATCGCCATAAATGCTGGCGTTTGGGCGGCGTTTGTAATTCGGCTTGTCATCTCAGTCTTTTGTCTTTTCGGAAATACAGGTTTATCTGTGACATGCGCCAGATGGTCAGTTCTTTACAAATCCAAACCCTTGTGTGATAAAATAAAGTCGAAAAAAATAAGTTTGCCATTTCGGTCGTTGAGACCACCGGCCGGCAAGGCGCGAAAACGCTCAATATCATGATATTCCGACCTCGGTTGAGCGGTTTCCCGCCAGGCGGGATTCAACGTTCTGGGTTGAAAAGCCCTTAATCGGCCGCGCAGCGCATGTTCCGGCACAGAACGCACACTTTCCCGATGAATTGCCTATGCTCCAGGAACTATCTATCCGCAACTTTGCCATCATAGATGATTTAAGAATTCAATTCGCGCCGGGCCTCACCATCCTGAGCGGCGAAACCGGTGCCGGCAAGTCGATTCTCATCAATGCCATCAACCTTGTGCTCGGCAGTCGGGCATCGGCCGCCCTGATCCGCACCGGCTGTGAGGTCGCCGAGCTGGAGGCCCTATTTCACGTTTCACCGCAAAGTGCTGCGGCCCGAACCATGGACGCGAACGGATACACGTCTCATGAAGGCCTGTTGATTCGGCGCATCGTCTCCCGTAAAGACAGCAACCGGATTTACATCAACGGCCGCCTGGCCACGATGCAGCTTCTCTGCGCTATTACCGAAAATTTAGCCAGCATTTCCGGACAGCATGTTCATCAGAACCTCCTGAAAGAGGAATATCACCTATTGATTCTCGATCAATTCGGTGGATTGTTGTCCCAGCGCCAGGCGGTTTTCGACGCCTACCATGAAACACTGCCGCTGATAGATAAACTGGAACGCCTGAGGACGCTTAAAAACCGGCGGGCACAGCAGGTCGAACTCCTCCAGTACCAACGTGACGAGATCGAATCCGCCACCCTGATTGAAGGCGAAGACGCTCGCCTCGAACAGGAACGCAACCGCTTGAAAAACAGTGAATTGCTGTTTCAAACGGTTTACCAGGCAGTCGAAGATATTTACAGCGGGCAGGGCTCGGTGGCCGAGGAGCTGACGGCCGTGCGAAAAAACCTCGAGAAAGCCGGCCGGGTCGATAGTGCCCTCTCCCCGGGAGTCGAGCATCTGATCCAAATTAACTTTCTGTTGGAGGAGCTGGTCGACCACCTTCGAAACTATCTTAAAACGGTTGAAATGGATGAAAGCCGCCTGGAGGCGGTGGAAGAAAGATTGGATCTGCTCAACAAGCTCAAACGGAAATACGGCGACTCTCTGGACGGGGTTTTCGCCCACAGCAAGGCCATATCGCTGGAACTGGCTGAAGTTGAAAATGTCGACGAACAGATTACCGTTACTGAAAAGCAGCTTAACGGCTGTCACAACCGACTGACGGAGTCGGCGCTAAACTTGTCTCAACAACGCCGAAAGACCGCGAAAGCGCTGGCGCATGCGGTGGAAGCCGAGCTGAAGAATCTGAAAATGGGCCAGAGCCGATTTGAGGTGGCGCTGCATCATGTGCCGACCGGCGACAGGACTTCCGCCTTTCTGAAAGTGAACGGAATGCAGGTTTTTGAGTCGGGTCTCGATAGAGCGGTTTTCAGGATCGCTCCAAACGTCGGCGAGGAGCTCAAACCATTAACCGCCATCGCTTCGGGGGGAGAACTCTCCCGAATCGTTTTAGCGCTAAAATCCATCCTGGCCGCGACTGATGCCGTCGAAACCGTCGTCTTCGATGAAGTGGATGCCGGAATCGGCGGCGGCACGGCTGAGGTTGTTGGGCACAAGCTCCTCGAACTTTCCGCGCACCATCAGGTCATCTGCATTACTCACCTGCCTCAAATCGCCAAATTCGGATCCCATCACTTCAGCATTTCAAAAAGAGTCGTCAAAGGTCGAACTCTGACAGCCATCACGGTGCTGGACGAAAAAAGCCGTGTCGAAGAGCTCGCCCGCATGCTCGGCGGAGTCGACATCACCCCAACCACACTGAACCATGCTCGGGAGCTGTTGAAACGAGTATAGAACCGTCGGGATCTGCATATATCGATAAAACGGATAAGTTGTTTTAATTCCTTGACATTTAAGGCCGTGTTAAATATATTTACATACTTATACAATTATTTGAGGCGAGGGACCAAACGATGCCGATCTATGAATTCAAATGTTTGAAGTGTAATGAATGTTTTGAAATTTTAGTCATAAGCAGCGAGGATTCGGTCGAAATGCGGTGTCCGGCGTGCGGCGCAGAAGATTTCGAACGCATTCTCAGTTGTGCCAGCTATTCCATGAACGGTGGCGCAGGTTCTGGTCAGGGCGTGAAGTCCCAAACGCGAAACTGTTCGGGGGGATCCTGCAGCACCCTCGAAATTCCCGGACCGTCTCGATAGATCCTTGACCGCTGTCCCGTGTTATCCTTCCGTGCATAAACACGAAAACAGCCGACTGAAACCGACCACCGGCAAAGCCCGCTCGCTTTCGACAAACGCCACAGGTTTTAAGTGGACGCTTGGGCGGCGTTATCAGCTAACGCGACAAATTAGGCGGGTCGAACGACGCGTCAGTTTGATCAGGTTATATTGAATTCGCGATCCTAACTAACGGAACCCAAAATGTTTCAACAGATTCACAAACAGGAAAAAGAACAATTCAAAAAGCTCTTTAAGCAGGAGCGTATCGACCGCTTTGAAGACCGTTTTAAAGTTCTGGATACCTTTCTCAAAACCGAACAGCATGTTACCGAAGTCGAGATGACGCGGCTCCTGCAGGAAAATGGCAATGAGCTTTCGAGCGACTTTGTCCGGGACACCCTGAACATGATGTGCCGTTTCGGCTTTGCCCGCGAAAACAGTTTCGACAACGGCAAGGTCCGCTATGAACACCTCCATCTCGGTGACCATCACGATCACATGATTTGCACGAAGTGCAAAAAAATTTTTGAGTTTCGCAACGACCAGATGGAATCCCTGCAAGTCAATATCGCAGCGGCTATCGGTTTCCACATGTTGCAGCATAAAATGGAGATCTACGGCATTTGCGCCGAGTGTTTGAAGGACCGCGCATTAGTTATACCGCTTGAGTTGGCCCGTCCGGGAGAAAGGCTCGTCATCAAGCAGATCAGCGGCGGAGCCGGCGCCAGGATGCGGTTGTTGACAATGGGACTTCGAATCGGCGATTCTATCGAAGTCATTACCAATCAAAAAAAGGGCCAGGTCGTCATTGCCGCCGACTTCAAGCGCTATGCTCTCGGCCGCGGGCTGGCCGAAAAAATCATGGTGGAACCGGTGGTGCGGCGATGACCACGGAAAAAATTGTAAGCGTTCACAGGGCACCGCATCTGCTTTGTTGTCGGGCACTTGAAGAACAATAGTACGTCCGCGCACCCGACGCCTTGCATCTGCGGCACCCTGTGAACGCTTACAATTAGGTGGCTTGAAGCGCATCGGACTTAGCAACCCTGTGAACGGTTAGGGAAAATCTGACGAAAAACCTCAGGTGCTGCCGTAAACACAATGACCAGAGCTGACGCCTCTTACATTAGACTGATCGAACAGGGTAAATTAGCGGAAAAAATTCGTTCGGCACGGTCGAAGCTGCATGCCTGCACCCTGTGTCCCCGCGAATGCCGTGTCGATCGCCTATCGGGTCAAACCGGCGTCTGCAAAACCGACACATGTGCGTGGGTGTCCAGTTATTCACCCCACTACGGCGAAGAAGCCCCGTTGGTGGGCACCAACGGCTCTGGAACGATATTTTTCACCCATTGCAACCTGTTGTGCATCTTTTGCCAGAACTTTGGCATAAGCCATGAGGGTATCGGTCAAGAAGTCAATGCCGAACAACTGGCTGCGATAATGGTCGATTTGCAGCGCATGGGCTGCCATAATATCAATTTTGTGACACCATCACACGTCGTCTCGCAGATTCTGGAAGCTCTGGCCATAGCCGCCGATAACGGACTTCGGGTGCCACTGGTTTACAACAGCGGAGGCTACGACCGGGTCGAGACACTGCAATTGCTCGAAGGCGTCTTCGACATATACATGCCGGATTTTAAATTCTGGGACCCTTGGGTGGCTGAATTAACCTGCAACGCCCCCGATTACCCTGAGGTTGCCCGCAACGCCTTACAGGAAATGCACCGCCAGGTGGGCGACCTTGTGATCGATGGCAACGGAATCGCCAGACGCGGTCTGCTGGTTCGACACCTTGTCTTGCCCGCAGGCTTGGCCGGCACACGTGAGATTATGCGGTTTATCGCTCATGACATATCGACCGATACCTATGTTAACATCATGTCGCAATACAGGCCTTGTGGCCGTGCCGCCGAGGTCCGTGAACTGGCGGCTTATCCAACTGAAAACGACTTCAAAAAAGCCCGATTGGCCGCTTTGGAAGAGGGAATTCGGCGTCTCGACCACCCTAGGCACGTTTTCGCGTTACGGTAGGATAAAATCGACTTCGGAACAAAGCGAGCGATCAGAATAATGGAACGAATATATGCGGTCGGCGATATCCACGGGTGTTATGATAAGCTCTTGGTATTGATGGAAAAAATAGATATCGATTTCGAGTCCGACACTCTGGTCTTTTTAGGAGACTACATCGATCGGGGACCACAGTCCTTCGAGGTCGTCGCCTACCTGGCCGACCTGAAACAACGACATGCCAACACTATTTTTCTGAAAGGCAATCACGAGGAGATGCTGGAGAGATACCTCTCCGGCGAGGACCGGATCACTTATTTGGTCAACGGCGGCCAGCAGACGCTGGAGAGTTACATGAACCGTCCCCGTCCGGAAGATGAACCGGTAATACCGAGCACGCATCTTGAGTTTTTCAAAGCTCTGCGAATCTATTACGAAACCCAAAATTACATCTTCGTTCACGCCGGATTAAAAAACAAAGTGCCGCTCGAAAAGCAGAAAACAGAGGACCTTTTATGGATTCGAAGGCGCTTTATCGAATCGAAGTACGATTATGGCAAGATGGTCGTATTCGGCCATACGCCGTTGCACGAACCGCTCCTTTTACCGAATAAAATCGGCATCGATACCGGTGCCGTCTACGGCAATCGACTCACCTGTGTAAGGTTGCCGGAACTGGTTTTTTACACAGTCTGAGGACCTCGACTGCATCCCATAGTGATCACCAAACACGGGTATCACCAATGAAAAATGTCACTTTGACGCTACTGGCTTTTGGAGTCGTCTTCACTCAATCCGCCTTGGCCGAGCGACTTGCAATTACCGCCACGCTCGCCAATATTCGTTCCGGTCCGGGGTCCACTTACGATATTATCTGGAAGGTACAGCAATACTATCCTTTCGAGGTCATTAAAAAAGAAGGCGCCTGGTACCAGTTCCGCGATTTCGAGGGTGATACAGGCTGGGTCTACGATTCTCTAACCGGTAGCATACAGGCTGTCATAACCTCCAAACCGCAGTGCAATGTCCGAAAGGGACCGGGGACCGAGAATGAAATTCTCTTTTCGGTCGGCAGCGGAGTGTCCTTCAAGGTCCTCGAGCGGAAGGGCAACTGGATCCATATCCTGCACGCAGATGGTGACCAAGGCTGGATTCACGACTCACTGGTCTGGTAAATGAGCACGACGACGACGAAAAAGGCCAAACTGGATACCATTATTTGTCCCAGCCGCAATGAGGGCACATGAGCCGAGTACGGTCTGTTTTTCGATAAAAGGATCGACACATGCATGCGCAGTTAAAGCTTAAAGCGGACAGCAAACTGATCGTAGGGGTTGGGTCAGCTCTGGTAGACATACTAACCCACGAAAATGAAGCGTTTCTGGAGCAAACAGGTGCCGTCAAGGGTGGCATGACCCTGGTGGAAAAAGACTTTATCGAAGCTGCCCTTGCCCGCTCCTCCGGCGAGCGTAAGATTGTACCGGGCGGATCGGCCTGCAATACGGCGGTGGGTGTAGGCCGGTTGGGCGGCCGGGCCCGTTTCGTCGGAAAGTGCGGTAACGGTGAATGGGGTCGCTTTTTTCGTGAAGATTTGCTGCGCCAAAACGTGGAACCAGCTCTTTTCGACTCCGATTCGCCCACGGGACGGGTACTGTCGATTATTACGCCCGACGCACAGCGATCGATGTTTACCTACCTGGGCGCATCTTCGGAAACCCAGCCCGCAGAACTGACCAACGGCTGTTTTGACAACGCGGCTGTTGTGCATATTGAAGGCTACCTGCTGTTCAATCCGGAACTGATGTTGGCAGCCTTGCGTGCCGCGCGCGCTGCCGGTGCTCTGATCTCGCTCGACTTGGCCAGCTTTACAGTCATCGAGGAATCCCGAGACCTTCTCGATCGAATCGTCAACGAATACGTCGACGTCGTTATCGCAAATGAGGATGAAGCCCGCACATTCACCGGTTTCAGAGACGAGCAACAGTCCCTGGCGGTTCTGGCGCAAAAGGCTGACATAGCCGTGGTCAAACTCGGCGAACGGGGCAGCACCATCGCCCATCAGGGCCAGATGTTGCACATCGATCCGCTGGGATCCGGAAAGGTGGAGGATACCACGGGCGCCGGTGATCTCTGGGCTTCCGGTTTTTTATACGGGCTGGTAAACGGACACCCGCTGGAGCAGTGCGGACGGATCGGCTCGGCTTGCGGTTACGAAGTGTGCCGGGTTATCGGCGCTGCCATTCCGGAAGAAGGTTGGCGACGTATAAGAAATATGTTAGAGGAGAGCCAAAATGGCGATTAAAAAAAAAGTCTCGCGTAAAAAACGACTCAAGGAACCTGATGAGTTCCTGACACTGTCGGCCCGGTTGTTCCAATTTGTTGTCAAACACAAATATCAGATGCTCGCCGCTTTAGGCGGCGCAATTCTGATCGTTTTGGCCGTTTCGGGGTGGAGCTATTATTCCCATCAACGCGCCAACGAGTCTCTGGCACAACTGCAGAAAAGCTGGAACCGGTACGAAACGCTGCGCAACGCGCAAGACAAAGATCCGGTGCTGGCATTTCAGGAGGTCAGGGCTGAATTCGAGCAACTGATTGCCGATTTCGGTGACAAACCGGGAGGAAAAATGGCACGCGTTATTTTTGCCGATATCTGCTTTGATGCCGGCGAAACGGACAAGGCCATCGCCCTTTATAAAAGCGCGCTGGAAGAATTTAAGCAGCCGTTTTACAGAGAACAGATTTTAAACGGTTTGGGCTATGCCTATGAAGCAAAGAAAGAATACAATTCCGCGTTGGAATATTTTGAAAAAATTTCCGTGGGGAATGACCCGGAGCTCAAAGCCGAGGCCCTTTTCAACATGGGGCGTCTGTACGCGGCACTGGGCAACGCAGAAAAAAGTCAGCAGGCCTTCCAGAAAATCGTCGCTGATTTACCGCAGTCGTTTTACGCCGAGCTGGCAAAAGAGCGGAGCGGAAACATTGCGGTCGAACCGGACACGTCTGCAAACTGAATACGGAAACTATTTAGAGCCGACGTCCAGTTTGTACTTCTTGATCTTTTGATTCAGACCACTTTTACCGATCCCAAGCAACTCCGCCGCCCGCGACTGAACGTAGCCGGTTTTTTTCAAGGCTCTCAAAATCATGGTTTTTTCGATCATCGTCAGGGTGTCGTACAGTTTAGCATCCGCCGGAACACTCTCTATATAGAGGTCGTCGTGGGCAGTCTCCTTGAAGCTTTTCGGCAGGTCGGCCGGGGTGATGACGCCGCCTGGGCTCATTATCATAAGACGCTCGATGAGGTTTTCGAGCTCCCTCACATTTCCCGGCCAACTGTACTCGTAAAAGAGCCGCTCAACGTCGGGGTCGATCCCGGTCACCGGCACGCTGTGCTTGCGTTCATCGGCGTACTTCTTGATAAAGTGATCCAACAGCAGCCGGATATCCTGCTGCCTCTGTTTGAGTGACGGCAGGGCGATATGGACTACGTTGAGACGGTAATAGAGATCCTCACGGAATCGTCCCTTTTTCATTTCCTCTTTCAGGTTACGGTTGGTGGCGGCAATGACCCGGATGTTGACCGCTATCGGTTTCGTGCCGCCCACCCGTTCGAAGACCTTTTCCTGCAGCACCCGCAAAAGCTTCACCTGCAGGCCGGTTGACATATCACCGATTTCATCCAGAAAAAGGGTGCCGGTATCCGCCAGTTCGAAGCGTCCCTTTCTCATCGACACCGCACCGGTAAAAGCGCCCTTCTCATGTCCGAACAGCTCGCTTTCAAGAAGCGTTTCAGCCAGTGCGGAACAGTTAACAGCTACAAAAGGCTTTTCTCGGCGTGGGCTGTTAAAGTGGATCGACTTCGCCACCAGTTCTTTACCGGTGCCGCTCTCGCCTTCGATCAGAACAGTTGCATTGCTCGGAGCGACCTTACGTATCTTATCAAAGACCTGCTGCATGACTTTGCTCTTACCGATGATGTTGCCGAAACTGTACTGGGAGGAAACGGCATTGCGCAGATCCCTGTTTTCCTTGATCACTCGAAACATAGCGACGGCTTTTCTGACGTAGATGATCAGACGATCGTTGTCAAAAGGCTTTAAAATGTAGCTGTAGGCGCCCTTCTGCATGGCTTCCACTGCCTTGTCCACGGTCCCGTGGGCCGTCATCATGATTACGGGCAGTTCCGAATCTCTGGTCTTGATTTTCTCGAGCAGTTGAATACCGTCCATCAGCGGCATTTTCATGTCCGTCAGGACCAGGTCCACATCCGAACCCTCCAGAACTTCAAGTGCTTCGGGGCCGCTGTTGGCGGTTAATATTTCGAACCCCTCCTCCTCCAGAACGGCACCCAGAATCCGTGTATAGTTTTTCTCGTCGTCGACGATGAGAACGGTTTCCATAGTTATCCTTTCTGTTGGAGGGGTAGATGAATGATAAACCGCGCCCCTCCATCGGAAGCATTTTCGATAAAAATACTTCCGCCGTGTGCATCGACTATGTTCTTCACGATCCCCAGTCCCAAACCGGTTCCCTTATCCTTAGTCGTGAAGAAGGGGTCCCATACCTTTTCCAGAACTTCCTGCGGCACACCGCCCCCCTGGTCCGCGATGATTACTTCCAGCACATCCGTTTTGGCCTGAACCTGGAGGATGATCTGGCCTCCATCAGGCATCGCCTGTAGGGCGTTGATGAAAATGTTGAGAAATGCCTGATAGAGCATGTCGGCGTCCGCAGTCACCGCCGGCAGATTGTCACCGATGGTCTTAAGAACGCTGTATCCCTTGCCCTCCAGTTGCGTCGAAAGGAAGGTCAGATTTTTTTCTAAAACATCTTCTATCCGGCAGGGCGCAAGGCGCGGCGGCCGTGGTCGGGCGTATTTCAAGAAGTCTGTTATGATGTTGTTCAGACGGCTTGATTCTTCGATAACGATATCCGGAATGGTGTTGTTCGGATCAAATCCGATCACCTTTTTTTTGAGCAACTCAGCGGAGCTGCGAATAATGCCGAGAGGGTTTCGGATCTCATGGGAAATCACCGCGGCCATTTCACCGAGAGCAGACAGGTGTGCAGCTCGATTGAGCTGTTCCTTCAGGCGCAGCCGCTCTTGCGCCCGCAGCTCGATGATCCCTTCGCCCCGTTTGACCACGAATATCAACACCAGAAAGAGAACCAGCATGACCAAGGCACTGGTGGTCACGACATAGACTTGGTATTTGAAGATCGATTTGTACTCGTCGGATAGGTCCTGCACAATTTCGATCACCCCCAGTACCGGTCCGGAAATCCGGGACGGCAGCTGCTCCGCGCGCAGCGGCGCATAGGTGATGAAACGGCTTTCTTTCGGTATGCCAAAAAGGATCTCTAAGAAGTTGCCACGCTGAACCTGACGGGAAACGGAATTGCCGTCCACCGCTGTCTGGTAGCCGGTGCCCCCCATGTTCGTTTTGCCTATCAGCTCCTTATTGAAGCTGTAAGAAATGACATTGTTCATGTCGTAAATGTTGACCGTCACCACCTTGAAACTGTGTAAGGTATTGCGCACCACCTTATCCATGAGTTCATACTGTTCCTTGTTTCTGAGCTGAATCTTGCCGTAGCGCAGAACGACGGGCATTATAAACTGCAAAAAAATCTGGTGATTCAGGTTTTCTATGATCAGATGGGCATATTCTTCACTCTTTTCACGCTGCATGGCGCGCGCCCAGTGGGTGTTCAGCATCGAGAGGATGATAGTCCCCATGAATATCAACATCAGGCTGGTAACGGTAAAATACTTTACCAGTCGGAACGGTTTGGTTCTTTCTTCAACCGCCCGATCGCTCGCTTTCAAAATCTGTTCACGTTTCGGCAGTGAGATAGCTTCCATAATAGGCCCTTGCGGTAAAAAATGCTTCCTTTAACATACTTTAATAAACAAAGACTGCTGAAACCCTCCAATGCAATTAAAAATGGTACCAGCCTGCCGCGTTGCGCAAATTAGCACGCCAGGATCAAAATATCAATCGACACAGTTCAGAGAATCGTAAGGCAGCAATCCGCATGCAACCTTGTGTAATTATTTCTTGCCGAGACACTAAACTTTCGCCCCAAAAGGCCGATAAAGAAAGTTAAGCCCGTCACTCTCTATCGGTTTCAGGCACAAGGCATCGAGGTAAATGAAAGTTTGCGTGTTAAATCTGACAATCGCCGCCGGGATTCGGTTCATCGACCGGAAGCAGACCTCCGGAGGATAAAAAAAACAGGGTACCGAATTCCTACTTTTTGTGTTACAATGTATTTTAAATGAATGGCCAAAGTATTGACACCCAAGATGTGGGTCAATACAAAAATTTTAAGCGCAATATAGTGTAACTATTTATAATTATGCATAATTATGATATAATTAATTTGACTTAAACATGACAGTATGCGATCATTGATAAAAATGAACAGAATAAGATGCCTCCCAATTTTCAGAGGCCGATTTTATTCACTGCTTTTCCAAACTACGGCAAAAGAACCCGTTAATGCAAAAAAACACCTTGAAAAAAGTAAGGGAAGCGCGGTTGATGAGCAAAACCGAACTCGCACGAACCGCCGGAGTTTCACCCATAACAATTTCACGCATCGAAAACGGGTTGCCGTGCCGCATGGCAACCCAACGAAAAATCATACTGGCTTTAGGGCTGAAACTTTCAGACAAGCGCAAAATCTTTAAAGATTAAGAGAGCTCCTATGCTATTCGGAAAAAAAGAACATCTCGTCGGCTTGGACATCGGCTCAAGGACAATTAAAGCTGCTGAAATCGCCGATACCGCCAAGGGTCGGACCCTCAAACGTTTCGGCATGGTCGACATCACACCGGGTCTTATCGAAGATGGGACCATCAACGAGCCGGAAGAGGTTGCCGAGAAAATCAAAGAACTGTTTAAGACCTTTAACATCCGCGAAAAAAATGTTGCTGTATCCATTGGCGGCTACTCGGTCATCGTAAAAAAAATCAACGTACAGACGATGGCCGAAGATCAACTTCAGGACACCATTCATTTCGAGGCCGAACAATACATTCCTTTCGACATCAGTGATGTTAACCTCGACTTTCAGATTCTCGGTCCGAACGAAAACAATCCGAACCAGATGAACGTCTTCCTGGTGGCCGCCAAGAAAGAAATGGTCAATGATTACATTAAACTGGTAAACCTCGCCGGATTGAATCCCTGCATCATCGATGTCGAAGCGTTTGCACTCCAGAATATTTTCGAGATAAACCATGAAGTGAAAGATGAAAATCTCGCCTTGATCGACATCGGTGCCAGCAAGACTTCGCTTAACATCCTGAAAGGTAGAAACTCGGTTTTCATGCGGGATGTCTCCCTCGGATGCGGACAGATCAACCAGAAAATTATTTCCTTGGTGAACTGCTCCTTCGATGAGTCTGAGGCAATTAAACTTGGCGGGCAGACCGATAAAGTCACTCCAGAGGATTTAAAAGAAATCGTGATCGGAGTCGTTTCTGACTGGTGCACGGAAATCAGGCGGGCGATTGACTTTTTCTATTCGACTTACCCTGAAGATCAAATAAAACGAATTATGCTCAGCGGCGGCGGCGGCAACATTGCTGACTTCCGCCAATTGCTGGCATCAGAAACGTCTTCTGAAGTGACGACCATCAATCCCTTCGGAAACTTTGTATTGGACAGCAGCTTCGACCCTGCTTACATCGATCAAATTGCACCCCAGGCCGCTATCACAATGGGTCTGGCCATAAGGAAGATTGACGACAAATGATACGCATCAACCTTTTGCCCTTTCGGGCAGCCCGGAAAAAAGAGAATATTCGGCGCCAGATTTCGGTCTTCTTTCTTTCTTTTTTTCTGATGCTGGCCGTCCTGATCTATTACAACATCCATTTGGGCGGGCGGATCAATGATCTCAAAACCGACGTGAACGCCACGAAGAATGAGGTCGCAAAATTTCAGAAAATTACTAAACAGATCGAGGACATAAAGAAAAAACTTGCGGTTCTGGAGAAGAAAACCGAAGTCATCCGCAAGCTGGAAACCAATCGGTTCGAACCGGTCGAGATGCTCGATAACATGTCGGGAAAAATCATCGCCAATCGGATGTGGTTTACGTCATTCAACGACCAGCCCCAAAATGTTAGGATCGACGGCATCGCCTTGGACAACAAGACAGTGGCCGACTTCATGACCCGTCTGGAAGGTACCGGGCTGTTCGGTTCCGTGCGCCTGCAAACCATTCAGAAACATGTGGTCAAGGACTCGGGGTTGAAAAAATTCTCCATCACTTGCAGCAAGACAGTACCCAACACACCGAAACAAGAGAAAAAGAAAAGAACATAATCATGAAAAAGACCTCTCTTTCTTTAGACGCTTTTGAACCTTTTGTCGATAAGATCGAAAAACTTTCAAAGCTCTACCGGCTCCTGATCAGTGGCGGCATATTTCTGGTCTTTATCGGCGTGGCTGTTTTCTTGTTCTACATGCCCAAATACGAGAACATCGCCACACTCGAAAAAGAACTGGCAAAATTGGACAAAGAGCTTCAAACAGCTAAGAGAAATGCCAAGGACCTGAAAAAGTTTCAACAGAAGATGAGGGATGCAGAGGAACAATTTAAAATCGTCATGAAATCCTTGCCGGAAAAAGAAGAAATTCCGTCACTGTTAACCAGCATTTCAGATTCCGGCAAAGATTCCGGGCTGGAGTTTCTCCTTTTTCAGCCGAAGGGGGAGATAGCGAAAGATTTTTATGCAGAAATTCCCGTCGTCATGAAAGTAAACGGCAAATTTCATAACACCGCCATCTTTTTCGACCGTGTCGCCAGATTATCGCGTGTTGTCAATATCCGAGACATTTCCATGAAACCGGCCAAGGGCAACTTGTCCCTGACCACATCATGCACCGCCGTGACGTATAAGTTTATCGAGAACAAGCCGGCAAAGAAGAAAAAGAAGTCAAGGAAGAAAAAATAACCCTTTTCAAAAAAAACAGAAACGATCAGCTATGAATACACTGCGCGGCATCATTTCACTGACCATGTTGTCTTTTCTTGTTACGGCGACCGGGACCTGGGGCAACCAGGCCTTGGCGCTCGCAAAGCCTGCGGTGGTGCGGAAAAAGATCCAGATACCGCCGGCATCACGCGATAAAAAGCCTAACGTAGTCGTTCCCACTCTGTCGCCCAAGGCCGATATCGCCAAAACCGAAACGGTGCGAAACGCACGGCCGACGCCGGCTGCGATGACTACCGGCACCGAGCCCAGAGTGAAATCGGACCTTGCATCTGCGCCGTCGGGGAAAAATAGTTCGTTGGTGATGACGCAAAAATCACCAGCACCGAAAGTTCCGCCTACCGGCCTCTCCGAACCCCGGCCGGTGAAGCCCGTATCTACGGTTGTTGCCACGACCGCAGCGCCGCCGATACCCGACGCAGTTGCTGACGCTGCAGACCCATCGCTTTCTCAAGGGACGCCTCCGGCTGAGGCCGCCGAACCGGCCGCAATCGTGGCTACCGTAACAGTCACCGAAGATAGACCGCCCTCAATTGTCGATAGAACCAAGAACGGCGATCCGCTGCCATACAACCCGTTGGGCAAGATCGACCCGTTCGAACCGCTTTTCAAAGACGAGCCCGAACTTGCGCCGTCCGAATCAAAAAGGAAAAAGCGGATTCCCCGGACACCACTGGAAACTATCGACCTGGGTCAACTGAAATTGGTAGGCGTCATTTTGGCCTCCAGCGGCAACCGGGCACTGGTGCAGGAAGCCTCGGGAAAGGGCTATATCATCAAGGAAGGGACCTATATCGGAGTGAATTCAGGGAAGGTGACCGAAATTAAAAATGATCGGGTCATCGTAGAGGAAGAAATAGAAGACGTTGTCGGCAAACCGACAATCCGTAATAAAGAACTCGTACTCCCGAAACCCCCCGGAGAATGATCACATGAGCACCTTAATTGTAAGATTCAAAAAACGCGCAGCACTGGTCATTTTTCTGATTGCCGTGCTTGGACTGTCAGGCGGGTGTGCCGCCAACAAACCGGTGGCAAAAGAAGCGCCCGGCGAACAGCAGGCGGCCACCAGCGCCAAGAGCATCTCGGCGATTATGGTCACCGAGAATGCGACATCCTGCATTGTGCAGGTTGAAGGCAACAGCCAACTCACCTATACATCCGTTAAGCAGGATTTCCCTCTGGGCGTTCTATTTTACTTTCGAGAAACCGGAATCGACAGCGCCGTCGCTCAACAAGCCGTAACGGAAAACTCACTCATAGAATCTGTCGAGGCGTCACAGATCAGTGGAAATCAGGACATGTCCCGGCTTTTTATCGCCCTGAAACAGGATGCGCCTTACGAGGTAGTGGATGATGAAACCGGTATGCGAATCGAATTCGTCAAGCCGCTTACAGCCCCCATCGTCGGCGATTCGCAACGTGCATCTGAAGGTCTGATCGCTGCGGCTGCAGACACAAAACCGGCCGCCCATCTCGAAGGCGTATACGTCGTGGAGACCGATGACCGGACACGTCTCAATGTAACGGCCGATGGAACTATCAAAAACTATAAATCCTTCGTGCTCTACAATCCGGCTCGTATCGTGTTTGACATTCCGAACCTGAAAAGCACCCACAAAGGAGAACAGGTGGTTTCGGCGAACACCAGATGGATCCGGCAGGCTCGCTATTACGGCTATCCCGACAAGATCCGCCTGGTCATCGACACGGAAAAGACCTACTTGAAGAACTACACAGCCCAACCGTTAGCTTCCGGAATGACGATCCAGGTCGGAAGTGAACCGCAGGCGGCGGTCTCTATCGCTGCCGAAAAACCGGAACCCGTGATTAAACCGATTGAAGAAAAACCGGTAACAGCCGTTGTTTCCGATTCCCGGCCTGCGCCTACCGCCGCCTCGGTTGCCCGGACTGAAAAAGAAGCATGGGTGAACCGTATTGACTTTATGAGCGAAGAAGCCGGACAATCGACCATTATTGTCGGTACCACCCGGCCGATCAAATACGAATTGAAAAATTCATCCGATAAACTCCTGCAGCTGAAACTCTTCGATACCAAGCTTCCAAAATATCGCGATCGTCCCCTGATAACGACGCGTTTCGAAAGTGCCGTCAACCGCATCACCCCGGTTTACAAGAAATCGATGCCGCAAACGACGCTGGTCGCCATCGAACTGCGCGAAGCTGTGAATTACGATGTCGAGCAAAAGGACGACATTTTGATGATTCATTTCGGCCCGTCGTCAGTGGCGCCGCAACCACTCGAAGAGGCCAATTTGCCGGACTGGAAAAAGATTTTGGCCCAAACCGAAGCCGGGTCACCGGTCATAGAAACAGCAGCCCCGGAACGCGAGACGAACGCCTCAACGATTCCGCCGCCCATCGCTGCACCGGCCTTGCAGCCACCTGCTCCGGAGCCGGCGATGCAAATGGCTGCAGTGGCCTCATACAAAGCACCGACCGTGACCACCTATGGGGCGCACAAGGTGTTTACCGGAGAAAAAATAGCCCTTGATTTTTATGAGACCGACATCAAGAACGTGTTCCGCATCATCCGGGAAATCAGCGGTAAGAACTTCGCCATCGACAAAGATGTCACCGGCAATGTCACCCTGACCCTGGAAAAACCGGTTCCCTGGGACCAAGTTCTGGATCTTGTATTAAAAATGAACCGCCTCGGCATGGTATATGAAGGCGATATCATTCGGATTGCCACCCTTTCGACCCTTACGGCGGAAGAAAAGGCCAAACAGGATAAGATCGCCGCCGAACAGAAATCTCAAGAGGTGGTCAAGGCGCTTGAGCCTCTGGTCACCGAATACATTGCGGTTAATTATTCGGATGCCAAAGGCGAAGTCCTGCCGCTGGCTCAAAAAGTTCTGACGCCAGACCGTGGCAGCATCAGCGTAGACCAGCGCAACAATCAGCTGATCGTCACCGACACCGTCTCCAAGATCGCTCAGATCAAAGAAATCGTCAGCCGCATCGACACCGTAACGCCGCAGGTCATCATCGAGGCCCGTGTGGTCGAAGTCAGCGAAGAATTCGCGATGGAACTGGGCATCGAATGGAATGTGAGTTGGGGACCGACCGGTGGCCTTAATACTATTGCCGGCGACGTGGCCATGAATTTCCCATCGAACGCTTCATCGACAATCGGGTTCAATTTCACCAAGTTGGCCGGGACGCCATTGACGCTGGACGCCACGCTCAACGCCGTGGAGGCCAACAAACAGGGCCGAATCATCACCGCGCCCAAGATTGTTACGCTCGACAACAAGAAAGCCAGAATCAAGCAGGGCGTCGAATGGCCTTACCTGGAACGAGATTCATCCGGCAATGCGACGGTAAAGTTTAAAAATATCGACCTGCTGCTGGAGGTAACCCCTACGGTAACCCCGGATGACCGTATCCTGATGAAAATCTACATCACCAAAAATGACATCGGCACCATCACCCTGGGCGTTCCGTCTCTCAACGTCAACGAGGCCCAGACCGAGCTGCTGGTCAACGACAGCGACACGATTGTTATCGGCGGTATTATAAAGAAAAACGAACAGGAATCCGAATCGGGCTGGCCGGGAGCCAAGGACATCCCTCTGATGGGCTGGTTGTTCAAAACGCAGAACGAAAACACCACCAACAATGAACTGCTGATCTTCATCACCCCGCGCATCGTTCAGCTCGAGCAGCGCCAGGCGATCTAACTCATTCGGTAAAAAAAAACCCGCCTTCTCTGTGTCTGAGAAAGGCGGGTTTTTTTATATGGATCGCGTGGTCATTTGCCTTAGGGAATGTTTCGCAGCTTCATCAACGCACTCCTTGCGGCCTTGGCCGCGGGAGAATCCGGCTTGAGCTGCACAGCTTTCTGAAAAGCGGCCTTGGCCTTGGCAGGGTTCTGCACTAAAAGATAGGATTCTCCGAGTTCGTAGTAGGCTTCTGCAGACGTCGGGTCGCTGTCGATGGCCGTGGTCAATGCCGCTATTGCCGCGGCGCCCTTTCCCATGGCCAGATAAGTCCGCCCCAACCCCCTTAGGGCTGGAGGAAAACTGGATTCCAGTTCCAGTGCTTTCTGGTAGTAAATCTCCGCTTCCTTGTAATCTTTCTTCATGTAATAGGCATAGCCGATATTGGTCAGCGGATAGTGCGGTGTAGCATACAACAGATCGCCGGAGACTTCTTTGAAAATAGCGATTGCCTCGTCATACTTTTGCTCATTCAGGTAGGCAACCCCGAGGTTGTTCTTGGCAACTGCATAATCGGGCTTAAGCTGCAAAGCCTTTTTGAAATGTGTGACGGCCAGTTCGGGTTTGCCTTTAGCCAGGTAAACCTGGCCGAGATAATTCTGAAGAATATGATCATCGGGATTCATCTCTTCGGCTTCCAGCAGATACTTCAAGGCGCTCGTAAAATCACTGGCCAGATAGTATTGCTTGCCGAGGTCCCTGTAGGCGACTTCCCTTTTACGTAAATCGGTCCGGTCAGCGGCGCAGGCAATGAGCAAAAGTACACAGGCCACCCCTAATATTCGATATTTTCTCATAATCAATGTCCCTCAGCGGTCGGTTAGACGCCGGCAGCCCCCCGCCGACTGCACGGGACCGCAAGGCGCTCAAGGTTTTTTCAGATTTAATCTATCTGCGATCTCCTCAGACACACGCTGAACGAAAAGGTCGAGATCGAGACCATTCAAAGGATTTCCGGGCGCCGGTAACTTTTCCAGGTCTTGCAGCTGGAGGTACAATGGTGCGTTGACCAACTGCGGATCGACTGTGATGCCGTATTCCGGCGGGAACTGTTGTTCGAAATACATCTGCTGAAAACCGGCGAATTTCAAAGCGTGGGCAGTTGAATCGATAACCGCAATGTCGTCGCCGTCGACCAGGCCCTGTTTCCGGGCAGTCACCAGGCCGGCCAAGGACTCCCCGCCGTGAGTGCAAGCAATGTGACCGTTGCGATTGGCCAACAGTTCCCAGTCCATGATGGCCTGCTCGGTCACTTCGACGAAAAAAACCCTCTGCCGTCCGGCTTCCTCATCATAGCGATCCACCAAGTGGATGACCCTTGGCATGGACACAGGATTGCCGATCATGGCCGCCTGGGCCACGCTCGGTTTGACCGCAACCGGCACAAACTTTCGCTTTGACCGGTTCGGTTCAAGGTAGTACCGGTAAACCGGATTGGCGTGTTGTGACTGCACGCCGATGATCTTCGGCAAGTCGCCGATGATTCCGGCTTCATAGAACTTTAAGAACCCGTTCATCACGGCCGTAATGTTTCCGGCATTGCCGATCGGCAGGATGACGACTTTGTCGTGCAGGTCGTACTCAAAATCCTGGGCGATCTCATAGGAGTAGGATTCCTGTCCCAATATTCGCCAAGCGTTTTTCGAGTTGAGCAACGCGACATCGTATTCGTCTGCCAGTCGTTCGACGACTTTCATGCAATCGTCGAAGACCCCCGGGATTTCAAAAACGGTCGCACCACTTCCGAGCGGCTGGGAAAGTTGTTGGGGGGTGACTTTTTTGTGAGGCAGCAGCACGGCCGACTTGATGTGGGGATTCAGATAAGACGCGTACAAGGCGGCTGCGGCCGAAGTGTCGCCGGTGGAGGCGCACACCGCCAGCACTTCGGATACCAGGCCCTGGTGGATCAGGTGGCTAATGTAACTCAGCGCGCTGGCCATACCCCGGTCCTTGAATGATGCGCTTGGATTCTGTCCATCGTTTTTGAAATAAAACCGGAGGCCGGCTTTTTTCTGCATGAAAGCGTTGGCCTCGATCACCGGGGTGTGACCTTCTCCCAGGTAGACGACGGATTCCAGCGGGATGGCCGAACCGATAAATTCGTGATAACGGTATATGCCTTTTAGGGCCGGAAGGGTGAGCATCTTGCGGTAGTCGAGTATCTGCTGCCAGGTCCCTCCCGGAATTGCTCGCAGTCGATTGATGTTGCGGTCGACAATCAGCAACACCTGTCGGCATTGCGGGCAGGTGTAGAGCAGTTTCTCGATACCGTATTCCGCAGCGCACCCCAGGCAGTGGTAGACGGGATCACCGGAGGGCTGCGGCAGAATGTAAGGACGAATGTCTTCGGGGATGTCTTCTATTCTCAAGATTTTATGACTTCCATGCCGCCAATAAGGGGTCGCAGCGCCTCGGGTATGACCACGCTGCCGTCGGCCTGCTGATAATTTTCCAAAACCGCTGCAACGGTCCGCCCTACCGCGAGCCCGGAACCGTTAAGAGTATGAACGAGCTCCGTACCTTTTTTCCCCTTTCGCCGGAAACGGATGTTGGCCCGCCGTGCCTGAAAGCTCTCACAATTGGAACAAGACGAGATCTCGCGGTAGGCACCTTGACCCGGCATCCAGACTTCGAGGTCATAGGTCTTGGCAGCGGAGAACCCAATGTCGCCGGAGCAAAGTGAAACGACTCGATAGGGCAGCCCCAGCCGCTGGAGAACGGCCTCGGCATTGGTCAGCATTTTTTCAAGTTCATCATAGGACACCTCCGGTTGTGTCAATTTCACCATTTCGACCTTGTTGAATTGATGCTGCCGGATCAGTCCTCTCGTATCCTTACCGTATGAACCGGCCTCGGATCGGAAGCAGGGGGTGACGGCCGTGTAATAAATCGGCAGCCGGCTTTCATCCAGCACTTCTCCCTGGTGTAGGTTTGTAAGCGGTACTTCGGCGGTCGGTATCATAAAGTAGTCCCAGCCCTCGAACTTGAAGAGATCCTGTTCGAATTTCGGCAGTTGCCCGGTGTTGGTCATACTCTGCCGGTTGACGGCGAACGGCGGCAGGACCTCGGTGTATCCATGCTCGTAGACATGCATGTCTAACATGAAATTGATCAAGGCCCTTTCAAGATGGGCCCCGATGCCGATGTACAGAGGAAAGCGAGCGCCTGTGATCTTGGCAGCACGCTCGAAATCGAGGATACCGAGTCTTGTCCCTATGTCCCAATGGGCTTGAGCGTCATATTCGAAGTGAGGTGGTGTCCCCTCCTGTTTGACAAGTGAATTGTCGGCAGCATCCTTGCCGAGCGGAACCGAGGCATGCGGTATGTTCGGAATTTCGAGCAGGATCTTGTCGAGCGTTTCTTGGTGCACCGCCAACTCTTGTTCGAGCATTTTTATATTGGCTGACACTGCGCGCATTTGCTCAACGAGAACCTTTGCATCTTCACCGTCTTTCTTCAAGTTGGCAATCTGATCGGACACTCGGTTGCGCTGGTGACGCAGTTCTTCGAGTTCAGCAAGAACGCCGCGCCGAAGTTCATCGGCCGTTTGGAGCGCACTGATATCGAGTTCCGAGTGTCGCGCCTCCAGTGCGCGCTTCACATCGGATAAATTCTGCCTGATGAACTTGATTTCCAACATATTGGCCCTATATTAATTGTTGTTTTTTCGGTATGTTCTTGTTTAAAAGGAGGCCGTTCACTACGTTTTACATTCGAAATTCTAAATTGTGGCAGTATTTATGAACCGCATGATCAGGCAGGTTTGAAAACCGGCTGTCCGTTGCCGTCGGACATCCGGCCGTAAATGGCTAAATAATTGGAAATCTCTAACATTATGTTACAGATTAGTCAATGATGAATACAGGTTGACGCATTTCGAAGGTGCCTTTTAACCAATGAAATTCCGACGAGGGAATACCAGTTATGGAAGAGATTCAAAAAACAAAGGCTGATATCAGAAAAGAGATTGCTGAAGCGATCGGAAAACTGTCCGTGGACGAACTGACTGAAAAAACCAGCTTGATTGAAAACCGCCTTTTTGAGTTCGCCAATTTTCTCGAGGCTAAAATTGCCCTGCTGTACATTGATAATCAGAACGAAGTGAAGTCCTCTGGAATTATCCGGCGAACTTTCGACCAAAACAAGATCGTCGTACTTCCTCTGGTTAAAACCGACACCAAGAAATTCAAACTGTTTAAAATTGACGACTTCGCAAAAGACTTGAAACCCGGTCAAAACGGCATTCTGCAGCCTGACCCGGGAAAATGCCGCACCGTGCCGATCGACTGCATCGATATCGCCATCATCCCGGGTATTGCGTTCGACGAAAAAGGCGGGAGAATCGGATCGGGAGACGGATATTACGACCGGCTCATCCCGCACCTGCCGGTAACAACCCGCAAGGTGGCTCTGGCCTTGGACTATCAAATCATTCCCCAAGTACCAATTGAATCCCACGATAAGCACGTGGATATCATCATTACCGACAAACGCATCATCTACAAAATATGACGTATTGACGCAAATTGTCGAAAATGATAGAAAAAGAACCGGATTTTTGTTTTGAGACGGCGACGTTAAACACGAATTGGCGTAAGCGACTCCTCAGAGTTTTTTCCGGATAGCGTGCATGATAGAGAAAGAATCGACAAAATTCGATCGCCAGCGCGAAGAAATGGTCAAACGCCAGATTGAAACTCGCGGTATAACCGATCAGAAAGTCCTCGCAGCTATGCGCAAGGTGCCCCGCCATCTTTTTGTCAGTGAAGCATTAAGAGACCAGGCTTATGGTGATTTTCCCCTTCCCATAGGGGATCAGCAGACCATCTCGCAACCTTACATCGTTGCCGAAATGACCCAGGCGCTGCAGCTTTCGAAAAACGACCGAGTGCTTGAAATCGGGACCGGATCGGGTTACCAGGCCGCCATCCTGGCGGAAATCGTCTATCGGGTCTACACCATCGAGCGCATCCATTCACTTCTCATAAAAGCCCGTCGGATTTTCGACCACCTCCGATATCACAACATTATCACCCGCTTCGGAGATGGTACCGTCGGCTGGTTGGAAGAAAGCCCGTTCGACGCCATCATCGTCACCGCCGGTGCCCCGCGCATTCCCGGTTCTTTGATCGACCAGTTGGCCGAAAATGCACGAATGGTGGTCCCGGTCGGCGATCAGCATGCACAGGAATTGGTTAAAACAGTAAAAAACCAAGACGGAATTCATCGCAGCAATCTCGGCGGCTGTCGCTTTGTCAAACTGGTCGGCGAAAAAGGTTGGAGCGACCGCTGAATGTTGCGCAAAATCTACGACTGGGTCCTGCATTGGGCCGAAACCCCCTATGGTCCATGGGCACTTTTCCTGCTCGCTTTTAGCGAGTCTTCCTTCTTTCCGATACCACCGGATGTCCTGTTGATTGCCCTCGCAGTTGCGCTGCCTCGCAAGTCACTAAAATTCGCTCTTATTTCATCAATCGGCTCGGTTCTCGGCGGCTGTTTCGGCTATTTGATCGGTTGGCAGTTCATGCAGGGAATCGGAGAAAAAATCATCGCTTTTTATGGTCTGACCGACAAGGTCGACTATATCGGCACCCTCTACCGGACATACGACGCATGGGCAATCGGTATTGCCGGTTTTACACCGATTCCTTATAAAGTTTTCACCATTGCCGCCGGCATGTTCAAAATCAATTTCATGGTTTTTTTTCTGGCGTCGCTTGTGTCCCGCTCGGCCCGTTTCTTTCTTGTCGGCGGGTTGATTTATATTTTCGGATCCCGCATCCAGGGTTTTATCGACAAATATTTTAACATCCTGGCCGTTGCCTTTACGGTTTTGTTGATCGTCGGCTTCATCGTCCTCAAGCGCTTTTTCTAAGTCCGACAACATAGCAGATGCGATGCTCTGTGAAAGCTTACCGATGCAAACTTTTCGCGTCTTTGGTTACACCTTCGGCTTGATTGAGACTGACATGTCAATAATTATTTTGACTTAGGGGAAGGCCACTCATATGGTCCGTTTCGGCCGCGGCTTGCGCCAGGTAGGTTACAAAAGCCTGAGCCGGTGGGGAAAGGCTGCGATGTTTATGGCGGGTCAGATAAAAATGTCGCTTGAGATCCAGATCCTCGATCCGCAGAGCTTTGAGAGATCCGGCTTGCAATTGCTCAATTATAGCGATCGGGGAAGAGAGAGGAGAACCGAAATGCACCGGGCGACAGCGGATTCGCCGTCAAGAACCATCCTGCTTTTGGCCGAATTTTATTTTCAGTTTTTCGAGCACGAGCGGCGGCACCATGCCTTCAATGTTGCCGCCGAACCGGGCCGCTTCCTTGATAATTGAGGAGCTGGCAAAAATCCAGCGCAAACCGGTCATCAAAAAAACCGTCTGGATTTCACGGTTGAGGCGTCGGTTCATAAGGGCCATCTGGAACTCGTACTCGAAATCCGAAACGGCCCGCATGCCACGCAGAATCGCATGGGCTTTGCGCTTGGCTGCATAATCCACCAAAAGACCATCGTAACGATCGATTTCGATGTGCGACAGACTCTTCATGCTCTCCCGGAGCATGCCCAGCCGTTCTTCCACTGAAAAAAGGGTTTCCTTTCCGGGGTTGTACAAAATGGTGACGATGATCTTATCAAACAGTTTCAATCCCCGCTTGACGATGTCCAGGTGACCGTTGGTAACCGGATCGAAAGACCCCGGATATATCGCAACTCTCGCCATAGCCTTCATCCGCCACTTGTTGAGTTAGTGCCCATGCACGGTTGCATCAAGAGCACGGAACAGTTTCCGATCCAGAAGTGTAATTTTTCTGCAAGTTCAAGAACATCGAGAAATTGCGCGGAAGCCAAGTCTCGTGGGCCGCACAAGTGATTCTGCAGACCTGTCACGTTCTTAGTCATGCCTCCGGCGCGATTTGCGCCAAGATTGCAAAAAAGAGCCATTTGCCGGCGGCAATACAAAGATGACCTGAACGACCGGTTGCAGTTGGGCGTTCATAGCATACATTCTAAAAATGAAACAAGGGTTTTTCCGTAGCGTCTCTGGTCGTGAAGCACATAGCCCTCCAGACCGAACGGAAGCGGTTCGTGCAGAGAGTGTTCGAGAATCAGACAGTGGCCGGGTGCCAGGATAGGGTTGCGTCTGAGTAAATCCAGGCCATTTTGGACAAAACCCCGGTCGTAAGGCGGGTCCATGAAAACGATATCGTACCGTAGCTGGGGCATTGGAATTCTGTCGAGACCCCGGGTAACATCGCTGAGGATGACGCGTGCCCGATCCAGCAGCCGGCACATCTCCAGATTGCGATAGATGGCAGTTACAGCCTCACGGCTGTTGTCGATAAAAACAGCCGCACTTGCATAACGGCTCAGCGCTTCAATGCCGAGTGCGCCAGTACCGGCAAACAGGTCCAGAACCATGGCATTCGAAACCCGCTCAGCGATGATATTGAAGATGGACTCCCGCAGGCGGTCGGCGGTCGGCCGAATCGAACGGCCGCTCAAAGAAGCCAGGTTTTTTCCTCTCAGGCTTCCGCCGATAATGCGCAAATGAATATTTTCCTTAACCGATAAGGAGCAAGGTTACTTGATGATCTCTTTGTAACCGTTTACAGGGTTGCAAAGTCCGATGCGCTTCAAACCACCTCATTGCAAGCGTTTACAGGGTGCCGCAGATGCAAGGCGTCGGGCGCGCAGACGTACTTTTGTACTTCAAGTGCCCGACAACAAAGCAGATGCGGTGCCCTGTGAACGCTTACATCTCTTTTATTTTTTTATGCAGGTAACTGCGTCCGACACCGAGTATTTCCGCGGTCCTGGTGATATTGTTTTTGTTTTCTTCGAGCTTCTTTTGAATGTATTCTCTTTCAAAGACCTTCTTGGCTTCCTTCAAATTATCGATGGCCAGCAGTTCGGATTCACCGAGAACGTTCTCGATGCCTGCTGCGGGGTTATACGGTTCGGGCAGGTCTCCAATATCGATAATTTCTTTTTCAACCATTATGGCCAGGCGTTCCACTAAATTTTTCAACTCACGAACGTTTCCGGGCCAAGCGTAATAGCGAAGCAGATCGAGCGCACCGGGAGCCATTTTCTTTTTTTCCTTTTGAGTTTGCTTCGCAAATTCCTCAAAGAAAATATCGACCAAAACCGGGATATCCTCGATTCGGCTCCGCAGTGCCGGTACCTCGATCGGCACAACGTTCAGACGATAGAACAAATCCTCCCTGAATGTTCCTTCTTCAATTTCTTTTTCGAGTTCTTTGTTGGTGGCGGCAATAACCCGGACATCAACGGTGATGGTGCGGTTGCCTCCCAATCGGTTGAACTTCTGTTCTTCGAGAACGCGCAGCATTTTTGACTGAGTTTTCAAGCTCATGTCGCCTATTTCATCCAGAAATATGGTCCCACCGTTTGCCAATTCGAATTTTCCTCTTTTTTTCACGGTCGCACCCGGAAAGGCGCCCTTTTCATGCCCGAACAGTTCGCTTTCGATCAGCTCTTCCGGGATGGCGGCACAGTTGACGGTAATCAAGGGTTGATCGACACGCCGACTGAGCTGATGGATGGTACGGGCCATGAGTTCTTTACCCGTGCCATTTTCGCCCTTTATCAATATCCATGTGTCCGTTGGAGCTGCCACAGCGACCTGTTTTTTGAGTAACTGAATCGGCGGACTGTTTCCGCTGATGGAATTCTTCTCGATCATCTTTTTTCGCAGATAGCGGTTCTCTTCTTCGAGTCGGCGATAATTCAAGGCGTTGTTGATCGCGAGAATTATCTTGTCGATGGAAAGAGGCTTTTCAATTAGGTCATACGCACCTATTTTAGTTGCTTTCACGGCCGTTTCGATCGTCCCGTGTCCGGTTATAATGATCACCTGAATAAAGGGGTTGTTCTTTTTGATTTCCTGCAAGGTATCGATCCCGTCCAGGCCCGGCATCCAGATATCGAGGAGTACAAGGTCGGGCGATTCGCTTTCAATAGTTTTCAGGGCCTCGTAGCCGTTCGAGGCGGTGCGCACGTCGAAGCCCTCGTCGATAAGAAGCCCTGCCAGAGACTGCAAAATGGAAGGCTCGTCGTCAACGATCAAGATGGAAGGATTCATTCTCTGAACTCCTTGATAAAGTTATCCGGCGACGAATTTTAACCGCTGCCGTTAATCCAAACCGAACCCGTTAACGGTTGGGGGTCTCGAAAAAATAAACTCGCAATTTTTGTGTGAGCCCTTAGATCGGCAGCTCGATAACGAACTTGGCCCCCGTGGGCTGATGATCCTGGACGCTTATAACGCCGTTGTGGTCTCCAACAATCGTGCTGACGATCGTCAGGCCCAGGCCCATACCGGCCTTTTTGGTTGAAAAATTGGGCTCGAACAGCCGGGTCTTGTCGGCATCCGAAATGCCGGGCCCGTTGTCGGCCACTTCGATGCGAACACGATTTAAAATCGAATCATGGGTCAATGTGATCGCAATTTCACCCCGTCCCTTTATGGCCGCAATGGCGTTTTCCAAAAGATTGATCATGGCCTGCTTGATCTGTTTACGGTCCAGGTTCATGATCGGAATGGCGTCGGTCAACCCGGTTTCGAAGCGGATGTCAGGGTACCCATCTTTATAGAGGGCAACGGTTTCCTCGATGATGGGCAGCAGTTCGCATGGTTTGAGATCAACACTCGGAAACTTGGCAAATGCTGAAAACTCGTTGACCAGGTTGCGAATCAATTCCACGTGATCGATGATCATTCGAATGCATTCATCAAAAACAGGGTCTTCGTGATCTTTGGCGAATTTTCGTTTGAGCCGTTGGGCCGAGAGGGTGATCGGTGTCAGCGGATTTTTAACTTCATGCGCGATTCGACGGGCCACCTCGCGCCAGGCTGCCATCCGCTGTGCTCTTTCCATCTCCGTTAGATCATCAAACACCATCACAATGCCCATGGGGCTGCCGGCATCGTCCTTGAGTGCATTAACGTTGGTTAAAAAGCTGCGCGGCCGTCCATCGATGATCAATCGCAGAGGCAGCTGAAGGGCATCGTTTTTTGAGAGTGACAGGCTGTCCATGATTTCACGCGCCAGACCACGGAACTGACCGTCCAGCAGCTGTTCATAACTGTGGTTAAGAACGTCGTCGACTCTGAGACCCAGCATTTGAGCCGCCGAGGTATTGATCGTCTTGATGACGCCGCCAGCATCGAGCGTAATGACACCGGCAGAAACATTTTTTAAAACGATTTCCATGTACTGGCGTTTCTCTTCGATTTCAACGTTCTGCTGCTGGAGCATGCGGGCGGAGAGCTCCAGTTGCTCGCGGCTGATGCGTAAATCTCGCGTCATTTTGTTGAAAGATTCGACCAGGCTTCCAATCTCATCGTCCGCAACCCGTTCGATTGTGAAACTCAACTCACCCTCGGCCACCCGACGGGTACCTTCGGCCAACTCTTTTATGGGAATACTGATGGAGCGGGCCAGATAAAATCCGAACCAGATGGCACAAAAAAGAACCAAAAGGGCGACAATGGATAGAACTATATAGTAGGTGTTCTGGATCGGCTTTTTGAGCAGTTTTATCTGTTGATATTCTTCGAACCCGCGCGTAATCGACTTCATGCTCTGCGAGATGTCCGGAACCAGCAGGATGGACATGCCCAGAAATCCTTCGACCTGCTCGCGCGGTACGCCAAAAGGAATCGTTCCCATTGTCCGGATCAACTCCCCTTTGGGGAGGTATTCTGAAAAGGTCCAAACACTATCAGGAACAGTGTCCTCTAAAAGTTTGTCGGTCGGTATGACACCGAAAGCCGTATCTTCAAGCGCCTTGGAAAGTGAAAACGTCAGGCGCTTGGCATTGACGTCGTACACCTCGACTGCCGCGATGTTGAACTCGCGTTGGACGATCCGGGTGTAACGGGCAAGCGCATCGATATTCTGGGGAACTAACAGATCTTTCCGGGCAATCTGGTAGGCCGCCCGTTCGATAAAGAACCGACAATTGGTCTCGGCCTGTTTGTAGACACTACGGCCGACCGTCAGAGAGTTTTCCAGCGCCTGTTCCACCGGAACGTTGAACCAGAATTCGAGGCTGGTGGTGATGAAGTTGATTGAAAAGAAAAACAAGACAATTGTCGGCAGTAGCGTGAGCGCAATGAAGGCAACCGTCAAACGTGTGCGCAGCCTGGCACCCATGACGTTGCGCTTGCGTTCATAGAGCAGCTTGACAAGATTTCGGAATACTAAAAAAATCAGCAGGATCAGCAGAAGAAGGTTGATGTTGATGAGAATGAACATCAGGACGGTATTTGATACTGGAATATCAGATCCGAAGTGAATGACACGGAACTCGGCCAACGTCAGAAAGGCGACGACAATGGTGATGACAACGATAAGCACGCCTTCGCGCTTGCGTCGTTTCCTGTCGGCCTGGGCCGGTGTCAGTGAAAGTGTCCTGTTGGGTCTGCCGATGTCATCCATGGTAAAAGGAGGGCCGTCGTACAAATTGCGTGTAAGCGTTCAAAGGGAACCGCATCTGCTTTGCTGTCGGGCAATTGAAGTACAAAAGGTCGTCTGCGTGCCCGACGCCTTGCATCTGCGGCCCCCTGTAAACGCTTACAATTAGGTGGTTTGAAGCGCATCGGACGTTGCAACCCTGTGAACGGTTACAATTGAGCAGGAAAGCCGGTATCCGAGATCATCTTGAGCTAATAGATGAAATCGATCGTGTACCAATCGGTTTCGACATCCCATAGTGAAAAGAGTATGTAGTGAAGATACAGCGGCAAGGTCAGTTTGCTGACCTCGGCCATCGTCCGAATTTGATACTGTCGTCCTTTTTCCAGTTCCTTCAATGGATATACGCTCAAGGCATCTACTTCAGTCATCCATTGCTGTGCCTGAGAAAAAGACTGGGTGATAGCCGAAGCACCTTCTTTCCACGATCGTTTGACGGTAAATTCTTTCTTCAGGTTGTCGTATTTGATCGTGTGGGTCAATTCAATATCAGCAATATTTTTATCGACCCACCAGTTGCGGACGCGGTAGAGACTGATATAAAAAACAAACGTTGCCGCAACACCGCTGAGGATGGCCTCCTTGAGTTTATCGGTAAAGGCGCCTTCGAGAGTAAGGTACAAGAGGAGATCGTCACGGGTGTTTGATACGGTCATGTGCGTTAACCGGGCGTCCTCGGCAGCCATCGGTTCAACGACATGTCCTAGCATGCAGGCCAATAAGATGAATATAATGCCGACATTGCGGCCCATAGAATATCCCATATTGTATACTGCACCTCGGTCCGTGCAAGCACACAATCACTTTCGCAGAATCGACGTTGGCAACAATTTTTGAAATATAACGGAAACCTATTTATATTGCAACAGATTTTGGTTGTTCAACCCGAAGCGGAGTGGGCACGGTAACCCTGCGCGTTTCCCAGGATTCCTTGCAAGAAAAGAATTTTTCAAGGAAGGCGTGGTTGAATGCATGGCCGGACTTTACAACGACGAGATGCCCGAGGATCGGCATCCCCAACAGAGAAAAATCTCCGAGACAATCGAGTACTTTGTGGCGGACAAATTCATCTGGAAACCGCAAGCCACCCGGGTTGACAATACGATCTTTATCGATGACCACCGCGTTTTCAAGGGAGCCCCCCAACGCCAGTCCATAGCGTTTCATATACTCCACTTCATGCAGGAATCCAAAAGTTCGGGCCCTGCTGATATCGGTGGCAAAAACCTTGTCAGTCACTTCGACGTCCAGAGATTGGCGACCGATCAGTGGGTGATCGAAATCAATGGTGCAGGATATTCTGAAAACGTCCGATGGATAGGCGGTAACAGACTTGTCTCCATCGACCAGTTCGATAGGCTCTCTGAGCACAAAAAATTGGCGCGGAACACCTTGGCTTTCAATTCCGGATTTTGTGAGTTCTTCGGTGAATGGCCCTGCGCTTCCGTCCATCACCGGGACCTCGTAGGCGTCAAGTTCGATTAGGGCATTATCGATAAAAAGACCGGAAAAGGTTGCCATCAGGTGCTCGATGGTGGATACGATGCAACCGTCACTGCCGATTACCGTTGCCAGACTGGTGTCCACGACGCGGTTGAACTGGGCTGTGACTCCGGGGGTCCCGGGCAGATCCACCCTTACAAACCGTATGCCATGGTTAATAGGTGCCGGTTTAATCGTTAGATTGACCGTTTTTCCTGAGTGCAACCCGATTCCTCTAAACCGAACTGGTTTTCGCAGGGTTCTCTGGTTGACATGCATGAATTCTGGGCCCCTTCCTATGCTCATCATCGGATTGATGGCAAAAATTGTGTATTTTTCCCATATTTTTTAGGAAAAGACAATAAAAAACCAAGATCCTCCAATACCCGATCTGACAATATTGTCTTGATGGATCACACTAAGGCTCAACATCACCATGTCAAGTCACCCAAAACTGCGAGCGCTGCGATCGAACAAATTTTCTGAATGCTGAAAAGGTTTTTGGGGGCCAGAGGGGTTATTCGATCGATTCCAAAGGCAGCCCGACTGCGCCGGGATTCTCGACAGCATCATTATTTTCGATAGGGCCGAAAAGTTCGATTCGATTGGATTCGGTGGCCTTATTAGGGGAGTTTGTGATTGGCGTTCTAGTCTCCTGAAGTTTTGAGGCCATAAAATCCGCCGGCATCACCTCCTGCGTTTTCATGAGCTCTCCGGGGATGAGAATCTTATCGCCGACCCGCACCCGCCGCGGGTTAAGGCCGTTATTGGCCTCAACCAGGCGTTTCCAGTTATCTGCCGAGCCGGTATACCAGCGGGAAATCGCAACAAGGGTCTCGCCCGACCGCCGGACAGTGTGAACATAGGGTGCCGGTTCAACTCGGGATGGCACGCGCTTCTTCGAGGCGCTGGGGTTCATGAAATCCGCCGGCATTGGCTGATGCGTTTTCATGAGCGCTGCGGGGATGAGAATCTTATCACCGACTTTTATCCGCCGCGGATTAAGGCCGTTATTGGCTCGAACCAGGCGTTTCCAGTTGTCCGCCGCGCCGGTATACCAGCGGGAAATTGCAATGAGCGTCTCTCCTGATCGATGGACAGTGTGAAAATAGGGTGCCGGTTCAACAGTGGTTTTCGGTTCCGGGAGTTGCGGCTTCGGTGCCGGTTGAACGGCGTAGGCCAAAGACGGTTGTTCGGTCTTTATTTGGCGGGATGCTACCTGAGTCCGGCTGCAATTAACCAGCAGCAGAAGGGCCCACGCAAGAGTTATCCCGGTTAGGGTCAACCGCGATTTCGTCATCTCCGGCTGGCCTCCGCGGCGGCCTTGAACTGTTTCAGGAAAGTTTGTGCCTTTTGGTTGTCCGGCTTGACCGCCACTGCCTTTTCAAGATTAATCCGACTCTCCTCTTTTTTCCCCAATTTCTGTTGAACCATAGCGAGGTTAAAAAGGGCCTTGTCAAGATAGGGCGGATGAGTCCGGACGGCCTGCGCAAACATTTTTTCGGCGTCCTCATACATCCCGGTGGATGCATAAATGAATCCCAGGTTGAATAACGCATCTGCCAGATCAGGATCCAGACCGACGGCTTTTTGGTAGGCCTCGATAGCCCTGGCGTAATCCTTGGAGCGGGTGTATAGTTTACCCAGAACGAAATAGGAATCGACGTTTTTTGAGTCTAATGCTGCGGCTTTGTGCAGCATCGTTTCGGCTTCAAGCGGAGATTTCTCAAGAAGACGGCCGGCCCGGCCGACGAGTGCTTGGGCATAGAGCGGCTTGAACTCCGGCAATCCATCGGGGGTACGGATCACATCCAATAACTCCAGCGCCAATTGATAATTTTTCTGCGCGAGTGCTCCCTTCGCCAAGTCCAGTGAAGAAAACCGCGTCGTTTTCTGGTCATCAATCGGCGATGGCGCGACCCGCGCTGCTGTCGGTGAGGATTGACCTGACGGTTTCGGCGATTTCGGAGCAGGACTTCCACCCAGGGGGGCCACGGCGGCAAGAGCCCTATTTTCGGGCGGACTTTCACTGGAACGACTTTTTTCCGGTGCCGATGCGGAACGCCGTTCGCTTTTTTCACCGGGTGGTTGTGACGCTGCGGGCGCGGCCGAATTGGACGGGGATACTCCCTGCCCCTGCACGACCACAGTCCCGCCCGATTGCGTTGGGGCCTCTGTTTTTTCCGCGGGGGTAGCCTGCACCATCAGGGTCAGTGCGACCGCAACAATGCCAATACCGGCACCCAAGCCGCCGTAAAATAATGTTTGCCGTTTGACACTGGTAAAAGGTCTCTTGTTTTCTTGATCGACCGGATTGGTTTCATCCGCAGCCGATATGGTGCGATCGCCATCAAATGAAAGCTCCTCGTTGCTTAGTCCGGCGTTCGCCACTTCTTTTGTGACCTTTGTCTTCCCAATATCACCAACAGTCGACACTGCGGCGGTGAAGCGGATCCACCTCGCTTTCATGGCCTGAATGACCCGCCGAACCAACGGCCTCTGTCGCGGAACGTGGCCGGCCTCCCGTCGTCGGTCCTTCAGTTTTTCAATCCACGCTTTTTCGAATATCGATCCGGTTTCACCGGTAAAATGAATTTCTCGGGCGCATTCATTGACAATCTCGGGCGATATTGTTTTCAGGCCCTGAACATAACCGGTCAGGAGGGCATGATCACAGATGATATTGATCAGGCGTGGATACCCCCGCGAAGAACGATGAATTTCATGGATCGCATCCGACGTGAACAGCTGTGCCTGGCTCCCGGCTACTCTCAAACGATGTCCGATATACTGCACCATTTCGTCTTCAGAAAGGGGCTGAATATCGTAAAACAGCGTGACTCTTTGGCGCAGGGCCCGGCACTCTGGCAACAGCAGCGATTGCTTCAATTCATTCTGGCCGATAAAGAAAATATTGATCAGCCGTTTACCCGCCTGCTCTGCGTTGGACAACAGCCGTATTTCTTCCAGGAGGTCTTGCGACAGGCGATGAGCCTCGTCAATGACGAGCAAAACGATCCTGCCGTCGAAATGCGCCTGCTGTAAGAAGCGGTTGAAGAAAAGGATAAAATCGGCCTTGCCGTCGATAACTGCCGTCGGCTCGTAGGATTTGGCGACGATTTTTAAAAAGTCTAAGGTGTCGAGCTTGGGATTGTTGATGTTGGCGACCAGAACATTGTCGCCCAAACTTTCCAGAAGCGCGTTCAGCAGGGTGGTCTTACCGGTTCCGATGCCGCCGGCCAAAACCACGAACCCATTTCTGTCCAGCATACCGTATTTCAAGACGGCCAGAGCCTCCTGATGTTTCTCTCCAAACCAAAGAAAGCGGGGATCGGTATCTATCTGAAAAGGCTTTTCCGCCAAGTTGTAGTAGGAGAGATACATTTACGGTCTTTTCTAATGTGTGGCTTCCCATATGGCCGCTCTTAATAAAATGCCGCCACGAAAACACAAAATTGCCATTCAAATGATGTTTAAGTTTGAAGTGATCATTATAACGCAAGAGCCCACAATATGACAGGTCGGTTTTAGTAACGAAAAATGAGAAAAGAATAATGCGGGGACGGTCCGACCGAAGACCATAGAAGAAACCTCGAGATGAAACGCCACAGTAAAGGTGAAATATGCATGAAACCCATAATTGGGACGATGATTCTTTATAGCAATGCTTCAATTGGGTGTCAAGCCGCATGCAGATTGGCTCCGGCACGAAAGTCCCTTCTTCGCGGCTTGGTTCTGGTCGTCTTTAGCGCTGTTAACCATTGAACAAAATACAGCAGTGTGGTAAGCGCCGTGTGAATATTCGCGTCGGATGCATAATCATTGCGAGAAGCGAGACTAATTAATAGTTAATCATTTGAAAGCTTGGTTTTTGAAGCCCGGGATCGCTGGCGAGGACAAGGCGTCAGCTGAAGAAAAAAATGCCGTTTCGAACATGTGGGAGCATTGTGAATAAGCCGGTCCTCCCACCGGCGGCGGGTCCTCTAAGGGTCCGCTAAAAAATAAGTTGGCAATTTTGGGCGTTGAGGTGCCTGTCCGGCAAGGCGCGAAAACGCGGGAATATCTGGATATTCCAAGTTTTCGCAAGACCGCCGGACGGGATACATCGGGGTCCAAAATGGTAAGTTATTTTTGAGCGAGCCCTAAGCGTTAGACGAGGCTTTGAAACCACTCCTTCCCAAAGGGTGAAGACATGTTGGCCCGGGTTTTGAGCAGTGCCGTGATCGGCATTGACGCCTATCTCATAGAAGTCGAGGTTGATATCGCTCGCGGCCTGCCGACCTTCACCATTGTCGGATTGCCTGAAGCATCGGTCAAAGAAAGCAAGGAGCGCGTCAAGTCTGCCATCAACAACTCCGGTTACAGCTTCCCTGACGATCGTATCACCGTCAACCTCGCCCCGGCCAGCATTAAAAAAGAAGGCACCGGTTTTGACCTGCCCATCGCTCTGGGAATTCTCGCTGCCACCGGCATCGTGCCCAAATCCATCACCGCCGAATATCTTGTGCTGGGGGAACTGTCGCTGGACGGGCGCATCAAACCGGTCAACGGTTCGCTGCCTATGGCGCTGGCGGCCAAAAGTGCCGGATACAGCGGTATCGTTGTGCCGCTTGAAAACGGCCGCGAGGCATCGGTAGTAAGCGAAATCGATGTCATTCCGGTCAACACCCTTGCCGGGCTCGTTGAGTTTCTGCGCGGCACAGAGCGAATCACTCCCCTTGAAACCGATCTGAATGCGATCTTCAACCACGACCGTGGGGCCGAGGTCGACTTCGGCGAGGTGATGGGCCAGGAACATGTCAAGCGCGCTTTGGAAGTAGCCGCGGCCGGCGGACATAACCTCATGATGATTGGCCCCCCCGGCTCCGGCAAGACCATGCTTGCCAGGCGTCTGCCCACGATCCTGCCGCCGCTCACCTTCGAGGAAGCCGTCGAGACCACCAAGATATTCAGCGTAGTGGGGCTGCTGGACACCGACCAGGCCCTCGTCACCCAACGCCCTTTCCGCTCGCCCCATCACACCATTTCCGACGCGGGCCTTATCGGCGGCGGCCACATTCCGCGCCCCGGCGAGGTCAGTCTGGCCCACAACGGCGTGCTTTTTTTAGATGAACTGCCGGAGTTCAAGAAAAACGTGCTGGAAGTGTTGCGCCAGCCGCTGGAAGATTTGAAGGTCACCATCTCGCGCGCGGCCCTTACCATTACTTACCCGGCGAGTTTCATGCTTCTGGCTGCCATGAATCCCTGTCCGTGCGGCTACCTGTCCGACCCCAAGCACCAGTGCCGCTGCAGCTTTCAGCAGATTCACCGCTACCGAACCCGGATTTCCGGGCCGTTGCTTGACCGGATCGACATCCACGTGGACGTACCGGCCGTCCCCTACAAAGATCTGGCCGCCATTCGAAGCGCGGAATCCTCAACCGCTATCAGGAAACGGGTCGACAATGCCCGTGCGGTCCAAGCCGGCCGCTTCAAGCGATTTAAGCTCCATTGCAACGCCCAGATGGGAAGCCGCCACATCAAACGCTTCTGTCTTATCGGCGACGACTCGCAGCGTCTTCTGGAAACCGCCATCGACAAGCTGGGCTTGTCCGCCCGCGCTTACAGCCGCATTCTCAAGATCGCCCGTTCCATCGCCGACCTTGCCGGCGGCGGAGACATCGCCGTGGAACACGTCTCGGAAGCCATACAGTACCGCAGTTTGGACCGGGGCAGAATCCGGCCAGGCGGTATTTTCTGAAAAATTGCTGTTAGTTCAATTCCTTCAAATCCGAGCTGCGGAGGTGAAGATCCCGCTGGGGAAAGGGGATCTCGATGCCGGCCTTTTTGAGCTCATCAAAAATGGCAAAATAGAGGCCGCTGCGCAATTTTCTGCGGGGCGTTTCGCGCACGTCTATCCAGACCAAGAGGTCAAAGTTGATGGAATTGTCACCGTATTCCTTAAAACGGACCACCGGCGATTGATAGTTAGTGACCATCGGCTCCTTTGACGCCACATCCAGCAGGATCTTTTCGACCACCCGCGGGTCCGCATTGTAGGAAACGCCCACCGGAACGGTGATACGGATCATGGGCGAGGTCAGCGAATAATTGACGATCGTATCGGAGACAAAATTCGAATTCGGAATCAGGTACTCGATATTGTCGCGGGTGCGGATGCGGGTGGCGTTCAGAAAGATGTCCGTAACGAAGCCGAGCGTGTTTTTCACTTCGACCCAATCGCCTTTCCGGACCTTGGCCCCGAAGATCAGAGTGAACCCGCTGACCACATTGGCGGCAATGCTCTGGAGACCGAGACCGATGCCGATTCCTGCGGCACCGGCGAAAACCAGCAGGAAGCGCAGATCCAGACCGACCGCTTTGAGGGAAATCAACAAACCGATGACAATAAGGGTGTATTTCAACGAAATGTTTAGGGCATATCCAAGGCCGGGGTCGATACCCAGGGCCGGATACACACGGTAGTCGAGATAAGCCTGCAGCAGGCGGGAAGCAAAAACGAAGGCCAGCAAGATAAGGGCCGCTTTTAAAATCAGCCAGAGAGTAATCGGCGTTGTGCCCAGCGTGGCCACTGGAAACGACATCAACCGCTGCAGCGGGTCGAGCAAGCCGATCAGGTTTAAAATGATGATCACCGTGGCGGTCGCGGTGGCATACAGCAGCATTGTTTTTAACGATCGGAACAGAAAACGGGCGCTTTCATTGCGGGGATCCTTGTCGGCATGCCACTTAATGAGCCAACCCCGCAAAATGTGATAAGCCAGCATGATGAGCAGATAAGCACCAACGGTTGACCAGGTCTTCAGCAGGACCACCCTCCCGAACTGCCGGTAACCAAGACACCAGAGCAGGGCAACGACGAAGGAGAAGACAATAAAGGGATAGAAGAACCGGTCCATTAACCGGACGAACACCTGATAGGGACGATACGGCAAATCGGGCAGCAGCGACATCAGGGTTTTTTTCATCATGTGCAGCAAAAACAGGACGACCACGATCGAAATCGAAATGACAAATTCCAGAAATGCCACAATGTCGGCCCGAATCTGAAAGGCCTGGGCGGCCCATATCACGGCAATACCGGCCAACACGTAAAACAGGATCAGGCGGGCCAGTTTGAACACGCGCTTGCCGTAAGCGGCGGTCCTTGGAAAAAGATTTTCGGTCAACGCCTCTCTGAGGATCCCGATGAGCAGTGCTCCGACAGCCCACAAACCCAGAATTCGTCCCGTCAGCTGAAACCAGGCCGCCTGGTATTTGATGAATGCATCGATCAGAGAAAATCCTCCCAGGAGGATCAACGGTATCAAGGCCGAGACCAGGACTTTCATGAGCGAAATAAAAAAGGGATACAGCGCTTCCGGCAGCTTTTTCTCGAAGGGCTGCAACGCTCTGACCAAACTCGCCAGCACCTTTTTGCGCCCGATGAGACTGTAAATGACGGCCCCGATGAAGGTGAGTACCAAAAGGGAGCCGGCCACACCGAGAAGCCGGCTCTGCTCCATTATTTTCGGCACCAGGTACGGAATTTGAAGCGGCAGCCCGATCGACCAGCGATAAATGTCCTGGAGCGTCTCCAGGTTCCAGCCCAAGGGGGTCCGATGGAAGAGCGATCGGGCTTGGCTGGCTAAGTCCTCTTTGACCCTTCCGGCCCGCTCGAGCATGGTCTTTCCCACTTCCGGTTGCAGGGTAACGGCCGGGTTTTGGTCGGTCTCGGTCGTATCCGTCGATGGCTGCGCGGCCTGAAGGTGCGTACAAAGCATCAGGGCAACGAAAACGATAAAAACGACATAACGGTAGGAAGTTCGCATAATTGATCACCTTCAACGAACTGTTATAGACTGATTTTAAAAAACTTGGAAGAGCCGCATCATTGGCAGGAAAGAAATCGTTCCCATAGAAGCTGCCGTCGGTGCGAGGCTCGACCGGCCAAATATCGTCAAGAAAAATCATGCCGGTCTTACGCAGGTGTTGACCCGAACCGTCACGCGGTGAGTTGCGCCGAATCGTGTGGACCCATAAATGATGTCTGAAAACCACCTGTTGATCATTCACCAGGGAGCACTCGGTGACTTCGTCGTCGCCTTTCCGATCCTCAAAGCCCTAAGGACCGCCATTCCCCGCATAGACGGTATTTGTCGCTCGAGTTTTGGCCGCCTGGCTGTCGGCCTCGGTGTCCTCGACGCCTCTTATCCATTGGAGTCAGCCCGATTTGCCAGTCTCTATACCGATCGGATCGACCCGGAAGTGGTCACCCTGATGTCAACCTACCACAGCATACTGCTGTTTTCGTTTTCAGAGCTCCTGGAAAGGTCGGTAAAAAGAATCAACGGGCCACGGGTGTTGCGTATCCTGCCATGGCCGGCTATGTCTCAAAAAAATCACGTAACCGAATTTCTGGCCCTTCAGGTGCGGAACTGTGATTTGCTGGGCAAAGAGGCCCGCCGCCGGTTTTCACGAGCCCTATTTCACCTCAAGAGTGGCGCGAACACAAAGCGACGCTCCGGTGCACGGGCCATCATCAGTCCCGGTGCCGGGAGCGTGAAAAAACGCTGGCCACTGGAAAGATTTATGATGGTCGCAGCAGAATTGAAAAAGCGCGGCCTGCAACCGTCGATCCTCCTGGGTCCGGCGGAAGTAGATCTCGAGGCGGTGCTGCAACACGGGCCGCAATCACAACCGCAAGTCGTTAAAACACGGACGTTTCAAGAATTGATCACTGTCCTTGAATCCGCCGTCATTTACATCGGCAACGATTCGGGCGTCAGCCATCTGGCAGCCTTTCTATGTGTGCCGACCCTTGTCATCTTTGGGCCATCCGATCCGGACCGGTGGCGCCCGTTCGGCGACCACGTCCGCATTGTGAAGACCGCGTCACCGTGCAGCCCCTGCTTCGATACCGATAGGCCCGACTATCCGGAACGCAATTGTTTGGAAGAAATCAACCCGGATCGGATCGTGGAGGCCTTGGAGGACATGCTCGATACGGGGAGCGTGAGGCCGGAAAGAAGACGTCATCCAATTCGTTGACCAGCGTTCGTCAACGGTTTTGTTAAAAGCACTGACCCGTTTGCACCCCATGCCACTGACTGTGCAATCACAACTCGATGAGGCAACATACGGAGAAGGCAGGTAACCGACTTCCCGACAGGCAGACACTCACGGTTCACATGGAAGCACTTGAATAAAAAAGAACCCCCGAGGACTTTTAGCCGCTCAGGGGTTCAAAACGGGCATTGCGATTTGGAGCATTGTCAATTCAGCGCAGGCTCAGACCAAATAGAGAAGGTACCCAACAGGAAGTATCACGTGAGAGAGTATCGCCACAGTATCAGCACCAGAAATGCCCTCATACACTGACCCGAAAAATTTCCGGAAGTTTTTATCCCAATAGTCCACGTTTGTCAACAAAAAAGGCGGTGAGAAAATTGTAGGGTTAGCTGCAAATCCGGTCAACTTATTTTCCCCCTGCGGGTCTCGAAGCAGCGACGCTCCACATAGCTATGATTCTCCGAATCCCACACCGCCTCGTTCTCGTGAATCAATTTGGCGCCACCCTCCCAGGCTCCGCAGGCCACGACAGCCGTTTCACCCAAAGTGAACCCTTTGCCGCAAGCCGGACACCCATCTGCGTTGAGTTCGTTAAGCCTTTGAAGATCGATCATAATTTTTTGTTTTGATGACGGATTTTTTGTCATGGAAACCTCATTTTTACACTTTCCAAGACCGCCTTAGTGTATGTCCGTTTACCGTGAGGTCGATCCTTTTGTGATTTAAACGAAATGGTAAGTTTGATTGACCGGGGTGTCAAGCAATGGTATTAAATGACGACGGCCTATACCCTAATCGCAATATTGTCCTATGAAATAAAAAATGCGCCGCGGATGTCTGTGTTCACTTTTTTTGGCAACCATGGTTTTGGCGCTGCAAGGCTACGCCAGTTTTTACTTTCACAAAGCCGCCTTCTCTCCGCCGCCGCCTCGCCCGTTGACCCTTTCCGAAATTCCGATACACGAATACTGGACAGGAATTGTTTTCAACGGATCAAAAATAGGAAAAGCCTTGATGCGTGTAATACAAAACTTCAACGAACCTTGTTTTTGAGTGAACCCTTAAACGCTTAAACGGAAGGTCAAACGACGATGACCAAACCAGGCCTCGCCTTCGAATGTCACCGGATTACAGCCATCTTCATCGACCCTTTCGGTCAACTGGTCGAAAAACCGATCGAGATTCGAACCCATCCGATTTCCAGACGCTCTTGCCGGATCGCCTTCAGCCGCGTAAACGAAAAAGATGTCGGCAACGAGGAATTGCCGGAGCCGCCGCCCGACCAGGGCGATCGGTCTGCCTGCCCATTCTGTCAGCCTCAAGTAACCGCAAAGACACCCCGACTCAATCCTGATCTGGCGCCGGAAGGCCGTATGATGCAAGGAAATTCCCTATTGTTTCCAAACCTATATCCTTATGGCAACCATTCCGCCGTCAGCCTTTTCAATGATGATCATTTCGTTGAAATCGGTACGGCCTCCCTGTCCTCATACACCGACAGCCTTCTCAATTGCCGCAATTACCTCGAACGTGTTCGAAACCATGATCCTCTGGCGGTTTACACGGCCATCACTCAGAACCACCTACCGTCAGCCGGCGGTTCGCTTCTGCACCCTCATCTGCAGATCAACGCCGATCGAGTCGCCTCCAATCACCACCGATTTTTAAAGAAAAAAACAGATCAATTCCATCGAGACACCAACCGGGAACTCTTCTCCGTCTACCTCGAACACGAAAAAGATGAAGGGGTACGCTACATTGGGCGGACCGGCCGCTGGGAATGGACAGCGGCCTTTGCACCGGAAGGATTTTTCGAAATCTGGGGTATTCTGCCCGGCGCTTATTCACTGGTTGCATTAGCATCAGGTCAATGGGAAGATCTGGCAACCGGAATCATCAACATCCAGAAATATTACCGCAGCATCGGCCGCAACGGCTATAACCTGGGACTTCTGGCGATAGAGGAACCGGGCAGTCGTCTCGAACTGCGCATGGTCGTCATGGTCCGCGCCAACCACGCTCCCTGGGTGCGCAACGACCACACCGGTTTCGAGGTCATGCTGGGTGACATGACCACTTTCACGCCCCCCGAAGAAACGGCTGCAGCCGCCAGACAATACTTTGTCACCTAAACTATTAACTTGTTCAGGATAAGGAGTTCGACATTTAAAAAGTGTGAATCCTACCGCAGGTAGTACGTCCGGTCTATCATGAAACGCTTGTAGATACGATAATGCTCGGTTTGCTCGTATTCCACCGTTTTAACAGGCGTGCAGTCAAAGCTGAAAATACGGCTCTCGGGGCAAGCGAGCAGGATTGGTGAGTGGGTGGCAATAATAAACTGAGCATGTCCGGCATTCCCCGCATTTTTCAAGAGTGTCAACAATTCGAGCTGACTCTTTGGGGAAAGGGCGGTTTCCGGCTCGTCCAGTATATAAAGGCCCTCGATTTGGAATCTGGAATGAAAAAATGACATGAGCGATTGGCCGTGAGACTGCTGCATCAGAGATTTGCCGCCGAAATAAGCCAGCACGCCGGGGTCGTTGGCAGCCCAATCATCCAGAATTTGGGCAAAATTTCTGAAAACCTGCGAATCAAAATAAGACCCTTGGACCTGCCCGTTCTTCCATTCCAAGTCCAGGGCCCTGAACAACTGTTCTTCGTAAGGATTGGCGGCATAGCGTACGCGCCTTTCCCCCTGCCAGATATTTACCCCGCTGCGCATTGCAACGGCTTTGAGCAGTGTCGACTTGCCGGTGCCGTTTTCACCGACGAAAAAAGTGACCGGGGTCTGAAAATCAAGGATAGTGGTCTTCCCTAATAAATCCAGATCGAAAGGGTAGTGCTTTAGCGTCGGAAATCTGTCCTGAACGATGTGAACTTTTTCCAGGTGCATCCGTCGGTCTCCATCCGCATGGCTTTGGGTTGTTTTGGGTTGACAGACAATACCACACTGTGGGAATTATAATACTCTTATAACGATTGCCATGCAATCCTGCCGAATCAAGCTACGGAAAGAATCCAGAATGGACAAGGAAGAATTCAGGAGCTACCGCATAAAGTTGAAAAAGACCCAGAAACAAATGGCCGAACTGCTCGGCGTGTCCATAAAAGCGGTTCACAGTTATGAGCAGGGCTGGCGACCGGTGCCGGCCGCCGTCGAACGGCAGCTTTTTTTTCTGTTGTCGCGCCTGCAAACGGGTCGCAAGTTGAATGCCGATTGCTGGAACGTAAAAAAGTGTCCGCAGCGCCGCAGAGAAAACTGCCCGGCCTGGGAGTTTCGATCCGGCTCGTTGTGTTGGTTCATCAACGGCACCGTTTGCAACGGGACTGTGCAAAAAAACTGGAAAGACAAAATGGCCGTGTGCCGATCCTGCAAAATCTTCAAAAAATTGTTGAAGGTCTAACCGCCCCTATCCCCGACCTGCTTTTTGCCGGGTTCAACCGGCTGACTTTCCGTTTCTGACAGTTACATGACATGAGCGAATATATCGAACACGATCAGCAAGGTCTTTCGGTCGGCATCGTCGCGCGAAAGAATTTCACATTCGCGGCTCCGCCGTCGGAAATAGTGCTTGAAAATGGTACGCGTTTCGGCCCGATAACCCTTGCCTACGAGACCTATGGGACGCCGGCAGCAGACCGCTGCAATGCGATTCTGGTGCTGCACGCTCTTTCGGGCGATGCCCATGCAGCCGGCATTTATAGCCACGAGGATCCGAAACCAGGCTGGTGGGATATCATGATCGGGCCCGGAAAAGGAATCGACACGGACAAATATTTCGTCGTAAGCACCAATATTCTGGGCAGTTGCATGGGGTCGACCGGACCCCGTTCGATCAATCCGGCCACCGGCAAGGCGTATGGACACAATTTTCCCCTGGTAACCATCGGCGATATGGTCAGGGCCCAGAAAGCCCTGATGGATCATCTTGGAATCGAAAAAATATTGGCCGTCATCGGCGGTTCCATCGGCGGCATGCAGGTTCTGGAGTGGTGCGTCCGCTACCCGGAAATGGTATTTGCAGCCGTCCCGCTGGCCACCACCACCCGGCACTCCGCACTGGCCATTGCTTTCAACGAAGTAGCGCGACAGGCCATAATGGCCGATCCGAATTGGAACCACGGCGACTACTACCAAGGACCTCGCCCGGATATGGGATTGGCGGTCGCTCGCATGATCGGCCATATCACTTACCTTTCCGATGAGGCCATGCGTCACAAATTCGGACGCCGGCTGCAGGAAAAAAGCGATTTCTCCTTTAATTTCGACGCCGATTTCCAGGTGGAAAGCTATCTTCGCTATCAGGGCACCAAATTCGTCGAGCGCTTCGACGCCAACAGTTTTCTCTACATCACAAAGGCCGCCGACTATTTCGATCTGGAACGACAGCACGGTGCCGGTTCGCTGGTGGGCGCTTTTGCGAAGGCCAAAGCTCGCTTTCTGGTCGTTTCATTCACCTCCGACTGGCTGTACCCGACCTACCAGTCGCGAGGCATCGTGAAGGCCCTGAAAAAAAACGGCCTCGAGGTGAGCTTCTGTGAAATCGAGGCCGAGTGGGGCCATGACGCCTTTCTGCTGCCCAATACGCGGTTGACATCACTGATCAAAGGCTTTTTAGAACGTGTCTACACTGAAATTCGACAACAATAGCATCCGGTTCGATCTTCAGATCATTGCGGACTGGGTCGCGCCGAACTCCCGTGTATTGGACCTGGGGTGCGGCGCAGGGGATCTGCTCCATTACCTGAAGACTCGCAAGAAAGTGCGCGGTGCCGGTATCGAACACGATGAGGAAAAGGTAGCCCTGTGTGTCGAAAAGGGCGTCACGGTTTTGCAGGGTGACATAAACGCAGAGGTCCTCGACTATCCGGACGAGGCCTTCGATACGGTCATCCTGAGCCAGACTCTCCAACAGGTCTACGAACCGGCAGCCTTGCTCCGCACCATCCTGCGCATCGGCAAAAAAGCGGTGGTCAGTTTTCCGAATTTCGGCCACTGGCTGGTGCGCCTGCAACTGCTGCTGACCGGTTATGCGCCGGTCACCCGGCAACTCCCCTACGAATGGTATGACACGCCCAACATCCGTGTGATTTCATTAAATGATTTCAGAAGGTTCGCCCGCACCGTCGGCTTCAAGATCTTTAAAGAAACCGCCATCAGGGTCAATGGCCGTCAGGGCAGGACCATTGTTTTCATGCCGAACCTGCGGGCCAGCTTCGGCATCTTCCTCATCGGAAAGTAATTTCTGCTGGAACCCCTATATTTTGTCCACAGAATCGGGTCTCGTAACAGCGCACCCCGGCGTGAAGGTCGTCATCAGGTAAGTTTTTTAGGTCAGTCGGGCTCCGTGGCAAGTAGTCGTTGACAACTGAATTTACAAGCTTAATTTAGGAGCGTTATTTCTATGCACGAATCATGACCGGCCATGCCCGCGTTTTAGCGAAATCGAAAAAGCGGTGAAAACCGCTGCGGCATGTTTACGAATACCATGGAGGATATAAATGGCTTTTGAGACAAGAGAAGAAGTTTTGGATAAGGTGCTCGCCATGCAAAAACCGATTTGTCCGCACTGCGGCGAGCCGATGAATCTCTGGGAAGTCCCGCCGATAACTGTCGGCGACGGTTTAGGATGGGGAACGCCGTACCTTTTTATTTGTTTCAACGATACGTGTCAATTGTACACCCAGGGATGGGATCACATGAAGAAGACTTATGCTCACACAGCCTCGTATCGGTGCATGAATTATCCCGGCACCGAGCAGTTCGAGCTGATACCGGTTTTCAGTTCCATGGGGGCAAAAGGCCAGATTATCGACGAAGAAGCGCGAGCGATCGAAGAGGCCCAAAAAGAGGCGATTAAACGCGGGTTCTCCATACTGGCTGAGTGCTACGTTAAAAAGGACGGACCGGCCGTTATGCGAATTTTGCTCGATCCAACCGAGGCAATGCGGGTGCGCACCAAGGCCGTGGAAATGTTGGGCGACATCGGTGAAATCGATGCGATAGAACCGCTGCGCAACCTTAAAGTCGGCAACCAAATTTTAGAAACCAAATTGCAGGAAGCCGTTGATAAAATTCACGCGCGCAACTATACGAGGGAATGTCCTTTCTGCGCCGAAATCATCAAGAAAAGGGCTAAAATTTGCAAGCATTGCGGCAAGGAGACTGCCGGCTTGTAAGCCTGGTTAAACGGGAAGATGGCGGCACGCCTAAAAATACAGGAAGATCGAAGCCCAGCCGGTTTGCCCGGTTCATCGACACCGGGGAATTAACAGAAGCCCTGAGAAGGTCCCGTTACTCAAGCCTGAGACGGAAGGCGGCGAGCCACGTTGACGTATTCGCAGTTGTAAGTCCGAAAGATCAAGCGCTCCCGTTCGATGCGCTCGGTCGGGCAGGCAATGAGCGTCATGGTTTTCAATATGTTGCGGGCCACGTTCTTTGCTGGAATGGATGCGAGACCTTCGCCGATTTTTTTACCGCTGGTGCTGTCAAGTACCACGGCGGTCTTTCCGTCGGACACTACCGCGAAGGGAATTTGATAATGCGGGTTGAGCAGGCGGGCCGCCGCGTAGTATCTCCCGTTCATAGGATCCCAACGACCCGGGAACGCATTTGATGGCCATAAGGCGCGTTGTTCCCTCATCCACGCTGACCACCAGATCCACTTGAGACGCATAACGGTCTTTACCGACCTCGAATTCGATGTCTGCGTCTACCTCGATATCTTCCTTGGCGTAGCCCTTCTCTATGACCAGCAACCGTTCAACCGCCTGACGGTTGGACTCGGCCCCGATCTCGGGGACATCTCTTCCCGTTACAAAATCTTCGATCATGCGGTACGGTTTGAGAGTATCGGCCAAAATTAATCTCCTGTCTCTGCAAGTGGCTTCCGACCTCATCCACTCGCTCACGAAAAGCCCGTTCCTATCGGCGTCCAAAATGCGAGGTTATTTTTGAGAACGCACCAAGAGTGAGGTTCCCGTCATTTGAGGCGGTTTCTCGACTCCCATGATGTCGAGTATCGTGGGAGCAATATCGGCCAGAACTCCCGGGCGCAGGTCGGCGTTACGCCTGGAATCATCGACGAGAATAAACGGCACCTGATTGAGGGTGTGGGCGGTATGCGCACCGCCGCGTTCGTCGATCATCTTTTCCGAGTTTCCGTGATCGGCCGTGACCATCGCTACACCGCCCATACCGGTGACGCGTTCGACAATTTGCCGCACACAAAGGTCCACCGTCTCACAGGCTTTGACGGCCGCTCCAAGAATGCCGGTGTGTCCCACCATGTCCATATTGGCAAAATTCAGCACGATCAGATCATAACGGTTGGATGTCAACCGCTCAATGAGCGCTGCGGTGACCTCAGCGGCGCTCATTTCCGGCTTCAAGTCGTAAGTGGCCACCTCGCGCGGGGAGGGGATCAGACATCTGTCTTCGAACCGAAATGGCTTTTCCTCGCCGCCGTTGAAAAAATAAGTGACATGGGCATATTTCTCGGTTTCGGCGATTCGCAACTGCCGCAGGCCCTTCAGACTGATGACCTCACCGAGAAGGCCCGTTAGATGCACCGGTGGGTATACGACGGGCAGGGTAAATTTTTCATCGTAGCGTGTCATACAGACATACCCGCAGAGGTTGGGTACCACCTCACGATGAAACCCGTCGAAATCCGGCACGGTAAAGGCACGTGTGATCTCACGGGCACGATCGGCCCTGAAGTTGAAAAAAATGACGCCGTCACCCTCGGCAACCATGGTCAAAGGGGCATGATTCTCATCGGTAACCACTATCGGCCTCACGAATTCGTCGGATTCTTCCCGCAGATAAGAATCTGTAACGGCCGCTATGGGGTCGCGGACTGTGCGTCCCTTGCCCTGCACGTAGAGTCGATAGGCCTTTTCAATCCGCTCCCAGCGACTGTCGCGGTCCATGGCGTAATACCTTCCGCAAACCGTTGCGATCTTGCCACAACCGACGGCATCGAGATGTTTCCGCAGCCTGGTCAGATAACCAACACCGCTGTCAGGTGGGGTGTCACGTCCGTCGAGGATGGCGTGGATGAAAACCCGCTCCAGGCCCTTTTGGCAGGCCATGTCGACCAGTGCGAGCAGGTGATCGAGCTGGCTGTGAACACCGCCGTCGGATACAAGACCCAGCAGGTGAAGCGCCGACCCCCTCTCGCCGACTGCAGACATCACCGTCGTGAGGACTTCGTTTCGGAAAAATGAGCCATCGGCGATGGCCCGGTCGATACGCAAAAGGTCCTGATAAACGATCCGGCCGGCACCGATGTTCAGATGCCCGACCTCCGAATTCCCCATAATCCCTTCCGGAAGTCCAACCGCGAGACCGGCGCACTGCAATCGGGTGGTCGGATAGGATGCCGCGAGTTTATCCAGGAAAGGGGTTCGGGCAAGCTGGACGGCGTTGCCCTCCCCGGCGGATCCGATTCCCCAGCCGTCGAGGATCATCAGCAGACAGGGCTTGGGCTTAATCATCGAAATCTTCCGTCGGTGTTTTTAGCTGGACCATGCTCTTCATGCCTCTCGTTTTTATACGTCTGGCATCCATCCACAATCCCTCCAGATCGTAAAACAGTCGCACCGGTTCGTAGAAAATGTGTATGATAACATCACCGTAATCGAGCAAAGCCCAATGCCCTTCGGCGAGCCCTTCCACGCTCAGCGGTTTTTTATGCTGTTTTTTCAGGTCCGATTGTATGTATTCTGCAATCGCCTGCACCTGGCGGTTTGATCGTCCGCTGCAAATGATAAAGGCATCGGCCAAAGACGTCATTTCCCGAACATCGAGAACGACCAGATTTTCAGCTTTTTTCCCCGTCACCGCCATGACATAGACCTCGAGCGTATCGACAAATTCATCTGTCATACGTAAAGCCCTCGGCTGTAGACAATGTCAAGCACTTCTGCAGGTAAGAGATACCGCACGGAAAAACCGCTGCGAATCAGTTCCCTGATCTTGGAAGAAGAGATATCGAGCATAGTGACATTAAAAACGTGAATCGGCATCAGTTGAGGATGTGAAAAGACCGACCGCTCTTCCGAACCTGTGTATTCCTCGGAGATGCCGTGGCATAAAAAGTCGTTCAACGCCCGCCACCTTTCAATTGAGGTTTCCAATCCCCGTTCCGGCCTGGACATCACGATGAAAGCCACTGACTTCAGGAGCGTACGGTACGATTTCCAGGTATCGAGTTCAAGAAAAGCATCCAGGCCGACGATCAGGTAAAGCCGGACGGTATCGGAAAACTTCTCCTTAAACAGTCGAACAGTGTCGACGGTGTAGGAAGGTCCCGGACGCTTCAGCTCGATGTCGGAAACCTTCAACCCGGCTTGGCCAGCCACCGCACGACGGATCATGTCATAGCGGATGTTCGCGTCGACCATATCACCGGCAGCCTTGTGCGGCGGGGTTGCGGCCGGAACGAGGTGGCATTCGTCCAGCGGAAACTTTTCCACCACCTCCAGGGCTGCCCGCAGATGCCCGATGTGAACAGGATTGAAAGTACCGCCGAACAAACCGATGCGCATATCTCTGCCGTTTTTTCTGATTGCCCGTCTCAGTCGTCCATTTCGACGGTGATTGTCAGGTTGTCGCGGTGGATCACCTCGTCAAACGGCTTGTGCCCGAGGCAGCTTTTAATCTGACCCGACTTGCGACCCTTTATTTTCTGTATATCCGAAGAACTGTAGTTGACAAGCCCGATCCCGATCATTTTGTTTCCCTGGCTTTTGAAAGCAACCGCTGCGCCGACGGTGAAATCACCCTCGACTGACATGATACCGCTGGGCAGAAGGCTTTTACCGTTGCGCAGCAGAGCGTCGACCGCGCCGTTATCGATCACCAACAGTCCCTGAGGCTTGAGGTTGAAGGCGATCCAACCCTTGCGGCTGGACAGCTTTTTCTTTTTGGGCATAAAAAAAGTTCCGAGTTTCCGTCCGTTAAAAAGTTTTTTCAATATATCCGGCTTCGTTCCGTTGGCAATGACCATCGGAATGCCAACGGCGCTGAGTTTGCGGGCGGCCTTGATCTTGCTCAACATGCCGCCGGTGCCAAGTGCCCCGGGAATATCACTGGCATATTTCTCGATGCGTTTTTCGATTCGGGAAATCACCGGAATCAGCTCAGCATCCGCAAATTGCCTTGGATCTTTGGTGTAAAGGCCGTCGATGTCGGTCAGGTTGATCAACAGGTCGGCATCCATCAAAAGTGTGATCATGGCGGCCAGTGTATCGTTGTCCCCGAACTTGATCTCTTCCACCATCACGGTGTCGTTTTCATTGATGATCGGCACCACCTGCCATGCGAGCAAGGTATGGAGGGTATTGCGGGCGTTCAGATAGCGCCGGCGGTTGGAGAGATCTTCACTGGTGAGCAGAACTTGGGCGACTTTTTTGTCATAGCGGCCGAATGCTTTCTCGTATTCCATGATCAAACCAGCCTGCCCGACAGCTGACACGGCTTGGCGTTTCGGGACTTCATCCGGTCGCCGGGGCAGATCGAGTTTCCGGATCCCCGACGCCATGGCACCAGATGAGACCAGGATCACTTCGATTCCAGTACGGATCAGCCGGCAGATCTGTCGGCTGATGGAACGGATGACCGCCAGGTTCAGATCGTTTTCGGCCGTAATAACATTGCTGCCGACTTTGACGACCACCCGCCTGGCACATTCAAAGTACATCGTCCTGTTGTCCGTCATCGCTTGCGCCCGCTATTGCGACCCCATGGAGAACCTTTTGTGGAACACTTTTTGAATCCCGTTTTGAAATCAGAAGCGAGATGTGTGAAATCAACCGCTCGACGCCGGCGCCGGTCACCGCTGAGATGAGCAGCACCGATTTGTCCTCCACGGCCGATTCAAACGCCCGTGCGCTTTCCGCCGTTCCCGCCAAGTCCATTTTGTTGAGAACCACGATCTGAGGTTTTTCGTTCAGCCCGCGTCCGTAATGTGCGAGTTCTGCATTGACAATCCGGTAGTCTTCGAGTGGAGAATGCAGATCGATCCGTGAGGCATCGACGAGATGAACCAGGAAGCCGGTTCGTTCGATGTGGCGTAGAAACCGGATCCCGAGGCCGGTGCCTTCGTGAGCCCCGGCAATCAGACCCGGAATGTCGGCCACGATGAAGGGCTGGTTCGAGCCGGCTTGAACCACGCCTAAATTGGGCGCAAGGGTGGTGAAGGGATAGGCTCCGATCTTGGGGTTCGCGGAGGAGATGACGCTGATGAGGGTTGATTTACCGGCATTGGGCAATCCAATGATGCCAACATCGGCGATGAGTTTCAATTCCAGTTTCAGAGTGAGGCTCTGTCCCGGTTCACCGGGCTGAGAGAATCGCGGCGCACGGTGGGTAGCGGATTTAAATCGCGTATTCCCCTGACCACCCCGACCGCCCTTGGCGGCAACAAACGTCTGGCCCGCTTCAACCAAGTCGGCTATTATCTGACCCGTTTCAGCATCCCAAATCAGTGTGCCGGGCGGAAGCCCGATGACCAGATCTTCACCATCCCGGCCGGTCTTTTGCCGCCCTTGCCCCTGTTGCCCGTTTTCGGCCCTGAACTGTTTTTTATGGCGAAAATCGTAGAGGGTTCGCTTGCCGGATGAGACCCGCAACACCACATCGCCGCCTTTACCCCCGTCTCCTCCGTCCGGACCTCCGCGCGGTATGTATTTTTCACGGCGAAAACTGACACAGCCTCTACCGCCGTTACCGGATTGAACGGTAATGATCGCCTCATCGACAAAGTTCACTCTGCATGTACGCTCACTTTTTTGCGTGACCGCCCGACCCGTTCGTAAGCCACAACCCCGTCAATCTTGGAAAAGATTGTGTAGTCCTTGCCGATGCCGACGTTATCGCCAGGGTGAATTTTCGTACCGACCTGACGCACCAGGATGTTGCCGGCTTTGACGCGCTCGCCGCCGAAACACTTTACACCGCGTCGCTGACCGGCGCTGTCCCGGCCATTCTTTGAACTCCCCGCTGCCTTTTTATGAGCCATGGTCTATCTCCTCAAGCGCGTCAAAACGCTGCCGTCTAATATGGTCTAATCGATCTGACCGTCGATTTTCTTTTAGGGTGCGCATCAGGTACTTGGCTGACGCACCGCCGCCGGATTCAAGGGATCCGGTCCTTAAAGGGCGATGCTGTCAATCTTTACAGCCGTATACGGCTGACGATGGCCATTCTTACGGCGATATCTTTTGCGCCGCTTGTATTTGAAAACCAGAATCTTTTTCGCTTTAGCCTGTTCCGTAATATGCCCGCTGACCGTACTGTTCTCCAGAAACGGTTGCCCAATGTTGACGGATGTCCCGTCAGATGTCATCAGCACCTTGTCGAATGAAACGGGCGCACCGATCTCGCCGGGGATTTTTTCAACCCGCAGAATTTCGCCCTCCCTGACCTTGTACTGTTTTCCGCCCGTTGCCACTACAGCATACATTTTTTCGGCCTCCTCAGTATCTAACTCAAATTACACATTAATTCAAAAATTGAATAATATGAATGCTTGCAGTAGTTTTGTCAAGGAAAATATGCCTTATCTTATAGGTGCCTATGAAATGGACATTGCTGAAAAAATCCGTATATTAAAATAATACGTGATGACGTATCACACGTTACCATCATCGATCCTATTGAAACCCGAAAGATCCGAGTATAATTCCAATGAAAATTGTTTCAATTGCCATCAGCCGGAAAAAAGGCACCCGTAAACAGTGCGTTGAATCGGCCGAGTTGATAGCAGATCACGGTCTAAGTGCTGATGCACATGCCGGCCGCTGGCATCGTCAGGTCAGTTTTTTGGCCGCCGAAAGTATCGAACATGCCCGCGAGCGTGGGCTAATGGTTGACTTCGGTGACTTTGCAGAAAACATCGCCACAACCGGAATCGACTGGCCGCGGGTTCCGATCGGCACGCGTTTCCGGCTCGGCAAAGCGGCCGTGATAGAGGTTACGCAAATCGGCAAAGAGTGCAAGAACAAATGTGCCATCTACTACCAGGCCGGTGACTGCATCATGCCGCGTGAAGGTGTCTTCGCACGCGTTTTGACCGGTGGTGTCATCCACACCGGGGATGCTATTGAAATTGTGTAAGCGTTCACAGGGCACCGCATCTGCTTTGTTGTCGGGCACTTGAAGTACAAAAGTACGTCTGCGCGCCCGCCGCCTTGCATCTGCGGCACCCTGTAAACGCTTACAATGAGGTGGTTTGAAGCGCATCGGACTTTGCAACCCTGTAAACGGTTACGAAATTGTGACTGCAACCGGGGGTTCGGCTAAGAAACATAGGGTCTCGGCAGAACAAACCGGAAAAAAGCCGTAGATCTGTATCAAATGGCAGATGCAGTTGGTATCGAAAAAACCGGGGGCGGCGGTGAAAGGGTATACCAAGCAAGCGATCATACACTGGGATGGAACTGCCGGAAGTTCCGTATGCGGAAACATCATTGCCGAAGAACCGCTTTCAATTCGCATCCAAGGTAACCCCTACTCGGTGATCATGCGTACCCCTGGTGATGAAATCGACCACGTCGCCGGATTTTGCCTCGCCGAAGGAATCGTCGATTCCCCCGCCGACTTTAACGCAATCGGATTTTGTGACGGTACAGACACCAACGTGGTGACCGTGACGTTGACGGCGTCCCGCCGCAAAAAAATTGCCGCAACCCTCGACCGCCGGGGCTATATCAGCCAGACCAGTTGTGGAATCTGCGGCAAAGAAATTGTCAGGGATTTGCAACAGGCGATATCATCGGTGCCGAACGGGCCCACGCTTTCTGCCGACAGAATCTTGAAATGCATCGATACCCTCTCAGATCACCAACCGCTGCGCCGGCAGACCATGGCTTCACACGCCGCCGCCCTGTTCAATTCAGATTTCGACCTCTTGGCCGCTGCAGAGGATGTGGGGCGTCACAACGCCCTCGACAAGGTAATTGGAAAGCTCTTTCGGGCCGAGCGATTGGCTGAAGCCTGCCTGCTGGTTCTTTCCTCGCGCACCAGCTATGAACTCGTTCAGAAAGCCGGGCGGGCCGGAATTCCGATCGTCGTATCGGTTTCCAGGCCGACCGCCATAGCCGTGGCCTTGGCAGAGCAGTTGAACATGACCCTCGCCTGCCTATCCCACGGCCAGGGGTTGTACATTTTTTGCGGCGCCGACAGACTCGTCTTTTAAGATCGGCTCGGTCCCCTGCAACTAACGAGATTGACACCGAAATTACGGAATTAGGCCATTTAGGAACAGACACTTACTGGTGTCCAACCGCATTTTCTTTTATGATACTGACAAGTTTCCGATCCAGAAATGTGCAATTTTCTTCAAGTTCAAGGAAATCGGCGGCATTGCGCGGAGGCATACTAATGTATGCCGCACAAGCGATTCCGCCGAATGACGCTGAAATTGTAGAAAAGGGCCATTTCTGGACGGAAACTACGATCCACCCGGACCGGAGGAACACCCTCAGGTCGGCCCGCAAACCGATTCAGCATGGGACGGAGACGTCGGTCGCGTATTGGTCCGGCTGGTCATTGGTCTACCAAAATAGCGCCGCCCGGCACGCATAGCTCCACGGATTTTCCGGAATAAAAGCGGGAGGGACAAGAGGATGAGGGTCAGAGCGCCGGCCACCTCGATCCACTCTGGTATGTTGGTTGCCGTCCCGCTGACAACGGCTTGAGCCGAAACACCCAGAGCTGAGTAAACCTGATCCAAAATCAATCCGAAGACGACGGTCGAAACGGCTATCGCCACCAGATAAATGGCGGTGGCCCGTTTTCCAATAATGCCCGCCATGACTGTCAATGCAGCGACGTTAGTGGCAGGACCGGCCAGCAGAAAAACCAGTGCCGCGCCGGGACTGACGCCTTTGAGGATCAGCGCGGCGGCGATGGGGGTTGAAGCGGTCGCACAGATATACAGCGGTATCCCGACCGCCAGCATGAGGAGCATTGCCGGGAGCCCGCTGCCGAGATAGGTCTTGACCATTTCTTCGGGGATGAGAACGGCAATCAGACCGGCTGCCAATAGCCCGATAAAAAACCAGCCCGCCAAATCGTTCCAAAAATCCGTAAACGCATACCGCACCCCTGCCCCCAGCTTTTCGGCCATGCTATGATGACGTTTGTGATCTTCGGGACGGCAGTTGATTCCGTCACAACATTGATCGACCGGACAGGTCAGGTCCGGATGAACTCGCGTATCGCTGCCGCTTTTTTCCAGCAGATTTTCGGCGACACCGGCAATGGCGGCGGTAAAGAAAGCCACCACCGGCCGCGCCACGGTCATGATGGGATCCAGCAGGGCATAAGTGATGGCTATCGAGTCGATGCCGGACTCCGGCGTAGAAATCATAAAGGAGGTGACGGCCCCCTTGTTGGCCCCTTGTTTCTGCAGCGTCACGGCCGCAGGCAGCACCCCGCACGATCAGAGCGGGATGGGGATCCCCAACAGGGCGGCCTTAAAAACCGGTTTAAAGCGCCCTTCCCCAAGGTGTCGGACGATCGTGTTCGGATTGAGAAAAACCCGCAACAATCCGCTGACCAGCAGGCCGAAAAGAATGTAAAGGCCCGATTCCTTAAGCAGGAGCCAGGCTTCGGAAATGACATCGACGCTAAAATTCATTTAAACAATACGCCTTAGAGTATAACGACAAATAATTTAATTATAACCTTAATCCAAGCTCAACCCGCTGTAAACAAAAAAGGGGCACCCGCTCCGGGTTCCCCTTTTTTGTTTTTGAATTGTTTTTTTACTCTCGGACCTCTTCCTTGACCGAAACCGCGATCTTGAAAAGGGCGGTGAGGACAAAGAAGCCGAGGCACCAGATCGCCAGCGATATAAACAGTTCCGGCAGTGTCGGAATATATTCGTTTACCTCGTGCAGCGGGTTTGGTACGAACCCGCCCGAGATCATGCCGAGCCCCTTATCGATCCAGGTTCCGGCGAAAACCGCTATGCAGGCCACCGCCAGCACCCCCTCGTTTTTCCGGGTGACCGGGTTGACCAGCAGGATAATGCTGATGACCATCAGTCCCATCGCCGTCCACATCCAGGGCACATAGGTGCCGTGTCCGTGCAGACCGACGAAAAGATAGGTAAGGTGGTCCATGTGCTCGGGAATCTGGCTGTAGAAGACCGTAAAGATTTCACAAAGGAAGAAAAACACGTTCAGAACGATGGCATAGGCCACGGTCTTGGCCAGGGTCTGGATTTGTTCCCGTCCGGGATCGAAGCTGGTCGTCCGCCGAATGATCAGGCACAGCAGGATCAGCAGCGCCGGACCGGCCGCAAAAGCCGAAGCGAGGAAACGCGGGGCCATGATGGCCGTCAGCCAGAAGCCTCTGCCGGGAAGGCCGGCGTACAGGTACGCGGTCACGGTGTGAATGCTGATGGCCCAGGGGATGGAGAGATAGATGAACGGTTTGACCCACGCCGGGTAATGCACGCCGTTTCGCTCGGCTTCGAGAACGTTCCAGCCGACGATGATGTTCAGAAAGAGGTACCCGTTGAGCACGATCGTATCCCAAAAGAGCACCGAGTGCAGCGTCGGGTAAAGCCATACGTTGAATATCCGCCGCGGCTGACCGAGATCGACGATGATGAAGGTCAAGCACATGACCAGGGCGGCTATGGCCAGAAATTCACCCAGAATGGTGATCCGACCGTAAGCCTTGTAGTCGTGCAGGTAGTAGGGGAGCACCACCATTACCCCCCCGGCCGCCACACCGACCAGAAAGGTGAACTGCGCGATGTAAAATCCCCAGGACACGTCCCGGCTCATGCCGGTGATACCGAGACCGAAATCGAGCTGTTTCAAATAGATCAGGAATCCGACGCCGACCATGGCAAGCAGAAACCCCATCCAGCCGTAATATCTCTTACTTCCTTTAAGCGCTAATTCAAGCATAACCACCTCACACGATGTAGTAGACCGACGGCTCCGTACCCAGAGCCTGTTTGCGTCGAATGGTGTAATTGGTTCTGATCAGTTCCCGAACCTTCGATTCAGGATCGTACAGGTCGCCGAACACCAGTTTGCCGTTGGACGCCTCCACGCAGGCGGGTAGTTGACCGACCGCCAGACGCTCCGCGCAGAAGCTGCATTTTTCCACGACGCCCTTTGTGCGGGTCGGAAACTGCTTGTTCAGTTCGGCTGGGTTAATAAAGGGACGCGGATCGCGGAAGTTGAAACTTCGCGCGCCGAAGGGGCACGCCGCCATGCAGAAGCGACAACCGATGCAACGGTGGAAGTCCATCATGACGATGCCGTTGTCCGGATTTTTGAAAGTCGCGTTGGTCGGGCAAGCCCTGACACAAGGCGGGTTTTCACAATGATTGCAGAGAACGAGCAGCGGCGTGTGCTCGAGCTTCTCGTCCACAAATTTCATCGGGCTCATGGGAAAGGCGTTGTGATAGGGGGCCGTCCAGATCCACTTGATCTCTTGGCGTTTGATCGGCATGCTCGGGACATTGTGGATCTTGTGGCAGGCGTCGATCAACGGTGTAAAATCTTCCTCGGACTCGAATTTGCGGGTGTCGACCACCATCGCCCACTGTTTGGCCTTTAGGGCCTTGTCCCCCATTTTGACATACGGTTCGGCAGCAGCGCCGTGCTCGGCCTCTTCGGCGGCAAATGCATCCAACACCGGACCGGTGCTCAGGGCCAGCGCTGAAATGCCGAATAGTTTTAATATGTCTCTGCGACTGCGTTCCATCACTTGGTCTCCTTCGGGTTATCGATATGGCAATCCCAGCAGTAAGGTCGAACCGAAGCATAATTGTGACATCGATCACAAAACTCGGCCTTGTTCGAATGGCAATCCAGGCAGGTATTGGAAAGGCTCATGACGTATTCCTTTCCCTGAGGATTGACGTATATCCGCTCGGCATTTCGGACCACCGAATGACGCCAGAGATCCAGGACCCGCATGTGATCTTTCGCCATGTATTCTTTAGAGCGGACACACTCCTTGGCCTCCTTGGCCTTGGCGGTCAGCACGAGTTCGGGTGCCGGCGCAGCCTTGCCGCGGTTGAACCAGAAGGGCAGTGTCACGATGACCAAAAAAATCGCGATCCCCAGATAAACGAGTTTCTTGTTACCCATCAGCTTATTCCTCCGTCTCCGCTGCGGCTTCTTTCAGTTCTTCCAGATCATCGCCGCGCAGGTTCGTGGCTCTTTCGTTTTGGCCCGGCAGGTTCAAGGCGTTGGCCACCATTTCGTGAACCCCGGTCACCTCCACATCTCCCACCCAGTAGTTCATCAGATCTCCCAACACCGCACGGTCGATGGCACAGATGGTGGCCAGCATGTTGACGCCGTGTCGTTCCTTGACGGCCTTGACGGCATTGCCCCTGGGCAGGCCGCCGGCCATCCGCAGCTCCATGTCTTCACCCGCATTCAGGCCTGATCCGCTGCCGCAACAAAAGGTCTGCTCGCGGATCGTATTGGCCGGCATTTCGTAGAAGTTTTTGCACACGTTTTTGATCACGTAGCGCGGCTCTTCGAAGAGACCCATGCCCCGGGCCGGGTTGCAGGAATCGTGGAAGGTGACCTTGAGGTGATCGTTGCGTCTGGGATCCAGGTCGAGCTTGCCGTGCTTCATCAAATCGGCTGTAAACTCGGTGATGTGAACCATCTTGGTCGATCGTGCGTTTTCGAAACGGGTCCCGGTAATGGGGTTTACCGGCACTTCCAGGAAATCGGCCGGGCCATTCATGGTGTCCATGTACTGATTGATCACCCGCCACATGTGACCGCACTCGCCGCCGAGAATCCACTTGACGCCCAGGCGTTTGGCCTCGGCGTACATCTTGGCGTTGAGGCGTTTCATGGTTTCGTGCGAGGTGAAAAACCCGAAATTGCCGCCCTCGGAGGCATAGGTGCTCCAGGTGATATCGAACCCGTATTTTTCCTGCAGATAATGAAAGAGGAGCATATACCCCATGCAGGTATAGGTACCGGGGTCGGCGAACACGTCGCCGGAAGGGGTGATGAAAAGAAAGTCGGCCCCCTTCTTGTTGAACTGCGGATTGACCCGCACCCCCGTGATCTCTTCGATATCATCGACGAAAAACTCGAGCATGTCCTTGAAAGCATGGGGCTGTATCCCGAGGTGATTGCCGGTCTTGTAGCAGTTGGACACCGGTGTGGCGATCCAGTCGATGTTCAGGCCCAACAGGTTGGTCAGCTCGCGGCCCATGATGGTGATCTCGGCCGTGTCGATGCCGTATGGGCAGAACAGCGAACACCGACGGCATTCAGAGCACTGATACAAGTAGTACCACAACTCCTTGAGCACGTTCTCGGTCATCGGACGGGCCCCGTTGAGCTTGCCGAGAATTTTGCCCGCCATAGTGAAATCGTTGCGGTAGACCGAGCGCAGCAGTTCGGCCCGCAACACCGGCATGTTCTTGGGGTCGCCGGTACCGATGAAGTAATGGCACTTGTCGGCGCAGGCACCGCAGCGAACACAAATGTCCATGAAAACCTTGAAGGTGCGGAACTTTTCCAGCCGTTCCTTGAAACCGTTGTGAATGATCTCCTGCCAGTTTTCCGGCAGTTGCCAGTCATCGTCGAAACAGCTCCAGGTTCTCGGATTCGGAGCGCCCAGCGTTTCCAGGCTCTTGGGATTGCCGGCATAGCAGGCGATCCCCTTGCGAATTTCAACAGGAACATCCATCCAGTCGGTCGGCGATGGGCCCTGTCCGACGTTGGTCAAGAGTTCTTCTGCAGTTGGGATGTCGGACATATATTACTCCTTTTTCTCAGATGCTTCGGCTGGTTCTTCCGCTGCCGGTTCGACCGATTCCTTAACGACCGGCAGTCCGGCTTCGATCATTTTGTCTCTGAATTCATCCTCATACTCGTCGTAGGTATGCACCTCGACCGGATAGTTCCATGGGTTGACGTGACGTCTGCCGCGCGTATCGGAACGGGTGTTCCGGGTTGGGCTCATGAAAATCCCTCCCAGGTGCATCAACTTGCTGAACGGAAAATAGGCCAGCAGAACACTGACAAAGAGCAGGTGCACGTAAAAAATGGCGTCCAGGGTCGGCGGGATATTGGGTCTAAAAGTGACCAGACCCATGGAGAGTTGCTTGGCAGCCGTGACGTCGATTTTAGTGAAGTAGCGCATCAGGATCCCGGTGAAAGCAATCCCGATGATGAGAAACAGCGGGAAGTAGTCCGATGCGAGGGAAATGTATTTTACACCGGGGACAAACAACCGCCTGAGCAGCAGATAGGTGACGGCCGCCAGCAGAACCAACCCTGAAAGATAGACGCCCGGCACACCGATCTGCACGGTATTCAGCAGGACTTCCAATCGAAAGAATCCGTCGACGTTTTCCAACACACGCACCGGCAGGGGTACCGGTTCGGTGAAGAACCTGAGGTGGCGGAAGAGCACTGTAAAAAAAGCATAGTGAAAAGCCAGCGCCCCGACCCATAAAAAGATCTCGAGGGAGTACGAGACCCGATTTTCCCGCAGTTTCGTGCGGGTGTTGCGGAAAAGGGATCGAAAGGCCACCACTTCCAGCAACATCCGCATGAACACGCCGCTCTTTGAGAAGGGATTGTCCCACTTGGCATGCTGGATCCAGGGCAGTGATTTTTGCTGTCCACCGGTTGTGGGAATTTGGAACGGGACCGGCACGCGTGCCCATGCCAAAATGCGGCGAATGAAAAACACGATAAATACCAGCACCGCGGCATAGGGTATCCAGACGCCGAATAGCCATCTGGTGGCCGGAACCGCCGTCACCCCCACATAAGCCAGCAGAAACAATACGATAACTGCTAGGAGGGAAATCATGTACCTTTTGTTCATCGACCAGCTCCTCGTTTACAGCCCGGCGCCGAACCGGCGCGCGCAGCTTATGTGATTAAAAACACCCGAGCCAAACCACCCTTTCAAAGGGCCGGATCTTTCACCGGTTCATCCTTGATCAAGCCCGCCCGCTTGAAGGCTTTGTAGATCTTGTCCTTTTCCTCGTTGGCCTTGAGTTCGTAAATCTTCTCGCGGCATTCCATGTAGATATCGAAGGCAAACAGACTCATTGCATCGACTTGCGCCTCGAAGTCGAGCAAGTCGTCCATCACGCGACCCTTTTTAAGCTCCGACTTCAAATGGGTCCGGACGATTTTTTTGATGACAAGAACAAAAGCGGTGGCCTGAGAAGGAGTGAAGTTCTGTACGGCCCGCACGCGGACGATGGGATCGAGCAACGAGCGAACTGCCTCGCTGTCCATGCCGGTCAGAAGTTGATCGAACAGACCTGCAAGGCCTTTGGTGAGGTATCCACCGACGGGGTTGGAGAAAGGGTCTTTGTTCCGTTTCAGGAACTGAGCGGTGTCGGGAGCATACGTCTTGGCCACCATGTCGAACCAATCGCCGACGATGGCGTTTCGTTTCTTTGCTAATACCTTTTCAAGACCCATGCGTCAAATGGTTCCCGATCTCTTGCCGCACTCGGTACGGAAAATGTCTTTAACAGTCAGATTGATAATGGGGTCAAAAATCATTCGCCCCCGACTCGAAGGGGTGTAGGGAATCAAGGTGAAGGCTATAGTCAACATGCCGAATCCTGTCAAGGATAATCGACAGTCTCGCACCGGTCCTCAGACGAAATCAGCGGTACAGTTTTTTCCACGGACGACGCATTTTTTCCGTCAAATCGGCCAAGGCCTTGTAAAAGGCACCGACGGCCAGTTCCGCGCAATGATGGCTCTCGGCCGGCAAGGTTTGGAGATGGGCGATGACCGCTTCGGGCGTGATCTCCCAGGCCGCCTCGATGCTCCCGCCCTCGACCAGATGCGCCACCGTGTTGGCGCAGGCGTTTGTGTTGAGACAGCCTTCCGTCAAATAGGAAACCGAATGAATGCGGTCTGTTTCCGTATTTAGGAAAAATTCCACCGTGTCGCCGCAGTCTCCGGTCCGCTTGCCGTAGCCGTCCGGCTTATCCACTCTTTCACGCCGCTCGTGTCCGAGTGCCATTTCCAGAAATTGCCGGGAATGATCCTGCCAGAAATCAAACGGTTTGGTCGTCATGCCTGTCTCCGGTTTCTTTTTTATTAATCATCAAGAACCGCATCGGAATTTTTATGTTACGAGAAAACTCGTCAACCGGGGACAAAATCTACCCGGACCTATCGTTACTGTCAACCGGTTCGCAGTCAAAAGAAAAGCGGCATCTTTTCCGCACCGGAAAATTTTTGAGTGAATTCAGCAAATGAATTACATTGTATAGATTTCGTTTGCTTTACCTGTTGAAATCCTTTAGAATTAACGCTGCATACCTATCTGGCTTTCTGGACTTCCAAACAAATTTTCAAAAAAACCAAAGCGGCGGGGAGTATTTTACGCAAAATTTGTTTTGATCACCAACAGGAGGGAGGAAAAATGAGAAAGGGCTTTGCAATTCTGTGTGGCCTGGCGATTTTGGTGCTGGCGGCATCTCCTTTGTACGCCGGCGGCATCATCAACAAGAGCAACCAGAGCGCGGACTACATTCGCACGCTCAACCGCAGCGCGGCGACGGATTACCCCGACATCGCCGTCTTCAACCCGGCTGGCATCATGCAGATGGAAAACGGCGCCTATGCCAAGCTGGACGTGATGTACTTCGGCAAAGACTATTCAAACACCGTGCCGAACAATGCCTTCCCGCCGTTCAACCAGCCTTTCGGGGAGCTGAGCCAGGACACTCCGTCGGCCATTCCGGGTTTCTTCGCCGTTTACAAACAGGACAGATGGGCCGGTTTCTTCGCGTTCACGATACCGGCCGGAGGCGGCGAGCTGGAATACGACGACGGCTCCGCCCGCACGGTCAAGTTGGCCAGTGGAATTGCTCAGTTCTTCAATCGGGGGCTTACCGGAGGGGCAACCAATGCCCTGCCGTACAACCTGATCACCTCTCAGCAGGAAAAGGTCAAAGACAGCGTGGCCTATGGGTTTTCGCTGGGCGGCTCCTATGCCATCAACAAGATGTGGTCGGTAGCCGCCGCCGCCCGCTATGTCTATTCCACCCGAGAGTTCGACGGCCAGGCCACCATTGCATCGTCGGCCGGCCTTGCACCTCCCTATACCCTGGCACTCGACGTCAAGGAGAGCGACGGCGGCTGGGGGGGGTATTTCGGTGTCAACTTCGCCCCCAACGACCGGCTAAACGCCGCTCTGACCTTTTACACCAGCACCGACATCGAGTATGAACGGGAGGTTAAAAAGGACACGATCCTGCCGAACGGCGCGCTTCTTTCCGATGTGGCCGGGTTCAAGGACGGCAGCACCATTCAGGACGACATTCCGGGCCAGCTCGGTTTCGGCATCTCCTACAAGTTCCTGCCGCAGCTGAATGTGGCCGTCAACTATGTTCTTTATCTCGAAAAGAGCGCCACCATTCAAACCTTCTCCGGTGAGGGCAACAGCTGGGATCTCGGGATCACCGCCGAGTACACCTTCTCTCCCCAGTGGAAGGCGAGCGTCGGCTACCTCTACACCGATATCAAGCTCCCGGTTGACCAGCAGATCGAGCAGCCGGAAGAGCCCAAACTGGATGCCAACACCTTCGGCGCCGGGGTCGTGTTCAGTCCGACGCCCAAATGGGACATCACCTTCGGCGGTCTTTTGGCCAATTACAAAGACGTGACCGACGATTTGGGCATCAAGTACGACAAAAGCGTGTGGAACCTGTCGGCCGGTGTCACATGGAAGTTCTTCTAATAAATTTTGAGGGCGGGGGAATTCCCCCGCCCTCAAAATTTATCGCTTGAAGGATTTCTCCAACTCCCGGATGCTCCACCGCAACCACGTGGGGCGGCCGTGGGGACAGTGAGAAGGATTCTCGCAGCCATCGAGCTCTTCCAGCAGCTCGCGGATCTGCCGGTCCGAAAGCGCCTGCCGGGCGCGGATGGCACCGTGGCAGGCCATGAGCTTCAGGCTCTCATCGACGGATGATTCCGGACCGTCACCGAACCCTTCCAATGCCAGTTTCTCCACGATCTCTCGAACCAGCGGCGCAATGTCCCGGCCGGCGAGCATCGCGGGCACGGAGCGCACCACGAAGGTGTTGGTTCCGAAAGGATCGATCTCGAGGCCGAAGGCATCGAACTCCGCCGCGAGCCGTTCCAGGACGCCGGCCTCGTGAAAGCTGAGTTCGATCGTTTCGGGTACCAGCAGCCGCTGGGCCTCCTTTTTCAGCCTGTCGGAGCGCCGCTTGAGCCGCTCGTACAAGATGCGTTCATGGGCGGCATGTTGGTCCAGCAGGACAAGCCCGCCTTCGGATTCACACAGCACATAACTGTTGTGCAATTGGCCGATCACTCGCAGGCCCCCAAATTCTGTTTTCTTCCATAGCGCCGCCTGCTCCGGCGGGCGCCTGTCGGCAGCTTCCGGTGCCATCTCACCCGCGCTGCGGGATAATGTGCTGTTAATTGCGTTTTGGAGGGGGTCGGCTTTATCGTGATGGAGACGGCGGAACACCTCAGCGTCACGGCCTCTGAATCGTCCCGCAGAGGCTGGGTCGTGAGAGTCGCCGTTGGCCGTTTCCGTTTCGCGCCCCGATCCTCTGGCTTCGTATGAAATGTCCAGGTTCTCCGAAATGCGCGGTTGTTTCTGCAAGAAGCCGGGGCGAGGCTCTTCAGGTCGGCCCCATTGCGGCCGATCCCGGCGATCGAGCGTTTCGGCCACGGCCGACTGCACGAGGTCGTGAATCGAGCGCTGCTGGGCAAAGCGAACCTCGTTTTTGGTGGGATGAACATTGACATCCACCTGGTCATGCGGAACGGTGATAAAGAGCGTCGCGACGGGATACTGCCCTTTCACAAGGCGCTGCCGATACCCTGCGAACAGCGCGTGCTGAATGACCCGGTCGCGCACATGCCGGCCGTTGACGAAAATAAACACGCCTCGCGACGTGCTGCGAAACTGCTTCGGATCGGACACCCAGCCGTCGACAGCGCCGAACTCGGCGTTCCGGGCAACTGGATAGAGTTCACCCCTCAGTTTTGCCCCCAGGACATCGGCAACCCGGTCGAGCCGATCGGCGGTAGCGGGCCAGCTCTTCAGAATCCGGCCGTCGTGCATCAGACGGAAATAAACCTCGGGTCGGCCCAGTGCGATGGCGGCCACGATGTCGGCGACATGTCCCATTTCGGTGGTGACGCTCTTCATGAATTTTCGCCGGGCCGGTGTGTTGAAAAACAGGTTCTCGACCGTTATCATCGTACCCGGCGGCGCCCCTATGTCTGCAACCTGCACGATTTTTCCGCCCGAAACCCGAATCTCGGTGCCGGCGTCAAATCGTTTCTCACGGGTAACGATTGTGAACCGCGACACCGCCGCGATGCTGGGCAGTGCTTCACCCCTGAACCCGAGACTGCGAATCGAAAATAAATCGGTGTCGCTGGCGATCTTGCTGGTTGCGTAGCGTTCCAACGCCAAAAGGGCGTCGTCACGGCCCATGCCGCCGCCGTTGTCTGAAACCCGGATCAACCGCCGGCCGCCCCTTTCCACCTCGATGACGATCTTGGTGCTATCGGCATCCAGGGCATTTTCAACCAGTTCCTTGACCACGGAAGCGGGTCGCTCGACCACTTCGCCGGCGGCGATTTTGTTGGAGATGATTTCGGGAAGAATGCGAATTTTGGACATTAAACTTTTTCATCCCGGATAAACCGTTCCAGAAACTCCGTTTCGAGCGGGGACAAATCGAATTTACTGCCGGCCTCTTCGATCAACTTGCCCAATGATTGATTGGGATTGTATTTACGTTCCTCGATAACCCACTTGGCGGCCTTTCTGATGTTTTCGCTGTCCGGTTGTACGGTCGTCATATGCGGCTCCTTTTCATTAATTGTGGTGTTGGCCCGTACGAGGGCGCTGAACAAATCAAGTGCGCCCGAATGTTGATCGGAGGTTAAAGAACAAGCTCTGCATTCTGGGCAAGATGTTCGAAGCATGAATGGCCGGCCGACCGGAAACCGAGTGCGTTTATAACGAAGGCTTTCTATTGTGATGTTCCGTGCTCTGCTCGAAGCCGTGAGCCACCTGAAGCAGACGCTCCTCCTCGAAGTGTCTGCCCAGTAACTGAAGACCGATGGGTAAACCGTCGGTGGAATAACCGCAGGGCAGAGAAATTCCAGGGATGCCGGCCAGGTTGGCGGAGAGGGTAAAGATGTCCGACAGGTACATGGTCAACGGGTCACCCGTTTTTTCACCAATTTTGAATGCGGGCGTAGGCGTTACGGGCGTCAGGATGACATCGCAACGTTCGAAGGCTTTCTTGAAATCGTCCGTGATGAGCGTTCGAACCTGGGATGCTTTGCCGTAGTAAGCCTCGTAGTAACCGGCGGAAAGACAATATGTGCCGATGATGATGCGCCGTTGGACTTCGGCCCCGAAGCCTTTGGAACGCGTACTACGATACATATCGATTAGATCTGACGGCGCCCTGTCCCGAAACCCATACTTGACACCGTCGAACCGTGCCAGATTTGAACTGGCTTCCGAGGGTGCAATCACATAATAGACGGCGACGACGTAGGGCGTATGGGGCAGTGAAACCGCCACCCGTTCGGCTCCCAGTCCCTCGATGACCCGGGTCGCCTCTTCGACCGCCGCGGCCACTTCCGGGTCGAGCCCCTCGATGCCGTAGTATTCACGGGGAATGCCCACCTTCAGCCCTTTCAAACCGCGCCCTAAGACGGCGGTGTAGTCCGGGACCTCCGCCGGCACCGAAGTGGAGTCGGCCGGGTCGTAACCGGCGATGGCGTTCATTACCAGGGCGCAGTCGGCGACACTTCCGGCCAGTGGCCCGATCTGATCGAGAGAAGACGCAAAGGCCACCAGGCCGTAGCGTGACACGCGGCCGTAGGTGGGCTTCAAGCCCACCACTCCGCAGTGAGCTGCCGGCTGTCGGATAGATCCACCGGTGTCCGATCCCAGGGCGGCAAGACACATATCCGCCGCCACGGCTGCCGCCGAACCGCCGCTTGAGCCACCCGGGATGCGCGTCAGGTCCCAGGGATTGCGGGTCAGCTTAAACCCCGAATTTTCAGTAGAAGATCCCATGGCGAACTCGTCCATGTTGAGCTTTCCGACAAAAACGGCTCCAGCCGCTTTGAGCTTTCGGATCACGAAAGCATCGTAAGGCGGCTCGAAATTCTCGAGAATCCGGGAGGCGCAGGTGGTCCGCAGCCCCTTGGTGCAAATCAAATCTTTTATACCGAGCGGGATGCCGTTGAGCGGTCCGCAGTGACCCTTTCTGATGGCGTCGTCGGCTCGGCGGGCCTGCTCGATGGCCTGTTCGGCAGAAATCGTCAAAAAGGCCCCTACCTTGTTTTCAATCGTATCGATTCTCTCCAAGACGGCCCGGGTGATTTCCTCTGAAGTAACTTCTTTTTTCCGCAGCAGATCATGGGCCTGGTGAATCGTTAATTCGTAGAGATTCATCACCTCATCCTTTTGTATACCGCACGCTTCTCATTCTATTTTTTTGACCCGATAATTTCATGAAATCTTTTGGCGGAAATGTCCGTGATCGATGAGATTACAAGGAACCGATTATATCTTTCCTATCGTTCGAATCACCCGCATCGCCGATATGCGTAACCCGCTACTCGCTATTCACCCGACCACCTTCGGCACGACAAAACTGCCGTCCTCTTTTTCGGGGGCATTGGCCAAGACCGCATCAGGATCGAGGTGACCGCTTTGCTCGTCTTCCCGGAAGGCGTTGGTCCGTGAAATAGCATGGGATGTGGGCCGAACACCCTCAGTGTCTACGCCTTTGAGCTGATCCACGTAATCGAGGACCGTTCCGATTTGATCGACAAATTTTTCAATGGCGACGGCATCGAGTTCCAGCCGGGCGAGTTGAGCCACGTACAAAATTTCTTCCTTGGTGATTTTCACAAACACCTCTTAGCGCTAAATGTTAATCGCTTCTTCTGCAGGAAAAGGGGCATTTCTGGGCGGAAACTAATTGGCTTCGATCAGTATCGGACGATACCCCTCTTTTTTCAGTTTTCTGGCGACATCACCGGCCGCATCCCGGCTGCTGTATCGACCGACTCGGATCCGAAACCAGATCCCTTTCCCGGGGACCAGGGCAATGGTTTTATAGGCCGGATAGCCCCCCTCCTTCAGTTTCTTCACCATTGCGTCTGCCTCGGCAAGGTCCTTTAACGAGGCCGCCTGTATCGTCACATTCCGGGGATTACCCAACGGTCGGTCGGCAGCCGCATTCGCCGATCTTGGATTTCCCCCCTCCGACTGTCCGACCGGTTTGGTTACGGATTTTTTTGCGGCAGTCGCTGCGGCCGGCTCTTTTTGCTCGAGCGGCGAAGAGTTCTCCGCGTGGGATGAGTTGTCAGGCGCCTGAGTTTCCTTCGGCTGCCTTGACACGTTGCGCGGTAACGGATCTGGGGCAATTGGTCCGCTTTTTTTCAATTCCTCGTAAAACTCGAGTTTGGTTTTGGTTTTCGTTTCGGCAGTTTCCAACTCAACCGGCTCGAGCTGCTTCTTCAGATCGGCTGCGATGAGATCCTCGAGTTCTCTGGTAAGTTTTTTAATATCGAACTTCACCGGGGCCGTTCCGCGTCCCACCAATACACCGAGGCCGAACATCCACGCCGCAATCAGGACTATCGCAACATACCGTCCCCAAGCAATTCGACGGTTTCTGTTCCGGGGGGGGGATTTTCCCGTGGCTTTTTGTTTGCTGTTACTTACCACTGTGCTAACGATTGCCCAACCAAAATTTCATTAAAAGCACTGATCCATTTCCGATTTCAGAAATGTGCAATTTTCTACAAATTCAAGGAAATCAGGGAAGCGCTACATTTTGTCGGGTGCGTCGACCCCCAGCAGCGCCAGACCGTTTCGGATTACTTTGCGGATCGATTCCACGAGAACCAACCGCCCGTGGCTCAGTACCGGGTCTTCTGACAACACCCGATGTTTGTTGTAATAGGCATGAAATGCCGCCGCCAGATTCATGAGGAAAAACGTGATGCGGTGCGGTTCCAATTTTTCCGCACTGGTGGCAACTGTCTCGGGATACTCGGCAAGGGTTTTGATCAACTGGATTTCTTCGTTTTCCAGGAGGCGCGCGATGGCGGTCTCATCCCACTGGACGTCAACCATGCCGTTTTCAACTGCCTTGCGAATTATACTTGAAATTCGGGCGTGAACGTACTGGACATAATAAACCGGGTTTTCGTTTGTCTGTTGTTTGGCCACCTCCATGTCAAAATCAAGGGGACTCTCATAATGGCGGGTCAGAAAGATAAAGCGGGCCGCGTCTTTGCCGACCTCGTCGATGACATCGCGCAGCGTGACGAATTCACCGGCTCGGGTCGACATGGCCACCGGCTTCCCGCCCCGCAGCAGGTTGACCAACTGGACCAGGATGACCTGGAACTGATTCCGCTTGTGACCGCAGGCTTCGATGGCTGCCTGCATGCGGGGGATATAACCGTGGTGATCCGCACCCCAGACATCGATGACGCGTTGGAAACCGCGCCGGTATTTGTCATTATGGTAGGCGATATCAGATGCAAAGTAGGTGGTTTGGCCATTTTGGCGAACGACCACCCGGTCCTTCTCGTCCCCTAAATCGCTGGTCTTGAACCACAGGGCCCCGTCTTTTTCATAAATGATGTTGCGCTCTCTGTATTCGGCCAGGATGCGGTCCACTTCTCCGGCATCATACAGACTCTGCTCGCTGAACCACTCATCGAATGACACGCCGAACAGGGCGAGGTCTTCGCGGATAGCTTCCATTATATCGCCGGCGGCCGTCCGCGCGCAATACATGACAGCCTCGTCACCTTCTCGATAAAGCAGGCCGTCGCCGTGTTGATCTTTGATCCGCGCAGCAATCTCGCGAATATAATCCCCTTGATAGCAGTTTTCGGGAAAAGGGGCGCTTTTTCCAAAAAGCTCGCGGTATCTAAGAAATACCGATCGTCCGAGGGTTTGAATCTGCCGGCCCGAGTCGTTGACGTAGTATTCCCGCTGCACGTCGTAGCCGCAGAATGACAGAATATTGGCCACGCTGTCACCGACGGCGGCGCCGCGGCCGTGTCCGACATGCAGCGGACCGGTCGGGTTGGAGCTGACAAACTCCACCTGAACTCTTTCGCCCCCGCCCAATTCCGAGGCACCGAAGCGCCGATCGGTTTTTTGAATTTCCAGCAGGACCGGGTGCCAGGCCGTAGGGGTGACGTAAAAGTTGATAAAGCCCGGCCCGGCAATCTCGATTTTTTCAATCAGCCGGCCGGAATCGTTCAGCTGATCGACAATCGCCTGGGCAACCTTACGGGGTGCCATCTTTTGTAGGGAAGCGATGACCATGGCGAAGTTGGTTGAAAAATCGCCATGGGCCTCGACCTTGGGTTTTTCCACATTCACCTCGGGAAAATCGGTCGGGGACAACAGCCCTTTCGCCTGGGCTTGAGAGGCGGCTTCGATGATCAATTTCTTTATTCGATTTTTCATAAAATTAAGGTGCCGCTAAACGGCGGTTTTGCAAAATAATTATAAAACTTTATTAAGTAATGAATTTTGTGGGTCAAGTCAAGAAAGTTCAACCCATCTTAACCGTCGTGACCGAACAGGATTATCGCTTAGGGAAAAATCTGTTTTTTTTATTGACGGGTCAACAGTATCGATATAAAAAACACGCAACGGTCGGTAGAATCCGACAGGAACGCTGTACTCTAAAACTTTAACCTCAAAATTGAAGCCGCGATGGTAGCGTGCACCACGAAGGTGCCGAATACCCGTGGTTTTTTTGTATTTAGAGGAGGAAAATGTGAAAAAAATCTTTATTTTCGTATCGGCATGGATTCCTGTGATGTTGTGGGTAACGACTGCGTCGGCCCACTTCGGCATGGTGATTCCTTCGGATTCGATGGTCATGCAGGAGGACAACCGCAACGTTACCCTGCAACTCTCGTTTTCCCATCCCTTTGAGATGGTCGGCATGGAGTTGGTCAAACCCAAGGCCTTCGGTGTTGTCGCCAACGGCAAGAAAGAAGATCTCGGCAACGACTTAACGCCCATAAAGGTCATGGATCATTCCGCCTGGCAGGCGGATTACGCGATCAAGCGTCCCGGTGTCTACATGTTTTACATGGAACCGCAGCCCTACTGGGAGTCGGCCGAGGATCTCTTTATCATCCACTACACCAAAACGGTGGTAACGGCCTTCGGAGACGATGAAGGCTGGGATGGGGAAGTCGGCCTGAAAACCGAAATCGTGCCCCTGGCAAAACCTTACGGTCTTTACGCCGGCAATGTATTCCAGGGAATCGTCAAGCTTGACGGTAAGCCGGTACCGTATGCCGAGGTCGAAATCGAATACTACAACGAGGAGAAAAAAGCTGCGGCCCCCACCGATTACATGGTCACCCAGACCATCAAGGCCGACCGGAACGGCGTGTTCACCTATGCAGCGCCCAAGGCCGGTTGGTGGGGATTTTCAGCCCTGAACGAAGCCGACTTCACAATCAAGAAAGACGGCCAGGACAAGGAAGTGGAGATCGGGGCCGTGCTTTGGGTGCACTTTGAATCGTGGGAACAGAAATAAAAACGCCGTAGGCGTTCACAGGGCATCGCATCTGCTTTGTTGTCGGGCACTTGAAGTACAAAAGGTCGTCTGCGCACCCGACGCCTTGCATCTGCGGCACCCTTTAAACATCTATAATTAGGCGGTTTGAAGCGCATTGGACTTTGCAACCCTGTGAAAAGTTACAAATGCCGTTACGTTTGTTAAAATGGATCCTGCCTCTCGACTGAAAATGGATAACCCATATCGCAATTATTCATGATTCGAGGAGATGGCTTGATGATGCGAAAACAACTGGTGGCCGTTATGATGTGTTTGATGGTGCCTTTGATAACAGCTCGAGCGGAGGATGCGGCCAATCGGCAGGAGATCGATCAGCTCAAGCAACGGATCGAGGAACTTGAAAAGAAGCAGGAAAAAGATGAGAAAGAGTTCGGCAAGCTGTCCGATCTGGCCAAGTACGTGTCCATCGGCGGGATACTGTCCGGTGCTTACCAGTACGAATGGGTCAACGGCCCCTCTGACCCTGGTGACCTGGGACGCGGGGCGATTGTGTTTCAACCGGAAGTCAGCATCACCCCCACAGAGAACGACGAGATTTTCTTCCTGTTCGGCTTTGCCGCCGGTAACGGTCTGCCCGGTGTCACCCCTTTCACTCTGGCGCCTTGGGCGGCCGGGCTGGAAGACGATGTCAAAGACATCAACGGCCGCAACCGGGACTACCTGCTGCAAGCCTGGTACAAACACACCTTCACATTCAGCGAAGATCACTCTTTGGGGTTGAGCGGCGGGATTATCGACGCTACGAATTACCTGGACGACAACGCTTACTCCAACGACGAGTATACCCAGTTCATGAACGAAGCATTGGTCAATGCCTCCAATGGGTTTCTCCCTTCATGGGATATCGGCGGCGCTCTGGAGTGGAACTACGGCCGATTCGGGGTCAGGGGCGTATACATGAACGTGGGCGAAAACGACAACGGCAACAACTACAATTTTTACGGCACTCAGGTGATGTATACCCTTGAGACACCTCTCGGGGAAGGCCACTACCGGGTGAACGTCAATTTCACCAGTAAGGCGTTTCTCGATCCAGGCGGCACCCCAGAGGAACAGCGGGATGTTCTCATTTTTTCCTTCGATCAGGAATTGGGCGACATCGTCGGCGCCTGGATCCGCTTTGCCTTCGGCTCCGACAAAGCGCTGGTCGACTACAAGAGCTTGTACTCGGGCGGCATCAACATCAGTGGTAGGTGGTGGGGCCGCGAACAGGACAACATCGGTATCGGCTACGGCTACCTTGACGGTCCCGAGCAGACCGAAGAAAGCATAAATTATACCCAGGTGGCGGAGGGATACGTGCGCTTCGGCCTGAATGATTATCTTTTTCTGACGGTCGATTTGCAGTACATGAAAGACATTTATGTCGACACCGCCAGCGACAACGACGTGGACGGCTGGATCGCCGGTATGCGGATGACGATGGAGTTCTGATGTTGAAGACCCTTTCGCGCGCTGGCATGATGTAGTGTCGATCGCCGTGTTTTGCTTGACTCCTGCTCGCTCGATGTGAAAGGGTAAATCGCAGTCTTTACTTGATTCGGAAGGAAAACCCGTGCACATCTCCGAAGGTGTTCTCTCGGCGCCGGTTTTGGTTTCCGGCGGGGTGCTGGCCGCGGCCGGAACGGCGATCGGCCTCAAAAAAATCGATTACGATCAACTTGCCCGGGTCGGCATTTTGTCGGCGACCTTTTTCGTCGCCTCCTTGGTGCACGTCCCCATCGGTCCGTCCAGTGTCCACCTGATCATGAACGGCATTGTCGGGCTGCTGTTGGGTTGGGCCGCCTTTCCCGCGATTCTGGTCGCCCTGCTGCTTCAGGCAGTCTTCTTCCAGTTCGGCGGGATCACCACTTTAGGGGTCAACACCATCATCATGGCCCTGCCGGCGGTGATTTGCTATTACCTGTTTGCGCCTTTGCTGCACAAAGACCGGAAATATCTTCTGCTGGCCGGATTCGGCTGTGGATTTTGTGCCGTGCTGTTCGGAGGGGTCATCGTGGGGTTGGCCTTGATGTTCACGGAAGAAAATTTCTTGAAAGTAGCCATGCTCGTCGTCACAGCCCACATTCCTGTCATGATTATCGAAGGCATCGTTAGCGCTTTCTGTGTGGCTTTTCTTAAGAAGGTTCAGCCGGCTATGCTGCCATAAATTTATCCATTCGGATAAATTTATTATTTTAAAATAAAAGGGATAAAAATAAGGGCGATTAAAGAGCATTATGATCAATATTACCGTAAAAAAGGTGTCTTTAAAGATTGGACCGATTTCACTTATAACGACCTTGCTTCTGCTGCTCTTTTACAGCCAGGCGCTGGCTCACAAAGTGACCGTCTTCGCGTGGGTCGAAGGGGACACGGTGCACGTCGAGAGCAAATTCAGCGGCGGACGCCGGCCGGTGGCCGCGCCGGTTGAAGTCTACGATGCCCGGGGCAACCTTCTGCTGAAGGGGGTGACCGACGAAAAGGGCGAGTTCTCTTTCAAGGTGCCGAAAAAAACAGAAATGAAAATCGTCCTTCTGGCCGGCATGGGTCACAAGGGGGAGTGGACCATTCCATTTTCGGATCTTGAAGCAGTCAGCGCCGGTACAACGGCTAAGGCGGCGGTAACCAACTCACAGTCATCTAAACCGGCCGACCCGAATCAAGCAAAGGGCGCGATCTCCACGGTGGGCGCCAATCCGGTTCCGGCCGGTTATGTGACCGCCGCCGAGATCCGAAAGGCGGTCGAGGCAGCCTTGGACACAAAACTGAAGCCGGTCATGAAATTGCTGGTCGAAACCCGCCGGAGCGGACCTTCGGTCACCGACATTCTTGGTGGCATCGGATACATCTTCGGATTGATCGGTGTGGCCGCCTATTTTAGCGCCAAGCGCCGAAAATCTTGATTGTTTTCCATTTCAACAGTATTTCAGGAAAGTCATTGACGGGGAGGCCCGATGTTCAGCGAACCCTTTGCCATCGGCGATTCGATCATTCACCGCATCGATCCGCGCTTCAAGGTAGTGGCTGCAGTCGCATTTTCGATTGTCGTGGCCGTATCGTATCGGTTCTCCACCCTTCTCGTCGCCCTATTTACAGCGGTCGTCCTGACGCTGGCAGCACATCTGAATCTAAAAGCCGTTGCCGGACGGCTGGTGGTGGTCATCGGCTTTCTTGTGCTGCTGTGGATCTTATTGCCGATCACTTTCGAAGGGGACGCACTCACCCGCATCGGCCCGTTGACCCTTACCCGCCCCGGTGTGGTTCTGGCCGCCCAGATTTCACTTAAGTCGCTGGCTATTCTTTTGGCCTTCATTGCTCTTATCACAACCATGAACTTCACCACATTGGGTCATGCTCTTGACCGTATGCACCTGTCAGGAAAACTTGTCCATCTCTTGCTGATGACCTACCGGTATATTTTCGTGATCGAGCGGGAATATCAGCGCATGGTCCGTGCGGCAAAGATACGCGGCTTTCGACCGGGAACAAACGTCCATACGTACAAGACGTTTGCGTACTTTATCGCCATGCTCTTCGTGCGGGCCGCTGCCCGTGCCGACCGGGTGTATCGCGCCATGCGCTGCCGCGGCTTTAACGGCCGGCTTTACTGTTTGGCCGACTTCCCTCCCCACCCCTCCAACTGGGTTTTTGCAAGCCTCATGGCGGTTTCCGTCATCGGACTGGTTCTATTGGAGTGGGGCAAAATTTTGTGAGCGGTTTGCTTTTTATGAGATTTCGATATTATGTGTAAAAGTGGTTCGGATGAGTCGGACGCTGACAATCACATCCTAAAACGGCTCCCGCTGAAAGCGGCCGGAAGACACCAACAGTGGATCAGCAATTGACAGAAAATCCGATTATTAAACTCGACGGCATCACTTTTTCCTATCCGGGCGCATTGCCCGTGCTCAAGGACCTCGACTTCATCCTTTCCGATGGAGACCGCATCGGCATGATCGCCCCCAACGGCAGCGGCAAAACCACTCTTTTTCACATTATCATGGGATTGCTCAAACCGACAGCAGGCCGTATCGAAATTTTCGGGCAGCGGGTCGCGGAGGAGGAGGACTTTATTGCCGTGCGACGCCGGATCGGTTTGCTTTTCCAGGATGCCGACGACCAGCTCTTCAGCCCGACGGTGTTGGAGGATGTCGCTTTCGGCCCTCTCAATTTGGGAAAAAGCAAGGAAGATGCGATCGCGATATCCCGTAAGACCCTGTCGTATCTCGGACTCGAAGGTTTTGAGGACCGGATCACAATTCGCCTCTCCGGTGGTGAAAAACGACTGGTGTCATTGGCCACGGTACTGGCCATGGAGCCGTGTGCCATGCTGCTGGACGAACCGAGCGCCGGTCTGGACGAAGCCACCAAAAACAGGTTGATCGACATATTGAAAAATCTAGATATCAGCTATGTAATCGTCTCCCACGAATTCGATTTCCTGTCTGAGATCACCGATACTATCTACACCCTTCAAAACGGCCGGATTCAAGTGGACACCGCCGCCCACCCCCACGAGCATACGCACGCCCACCCGTACGGCCGGCACCCCCACAAACATCAATGACGTCGCTCCGGTCGGCGCGATCGCTTGGTTTCCTATAGGCTTTGAGATAATGGTTTGGGCAAGGCCAGAGGGAGAAGGCTGTATTGTAATACGCCGACGACCGATAACGCAGTCCAAAACCTTTATCTTAAAGCCTATAGCTGATGAAGGTCTGCCGCATGGCCAGGCAGCGTGCAGAGCGGCCATGAAATCGGTCAGGCTCCCCGATTTAACAAGAGGGTCACACCCCGTAAATTTCCCTAGTAAAAAATAGTTATTTTATTGGTGTTGACGGCATCACGCAGGTCAACCTATCATAATTTCAAAGAAAACCGGCACCCAAGGAGCGCTCATGAAACCGATCGCTGATCGATCAGCAATTCGGCAGGCCGTTGAAAGACTCAACGAAAACCTTTCTGGGATCGAATCCGACCGATACCTGAGCACTCCTCAGACGATAGCCCTCTATTGCTGGTTGATCGATTGCGAAGCTCTGAATGAAATAGAGCCGATCGAAAGGCTTCACAGGATCCTGATGTCCAGCCTGGAAAATCAAATCATCACCCGGATAGATTTAGAAATGATGAAAAAAATATGTCGCCGGTTTCTGAACATCAAAAACCCGGGAGCCGCGGGCGACAAGCGGCAAGAACTCCTGACCTTTAACAAAACGCCCCAAAAGTGAGATAACTTCCCAGGTCGAGCGTTTTCCTGCCTACCCTGGATTAAGGGTTCCCAGTTAGACGCTTATGACCCTGCGGGCCGCCACGGTGCATGGACACGACGCGCCGGAGCCCGGATAAGCAGTTGCCGAAAAGCGGCTGACTGTCCGGCATAGCTTGGGCTAAGCCGGACAGCAATGATACTGCCTCTTATCTTTTCACAAGCAATAGCTCGTTAATATTGTCCAACGAAAACTTTCTTTTTCCCTCCTCAATCTCCAATACCATCGCCCTTACCGCATCGTTAAGCGGAGTCGACACATTGAAGTCGCGGCCGCGATCGCAGATATAACCGTTTAGAAAATCAATTTCGGTTCGACGACCGCGTTCAATAGACTGCAGGCTCGAAGATTTTATTTTACGATATTTAAAACCAATTATTGTAATCTCGTCAAATATGTTTTGCGCATCACATATCAAATGTTCCATCTTTGCATCCCAAAGGCATTGTGCAGACTGATTGATCAACTATCGACAATCTTTCGTTGATGTAATACAATTTTAACGTTATATTATTATCAATGATAGACCGTTTCGAAGGTTATAAAAAATCGGGATCAGATCTGACCCCGATTTTTTTTAAAATTACTACAGATCTCGATCCGGAAAGGAGGTTTGTCATTAATAGTAGAAGCCTGTTAAAAAACGTTTCCAAGGCCAACTACGACGCGTCGTCGTTAGAAGTATTGAAGGGCCTCGATCCGGTCAGACGCAGACCCGGAATGTATACCGATACTTCTCGACCGAACCATTTGGCCCAGGAAGTTATAGACAATGCGGTCGATGAGGCAATTGCCGGATTCGCTAACCGGATCAATGTCATTTATCACGATGATGGATCGCTTGAGGTAAGCGATGATGGCCGAGGCATGCCAATAGACATGCATCCTGGTGAAAATATGTCTGGCGTTGAAGTCATCATGACAAAGCTTCATGCCGGGGCAAAATTTGACACTAAAAACTACCGATTCTCTGGTGGTTTGCATGGTGTTGGTGTGTCAGTGGTAAATGCCCTGTCAGCCAGGCTCGAGGTTGAGATCAAGCGGGATGGCAACAAATACGCCATTTCTTTTAAAAACGGCAAAAAAGCATCCAATCTAAGAAAAATTGGGGCGGTCGGAAAACGAAATACCGGTTCAACGGTTAGATTTTGGCCCGATGGATCATATTTTGATACGGTGAAATTTTCCGCACGCCGGCTAAAGCATGCACTACGCGCAAAAGCCGTTTTGTGCCCACGATTGGCAGTTACCTTTACGAACAAGCACACAGGCGAAACTGACTCCTGGTATTTTGAAGACGGCCTCAAAGACTATCTGCTCGAAAACCTGTCGGGATACGACCGCATTCCGGAAGACCCTTTCGTTAGCGACCAGGAAGGAAAAGAGGAAGCTGTAAACTGGGCGGTTATCTGGCTACCGGAACAAGGACAGTTAATAACCGAAAGCTATGTCAACCTTATTCCGACGTCTCAAGGCGGCACGCATGTCAACGGGTTTCGAAGTGGACTTTTGGCAGCCGTGAGAGAATTTTGTGAATTTCGCAATCTGATTCCTCGCGGTGTCAAACTGTCACCGGACGATATTTGGGATAAATGCAACTACGTCTTGTCTGCGAAGATGAACGACCCACAATTTTCGGGACAAACTAAAGAGCGCCTTGGTTCACGGCAATTTGCATCGTTTGTCACCAATGTCGTCAGAGATGCATTTGCCCTGTGGTTAAATCATCACACCGACGCGGGCGAGAAATTAGCTGAGATGGCAATTGAAAACGCCCGCAAAAGGCTTAAAGCTACTAAAACGATCGTGCGTAAAAGAGTGGGAAGCGGTCCCACACTCCCCGGCAAACTGGCCGACTGCATTACCCAGGACCCTGCCGAAAGCGAGCTTTTTTTAGTCGAAGGTGATTCCGCAGGTGGGTCTGCAAAACAGGCCCGCGATAAACAAACTCAAGCGGTACTGCCATTAAGAGGCAAGATTCTCAATACGTGGGAGGTTGAAACAGCCGATATCATAAAATCAGGTGCCATCCATGATATCGCGATTGCTGTCGGTGTTGATCCGGGCATTTCGGATCTTACAAACCTTCGTTACCGGAAAATCATTATCTTGGCAGATGCCGACTCAGACGGTCTTCACATCGCATCGCTTTTATGTGCTTTGTTTCTTCGGCATTTCAGACCTCTGGTTCAAGCGGGTAACATTTTTGTTGCGATGCCCCCTCTTTACAGAATCGATCAAGGAAAAGATGTTTATTATGCTCTGGATGAAATGGAAAAAGATGATATCCTAAAACGACTGAACGGTGCGCCCAAAAAAACAAAACCCAATGTTCAGCGCTTTAAAGGTCTTGGTGAAATGAATCCCAGTCAATTGCGTGAAACGACCATGCTGCCTGACTCACGGCGATTAGTCCAACTTACCCTCGAAAATGAAAAGAGTATATTCGAAACATTGGATATGCTTTTAGCCAAAAAAAGGTCCCACGACCGCAAGCGCTGGCTTGAAAAAGAGGGCGATCTGGCTGATCCAGATGTCATTTAACGCAATCTATATTGGAGTAAAACCATATGCCCGAACAGAACATGACATCCTATGAAGGCATTGAGCAGTTATCTCTTGACGCCTTCGTAAGGCCTTCCTACTTGAACTATGCCATGTATGTCATCATGGATCGCGCCCTGCCGTTTATCGGTGATGGTTTCAAACCCGTTCAGCGCCGTATTGTATATGCAATGAGCGAGCTTGGCCTCCGTTCAACGACGAAGCACAAAAAATCGGCTCGTACTGTCGGTGACGTTTTAGGCAAATACCACCCGCACGGCGACACTGCCTGTTATGAAGCCATGGTTCTTATGGCTCAGGATTTTTCTTATCGCTACCCACTCATAGACGGTCAGGGCAACTGGGGATCAAACGCGTCCCCGAAAGAATTTGCCGCCATGCGGTATACGGAGGCACGTCTTTCAGCATATGCCGACGTTTTTCTATCTGAGCTTTCTATGGGCACCGTTGATTGGGCCCCTAATTTCGATGGGACCCTCAGCGAGCCGCGTATGCTTCCTGCCAGGCTGCCGAATATTATTTTAAATGGCGCAACCGGTATTGCGGTTGGAATGGCAACTGACATTCCTCCTCACAATCTGAATGAAATTATTGATGCCTGTATCCACCTGATCGATAAGCCCAAATCTACAATCGAGGATATTTGCCAAATCATAAAAGGCCCCGATTTTCCGACCGGCGCGGAAATCATTACGTCAAGAGAAGAAATTACAAATATTTATAGATCCGGGCAGGGTATGATTCGGATGAGGGCAACCTATGAATACGACAATGGGGATATCGTTATAACTTCTCTTCCCTATCAGGTGTCGTCTGCCAAAGTGATCGAACAGGTGGCGCTACAGATCAGAGAAAAGAAGCTTTCCATTATTTCTGACATTCGTGATTTGTCAGACCAGGACGAGCCGACACGCCTTATGATCACGCCGCGTTCTAACCGGGTGGACAAGGAAGCCCTGATTAGTCATCTGTTTGCAACTACAGAGCTAGAAAAAAGTTACAAAATCAATATGACCGTTATCGGACTTAACCGCAAGCCGCAAACACTTGGGCTTTTGGAGATTATTACGCAATGGCTTCAATTTCGCGAGCAAACAGTTATTCGACGACTGAAATTTCGTCTCAATAAAATCAAAGAGCGTCTGCATATCCTCGATGCACTTTTAGTCGCCTACCTCAACCTTGATGAGGTTATAAGGATTATTCGAGAATATGACGAGCCCAAGCCGGTTTTAATGCAACAATTTAAGTTGACCGATTTGCAGGCTGAGGCGATTTTGCAGATACGGCTCCGTCAGATAGCAAAACTCGAAGAGATTAAAATCAAAAACGAAAGACAGGAACTTGTCAAAGAGAAAAACTGGATCGAAAAAACGCTTGCCTCAAAACAGCGTTTGAAAACCCTGATGAAAAACGAAATCAGGGAAGATGCGCAAAAATACGGAGACGAGCGCAGAACCCTGATTGTTGAACGCGAGGAGGCACGGGCAATCAAGGCGGTTGAGCTCACGGCTGTAGAGCCTGTTACCGTGGTCCTTTCCACCGGTGGATGGGTGCGTGCCGCCAAGGGGCACGAATTAGAACCCACCAATCTTACTTATAAGGCAGGCGATGGATTCTTAAGTGCCGCACGCGGAAAAACGACTCACCCGGCAGTCTTTCTTGATACAAAAGGAAGGTCTTATTCGTTGCCGGCCCATACACTGGCGTCGGCACGGGGACATGGGGAACCGCTAACCGGTAAGCTGACACCCTCTAACGGAGCGAGGTTTTTATCTGTTATAATGGGTACGTCTGATCAAAAGGTACTTCTTGCCAGTGATGCGGGGTATGGATTTATTACGAATATCGCCAATATGGTGACAAAAAACACCAAGGGTAAAGCCATGCTCTCAGTTCCCAAGGATTGCGAGCCGTTGCCACCCCAATATGTTAACAATTATGAAACCGACTTTTTAGCCGTAATTACCACAGAGGGGCGTATGCTGGTTATTCCCGTAAATGTACTGCCGGAGCTTCCCAGGGGAAAAGGCAACAAAATCATCCATATTCCCCCGGCAAGGTTTAAAAAGCGCGAAGAATATGTAAAATTGGTGGAAGTTATACCTGAAGATGCGACCATTAAGATTCACGCCGGCAAACAATCCGTTCGGTTAACACCGGAAATTATTTCTTCCTTTATCGGCGAGCGTGGGCGTCGTGGTAAAAAACTTCCAAGAGGCTATCGCAAGGCAGACCGGATTGAAATCATTCATGTGGAAGGCGACAGCAACTCGTGAAATAGAGCCATATCAAAAAACCTTGCATACCAAGCATTACTACATCAACCGAACCGGCACCCCTTGTCCTCCTCGTTGAGTAAGGGTCACGGCAGGAAATAATTCCACACGATTGCGCCGGATTATGGTTTGTCTGCAAGGCACATCCACCTGCGCATATCGGGATACGTGTGGGTGGATGTAACGCAGTTGACGGGCCATAAGACAAGCAAGAGGTGGAATTATTTTTTGCCGGGGCCCTAAAATGCCCTCATGGCTTTTCAGATTGCCACAAGGGGCTATGTCATGCAGAACGGCCGGATGACCCTGGAAGACGAAACCCGCGCGCTTCAAGAAAACGACATGGTAAAGGCCCTTTATCCGGGAGGTGAAACGAATTGACCGAAATAAGGGAAAATGTTCTGGATACGTTTGAAGAACTCTCGGGGTGGAAGGCCATCACTTCGGGACAGGCAACGCTTCGCATTTCCCAGGACCAGGGGTTTTCAGACATTGCGATGCGTTTGGATTTTGACTTCCGTGGGGGAGGCGGTTTTGTGGTTGCGACCAAATCCTTTTCCCTTGAAATCCCCGAGAGCTATTCCTTTCATTTCCAAATCCGCGGCCTTGCGCCTTCCAATGCATTTGAATTCAAGCTGGTAGATGAGAGCCATCAGAATGTGTGGCGTTATCGGGTGGAGGCCTTCGATTTTCCGGAGACATGGCAGCCTTTTACCATTCGGAGCCACCAGATCGGGTTTGCCTGGGGGCCGCTTGGAGGCGGTCCCCCCCGCGACGTGACGGCCATTGAACTGGTCATCGCCGCCGGTCCGGGCGGCAAAGGGACGCTCTGGATTGAGGCGTTGAAGATTCGCGACGAAACCTATCGGTTAACGCCGAACGTCCAGGCATCCAGCGCGCTGCCGGGCCACGGGCCGGAAAACGCAGTGAGTGCGGGAAATTCGAACTGGCAAAGCGAGGCCTCTCATGAGCCCCAGTGGCTGTTGATTGATTGCCGGCAGGAGCGGGAATACGGGGGGCTGGTGGTTAAGTGGGTAAAGGGTTATGCTGCGCGGGTGTTTGATATTCAGGTTTCCCTTGACGGCGGCACATGGAACACGGTGTATGCGACGCGTCAAGGGGGCAGTGAAAGAAGCTATCTCTACCTTCCGCAATCCACGTCCCGCTTCATTCGAATAAACCTTCTCCAGAGTGAGCAGGGAAAAGGATTCGCCATTCGAGGGATCGAGGTCAAACCCTATGACTTCTCCCGGACCCTGAATCATTTCTTTGAATCCATCGCCCGTAGGGAGTCGGCCGGCCTTTATCCGAAGTATTTTCTCGGCCGGCAAACCTACTGGACGATTGTGGGGACCGGCGTTGGAGAGACCCAGGCCTTGATGAATGAAGAGGGCATGGTGGAAGTGGACAAAGGATCCTTTTCCATCGAACCGTTCCTCCATGTGGCCGGACGGTTTGTCTCCTGGTCGGATGGGGTTTCGAATCAAGCATTGGCGAAGGGGTATTTGCCGATTCCTTCCTCCAACTGGCAGTTCGAAGGCTTGACCATGACTGTTACAGCCTTTGCAGTGCCGGCGGAATGGGGCCCGGTTTTATTTATTCGCTACCGTTTGACAAATATGGCGCAGGCAGGCCAATCGGTTCGTTTCTTCGCGGCACTCCGGCCCTTTCAGGTCACCCCCACCTGGCAGAGCTGGCAATCCTTCGGTGGTGTGAGTCGGGTGCGAGATCTCGCCTTCCGTGATGGGGTTATCCATATCAATGGTAACAGGGTGGTGATTCCTCTGTCCTCGCCAGTCGGATTCGGTGGCGCGTCCTTTGCTGCCGGCGGGGTAACGCGCTATCTGGCCATGGGTGAGCTGCCTCCTCAGAAGCAGGTGACCGACGATTTCGGTTTTGCGTCCGGGGCCCTGCGCTTTGATATGAACCTTGGACCTGGCTTACATGAGGATGTTTATTTGGCAGTCCCCTTCGGCACAAATGAAAGGGTGAAAGAGCTTGCGGCACGCACTCTGCTGCTCGGTCGGAGCCTGACCGGGCATGAAGCTTATGAGCAAGCGGTTCGTAACTGGGAAGCCAAACTCAATGATGTCAAATTTTACCTCCCCACCAGTGCACAGCCCATAGCCGACACCTTTAAAACAGCTGCTGCACATATCCTGATCAACCGTGCCGGCCCGGCGCTTTGTCCCGGACCGCGCCGCTATACCCGCTCCTGGATCCGGGATGGTGCCATCATGGGTGCGGCCCTGCTGCGCACGGGTCACTCGGGCGCAATCCGTGATTTCATGCGCTGGTATGCGGGCTTTCAGAAAAATGACGGCGACATCCCTGACAGCACCGGCTTTGATGGAACCGAGTGGCTGCCGGAATTCGACGCCTACGGCGAATTCATCTTCGCCATCATGGAGTATTTTCGGTTCACCGGCGACAAATCGTTTCTGGTCGAGATGTGGCCGTCCGCAGTCAAGGCTCTGGCCTTCATGGAAGGGTTACGCAAGAAACGGCTGACAAAGGAGTACCAGACACAGGAGAAAAGAGCCTACTACGGTCTTCTGCCTGAATCCATGAGCCATGAAGGCTACATGGCCCATCCGGTCCACGCCTATTGGGACGATTTCTGGGCCATCCGAGGCCTCGGGGATGCGGCGCAGATGGCGGAAGTTCTGGGAGATGACACGGAAGCCGCGCGTCTGACTCGCCTCAAACATGCCTTTGCGGAGGATGTGAGGGCGTCTCTTGCAGCCACCATAGCCCGGCATGGCATCGACTTCATTCCCGGCTCCGTCGAGCTCGGCGATTTCGACCCGACAGCGACCGCCATCGCCGTGGCCTTGCTGGACGAGCTGAGTCTTTTGCCTCGGGCAGAGACCGACACCACTTTTGACAAATACCTGGCGGGATTCAGGGAGCGTCAAAGCGGCGCTGTGGTCTGGAACAACTACAGCGCCTATGAGATACGGATCATCGGGGCGCTGGTGAGGCTCGGCAAACGTACAGAAGCCATGGAGCTACTGGAATTCATGCTCGCCGACCGGCGCATCCCGTCCTGGAATCAATGGCCCGAGATATCCTGGCGTGATCCTTCAAGCCCCAGCTTTATGGGCGATCTGCCGCACACGTGGATCAGCGGTGAATACATCTTGGCTATCTGCAGTCTGTTCGCCTACGAGCGAGAGGAGGACAAGACCCTGGTCATTGCGGGCGGCGTGGCGCCGGAATGGTTAACGGAAGGGCATGCAGTCGGAGTGGAAAACCTGCCCACCTATTACGGAAAAATCTCCTATTCGTTGCGTTTGGAAGAGCCGAACGCTTTGCGACTGACATTAAAGGGCGATTTGATGGTACCGGCCGGCGGAATTCTTGTGAAACCGCCGTTGTCCAGGCCCATCCGGCAAGTCGAGGTCAATGGCCGGATGTTGAGAGATTTCGATATAGAGGGATTCATCTGCCGGGAATGTCCCGCAGAGGGGGTGATCAGGTTATGATGGAAAGACTTTGAGAATTTCCTCAAGTCCGAACGGGTATTAGGAAGATAAGTTCCATAGACAGCCGCTCTTAAATAATTTTGAGCGTTCCCATCTAATTTTCTTGCCGTATTTTCAGTGCTTTGTTATAATACTGCTTAATATTTCATACCCCTTCGGAAGCCAATATGAGGAAAAAGGTCTTGGTCAACCGTGAGACATGGGATCATTTCACCCATTGGGTGAAAATTTTCCTCACCGCTGAACAGGTCGGCCGAAAAGCCAAGTGGCTCATCGCACTGCTCATTATGTTTATGTTGAGCATCAATGCCTTGAATGTGCTCAACAGTTATGTGGGCCGCGACTTCATGACCGCCATCGAAGACCGCAACCGGAGCGGGTTTATCCTGATGGCACTGGTCTACATCGGTGTGTTCGCCGCCTCCACGCTCGCCAGCAGCATTTACCGTTTCGCCGAGGATCGCTTTGGGCTCATGTGGCGGGAATGGGCAACCCGCCGGACCATCCTCGTTTATGCCAATAAACGGGTCTATTACCGCCTCAAAATGGCCGGTGAGATCGAGAATCCGGACCAGCGTATCGCAGAAGATATCCGCGCATTTACTGCCACCACCATCTCCTTTGTGCTCCTGCTGCTCAACGGCACCCTGACGGTTGTGGCCTTCTCGGGGGTGCTCTGGTCCATCAGCCCCATGCTTTTTGGGGTATCCGTTTTGTACGCGGCGGCAGGCACTTGTTTGACCTATTTCATCGGCCGTCGGTTGGTGAGATTGAACTTTGACCAGTTGGACAAGGAGGCCAATTTCCGGGCGGCGTTGCTTCACCTGAGATCAAATGCCGAGTCGGTCGCCCTTTGCCGGCATGAAGGCCGTCTGATCCGATTGCTCATCCGGAACCTGGGTGACCTGACAGGGAATTTCTTAAATATTATCAAGACAACCCGAAACGTAAATTTCTGCACCACAGGCTACAACTGGTTGATTCAAATTATTCCGGCCCTGATCATTGCCCCGCTTTTTATCGACGGGAAGGTCCAGTTCGGTGTGATTACCCAGTCGGCCATTGCCTTCGGCCATCTGCTGGGGGCGTTTTCCTTGATCGTCACCCAGTTTCAAAAAATTTCCTCTTTTACTGCCGTGCTGGCCAGGTTGAGCTCGCTGACAGAGGCCAACGGCCAGGCGAAGGCCACTGAGAT
>CAWBCG010000084.1:0-15964 GCA_963787235.1 uncultured delta proteobacterium
CAGACAGATTCGATAGGTTTTCGCTCCATTGTCGCGAAAATAGGAGTCCAGTTTCTTTAAAAAACTACCGAGCGGTCCCTGTAGCAACAGAATGTTTTGGCCGTGTATCCGTCCGATGATTTTTTGCATAATTAGTAGTATAAGCCCCTTAAACCGTTATCTCGACGCATTTTACTTTGACTTTCGACCCCAGGTCCTCCGATCCTGCTTCCAAATTCCTTTCACTTGACTCCTTGAACCCTCGACCCCTTGAACCCTGTATCTTATTATCTATCGGCATTTTTTATCGTCGCTTGAATTGATCTCCTTTAGAAGTGACTAAAAAACCCCTCCAAGAAAGCCGGCCAGTTTTCGTCCCCAGCGAAAAGCCGTCATCCCGGACCTGCACTGCCGCTCGTTCCGTTTACGGGTGAGGCGCTCCAGGACCGATTCTGCCTGAACGAGGTGGTCACAGCGCCAATCGATATAGCGAGGATAGAGAATCAGCGTCGCAGCCACCAATTCGTCGAGCGTCAACTTCCGCCCCCGGCGGTGGATCACATGCCGGTCCTGCGTCAAGCCCCAGCCGGCGTAAAAGGGGAGGCCGTAGGTAATGACCCTTTTTTCATGCAGCAGGGCCTCGAAACCCGTCAAGCTGGTCATGGTGTGCACTTCTTCGACCGCCGCCAGACAGGTCGGCATGGCACGGTCGGTCGCTACCAGGTTGCAATATCGGCCGGTCTCTTCAGACGGTACCGCGCCTTTGCGATTGCCGGCCAGGACATCGGGGTGGGGTTTGTAGATGATGAAGGCGTCGGGGTTTTGCCGTCGCACCTCTGCCAGCAGCCCAGGTTGGTGCAGATATCGATACAACCGAGACGAATCGATGCGTCGTCTTCGACTTGTCCGGGGACCAGAACCGTTTTTTGTCCAGGCGCAGTCGTCAAATGCAGCGGCTCATCGTTGCCGACATTGTACTTGCTCAAACGATTTTGAACGATTACGCTTCGCAATCTCCCGCCCGCGCCGGCGCAGTTCATCGGTAAACTCGGTCTCTCGCAGCAGCGTTTCGAGGTCGCTGGGCCGGGTGGGGTCGAAATAAATTCCCTGCCTGTCCACCACTAACGAGAAGGGGCGTACAAGGTCCGACCCCAATCCGACCGACCGCAGAAATCCGTCTTCCATGCGGTGTATCGGTAGGTGCCTTTTCTCAGCTTCTCTCTCCAATGCCGAACGGCCGCCTGCACCCCAAACCACCACTTTGTCGGCCGCTGCCAACGCATTGGGGCTGTCCGAGAAGGTCACCCGGTTCCCGGGAGCGGAGAGGGCCCTTCGAATGTAAGGACGTTTCCACCAGCGAAATCCCGTGCAGACTAAGCGGCCCGCATCGAGCCGGTGGGCTCTGCACTGCAAGGCGAGATGATCGATCACCTGTTCGATCGACCCCTGCCTCCCGGTTGTCGGCTCGATATAGCGCGCATAGAGAATGTAGGCAGCCGCGAATACCTCCATTAAAGTCCGGGCACGCGTGCGGCGGGGGCAGGTTTGCCGGTCACGGGTCAATCCCCAACCCGCATAAAAAGGCATGCCGAAACACTCGACCGGCTTGCCCAGCAGAAGCGCTTCGAAGCCCATCTGGCTTGTAACGACATAGACACGGTCGACCTTCTCGATCACCGAAAGAGGATTGAGATCCGCTCCCATGACGTGAACCCGAGACGAGCACTGTGTCCGTGAGGACAGGTAACCACGCTTCTCGCCGGCGACCACATCCGGATGGACCTTGATGACGATGTCAGCCGCGGGATTCTCCTCTACGGCGGCGGTCAGCATCCGCTCGAAGGTGGCGCCGTCGGCCATTCCGCAGGTCACCGAACTGTCACCGAACGTTTGATCCACCACCAGCACTTTTTGCTTTCGACGGCCGGGCAATGCCTCTTCCAGCCACGGCGCGTGATTGTACTTGGAAAGCTTCTCGGCAATGATCCGCTTCATGGCACCCCGTGCGCGCTGCATGAGTGCCGGCGTCTCCCAACCACTGTCTTGCAAAATGATTTCCAACCGGGACGGCAGCGTCGCGTCGTAGTAGATGCCGACATCGTCCACGACCACCGACTGGGGCGGATCGCCCTTGGTGCCCGGCAAAACGGAACGCAGAAAACCGTCCTCGAGCGCCAGGTAGGGCACACCCGCTTTTTGGGCCAAGGTCCGTGCCGGCGCAGCCGTCGTCTTGTGGCCCCAACCGATCACCGCATCGAATTCCCCACCCTGCTTCCGTCCACTCGGCGTCACCTTCCCGCATTCGGGTAGAAAGGCATTGAGGTGCGGAATGCGTAAGACGCCACGGGAAAGTGCGACTGGGCGGCTGAAAAATGCTATCGCAGAAGTTGTCAAATTTATGAATAAAAATATTGGATTTAATTGTTAAAGTAGATGACTATTTTACCAGTTAGTCAATACCACCTTCGTCGCTATCGCAATCTGGTAGAGAATTTGCGAAATATCTTTTAATGTTTGCAAATTTTTGGTGTGAAACTTCGGCAACACCATAATATGGTCTCCAGGAGCAATGTTCGTATCGGCGGCGCTGAGTACTTCTCCATTCGGTTTGGCGACCAGAATGTGGCCCTTGTCGGCCCGATGGGAAAAACCGCCGGCGACAGCGATGTAGTCTCTCGAATTTTTCCCTTCGCTGTAAACAACCGCTTGCGGCATGATGACCTCGCCGCTGATCAGCACGACATCACTCTTGGCGGGGATGACGACGACGTCACCGTCCTCCAGGTATATATCTCTGAGCTGACCATCATGGCCGACCACCACCGTGCCCACGGGTTTGACTGAGTGTGCCTTTGCGACGAACTGCGCGATCAGCTCGGCTTCCCGCACACGGATGGTCGCCTCGTCGACGCTCTGAGAAGTGGCTGTCAGCGAACTCTCTTCCAGTCGTCGCAAAGACTCTTCGAGGGCTTTTTTCTGCTGTTCTGCCACGCTTTTGCGATTGATATGGATTCCATTGAGATTGGCCAGTTCGGGTTCCACCGGAATGTAATAAAGGAGTTCGAGCAGGCGGGTATCCTTTTTGACGGGATAATGGGAGGCGCCGACGATGGCACCGGTGGCCGTGACCATGATGGTAACGCCGGGAGTGTCGGCGAGGAAGTTGACGGCATCCCCATCCTCCAACGTCATTTGTTGAAATTCTTCGATGGCCAGATACGTATTGTAGGGGGCGCCGTTACGGGCGCCGACAATGCTGACATGAGAGACCTTGTGCAGCGGTGTCGCCAGATCGGCCAACTGCCGGCCTGTGATGCGGGCATTGGAAGGAAACTCGAAGCGGGCGCTGTTGCGCACCTGACCCTGAGCTATCACCCCCGCACCGCGTTCGCCGACCAAGATGACATCCCCCTCCTCCAACCGCGGACGGGGAATGCTGCCGTCGAGAATAAACGGGTAGAGATCCACTTTGACCAGCAGTCGACCGTTGCGCAGGATCCGGATGTTGCGGAAACTGCCGCGCTCGGCATCGATCCCGCCGGCCTGATCGAGGTAATAGAGCATCGAATCGGTAGGACCACCGGCGTAGCGGCCGGGTCGGGTGACAAAGCCGGTGACGTAGAGCGCAACCGGTTGAGTGTTGATCAAATTGGTGTAAACTTCTACGTTGTTGGTGTAAACCGAGCGCACCCGCTCGGCCACCACTTGCGGCAGCTGGGCGTGCTTCAGGCCGACGACCGGGACCGGGCCGACTTCCGGCAGGAAAAGATTGCCCTGAGCGTCGACATCGAGCACACCGTCGAACTTGTGAGCACCCCACAAGCGCACGGCGATGCGATCGCCGGGCATGATGACATAATCGCCGTTCAGTTCGTCGAAGACGCCTTTGGCGAAATTGCCTTGGAACAGGTCGGCGCCGAACGGTGCAAGTTCGTCGCTCGACGGTGGCGGTTGCGGTTCAACGGCCGGTGGTTTTACCGTGGCCCCGAGGGTGACCGTGGCCGTCATGCAGACAAACAACAATAAAAGGATCAGATGGCGCATGTCAAAACCCCGCATGTTCACGAATCGCGGCAATTATCAGCGAGACGATGCCGAAAAGAAGGGTGGTGATGGCAAAAAAGAGACCGATGGAGCGTATCCGACGCGGGTAGAGGGATTCATCCGGCATCGTCGGCTCGGCAAAGGCGACCAGGTAGCGGCTCTTGCTCTCGGCCCGCACTCGGGCGGCCTCCAGGGATGCGAGGGCCGAGAGATACAGTTTCTCTGCAAATTCGCGCTCAACCTGAAGCCGCTCGTAATCGGTCACCACTTCGTTGAGCACGTGACCTTTATTGCCTGTCAGACGGCCCTTCTCCGCGCTGATCTGGCCTTCGAGAGCCGCAAGCCGGGCTTTCAGGGCCGTGATGCGGGCGCTGTCTTCACGCATGTAAGTCCGCACCTCGGAAAGTGTTGTCCTGGTTTTGACCGCCTCCCCTTCCAGTTCCGCCACCAGTGCCAACATGGCGCCGGCAACAGCTTCCGGGTTGAGCAGGTCTTGCTGATTGCGGAAGTGTTTCATAGATTCACGGGCCTTCGTCACCCGCTCCTCCGCCACCGCCAGTTCGCTGCGCGCCAGAGCCAGGCTGTCCTGAAGGGATCTCTCCGCCAGCTGGTTCACCAATTCTTCACTCTGGGCCAGGATGGCCTGACACAGGTCGCGCGCCATTTCCGGACTGTAAGCGCGCGTCTGGAGGGTGAAGATGCCGCTGGCGGGATCGTATCCCACCCCCACGACCCCTCGGAAGTAATCGAGAAATTCCTCTCTGGTGGCCTCGCTTTCAAGCCGGGAAATGACATCGGCCGCACGGCTCTGGTAGTGAGCACGCAGCGAAAGCTTTTGCTCCAGCACAGTCAGCATATCTTGTGACTGGATGTATTCCTGCACGACGTAAGCATCAGCCGTCGTGGAGCCGCCGGCGTGGCCGAACAGTGCCAGCCATTCCGGACCGCTGCCGCCTTCGGCTCCACGGATGGAGAACTGAGCCTCGGAGACGTACATGTCGGTGGCCACGAAGGCGAAATAGACCAGGGCCAGCAGGGTCGGCAGACCGACAAAAAGCAGAAATCTGGTGCGCAGGGTCAATTTCATGCCCGGGCCCTCTTGTCGGCTCCTGTTCCGTTATTGTTCAGATATTCATAGTGATCGATGGCGGCTGTCAGGTCGTCGAAAAAGATCAAATTGCCGCGATCGAGCACCGCGGCGGCATCACAGTACCTGCGAATGGTAGATGTGCTATGTGACACAACGATCAGGGTCGAGCGGTCCTTGCGGTGGTCGAACTCCGCCTTGCTTTTGCGTTTGAAACCGGCGTCGCCGACCGCCGTCACCTCATCGATGAGGTAGTAGTCGAACTCGATGGCCATACTCAGTCCGAAGGCGAGCTTGGCCCTCATTCCGGAGGAATAGGTGTTGATCGGCATCTCCATGTAATCGCCCAGCTCTGAAAACTCATCCACGAAAGCGGTTACCTTGTGGATGTCGGCATCATAGATACGGCAGATAAACCGCAGGTTTTCCCGGCCGCTGAGGCTGCCATGAAAACCACCGGTGAATCCGATGGGCCATGAAACCGTCCCCTGACGCAGTATGCGCCCGGAGGTCGGCATTTCGGCCCCCCCGATGAGTCGCAGCAGGGTGGACTTGCCGGCGCCGTTGCGGCCGAGGATGCCCATGTTGCATCCCGGACGGAAAGCGGTGTTGACATCTTCCAGCACCGTTTTCACCCCTTTTTTAGTGCGGTAGCTTTTGCAAAGGTTGCACAGCTGGATCATACCTCTTGCTCCATATAACGCCGGGAATACCGCTCCAGCAGAAGCCCCAGGGAGAGCGCTACGAGAACAAACCCCAGGACATAGGGGAGATGTACAAATCGGCTGTTGAAGCTATCCGACAAACCGCTCCGCAGCGATTCGATCAAATGGGAGAGCGGGTTAAAGAAAAGATAGTGTTGCACATAGCTTGGCATGGCATCGACAGAGAAGAACAATCCCGAGACGAAAAACATCACCCGCAATATCAGGGGTACTATGCGGGCGGTGGTCGGCCACATCAGGTTGAGGGCGGAGCACACCGCCCCTGTGCCATACCCCAAAAGAAGGGCGAGGCTCATGGCCTCCAATATTCTGGCCGGGTCCTGCAGCGTCACCCGATAATCCATGGCGTGAGCGATGCCCAGCAGAACGGCCATGACGCAAAAATACATGGCACCCTGCAGCAGGACCCGTGCCGTCAGAATATCGAGCGGAAACACCTGGGGATAAGACAGCAGGGCCCGGTTGCCGCTGACCGAATTCATGCCGCTGGTGACCGCTTCGGAAAACAGATACCAGGGAATGAATCCGCCGAGAAGGAACACCGGCGTGGACAGACCGTGGGGAGCGTGAAACCCACCAAAATCACGGATCGCCCAGAAGACGGCGATGGAGAAGGCGGCGTTGATCAGCGCCCACAGATAACCCAGCTTGTGCTTGCCGAACAATGTCTTGGTTTCGCGGAGCATAAGCGCCCATATCACCCGGGCTTGCACCCGCGCGGCTGATTGAAGGCCCTTCATTTTTTTCCTCTGGCCGGCGCACCTCCCCAGATACGCGGCTCCATGATCCACTCGCCCGTTTTTTTTTCACAGACAGCGACCGGTTCACCGAGCGGACTGCCGTTAAAGACTTGAACCCGCTTGCAGTGCAATCCGGCAGCCGAATAATAACTGCGTTCAACCTTGACCGTAACGTCCCCACCGAATTCCGGCGCCCCGATGACGGTACGACTGCCGGGTGCCTGACCGGCAACCCAGACCGCTATGGCGCTTTGGCGCATTTTCTTCGATGAATCGATCCGATCCTTCGCGGAATGCGCACAGGCCGTGAAAAATAAAACGAAGCCGAGGACTATCAAGCGGGTCCAGGGGCCGGGAAATTTAAAACAGGCTTTCAAAAGATTTCCACCACACCCGTTACGCGTGCCTCTTTGTTCAATGCCACGAGCGCTTTGATCTTGCGCCGGCTCATGAGCTGTTCGGCCTTGCTCCACAGAGCCTTTTCGTCGATGGCAACGGGATCCCGATGCATAATGTCTTCTGCAGTGTCGTTTACAATTGAAAAGGACGCATTCATCATTGCCCTGCGCAGATCGCCGTCGGTAATAATTCCCAGCAGCCGCTCATCTTCCATGACCAGTGTCAGCCCCATGCGTCCGCGGGTCATGACCCAGATGGTTTCCTGAACGGATACCGGGGGGGCGACAATGGGAAAGTCCCGCTCGGTGCGTTTATGCATCACGTCCTGCACCCGGCAGAGCAAGCGGCGGCCAAGTGTTCCGCAAGGATGATAGAGCGCGAAATCGTCCGGCTGGAAACCACGTAGACGCATGAGGGTGACCGCCAAAGCATCTCCCAACGACATGGCGAGGAGCGTGGAAGTCGTGGGCGCCAGGTTGTAAGGACAGATTTCCCGCTCCTCCGGCAGCGTCAAAACGATGTCGGCCTCACGCCCCAGGGTCGAATCCTTCCGACCGACCATGGCAATGATGCGGTTGTCAAAATGTTTGAGCGAAGGCAGCAGATTCAAAACCTCTTGCGTCTCACCGCTGTTGCTGATGAGCACAACGAGGTTTTGGGGTCGGATCATTCCCAGGTCACCGTGAACCGCCTCAGCCGGGTGAACGAAGAAGCTGGGCGTTCCTGTGGAAGCAAAAGTCGCCGCCATCTTGCGGCCGACCAAACCCGACTTGCCCATGCCGCTGATGACCAGGTGGCCGGAATACGCCAGGATCGTCTGCACTGCGCGTTCGAAAGAGTCGTCGAGAGAAAGGGCCAGGTTTTGCAGAGACGACGCCTGCTCCCTGATGGCCTCCGCGCCGAAGAGGGCCGATGAGTCCGTTACCTCTGGTTGTGCCCCCGATAGATTCATTGCCGATCCTCCAAAGTCAGTATGTATCAATTGTATAAACAGTGTTTTCTGGGAGTAGCACCACCAGACGGGGCGCCGGCAGGACAGACCGGACATCAGTTCTTAGAAAACCCAAGTCCGATCGTTTTTTATGCGGGCGTTCAATGCAATCTATAGGCCAAGATGCTTAAAATTAAGGGAAAATTCCATTTTTGATATTATTTTATATATTTTCAATATCTTATAATTTATTCGGTGGATATGCGAACGCAAAAAAGCCTGTCTCCCTGCTATGCCTCCATGCCTCTTAACCTTCGGAAGCAGTAGAAGCGCCAACATATTGACTATTCAAAAACAAAACATGTGAACCCAGTTACATATTTTTAACGAGAATAATCGTGAATTCAGTATGAATAAAATGTCTATCAATAATTTAACTAATTGTAATTACTATTAAAAAATTAGGATTCATGTCTGGCACGCATCCTGCTGATAGGATTGGATAAATTTCCAACTGAATCCAAAGTGCTCAGGTGTGAATAGTGAAAAATCAAAATGAAAAAAATGCTTGCAATTGGATCGCCTGTCTAAATGGTATCAAACTATCCAATATAAATTCAAAATTCCTAATTATTGCGGTATTTGTGCTGACCTTAACTCCGGTGCTCACTGCAAGAGCTGAACACCCATCGGCTAGAATTGAATATAATTGGCATCTCACTGTCGATATCGGGACGCTGGTTCAGAACAATATGGATGAAATTGTTCTTCAGCAGGAGGCCTCTACTGATAGTAATTATCTTGTCATGTTAGCGCTTGCCAGAGACATCTATAAATCGAAAAAATGGATCGGAATTGAGTTGGAAGGGCAGATCGACAAACACTTTGGAGACGACAATGATCAGTGGGAATTTGTGGGGTTAGCGGTGGGTCGCTGGTATCCTTTTCCCTGGGACAGATATATTGACACCAGTTTTGGGGCCGGTGCCGGGCTTTCATATTATACCGAGATCTCAAAAACAGAATTGGCAAAGAATGATGAAGCTCAAAACTTGCTGCTCTCTCTCATGCTGGATTTGACATTCGGCCTTCCTCGATACCCGAAGTGGAATTTGGACTTTCGACTTCATCATCGTTCCGGAGCCAATTCTATAGTTGGTGAAAGTGGATCAAATTACCTGTGTGGCGGCGTTCGGATGAATTTTTGATTCTCGATTAATCCAGAAATTCATCTCTGGATTAATTTGCTAAGCCGAGAACATGCTTTTGATGAAAGACCCGGATCAGGTCCCTTCTGAACTTGACGTTGTCCTCATGCTCTCCCATCAGGCTGATGCCGGAATTGAACACGCACAAGGAAACCTCTCTCGAAAAAATTACCTTCCCCACGATGTCAATCAGCTTGTCCTCCACATCGGTTGCAACAAGAAATAAATACTTGGACTCGATGAATTCGTATGTTTCCAGCAAGATACCGGATTGACTCACATTGATGACCTTTCCGATCCCCTGGCCGATTTTCGATCCTCTCTCATTGACCAGTACGTATGTAATCGGATTATTCGCCGCTACCCTATGATACCGTCTTCTCTCGGTATCGTACGTTTCCAGTGCCATATTTTCGATCGTCATGTGCAGGCCCGTTTATTCGGTTTAGGGTTTTTTACCTGTCCCGGAGGATATTTTTTGTTGTGCTCGCCGCAATACGCGCCAATTACTTCAAAGGTTCCGTATCCAAAGCGCTGAAGTCTTTTATTTGATCCCTCCCAAAAAACAAAGCCGCGCTACCCACGGCAGCACGGCTTGTCATTCTCGAGCCTACGCAACCCGGCTGTCTCACTTGAGACCCGTGGCTTTCCGTCCCCCGATCACTCGGAGTTTGGCATTTTCATCGACGATGTAATTTCTTATTATTAATTGTAATTTTACCAGAGAGAAGGCTGAACGTCAAATATTGCATCAATTGCCGTTCCATTTTTTAACACCATTGTTTTGTGAAAAGATAAGAAAGTGATGAGATATATGTGATGGTTGTTAAATGAAGATGGGTTTTATCATTCTTGCCGCAAGTCAATTAGTGGCTTCGGAATGACCTATTCGATGATTTCCAAGACCACGCGTTTTTTCGTTTTAGCCGCGGCGGCATTCAGTATCGTTCGGATCGAATGAGCAGTCCTTCCTTGTTTTCCGATAACCTTGCCAATATCAATCTTGGCAACCTTGAGCTCCAATACACAGGTGTTGGCCCCATCGATCGCTTTTACCGAGACTTGTTCCGGGTAGTCTACCAGCGCCTTGGAGATACGAAGTATCAGATCCTGCATTACTATTCCTCGGGTAAAGGTTCAAATATAGACTTAAAGATAAAGGCTTTGACTGCGTTATCGGTCGTCGGCGTATTACAATACTGCCTTCTCCTTCTGGCCTTGCCAAAACCTTTATCTTAAAGCCTATATTAAGTGCACTTTTTATTTCGCTCGAACACCGATAAAATAAAAGCAGCGTCTCTAAAGGCTGCTCAATACCTCCTCTGATGGTGAACAATCGTAAAAATAGATATCTTGGCAACTTTGGCAGATGGCTGAAATAGCATACTCACAGCTCGATAGGGAATTACGAAACCGGGTTGCCGGCCCCTTGCAGATTTTGCATGTTTTACTCGCCTTGGCATGCGCATAACGCTCGGACACCGCCGGCTCCGATAAGATTTCAATCAGTTCATTTAACCGTGGCATTTGCCTCATTCACCTTTGGACTGGGTAAACCTGATACGACTTTTCATGTCAACTTAAAGAAGGATTCAAAGAAAATGTCAATAAGGAAAAACATTCATTTAAATAGGACAGTCGACCTATTTCTGGGGATTATTCCCGGAGGATCGGCTCAGATGGTCAGGCCGAGTAAGCCGGGATGCCCACTTTCTCGGCGTTGAGCAGGCTGGGGATGGCCTTGGGGGTCGCGCCTTCTAAAAAAGTCGATATATCGGTATTATCCCAAACCGGGAAATCCAGGAGGATTCCGGCGACATTGGCGGCGGCAAGAGTGGCCATTCCCTCCCTTGTCCAGCGGGTGGCCGAAGCGATGTGAGGCACGATGACGACATTTTCCAACTCTGTCAAACCCGGACTGAGGGCGGGTTCATCTTCGAAGACATCCAATCCGGCGCGGAAATCCGGATGCTTCCTGCAGTGGGCGACCAGGGCGGCCTCATCGATTATCGGTCCCCGACTGGTGTTTATCAGCAAGGCGTTTGCCTTCATCATGGCCAGACGCTCGGCGTCGATGAGGTGATGGGTGGTTTCATCCAGCACCGTGTGCAGGCTGATGCAGTCGGCCGTGCGCAGCACCTCCTCGATGGTGTCCGCACGGTGGCAGGCCACGGGCGGTTCCCCAAGTGACTTGAGAAAAGAACCGTATTCTTTGACGAGGTTTTCCAGCTCACTATTGGGATGAAGATCGAAGTAGATCAGGTTCATCTTGTGTCCCTCGACCATCGTGCGGGCAAAGGCCGATCCGATGCGGCCCGCACCGATCAAGCCGACGGTCTTGCGCCACAGCAAATCGCCAAGGAATAGGGTCGGCAGCCAGCCCCGGTATTTGCCGGCCCGCAGGAAACGTTCGGATTCTCCGACCCGCCTGGCGGTAGCGAAGGTCAGCGTCACCGCCATCTCCGCGGTCGCTTCCGTCAAAACGCCGGGGGTGTTTCCCACGGGAATGCCGTGCCGGCTGGCGGCCGCCACGTCCACGTTGTTGAAGCCCACGGCATAATTGCTGTAGGCGCGTCCCCCACTGGCCTTGAGTGCCGCGAAAAGCTCATCCCCCCACTGTTCCGTGAGCTGCCCGATGGCGCCATCGCAACGCGTTCCGAAAGCGGCTTTGATGTCCGCGGTCGATAAGACCTCGTCCGACGTGCAGACCTCGACCCGGCAGTCGGCCCGGGATAAAATATCCAGCCAGCGCTGCCCGGGAAGCTCCTTGGTCACGATGACCCGTTGATGCCCTTCGGGATTGTGCACCCGCCATTTTTTAGAATCCATTTACGTCACCCTACCCTTTTTTTTACGATCCAAAACCTCTTCCACGGCCGTCACGATGTGCCGGGCCGATAGGCCGTATTTGTCGAGCAGATCCAGATACGGACCTGACTCGGCGAAGGTATCCCTCACGCCGATCCGCCTCATCGGCACGGGATGATTTTCCACCAGCACTTCGGCCACGGCGCTGCCCAGCCCGCCGAAAAAAGTGTTGTTCTCGGCGGTCACGATCGCACCTGTTTCCTCGGCCGCCTGCAGCACCGACTTGACATCCAGCGGTTTGAGGGTGTGGCAGTCGATCACCCGCACGTCGACCCCTCGGCCGGCCAAGCTTTCCGCGGCCACCAGGGCATGGGCGGTCAGGTCGCGAATGGCGAAGATGGTCGCATCGGACCCATCCCTCACCGTAACGGCTTTACCGATCTCAAAGGGGTAGTCCGGGGTGAATATCTTCGGCACCGGATCGCGCGTAAAGCTCAGGTAAACCGGCCCGTCGTATGCGATCGCCGCTTGGACGGCCAGTGCGGTCGTGTCGGCATCGGCCGGAGCGATGACGGTTGAGTTGGCGATCGACCGCATGATCGACAGGTCCTCCTGACCCTGATGGGTGACACCGTCCGGACCGGGCGTAATACCGCTGTGGCTGGCGGCAATCTTGACGTTCAACCGCGGGTAGTGAATGCTGTTGCGCACCATGTCAAGAGCCCGCAAACTGGCGAAGACCGCATATGTCGTGGCAAATGGGATCAGACCGGTGGTCGCCATGCCGGCGGCGGCGGCAAACATGTTTTGTTCGGCAATGCCGAAGTTGAACGAACGTTCCGGGAACTTTTCGGCAAATTTGTTGGTCCCGATCGATTTGGACACGTCGGCGTCGAGAACCACCACCGCCGGGTTGCGCTCACCGATATCAAGGAGGGTCCTGGCATAGGAGGCCCGCGTCGGCTCGGCCTCCGCAACGTTGAAAAGGTTTTCTGCAGAAAGCATCGCAACGATTTCGGCTCGGACATGACGATAGGGCGATAGCACATTATAGTTCACAGCTGCACCTCCTGATCTCCCCTGATCTCACATAGGGCCTTGTCCGCCTCTTCCCGACAGGGCGCCTTGCCGTGCCACTCGCACACGTTCTCCATGTAGGATACGCCCTTGCCCTTTATGGTGCGGGCGATGATCATGGTCGGCACCCCTTTTCGCGCCTTGGCGGCTTCCAGTGCAGTCACAACGGCCGCCATGTCGTGCCCGTCGATCGCCACCACGTGCCAGCCGAAGGCCCGCCATTTATCGGCCACCGGCTCGATCGGCATGAGGTCGTCCACGTAAAAATCGTTCTGAAGGTTATTGCGGTCCAGGATGGCTGTCAGATTGTCCAGTTTCCACTTGGCGCCGGCCATGGCCGCTTCCCAGATCGATCCTTCCTGGGATTCACCGTCTCCGATGATCACCCAGACGTGATAGTCTTTCTTTTGCAGCCGTCCGGCCAACGCCATACCGATGCCGACCGAAAGGCCGTGTCCGAGGGATCCGGTGGTCATATCGATGCCGGGGACCTTGTTCATGTCCGGGTGGCCCTGCAGTATGCTGCCCAGCCGGCGCAGCGTGGTCAGATGCGATTTGTCGTAGAAACCGCGCTCGGCCAATGCGGCATACCAGACCGGGCAGGCATGTCCCTTTGAAAGAATGAAGCGATCCCGGTCCGGCCAGCGGGGGTTTTGAGGATCGACGCGCATCAGTCTGAAATACAGCGCGGTCACAATGTCCGTTGCGGAAAGCGAGCCGCCCGGGTGACCGGCCTTGGCCGTGCAGATCATCTCGATGATGTCGCAGCGGATGGCAGTCGCCATGTGCTTGAGTTCGTCCACAGACATCGGTACCTGCGCCATTTTTGCTCCTTTGTATTATGTTGGTCGGTTTAGCCGGTTGGCCAGCTGGTCGGTTGACAGGTATCTTCTGATGACCGTACAATCGGGCAAATCGGCCCACCGACTCTCTATTTGTACCCGAAAATGTCGGCCTCTATAAATTTCCAGGTCTTCAAATAATCTCCCTCGGCCATCAGGCGGGCGAATTTACCGCCGTCCACTTCGTCCAACCGCTGCCATACCTTGTTGGTCAGACGGCTGTTGGCCTCGAACGTACCGCTTATGTCCCATCGGGTCGGTGAGGTGTCGGAGGTGAAGTAGTCATCGTAGCCGTAGCGCTTGAGATAGTATAGAAATTCGACATATTCGAGAAAATGCTTGGTGCCGCAGAAGTAATCCCAATCCCAGCGTCCGTCGTTGTCATTGATGTGAATGTAATACTTACAGGAACTTTCGGCCAGCAGCACGAGCGCCTCGGCCGGGTTTTCGTTTCCATACACGGAATGGCCGAAATCAAGGGTCACGCCCACATCCCGGCAGCGGATGTCGTTGAGCAGGCAAAGGGTCTTGGCAGCCGAGTCGAGAAAACAGCGACCGCGGGTTTCACTCGGCTTGTATTCGATAAAAAGCGGCACTTCCGGTTTATAGCCGCCGGCCTCGCCGAAACAGTCCGCCAGATATTTCCAGGTCGTGGCGTAGTCATACTGAAAGGCGAACTCGTACCCGTCGCCAAGGGGGCAGCAGGTCACCTTGTCGGCACCGATGGCCGCCGCAAAGTCCTTGGCCTCCTTGATGAAGCGCACGGCTTTCTGCCGAACCTCGAGGTCGTGAGAAGTCAAACCGCCGTTGCGGAATTCGGGTTCGGCTTTGACGTTGACGTTGACGGCCGCCACGTTCAACTTGTACTTCTTAAGAAGCGATTGCGTGATCGCCGCATCGTTTACTTCATAAGGATAAACAATCTCCACACCGTCGTACCCGCTGATATGGGTCATCATCTCGAATTTTTTTTCGAGCTCGAGTGGTTCGTTGTAATCGTGAAAGCGGTCCTTTGTGCGGGACAGAAACCCCGTAATAATGCCCATCTTCAGCATGGTTTTCTCCTTATTAAATTAATGACAACTTCAGCGCCTCATGAGAACGTTGATCATGCGGTCTTTGAACTTTCGGTACCACTGAAACTGACTGATCACGGTCCAGACGATGATCAGAAACAGGATCAACGAGACCGGCCGTTGGAATACAGGTAAAAAACTGCCTTGAGAAACCATCAGGGCGCGACGCAGATTTTCGTCCGCCATAGGCCCCAGGATGACACCGATGACAAGCGGAGCGATGGGATAACCCATTTCGACCAGAAAATAGCTGACGATGCCGACCGGCAGCATCAGATACAGATTGAAAATATTCAACCCCAGCGAATAGGAGCCGATGATACAGAGCACGCCGATGACGGGCATAAAGAGCGGGGGAGGAATACGCAAAACTTTAACGACCTGCTTGGCCAGCAGAATGCCGACGACCCACATGGCACAGGAAGCCAGCAGCAGAATGGCGGCGACCTCCATAATAAAAGTGGGGTGCTCGAAGGTGATCATGGGGCCCGGCGTGACCCCATGGAGCATAAGCGCACCCAGCAGCATGGCGGCCGGCGGACTGCCCGGGATGCCCAAGTTCAACAGCGGGATCTGGGCACCGCCCACACAGGCGTTGTTGGCTGTTTCGCTGGCCAGAACACCTTGCATCTCCCCCTTTCCAAAGGTCTCGGGATGCTTGGAGGTGTTTTTGGCTGTGCCGTAGGAGACCCAGCCGGCGATATCCTCACCGATGCCGGGCACGGCACCGATGCCGACGCCGATGAGTGCCGAGCGGATGATGGCTGGGATGTTGCGGATGATAGTACCGAACTCGGGTAAAATCCGTTGAATTTTCTGAGCCTCGCCGATCTGGAAGCGATCCTTGAGCACCTGGATGATTTGGGGAATGCCGAACGCACCGATGAGCACCGGTACCACCTCGACGCCGCTGTCCAACTCGGTAAGGCCAAAGGTAAACCGTGGATAGAACTGCAGCAGATCACGCCCCACGCAGGCCAGAAAAAGCCCGATAAACCCGGCAATCCACCCTTTGATCACCAGATCCGGACTGGTCAGGGTGCCGCTG